>CAWACI010000001.1:0-49960 GCA_963780465.1 uncultured Pseudomonadota bacterium
TCAAAAAGTTGCCGCAGACCCTGGATCTGTTCGCCATCCTCCGGCTCTGGGGCTGCATTCGGCCGCGACCGTCGTGCGGTGGCCGCTGTCGAATACGCGATGATCGCCGGTGTCATGGCCGTCGCTTTGGTCACGGGCGTCACGCGATCAGCCCCAGCCTGGCGCTGACCTTCTGCAGTGTCGCTTCGGAGTTATCGGCATCCGCCTGCCAGCCGAGGCAATTTCGCCTCTCGGAAAGAGGCTTTGCGCAAGATGAGGCGTACTTCACGAAAAGTTTATTCGCCGAATGCCCATGCATTACGACACGAAAATTTTAAAAAATATGTAATTTATTAAAGAATATTCAGAAACAACATTGGCGACTTGTCTAATTAACATAACGTTTTTCTAAATCAGAACTGTTTGATACATTTTTTCTGTTTATAGGCACGTCGCTCGCAATGAAGGGTGAAAATATTGCAAAACTGCGCTCTCACGCCCTTGTCATCCCCGTGTCAATGGCCGAAAAACTTGACTAAATCTCATGCTTTCCGTGTACTAAGGGGCAACCCGTTGCGGGTTGATATGGTGTGGGTTAGTTTAACTTTAAGTTATTTTCTGCGCGGCTTGCTAACCTTCAACCGTATCGCACGGTTTATCTAAAACACTAAAAGGACTTGTCATGCTCGCTAATTATATTCGCACGGCTCTCGCTCTCAAGTTGAACGAACTCAAAGTCGACCGCCGCGCCGTCACAGCCATCGAATACGCGCTGATCGCCGCGCTGATCGCCGTGGTGATCATCGGCGCCGTTACCTTGATCGGCAAAAACATGAACAATGTTTTTACCAACGTGGCTTCCGAGCTCTAAGTCCCGCCGCGACGCTTGGGCTGCTGCAAAAACGGCCGAGGGGCAGCCTCGGCCGTTTTTTTTACGCCCGCGAAGCTGCATGCATCGACAACTCCAGCCGGTTGTCGTCCGGCATTTGGCGCAGCGCGTGGATGGCGTCGCTTCAATGCGGATGGCGGAAGAAATGCGCGCAAAGAAATTTCATCATTTCATGCTGTCCCTTATGCTGCCGCAACCTCTGGAAGTTGATTGCGTGGAAATATGGGGATTTTTTCATGTTTTCTGGGCAATTTCGGCGCGATCGGCGGACGTCGGGCGCGGGCGTTGTCATGAACGCGCGGCCATGCGTCGTCCTGGCCTAACGCCAATTCCCGCTTGTCTGCGGCGGAATCCTTGGCTTACTCGTGAGCGAACTGCAAAAATAACAGTGAAGGCGCCCGCCACGTGGTATGACAATTAGATTTAGGGTACGCAATCAATGGCTAGGCATATCTCATGTGACGGAGGTCAAAGGCTACGGTGGTGAGGCAGGTCCAATTTTCGGTGTACGGTGCTGACGCCGGTCTTGGTGGCTCTGGCGGCCGGGTTTCTGATCTATGCGGCGTTGCACGACATCGCGGCGCGCACGGTGCCGAACTGGTTGCCGGTCTGCCTGCTGGTGCTGGGCGTCGCCGTGCGCCTGGCGGACCATTCCCTGCTCACCGGGGCGGCAGTCGCCCTGGTCACCTTCGTCGTATTGCTCGTCATCTGGCTCGGCGGGGCGTTGGGCGGCGGCGACGTCAAGCTCTGGGCGGCGACAGCGTTGCTGATCCCCCCGTTGTTGCAGTCAGAGCTCAATTTTGTGTTCCGGGTCGTGCTGTTCGGAGGAGCGCTGGCGATTTTCTATTTACTGATGCGCCTGCTGGTGCTGAAGCCGCGGGCGTCGCGTCATGGCAACCGGCTGCGCCGCATCCTCCGGACTGAGGCTTCGCGGATCGGCCGCCGCGCCCCGCTGCCCTATGCCTGCGCCATTGCCGGCGGCGCGCTGGTGACCCTCCTGCCACTCTCTTTCAGCGTTAGGTAGATCATGGTTTTTCGTCTCGGGATTTTCCTGGTTCTGATCGTCGCGCTGATCGTGGTCTCCATCTTTGGCCTGTCGATCCTCAACCAATCAAAACGACAACAGGCCGTAGCGCCGCCGCCGACCGCGCAGATCCTGGTCGCCTCCACGACGATGCAAGGCGGCGGCCTGCTGCAGCCTTCCGACATGGCAGGGGCCTCGGTGCTGGCCAATGCCGTGCCGGTCGGCGCCAGCCTCGACACGCCGGCTAACCGCTCGGCGCTGATCGGGGCAATGGTCCGTACCTCGATCACCAGCGGCACGCCGATTTTGAACAGCGCCGTCATCCATCCCGGCGATCACGGGTTCCTCGCCGCGGTGCTGGCGCCGGGCATGCGCGCGGTGACCGTGGGTGTTGACGCGATCTCCGGCGCCAACGGGCTGATCTGGCCCGGCGATAATGTCGACGTGCTGCTGACGCAGACGATCCCCGGAGCGCCAGACAGCAAGAGCATTGCCGCCGAGGTGGTGCTGAACGATGTGCGCGTGATCGCCACCGGCCAGGAACTGGTGAAGGATGCCGCACCAGGACCGACCCCACAGCCGCCGGCGCAGACAGTGACGCTTGAGGTAACGCCGGACGAGGCGGCGCGCTGCCTCGTGGCGACCAATCTCGGCAAATTGTCGCTCATCGTGCATTCCGCCCAGGCTCAGATCGCCACTGCGGCCGAGCAGAACCAGCCGCCGGAGCAGCCCGTCTGGGCGGGCGACGTGTCCCCGGCTTTGGCCGACACGCATCCGAGATCGCCGCAGGTTTCCACCGTTCACGTCTTCCAAGGCTCTCCCGCCGAACAGGATTACAGCTTCTGATGCACAGCCGCTTTGGACTATGTCTGCTTTTCACCGTCACCGTCCCGGCTTCGGCCTTGCCGCGGGGATGGCACATGCGCAGCAGGCCGGCGATGCAACCTTAGCCACGGTCAACCGCCCGAGCTTTGTCGGCGGGATCGCCGTGGCTAAGGGGGCCGGCAAGCTGATCCGGCTGCCGCATCCAGTCGCCAATATTTTCGCGGCTGACCCGAACGTGGTCGAGATCCGGCCGGCAAGCCCGAACACGATGTTCGTGTTCGGCAAGGATCTTGGCCAGACGACAATCGTTGCCACCGACGGCTCAGGCAACCCGATTGCACAATATTCGGTCACGGTCGGACCCTCGGCGTTTGCGCAGAACCGGCTGCGTGCGCAGAGCCAGATCACGGCACCCGGGGAAGACGTGACGGCCGAGAGCGAGGCCGGTGGCATGATCGTGCGTGGCTCAGTGCAGACGCCGGAAGAGGCGAACCAGGTCATGCAGCAGGCGAAACTGATCGCTCCCACAGGCACGGTGATCAACCAGCTGGAGGTGCGCGAGCCGATCCAGGTCGAGCTTAAAGTCCGTATCGCCACGATGTCGCGCGTCGTAACGCGCGAGCTCGGCATCGATTGGGGCGCAGTGACGGCGGCCGGGTTCAAGATCGGCCGCTTTACCATAACCGGCAATACCGGCACGGCGGCGCCCAGCATTTCCGGCACCACGCCCGGCAGCTATGGCGTGACCTGGCCGGGCGGGACGTTCGAGGGCGTGGTCGACGCGCTAGCCTCCGACAATCTTGCCCATGTGCTTGCCGAGCCGACGCTGACCACGCTCAGCGGCACACAAGCGAGTTTCCAAGTCGGCGGCCAGTTCCCGATCCCGATCAGCCAGACGAATGGCGCGGTGAGCGTGGACTTCAAGAATTACGGCATTCTGCTCACTTTTACCCCAACTGTGTTCTCCGACGGGCGGATCGCTTTGCAGGTCGCGCCGCAGCTCAGCACGATCAGCACCGCCAATTCGGTGACAATCGCCGCCACCGGCTCATCCAGCGCCATCGTCGTGCCCTCGCTGACCGTGACCCAGGCTTCCAGCACGGTCATTCTCGGCAGCGGCCAGGGGATGGCGATGGCCGGTCTGCTTGAGGACACGACCAACCAGACTGATAATGCGGTGCCGGGCCTGGGCGAGATGCCGGTGATGGGCGCGTTGTTCCGCGGCGACAGTTTCCAGCGCGAGCAGCAGGAAATGGTCATTACCGTTACCCCGTATATTGTGAATCCGGTCAATCAGCCCGGTGCGCTCTCCTCGCCGGACGATGGCTGGACCCCTGCCAACGACCTGCAGCGCATTCTGCTGCTGCGCGATAACGGCACCGACACGGCCGCCACGACCATTCCCGGCGAAGCAGGGTTCATGGTGCAATGAAAGGATACGCCATGCGCCACGCTGCGTTCTTTGCATTTTGTGCCGTGCTGTTAACACTCACGGGCTGCGAGGGCGCCTTTGACCCATTCCAGCGCCCCGGCAATTGGGCGGCCACGGGGGCCGCGAACGAGACGATCGCGCAGCAGGTGGCCACGCCCTCCGACCTTATCACCGGCAGGGGCAACCCGAACTCGAACGGCGTCGCCGCCTCAGCGGCGCTGGACAAGGCGCTGGGACCGAACGGCGCGGGCACGGCAGCAGGGCTGCAGACGCCGGAACAGATCAGCGTGCAAGCCAGCATGAACTAGATGCGGCAATGAGAATGAACAAACGACGCGTTCACTGGACGGGAGTGGTGGGATGAACGAGCAACCTTTGCGCTTGGGTTCGTCGGAAGGCGGTTCGATGGGCCGTCCCGATCGGTTGACCGTGCTCGCATTTCTCGACGATCCGGCCACTGAGCAGGTGCTGCGGGACGGGCTTGGTGAGCTGGTGGCCAACGGCATGGATATCCGCCGCGGCAAGGTGCGCACCGCCATCGCCGCCATGGGCAAATTGCAGACCCCTGAAGTGCTGATCGTCGACATCGCCGGCGAGGACCAGCCGCTGCACGCGCTTGGCGAATTGTCCGATGTGGTGGAGCCTGGCGTGCGCGTGCTGGTGATCGGCGATACTGACGACGTCGATTTCTACCGCCACCTCACCCGCGGCATGGGGGTGATGGAATATATCTGCAAACCGATCACCCGCGAGGCGGTCGCCAGGCATTTCGCGCCGCTGGTTACGCGCAAGACGGTCGGCCAGGATACCACGCGCGGTGGCCGAGTCATCGCCGTCATGGGCGCGCGGGGCGGCGTCGGCGCCACCACCATCGCGGGCAATCTCGCCTGGATGCTAGGTGTGATGGCCAAGCGCCACACCGTGTTCCTGGAAGCAGACCTGCATATGGGCTCCGGCGCGCTGCTGCTCGGCGCAAAAACAGGTCCGGGCCTGCGCATGGCCCTGGAAACGCCCGACCGCATCGATCCGCTCTTTGTGGAGCGCGCCGCACAGCCGGTCGCCGAACGCCTGCAGGTGCTCGCTTCGGAGGAAAAACTCAACGAGCCGCTGCGTTACACGCCCGGTGCCGCGCGCGGGCTGATCGACGCGCTCCGCGTGCGGTATAATTTCATCGTCGCCGACGTGCCGTTCCTGCCGATGCCCTGCAACCGCGAACTTATCGAGTTAGCGCATCACCGCGTCATCGTCATGGACCCATCCCTCGCCAGCGTGCGTGACACGCTGCGCCTGCTTAGCCTGCCGAACGGCCAGTGGCAGCCGCAGAGTCCGACCATCGTGCTGAACCGCCAGGGGCGGCTGGGCGGCCTGACCCGCAAGCAGATCGAGGACGCGCTGAAGGTGAAGGTCGACGTGGTGATCCCCGACATGCCGAAGCAGATGAATGAGAGTGCCAATTTCGGTGAACCGGCGATGACCGCGCGCGGCCCGTTCCGCCAGGCAATCATCGACCTGTCGCGCGAGATAGGCTTCGTCGGCAATCGTGACGAGGCGATTTTCGCCAGTCCGCAAGCAGGCTCGCTGGGCGGCATCTTCAAGATGCTGCGTCTGCAGAAAGGAGGGTAGTGGATGACGGATGTCAGTCTGCCCGTATTCGGCCGGCGACGTAACGAGACGGGACCAAACCCGTCAGCGGTGCGAGCCCAGGCGATGTCGGCCGGCCCCTCTCTGGCACCCGAACTTTCCGCCCGCGCCGTCGCGGATCACGCTGCGGCGACAGCCACCACAACCACCGTCAGCGCCCGTGCCGATATTGCCGAGCTCCGCGCGCTCTGTCTGACCCGCATGGATGCCACCGCGGTCGCCTCGTTGGCGCCCGCGCGGCTGCTGATCGAGGTGGAGAGGTTGATCTCCGACCTCGCGACGGAGCGCCGCGTGCAGCTGAATGGCCGCGAGCAGCGTAACCTTGCGACCGAGCTGGTCGACGACATGCTGGGGCTCGGGCCGCTGGAGCCGCTGCTGCTCGATGAGAGCATCAACGACATCATGGTCAACGGGCCGGACCACACTTTTGTGGAGCGTGGAGGCAAGCTGGTGCAGGTGCCGGTGCGCTTCCGCGATTGGTCGCATCTGACCAATATTTGCCAGCGCATTGCCGCCTCGGTGGGCCGCCGCGTCGACGAAGCAAGCCCGATGTGCGACGCGCGCCTGAAGGACGGTTCGCGCGTCAACATCATCCTGCCACCGCTGGCGATCGATGGCCCCTCTCTCTCGATCCGTAAATTCTCGAAAAAGCCGATCGATTTCGAGAAGCTGATCGCCTTCGGCTCCCTCACGCCGCCGATTGCGCGCATCCTGGAAATCGCCGCGCGCTGCCGGCTCAACATGATCGTCTCCGGCGGCACAGGTTCCGGAAAAACGACGATGATGAACGCGATGAGCCAATTCATCGACCCTTCCGAGCGTATCGTCACGGTTGAGGACGCGGCCGAATTGCAGCTGCAGCAACCGCATGTGGTGCGGCTGGAAACCCGTCCCGCCAGCCTGGAAGGCAAGGGCGAGGTGAACGCCCGCGACCTGGTGCGCAACGCGTTGCGTATGCGTCCCGACCGCATCATCATCGGCGAGGTCCGCGGCGCCGAGGCGTTCGACATGTTGCAGGCAATGAACACCGGCCATGACGGTTCGATGTCCACGATCCACGCCAACAACACCCGCGATGCGCTCGCCCGTATCGAGAACATGGTGCAGATGTCGAGCATGGGGCTCACCCCGCGCGCCATCCGCACGCAGGTGGTGGCCGCGGTGAATATTATTGTGCAGGTGGAGCGCCAGCGCGACGGCGGCCGCCGCGTGACCCAGGTGACCGAGATCGCTGGGATTGAGGGCGAAACACAGCTGCTCAACGACATCTTCAAGTTCGAGGTGACCGGCGAGACTGCCACGGGCCGCCTGACCGGCCGTTACGAGGTCAGCCGAATCCGCTCCTCCTTCATTGAGCGGCTGCAATATTTTGGCCTGGAGCGCAGCTGGATGGCAGCGCTTGAGGAGGTGCAATGATCTCCAAGGACATCATCGTCCTCGCAGCACTGGTTCTGATCCTCGTCGCGATGGCAGCGCTCGCCATGGTCTCGGTGATGCAGGGCCATGAGCGCCAGAAAAAATTTGCGAGCCGGATCAGCGACGTGGTCACGCCCAGCGCGCGCGCGGCAAATACCGCCGAGGAGGAGCTGTCTCTCACGCGCACTGTCACGCGCGCCGAGCAGATCAAGGGAAAAGCCGCGAATGTCATCGGTGTCGATCTGGGCCAGTCGGAGACCTACCCGATCAAATGGTGGCTGGTGCCACCTCTGGCTTTGGCACTGACGCTGATCGTCGACTGGCTCGCCTCGCACCCGCTGGGCGGCTATCCGGTGCTGCTTTACACGCTATTCTATGTCGGTACGCCGGTCATCTGGCTGCTGCTAACGAAATTCGCCTTCAACTGGTTCATGAACCGCCGCAACGCGAAGCTGCTGGAGCAGTTTCCTGACGCGCTCAACACGATCGTGCGCTGCGTACGTGTCGGCATTCCGATGGGCGAGGCACTGCGCACGGTGTCCCGCGACGCGATGGAGCCAACCAAGACTGAGTTCGATATTCTTGCCGATAAGGTCTCCATCGGCATTCCACTCGACATCGCGCTGCGGGAATTGTCCTTGCGCATCAAGCTGACGGAATACCAGTTTTTCGCCACAGCGCTCACGCTGCAAGCGCGCTCCGGCGGCGGCATTACGCAGACGCTGGAAACGCTGGCCGAGGTGATCCGTAAGCGCGTCGGGCTGAAGGCACGCGGCTATGCTCTCACCGCCGAAGCGCGCACCAGCGCCATGATCCTCTCCGTGCTGCCCTTCGTCGCCGGCGGTGCGATCTTCGTGATGCAACGGGAATATATTGTTCTGCTGTTCACAACGAACTCCGGCCAGGCGATTCTCGGCGCCGCGATCCTACTGATGGGCATCGGCATGGGCGTCATCCAGTTCATGATCAGCAACGTCCTGAAATAGCGCCAATGCCAATGATCTATATTTTCGCGGCCATCATCGTGATGTTTGTCATCGTCGCCGTCAGCGGCTTTTTTGTGATCGGCGAACTTACACGCGCTGGACGTCTGGTGAACCGCATTGAATTCGTCGTTGGTGGCGGCAACAAGGCGCCCGAGACCAAGCCGGAAGGCTCGGCTCTACTGCGTTTCGTCTCCTCATTGGGTGTGCTGATTGCCCGCAGTGGCCTGCTCTCGAGGAAAACTCTGGCGGAAATGACGGCCACGCTCGAAGGGGCGGGGTTCCGCGGTGGCCGCGGCCTCGGCCTGTTCATCGGCGCGAAGATCCTTCTGGCACTGCTGGTGCCAATGGTACTGCTTTTCGTGCTGCACAATTTCGGCACCGGCACGTTCTGGACGATGGTGAAACTGGCTGGCGGCGCCGTGATCGGGCTGCTGCTGCCGGAGACGCTCGCCAACAACATCCGCCAGCGTCATCTCACCCAGGTGGCCGCCGGCGTGCCGGACGCGCTGGACATGCTGGTGATCTGCGCCGATGCCGGGCTGGCGCTCGAGGCGGGGCTCGCGCGCGTGTCGCAGGAAATAGGCAATCTCAATCCGGCCTTGGCGATGGAACTCACCCAGACGTCGCGCGAACTGCAGATCGGCTCGGATATGCGCAAGGCCATGGAAGCGCTGGGCCAGCGTACCGGTCTCGATACGCTAAAGCGCCTCTCAACCACGCTCTCGCAATCGCTGCAATACGGCACGCCGCTAACCCAGGCGCTGCGCACGCTCTCCGCCGAATTGCGCCAGGAAGCCCTGGTGCTGTTCGAGGAGCGCGCCGGTCGACTGCCGACCATGATGACCATTCCAATGATCCTTTTCATCCTGCCATGCGTGTTTCTCATCGTAGCCGGGCCGGCCATCGTTAACGTGATGGCTACTTTGCACGGGCAAAGATAATGCTAAGGAGTGGGAAGGGAACAATCAAATCGGCTCCGGTCATTAAAGCCGCTTGGCATCTTGAGTTCTCTGGCACAGGCGGAGCGTTTATTTCCTTCCGGCCCCTAAGCGCCAATCGTTTTGATGTCAAAAATGGTAGGCTTGCCAACCATTATTCAATACCCGCATCGTCGGTGCTGCCGTCTTGCACAATCGGGCCTCTGGCCGGATTTGGCGCTGCTGCTCGCCTCCTGCGCCGCATCCCAAGTGGCGCCTACCCAGGTGGTTAATCCGATCGGCAGGGCCATTTCGCCGATGCGGTCGATCCATATTCCCGCGCTCTTCTGGCGGATCCGTCGATGATCGCGGCCGAGGTCAATCTCGGCCTGTCTTCGGCGCCGTCGGGTAAGGGGCCGGAAGCGCTGCAATATCTCGGTCCGCTGGCGACCGGACAGGCGGCGACGCCGAAAATCCGCGCGGATTAGGCTGAACTTTACGGCTTTTTGAGGTAAGGCATTGATAGTGGCTGAAACTCTCAAAATGCAGTCATGTACTTTGACGATTTTTCTTGACGCGACGCAACTCGGCTTAATTCCATTGCACCATGTACGTAACAATTGTCCCGAATCGGAACTCGCCGCCGGCGATCCTGCTGCGGGAGAGTTATCGCGAAGGCGGTAAAACAAAAAACCGGACGTTGGCAAACCTTTCCAAGTGGCCAATGGATAGGATTGAGCTGCTGCGTTCGGTACTGCGCGGCGATAAGCTGCTGCCGGCGGATCAGGTGGTGCAGATCGAGCGGGCCCTGCCGCATGGCCATGTGCTTGCCGCACTGGCCACGGCGCGGCGGGCCGGGCTCGAGGCCCTGTTGCCGCGCCGCGGGTCGCAACGCAAACGCGATCTGGCCTATGGCCTGATCATCGCCCGGCTGCTCGAGCCGGCGGCCAAACTTGCCACCGCGCGGATGCTCGATCCGGCGACCGCCAGCCATTCGCTGGGGGAGATGCTGGGCTTGGGCAGTGTCAGCGCCGGAGAGGTCTATGCGGCGCTCGACTGGCTGGGGAAGGAACAGGATTTTATCGAGACAAGCCTGGCGCGGCGGCACCTCAGCGAGGGTGCCCTGCTGCTGTACGATGTGACCTCGACCTATCTTGAAGGACGCTGCTGCGAATTGGCAAAACACGGTTATAGCCGCGATCATCGCCGGGATCGCCCGCAGCTTGTGGTTGGCCTGATGTGTGCGGCCGATGGCTGCCCGGTCGCGGTCGAAGTGTTCGAAGGCAACACGGCGGATCCATCAACTTTGTCGGCGCAGATCGACAAGGTGAAGCAGAAATTTAAACTGCGGCGCGTGGTGATGGTCGGCGACCGTGGCATGCTGACGAGTGCGCGGATCGATGAGACGCTGCGGCCGGCCGGGCTGGACTGGATCACCGCACTGCGGGCGCCAGCGATCCAGGCGCTGGCCGCCGAGGGCGGTCCGTTGCAGCTCTCGCTGTTCGATGATCGTGACATGGCGGAGATCACCAGCCCCGCCTATCCGGGCGAGCGCCTGGTGGTTTGCAAGAACCCGCTGCTTGCAGAAGAACGGACCCGTAAACGCCACGAACTTCTCGCCGCCACCGAGGCCGAGCTGGTAAAACTCCAGGCGCGGGTGCGGCGAGCAAAAAATCCACTGCACGGTGCGGCGGCCATCGGTATGGCGTTGGGTGCCGTGCTGGGCAAACGCAAGATGGGCAAACACTTCACCACCGCGATCACCGATAATAGTTTTGACTTCACCAGAGACGATGCGACGATTGCCGCCGAGGCGGCCCTCGATGGTATCTACGTGGTGCGCACCAACCTGAGCGCCGAGCAATCCGACGCCGCCAGCACGGTGCGCGCCTATAAAAATCTCGCCGTCGTCGAGCGGGCTTTCCGGTCTCTCAAAACCGTCGATCTGGAATTGCGGCCGGTATACCATTGGACCGCGCCGCGGGTGCGCGCCCATGTGCTGCTCTGCATGCTCGCCTACTACCTGGAATGGCACATGCGCCAAAGCCTGGCACCGTTGCTCTTTGACGACCACGACCCGGCTGGGCGCGAGGCGCAACGCACATCACCGGTCGCAAAGGCCAGGCCATCAAAGGCCGCACGCGACAAAGCCGCCAGCAAGCAAACCGACCCCGCACACGGCGCCAGACTGCCGGTGCATAGTCTGCAGACCCTGCTTGCCGATCTGGCAACGTTGACCAGAAACATTGTCCGCATCGGCGACAACAAGCTCACCATCCTGCTCGCCGCCCCAACCAAAATTCAACGCACCGCATTTGATCTACTCGGTGTTACGCTGACTACGTAGGCATGTAATCAAAATAAATGGAAACAAATTCCAAGGCTTGCGCTCAAAACACAGTAAAGTTCGGATTAGGTCGCGGTGCTGATCGCCTCAGGACCCGCCAGCGAGGCGAAGCAGGTGCTGGTGGTGGACCAGCCGCCGGATCAGGTGGTGCGGCGCGCCGGGTTGAACGCGAAAGGCGTGGCGGAGCAAATCTGGCGCCGCGTTAGCGACCGCGCGCCCGCTTTAGTCCGCGCCCGCGCGCCGGAAATCGCCCATGTTACCATCAAGAATCACGTTTTCTACCGGCTGCGCGTCGCCGACTTCGCCTGTGCAACGACGGCCACAAAATTCTATGGTGAGGTCTCCGTTGCCGAAAATGCCTGCATCAGGGCGAATTTTTAAGCCGAACTTCCGTCTGATGTCCCTGCCAAGAGCCTGACAAGACTCATATTTGTAATCTTGTTCTGCCTACGCGGCGAGCTTCAAGCCGAGCAGTTGAAAGGCGCGCTGCTGAAGGGGGGTTGGTCGAGAGAGGACAGTAACCGGCAGCGCATTGGCGAAGCGTACGGTGTTGCGTGTGAGGTTGGCCAGATCGGCCAGCAGTGTTGCGAAGCTGTGGACGGGTTGGCCATCGGCGGTTCGTTTGGTGGCGGCCTTGGCTCGCGCGGCCGGCGAGACGCGCGCGGCGGCGACGGGCGAGGTGCGCTGGCGTGAGGCTGCCTGCTTGTCGTGATCGGTGAACAGCATGGGCGCCAGGGCCTGCTGCATGTGCCAGGTCACGTAGTAGGCGAGCATGCAGAGCAGGACATGGCCCCGCACCCGCCGCGCGCGGCGATGATGGATCGGACGGATGTCGAGATCGGTTGTCTTGAGACTGCGGAAGGCGCGTTCGACCTGGCTGAGGCCCTTGTAGGCGAGCACGACCTGCTCGGTGGAGCATGCCTCGGCGGGCAGGTTGGTACGGATGACGTAGAACCCGTCGAGCGCTGCCTCGGCGGCGATGGCGTCTTGCTGGCGTGACCATGCGAGTGTTGTGTCGCTGATCACCACATCGAAGTGCTTGGCCATCCTGTGCTTGTTGAGCACGGCGCCGACGGCGATGCCGATCTTGGCCGCACCGTGAAGCGGGCGGCGCTTGCTGTGCAGCCTGGCCGCGACGGCGGCGAGCAGGCGCTCGGTCGCCTCCAGCAACTCTTGCCGCTTGCGGCTGCGCCTGACTGCGAGATCGGGATTGCGGCAGACGATAAGGCGCTCGCCCGGATAATCGTCCGCGGTGATCTCGGCCATGTCGCGCTGGTCGAACAGGGAGAGCTGGAGCGGGCCGTCCTCGGCAGCGAGGTCGCGGATGGTGGGTGCACGCAGGGCAGTGATCCAGTCCAGGCCAGCGGTTTTGACGTCGGCCTCGAGCCGCGCATCGGTGATCACGGCCCCCGGCTGGAACAGAGGCCGGACAGATGACGGGATTCGACTACGCGATCAGAAATCCGGTTGATTCCTCTTGCACTGACCGGGGCGTCCACAGATGAATCGAAGAACCGGGCGCGCCGGAACAGGCTTTTTAACGCCTCGGGATACTTCACGCCCGGGTGTTGCAAATCCGACTCACCCGCCATACCCGACAGGTTCACCTATTTCACGACAGACCATAGTTCAGTTTGAATGATTCCTTATTGTCGGTTCATTTTGAATGGTTCACGAGATTGTTTTGAACCGGAATAGGCCTGTTCGCTGGAGGGATATCCAAAACAGCCCCCCAATGCCGGGCCGCTCCTCAGTGGCCATGCCAACAAAGACCCGCGTTAACCGAACATCTTCTTGGCGCAGCGCGGGCTCACGGCGTCCGCAAGATCGCCAGGCTTTGGGCCCTGCTTTCGCGGGAGGAAGGCGCGAGGGTGAGGGGATATTCAGCCCGGCTGATGGCGTGCCGCTGAAGATAAAAGGCGACGGCATTTGCCGCGATCAGAAGATAGAAAGCCGGGATGAACAGGTACATGCCCTGCTGACCGCCACGTGAGTTCAGCGCCAGGCAGATCAGGCAGACAAGGAGGCTGTAGGCGCAATTGATTCGGTATGCAGTCGCCCCCAGTCTTCTGGTCAGCGCGATCACGCAGACGAGGCCAGGCATGAGGGTCAGCATGTCGTAAAACATCAGCCGCGGATCAGCGATCACCGCGCTCGTGACACCGATCCAGAGTTTCTCCTGCGTCTTTGCATGTCCGCGATGGCAGATATAAAGCGCGCCACCCAGGAGGATCGCCACAAAGAGACCGTAAGAGACCGCCATGAAAACAGAAAATTTGGACATGCCCAGAAGGCCGGCAAGATTTAGGAAACCATAGCCGCGCTCATTGATGGTCGCGTAATATCTGATCAGCGCCATGTCGTTTTGAAACTGGACGGCATTATCCAGCTTGAAGAGCAGGAACGGGAAAAGCCCCAGTATGACGGCGCCGATGCAGTAGAGGACCTTTTTGCAGTTCTGCATCGGGTGAAAGAGGAAAACCGCGACATAGACGAGATAGACGGGTTTTATGGCGGCGGCGAGGACGATGCTTACCAGAAGAACGAACGGATAATTCCAGGCGAAGAGAAGGACGAGCGCGATGACGCCGTGGACGATGACGGCGACATTGCCGCAGTTGAAAATGTCCGGGCCGATCGCCACGAGCATGGCGGCGCGCATGGCGGCCGGACCGCTGCCCAGATTGCCGGCAATGAAGCGGCGCAGCATATAAAACAGCAGATAATAATAGAGCGCTCCGTAAAGTGCTGTCGCCCCGATCAAACCGACGGAATGTTGCAGTGTGGCCCAGAGGTCCGCGAGGTAAGGGGGATAGACGTAGCTGGTCGGAAGCTGCTCGGGACATGGAAAGGCTGTGCCGTAGAGGGGCAGATGCTGAGTGACCCTTGAGGCCGCACAGGAGAACGCATCGTAATCCCTGAACCAGTGGTTGGGCCTGTGCAGTCTTTGGATGGCACCGAAGAGGATTGGCGCGAGAAAGAGGCTGAAGAGCGCCCAGGCCGGAACAGATTCGACCTTTCGCGCGATGGATTTAATCGGCACCAAGCAATTCCTAGCAAGTCAAAGGCGCGCCTAACTAGCACAAAGCCGCCGTTTGGCGAGCTAGTTCCGGGGGGCGGGCTTCCCGGCCCCGGCGGGGTCCAGGGGCGGAGCCCAACAACCCACTGGACCGATCCACCGCTCATGCTCCCAGCCGTGAATTTCTAGCTCCCATGGGCTCCGCAGGATTTGGTTAAGCGCGGAGTGGTGCGATTGAACAATGCAATCGCTCGCAGAAAAAGGACGCGAGCATGGTTGTCCTAAAGTTATCCTACTCCAAGACCGCCAAATTTATTATCTTAATTTTCTAAAAATCCTCGAATGAGCGGGGGTTTTTGAGGAAAAATTTTTGTGATTGCGGAATCCGTAACGTTCGAACAGGATCGCGAGGTTGCGCGCGTTAAAAAATTCCAGATGTTCGGGTGGGCAGATGTCGCTCCAATCGGAAATTTCAGAAGGCACTGCTGGGTGTCCGGCATCCGGGGCCGAAAGATACACGAAACCGCCGGGGCGGGTGACGGCGCTTAAGGTTGCCATGAATTCGTCCGGGCCTGGTAGATGCTCGAGGACTTCTGAGGAAAAAACTAAATCGTAGGTCTGATTGCGGGAACGGAAGTCCGAGAAGCTCTCACAGTAGAAGTTGCATTGTGGGAAATGTTTACGGGCGTAGTCGATACTGTTCTGGCTGATATCCAGTCCGGAGGCTCTTGCACCGATGCGAGCGAAGGCTGCGGCCATAAAGCCGCCACCGCAGCCGATGTCCAGTACATCCCGCCCCCCCGTGGCATAGCGCAAAAATTTCAAGCTCCGGACGAAGGCACGCCATCGGCGGGAGCGGCTTTTGGGATAAAAATCAGCGGAAGCGCCGCGGTAATTGGTCTCGTAGTACGCGGTGATTTCGGCGTCCGATGGGAAAGGACAGACGAAAATGAAATCGCAGGCAGCGCAACGGAACAGATCATGGCCGGCTTTCTGGAAGGCAAAGGCCGCGCCAATTTCTAGACAAGCTGGGCAGGAAGTCTTGACGGAAACTGCATCTGCGACATCAAAATCAGCTTGGTCAAACGCTGCATCAGTGACGACAAAATTATCCAGGTCCATCATCCACACACAAACAAATTGCAATACATTACCGTCGCATTGCATATATCTGAAATGTCTCGAAGCACCAGTGGTGTGGTAAAAAAACTATTCTCTCGTTAGGATGCGATCATTAATGAAACCTACGACTTGGTTAGTCGTGACGCCGGCGGTGAGGGCTGCTTCATCGTAATCCTCGGCGACCCAGGTGAGGAAAGGTTTTCGGCCCTCCCCGGTGGCGGCCCAGAGGGTGAGGAATTGGTCGAGGATGCCGGTTTTGGCATGGCAGAGGTGGCCGTAGCGCAGCGCGAGCTGGCGCTTGGCCTTTGCAGTTAGGTTTCCTTCCAGGAGCAGGAAAATGGCGGCGGCGAAGCCGGCGCGATCGGCGCCAGATTTGCAGTGAACCAAAGCCGGACGGCGCATGGTACGAAAAATTTCGGCGAGTTGCAGGATTTGCTCGCGTTTGGGGGCCGCGCGGCTGCGCATAGGAAGATCGATGAACTCCAGCTCCAAACGCGAGGCAGTTTCGCGGGAGAGCGCATCCGAACCGTTGCCAGTAGCGCCGCGCAGGTTGATGAGGGTTTTGAGGTGCACTTTATGGGTAATACGCCGCAGATTGCCGGGAGTAGGGTGATTGGCACGGTACAGCACACCGGGGACGACCGTGTGGAAATTAGTCCAGAGAAGGCGCAGGATAGCGTGGTCGATGAATAATGCATCCATCCAGGCGTTTCGCCTCCCGGATGGGGTAACCATGTCACCACGGTAGATGGTTTTCATTGATAGGCCTTAAGCAGATGAAGGAAGTTAAGGGAACGCCAAGGTCCGTTTGAAAACGTCGTGTAATGCTGTCAAGCGCTCCACTCAACGCCCATCACTACAGTTGCGTTTTTGTTTTACGGTGGGCTCGTCTAGCTGTGGCTTGATGGGCCCGTCTGAAATTTGACCATTGAAGAATACGCTTGACGGGCAGTTGGCGCTGATCGAGCTTCAGGGTAAGATGGCGGATTTCCTGGACGGACCAGCGGATGAGTTTTTTCCTGTCCTGGGCTTCGTTTTTTTGGGTGTGATGGTGTTGGCACGATAGCGGACAGCGGCCATCATGGCGTAGGCGAGCATGACGAGTGAGACATGGCGATGCCAGCCATGCCAGGAGCGGGTTTCGTTATGGTCGAGGCCGAGTTCGTTCTTGGCTGTCTCGAAACCTTCCTCGATCCGCCAACGTGTTCCTTCCACGCGGACCAGGGTGTCGATCGACGTGCCGTGCGGGCACCAGATGGTGAAATAGGCGCATTCACCATCGGTGACACTGCGTCGGATCAGCAGACCGCGCGTCCACAGGCCCGGCAGTGGGGGCGTCGAACTCTTCGGCGTCGAGATCGGCCAACGGGCAATAGGCCCAGTCGTAGAACCGCTCTCCCTTGGTGCCGAGCCCCGCGGACAGGCGTTGCCATGCTTCTGCGGGCAAGTCCTTGGCGATATCCTTTGCCTCACCTGCAATCAGCGGCGTTGTGTTCCAGGCGCCAAACCAGTGATTGGCATGCCCCCCCCAGCACGTAGCCGCGACCGGCCCGGCGCAGGGCTTTCTCCACGTCGCCCACGCCATAGACGCTGTCGGCGGCAACCCAGGCAAAGGGGACCCCGGCGTCGAGCGCCCGGTCGATCATCATCGCAGCCAGGGCAGGCTTGGTCGCAAACGCGACAGTGTCAGGCACATGGGCGGCCTTCATCCGCACGGGGTCGGATGTCCATGCCTTCGGTAGATACAGCGCCCGGTCGATGAACGCATGGCCCTTGTGCGAGACATAGGCCGCAAACACGCCAATCTGGCAGTTTGTGATCTTGCCCGCAGAGCCAGTGTATTGCCGGCCAACGCCACATGACGTCCGGCCCTGTTTGAGGAACCCGGTCTCATCAATCACGAGAACGGCATCGTCGGCAGCCAGATGCTCAACAACATAGTCCCGCACTACATCGCGCAATGCGTCGGCATCCCAGCGACCGCGTCCCAACAGGGCTTGCTGCCGCCATGGGCCTGGATCACCAGCGGCTTCGGCGCGCATCCATCCGGTCTTGCGCGGCTCATTGCCGAGCAGCACATCGAGAAAATCGCCGGCCGACGCGGCAACACGATCCTGCGTGAACAAAGGCCGTATGCGCCCCTTCACATCGCGCAGCGAAGACGCCCAAAGCTCCAGTGTATCTTCAACAGACGCGCCGCCACTCATCATGCCCTGAAATCAAGGTTGCCTGTAGATTCAGAACTCCGATAAAAATACAACTGTAATGCTAGGGTCGAAGCAGGAAGCAGCCGCTTTTTAAAAATGGCGCCGCCAAAAACCTTTGCGCCTTTGCGGCCGTGGCGCCGCAAACAGCACGGCCCAGGTTCATAAAGTTTTTTGGCTTCTTTTTGTGCACAAAAAGAAGCCTTCGTCTTCGCAGAGAGATGAGTGTCTCTAAACCGATGGCGCTCGAGCGCCCGGATCAGAGCACCGCCTGCAGTCGTGCCAGGCTCTCCTCGCGGCCGAGTGCCGCCAGCGTCGCGTCGATGCCGGGGCTCATCGTGCTGCCGGTCAGTGCCGCGCGCAGCGGCTGCGCCACCTGGCCAAGCTTCAAGCCCTCGGCCTCGGCGAAGCGGCGCAGCGCCGCATCCACCGCGGTGGCGGAGAAATCGGTGGCGAGCGAGCACCGGCGTCAGCCGTGACAGCATCGCGCGGGCCTCCGGCGTCAGCACCGCCTCAGCCTTCGGTTCGAAGGGCAGGGGCACGCTGCGTACCAGAAACGCCGCGGACGCGGTGAGGTCCAGCAGGGTTTTCGCGCGCTCTTTCAGCCCCGGCATCAGGGTCAGGATGCGTGCTTGCTGGGGCGCGTCGGCGCTGAGGCCCTGGGCTTGCAGCCGCGCCAGCACGTCCGAGGTCAGGCGGGCATCGTCGGCGCCGCGCAGCCACTGGCCGTTCAGATGCGTGAGTTTCGCATAGTCCATCCGGCTCGCCGCGCGGCCCACCCCTTCCAGCGTGAACAGCTCAATCTGCTCCTGACGGACCAGAAACTCGGAATCGCCATGGCCCCAGCCAAGTCGGAGCAGATAATTGCACAGCGCCTCCGGCAGAAAACCCTGCTCGCGGAATTCCAGCACGCTGACCGCGCCATGGCGTTTGGAAAGCTTCGCGCCGTCGGCGCCATGGATCAGCGGGATATGCGCGAAATGCGGTTTCTCCCAGCCCATCGCATCATAGATCTGGATCTGCCGGAACGTGTTTGTGAGATGATCGTCGCCGCGGATGACATGGCTGATCGCCATGTCATGGTCGTCGACCACCACCGCGTGCAGATAAGTCGGCGTGCCGTCGGAGCGGAGGATGATCATATCGTCCAGCTCGGTGTTCTGCACCCGCACCGTGCCTTGTACGAGGTCGTTCACCACCGTCTCGCCCTCGCGCGGGGCCTTCAGCCAAATCGCCGGTTTCACGCCGGCCGGTGCCTCGGAAGGGTCGCGGTCGCGCCAGCGCCCGTCATAACGCGGCGGGCGGCCATCGGCTTGCGCCCTCTCGCGCATCTCCTTGAGCTCGTCCGGGCTGGCGTAACAGGAATAGGCGCGGCCGGCCGCCAGCATTTGCATCGCCACGTCCACATGCCGCGCCTCGCGCGTGGACTGGAACACCGGCGCCGTGTCGGGCTCCAGGCCAAGCCAGGCCATGCCGTCCAGGATCACCTGCACCGCTTCCTGCGTGCTGCGCGCTTTGTCCGTATCCTCGATACGGAGCAGGAATTCGCCGCCCATGTGCCGGGCGAACAGGTAGTTGAACAGAGCGGTGCGGACGCCGCCGATATGCAGCATGCCGGTGGGGGAGGGCGCGAAACGGGTACGAACGGTCATCCGTCGCCTCTAGCATTTTCACGCCGCCCTTTGCCAGACGCGCCATGCATGTTACTTTAACGCAATAAAGGGAGGGGCTATGCGCATCTGGTTTGCCGGTTGGGTGGAACGCGCCATCCGCCGCCCTCTGCGCGCCATGGGCGCCTCGATGCTGCAACTCAGCGCAGGCGCCGAAACACGCGCAAGACGGTTCGACCAAAGGCGGCAGGAGTCGTCCCCGGACCTGGACGCTTCGGGCATGGCGATCGCCCCGGTCATCGTCATGTCTCCGGCGCATCTAGGTATGCTGGCGTTGCGGCTACAGCTACAGCCTACGCGCAGCGGCGTGCGCAGCGTGGCGATTTTGCCGATCAGCGTGACATGGATGCTCTAAATCCGACGACGATCCGGCTGCTCGGGGTCGATTTCGACAATCGCGGAGTCGAGGAGATCGTGGAGATCCTGCTGGCACGGCCAAGGCATGCGCGATTCGCCTATGTGGTGACACCGAACGCCGATCATATTGAGCGACTGTCGCGCATGCCGAGCCTCGCCACCGCCTATCGCGGCGCGATGTTCTGCCTGCTGGAGTCGAATTTCATCGATCTCTGTGCAGGGCAGCTCGGATTGCGCCGCCCGCCGGTGGTCACCGGCGCCGCGCTCACCGCCGCCTTGCTGCCGCGGCTGGAGAGCGCCCGCGTGGCCGTGCTTGGCATGAGCGAGACGAATTTTTTGGCGCTGCAGGCGCGTTACCCGCGGATTACATTCCTGCACCACCCCCAGTCGATGGGGCTGCTGCACAACATGCCGGCCTTCCGCCGCGCGCGTGACTTCGTTCGCGGCAATGCGGCGGACTTTATTTTTTTTGCGCTCGGCTCACCGCTCCAGGAGCTGTTGGCCTATGCCATCGCCACGCGGCGGGACGCGACCGGCATCGGCTTGTGTATCGGCTCTAGCCTCGAGTATTGCGCCGGTACCGCGCAGCCCGCGCCGCTCTGGATGCGGCGGCGCGGGCTGGAATGGCTGCACCGGCTGGCGCACGATCCGCTGCGCCTGGCCTGGCGCTATCTGATCGCGGCCCCGAAGGTTCTCCTGTCCCTGGCTATCGAGGCGTATCAGCAAAAAGCGCGCTGATGGCGTCATGGTCCACCTCCTCGAGGCGGGCCGGCTGCCATTTCGGGGCGCGGTCCTTGTCCACCAGCACCGCGCGCACGCCCTCGAAAAATTCCGGCAGGTTGGCGACCTGTTTCGCCAGCGCGAGTTCCGCGGCCAAAGCCTGACGCAGCGTGCGGTGAGCCCCGGCGCGGAGGAGCGCAAAACTCCAATGCACCGCGCTGGGCGAGCCTTGACGCAGCGCCTGCACCGTCTCCTGCGCGAACGCCCCGCCGATGCGTTCCAGCCGCGCGACAATCTCCCGTACCGAGGGGGCTGAGAACGCCTCGTCGATCACCGGACGCGCGGCCGCAAGGGAGAAGCCGGGCAGGGGCTCGGCGAAACCGGCGATCACGGCGACGCCATCGCGCACAATCGCCGCGGCCAGATCGGAAAATTTTTCGCTCGGCACAAAATGCGTGGCGAGGCCGGCATGCACCGCATCCGCGCCGACCATCCGTGCGCCGGTCAGGCCCATATACAGCCCGAGCCAGCCTGGCAGGCGGGGGAGCAGGTAGCTGGTGCCGACATCGGGAAACAGGGCGATCGCGGTTTCCGGCATGGCGAACATCGCGCGCTCGCTGGCAATTCGATGGCTGCCATGCACGGCAAGGCCGATGCCGCCGCCCATGCACACGCCGTCCACCAAGGCGACAAAAGGTTTGCGGCACTCGGCGATCACCTGGTTCATGGCGTATTCGGCCGTGAAGAACGTGTCGACCACGCGGCGGTCGCCCGCCATCGCGCCTGCGCGGATGCCGCGCACGTCGCCGCCGGCGCAAAACCCGCGCTCGGGCGCGTCGATCAGCAGCAGATGCACCTCCGGCTCGGCGGAAAATGCCTCCACCGCCGCATGCACCTCCCGCACCATCGCCAGATCCAGCGCGTTCAGCGCCTTCGGCCGGTCCAGACGGATGCGTCCCGCGCGGCCTTCGCGCCAGACCTTTACGGCTTGATCCATATGCTCTCCCCCTTATGTTGGAACGACAGGTAAACCAAGCAGCGCTCAGGGCAAGTGGATGATGGAGTTCGTTGCAGAAAAGCGCCGGGGGAGCGATGATTCCCTCTGGGCGGTGGTGGCGATCATCGACCGCGTCATCCGCATCGCCGAGATCTATCCCAGCCGCGCCGCCGCCCTGGCGGATCAGGCTTGGCGCGAGGCGCAGGTGCGGGCCTATGCCAGCTTTCTGGAGCGCACCGCGCAGCCTTATCCCCGCTATGCCATCCGGCCAATTCGCCGCACCGACCTGCCGCGGCGCTGGAAACCATTGCCCGCTTTGGGCTTTTTAAACGGGAGATTGTGATGACCAAGACCCGCATGGAACATGACGCGCTGGGCGATGTCGCGGTCCCCGCAGCGCATCTCTGGGGCGCCCAGACGCAGCGCTCGATCGAGAATTTTCCCATCGGCCGCCGTAATTACGTGTGGGGCAGGGATGTCATCCGCGGCTTCGGCATTCTGAAGAAAGCCTGTGCGCTGGCGAATCAGACGCTGGGGCAATTGCCCGAGGGGAAGGCGTCGCTGATCGTGCAGGCGGCCCAGGAGGTGATCGACGGCAAGTGGGATAGCGAATTCCCCTTGGTCGTGTTTCAGACCGGCTCGGGCACGCAGAGCAACATGAACGCCAACGAGGTGATCGCGAATCGCGCCATCCAGCTCGCCGGCGGCGTGGTCGGCAGCAAGACGCCGATCAACCCGAATGACGACGTGAACCACAGCCAATCCTCCAACGACACCTTCCCGGCGGTGATGCATATCGCCGCGGTGGACGTGATCGTGACCACGCTGTTGCCGGCGGTGGAACGGCTGATCGACGTGCTGCAGGCCAAGAGCCTGGCCTTCGACGATGTGGTGATGACCGGGCGGACGCATTTGCAGGACGCGACGCCGATCACGCTCGGCCAGGTGGTCTCCGGCTGGCAGGCGCAGCTGGAGGCGGCCATCGCCGGCATCCGCGCCACCCTGCCGGGTCTCTATGAGCTGGCGATCGGCGGCACCGCGGTCGGCACCGGGCTGAATGCGCATCCGAATTTTGGCGCGACGGTCGCCAGCTTCGTCGCCCAGGAGACGGAAAAGCCGTTCTGCACCGCGCCCAACAAATTCGCGGCGCTCTCGGCGCATGATGCCATGGTGGCAGCCTCCGGCAGCCTGCGCGTGCTGGCCGGGGCGGCGATGAAAATCGCCAATGACGTGCGGTGGTATGCCTCCGGCCCACGCACCGGCATCGGCGAAATCACGATCCCCGAGAACGAACCCGGCTCCTCGATCATGCCCGGCAAGATCAACCCGACGCAGTGCGAGGCGCTGACCATGGTGGCGGTGCAGGTGTTCGGCAACGACCATGCGGTGGCGTTCGGCGGCAGCCAGGGCAATTTCCAGCTCAACGTGTTCAAGCCGGTGATGCTGCATAATCTGCTGGACAGCGCGCATCTGCTGGCCGAATCGCTCGGCGCCTTCACCGAGCATTGCGCCATCGGCATTGAGCCGGCGCGGGAGAAAATTGCCGAAAACCTGCGCCAGAACCTGATGCTGGTGACGGCGCTGAACCCGCATATCGGCTACGAGGCGGCGGCCAAAACGGCGCTGAAGGCGCATCGCGAGGGGCTCTCGCTGCGCGAGGCGGCTTTGGCGCTCGGCCTGCTCACCGAGGCGCAGTTCGACGAATGGGTGCGCCCGGAGGACATGACCGGGCCGTTGCGGATCTAGAAATGGCAGGGAAGACAGCAGCCGCTTTTTGAAAAAAGCGGCGCAAAAACTTTTGCTTTTTGGAGACTGTGGCGCTGAAACAGGCACGGCCCGGTTTAAAAAAGTTTTTTGCTTCTTTTTTTCAAAAAAGAAGCCCTTGTCTTTCTCTCTCTCAACAAAAAAGGCCGGAGCATTACCGCTCCGGCCCATTTTTATCAGCTGACGCCGAGATTATTCGGCTGCGACCGCGAGGCCAGCCGGCGTCGCGGCGGACTTGGCTGGCTTATAGGTGACGTACAGCGCCAGGCCGGTGAAGATCATGCCGCCGATGATGTTGCCGATGGTGACCGGGATCTCGTTCCAGATCAGCCACTGGCCGACGGAAATCGGCGCGCCCAGCATCATGGCGCCCGGGATGTCGAACATGTTCGCCACGCTGTGCTCAAAGCCCAGCGCCACGAAGGCCGTGATCGGCAGCCAGCAAGCGATGATCCTGCCGATGGTGGAGCGGGAGACGAGGGCCAGCACGGAGGCGAGCGCCACCAGCCAGTTGCAGAGCACGCCCTTCACCAGGGCGGTCCACCAGCCTGCGGTGCCAGCATGCATGTAGGGCATCACCTTGGCGATACCGACAGCGACCACCTTGGCGCCGACCGGGTCCGGGGCGTCGGTGAAGAACTTGGTGCTGGCCGCGGCATAGAGGAAGGCGTAGATCAGCGAGCCGATCAGGTTGCCGATATACACGAACACCCAGTTGCGCAGCACCTGGCCGGCACTGGCGCGACCGCCGAAGGCGGCGAAGGGCAGCATGACGCAGCAGCCGGTGAAGAGCTCAAGGTTGAGCAGGGCAATCATGACGAAGCCGAACGAAAACATCACAGCGCCGACCAGCGCATCGCCGGTGGCCACCGCGGCGGCGTCGGAAAGGGTGGCGGCCATGCCAAGCAGGGCACCGGCAAACGCGCCGCGGATCAGCATGTCGGAGACGCTAAGGTTCGCCTTCTTTGCGCCGCTCTCGAGCATGCTGCTCGTCAGTTCGAGGGGGGAAACGTAATCCAAACTCATCTCCAACATCTTAAATATTGATCATACGGATAACTTGGGCGTGAACCCGCGTCATCCGTAATCGATCGATAGATGATGCTGATGACCCCAGCTAGTGCAGGGCTGAATGGCTGCCCTGCACTTTGCTGCTAATTTGTTAGTTAGTTCAATAGCTTAAGCGCTTTAAGCTATTGAACTAGAGGCAGTCGCTATCGTCA
Organism: uncultured Pseudomonadota bacterium; assembly: GCA_963780465.1. Classification (GTDB taxonomy): domain Bacteria; phylum Pseudomonadota; class Alphaproteobacteria; order Acetobacterales; family Acetobacteraceae; genus Acidocella. Next base: position 24,533 of record CAWACI010000001.1, read on the forward strand.
GGCGGCTTTCGCCATGTTGATGGCGTTCCACACGCTCTCCGGTGTCGCCGGCATGTCCAGCGCCGTCACCCCATCCTGCCGCAGCGCGTCGATGATGGCGTTGATCACCGCCGGCGGCGAGCCGACGGCACCGGCTTCGCCCGCGCCCTTCACGCCGAGCGGGTTCGAGGCGCAGGGGATTTCGATGAATTCCACCTTGATGTCCGGGACATCGTCGGCGCGGGGCAGGGCGTAATCCATCAGGCTGCCGGAGACGAGCTGGCCGCTATCGGCGTCGTAGACGACGCGCTCAAAGATCGCCTGACCGACGCCCTGCGCCACGCCGCCATGCACCTGGCCGCGCACGATCATCGGGTTCACCGCCTTGCCGACATCGTCCATCACCACGTAGCGGACGACGCGGGCGACGCCGGTCTCCGGGTCCACCTCCACCTCGGTGATGTGGCAGCCATTGGGGAAGGTATGCGCATCGATCGCCGCGACCTCGGCGGCGTCCAGCGAACCCGGCTTATGCGCGGCGAGGGTGATGATATCCACCGCCCGGTCGGTGCCGGCGACGCTGAACTTGCCCTCCTCGAACACGATATCCGTGGCCGCGGCCTCCAGATACTCGCCGGCCTGCTGCCGGCCTTTCTCGATCACCGACATGCCGGTGACGCGCAGCGCCTGGCCTTCGGAATACAGGCTGCGCGCGCCGCCGGTGCCACCGCCGGTGGGGATGGTGTCGGTATCGCCCTGGTGGATGCGGATCTTGTCGCCATCCACGCCGAGCTGTGCGGCGGTCAGCTGCACATAGGCGGTCTCATGCCCCTGGCCGGAAGACTGCGTGCCGACATAGACATCGACATAGCCATCCGCGGAGAAGCGGATTTCCGCGCGCTCGGAATTGGCGCCGCCGGTTGCCTCCAGGTAGTAGGCAAGGCCGATGCCAAGCCGCTTGCCGGCTGCCACGGCCTTCTGCTGCCGGGCCGGAAAGCCCTTCCAGTCGGCGAACTCCAGCGCCGCGTCGAGCACCCGCGCGAACTCGCCGGAATCGTATTTCTGGCCCATTGCCGAGGTGTAGGGCATGGCGGAGGGCGGCACCATGTTGCGCCGGCGCAGTTCCGCGCGGTCGATGCTCAGCTCGTGCGCGGCGGCGTCGATCAGCCGCTCGACCAGGTAATTGCTCTCCGGCCGCCCGGCGCCGCGATACGCGTCCACCGGCACGGTGTGGGTGAAAATACCCAGCACGTTCAGGTAGATTGACTTGAAGTCATAGACGCTGGCCATCACTTTCGAGCCGGCCATGGTGGGGATCATCGGCGCGTAATTGGAGAAATACGCCCCCATGCCGGCCAAAGTGCGGATGCGCATGCCCAGGAACTTGCCCTCGGTATCGAGCGCCAGTTCGCCCTGGGAGATATGGTCGCGGCCGTGATTGTCGGAGAGGAACGCCTCGCCGCGCTCGGAGGCCCAGCGCACGGGGGCGGCCAGTTTGCGCGCAGCGTAGCAGACCAGCACATGCTCGGCATACAGGAACAGCTTCATGCCGAAGCCGCCACCGACATCGGGCGTGATGATGCGGAATTTTTCCGCCGGCTCCTTGAACACGTGGGTCGCCAGCATGTTCTTCAGGCTCCACCCGCCCTGGGTGGTGGTGGTGAGCGTCCAGCGTTCGTCCTTGTAGTCGGCAAAGGCGCAGCGCGCCTCCATCGAATTCACAATGATGCGATTATTGACCAAGGTGAGCTTGGTCACATGCGCCGCACCGGCGAACAGCGCGTCGGTCTTTTCCTTGTCGCCGGTCTGCCAGTCGAACGCGATGTTGTTCGCCGCCTCCGGCCAGACCAGCGGTGCGCCCGGCTCGATCGCCGCCTGCATTTCGGTGACCGAAGGCAGGGCGTCGTAATCGATGATCACCGCCTCGGCGGCATCGCGCGCCGCCTGCGGGCTGCTGGCGACGATGAAGGCGACCGGATCGCCGACATGGCGCACGAAACCCTCGGCCAGCACCGGATGCGGCGGCTCCGCGCGCGAGCTGCCGTCGCGGTTCTTGAGCGGCACCACGCAGGGCAGGCCGCCGATCTTGTCGGCGGCGAGGTCGGCGGCGGTGTACACCGCCTTCACCCCGGGCATGTCCAGAGCGGCGGCGGTGTCGATGGAGAGGAGTTTCGCCGCGGCGTACGGGCTGCGCAGCACATAGCCGTGCAGCGCAGTCTCAGGCGCGATATCGTCGGTATAGCGGCCGAGGCCCAGCAGCAGGCGCGGGTCTTCGACACGGCGAACCGGCTGCGCGACACCAAATTTCGTCATCTCAAGGCTCCTTAATGCTGGTCTTGCTGGTTATGCGGGTCTGATTACGGGGCAAAGCGGTGGCGCGACGGCGCCACCCGCCCGGCGGCGGGCAGGCATCTCGATGATGATACGAGCGTCATCGGGACCCCCTGGAATGGCATGAGGGGGTATTAAAGAAGCCCGATGCCATACGGTCAATATGGCGGGCCAGCCCGGCATAGGCGGCACGCGCCCGTTAAGCCTTGCACTGGGGCGGCGCATCTGCATCTAGTACGAAGGAATCACGAGGCGTTCCGCGCATGGAACGCCGCAAATTGAGAGTGACTGATGATGGATGGCGGCGCCAACTCGCGGCGGATCACGATACATAAGCCCGAGGATTTCGCCTCGATGCGCGCGGCCGGGCGGCTGGCGGCGGAAACCCTGGACATGATCGGCCCTTACGTCGTGCCGGGTGTGACCACCGAGCGGCTGAACGCGCTTTGTCACGATTTTATCACGGCGCATGGCGCGGTGCCGGCGCCGTTGAACTATCGCGGCTTCCCGAAATCGATCTGCACCTCGATCAACCATGTCGTCTGTCACGGCATTCCCGCTGAGAAGAAGCTGCTCGAGGGCGACATTCTCAACATCGACGTCACGGTGATCCTGAACGGCTGGTACGGCGATACCAGCCGCATGTACGTGGCCGGCGCCGCCAGCACGCGGGCAAAGCGGCTGATGGAGATCACCTATGAGTCGATGATGCGCGGCATCGCCGCGGTGAGGCCAGGGGCAACCTTTGGCGATGTCGGCTACGCCATCCAGAGCTATGTGGAAGCGCAGCGTTTTTCGGTGGTGCGCGATTTTTGCGGGCACGGCATTGGCCAGCACTTCCACGAACCGCCCAACGTGCTGCATTTCGGCAAGCGGGGCGAGGGGGCGGTGTTCAAGCCGGGCATGTTCTTTACCATCGAGCCGATGGTGAATGCCGGGCGGCCGGAGGTGAAAATCCTCGATGACGGTTGGACAGCGGTGACGCGCGACCGCTCGCTCTCCGCCCAGTTCGAGCACATGCTGGGTGTGACTGAGACTGGCTGCGAGATTTTCACCCTATCGCCCGCCGGCCACACCGCGCCGCCTTACGTTTAGGCGTGGACAGGAAAGCAGCCGCTTTTAAAAAAGCGGCGCAAAAATTTTTGCGCCTTTAGGACTGTGGCGCTGAAACGAGCACGGCCCCGTTTAAAAAAGTTTTTTGCGTCTTTTTTTCAAAAAAGAAGCCTTCCTCTTCGCTGACATAAAGGTTGGTTGAGCCGGGCAAAAAAAGGGGGGCCGGAGCCCCCCTCGGACGGTGCAAAGCTTTCGGTTTATTCGCAGGGATCGATCCAGCCGACATGGCCGTCGGGGCGGCGATAGACCACGTTCAGCTGGCCGGTCTTGCGGTTGCGGAACATCATGGCCGGCTGGTGGGCGAGATCGATGCGCATCACCGCGTCGCGCACGGTGAGTGTTTCGATCTCGGTCACGGATTCCGCGATGATGGTCGGGTGCAACGTATCGGTCTCAGTTTCGCTCTCGTTCATCGGCTCGGTCTCGGGCGCCGCGCCATCTGCGGCCAGCACGTATTGGCGCCCGGGCTCGGGTTTGGCACGGTTGCCGGCGTCGCGCGCATGGGCGGAGACCCGGCGGCGATAGCGGCGCAAGCGGGTGGCGATGTGCTCAGCCGCGTCGTCGAACGCGGCATGCGCGTCGCCCGCCTCACCCTCGCCGCGCACGGTGATGCCGCGGCCGGCATGAACATTGATATCACAGGTGAAAAAACTGCGCGCCTTGCTGAACGTGACATGCGCTTCCAGGGCATGGTCGAAATATTTGTTGGTGATGACGTCCAGATGCTGCGCCACATGAACGCGCAGGGCGTCGGAGAGTTCGAGTTGTTTGCCAGAGACCGTGAGTTGCATTGGTCATCTCCAGAACTTCTGGGCTCGTCGTCCAGGACGCCTGCCATCAGGCGCCTCAGGCGGGCATTTTTTCCCGCTTACGCTGCGCCGAGCCCGGTATGCGCAGCGCTTCCCTGTATTTGGCCACGGTCCGGCGGGCGATGTCTATGCCTTCTTTTTGCAATAGAGCTGCGATGGCATCATCGGACAAAATTTTCCTTGGATTCTCGCCGGCGATCAGGCTCTGCACCCGGTGGCGCACCATCTCCGCGCTGTGTGTCTCGCCATTGGCGCCGGCCAGGGCCGTGGTGAAAAAGAATTTCAGCTCGAAAATGCCGCGCGGCGTGGCGATCGATTTGTTCGAGGTGACGCGGCTGATCGTGCTTTCATGCAGCTCCACCTCGGCGGCGATGTCGCGCAAGGTGAGCGGGCGCAGATGCGAGATGCCGTGGCGGAAGAACCCGTCCTGGCGGCGGACGATCTCGGCGGAGACCCGCAGGATCGTATGCGCGCGGGATTCCAGCGCCTTCACCAGCCAGGTGGCGCCCTGCAACTGTTCAGACAGAAAACTCTTCGTCTCGCGCGAGGCCGAGGCGGCCAGGCGGGCGTGAAAGCCGCGGCGGATCAGCAGGCGCGGCATGGTTTCCGGGTTGATTTCCAGCAGCCAGTCGCCTTCGGTCGCGGATTTCAGCGGCATCGGCCGCATCAGCACGTCCGGGATCAGCGGCCGCAGCGGCTCGCTCTCGAACTGCGCGCCGGGCTTCGGGTCGAGCCGGCGCAGCTCCGCGACCATTTCCGCGAGATCGGCGGCGTCGACGCCGCACAACGCCATCAGCCCGCGCATGTCGCGCTTCGCCAGCCGGTCGAGATTATCCAGCAGCGCCTGCATCGCCGGGTCGAGCCGGTTGTGCTCGGCCAGCTGCGCCGCCAGGCATTCCGCAAGGTCGAGGGCGAAAATCCCGGTCGGGTCGAAGCGCAGCATGTTCTGCCGCACCGCCTCAAGCCGCTCGAGCTCCACGCCCAAAATAGCGGCCAGGGTTTCCGGCGGTTCGGCGAGCCGGCCGGACGGGTCCAAAGCGGCGATCAGGGCGCCGGCGATCAGCCGGTCGCTCGGCTCGGAGAAGGCGAGACGGGCCTGCTGTTCGAGATGCTCGCGCAGGTTCGGCCGCGCGCCGCCGATCGCCTCGATCGCGTTCCAGCCCTCCTCGTCATCCATCCCGGCCCCGCCGGAGCCGGCATAGCCGTCGGAACCGGTGCCGGCGTCGTAGGTGTTGGTGACATCGATATCGAGCGGCGCGTCCGCCGCGTCCGGCATCAGCCCGGAGCCGGCGAAGCTGGCCGCATCGATGGCTTCCGGGGCCGGGGAGGGGGGCGCTGCCTCAACGGCCGAGACGGTCTCCCCGGCCTCGGCGCGTTCCAGCAGCGGGTTTTTCAGCAGCTCATCCTCGATGAACTGGCTGGCTTCCAGATTGGAATATTGCAGCAATTGGATCGCCTGGCGCAGCTGCGGCGTCATCACCAGTACTTGCGACTGCCGCAAATCGAGACGGGGAGCAAAAGCCATGCCGGGAGGTTATATCAAACCCACACCCTGTCCAATGTTTTTTGGCCCGAAAACTGCATGGCGGCGCCGCGCCGGCCTGGGGTGTGGCGCCGGAACTACAGGCTGAACTTCTCGCCCAGATACACGCGGCGCACATCCTCATGCGCCACCACCGCTTCCGGCTTGCCCTCCATCAGCACCTGGCCGTCATAGAGGATATAGGCCCGGTCGATGATCTCCAGCGTTTCCCGCACGTTATGGTCGGTGATCAGCACGCCGAGGCCGCGATGCTTCAGATGCGACACGAGATCGCGGATCTCGCCGACGGCGATCGGGTCGATGCCGGCCAGCGGCTCGTCGAGCAAGATATAGTTTGGCGCGGTGGCCAAAGCGCGGGCGATCTCCACACGCCGGCGCTCGCCCCCCGAAAGGGCGAGGGCCGGGGTGCGGCGCAGATGGCTGATGCCGAACTCCGCCAGCAGCGCGGTGAGCATGCCCTCGCGCTTGTCGCGGTCGGGCTCCACCACATCCAGCGCCGCCATGATGTTCTGCTCGACATTGAGCCCGCGGAACACGCTGGCCTCCTGCGGCAGGTAGCCGATGCCGAGCCGCGCCCGGCGGTACATCGGCAGCGCGGAGATCTCCGCGCCGTCCAGAACGATGTTGCCGCTGTCCGGCGCGATCAGCCCGACGATCATATAGAAGGTGGTGGTCTTGCCGGCGCCGTTCGGGCCGAGCAGCCCCACCGCCTCGCCGCGCTTCACCGACAGCGAGACGTTGCGCACAACCGGGCGCTTTTTGAAGTGCTTGCCAAGCCCGGTGGCGACCAGCCCCCCCTGGCCCTCGATAACCCGTAATCCGTTCATTTTTGTGCCGGCCCCGCTGCCGACGTGGCGCCGGGGAGAGATTTGGCGGTGTTTGGCAGGATGGTGCCCGCGACCTGGCCGCCAGGGGCGGCGAGCAAGGTGGCGATGCCAGTTTTCATGTTCACGAGAGCGTCGTTTCCGGTCAGTTCGTTGGGGCCGCGGATGATATGCACGTCGCCGCCAAGCCGCGCCTGGCCGGTGGGCGGCAGATACACGCCGGAATCGCCGGTTGCCGTGTCGGTCGTGGTGTGGATCACCACATGGCCGATCGCGTCCACTTTTTGCAACTGCCCTGCCTGGTCCAGCGGATCGGGGCTGGCGGCCGGTTTGCCGTTCGCGGCGGGGGGTGTTGGCTGGGCTGGCGCCGGTTGCTGTCCGTTGGGTTGGGGCGGCGCGAGATAACCGATCAGCGTGTCGGCGGCGATCGAGCGGCCATCATCGGCAACCACCAGCCCGTCGCCACGGGCCACCGCCATGCGCTTCTGGGCGTAATATTCGATCGCGTCCTTGGCGGTGATCACGTCATGCGGCGTGGTCAGCTTGAGGTGTTGCCCGGTCAGCACCAGCACCGCGCTATCCAGGCTGTAGACCGCGCGGTCGCCCCAGGCGTTATCGGTGGCGGTGTAGATATGCACATGGCCGACGGCGTCCAGCTCATAGAGCTCGGTGCCGCCCTGGTTCAGCGGGTCGGAGCTGTCGGCGGGGCTGGCCGGGACCGGCTGCGTCCCCGGCGGCGTGGCCTTTTTGCGGTAATGCGCGATCAGCTGATCGGCGGTGACGGTGACATTGCCGCGCACCGCCTTGGCGTTGCCGGTGGCGATGACCACCTGCGCCTGCTGCTGCCACTGGATGTCCTGGCTCGCCGTCACCTGGATCGGCAGCGGCGGGCCGTTCTGCTGGCTGCCGCTCAGATCCAGCGTCTGCGCCTGCGCGGGGTGAAAATGCAGCGCCGCCAGAGCGAGGCCGCCGAGGAATGCCGTGCGCTTCATTTGACCTGCGTCAGTGTCAGCGTGGCCGGACCGTTGAAGGTGATCTCGCCGCCACGATCGGCAAGCACGAAGCCGTTATCGGCATGCAGCGTCCCGAAGGGGCCCTGGACATCCACGGGCGCGTTGCCTGTGGCGCTGCTGTTCTGCAGATTGATATCCGCACTGGTCGTGGTCACGGTGGTGCCGTCATTGCGGTACAGCGAGACATTGCTGGAGAGATGCAGCATCTGGGATTTTTGGTGGAACATGCCGGTATCGGATTTCAGCTCCAGCCAGGTGCCGGATTTCAAGGTGATGTCGCCGACCGGCCGGGTGAGAGCGACCTCGTCGCTGCCCTGCTCGGTGGCATTGGCGGCGGTGACGGTGAAGGGCTCTCCGTGCTGGTCCAGCCCGTGATATTGCGCGCCCAGCATATGCGAATTGTTGCTCGCCTGAGCGGCCGACACATGATAGGTCACGCGGTCCTTGTCCGGCCCGGCTTGCCAGGACGGGGCGAGGGCGAGCGCCACCAGCAGCGCCACCGCCGCCACGGGGAGGAGCTTTTTGCCGATGGTCACCACCGTGCTGCGCCGGGTGATCGCCGCCAGCGTCTCCGGGTTGCGCCGGCGCAACCCGTCCAGCATGCGTTCGCGGGCGACCGGGGTCATGCCAGCCCCGCGCGCAGCAGGTCGTGAATGTGGAGAATGCCTTGCACCATGCGCCGCTCATCCACCACAAATAAGGCAGTAACGGGGCGGGAGGCGCTGTTCATCTCGCGCAGCGCCTCTTCGGCGAGCGCCTCGGCGCCGATCGTCTTCGGCGCGGTGTTCATGATCTCGGACACTTCGCGGCTCAGCAGGTCCGGCCCCATGACACGCCGCAGATCGCCGTCGGTGACAATGCCGAGCAGATGGCCGCCCTCATCAACCACGCCGAGCGCGCCGAAGCGCTTCGCGGTCATGGTGATCAGCGCCTTGTCCATGGTCGTGCCGGGGCGCACCAGGGGCAGTTCCTCGCCGCGATGCATCAGGTCGCGCACGCGCTTCAGCCGCGCGCCGAGCTTGCCGCCGGGATGAATGTCGCGGAAATCGCGCGCGGAAAAACCGCGCCGGGCCAGCAGCACCACCGCCAGCGCATCGCCCAGCGCCATCTGCATGGTGGTGCTGGTGGTTGGCGCCAGGCCGATCGGCCCGGCTTCCGGGGCGGGGGGCAGGATCAACGGCACGGTGGCGGCGCTGGCCAGCGTGCTCTCCGCCACCGCGGTGATGCCGATCAGCGGCAGCCCGATGCGGCTGGCATGGCCGACAATGGCGGCCAGCTCCATGGCCTCGCCGGAATTGGACAACGCGATCACCGCGTCGCCGGCGATGATCATGCCAAGATCGCCATGCGCGGCCTCGGCCGGGTGCACGAACAGCGCCGGCGTGCCGGTGGAGGCGAGGGTGGCGGCGATTTTGCGCGCCACATGCCCGGATTTGCCCATGCCGGTGACAACCACACGGCCCGGGACGGAGAACAGCAGGTCGACCGCGGCGCAGAATTCCTCGCCGAGCCCGGCGCCCAGCGCGGTCAGCGCCGCCGCTTCGGTGGCCAGAACGTCACGGGCAATGGTCAAGTCGAGATCGCCCGCTGACCGATCCGCTACCGCAGACTGCAGCATATTATCGCCGATACTCATGACAGCGGTATGAACAGCGCCGCCGCGTCGGTCAACTGAGACTGCGCAACCCAGTGTAACCGGCTGCGCGGGGGTGGTGCGGGATCATCTCGAAGCAAAAAAAATCTTTTTAAACTGGGGCGTGCAGGTTTCGACGCCACAGTCCCGGTTTAACGAAAGTTTTTGCGCCGCTTTTTTCAAAAAGCGGCTGCTTGCCTATTCTTAAGCCTAATGCTGAAAAATATCCGGGTCCTGATAGCCGAGCAGGTCGAGCTGCGCCCGAGTCGGCAGGAAGGCATAGGCAGCCATGGCGAGATCCAGCCGGTCCTCGCGCCGCAGCAGCGCCTCCAGCTTCGCCCAGAGCGCGTGCAGGTGCAGCACGTCGGCGGCGGCATAGGTCATCTGCTCCGGGGTCAGATCCGTCGCCCCCCAGTCGCTGGTCTGCTGCTGCTTGGAAATCTCCACGCCGATCAGGTCGCGGCACAGCTCTTTCAAACCGTGCCGATCCGTATAGGTGCGCACCAGTTTCGAGGCGATCTTGGTGCAGATCACGGGGGCGGTGACGACGCCCAGGCCGTTCAGCAATGCGGCGATGTCGAAGCGCGCGAAATGGAACAGCTTGGTGACCTGCGGATCAGCGAGCAACGTCTTCAGGTTCGGGCAGTCCGCGCCCTTGCCGCCGCGCGAAGGCGGGATGATCTGCACCAGATGCGCGGTGCCGTCGCCGGCAGAGAGCTGCACCAGGCAAAGCCGGTCGCGCCGCGGGTCCAAGCCCATCGTCTCGGTGTCGATCGCGACCATCGGGCCGAAGCTGAGCCCTGCCGGCAGATCATGTTGATGCAGCTGGATCGTGCTCATGCCGGCCTCGTGATGGAAGGGAAAAATGCGGCTGGGGAGGCGGCCGCGCACCGGGATTTGAGAGAGAGGATGGTGCCCAGGAGAAGACTCGAACTTCCATGACCTTGCGATCGCTAGCACCTGAAGCTAGTGCGTCTACCAATTTCGCCACCTGGGCAGGTGTTACTCTACTCATCCCGTCACCCGTTTTGCGGCCCGCCGGAGCGGTCCACGTTAGCGTCGGGTGACGTGGGCCGGGGCTTTACCCCTATGAATTCGCCGCGTCAACAGTGCCTTGAGCGCATTTCGTCACCATCTTAAAAAAATCTTGCAAAATCGGCGCAACAAAAGGGGAAATTCATGTCAGGCGAGCGCAGGGTGGCGACGGTGTTCGGCGGTTCGGGCTTCATCGGGCGGTATATCGTGCAACGTCTGGCGGCCCAGGGCTATGTGATTCGCGTCGCGGTGCGCGATGTCCCCAAGGCTGGCTTCCTGCAGACAATGGGCCGTGTCGGGCAGATCGTGCCGCTTTATGTGCCGCTCGCCCAGGAGGCGCTGGTGGCCCGCGCCACCGAGGGGGCGGAGCTGGTGGTCAACGCCACCGGGCTGCTGTCGGAAAAGCGCAAGGGTGACTTTACCCGCGTGCATGCCGAGGGGGCGGGGCGCATCGCCCGGCTCGCCACCAGCTCAGGGGCGCGGCAGCTCATTCATATCTCCGCCATTGGTGCCGATGCGGCGAGCCCCAGCCTGTACGGGCGCAGCAAGGCGGCCGGCGAGGCGGCGGTGCGCGCGGTGTTCCCCCGGGCGGTGATCCTGCGCCCCTCGATCGTGTTCGGCGCCGAAGACAGTTTTTTCAACCAATTCGCCGGGATGGCACGATTCCTGCCGGTGATCCCGATCGTCGGCGGGCAGTGCAAATTCCAGCCGGTCTATGTCGGCGATGTGGCCGATGCGGTGCTGGCGGCGCGGCGCGCCGAGGCCGCTGGCACGACCTACGAACTCGGCGGACCGGAGGTAAAAAGCTTTAAGGACCTCATTGACGATATGTTGCGAACGATCGGGCGGAAGCGGCTGGTGATCGACCTGCCCCTCCGGCTTGCCTGGCTGCAGGCGCAGATTCTGCAGCGCCTGCCGGGCAAGCTGCTGACCGTGGATCAGATCCTGCTGCTGCAGCGCGATAACATTGTCTCGCTTGGGATGCCGGGGCTGGCGCAGCTCGGCATCGCGCCGACCGGCATGGCGCTGATCGTGCCGGCCTATCTGGCGCGCTACCGGCCCGGCGGGGAGCGGCGCGCGGAGGTTTTGCATAGATAGGTAGCAAATCGGACCTAATAAGGATTGCGTTGTCCGCAAAAACGGCGAGCGAGATGCGTAAGGCAAGAAAATGAGTCATCTGATGCTGTCTTAAAATGCGATTTTCGCTGGTAAGGCCAGAAAAACTGCGATAAGAGCCTCTCACACAACGCTGCGGGCAATATTGTTGCGCGGTGCAGTTTTTTGTTTGACGAGGCGGGACCGAAACATGGCTCAGCGCATGCTGCAATTCATCCATCTTCCCCAGCAAACTCCGCATAAGCGTGAGGCTACCGAGCGCCGCGCCGACTTCGACGAGATTTACGCCGGTTTCGACAAGCCGCATGCCGAGGAGCAGGCCAGCCGCTGCAGCCAATGCGGCATTCCATTCTGCTCGGTCCATTGCCCGCTCTCCAACAACATCCCCGACTGGCTGAAGCTCACGGCCGAGGGGCGGCTGGAGGAGGCGTATGAGATTTCCGCCGCAACCAACACGTTTCCCGAGATTTGCGGCCGCATCTGCCCGCAGGACCGGTTGTGCGAGGGCAATTGCGTCATCGAGAAGGGGTTTGAGAGCGTCACCATCGGCGCGGTGGAGCGCTATATCACCGACACCGCCTTCGAGCAGGGCTGGGTGAAGCCGATTGCCCCGCGCGAAGAGCGGCCGCAGAGCGTGGGCATCATCGGCGCCGGCCCGGCCGGGCTTGCGGCTGCCGAGGCGCTGCGCTCGCGCGGCTATAAAGTGACGGTGTACGACCGCCACGACCGCGTCGGCGGGCTGCTGATCTACGGCATTCCCGGCTTCAAGCTGGAGAAGGATATTGTGCTGCGCCGCTGGAAATGGCTCGCCGATGGCGGCATCGACTTCGTGCTGAATGCCGATATCGGTGGCAAGATCAGCTTCGCCGCGCTGCGCGAGACGCACGACGCCGTGCTGGTCGCAACCGGCGTGTACAAGCCGCGCGAAATCGCCGGGCCGGGGGCGGGGCTGGCCGGCATTGTCCCGGCGCTGGATTACCTGGTCACCTCGAACCGGCAAAATCTTGGCGACGCGGTGCCGGACTACGATTCCGGCCTGCTGAATGCCGCCGGCAAAAAAGTGGTGGTGATCGGTGGTGGCGACACGGCGATGGATTGCGTGCGCACAGCGATCCGCCAGGGCGCGAAATCGGTCACTTGCCTGTACCGCCGCGACCGGCAGAACATGCCGGGCAGCCTGCGCGAGGTGAAGAACGCCGAGGATGAGGGCGTGGTGTTCACCTGGCTCGCCGCACCTGAGGCGTTTCTGGGCGACACGCATGTCACCGCCGTTCGCGCCACCCGCATGCATCTTGGTCTGCCCGATGCCTCCGGCCGCCAGTCGGTGGAGCCCATTGCCGGCAGCACGTTCACCATCGAGGCTGACCTTGTCATCAAGGCGCTGGGCTTCGACCCCGAAGACATGCCGGGCGCCTTCAACGAGCCGGCGTTGAAACTCACCGGCTGGGGCACGCTGAAGGTGAGCCCGAAGACCTTTATGACCAGCCTGCCGGGCGTGTTTGCCGCCGGTGACATCGTGCGCGGGGCCTCCCTCGTCGTCTGGGCGATCCGGGACGGGCGGGAAGCCGCCACCGCCATTCATGACTTTATCCAGGCGCAAGACCTGGCCCAGGCCGCGGAGTAATCTTATGACCCACGAAACAGCTTCAGAGTTCCTGGCATCCTGGTCGCATAATGCGCAGATTCTAAAGGATACTTACAATCAGGCGCAGGAGCACGACAATTGCGGCGTCGGCCTTGTCGCCGCTCTAGACGGCAAAAAGCGCCGCGACGTGGTGCAGGCCGGCATCGATGCGCTGAAGGCCGTCTGGCATCGCGGCGCGGTCGATGCCGACGGCAAGACCGGCGACGGCGCTGGCATTCATATCGAGATCCCGCAGGATTTCTTCGCGGCCGAAGTGCGCCGCGGCGGCGATGGCCTGCGCGAGGGCCCGATCGCGGTCGGCATGGTGTTCCTGCCGAAGACCGACCTCTCGGCGCAGGAGCGCTGCCGGCAGATCGTCGAGGCGGAAATTCTCAGCTTCGGCTACCGCATCTATGGCTGGCGCCAGGTGCCGATCCATTTCGAATGCATCGGCGAGAAGGCGAACGCGACCCGCCCCGAGATCGAGCAGATCATGATCTGGAACCCGCGCGGCGTGTCGGAAGACGTGTTTGAGCGCGAGCTCTACATCATCCGCCGCAAGATCGAGAAGGCGGCGATCGCGGCGCAGATCCCGGAGCTTTATCTCTGCTCGCTGTCCTGCCGCTCGATCATCTATAAGGGCATGTTCCTGGCGGCGAATCTCGCGGATTTCTATCCCGATCTGCAGGATCCGCGCTTCGTCTCGCGCTTCGCGATTTATCACCAGCGCTATTCCACCAACACCTTCCCCACCTGGCGGCTGGCGCAGCCCTTCCGCATGCTGGCGCATAACGGCGAGATCAACACCGTCGCCGGCAACATCAACTGGATGCAGAGCCACGAGACGCGGCTCGCCGCCGAGGGGCTGGACGAGTTCCTGGATTGCGTGAAGCCGGTGGTGCAGGCCGGCGGCTCCGATACCGCGGCGCTGGACAACGTGTTCGAACTGCTGGTGCGCGCCGGGCGCGACGCGCCGATGGCGAAGACGCTGATGATCCCGCCCTCGACCGGCAGTGACGCGACCATGAAGCAGGCGCATCGGGACCTGTTCCTGTACTGCAACGCGGTGATGGAGCCCTGGGACGGGCCGGCCGCGATCGCCGCCACCGATGGCCGCTTTGTCATTGCCGGGCTGGACCGCAACGGGCTGCGGCCGCTGCGCTACTCGGTCACCGCGCATAATATGCTGATCGTCGGCTCCGAGACCGGCATGGTGAAGTTCGACGAGGACAACATCATCGAGAAGGGCCATGTCGGCCCGGGCCAGACCATCGGCGTCGATCTCGATGCAGCGAAATTCTACCACGACCAGGAAATCAAGGACATGCTGGCCGCGCGCCAGGATTTCGGTTCCTGGGTGAAGCGCATCACGGTGATCGACCATATCGTGAAGACGGATGCGCCGGAGCCGGTGCGCTACGACGCCGAGGCGCTGCGCCGCCGTCAACTCGCGGTCGGCTACACGCTGGAAGAGCTGGAGCTGCTGCTGCACCCGATGGTCGAGGACGCCGCCGAGGCGACCGGCTCGATGGGTGATGACACGCCGCTCGCCGTGCTGTCCAAAAAATATCGCGGTCTGCACCATTTCTTCCGTCAGAGTTTTTCCCAGGTCACCAACCCGGCCATCGACAGCTTGCGCGAGACGCGGGTGATGTCGCTGAAAACGCGGCTCGGCAATCTCGGCAACGTGCTGGACGAGGATTCCGAGCAGTGCGACCTCCTGCAGCTCGACAGCCCGGTGCTCTCCACCGCTGAATTCGAGGCGATGCAGCGCACCATGGGCAAGAATGCCTGTGTCATCGACTGCACCTTCAAGGTGGCGAACGGTGAGGGCGGCCTGCGCCGCGCCATCGAGCGCATCCGCCGCGAGGCGGAGGAGGGCGTGCGCATCGGCTGCACGCATGTCATCCTCACCGACGAGGCGATGAGCCCGGAGCGCGCGCCGATCCCGATGATCCTTGCCACCGGGGCGGTGCATACGCATCTGGTGCGGCAATCCTTGCGCACCTTCACCAGCCTGAATGTGCGCACCGCCGAGTGCATGGATGTGCATTATTTCGCCGTGCTGGTCGGCGTGGGTGCCACCACCATCAATGCCTATCTCGCCCAGGAGAGCATCGCCGACCGCCACGCACGCGGCCTGTTCGGCAACCTCAGCCTGAAAGACTGCGTCGGCCGCTACAAGAAGGCGGTGGACAAGGGCCTGCTCAAGGTGATGAGCAAGCTTGGCATTTCCGTGATCTCCTCCTATCGCGGCGGCTATAATTTCGAGGCGATCGGCCTGTCGCGCACGCTGGTGGGCGAGTTCTTCCCCGGCATGGCCTCGCGCATTTCCGGCATCGGCCTGCCCGGCATCGCGCAGAAAGTGCTGGAGCTGCACAAGCTTGCCTGGAACGGCAATGTCGTGCCGCTGGAGATCGGCGGCATGTACCGGCTGCGCCGCGCCGGCGAGACGCATGCTTTCGACAATAACGCGATCCATCTATTGCAGAGCGCCGTCGCCTCGAACAGCTTCCAGATGTACAAGCGCTATGCGGAGATGGTGCGCAAACAGCCGCCGGTGGCGCTGCGCGACCTGCTTGATTTCCGCCTCGAGGGCCGCACCCCGATCTCGATCGACGACGTCGAGAGCATCACCGAGATCCGCAAAAAGCTGCTGGCCCCCGGCATTTCGCTTGGCGCGCTCTCGCCCGAGGCGCATGAGACGCTCTCCATCGCCATGAACCGAATCGGCGCGCGTTCCGATTCGGGCGAGGGTGGCGAGGACCCGGCACGCTCAGAGCCGCGGCCGAACGGTGATAACGCCTCTTCCGCGATCAAGCAGATCGCCTCCGGCCGGTTCGGCGTCACCGCCGAATATCTGAACGACTGCAAGGAGATCGAGATCAAGATCGCGCAGGGCGCGAAGCCGGGTGAGGGCGGCCAGCTGCCGGGCTTCAAGGTGACCGAGCTGATCGCAAAACTGCGCCACTCCACCCCGGGTGTGACGCTGATCTCCCCGCCGCCGCATCATGACATCTATTCGATCGAAGATCTGGCGCAGCTGATCTACGACCTGAAGCAGATCAACCCGCGCGCGACTGTCTGCGTCAAACTCGTCTCGCGCTCCGGCATCGGCACCATCGCCGCTGGCGTGGCGAAGGCGAAGGCGGATGCGATTCTGATCTCCGGCCATGTCGGCGGCACCGGCGCCTCGCCGCAGACTTCGGTGAAATATGCCGGCATGCCCTGGGAGATGGGCCTCTCGGAGGCGCATCAGGTGCTGATGCTCAACCGGCTGCGGCATAATGTGAAGCTGCGCACCGATGGCGGCATCAAGACCGGGCGCGACGTGGTGATCGCGGCGATGCTGGGGGCGGAAGAGTTCGGCATCGGCACCGCCTCGCTGGTGGCGATGGGCTGCATCATGGTGCGGCAGTGCCACTCCAACACCTGCCCGGTCGGCGTCTGCACCCAGGACGAGGCGTTGCGCGCCAAATTCGAGGGCTCGCCGGAGAAGGTCATCAACCTGTTCTCCTTCATCGCCGATGACGTGCGCGGCATCCTGGCTTCGCTCGGCTTCCGTACGTTGAACGAGGTGATCGGCCGCACCGATCTGCTGCACCAGGTCAGCCGCGGCGCGGATTACCTGGACGACCTGGATCTCAACCCGATCCTCGCCCAGGCCGACCCGGGGCCGCATGCGCGCTATTGCACGCGTGAGGGCCGCAACGAGGTGCCGGAGACGCTGGACGCGCAGATGATTGCGGATGCGGCGCCGTTTTTCTGCTCCGGCGAAAAGATGCAGTTGCAGTACAACGTCCGCAACACGCACCGCGCCATTGGCACCAAATTCTCGTCGCAGATCGTCGCCAAATACCGCAAGGCGAAGCTGCAGCCGAGCCATGTGACGGTGCGGCTGCGCGGCTCGGCCGGCCAGTCCCTGGGCGCCTTCGCGGTCAACGGGCTGAAGCTGGAAGTGTTTGGCGACGCCAACGACTATGTCGGCAAGGGCTTGTCGGGCGCCACCATCGTGGTGCGGCCGGTACCGTCCTCGAAGCTGAAGAGCAACGAGAACACGATCATCGGCAACACCGTGCTGTATGGCGCGACCTCGGGCGCGCTGTTCGCGGCGGGCAAGGCGGGCGAACGTTTCGCCGTGCGCAATTCCGGCGCGGTCACGGTGGTCGAGGGCATCGGCTCCAATGGCTGCGAATACATGACCGGCGGCACCGTGGTGGTGCTGGGCGAGGTGGGCGATAATTTCGGTGCCGGTTTCACCGGCGGCGTGGCGTTCGTCTATGATCCGGAACAAAAATTCGAGCTGCGCGTGAACGCGGACACGGTGCTGTGGCAGCGCGTCGCCACGCCGTACTGGGAAGAGGCATTAAAAACCTTGATCCAGCGCCACGTGGCGGAAACCGAAAGCCGTTACGCCGCCACGCTGCTGAACGACTGGGCGCGCGAGCTGCCGCATTTCTGGCAGGTCGTGCCAAAGGAATACGTAAAATACCTGGCGGCGCCGTTGGCTGAGGAGCAAGAGGAAGTCAGCGCCTGACCCTGGTGAGAGGAAAGGGAAGGCTTCTTTTTTGAAAAAAGAAGAAAAAAATTTGTTAAACTGGGCCGTGGTGGTTTCATTGCCACAAGCGCAGAGGAGCAAAAGTTTTTGCGCCGCTTTGTTCAAAAAGCGGCCGCTTCCTTGCATCATGCGCCGGAGTGGTCTCACTTTCGGTGAGACCACTCTTTTGGCATAAGGCGCATTATGCGAATTCTTTACCATCTGCCTCTTTCGCCCTACGCCCGCAAAGTCCGTCTGGTTCTGGCGGAGAAACGTCTGCCGTTCGAACTGCGCGTGGAAAAAGTCTGGGAGCGACGGCCCGAATATCTGGAGCTGAACCCGGCCTGCACGGTGCCAACGCTAGTTGACAATAACGGCCTGGTCATTCCGGATTCGAACGTGATCTGTGAATATCTCGACGAAGCCTATCCCGACACGGCGCTGATCGGCCGCACCATCGGCGAGCGGGTGGAGACGCGCCGGCTGGTGGCCTGGTTCGACCAGAAATTCGCCGCCGAGGTGACCCGCAACCTGCTCTGGGAGAAGACCATGAAGCAGGCGCTGCGGCTGGGCGCGCCGGATGGCGGCTCGCTACGGGCGGGCTATACGAACCTGAAGCAGCACATGCTGTATATCGACTGGCTGGCCGAGCACCGGCAATGGCTGGCGGGGGCGAACCTCTCACTCGCGGATTTCGCCGCGGCGGCGATGCTCTCCTCGATCGACTTCATCGGCGACGTGGACTGGTCGGTCGCCCCGGCGGCGAAGGAATGGTACGCGCGCATGAAATCCCGCCCGTCCTTCCGCGCGATCCTCGCCGACCGGGTGAACGGCATGGCCGCACCGCCGCATTACGCCGATCTGGATTTTTAAGCCGAGGCCGAGGTCAGCAAGACGCCGCTTTTAAAAAAGCGGCGTAACAGTTTTGGCTCGTTTGGGCCCAGGGTGGTGAAACCAGCACGGCCCAGATGAGTAACGTTTTTTTGCTACTTTTTATTTGCAAAAAGTAGCCTTTCTCTTCTTCGCTTCCTCAAGACCACCGGCAACGGAGATTGATGTGCCCGACCTGCTCATTTTCGGCTTCGGCTATTCCGGCACCGCCATCGCCAAAGCGGCGCGGGATGCCGGGTTTGCCGTCACCGTTACCTCGCGCCGTTCCCAGGAAGCTGAGCCGGGCATCGCGGTGATCCCGTTCGATGCTGCCGAGGCGGCGATCGCCAACGCCACGCATCTGCTTGTCACTGCCGCTCCTGGCGAGGCGGGCGACCCGGTGCTGGCGCGCTACGGCGCGGCCATCCAGGCAGCGAAAAATCTGCGCTGGATCGGCTATCTCTCGACCACCGGCGTGTATGGTGACCAGGCCGGCGGCTGGGTCGACGAGGATTCAACCCCGGCACCGCAAACGGACCGGACAAGGCGGCGGGTGCAGGCGGAGCGGGCCTGGCGGGATTATCCCGTTGCGGTGGATATTTTCCGTCTGGGTGGCATTTACGGGCCCGGGCGCTCGATGTTTGACGATCTGCGCGAGGGTACGGCGCGGCGGGTGGTAAAACCCGGCCAGCTGTTCAGCCGCATCCATCGCGACGACATCGCCCTTGGCGTACTGGTGGCCATGCGCCGTGACGCAGCCCCCGGTGTGAGCGTTTTCAATTTCGCCGATGACGAGCCCGCGGCGAGCGCTGATGTGGTGGTGGAGGCGGCGCGGCTGCGCGGCGTCGAGCCGCCGGCCCCGGTGCCCTATGCCGAGGCGGTGCAAAAAATGTCGCCGATGGCGGTGAGTTTCTGGGCCGAGAACCGCAAGGTCGCCAATGCCAAGACCAAGGCGGCTTTGGGCCTGAGCTGGCGGTACCCGACCTATCGCGAAGGGCTGGCGGCAATTTTAGCCGAGGAAGGGAAGGCTTCTTTTTGTGAACAAAAAGAAGCAAAAAAACTCTTTTAAATTGGGCCGTGCTGGTGTCTCTGCCGCAGGCCCATAGAGCAAAAGTTTTTGCGCCGCTTTTTTTAAAGCGGCTACTTTTCTAGCAATTACAGAAGCGCAACCAGGGCCTGTTCCAGCAGCGCCAGATCCGCCTCGCGGGAGAGGCGATGGTCGCCGTCCTTCACGTAGATCAGCCGCACATCCGGCGTCTGTAATTGCTCGGTGAGGCGCAGACTCAGCGCGCAGGGCACGTCCGGATCCTTCATGCCGTGCAGGATGTGCACCGGGCAGGTGATGGCAATCGGCGCGCCCAGCAGCAGGTGGCCCGCGCCGTCGGCCAAAAGTTTGGCGGTGATCGGCGTCGGCGCGCCGTATTCGCTGGGTTGGTAGATCACCCCGTCGCGGGCGAGGGCCGCCTCCTGGGCCGGGCTCAGCGCCGGCTTCATCAGCAATTCGGTGAAATCGGGGGCAGGGGCGATCAGCAGCAGCGCCGCCACTTGTGCGCTGAAGGTCCGGGCCAACAGCAGCGCGATCCAGCCGCCCATCGAGGAGCCGACGAGCAGCATCTCCCGTCCCGGAATTGCCGCCGCGATCACATGCGCGGCATCCGCAGCCCAGTCGCCGATGCAGCCATCGGTGAAGTTTCCGCCGGAGGCGCCATGGCCGGAATAGTCGAAGCGCAGCATCGCTTGGCCGCGCGCCTGGCACTGCGCCCAGAGCCGCATCGCCTTGGTGCCGCCCATATCCGAGGCGAAGCCGGGGCAGAACACCACCACCGGGCCGACGCCCTCCAAAAATTCATATTCCAGCGCCACATCCGGCACGCGATAGGTCTTCGCCACAGCAATCTCCCCTGGCAGGCAAATACGTGATAGCGCCCCCGCCATGATTGAGCGACCCATCACGATTCTGCAGGTGCTGCCAAAGCTCGATACCGGCGGTGCCGAGCGCGTGGTGATCGAGATTTGCGAGGCGATCCACGCCTCCGGCCACAAAGCGCTGATCGCCTGTGAGGGCGGCGTGCTCAGCCCCGCCGCGCGACGTGCCGGGGCGGAAATCATCGAGCTGCCTTTGGATACGAAATCGCCGTTTTCGATGCGCCGCAATGCCGGGCGGCTGAAAAAACTCATCGTCCAGCGCGGGGTGCAACTGGTGCACGCGCATTCCCGCGCCCCGGCTTGGTCCGCCTGGTGGGCGACGCAGGCGACCGGCACGCCCTTTGTGACCACCTATCATGGCAGCTACGGCGAAAAATCGGCCTGGAAGCGACGCTATAACGTGGTGATGGCGAAGGGCGACCGGGTGATCGCGGTCAGCCATTTCATCGCCGCGCTGATCCGTGCCCGCTACGGCACCGCGGAGCAGGTGTTGCGCGTCATTCATGGCGGCGTGGACCTCGTCAAATTCGACCCTGCCGCCATGGTCAGCGACCGGCTCTACCGGCTGGCGCGCGAGTGGTCGGTGAATTTGGCCGACCCGGTGATCCTGCTGCCCGGCCGGCTGACCTCCTGGAAGGGGCAAAAAATCGTCATCGAGGCTTTGGCGCGGTTAAAACACCAGGACGCCGTGGTGATTCTTGCCGGCGGCGCGCAGGGGAGGGACGCGTACACGGCGGAGCTGGCGGCGCTGGCGAAGCGACTCGGCGTCTCCAAGCGGGTGCGGCTGGTCGGCCATAACGAGGACATGCCGGCGGCGATGATGCTGGCCGATGTGGTCGTGAACGCCTCCACCGACCCGGAAGCCTTCGGCCGCACCATCGTCGAGGCGCAGGCGATGGGCCGCATCGTCATCGCCACCGACCATGGCGGCGCGCGCGAGACCATCATCGACGGTGAGACCGGTTTTCTGGCCCCGCCCGGCGATGCACAGGCGCTGGCGGCGCGGCTCGATGCGGCGCTGGACATGCCGCCCGATGACCGCGTGACCTGGGGCCGAAACGCCCGGGCGCATGTAGCGGCGCATTACTCCGTAGCAGCGATGCAGCACGCGGTGCTCGATGTGTATGCGGAGCTGCTGACATGAAACAGGCCGATGCCAGCTGGAGCCCACCGCAACCGCGCGGTCGCATGGAGATCCTGGTCATCAAGCTGAGCGCCTTGGGCGATTTTGTCATGGCTTTTCCGGCGATGGCGGCGATCCGCGCGGCGCATGGGGATGCGCATATCACCCTGCTGACGACCGCGCCGTTCGCGCCTCTGGCCCGCGCCTCGCGCTGGTTCGACCATGTGGAGATCGACCGCCGCCCCGCCTTCTGGAATCTCTTCGGGCTGCGGCGGCTGCGCGGCCAGTTGCGCGGCTATGACATGGTCTACGACCTACAGACTTCGGCGCGCAGCGCGCGCTATTTCGCGTTGGCGGGGCGCCCGCTTTGGTCTGGCATTGCCAAAGGCTGCTCGCTGCCGCATGCCGACCCGAACCGGGATTTTGTGCACACGCGCGAGCGGCTGGAAGGGCAGTTGCACGATGCGGGGATTTTTAATCTCCCAGCCCCGGACCTGTCCTGGGCGAAGGCCGATATCGGCAAGTTCAACCTGCCGGACAATTTTGTTGTGCTGGTGCCGGGGGCTGCCCGCACCGGCCGGAAAAACGTTGGCCGACGCAAAATTTTGCCGCTCTGGCGCAAAGCCTGGACTGCCCCGTGGCGGTGGTCGGCGGCGCCGCCGGGGAGGGACAAATGGCGGCGGAGATCGGCGGCATCGACCTGACCGGGCGCACCAGCCTACTGGAACTGGCCGCGGTGTTGGCGCATGCACGGCTGGCCATCGGCAACGATACCGGGCCGATGCATCTGGCCGCGGCCCTCGGCACGCCTTCGGTCGTGTTGTTCTCCGGCGCCAGCGACCCGAAGCTGACCGCGCCGCGCTACCCCGATGGCGGCTGGCCTGTCCTGCGCCGTGTGCCAGACCTCAAGGACCTCCCGGTTGCACAGGTCCTGGCCTCCCTGCCATAACGCGCTGACTTTATGACACCGGGAGCGTGATAGGATTTGGACAAATCATGGTGAAGCTAAAGAGGAGAGAAGCGCTTCTTTTTTGAGAAAAAGAAGCAAAAAACTTTTGTTAATCTGGGCCGTGCTGATTTCACCGCCACAGGCCCAAATTAACAAAAGTTTTTGCGCCGCTTTTGTAAAAGCGGCTGCTGTCTTGTTTTTTACGTAAACTTATTAACCCCGAGAAGAGACCCAATGCCCGCAATCACTCTGCCCGACGGTTCCATCCGCTCTTTCGACGGTGCGGTGACGGGCACGACCATCGCCGCCGCCATCGGCCCGGGACTGGCGCGCGCCGCCCTGGCGATGGAGGTGAATGGCCAGCTTCAGGACCTTTCCCGTGAGATCACCGAAGATGCGGCGGTGAAGTTCATCACCCGCAAGGACGAAGCGGCGCTGGATTTCATCCGCCACGACACAGCGCATGTGTTGGCCGAGGCGGTGCAGGCGCTCTATCCCGGCACGCAGGTGACGATCGGCCCGGCGATCGAGAACGGGTTTTACTACGATTTCCATCGCAACGAGCCGTTCACCCCGGCTGACCTCCCGGCCATCGAAGCGAAGATGCGCGAGATCATCGCCGCCAACGCGCCCTTCACCCGCGAGGTGTTGCCGCGCAACGAGGCCATCGCTTTGTTCGAGGCCAAGGGCGAGCGCTTCAAGGCCGAACTGATCCGTGACCTGCCGGAGGACCAGACGATAACGATCTATCGTCAGGGCGAGTGGCTGGATCTGTGCCGCGGCCCGCACATGCGCGGCACCGGCGATATCGGCAACGCCTTCAAGCTGATGAAGACGGCCGGCGCCTATTGGCGTGGCGACCATCGTAACCCGATGCTGAGCCGCATCTACGGCACCGCCTGGCGCGACCAGAAGGAACTTGACGCCTATCTGCTCCAGCTGGAGGAGGCGGAGCGCCGCGACCACCGCCGCATCGGTAAGGAGATGGACCTGTTCCATATCCAAGAAGAGGCTGTCGGCTCGATTTTCTGGCACCAGAAGGGCTGGAAGCTCTACCGCACGGTGGAAGCCTATATCCGCCGCCGCCTGGATCAGAACGGCTATGAGGAGGTGCGCACGCCGCAGCTCGTCGACCGCCGGCTCTGGGAAGAGTCCGGCCATTGGGACAAGTACCGCAAGCACATGTTCATCGCCGAGGTGGTGGACGAAGAGGCAACGCTGGCGCTGAAGCCGATGAACTGCCCCTGCCATGTGCAGATCTTCAAGCAGGGCCTGCGCTCATATCGCCAATTGCCGCTGCGCATGGCCGAATTTGGTGCCTGCCACCGCTACGAGCCGTCCGGCGCGTTGCACGGCATCATGCGCGTGCGCGCCTTCACCCAGGATGATGCGCATATCTTCTGCACCGAGGACCAGATTGTCTCCGAGACGGTGCGCTTCGTCGAATTGCTGAACTCGGTCTATAAGGATTTCGGTTTCGAGAGTTTCGCGGTGAAATTCTCCGACCGGCCGGCCGAGCGCGCCGGGTCCGATGAGGACTGGGACCGCGCGGAGACCGCGCTCAAAGGCGCTTGCGAGGCGGCGGGTCTGCCCTACACGCTGAACCCGGGCGAGGGTGCCTTTTACGGGCCGAAACTGGAATTCGTGCTGCGCGACGCGATCGGCCGTGATTGGCAATGCGGCACCATCCAGGTTGATTACGTGCTGCCGGAGCGCCTGGACGCGGAATATGTCACAAGCAACTCCGCGCGCGCGCGTCCGGTGATGCTGCACCGTGCGATCATCGGCAGTTTCGAGCGCTTTCTCGGGATTCTGATCGAAAACTATGCCGGGCGCTTCCCGCTCTGGCTGGCGCCGGTGCAGGCGGTGGTGGCGACCATCGTCTCGGATGCCGATGACTATGCCGCCGAGGTGGCCGAGGCGCTGCGCGCCGCCGGGCTCACCGCCGAGCTCGACGTGTCGAACCAGAAAATCCAGGCGAAAATCCGCGAGCATAGCTTGCACCACGTGCCGAACATCCTGGTGGTCGGCCGCAAGGAGGCGGAGGAGCGCACCGTGGCGATTCGCCGCCTGGGCGGCGCCGCGCAGGAAGTGCTGCCGCTGGCCGAGGCGGTGGCGCTGCTGAAGGCGGAGGCAACCCCGCCCGATCTGCGCCGCTGACCAGGTTGAAACATGAAGCAGCCGCTTTTTTGAACAAAGCTGCGCAAAAAACTCTTTCTCACTCTGGGCCGGCGGTGTTGAAATCAGGAGGGCCCAGTTTCGCAAAAGTTTTTTGCTTCTTTTTTCCAAAAAAGAAGCGCTTTCTTCGCTTCAGCATGATTTATCCTAACCCGATTGCTCTCTGAGCCTCAGCCCTCCGGCATCATGCCGGGGGCTGTTTCCGGGGCTTTTGACTGCCATGCATCGTGACGATTGCAATTGCTCACGATTTTCGACTAAGCCGGTATCCTGAACTTTTACAGGAGACTTCCATAGCCAGACCGCCAGCGCCACCCACGCCGCCCCTCCGCGAAGGGCCCCGGGTCAACGATGAAATCAGAATTCCGCAGGTACGTCTAATCGACCAGGATGGTGAGATGCAGGGGGTGATGAGCACCCGCGACGCCATCGCCCGGGCTTTTGCCGTCGGCCTCGACCTCGTCGAGATCAGCCCGAACGCCGAACCGCCGGTCGCCAAAATTCTCGATTACGGCAAGTTCAAATACGAACAGCAGAAAAAGCGCAACGAGGCCCGCAAGAAGCAGAAGGTCGTCGAAATCAAGGAAGTCAAAGTTCGTCCGAATATCGACGAGAACGACTACCAGGTGAAATTGCGCGCGATGAAGAGCTTTATCGGCGAGGGCGACAAGGTGAAGGTGACATTGCGCTTCCGCGGCCGCGAAATGGCGCATCAGGAACTGGGCGTGAAAGTGCTGGAGCGGATCCGCGCCGATATGGATATCGAAACCAAGGTCGAACAAATGCCGAAAATGGAAAACCGGCAGATGGTGATGGTGCTGACGC
>CAWACI010000002.1:0-62500 GCA_963780465.1 uncultured Pseudomonadota bacterium
ATCTCTATGTCGGCGGTGAAATCACCGCACAGGCGCTGCTCGATGCCGGTTTGAAATCCGGCGATGTCGCGCTCGAATACGGTATTTTTAACGAGACCGAACGCAGCCAGTCCGACCGTGGGCTGCGCGACACGCTGGCCAAAGCGGGCGTGAAGGTAACCACGCTGGAAATCTCGCCGCAGGTCGATGCCGATCCCTCGCTCGCGGTGCCGATCCTGGTGGCGTTCATCGAATCCCATCCGGACATCAAGGCCATCGGTACGCAGCATGGTGGTGTCACCGGGTTCATCCCGCAGGCGCTGAAACTGGCGGGTAAAACGCCGGGGCAGGTGCTGGTCGGCGGGATCGATCTGGCGCCCGCGACCATTGCGGGATTGCAAAGTAAATACATCAGTGCGACGCTGGACCAGCAGCTTTACCTGCAGGGCTTTCTGCCGGTGACGCAATGCGTGCTGTCCGCCGCCTATCATTTCAGCGGCCTGAATATCAATACCGGCGCAGGCGTTGAAACACCGGCCTCGATCGAGGCGCTGATACCGCTGATTAAACAAGGTATTCGCTAAACTCCGACTTCGCTGATGCCTACAATGATAATTTAAAACCACAGGGAAACATCAAATGACAGAAGATACAACCGACGCGGGTAAACTGGGCGACGCTGCACCGGGCTTCCGCCGCCGCATGATCATGCAGGGCGCCCCCGCTCTGCTGGCCGCCGCCGGCATGGCCGCGATGGCCGCCGATCCGGCACGCGCTGCCGGCGCCATGGGCCCGTTTCCGGCGCATAAACGCTGGAAGCTGGTGTTCGTGAACCATGTCACGACCAATCCGTTCTTCGTTGCAACGCAATACGGCATTGCCGATGCCTGCGCGTTTTTCGGCTGCGATTATCAGTGGACGGGTTCGGAGACCGCCGTGGTCGGCGAGATGGTCAACGCGATGGACGCGGCCATTGCCCGCCAAGGCCGATGCGATCGGCGTTGCGATCGTCGATCCCAACGCCTTCAACGGGCCGACCGCCCAGCGCGCTGCAGGCCGGCATTCCGGTGTTCGCGTATAACGCCGATGCGCCGGCCAGCAGCGGCAACCAGCGCCTCGCCTATATCGGCCAGGATCTGTACAATTCCGGCTTCCAGATGGGCAAGCGCATCGTCAGCTGGTGGATTCCGGCCATGTCGGCCTGTTCATCGCAACCCCCGGCCAGCTCAACATCCAGCCGCGTATCGACGGCGCGATTGCCGCGATCAAGGCGTCCGGCAAGCCGATCACCTATGAGTTGATCGCCACGGGTGCGACGATCGATGAAGAACTGCCCAAGATCAAAGCCTATTACCTCGGCAACCAGTCGCTCAAAGGCATGTTCGCCGTCGATGCCGGTTCGACCCAGTGTATCGGCCAGGTGATGAAGGAATACGGGCTGGCGGCGAAGGGCATCCATGGCGGCGGTTTCGATCTCGTGCCGCGGACGCTGGAATACATCAATGACGGCATCCTGAGCTTCACCATCGACCAGCAGCCTTATCTGCAAGGCTTCTATACCGTGATGGAAATGGTCATGTATCTGGCATCCGGCGGGCTGGTGGGCCCTGCGGAAATCAATACCGGCCTGAAATTCGTCACCAAGGACACGGTCGACGCCGTATCTTGCGACGAAGACGCGCTACGAAGGCAACCGCCCCGAGCAGCAGATCGTGCCGCGTTCCGGTCCCATTCAAGGATAAACGACGATGACAAGCAGACCGGTGGCAGATCCGACTTCCGTGAAAATCGCAACCGTGCGGCGGTACAATCCGCTGCTCAGGTTCATTTTGCGGGCGCCGGAGGCCAGCATCGCGGCGGTGGGGGTTATTCTCGTCATCGCTTTCGAGATCCTGAGCTCCAACTTCCTGACCAACGACAATATTAGCACGGTCAGCCAGTTTTTCGCACCCTGGGCGATTGATCGCCTGCGGTGAGATCATGCTGCTGATTTGCGGCGAGGTTGATCTTTCGGTCGGGCAGGTTTTCGCGCTGGCGCCCTTCGTGATGTATTTTGTCACGGCCGCCGGTCTGCCGCTTTTCGCAGGGGTTATCGTGGCCCTGCTTGTTTCTGCTTTCCTTGGCTTATGTATTGGCTTGATCACGGTGATGTTCGGCGTGGCCTCCTTCATCACCACGCTCGGCGCCTTGCTGCTGATCAACGGGTTGACGCTGACGTTGAGCGGCGGCTTTCCGATCAATACGCCCGATACGCCGCTCGCGAATATTCTCGGCGGCTGGCCTTATAGTGAAATCCTCTGGGCGATCGGGATTGCGCTCGTCCTGCATGGCGTGCTGCGCAATACACGCTGGGGGCTGCACACCATCGCGGTGGGCGGCAACCCGACCGGCGCGGCGGAGGCGGGCATTCATACCAAGAAGATCAAGATCGGTAATTTCATGCTCTGCAGTATGCTGGGCGGCTTTGCCGGCATTCTGAACGCCTTCCACGTCACCTCCATCGATCCGAATGCCGGGGGCTCCAACGTGATGTTCCTTGCCATCGCCTCCTCGGTGATCGGCGGCACCTCGCTGCTCGGCGGCTCGGGCACGATCATCGGCGGGTTGGTCGGTGCTGCGGTGCTCGGCATTTTGCAGGATGGCTTCACGCTCCTTGGAATCAACGCCTTCACCTTCGATATCATCACAGGCACGGCGATCCTGATTACCATGATCACCAATGTCCAATTCGCCAAGCTTCGGCAACGCAACCGGATTTAAGATGATGAACACGGACACACCCACCCTCGAAGCGCGTAACATCACCAAAAGCTTTGGCAACGTGCAGGCGATCCGCAATATCTCGCTCACGCTGGCAAAGGGCGAGATGCTGGGGATTCTCGGCGATAACGGTGCGGGAAAATCCACGCTGATGAAAATCCTGACCGGATATCATCAGCAGACGAGCGGGGAATTGCTGATCAACGGCGAGCCGGTGCTGCTCGGCTCGGTCGACCATGCGCGCAGTTTCGGGATCGAATGCGTCTACCAGGACCTCGCGATGGTCAATTCGCTCTCGGTCTATCATAACATGTTTTTAAACCGGGAGCTGCTGCATGGCGGCCCGTTCCGCCTGCTCGACCACAAAACCATGCGCAAACGGGCCGAGGCAGCGCTCGAGGATATCGGGGTGAAAATCCCCTCGGTCGATATCGAGGTCGGCGCACTCTCCGGCGGCCAGCGCCAGGCGGTTGCCATCGCGCGCGCGGTGGCCTCGAATGGGCGCATTCTGCTGCTCGATGAGCCCTTGGCGGCGATGGGTGCCCGTGAGGCCGCACTGATCATCGCGCTGATCGAAAGGCTGAAGAAGCGCGGCGATGTTTCGATGATCATGATCGCGCATAATTACGCGCAGACTTTGGGGGTTGCGGACCGGATCATGATGATCCAGCGCGGCACCTGCACGTTCGAGGGCCGTTCGGCGGATACATCGGCCGCCGAATTGTTCGACATCGTCCGGCGCGAATACGAGCAGAACCGCGCGACCGTTTGATGGATTTCGTGCAGCAATCTGCCGATGCGGCGCGGCCACGCCTCAGCGTGGAGCCGTTTGGGGCGACTGAGGCGGGCGAGGCGGTTGAGCGTTATACCCTGGCCAACCGGAACGGCGTGCGCGTGCAGTTCCTCAGCTATGGCGGAGTCGTCACGGCAATCCATTGTCCGGACCGGTCTGGCCAGATGGAAAACATCGTGCTGGGGTTTCCAACCTTGCGCGATTACGAACCCGCCAGGGTCTATTTCGGCGCGCTGATCGGGCGCTACGCCAACCGCATCGCCGGCGGGCGTTTTGTGCTCGAAGGCGAGGAATACCGCCTTGCGATCAACAACCCGCCGAACGCGCTGCATGGCGGCGTCAAAGGGTTCGACCGGCAGGTTTGGCAGGTCGAGCCGCGCGAGGCCGAGGGTCAAGCGGTGCTGCGTTATATCAGCGAAGATGGCGAGGAAGGGTATCCGGGCAGGGTGGAGGTGATGGTCACCTACACGCTGACCGACACAAATGAATTCATCATCCGCTATCAGGCCAGCACCGATAAAACCACGGTGCTGAACCTCACCCATCACGGCTATTTCAACCTCGGTGGCGCCGCGGCGGATATCGATGCGCAGATCATGATGGTGAACGCGGATGCCTATACGCCGATTGATGCAACACTGATCCCGCTCGGCGAAATCGCCCCGGTCAAGGACACGCCGTTCGATTTCCGTACCCCCATGCCCATCGGCGCGCGCCGGGATGATGCGCATCCGCAGCTGCATGTGGCCAAGAGCGGCTATGACCATAACTGGGTGCTGAACAAAACCGGCGATGCCACAAAGCCGCAACTCGCCGCGCGCGTGCAGGACCCCGCAAGCGGCCGTGTGCTCGAATGTTTTACCACCGAGCCCGGGGTGCAAATTTTCACCCGCCTCATCGGCGGCCGGCATGATAGTTTCACGCTGGAGACACAGCATTTCCCGGATAGCCCGAATCAGCCGGCATTTCCGAGCACGGTACTGAGACCAAACGAAAATTTCGACAGCACGACGGTTTTTCGTTTTAGTGTAGAGTAAGTAAGAATCTTCTTTTTGTGAACAAAAAGAAGCAAAAAAACTTTGCTAACCTGGACTGTGCGTGTGGCAACGGCGCAGCCACACGCAACCGCCAGAGTAAAAAAAGTTTTTTGGTTCTTTTTTTCAAAAAAGAACCGCTTCCTTTTTCAGACCAGGAGCCCCTATGACCCAAACCCAATATCGCGGCGTCTTCCCCGTCGTTCCCACAATCTTCGACGCGAATGGTGCGCTCGATCTTGCCGGGCAGCGCCGCTGTATCGATTTCATGATCGATGCGGGATCCGATGGTTTGTGCATTCTCGCCAATTTCTCCGAGCAGTTTTTGCTGAGCGATGACGAGCGGGAGGTGCTGACGCGCCTTGCTTTGGAGCATGTCGCAGGCCGCGTGCCGGTGATCGTGACGACGACCCATTTCAGCACGCAAATCTGTGCCGAGCGCAGCAGGCGGGCGCAGGAGCAGGGGGCGGCGATGGTGATGGTGATGCCACCTTACCATGGCGCGACCATCCGCGTGGCGCAGAGCGAAATCCGCACGTTTTTCCAGCGCCTTTCGGATGCGATTCGATATCCCGATCATGATTCAGGACGCACCCGTCGCCGGTACGCCGCTGCCGGTCGGTTTTCTGGCGCAAATGGCAAAAGAGATCGAACATGTCAGCTACTTCAAAATCGAAGTGCCGCAGGCCGCCGCCAAACTGCGCGAGCTGATCGCCGCAGGCGGTGCCGCGATCGAAGGCCCATGGGATGGCGAGGAGGCGATCACCCTGCTGGCCGATTTGGATGCCGGGGCCACCGGGGCGATGAGCGGCGGTGGTTATCCCGACCTGCTTAAACCGATTGTCCACAGCTACCTTGCGGGCGACCGTGCCGCCGCGGTGGCGGGGTATGAGCGTGTGTTGCCGCTGATCAATTACGAGAACCGGCAATGCTGGCTGCTGGCGCCCAAGGCGTTGATGGAGGAGGGGGGCGTGATCGCCTGTGCCGCGGGCCGGCATCCGATCCTCAGCCTGCATCCGGCGACACGGGCCGGTCTCATAGAGACCGCCAAGCGGCTTTCACCACTTGTCTTGAATTGGGGGAAATAACATGGGCGGACGGTTGGCGGGCAAAATCGCACTGGTCACGGCGGCAGCACAGGGCATCGGGCGGGCCAGCGCCGAGGCGTTTCTGCGCGAAGGCGCGCGGGTGATCGCGACCGATATCGGTAAGATCGATCTTGCAGGGGCCGAGGCGACCTATCTCGATGTCACCAAGCCAGAGCAGATCATCGCCCTCGCCGCTGCGGTAGGGCGGGTGGATATCCTCTTCAACTGCGCGGGCTATGTGCATCAGGGCTCGGTGCTCGAATGTGACGATGCCGCCTGGGAGCGCTCGTTCGCGATCAACACCACTGCCATGTTCCACAGCATCAAGGCGTTCCTGCCCGCCATGCTGGCCGCAGGGGGCGGTTCGA
Source organism: uncultured Pseudomonadota bacterium (assembly GCA_963780465.1). Taxonomy (GTDB): domain Bacteria; phylum Pseudomonadota; class Alphaproteobacteria; order Acetobacterales; family Acetobacteraceae; genus Acidocella. The sequence continues at coordinate 6,023 of CAWACI010000002.1, forward strand.
TCATCAACATGGCCTCGGCGGCCTCCAGCGTGAAAGGTGTCGCCAACCGCTTCGCCTATGGCGCCAGCAAGGCGGCGGTGATCGGGCTGACCAAGTCCGTCGCGGCGGATTTCGTCACCCAGGGCATCCGCTGCAACGCGATTTGCCCGGGCACGGTGGAATCCCCCTCTCTGCATCAGCGGATCGCGACCCTGGCGGCGCAAACCGGGGCGAGCGAGGCGGCCGTGCGCCAGAATTTCATCGCCCGCCAGCCGATGGGAAGGCTCGGCGCGCCGGAGGAGATCGCGGCACTCGCGGTCTATCTCGCTTCGGACGAATCCGCCTTCACCACCGGCGTGGCGCATGTCATCGACGGAGGCTGGTCGAACTGAGCGCCTTGCATTGAAGATGCAGGGATTTGTCCAATATAGCTCCGTAGAGCGCGAACGCGCTCTACGTTTTGCTAAGAGGCTGATTCACGCCTTCGGTTTACGCGCAAGAGCGCTCCAACCTCAGGCGATCAGGCTCTATATCGTTCGGCCGGGTTCGGGCATTTGCCCGATCCGGCCAAATTTATGTTGGGGATAACTATGTCAGACTTGAATGCTTCTGCGTCGGGGTTGTTTAAAATCGGCGGCGAAATTGCAATTAACCGGCTGGGCTATGGCGCCATGCGCATCACCGGCGCTGGCATCTGGGGCGAGCCGGCGGACCGTGCGGAAGCGATCCGCACGCTGAAGCGCCTGCCGGAACTGGGCGTGAATTTCATCGATACGGCAGATGCCTACGGCCCGGATGTGTCCGAGGAGCTGATCCGCGAGGCGCTGCACCCGTATCACGGCCTGCTGGTTGCCACCAAAGCCGGGCAGAGCCGCACCGGCCCGAATGTCTGGGTCCCGCTCGGACGGCCGGAATACCTGATCCAGGAAGCGAAGAAGAGCTGCCGCCGTTTGGGCGTCGAGCAGATCGGGCTCTGGCAGCTCCACCGGGTCGATCCGAAAGTGCCGCGGGACGAACAGTTCAGCGCCGTCCGCAAACTGCTCGATGACGGCATCATCCGCCATGCGGGCCTGAGCCAGGTTACGGTCGAGGACATCGAAGTCGCCTCGAAATACTTTACGGTCGCGACGGTGCAGAACCGTTACAATCTGGTGGACCGGACCAGCGAGGCCCAGCTTGACTACTGTGCTGCCAACGGCATCGGCTTCATCCCCTGGTACCCGCTGGCAGCAGGCAACCTCGCCAAGCCGGGCTCGATCCTCGATGCCATCGCCAAAAACCACAACGCCGCACCAAGCCAGATCGCACTCGCCTGGGTGCTGAAACGCAGCCCCGTCATGCTGCCGATCCCCGGCACCTCGAAGGTGAAGCATCTGGAAGAAAACGTCGCAGCGGTGAACATCACGCTCTCCGACGCGGAATTTGCCGATCTGGACCGCGAGGGTAAGGCGCAGGCGGCTAAGGCTTAAGGAAGGAAGCGCTTCTTTTTGTGAACAAAAAGAAGCAAAAGAACTTTTTTGACTGGGACATTGCGTGTGGCAACAGCGTCGCCACACGCAATCCGCAGAGGAGCAGAAGTTTTTTGGTTCTTTTTTTCAAAAAAGAACCGCTTACTTCACTGATGTAACCGCGATGCTGACGACATCGCGCACGCTGCGCCCGCCGCGTTTATCGCCGGGAACAACTAGACGAAAATGTTCAAGCCCGAGCGGCTTTCCATCCATTTTTTCAGCCAGGATGATTTTCTTCCCCTCGAAAGCCGGCGCGATTTCGCCAAGGGCTATCGCCGCGACATAACCATCCTGCCCCGTCACCGCGACGGTCAGCGGAACGAGGCTGCGCGGTTTGGCCGGGTTGATTGCCTTTGCATCGCTAAGCACCGTCCAGAGCAACGGCCCGGTAAATTGTGCCCGCATCGGCCCGTGATCGGTCCCGAAAGAAACCGAGAGCGTCACACTGGGAAGGGCGGCAAGCTGCGCCGCGGTGAGCGTGACCGGCGCGCCCGTGCCGGTGGTAAGGGCAATGCCGGGCGGGCTGACGGTTTGGGCCGAAGCAAGCGGGGCGCCGAGGCTTAAGCCAAGCCCAAGTGCTGCGATCCATCTCCAGGCAGCCATGGAATTATTTGCCGACCATGACATCGGAGGCTTTGATGATCGCGGTGGCCTCATCGCCCGCCGCCAGCCCCAATTCGTCGATCGCCTCATTGGTGATGGAGGCGGTGATGATGACCCCGTTGCCGATATCGATCTGCACATGGCCGGTGGTCTGGCCTTTCTGCACGGCGACGATCTTGCCTTTGATCTGGTTGCGGGCGCTGATTTTCATTGCAAGCTCCTTTTGTGATTTTTTAGGCTTGTCTTAGTACAGTTCAAAATACTCATTGGTCTCCACAGCGGGAATATCTTCCCGCATCCGGCTCAGCTCGGCGTTTTTCACGGTGGTGAAAACCCGCACGAATTCCGGGCCGATGGCTTCCACGAGCGCCGTGTCGGCGGCGAGTGCTGCCAAAGCTTCGTGCATTTCCGTGGGAAGTTTGGGGAAGGAGGCATCGGCCTCCTTCAAGCCAGCGCGTTCGGGGGCGAGCTCGCGGTTCGCTTTCACGCCCAGCAATCCGGCGGCGATGTGGCGGCGGCGGTGAGGTACGGGTTGGAGAGGGCAGAGGGGATGCGCACTTCAAGATGCTGGCGCTTATCCTTCAGGCTTTGATACGCACGGAGGCCGAACGGTCCTCGACACCCCAGGAGACATTGCTCGGCGCAAAGGTGTGCGGGCGGATGCGGCGGTAGCAATTTTGCGTCGGGTTCCAGATCGCCTGGGCGGCAGGCGCGTGGTCGAGGATGCCTTGCATGAAGCTTTTCATGAGCGGGCTCATGCCGTCTTTATCCGAGGTATCGAGAAACAGGTTTTTGCCCGTCGCAAGGTCGAAGAGCGAGAGATGAAGATGCGAGCAGGAGCCTGCGAGGTTTTTATAGGGCTTGGTCATGAAGGTGGCGAGCAGGCCCTCGGTGCGCAGATATTCCTTCACGGTGTTCTTGAACACAAAGGCGCGGTCGGCGGCGGCGATGCCGTCCAGCGCCGCGAAATTCAGCTCCCATTGGCCGGGGCCGTGTTCACCGTTGCCGGTGATCATGTCCACGCCGCTGAGGCGCCAGCACGCGCATGAGCTTGTCCAATCGCGGGGTAGCGATGCGATCGCGAGGTCACGAAAATCGGCTGGCCGCTGATAGAGCGGCTGGCGGGTTGCAAGATCGACCACGTAGAACTCGTATTCATGGCCCATTTTAACGCCGTAACCCAGTTCCGCCGCCGCGGCCAAGGCGTTTTTCAGCACCATGCGCGGGGCGGCCTGCTGGGCCTGCCGTCATACCATTTGGTGTCGCAGATCACGCGCGCGGTATTGGCGAGCCAGGGCACGTTGCTCACCGTTTCCGGGTCCGGCACCATCAGGCAGTCGGTGAAATTGACATCCTCGTTATAGCCCGTGCCTGGGATCGGCGTTGGAGCTGGTATCCAGCGTGACCGTGCCGCCGTAAAGGTTGAGGCCGTGCAGCGCATAGGATTCCACATGGTCGATCGGCATGGTTTTGCCGCGGCTCAGGCCGGCGAGGTCCGGAAGTTCGAAGCGGACATAGTCCACGCTGTTTTCACGTAAGCTCTGGGCCAGTTCTTTCGCGGAATCCGGGGTATGGGCAAAACAATCGGCAGCGGACATCTGTTGCTCCCTAAACCTTGATGGTTGCGCAGGCGCGTTCGGCAATGTCAGAAAATTCGCAGAAGATGTGATGCGCGCCATCCTGAAGTGGAATGAAATTCTCCGCAACCTCGGCCTGCAAGCCGGGCAGCGCGCCGGGGCCTTTCACGCGCTCCAGCGCCGCGGCGTATTCCGGCAGCGCGCCCCATTCGGCGGCGGTGGTGTGCGGTCAGCTCCATGTGGAATTGCAGCCCATAGGCGGCGTCGCCCAGTCGGCAAAGCCTGGACGCGGCAGCCGGGTGAGGTGGCCAGCAGCCCGCGCCCCGGGCGGCAAGCTTACACCTCGGCGCCATGCCATTGAAAGCAGGTGCAGAGTTCGGGCACGCCCGCGAAAATCGGGTCGGGCCGACCGTGCACCTGGCGCATGCCGACTTCCGGCGGTGCCGTCATCAACTGCACATGCCCGCCCAGGCCTGCGCCAGCAGTTGGTGGCCGAGGCACAGGCCGAGATAGGGCCGTCCGGCGCGTCACCCAGTCGCGGATCGCGGCCATTTCCGCCATGAGCCAGGGATGTTTTTCGCGCCTCCCACACATCCATCGGCCCGCCCATCACCAGCAGGATGTCGAAGCCTTCGAGCGGCGGGATGGCTCTCGCCCTCATCCAGCTCCACCGCATGCATGCTGTGGCCTTGGCGCGCTTCATGACGTCGCGGAAACTGCCGGGATGTTCCGAGAGCGACATGTTGGAAGACGAGAATTTTCATGGCGTTATCCGTTGAATGAAGCGGTTGCACGGCATGGTCTGGAGGGCATTCTGGCGATGAATCCCCGTCGCCTCCCAGTTATTACAAGGAATTAAAATTGCGTGAAGCGGATCATTTGATGGGCCGTTAACAATTTTGGTGGCGCAGATGCAGGAAATCTTCCGGATCGGGGTCGGAACATGGTCACGTTCATGCATGCGGATCATCTGGCTGTGGCTTTGCCTGTTGGTCGCCCTTTGCGTGCTGGGCGGCGCGGTGGCGGCCTTGCGGTCGGACGTCGGCGCTTCCAGCCATCGCTTGGCGGGTGAGGAGGCGGCGCGGCGGCAATGGCTCCGTACGCTTGGCCGATGCCAGTCTTCGACGGGCTGCTGATCCACCGCCAGGGCGCTGATCTTGCAGATGAACCGCGCCTGGTGCGGATGCTGGGCGCGCGCGAGCGCGAATGGCTGGGGCAGCATTTCGCCAACCTGGCCCGGCCGGATCAGGTGGCGGCCTTGCGCGCCGAACTCGAAGCGCCGCGGCCGCGAAGCTGGCGCGGTTCACCCTGCTCCGCGCCAATAAAACCGAGGTGTCGTCGAGATTTGCAGCCATAACGATCGATTTCGAGGGCCTGCCCGCGACCGTCACGGCGATCCGCGACATCACCCAGCGCCAGGCCGATGCCGCGCGGATCGCCCGGCTGACGCATCACGATGCGCTGACCGGCCTGCCGAACCGCGCGCTGTTCGCCGAAATGCTGGCGGGTGCGATGGCGCGCAACGACCATGGCATCGGCACGACCACGGTCTTCGCTGCTCGATCTCGAACCAGGTTCAAGCGGATGAACGAGCAATTCGGCCGCGGCGGGCGGCGATCTGCTGCTGCAGCAGGCTGGCCCTGCGGATCGCCGCGCTGGTCTGCCAAGGAGGACGAAATGCTGGCGCGGCTCTCGGCGGCGATAAATTCGCGCTGCTGATGACCAGCGCGGGGCCGCCGAACCGCGGCCTGAGCCTGGGCGGCCAATTGGCGGCGGCCTTCGGGGAGCCCTTCATCATCGACGGGCGGCTGGCCAAGCAACCCATTTCCATCGGCATGGCGGTCTATCCCGACCATGCGGCGGATGCGGAGGGGCTGTTGAGCGCCGCCGAGTGCCTTCGCGCTCGCCCAGGCCCAGCGCGAGGGCGGCGGGGCGGCGCATCTGTTCTCGCATGAGGAAGAACGCGCCGTGCGGCCGGAGGCGGCGCGCCCCGGGCAGAGCGAGCGCGCAGCGTCTGGCGAATGATCTGCGGGGCGCGGTCGGGAGGGGCGAGATGCGCCTGGTCTACCAGCCGGTCTTCCGCACGGCGGAGCTCGCCCCGCGTCGGGTTCGAGGCGCTGGCGCGCTGGCAGCATCCGAGCGAAGGGCTGATCGCGGCCGGAGCAGTTTATTCCGGTCGCCGGAAGTCGCCGGGCTGAGCGCTGGAGATCGGCTAGCCATCTGCTCGAGCGCGCCTGCGAGGCGGCGCAACAGGCGGCGCGGGTGCTGCGCATGTCGGTCAACCTCTCCCGGTGCAGTTGCGGGAGTCCAATCTGCCGGTGCGGGTCGCCGCGATCCTGCGCAAAACCGGGCTTGCGGCCGGAGCTGCTGGAGGTCGAGGTGGCGGAGGCGGCTGCTGGTCGAGAATGCCGAAGCGCGGCGCGGCCCGCGCTGCAGGCCTTGCGCGACGCTGGGGGTCGGGATCGCGCTGGATGATTTCGGCACCGGCCTATTCTTCCGCTCGGCTCGCTCTGCGACCTGCCGTTCTCGCAGCTGAAAATCGACCAGCGGTTCATCCAGCAGATCGGGCGGGATGAGCAATGCCGAGGCGATCGTGAAAGCGGTCCTGACGCTGGCCTCCAATCTGCAGGTGGAGGTCACGGCGGTCGGGGTGGAGAGCGCGGCCCAGCTCGATTACCTGCGCCGCCAGGGCTGCCATTTCGTGCAGGGCCCATCTGCTCGGCCAGCCGACCGCGCGCGCCGTCGCACCCGCCCCCCTGGCGCTCGCCGCACCGCCCGCGCAGGCCGGCTTTGGTGGTCGCGAGAAGGTGAGCAAACCGCCCTAGTGCGTGTTAGGGTTTACGCCATGCCCGCACCGACCATTCGGCTCCTCTCGCCCCTGACCGTCAACCGCATCGCCGCCGGCGAGGTCATCGAGCGCCCGGCCGCGGCGGTGAAGGAGCTGGTCGAGAACGCGCTGGATGCCGGTGCGCGGCGGATCGAAGTGATCCTGGCCGGCGGCGGGATCGACCGGATCGAGGTGATCGATGACGGCTGCGGGATCGCCGCAGGCGAACTGGCGCTGGCGATCGAGCGGCATGCCACCTCGAAACTGGCCGACGAGGCGCTGGTGCGGATTGCCACGCTTGGGTTTCCGCGGCGAGGCGCTGCCCTCGATCGGGGCCGCTGCGCGGCTCACCTTGATCAGCCGGCCGGCAGGCGCAGGATTCCGCCTATAAAATTACCGTGGCCGGCGGCGAGGTGAGCGAGGTGGCGCCGGCGGCGGGGGCGGGGGGCACCCGCGCGATCGTCGAGGATTTGTTCTACGCCACCCCGGCGCGCCGAAAATTTTTGCGCACGCCGCGGGCCGAGGCGGAGGCGGCGGAGCGGGCGGTCTGGCGGCTGGCTTTGGCCGCGCCCGCAGGTGGCGTTCCGGCTGGTCTCGGATGAGCGGGTGATGTTCGACGTGCCGGGCCAGGACGAGGCCGCGCGGGTGGCGGCGTTGTTCGGGCGCGAGACCGCCGCCGCGATGCTGGTGCTGCAGGCCGAACGCGAGGGGGTGATGCTTAAGCGGGCTGGCGGGGCCGGCCAGCCTGTCGCGCGCCACCATGGCGCTGCAAAGCTTCGTGGTGAATGGCAGGCCGGTGCTGGACCCGTTGCTGCGCATGGCGCTGCGCCTGGCCTACCGGGATGTCATCGCCGTCCGGGCGCCATCCGGTGGCGGCGTTGCGGCTGACCGTGCCGGCGGAGGCGCTGGACGTGAACGTGCATCCGGCCAAGACCGAGTTGCGCTTCGCCGATGCCAATGGCGTGCGCAGCCTGGTGATGGGCGCCATCGGCCGCGCTGCTGGACCGGCCCGGTCTCGCTCGCCGGGCGCACCGCCTTTGCGCCCGAGTTTTGCACCGCGCCCGCAGGCAGTTTTTGCCGATGGTTCCCTCAAGGCCCGCACTGATGCCCACGCCCCCGCCAATCCAGCCCGGCGGCGCGCGGCTTCGCGGAGGCGGAGCTGGCTTTTGCGGCCCCGCCTTCGGCGCGGCAGGTCGAACCCGTGGAAGCCGAACTGGCACACCCGCTGGGCGCGCCGGTGGCGCAGATCCTGGATACCTATGTGCTGGCGGTGGCGCCGGATGGCGCGCTGGTGATCGTCGACCAGCACGCCGCCCATGAGCGCCTGACCGAGGAACGGCTGCGTGCCGAATTCGCCGAGGGCCGGTCGCGGCCCAGCCTTTGCTGATGCCGGTGGTGGTGGATCTCGCCCCCACCGAGGCGATGCGGCTGCTGGCGCAGGCCGAAACACTGGGCAGGCTCGGGCTGGAGATCGAGGCGTTCGGCCCCGGCGCGGTGCTGGTGCGCGCCGTGCCGGCCGCACTGAAAAACCCGGACGCCGCCGGGCTGCTGCGCGATCTGGCCGAGGAGTTCGCCGAGGATCGACGCGCCGGTGGCCCTGGAAGCGAAACTGGATGCCGCTCTGGCCCGCCTGGCCTGCCACCGCTCCATCCGCGCCGGGCGGCGGCTGACAGGGCGAGGAGATGAGCGCCCTGCTTGCGCGAGATGGAAGCAACACCGCGCGCCGGCACCTGCAGCCATGGCCGGCCGACATTTTTGAAACTTGTCGCGCGCCGAGCTGGAGAAAATGTTCGGGCGGCGGGGGATGTAGGGGAAGGAAGACTTCTTTTTGTGAACAAAAAGAAGCAAAAAAACTTTTTGACTTTGGGCCGTTGCGTGCGGCGATGTCCGCGCCACACGCAACGTCCTTAAGGAGCAAAAGTTTTTTGGTTCTTTTTTTCAAAAAAGAACCGCTTCCTTCCGCTCCCTTTACTTCAGGCGGTACCCAGCTGGATCGTATTGCGGATCGTGCCGATCTGGTCGATTTCCGTTTCCAGGATATCGCCGGGCTTCAGGAATTCGGGCGGGGTGCGCGCCGCACCAATGCCGACCGGGGTGCCGGTGGCGATGATGTCGCCGGGTTCCAGGATCAGGCCGAGCGAGAGTTCCGCGACCAGGCGCGGCACTTTGAAATACATCTTGCTGGTATTGATCTGCTGCTTCACGACGCCGTTGACCCGCGTGGTGAGGTTCAGATTGTTGTAGTCGATATCGCTGGCAACGACGATCCACGGGCCCATCGGGCCATGGCCGTTCAGGCTCTTGCCTTTGAACCACTGGCCGCCATGGTCCATCTGGATATCGCGGGCGGTGGTGTCGTTGATGACGGTGTAGCCGAACACATAGGGCATGGCATCGGCTTCGGCGACGTTGATGCCACGCTTGCCGATGATGACGGCCAGCTCACCTTCCCAGTCGATTTGGTCGAGACGGCCGGGTTGAACGGGATCGGGGAGAACGGGCCGTTGACCGTATGCGTGTCCTTGGTGAACACCACCGGATGCAGCGGCAGCGTTGCGGCCATCTTCTTGGCGGTCAGGCTCTCGTGGAAATGTTCGAGATAGTTCCAGCCGATCGCGAACACGTTGCGCTTCGGCGCCGGGATCGGGGCCAGCAGCGTGACGGATTCGAGCGTATGATGCGGGGCGGCGGCGGCGAGCTGGCGTGCCTGGCCGACAGCGACGGGGCCGGCGGCGATCAGCGAGACCATGCTGGAGGGATCGAAGCTGAGCTTCACCCCGGCGTGCTTGGCAGCGCGGCCGAGATCGACGATTTCGCCCTTCGCGGTCACAGCGCCGACGCGCGAAGCGGCACCTGCTGCGGGGACGAAGGTCGCAAGCCGCAGCGCATCGGCAGCACCGGCGGGCCGGGGCGGGACCGCAACGGTCGCTTCCGCGGCAATGGCGGGAGCTGCGAGCAGCGTGCCGACCGCAGCGCTGGTGCCGAGTTTCAGAAATTTACGACGGGTATCGTCCATAAACAGTTCCTCTTAATGTTTTGTAAGGGGGGATTGAAGGACGGGAAGGCGGTCGTCAATCATGGCTGCGCCCGATGTTAGATTTCTTCAGATCGTCCGGTCAGCATTTTAACTGGCTTGAGCTTAAATATTTCTAAACGACCGGTACAGGTAAAAATTTTTTGATTTGAAAGCGGGTCGTTTTTGCTGCGTTGCGGTATACGGTAATGATTTCAAAACGAAATTCGGATTTTCCAGTGCGGTTTCAGAATCTTTGTGTTCGGCAACAGGCTGGTTCGTTGCCGGTCGCGGTGTTTTACGCCGTGTATTGTTAGTTGGTTGTTAGTAACCTAGCCGGGCGCGGGCGGGGATGCGGCGGCGAGATCATCCGGCGTGTTGATGTTGAGGAACGGGTCGGACGTGCCCGCGAAGGCACCTGCCGCGCGCCGCACAGGGTCAGCGCATCGCGGACCTTGTAGGCGCTGGGGATCGCGAGAAAGTTCTTGAGGCCGGGCAGGAAGCTGACCGGCCAGAGCGAGACGAGATGGTGCTGGCGCTGGTTGTAGACCGCCACACTTGGGCCGGGGGTAAGGCGGCCGAGCAGATCGGCCGGGATGAACGGGGTGTCCACCGGGACGGTCAAAAGAAATTCGGCACCGATGGAGGCTGCCCAGGTGAGCCCGGCGGCAACGCCGGCGAGCGGGCCCTTGCCGGCCAGATCCGGCGCATCGGGCAGAACCGGCATTCCGTAAGCGGCGAAGCGGGCGGGGTCGCCATTCGCGCTGATGGCGATGGGGCTTGCTTGCGGGGCGAGGCGGGCCAGCAGGTGGTCGATCAACGGCTTGCCGTGCAGGTCCACAAACGCCTTGTCGACGCCCCCAAGCCGGGAGCCCTGGCCGCCAGCGAGGATCAAGGGCGGCAATGGTCATGGTTGTCTCATCTCAGGAGAGAGGGAGGGCCGATGGGGCGGGTAGGGGAGGGTGTGAGAAGACCCATTGAGGAAGACCTGGGGCGAACGACGGGGATTGAACCCGCGACAACCGGTACCACAAACCGGCGCTCTACCAACTGAGCTACGTCCGCCATCAGGACTTACATCGTGTGGAAGGTGATCACCGGGCCCGAAAACCAGGGGGTGAGACCAAGCCACGGCGCTCGTACCGCTGTCAGCCTGTAGCCGTCAACTTCTTCGATGCGCCAAGCCAGGATTTTAGGCGGCGCAAGGGCCTCCTGCAGCACTTCGGGCCGCTTGCAGAAGGCGAAGCGGGCGTAGTGGCGCGGGCGGATCGTCACGTAAAAGGCCGAGACCGGGATCGCGGCGACGCCGCGCATGCTCGGTAATGGTGCGGCAGAATTCCGCGTCGTCGCCGGTGAAGCCGAGCGGCGAGAAATCCGCGGTGATGAAATAGCTGCCATCGGCGGGCAGGGTGCGGAAGCCGAGTTCCTGCAGCCCGGCATCGAGCAGATCCGCTGCGTTGCCTGCAGGTCGTGCGGCCAGCGAGGCGAAATACGCATCAGGCTTGGCCAGGCCCACCGCGACGGCGCGCTGCAGATTGGGCGGGGTGGTAAAGGTGAGATTCTGATGCGCCTTGGCGACCAGGCCGATCGAGCGAAACCGGGCCCGAGACATAGCCGACCTTCCAGCCGGTCAGCGAAAAGGTCTTGCCGGCGCTGCCGATGCGCAAGGTACCGCTCGCGCCATGCCGGGCAGGGTCATCAGCGGAATATGCCGGGCCGGCGGGAACACCAGATGCTCATAGACCTCGTCGCAAACCGCATAGGCGTCATGCTGCGATCAGCAGGCCGGCGATGAAAGCGAGTTCGTCCGCGTGAAAAACCTTGCCGGTCGGGTTCATCGGCGAGTTGAGGAGCAGGAGTTTGGTCTTCGGCGAAAACGCCGCGGCCAGCTCGGCGCGCGGCAGCGCCCAGTCCGGCGGCGCTCAGCCGCACCAGCCGGGCAATGCCGCCCAGCATGCTGCACCACCGGCAGATAGGTGTCGTAAAGCGGCTCGATGAGGACCACCTCGTCGCCCGGGTTGATCAGCGCCATCAGGCAGGCGGTGATCGCCTCGGTCGCGCCGGAGGTGACGACGACGCCGGTGACCGGGTCGATCTCCAGCCCGTAGAAGCGCTTGTTGGCGCGCGCGACGGCCTGCGCGCAGCTCCGGCAGGCCGGTCAGCGGCGGGTATTGGTTGCGCTGGTCCAGCAGCGCATCGGCGGCGGCCTGCACGATATCGGCCGGGCCCTCGGTATCGGGAAAGCCCTGGCCGAGATTGATCGCGCCATGCTGCACGGCCAGCGCCGACATGAGGGTAAAAATCGTGGTGCCGGTCTGGCTCAAGCAGATTGTTGGCTGGTTTCACGGCTGCACTCCTCAAGGTTGACGGCAGCGATATCCCGCGTCGGAATGCGGCGGCAAGCTTGCTCGATAAAATCTAGCCAATAGCCAGGCCATGCGAAATTAGGCAAATCTGCGTAAATCGTCGACTGGCGCGACCTGCAAATATCCGCGACCTTGCGGCGGTGAATTGCGCGCTGGCACGGCTCATGCAAGGCTGCTGCCGCCAGCCCATTGGCTGGCGCGCAACTGCGCTGTCCGACAGAACACTTAAAGAGGAGGACGCCCGCCGCATGCCGGGCGTGGACCAGATGAAAAAGATCGAAGCGATCATCAAGCCATTCAAGCTCGACGAAGTGAAAGAGGCCCTGCACGAAGTTGGGCTGCAGGGCATCACCGTGGTCGAGGCGAAGGGTTTCGGCCGGCAGAAGGGCCATACCGAGCTGTATCGCGGTGCCGAATATGTGGTGGATTTTCTCCCGAAGGTGAAGATCGAGGTGATCTGCGAGGACAGCGTCGTTGAACGGGCGGTCGAGGCGATCATGAATGCCGCCCGGACCGGGCGCATCGGCGATGGCAAGATCTTCATCTCCACCATCGAAGAGGCCATCCGCATCCGCACCGGCGAGAAGGGCGATGCGGCGATCTGAGGCGCATTGTCCGTGGCGTTCAGGCATAACGTAAACATGGCTGGGATCGCAGAGATGCGGGGCCGCATGGTGCGGCTCCCGGATCGTAGTTGATCACATTCTTAAATAACGGGGATTGAGCATGGCGAAGAAGCCCGCTGACGGCGCAGACGGCGTAGCGAAAGTTCTGAAAATGATCAAGGAAAACGGGGTCGAATATGTCGATCTGCGCTTCACCGATCCGAAGGGCAAATGGCAGCACACGGCGCAGCATGTCTCGACGGTTGATGCGGACTCGCTGAACGACGGCTTCATGTTCGACGGCTCGTCGATCGCCGGCTGGAAAGCGATCAATGAGTCCGACATGATCCTGCAGCCCGACCTGGACACCGCGGTGATGGACCCGTTCTCGGCCAAGCCGAGCCTGATCCTGTTCTGCGACATCGTCGAGCCCGCGACCGGCCAGGGCTATGCGCGCGACCCGCGCTCGACCGCCAAGCGGGTTGAAGCCTATGTGAAGGCGACCGGCATCGGCGATACCATCGTGATCGGCGCGGAAGCCGAGTTCTTCATTTTCGACTCCGTGAAGTTCGGCACCGGCGGCAATTTCGGCACCTACCAGCTGGACAGCATCGAGGGCCCCGGCTCCTCGATGAAGGATTATCCGGAAGGCAATATGGGCCATCGTCCGGGCGTCAAGGGCGGCTATTTCCCGGTCGCCGCCGGTGGATGGCGATAGCCGATCTGCGCGCCGAAATGCTCTCCGCCATGGGCGAGATGGGCCTGCCGATCGAGAAGCATCACCATGAGGTGGCGCAGAGCCAGCACGAGCTGGGAACCCGGTTCAACACGCTGACCAAGATGGCCGACCAGATGCAGATCTATAAGTACTGCGTCCATAACGTCGCGCATTCCTACGGCAAGACCGCGACCTTCATGCCGAAGCCGATCTATGGCGATAACGGCTCGGGCATGCATACCCACCAGTCGATCTGGAAAGCCGGCAAGCCGCTCTTCGCCGGCAATGGCTATGCGGATCTGTCCGAGATGTGCCTGTACTTCATCGGCGGCATCATCAAGCACGCCAAGGCGATCAACGCCTTCACCAACCCCTCGACCAACAGCTACAAGCGGCTGATCCCGGGCTTCGAGGCGCCGGTGCTGCTGGCCTATTCCGCGCGCAACCGTTCGGCCTCGTGCCGTATCCCGTACACGACCAGCCCGAAGGCCAAGCGCGTGGAAGTGCGCTTCCCCGATCCGACGGCGAACCCGTACCTGGCCTTCTCGGCGATCGCGATGGCCGGCCTCGACGGCATCAAGAACAAGATCCACCCGGGCGACCCGATGGACAAGGATCTGTACGACCTGCCGCCGGAAGAGCTGAAGGGCATCCCGACGGTTTGCGGCACCCTGCGCGAAGCGCTGCAGGCGCTGGAAGCCGACCATGAGTTCCTGCTGGCCGGCGACGTGTTCAGCAAGGAGCAGATCGAGAGCTATATCGAACTGAAGTGGAAGGAAGTGTACCGCTTCGAGCACACGCCGCACCCGGTCGAGTTCGAGATGTACTACTCGGCCTAAAGCTGATGAAAACGGGGGTCCTAGACCCCCGTTTTTTTGTCCACATAGAGGAGAAAACTCCCATGTCCGCATCTGAGGAAACCCCAAGAAACGACCCTTCGGTATTGCCGAAGAACCATTTCAAACACGCGATCGCAGAAGGCAGGCAGCAAATCGGCCTGTGGTGCAGCGTGCCGAGCGCCTTTACCGCCGAGATCCTGGCCCCTGCGGGGTTCGACTGGCTGCTGTTCGATACCGAGCATTCGCCGAGCAGTGTGCCCACGGTGTTGTCCCAGCTGCAGGCCGCCGCCCCCTATGACGTTTCCCCCGCCGTGCGGGCGACGACGAATGAGACCGTGCAGATCAAGCGCCTGCTCGATATCGGCGCGCAGACGCTGTTTCTCCCCTATGTCGAATCCGCAGCCGAGGCGGCTTATGCCGTCCGCGCGATGCGCTACCCGCCGCAGGGCATCCGTGGCGTGTCCATGATGACGCGGGCGAACAGGTTCGGCCATGTAGAGGATTACATCCATCGCGCCGCCAGCGAGCTTTGTCTGATCGTGCAGGTCGAGACGCAGCAGGCGCTGGACCGGTTGGAGGAGATCGCGGGGACGGATGGTGTTGACGGTGTCTTCATCGGCCCGGCGGATCTTTCTGCGAGCCTTGGCTATCCGGGGGGCCAGCGTAATCCGGTGGTGGTGAAAGCGATCGAGGATGCGATTAAGCGCATCCGTGCCTGCGGCAAGCCGGCTGGGATTCTGACAGGCGATACCGCATTCGCGCAGCATTGTATCGATATCGGCACGACCTTCACCGCCGTCGGCGTCGATATTGGGCTTCTCATGCGCGGCGCAACAGAGTTGGCAAAAACCTTCAAAGCCCGCCGCCCCTAAGTCACGCCGCGCGTACAAGCACTTTCCCCAAGGGAAAAAGTTTTTTGGTTCTTTTTTTCAAAAAAGAACCGCTTCCTTCTTCTCCATAAAAAATAATAACGGCACGTTATTATGGGAGTAGCCGCGCGCGATGATTTCGTGTAGACAACCTTGAGTAGCCGAAACGAAGCGGGCTCAGCCTTAAAGTGGGTGTCTGCGCTTCAAGGGTTACGATGGGATAGGATGCGGCCTGAGAAAAAATTTCTCCGGAAAAGTGGATATTCCTTGGTTGGAGGTGTTGGCCCGTGGATACACGTTTACGCCCATATTCCGATGATTTTTCCGGATAGTTCTGGGTATGCAATCATTTCCGGACATCATGGAACTCGCCATCGAAGGCAGTGGCATCGGGCTCTGGGACCGGAATGTCGCAACCGGAGAGATCCACTATTCTTCCAGCTGGAAAGCCATTCTTGGCTACGACGCATCGGAACTCTCCACCGATATCCAGGAGAGTTACGCGCGTGTTCACCCCGACGATCTGGCCTATGTTCAAAAAACAATTCAAGACCATTTCGATCGGGTTACTGAGAAATATGAGGTAGAGCACCGCCTGCGCTGCAAGGATGGCAGCTATAAATGGGTGCTGAGCCGCGGCAAAGTTATTCACGCGATGCGGCGGGCAAAGCGCTCAGGATGGTCGGCACGACGACGGATATCACCTCGACGCGCGTTCTCGCCGAAAAGCTGCAGGGGAGCATCGACCTGCTCGTCAATCTGACCAATGAGATGCCGGGGCTGGTGTTCCAATACAAAAGGCTGCCGGACGGGCATGGCTGCTTTCCCTATGCGAGCAGCCGGATCGGCGAAATCTATGAGGTGGCGCCGGAACAGGTGGCAGGGACGGACATGCCGGCGCTGCAACGTATCCACCCCGAAGACCTCGAACATTACCGCTTCACGCTCGCTGCCTCGGCGGAAAGCCTCCAAGCCTGGCATTGCGAATATCGCGTGCTGTTGCCCAAGCAGGGGCTGCGGTGGCGCCAGGTCGATGCGCATCCGGCACGGCTGCAAAATGGCGAAATCCTCTGGCATGGGCTGATTACCGACATCACCGCCCGCAAGCATATCGAGCATGAATTAACGGCGCTGGCACGCCTCGACCACCTGACCCAATTGCCCAACCGGCGCTATTTCAGGGAGCAGATGGAGATCGGGCTGCACCGGACCCGGCACGGTGCCAGCCTGCAGGCGACTGTCCTGATGATCGATATCGATAATTTCAAATCGATCAACGACACGCATGGCCACACGATCGGCGATGCGGCGATCCGGCATTTCGCCGGGATATTGAAGGAGGAGCTCCGCAAGAACGATATCGCCGGGCGCCTGGGCGGCGATGAATTCGTTGTGTTGTTGTCCGAGACGACGCTGCGCGAGGCCCGCATTTTCGCCGATCGCCTGCAGGAGAAAATGCTGAAAACGCATTTTCTGGTGAATGGCAGTCCCATTCATATCAGTATCAGCATCGGCATTTCGGTGATGAGTGCTGCGGACACCAATACCGACGACCCGCTCTCCCGGGCCGATATGGCGCTCTACAGCGCCAAGGAGCGGGGCCGGAACCGTGTCGAGGTCGCCGCCGCACTTTATTGAACCCGGCGCTGAAAGGTGTAGGGTACAGGCGCCGCGTGTTCAGACGGCGCAACCCATGAGGAGCCAGGAATGTCCCAGACCAAAACGGCTATTGTCCTGATCGAATATCAGAATGATTTCACCTCGGAGGGCGGCGTCCTGCACGAGGCGGTGAAGCCGGTGATGCAAAGCACGGGCATGCTCGGCAATACCGTTGCGGCGGTGGCCAAGGCGCGCGAACTCGGCGCGCTCATCGTCCACGCGCCGATCGCCTTCACGCCGGACTATCACGAGTTGAGCCCCACACCTTACGGCATCCTGAAAGGCGTTGTGGAGAGCGGGGCATTCCGCAAAGGCAGCTGGGGGGCGGAGATCGTCGATGTGCTGACGCCGCAGGCGCAGGATATCGTGGTCGAGGGCAAGCGCGGGCTGGATACGTTCGCGACCACCAACCTCGATTTCATCCTGCGCGCACGCGGCATCGAGAAAATCGCGCTCGGCGGCTTCCTGACCAATTGCTGCGTGGAATCGACGATGCGAACCGGTTACGAAAAAGGTTTTGATGTCGTGACGCTGGCCGATTGCACCGCAACCGTGAGCCAGGAAGAGCAGGCTCTGGCGCTTGAGAAGAATTTTCCGATGTTTTCAAGGCCGATGCCTTATGCGGCGTTTTTGGAAGAGTTGGTGAAGTAAGGAAGCGCTTCTGTTTTGAAAAAAAGAAGCAAAAAACTTTTGCTCCTCAGGCCATTGCGTGTGGCGGGGTCATCGCCTCACGCACCGGCCCAGATTAAAAAAGTTTTTTTGCTTCTTTTTGTTCACAAAAAGAAGTCCTTCCTTCCCTTCGCTTGACCACACCCACGATCACCACCATGCTGACGAAAAGCGTAATAAAAAACAGGGGGAACTCATGATCCGACCTTTCTTGAAAGCGGGTATCGTTGCGGCTTCGATCTTCCTTGGCCTGGCCGCGCAGGCAGAGGCTGCGACCACCAGCCTGACCATCGGCCTCTCGAATGGCTGGGTCGGCAGCGAGTGGCGCACCCAGATGATTGCGGAAGCGCAGGCGGCGGCGGCGGCGTGGAAGGCGCACGGCGTGGATGTTCATGTCATCGTGCAAAGTGCGACGACGGATGTGCCGGGCCAGATCGGCCAGGTCCGCAACTTCATCAACCAGGGCGTCAACGCCATCATCATCAACCCCAGCAGCCCGACGGCGTTCAGCCCGGTTTTTGCCGAGGCCCATAGCCGGGGGATCCTGGTGGTCGCGACGGATGCGGAAGTATCCTCGAAGGATGCGATCTATGTCGGGATCAATCAGAAGGAATGGGCGGAGAAATCCGCTGAGTGGCTCGCGAAGACGCTGCATGGCCAGGGCAATGTGGTCGCCATCAACGGCATCGCCGGCAATGCTGCCAATGAGATGCGCGTCGCCGGCTACCGGGAGGTGTTCGCCAAATATCCCGGCATCAAGGTGCTGAACGAGGCCAATGCGAACTGGGACGAGGCGCAGGGCCAGCAGGTGATGCAGAATCTGCTCGCGACCTACCCGAACATCCAGGGCGTCTGGGTGCAGGACGGCATGGCGGCGGGCGCGTGGCGGGCGATCATCGCCGCGAACAAGCAGAACTCGATTGCCGCGACGGGTGAAATCCGGAAGGATTTTCTCACCCTCTGGGCCGCCGACCATCTCAATTCCGGCGCCTCGGTGAACCCGCCGGGCGTGATGGCGAGCGCGCTCAACGTCGCGGTGTGGAAGCTGACCGGCAAGCAATTCAAGGATGGCGTGTTTGGCGGGGTCTATGGCAACGCGATCTATATTCCGATCCCGTTTGTGGATAACTCGAACCTCCAGGCGGTGCTGAAACAGGCGGCGGGCAAGCCCGGCTATTGGTCGGTCACCAGCGTCGTCACGCCGGAAGAGGCGTTGAAGTACTTCAACTAGGCTCAAAATTGCTAGGGTACGACGCATGAGTCCGGTATTGCGGGCGCGCGATATCGTCAAACGCTTCGGTGCTGTTACCGCAGTTTCGGATGGGCGGATCACGGTTGCCCCGGGTGAGATCCACGCGCTGCTGGGGGCCAATGGCTGCGGCAAGAGCACGCTCTGCAAGATCATCGCAGGCGCGCTCGGCCGGAGTGCCGGAAGCCTGTGGCTCAACGAGCGGCAAGTGGATTTCGCCCGGCCGCGCGATGCCGAGGCGGCGGGTATTTCGCTGTTCTACCAGGAACTCAGCCTGATCCCGCAATTATCGATCGAGGATAACCTCTTCCTCGGTCATGAGCCGCGCAACGGGATGGGATTTGTCGACCGCGCCCGTCTGCGGCGGGATGTGGCGGAGCTCATGGCATTGTTCGCCCCGGTCGCGGGCAGGGGGTTTCACCCCGGCGCTCGCGTGGGGGATTTACCGCCGGATCAGCGGCAGATCGTGGAACTGCTCAAAATCCTCGCCCGCCGCCCCCGGCTGATGATCCTGGACGAAGCGACGGCGACTTTGGACCAGAGGCAGGTCGCGACGTTTTTCGACATCCTGCGCGCCCGCAAGGCCGAGGGCGTCTCCTCGATTTTCATCTCGCACCGCATGGACGAGGTTTTCGCCATCGCCGACCGCGTGACCGTGATGCGCAATGGCGCCACCGTGCTGGAATGCGCGATCGCCGAGACCGACCGCGACACCATCGTGCGCCACATGGTCGGAGATGCGCTGCCCAAGCCAGCTTCGGCGCGCGCGGCGCAACGCCAAGGGGCAACACCCGCTTTGGTGCTCGAAACGCAGGCCGCGAACACGTCGCTGAGCGTGGCGCCCGGGGAAATCGTCGGATTTGGCGGGTTGCAGGGGCAGGGTCAGTCGGATCTGCTGCTCGGGCTGTTCGCAGCACGGCCTTTGCACGCCAGCGCCCTGATGTTGGGCGGCAAGCAGGTTCGCCTCGCCAACACCGCGCAGGCGGTGCGCCACGGCCTTGCCTATGTCTCGGGCGATCGCGGGCGGGACGCGGCGTTCGGCGGGCGCTCGATCTTCGAGAACCTCGTCGCGGCGCGCCTGGTGCGCGAGCGGCGCTGGCTCGCTCTGCCCTCGGCGCTGCGCGGCCCGGCTGCGGCCTCGGCGCAGAGCCTGAAGACCAAGCTCACCGATCTGGACGCGCCCATCGGCACCCTCTCCGGCGGCAACCAGCAGAAAATCCTCATCGCCCGCTGGCTCGCAACCGCCCCGCGCGTCCTGCTGCTCGACGATCCGACCAAGGGGATCGACCTTGCCGCCAAAGCCGATCTGTTCGCGCTGATGCGGATGCTGGCGGACCAAGGGGCCGCGATCCTGTTCTATTCGTCGGAGGATGCGGAGCTGCTCGGGCTCTGCAACCGCGTGCTGGTGTTCAATTCGGGCCGGATCACCGCGGAGCTGGAAGGGCCGACGCTGGATCATTTCCACCTGACCCGCGCCGCCTTCGAAGGTGCCGCATGATCGCCGGGTTGCGCGCCCAGCCGGCACTTGTGGCGTTGCTCGCCCTCGTGGCGTTGGTGGTGGTCAACGTCATCCTGCAGCCGGGCTTCTTTCAGCCCGCCATCCTGCAATCCAACCTCACCACCTTCCTGCCGCTGGTGCTGGTGGCGATCGGCCAGACCTATGTCATCCTGGGCGGCGATATCGACCTCTCGGTCGGCAGCATCATCGCCTTGGCAAATGTCGTGGCGGTCAGCGTGATGGCGGAAATGGGCGGGCATGGTGCCGGCGCAGTGCTGGCGGGGATGGCGGCGGGGATCGCGGTTGGTCTCTGCGCGGGCGTCTTCAACGGCATCTGCATCGCGCTGCTGCGCTTCCAGCCGATCGTGACGACCTTTCGGCACCGGCATTATCTTCGCAGGTCTCGCCCTTTGGGTGCTGCCGCAGGCCGGGCTCGCCGTGCCGGATGCCTACTGGCAAGGCTATGCCGGCTGGCTGCTCGGCCTTCCGACCGTCGCCTGGATCCTGGCCGCCGCCATCGCCGTGGCCGCGTTGCTGCAACGCCGGCCCTTCCACAAGCATCTCGCGGCGGTCGGCGGCAACCGGGCCGGAGCGTTCCAGACAGGGCTCGGCGTTGCCGGTATCCGCCTCAGCGCCTACTGCCTCTCCGGCCTGTTCGCCGCCCTGACCGCTTTGTGCCTGACGGGCGAGACCGCGAGCGGGGACCCGTTGCTCGGCCAAAGCCTCGCACTCTCCTCCATCTCCGCCGTCGTCCTCGGCGGCACCGCGCTCTCCGGCGGCTCGGGCGGCGCGCTCGGCTCCGTCCTCGGCGCCCTGGTCCTCGGCATGATCGGCAGCGTCATCTTCTTCGCCCATTTGCCCTTCGAGTATCAGACCGTCGTGCAGGGCCTGATCGTCCTCGCTGCCCTGGCGAGCGGCGTGGTGTTGACCCGCCGATGATGGACCGCATCCGCCGGATATTGTTCGATCCGCTCAGCCTGGCCATCCTGACCATCCTGGTGCTGCTGGCCCTGGGCCAAGCCGTCGCCCCCGGCTTTGCGAGCGGCGGCCAGATCATGAAACTGCTCACCGTCTCCGCCATCCTCGGCATCGTCTCCGCCGGGCAGAACCTTGTCGTCCTTGGCGGGCGGGAAGGGATCGACCTCTCCGTCGGCGCGATGATCTCGCTCGGCGCGGTCATCGCCGGTAACCTGATGAACGGGCAGGACAGCCTCATCCTCCCCGCCGTTCTGGCCGCCGGTGCCACAACCTTCTGCATCGGGCTCATCAACGGCCTCGGCGTCACCCTGCTGCGCCTGCCGCCCCTCGTTATGACCCTCGGCATGATGGCCGTGCTGCAAGGCAGCCTCGTCGTGCTCTCCAACGGCATCCCCTCCGGCAACGCAGCCCCCGCTCTCATGGCCTTCGTCGGCGCACCTTTGGTCTTCGGCGTGCCCGGTATCCTGTTCGTCTGGGCCGCCGTCGCCGTCCTCCTCTGGTTCCTGCTCCACCGCACCGCCTTCGGCTTCTCCATCTACGCCCTAGGCAGCAACGAACGTGCCGCCATGCTCGTCGGCCTGCCCGTCCGCCGTATCCGCTGCCTGCTCTACGGCCTCTCCGGACTCTTCGCCGGCCTCACCGGCGTCTGCGTCATCGGCTATACCGGCAACTCCTTCATCAGCGTCGGCGACCAATACGTCCTCCCCTCCATCATCGCCGTCGTCATCGGCGGAACCTCCCTCGCCGGCGGCATAGGCGGCTACAGCGGCACCATCGCCGGCGCCATCGCCCTAACCCTGCTCCAAAGCGTCCTAATCACCCTCCACCTCCAATCCTGGGGTCGCCAAACCATCTTCGGCGCCGCCCTCCTCATCCTCATGATCCTCTACGGCCGCCAAAAACGGCTCCGAATCTGACCGGGGGGTGGGGTGTGTAGAAAGTAAGGCCAGGGGGCTTTGCCCCCTGGACCCCCAGCAAAGGCTCGCCTTTGCAATCCAATAATTAGGTTTTGGCGGGAGGGGGAACGCGCCCCTCCGGCCGGGGCAATTATTGGACGACTTCGTGCGCGTTCCCCCTCCCGCCAAAACCTTAACTATCGCGGATCGAAGGGCGCGGCCCTTCGCGGGGATCCAAGGGGCAGCGCCCCTTGGCCTTGCTTACTAAACACCCCAGCCCCGGTCAGATCTGGGTCCAGTTGTTGGTGGCGGAGGATGTGATGGCGGCTTGGATGAAGCGGATGCCTTGGAGGCCGTCGGTGGCGGTGGGGTAGTGGGTGGCTGGGTCTGGGGTTTCGCCGGTTTGGTGGGCGCGGATGGCGCGGGCGGTTTCGGTGTAGAGGGTGGCGAAGGCTTCGACATAGCCTTCCGGGTGTCCGGCGGGGACGCGGGTGACGCGCCGGGCGGCGGGGGCGGTGCCGGGGCCGTTGCGGGTGAGGATTTGCTTAGGCGCGCCGAAGGGGGAGAAGATGAGGCTGTTGGGGGTTTCCTGCGCCCATTCCAGACCGGCTTTTTCGCCGTAGATGCGCAGGCGGAGCGCGTTTTCGTTGCCGGGGGCGACTTGGCTTGCCCAGAGCATCCCGCGTGCGCCGCCGTCGAAGCGGAGCAGCATGCAGGCATTGTCGTCGAGTTTCCGGCCGGGGACGAAGGTGGAGAGTTCGGCCAAAAGCGCTTGCGGTTTTAATTGGGTGACGTAGCAGGCGAGCTGGAAGGCATGGGTGCCGATATCGCCGATGCAGCCACCGGCGCCGGCTTGGGCGGGGTCGTTGCGCCAGTCGGCTTGTTTGGAAATGACTTCCTCTGTCAGCCATTCTTGCGGGTATTCCACCTGTACGACGCGGAGTGGCCCGAGTTCGCCAGCTTCGACCATGGCGCGCGCCTGCCGGACCATGGGGTAGCCGGTATAGTTATGGGTCAGGCAGAAGACGAGGCCGGTTTTGGCCTGAAGTGCCACCAGCGTTTCGGCTTCTTCGCGGCTCACGGTCATCGGCTTGTCGCAGATGACATGAAAACCAAGTTCCAGCGCCAGCTTCGCAACGGGAAAGTGCAGGTTGTTCGGCGTGACGATCGCGACGGCGTCGATCCTATCCGCCCGCGCCGCCTCGCTGTTGAGCATCTGCGTATAGCTCTCGTAAATCCGCTCCGCTGCGAGGCCGAGCGCCTGCCCGGAGGCGATGGCCCGCGCCGGGTCGGCAGAGAGTGCGGCGGCAATGAGTTCAAATTCATCATCCAGCCGCGCCGCCATGCGGTGCACCGCCCCAATAAAAGCCCCATGCCCGCCGCCGACCATGCCGAGGCGGATTTTTGTTTTGGTTTCTTGCATTGAACGTTCCCATTATATTTTTTTAAGGAAGCGGTTCTTTTTTGAAAAAAAAGAACCAAAAAACTTCTGCTCCTCGGGCCGTCGCGTGTGGCGCTGTCATCGCCCCAAGCACCGTCCCAGCATAAAAAAGTTTTTTTGCTTCTTTTTGTTCACAAAAAGAAGTCTTTCTTACTAAGGACTTCCTTACTTGAGTCCCAGCAACCGCCGGTTATCCTCTTGGTTCGTCGCCGCCGCCGCAAAATCATCGAATGCCTTGCCGGTCGCTTGGATAATATGCGCCTCGATGAACGGCGCGCCCTCCGCGGCACCTTGCTGGGAATCCTTCAGGCAGCATTCCCATTCCAGCACGGCCCAGCCGGGGAAGCCGTAGCGGGTGAGGCGGGAGAAGATGCCGATGAAATCGATCTGCCCATCGCCCAGCGAGCGGAAGCGTCCGGGCCGGTCGAGCCAGGATTGGAAACCGCCATAGACGCCGCTTTTCGCCGTCGGGTTGAATTCCGCGTCTTTCACATGAAAGGCGCGGATGCGGCTGTGGAAGGCGTCGATAAAGCCGAGATAATCCATCTGCTGGAGTAGGAAGTGGCTGGGATCGTAGAGGATATTGCAGCGCGGATGATTGCCCGTGGCCTCCAGAAACCGCTCGAAGGTGGCGCCGTCATGCAAATCCTCGCCGGGATGCAGTTCGAAGCAGACATCCGTTCCCGCCTCCTCGAAGGCATCGAGGATCGGGCGCCAGCGCCGGGCCAGTTCCGCGAAGGCGGTCTCGACCAAGCCCGGCGGGCGCTGCGGCCAGGGGTAGAGATAGGGCCAGGCGAGGGCGCCCGAGAAGCTCGCATGGGCTTTAAGGCCGAGATTGGCTGAGGCACGGGCCGCCAGCCGCAATTGCCCCACCGCCCATTCCTGCCGGGCGGCGGGCTTGCCGCGCACGGCTTCGGGCGCAAAACCATCGAACAGCAGGTCGTAGGCCGGATGCACGGCGACGAGCTGGCCTTGGATATGGGTGGATAATTCGGTCAGGGCGAGCCCCGCCGCTTGGAGCGTGCCGGTGACTTCATCGCAGTAATCCCGGCTCTCGGCGGCCAGTGCGAGGTTGAAAATCCGCTCATCCAGGGTCGGCAGTTGCACGCCTTGATAGCCAAGCCCCCCGGCCCAGCGAGCGATCGCCTCCAGGCTGTTGAAGGGCGCTTCGGGCCCGAGAAACTGGGCCAGGAAGATGGCCGGCCCCTGGATCGTTTTGGGCGTTGGTTGGGTGGCGGATTGCATGGCAGTTTTTCTCCCGGTTGCAGTCACGTTTTCGATCAGGTTTTCACGCCCGCGCCCATTTGTCCATGAAGCCGCCCGTTTATTCAGCAGATCAGCGGCGGCAGTGCTTGCTTGCAGGGGAAAATTGCCGTATATACGGACAAAATCAAAACCCGAGTTTCCCAGGGTGGCCCTAACCGGCCGCCTTTTTTATTGGATTTTACCTACAGTGACCGCAGATCGCCCGAAACATACCGGCCTTGAAGGCCACATCGCCGAGATGATCATTGGACCGCTCGAAGCCCAGGGCTATGAGCTGGTGCGGGTGCAGGTCATCGGCACCGAAACGCCGACCGTGCAGATCATGGCGGACCGGGCCGATAACACGGCCTTCACCCTCGATGATTGCGAGACGATCAGCCATCTGCTCTCCGCCGTGCTGGACGTGGAAGACCCGATCTCCTCGGCCTGGACGCTGGAAGTCAGCTCGGCGGGCATCGACCGGCCGTTGACCCGGACCAAGGATTTCATCCGCTATGCCGGGTTTGAGGCGAAGATCGAGCTGGTATTTCCCGGCCCGGGCGGCCGCAAGCGGTTTACCGGCGTGCTCATCGGGGCCGATGAGGAGGCCGCCCGCCTCAAAATCGAAACCGGCGAGATTGTCGAACTGAAACGCGCCGATATTAAAAAGGCGAAGCTGATACTGACGGACGCGCTGATCGCATTCACCACCCACTCTACCCCGACCAACTAGCCAAGGATTTCTCCCATGGATACCGCCGTTAACCGCCCGGAATTGCTGCTCGTCGCCGATGCCGTGGCCCGCGAAAAACAGATCGAACGCGACGACGTGCTGGAAGCGATGGAACAAGCCATCCAGAAGGCCGGGCGCGCCAAATACGGGCATGAGAAGGACATCCGCGCCACCATCGACCGCAAGACCGGCGATGTGCGGCTGTCGCGCTGGACCGAAATCGTCGAGACGGTCGAGAACGAAGAAACCCAGATCCCGTTCACATCTCCAAAAAATTCGCGCCCGAGAAAAATGTCGGCGAATTCATCGTCGACCCGCTGCCGCCGATCGATTTCGGCCGCATCGCCGCCCAGACCGCCAAGCAGGTCATCGTGCAGCGCGTGCGCGAATATGAGCGCAGCAAGCAGTTCAACGAGTTCAAGGACCGCGTCGGCGAGATCATCAACGGCGTCGTCAAGCGCACCGAATACGGCAACCTGATGGTCGATCTCGGCCGCGCCGAAGCGCTGCTGCGCCGCGACGAGACGATCCCGCGCGAAAACCTGCGCAATGGCGACCGCGTGCGCGCCTTCATCTACGATGTGCGCGAGGAACAGCGCGGCCCGCAGATTTTCCTCTCCCGCACCCATCCCGGCTTCCTCGCCAAACTGTTCGCGCAGGAAGTGCCGGAAATTTATGACGGCATCATCGAAATCAAGGCGGTCTCCCGCGACCCCGGCTCGCGCGCCAAAATGGCGGTGATTTCGCGCGACCAGTCGATCGACCCGGTCGGCGCCTGCGTCGGCATGCGCGGCTCGCGCGTGCAGGCCGTGGTGGCGGAATTGCAGGGCGAGAAGATCGACATCATCCCCTGGTCGCCGAATGTCGCGACCTTCGTGGTGAACGCGCTCGCCCCGGCGGAAGTTTCCAAAGTGGTGATGGACGAAGAGGCCGGGCGCGTTGAGGTCGTGGTGCCGGACAGCCAGCTTTCGCTCGCCATCGGCCGCCGCGGCCAGAATGTGCGCCTCGCCTCGCAGCTGACGCGCTGGGATATCGATATCCTGACCGAGGCCGAGGAGAGCGAGCGCCGGCAGGAAGAATTCCGCCGCAAGACCGGGCCTGTTCGTCGAGGCGCTGGATGTGGATGACGTGATCGCCGGCCTGCTGGTGGCCGAAGGATTTGAAACCATAGAGGATCTGGCTATGACACCGTTGGACGAAATCGCCTCGATTGAAGGCTTCGATGAGAACGTGGCGGCCGAATTGCAGCGCCGCGCCGAAGCCTCGCTGGCCAAGCAGGCGGGCGAGCTGGAAGAGAAGCGCCTGACGCTGGGCGTCTCCGACGAGATCGCCGCGATCGAGGCGCTGAGCGCCAAAGATCTGATCGCTCTGGGCGAGAAAGGCGTGAAATCGCTCGACGATCTGGCCGATCTCGCCGGCGACGAGCTGGTCGAAATCGTCGGCGCCGAGGCGCTGAGCGAGGAAGCCGCCAACGAGATCATCATGGCCGCCCGCGCGCATTGGTTCGAGGAAGAGGGCAGCCGAAGCGGCAGCGCTGCCGATCCTGAACCAGGCGACGGCGCGCCGAAGCACGGCTGAAGCTGCGCCGTCGAGGAGTTGCGCCGAGGACCTGCGCCGAAGTCGGACGAATCCGGGCCGCTCCGGCGTTGCCTGGTCACGCGCGAGAGTTTTGCCGCGCGAGACCATGCTGCGTTTCGTGGTCGGGCCGGAGCGGCAACTGGTTTTCGATGTCGGCGCAACCCTGCCCGGGCGCGGCCTATGGTTGAGTGCGTCCGGCGATGTGGTAGAGAAGGGGATCAAACGCGGCGTATTTGCGCGCGCCGCGCGAAACCCAGGTGATCGTACCGCCGGATCTGCGGGATTTCGTGGAGACGGCATTGCGCAGGCGGGTTTTCGATCTGGTCGGCATGGCGCGGCGCAGCGGCAATGCCATTGCCGGGTTTGAGAAGGCCCGGGAGTGGCTGGTCTCCGGGAAAGCCGGGCTGGTGGTGCAAGCGGTGGATGGCAGTGTCGAGGAACGGGCGCGGTTTATCGGCGGCCGGGATATTCCCGTGGTGGCGGTATTGACCGCGGCTGAGCTAGGGCGGATTTTTGGGCGGGATCAGACCGTGCATGTCGCAATCGCGGCGGGCAAGCTGGCCACAAAAATCCAAATTGAAGTTTTGCGGCTTGCAGGTGTTGCGGGCCGGATTTTAAGCGGGCAGTAGTGCCCAACCAGGCTGGCGTCAAACCAGCCCGACTGTTGAATGGACCGGATTAGGCATGAGCGACGGCAACGACCAGACTGAGACCAAAGGCAGGCTTTCGCTGCGCCCGGCGACGCGCAGCGATGCGGGGCATACTGTCGACGCCGGATCGGTGCGGCAAAGCTTCTCGCATGGCCGGTCCAAAGTCGTGCAGGTGGAGGTCCGCAAGAAGCGCGGTCTCGGCCCGGTGCCGCCTGCGGCCCCCGCGGCCACGTCCGCAGCCCGCCACGTCCACGCCAGCACCGGCCGCCCCGGTGCCGGTCGTCACCCTGAACCCACCGGCCGAGCGCCCGGCTTCCGCGCCGGTGCCGCCGCCGACCCCGAACGCTGTCCGGCCCCGGCCGAGCGGCTGCGACACGCGCCTTGACCCCGGCCGAGATCGCCACCCGCCAGCGCGTGCTGACCGAACAAACGCGCATCGCTGCCCTGCGCGAGGCCGAGCGCCGCGAGCAGGAGAAGATTTCCATCCTGTCCGCCGCCGAGGAAGCGCGCCGCCGTGAGGAAGAGGCTGCACTGGCCGCCCTTGAGCCCGAAATCGTGGCACCCGAGCCGGAGCCCGAACCCGCGCCGCGCCGGAACCCGTCGTCGAGGCGAAGGCCCCGGCGCCCGTGCAGGCCAAGGCCGCCGCACCCGCCCCGGCTGCCCCCGGCGCCGCCAAGCCCGCCACGCCTGCGGCAACACCGGTGCCGCGCGCGAAACCTTGCAGCTGAAGCCCGGTCGGCCGCCCCGGCGTGCGTACCGAAGAGGAAGATGAAGCCCCGCGCGGCGTGCAGCCGCCCGAGCGTCGGCCTGCCGCCGAAGCGCGGCGTGCCGGTCGTCGCGCCGAAGAAAATCGGCGATGACCGCCGCCGCGCCGGCAAGATCGACGTGCAGGCCGCCCTGGAAGGCGAGGACGAGAAAGTCCGCAGCCTCGCCTCCGTGCGCCGCCAGCGCGAGCGCGAGCGCCGCCAGGCCGAGCTGGAGCTGCTGCGCTCCGATGGCGTGAAAGTCGTCCGCGAAGTGATCCTGCCGGACACCATCACCGTGCAGGAGCTCGCCAACCGTATGGCCGCGCGCGGCAACGAGGTCGTGAAGGCGCTGATGAAGATGGGCGTGATGGCGAACATCACCCAGGCGATCGATGCCGATACCGCCGAGCTGGTGATCAACGAGTTCGGCCACCGCGCCCGCCGCGTTTCGGATTCCGACGTGGAAATGGGCCTCGAAGGCGAGACCGACACCGATACCGAATTGCTGCCGCGTCCGCCGGTCGTGACGATCATGGGCCATGTCGACCATGGCAAGACCAGCCTGCTCGATGCCCTGCGCCATACCGATGTGGCAGCGCGCGAGGCGGGTGGGATCACCCAGCATATCGGCGCCTATCAGGTGACACTCGCCCTCCGGCGCGCAGATCACCTTCCTCGACACGCCGGGCCATGAGGCCTTCACCGCCATGCGCGCCCGCGGCGCCGGGGTGACGGATATCGTCGTGCTGGTCGTGGCCGCCGATGACGGCGTGATGCCGCAGACCATCGAGGCGATCAAACACGCCAAGGCGGCCCAGGTGCCGTTGATCGTGGCGGTGAACAAGATCGACCGTGCCGGTGCCGATGCGAACCGCGTGCGGCAGGAATTGCTGCAATACGAGATCGTGGTCGAGGAAATGGGCGGCGAGACGCAGGATGTGGAAGTCTCCGCCCTGAAGAAGATCGGGCTCGACAAGCTCGAAGAGGCGATTTTGCTGCAGGCCGAAGTGCTGGAGCTGCGCGCCAACCCGAACCGTTCGGCGGAGGGTGCGGTGATCGAAAGCCGCCTCGACCGTGGGCGCGGCCCGGTGGCAACCGTGCTGGTGCAGAAAGGCACGTTGAATGCAGGCGACATCGTGGTGGCCGGCGCGCAATGGGGCCGTGTCCGCGCGATGCAGGACGACAAGGGCAAGGCCGTGAAGCAGGCCGACCCCGTCGACCCCGGTGGAAATCCTCGGCCTGTCGGCAGCGCCGACGGCGGGCGAGCCGTTCGTGGTCGTCGAGAGCGATGTCCGGGCGCGCGAAATCGTGGAATACCGCCAGCAGAAGCTGCGCGAGCGCAGTGCGGCGGCGGCAACCGCCGGGCGCGGCACGATGGAAGAGATGCTGGCCCGCATCCAGGCCGGCGCGCAGAAGGAAGTGGCCGTGGTCATCAAGGCCGATGTGCAGGGCTCCGCCGAGGCGATCGGCGTCACCGTGACCAAGATCGGCAACGAGGAAGTGCGCGTGCGCGTGCTGTATTCGGGCGTCGGCCAGATCACCGAGAGCGATGTGCAGCTGGCGAAAGCCTCGGATGCGATCGTCATCGGCTTCAACGTGCGCGCCAATGCGCAGGCCCGCGAGCTGGCGCATCGCGACGGCGTGGATATCCGCTACTACTCGATCATCTACGAAGTCGCCGACGACATCGAGAAGCTGGTCAAGGGCAAGCTCGCCCCTGTGCATCGCGAGAAGTTCCTGGGCTATGCGGAAATCCGCCAGGTGTTCAACATCACCAAGACCGGCAAGGTGGCAGGCTGCTACATTACCGAGGGCCTGGTGAAACGTGGCGCCGGCGTGCGTTTGCTGCGCGACAACGTGGTCATCCATCAGGGCGAGCTCTCGCAGCTCAAGCGCTTCAAGGACGATGTGAAGGAAGTGGCACGCGGCTATGAGTGCGGCCTGTCCTTCGCCGGGTTCCAGGATCTGCGCGAGGGCGATGTGGTGGAATGCTATGAAACCGAAATCGTCGCCCCGTAAGGACGGGCCAGGGCAGGGGGCTCGTAAGGGTCCCTCGCAACGGCAGCTCCGGGTTGGCGAAGAAATCCGTCACGTGCTGGCAGAGATTTTCCTGCGCACGGAGTTTCACGATCACGCACTTGCCAAGGCGCATCTGACGATTTCCGAAGTGCGGATGTCGCCGGACCTGAAGCACGCGCTTGGTCTTCATCACCCGGCTCGGCAACCAGGATGTCACCCCCTTGCTGCCGGCGCTCGTGCGCGTCTCCCCCTTCCTGCGCGCCAGATCGCCCCGAAACTCGGCCTGCGCGTGACGCCGGATCTGAAATTCATGGCCGACGAAGCGCTGGAAGAGGCGACGCGGATCAACAAGCTGCTGCACCGGCCGGAAGTGGCGCGGGATCTTGGGCAGCGAAGAAACAAGGCGCAGGGCGCTGCCCTGCACCCGCCGGGGCCTGATGCCCCGGACCCCCATTAGTTTTTGCGTGCCCGAGAAGCGTTCGCTGCGGCTCAATGACTGAACTTCTGAACCGGACGGATCGGGACATCGCCAAGGCCGCCGCACTTTTGGCGGCGGGCGAACTGGTCGCGTTCGGGACCGAGACCGTTTATGGCCTGGGGGCCGATGCCACGAATGCGCGCGCCGTCGCCGCGATTTTCGAGGCCAAGGGGCGGCCGCATTTCAACCCGCTGATCTGCCATTACGCGACCCCGCAAGCGGCGTTCGCGCATGTCGAGGCGAATGAGCTGGGCATTGCGGCTCGCCGATACGTTCTGGCCCGGCCCGCTGACCATGGTCCTGCCGCGCCGCACCACCTGCCCGGTGGCGTTGCTGGCCGGGGCAGGGCTGGAGACCTTGGCCGTGCGGGTGCCCGCACACCCGGTGGCGACCCGGCTTGCTCCACGCATTTGGCGGCCCGGTTGCCGCACCTTCCGCCAACCGCTCGGGCGGAATTTCCCCCACGGCGGCAGCCCATGTGCTGGCGGGGCTGGAAGGGCGGATCGCCGCGGTGATCGATTCCGGTTCGTGCCGCGTCGGCCTGGAATCGACGGTGATCGACCTCTCCGGCCCGGTGCCGGTTCTGCTCCGCCCGGGCGGGGTGAATTTGGAATCGCTGGAAGCGTCGATCGGCCCCGTGCAACGGGGCATGCCCATCGAGCAGGCGCGTGCCGCGAGAATTTACGTTCGCCCGGAATGCTGCGCTCGCATTACGCCCCTGCTTTGCCCGCTGCGGGTGAACGCGGCAGCGGTTGACGCCGGATGAAGCGTTGCTGGCCTTCGGCCCGCCTCTGCCCGGCGCAAAACTGGTGTTCCAGCTCTCCGAATCCGAAAACCTGAACGAAGCCGCGTCCCGCCTGTTCGAAGGCCTGCATTGGCTGGATGCACAGGCGCCAAAACACGGCCTGTCGCGGATTGCCGCCATGGCGCTCCCGCAAATGGGGCTGGGTCTCGCGGTGAATGACCGTTTGGCGCGGGCCGCAGCGCCGCGTGACTAGGTGAAGGAAGCGGTTCTTTTTTGAAAAAAAGAACCAAAAAACTTTTTTAACCTGGGCTGGTGCGTGAGGCACCGACGATACACCGCTCGGCCGGAGTGATGGCTCCGGCCTGCTTGGTTACTCGGCGGGGTGGCCGACGGTCGGGGTGTAGGGGATGCCCCGCGCCCCGATGGGCAGCACGGTATGGCCATGCGCCTCGTTGATGATCTCCGCA
This sequence comes from uncultured Pseudomonadota bacterium, assembly GCA_963780465.1. GTDB lineage: Bacteria > Pseudomonadota > Alphaproteobacteria > Acetobacterales > Acetobacteraceae > Acidocella. The sequence goes on from CAWACI010000002.1 coordinate 37,981, forward strand.
GCGCCAAGGTAGAAGGCAAAAAGCGCCGTGATCAGCCCGCCATAGCCGCCAAGCGTGGTGAGTGCCGGGATCCCCAGCAGCGGTGCCAGGCCAAGCAGGAGGAAGGTCGGCCACAGTGCCAGGAAGACGAGGAACAGCGCGCGGTTGAGCGCGAAAGTGCCGATCCACATGGCGAAAGTGAAAGCGCCCCAGACGATGAGGTACCAGCCAACAGCCGCAGCCGGCACGCCAAGGCCGAAGAATCTGGCGAACAGCGCGAAGCTCCACCAGAACGCGCCATAACTGCAGAACGCGGCGAAGCCGAACGTATTGCCCTTGGCCATTTCCATCAGCCCAGCGGCGAATTGCGCGGTACCGCCGAACGCAAAGGCCATGGCGATCACGAGCGGAACGGATGTGGCCGGAAGATAGCCGGCATTGACCATGCTGAGCAGCCAGGTCGTCAGCGCGAAGCCAAAAAGCCCAAGTGGGGCGGGATTAGCGAGTTTCATTTAATTCCTCCGTTTATTATGCACTTCATGCAGCCATTTTTCATGGCTTTACGGGCTATCCTCCCTGATCGAGATTACTTAAGGCCCGGTGTTTTATTGCAGATTTTGGGGGAATCGTAAATGATATACCGAAATCGCATCGTTTTCAGAGAAAGGAAGCGGTTCTTATTTGAAAAAAAGAACCAAAAAACTTTTGCTCTTCCGGAGGTTGCGTGTGGCGATGGCGGTCGCCACAGCACTGTCCCAGTCAAAAAAAGTTTTTTTGCTTCTTTTTGTTCACAAAAAGAAGGCTTCCTTACTTAGAAGATCACCGGGCTCTGCGCCCCATCCATGCTGAGATTAACGGCGGTGATGTAGCTGGCTCGGGCGGAGACGAGGAACAGCATGGCATCCGCGATATCCGACGGCAGCGCCATGCGGCCCATGGGAATCCGGGCAACGGCCTCGGCCTGTGCCTCTTCGATGCTGATGCCTTCGAACTTGGCCGTGGAGGCAAGGCCCTCGGCAACCCGGCTGGTCTCGGTCAGGCCGGGATTGATGCCGACCACGCGCACACCGCGCGCGGCATAGGCGGTGCCGAGGCCGACGGTTGCCAACATCAGCGCGGCATTGGCCGCACCGCCGGCGATATGCACGGGTGCCGCGACCTTGCCGCCATTGCCGATGATATTGAGGATCACGCCGCTGCCGCGCGCGGCCATGGTTTTGATCACCGGGTCGATCACATGGATGGTGGTGAAATATTTCGCGTCCATGGCGGCGTGCCAAGCGGCGGGGGTGAGGTCGTCCGGCGGGGTGCGCTTGGCCGCACCGGCGCTGTTGACCAGGATATCGATCGGCCCGAGGGCTTTTTCCACCTGCGCCACCATGACGGCGGCGGCATTGGCATCGGTCAGGTCGGCGGCAAAACCGAGCGCGCCGGGCAGTTCGTGGCCAGCGCCGCGTCGATATTCGCTTGGGTACGCGAACAGATGGCGACGCGCGCGCCTTGCGCTGCCAAAGCCTGGGCACAGGCCAAGCCAATGCCTTTTGAGCCGCCGGTAACAAGCGCGACTTTGCCGCTAAGACCGAGATCCATCCTCAGGCAGCCGTAACCGGGGCTTCGAGCAGGATGTGCTGTAGGGCCGCGACGAGCGCGTCCATCATTTCGTCGGTATGCTTCGGCCCGGGGGTAAAGCGCAGCCGCTCGGTGCCCTGGGGCACGGTCGGGTAGTTGATCGGCGTCGCGTACATGCCGAATTCGCGGATCAGCCGCATGGAGACTTCCGTCGCCTTGGCGGCGTTGCCGATCATCAGCGGCACGATATGGCTGGAGCTCGGCATCACCGGCAGCCCGGCGGCGGCGAATTTGGCTTTCAGCGTCTCGGCGCGGTTGAACAGCAAGGCGCGGCGGCTGTTATCGGCTTTTAAGCGTGCGCACCGCGGCCAGTGCGGCGGCGACCGTGGGCGGCGGCAAGGCGGTCGTGAAGATAAACCCGGCAGCGACCGAGCGGATATAATCCAGCACCTTGAAATCGCCGGTGATATAGCCGCCATGGCAGCCATAGGCCTTGGCGAGCGTGCCCTCGATGATGGTGATGCGGTTGGCGAGGCCGTCGCGCTCGGAAACACCACCGCCGCGCGGCGCCGTACATGCCGACGGCATGGACTTCATCCAGATAGGTCAGCGCGTTGTATTTGTCCGCGAGGTCGCAGATCGCCTCCATCGGGCAGATATCGCCGTCCATGGAATAGACGCTCTCGAAGGCGATGAGCTTGGGCGCATCCGCAGGGGCGGCGGCGAGCAGGCGCTCCAGGTCTTCCATGTCGTTATGCTTGAAAATATGGACGGTGGCTTTGCGCGCGTCCTTGATGCCGACGATCATGGAATTGTGGTTCTGCGCGTCCGAGAACACGTGCCAGTTCGGCAGCGAGTGCAGAATGGCGCTCAAAGATGCCTGGTTGGAGACGTAGCCGGAGGTGAACAGCAACGCCGCATCCTTGCCATGCAGGTCGGCCAGTTCTTCTTCCAGCGCGACATGCAGCGGCGAGGAGCCGGCGATGTTGCGCGTGCCGCCCGCACCCGCGCCATGGCGGCGCGCGGCCTCGATGGAGGCTTCGATCACGACCGGGTCGGTGCCCATCGCGAGATAGTCATTCGCGGACCAGACCAGGATGTCCCTGGTTTTGCCTTCCATGGTGACGGAATAATAGGGGAACCGGTCGGCCAGTTTTTCCAGGGCCACGAAGCGCCGGTAGCGCCCTTGAGAGGAAATTTCGGCTAATGCCGCATCACATTTCGCGATAAACTGGTGCATGATACGCCCGTAAAAAGACTGCGGCGGCAGAAGAACGCCGCTGCCGGAAATTAGTCAAATTACAGCAGGGGATGCCAGCATTGCATACGCTTCCGCTGCCGGACATCTTGTCTAGTTTCAGGCAGGAACCATGGATAGGACGATTGCGGCATCTGAACGGCCTTGAGGAATTTTTCCGTCAGGCCGTCCTGCCTTAAACCTCAGACATTGCCGCCGACATAGGTGCGCAGGCTCTCGACCTCATGGACCGTCTGGTCAATCCGCGCCTTTACGACGTCCCCGATGCTGACAAGGCCGATCAGTTGCCCCTCCTCCAGAATGGGCAGATGGCGGAAATGCCCCTCGGTCATGATCTCCATCGCTTCGGCCACGGTCGTGGCGGGTGTCGCGGTCGTCGGGTTTGGCGTCATCAACTGTGCGGCCGTCAGCTCCAGCGTTGCGGTTGCCTCGGCGGCCAGGCTGCGGACGACATCGCGCTCGCTCAAAATCCCGAGCAGCTCGTTTTGATTTTTCACGACCAGCACGGCGCCAATGCGTTTTTCGGCCAGCATGGCAATGACGCCGCTGATGCGCATTTCCGGCGGCACTGCAAAAGAAACCCGCCGGCTTATTGGTTAAAATCGCCTTGAGCGTCATGGTTTTTCCCCCGTTTATTTACCCCAGTATGTGTGGGTTAGATCAGCAAAATCAAATGGTTTTTCGCTGCAAGCCGGCATGTCACGCCATTGTCACGCCGGGCTGCCGACCATGATCTGGGTTTCCACCAATGTCGCAAAATTCCCGCCCGCCGCCAGCAACTCCGCGAAACTGCCGCGCTCGACGATGCGGCCGTCGTCGAACACCAGAATCTCATCGGCATCGCGGATGGTGGAGAGCCGGTGCGCGATAATGAAGCTGGTGCGGCCCACCATCAGCGCGCGCAAGGCACGGCTGACGCGCGCTTCCGTCGCGGCATCGAGCGCGCTGGTTGCTTCATCGAGGATGAGGATCGGCGGATCCTTCAGGATCGCGCGCGCGATCGCCAAACGCTGGCGCTGGCCGCCAGAGAGGTTGACGCCGCGCTCGCCGATCATCGTCTCGAAACCGTTGGGCTGGTTCTCGATGAATTCCAACGCCTCGGCCATGCGGCAGGCTTTGTGCAACTGCGCGTCCGTTGCGTCCGGCTTGCCGACCAGGAGATTCTCGCGGATCGAACGGTTGAACAGCAGGCTGTCCTGGAACACGACACCGATGGCGCCGCGGAGCGAGTCCAAAGTGACCGAGCTGATATCCTGGCCATCGATGGTGATGCGCCCGCGCATCGGGTCCCAATAGCGCTGCAGCAACGCCATGGTGCTGGATTTACCCGCCCCCGTGGCGCCGACCAGCGCGATAACGCTGCCCGGGCGCGCGGTGAAGGAGACATGGCGGACGGTCGGGATGCCGCTGATATAGTCGAAGCTGACATCCTCGAAGCGCACCTCGCCTTGCTCGACCTGTAGCGCGGGGGCGGCGCGCGGCTCGGCAATGGTGCTTTCTGCATCGAGAATGGCGAAGAAATCGACCAAAGTCGGCATTTGCAGGAACAGCCGGGAGATGAACCCCATCGCCCCGGTCAGCCGGCCGATCAGCAGCGTCGCAAAGCCCATGAAGGAGACGATGGCGCCGATGCTGGCTTCACCGCGCAAATGCAGGATGGTGCCGATCATGAAAATGGTGATGACGGTGATGGTGCTGGCGGCCGAGGTGACGACGCTCAACACCGCCCACCAGTTCAGCACCGGAAACTGCTTTTGGAGCACCATGTCGCCGGTGGCGCGAAAGCTTTGGGCTTCGGCGGAGAGCCGGGTGAAGGCCTGCACGACCAGGACATTGGCCAGCGCATCCTGCGCCGTGCCGGCCAGGGTGGAGTGGTAGCTCTCCACCTGGCGCTGCGCGGTCTCGGTTTTGCTGATGGTGAGGATGGTGAAGGTGCAGAACACCACGACCAGCAAAATAAGCGCGATGGCGAGCTGCCAGTTCAGGATGATGGTGAGCGGCAGCAGCACGATGGTCGCGAGCAAGGTGGCGAGGTGCTCGCGGAAGAAGGAGAGCCACATCCAGAACAACCCATCCGCACCGGAGAGCATCATCTTCATCAGCCGGCCGGATTGGCGGTCCCGGTGGAAGGAGGGCGGCAGCGAGAGCACGTGGCGGAAGAACTTCGCCATCGCGGAGAGGCGGTTGCGATGCGCGAGGCGCTCGGCCTGCACCGCCATGATGATATGGGCGAAAATGCCGACAAGGCCGATGGCCGCCCAGATCACGAGCAGTATCTCGGCGCCATGGATGACCGATTTGTTGGTCATCGTATCGGAGCGCGTCAGCAGGTTGATAACGCGGCCGAACAGCACCGGCTCGGCGAACTGGAACCCCATGACCGCGAGATTGGCGAGAACGAGCCCGATCGCGATGCCGCGGTCAGGCCGCAACAGGCCGAGCACACGGGCATAGACACTCAGAAACCGCATCGACGTCTCCAGCACATCTCGTCCTATTAGGGGGCGCAAGACGCCGGATTTAAGGCTGCAAACGCAAGAAGTTAGGGCAATGCGCGCTTTAAGAGGCTGACTCACGCCCCTCGATTAACGCGTAAGGCGCGGCCAATCTTGGACGATCAGGCATAAATTGACGAGAGGCTGATTCACGCCCTCGGCGGATTTACCCGGCAAGTGGCGCATAAAGTTCGGGGCGCCGGTCGGTAAGCAGCGGGTCGGTCTTGCGCACGGAAGCGTGGTGCGCGGGGTCGATGGTCGCGTAGAGGATATCTTCCTCCTTGCCGGCAGCGGCGAGGATTCGGCCATCCGGGCCGCAAATGCTGGACAGGCCGATATAATCCAGCCCGTCATCGGTACCCGAATGATTGGCGTAAGCGAGATAGACCTGGTTCTCATAGGCCCGCGCCGGGATGACATGGCTCGCGACCTGCACATAAGGCTCCATCAGCGCCGTCGAGATCAGGATGATATCCGCGCCCGCGAGGGCGAGGCGGCGGGCGGGTTCGGGGAATTCGATGTCGTAGCAGATCAGCAGGCCGATTTTCTGGCCGTTCAGCGTGGCGACGGGAAATTCTGATCCCCTCGCCTTGAACATGGAGCGGTCCAGATCGCCGAAGAGATGGGTTTTGCGGTAATTGAGCAGGATCCTTCCCGCCGCATCGATCAGCACCGAGGCATTGGCAACCTCTTCGCCAACCCGCTCCGGATAGCCGAAGACCAAAGCGATCTTCTGAGCCTGGGCAATGGCCCGCGCGGGCGCCAATCCCTCCTGGGTAATGGCGTGTTTTTGTGCCGCCTCCGGGCCGATATTATAGCCCGAGAGGTACATTTCCGGGAATAACAGCAAGTCGGCGCCGCTCGCCTTGGCCTCGGCCGCCTTGGCCGCCATGTGGGTAAACCCGGCCTCGGGGTTGTTGACGTGGCCGGGGCCTTGATACAGGGCGATTTTCATAAACTTGAGGTTAGCGCGTTTTCCGCGCGCCCCGTAACAAAAAAACCGCTAGAGTTTTCAGGTTAAAGCTGAAGACTCTAGCTTTATGTTTGAGCGAGCAATTTCATGCGTTTAGCTCGCCCCTGGCGGGTCGATCTAAACGCATATTGCTCTAACGAACGTACCGCCTACCAGTCATTGCTGAAGTCGAAACCGCCATTGTTGTTCTGGTCGTCGTCATCGTTCCAGTTCGGCGAGCCCATCAGCCCGTCATCGCGGTCGGACCCTGGCATCGGGCCGATATTCTGGTTCGGGTCAAAGGGCACGTTGCCGCGGTTGCCGTCCATCAGCCCATCGACAATCCGCTCGCCCGCCGCAAAACCGGCCCCGGCGGCAAGGCCGGTCACGATCGAACTGCCAAGCCCGCCGCCCATCGGCTGACCGTAAGGGGCCTGCCCATAGGGAGCCTGCCCGTAAGGCATCCCGCCAGGGCCGGGGCCGAACGGGCCTTGCTGGCCTGGATAGCCGCCTTGGCCGTAGCCGGGCTGCGGCGGCATGAAGCGCCGCGGGCGGAAGAAGCCGCGCAGGACGATGAACAGCAGAAACAGCACGCCGATCACGACCAGGGTATGGCTGATGCCAAACCCGTGCCGGACGACCGGTGCCACCGTCGCGCCGGCCAGATGGTTGCGCAATGCCGCCACCAAATCCGGCCGCGCAAAAGGCAAGCCCGGCGCATAATGCTCGGCATTGGCCAAAGCGGTACGCGCGGCGGCCTCATTGCCCGCCTCGTCCTGCGCCTCGGCGGTCAGATACCAGGCGACCCCGCTATCAGGATGCGCTTGGATCGCATCCTGCAAATCCGCAAGCGCTGCACCGGTCTGGCCATTGGCGATCAGCGCCTGGATGTCGCGGGGCGACGCAGTTGTCTGCGCGTGCGCGGCGCTATGCCAGACGCAAACGAGTGCCGTAAAAAAAACAATTCGTAAAAGTGATGTTGCCCGCATAGGGGGCCTCCGTTCTGAAACGCTGCGATGATTTCGATGCGCCACGATATCAGATGAGGCGATCGCGGGGAAATATCCAGGTCAGAGGAGGAGATGACGGCCATTTCACCCGGCCCTGGTTCCGATGAACCAGGGCCGGAGATGGCGTTAAACGTTAAAGCGGAACAGCAACACGTCGCCGTCCTTCACCGTGTAGTCGCGGCCCTCGATGCGCAATTTACCCGCCTCGCGCGCCCCGGCCTCGCCCTTATAGGCGACGTAATCCTCATAGCCCGTCGTCTCGGCGGCGATGAACCCACGTTCGAAATCGCCATGAATAACCCCGGCAGCCCCCGGCGCCTTGGTGCCCTTGATGATCGTCCAGGCGCGGGTTTCCTTCGGGCCGACCGTGAAATAGGTGATCAGCCCAAGCAGCCCGTACCCGGCGCGGATCACGCGGTCGAGCCCGCTATCTTCCAGGCCAAGATCGGCGAGGAACCCGGCACGGTCCTCCTCCGGCAACTGGCTCACCTCCGCCTCAATGGCGGCGGAGACGACGACATAGGCCGCACCCTGCTCTTTCGCCATCGCCGCGACGCGCGCGGATTGCGCATTGCCGGTGGCAGCCGAAGCTTCCTCGACATTGCAGACATACAGAACCGGCTTGGCCGTCAGCAGGTTGAGGCGCTTGGCCTCCTCCGCATCCTTGGGCGCAATCGCGGTGCGGGCAGGCTGGCCGTTCTCGAGTGCCGCCAGGATCGGCTCCATCAGTGCGACATCGATGATCGACTGGCGGTCATTGCCCTTGGCCTTTTTCTGCGCGGCGGGCAGGCGCTTCTGCAGGATTTCGAGGTCGGCCAGCATCAGCTCGGTCTCCACCGTCTCCGCATCGCGGATCGGATCGACATTGCCCTCGACATGGGTGACGTCGTCATCCTCGAAACAGCGCAGCACATGCACGATGGCATCGACCTCGCGGATATTGGCGAGGAACTGGTTGCCGAGCCCCTCGCCCTTGGAGGCGCCGCGCACCAGGCCCGCAATGTCCACGAATTCCAGGCTGGTCGGAACCACCTTCACGGATTTGCCGATCACCGCCAGCGCGTCCATCCGCTTATCCGGCACCGCAACCCGGCCAACATTCGGCTCGATCGTGCAGAAGGGATAGTTCGCAGCCTGCGCGGCCACCGTCGCGGTCAGCGCGTTGAACAGGGTCGATTTGCCGACATTCGGCAGGCCGACAATACCGCAATTAAAGCCCATTTTTCGGTTCTCCGGTGCGCAAGGCGACTTTGGTCATGAATTCTTCGGGTTTGCCTGTGGCCAGCAGGGCAGCTTCGTCAGCCACGGCGTCCAGGCAGGGGAGCAGCCAGTCCATATCGGCCTTGGCGAAATCCCCCAGCACATGGCCGGTGACACGGTCCTTATGGCCGGGATGGCCGATGCCAAGCCGCACCCGCCAGTAATCGGGCGTGCCGAGCTGCTGGTCCATGCTGCGCAGGCCGTTATGCCCGGCCGCACCGCCGCCCTTCTTCACCCGGATCTTGCCGGGCGCGAGGTCGAGCTCGTCATGAAATACCGTAATCGCAGCAGGTGGAATTTTGTAGAACCCGGCGGCAGCCTGCACGGCCTCGCCCGAGAGGTTCATATAGGTCATCGGCCGGAGCAGCAGGATCTTTTGCCCGCCCACCATGCCCTCAGCGGAAAACCCCTTAAAGCGTTGCCGCCATGGCGAAAAACCATGGCGGCGCGCAATCACATCAACGGCCATGAAGCCGATATTGTGCCGGTGCCGCGCCATGCCTGGTTCGGGATTGCCGAGACCCACCCATAATAACATCGACGCGACTACCGGAACGGATTACTTCTTCTTCGCGGCCGGTTTGGCAGCCGGCGCAGCAGCAGCAGCCTTGGCCGGAGCAGCCTTGCCGCCCTTGCCCTTGGCCGGTGCAGCCGCCGCGGCAGCCGCCGCAGCAGCGTCTTCCGCCAGAGCCTCGGCCGAAACGGTCGGCGGCGCAACGGTCGCGATCACGAAGTCACGGTCCAGAATGGTCGGACGCGCATCGCCGGTGCCAATGCAGGTTGTGCCAGCGGACGTTGTCGTTGATGTCCAACGCGCCGAGATCGGCCTCGAACTTCTCCGGAATGTTGTCCGGATCGCACGCAACCTCAACCGTGTGACGCACAACGTTCAACACGCCGCCACGCTTCATGCCGGGGCTGGTGCCCTCGTTCAGGAACACAACCGCAACCGACACGCGCACGCGCTCGCCAGCCGCAAGACGCTGGAAATCCACATGCTCAGGCTGGTCAGTCACCGGGTGGAACTGCACGTCACGCATCAGCGCACGGGTCTTCTCGGTCCCGAGCTGAATCTCATAAAGGCGCGAACGCCAGCCGCCCCGCTTCAACTCGCGCATCACGAAACGCGGGTCCAAAGCAATCAGGGAAGGCTCCTGCTTCGCACCATAAATTACCGCAGGCACCTTGCCCGCACGCCTCGTCGCCCGCGCCACCCCCTTGCCGGCACGCGAACGCGACTCAGCTTCGATGAGTTCGAAATTGGCCATGTTATACGCTCCTATAAACAACAAAAGCCGGCCTCCAGGGGTGCCGGCAGGCGCGGTGTAGCCCGGATGAGGCGAAAGTTCAACTTATCCCCAGGGTTTGGCGGGTGGCTCGATTAGGAAGCAAGGCCAAGGGGCGCTGCCCCTTGGAACCCCGCGAAGGGCCGCGCCCTTCGATCCGCGATAGTTAAGGTTTTGGCTGGGAGGGGGAACGCGCTGCTCGGCCTAGGCATTTATCCGGCCCCGCCTGCGCGTTCCCCCTCCCAGCCAAAACCTAATTAACGGATTGCAAAGGCGAGCCTTTGCTGGGGGTCCGGGGGCAAAGCCCCCTGGCCTTGCTTGCTAACCGGGTCTACCCACCAATCCTTGGGTATTAGCCGGCTTTCTCCCATCCGGCTTCACCTTGCTTCCAGTATGCCATGGTGTGCCCGGCGGTTTTGGCATCGCGCCAGCGGGTTCGGGCGGCGGTGACGGCGTCTGGGTTATTGCCGTCGAACAGGTCGAAGATGCGTTGGTATGGGGTGATGTCGGCTGTGGCGCCGTTGATGCGGAAGAGGAAGTTGGCGCCGGCGGGGTTGATATCTTCGGTGGTGAGGAAGATCGGCTGCCATTCCGGGTGGGGGGTGGCGTGGGTGCCGTGGGGCAGCCAGTCGGGGTTGGTGCTTTGCCAGAGGCTAGCGTCGAGGGTCGCGACGGTTTCGGGGTCGGGGCAGAGGATGACGGCGCGTTCGGCCAGTTTCAGGGTACGGCCGAGCAGCGGCGGCAAAGCGGTGGTGAAGTCGCTCCGGGTCAGGTGGTAGAAGCCGATTTCGGCCATTACTCGATGACGATCCGGGGGAAGGCGGCGCGGCCCTGGCCGATGCCGGCGGCGACTTTGGCGGCGATGGCGCGGAAGGCGTTTGCGGCCTCGCCGGCAGGGTCGGCGGCGGCAATCGGCGTGCCGCCATCGCCGGTTTCGCGGATCGCCAGTTGCAGCGGCACCTCGCCCAGGAACGGCACGCCGATGCGCGTAGCTTCGGCGGCGGCCCCGCCATGGCCAAAAATATCGGTATGCTTGCCGCAATGCGGGCAGGCGAAGAAGGACATGTTCTCGACGATGCCGAGCACCGGCACGCGCACCTGTTCGAACATTTTAACGCCGCGACGCGCATCGATCAGCGCGATATCCTGCGGGGTGGAGACGATGACCGCGCCCGCGAGGCTGGCTTTCTGCGCGAGGGTGAGCTGGATGTCGCCGGTGCCGGGCGGCATGTCGATCACCAGCACGTCGAGCTTGCCCCATTCGACCTGGGACAGCATCTGGTTGAGCGCGCCGGTGACCATCGGGCCGCGCCAGACCATCGCGGTTTCCTCCTCGACCAGAAAGCCGATGGACATGCAGCGCAGGCCCCAGGCTTCGAGCGGGATCATTTTACCGTCACGCACTTCGGGCTTGCGGTTCAGGCCGAGCATCCGGGGCAAAGAGGGGCCGTAGATATCCGCATCCAGCAGCCCGACGGAGAGCCCGCTTTGCGCGAGTGCGACCGCGAGGTTGACCGCGACGGTCGATTTGCCGACGCCGCCTTTGCCCGAGGCGACCGCGATGACGGATTTCACCTCCGGCAATAGTGCTGCGGAAGGTTGCGGCGGCGGTGCCGCTTTGTGTGCGGTGAAGACCACGGCGGCGTTTTTAACGCCCGGCAGATGGCCGAGCGTGTGCTCGATTTTCTGGCGCAGCGGCTCCAGGGCCGCTTCGTCCTCGCGCTTGATCGCGAGGGTCACCTGCACCAGCCCATCCTGCACATGCACGCCTTCGAGCATTTTGTTCAGCGAGAAGGGGGCGAGGGCGGTGCGGATGTCATTTTCGTTCATGCCGGTAGGTTAGCGCAACGTGATCTCAAGTCCAATGGAACCCCCTTGCGAAGATCGCGGCGCGATCGCAGAGTTTGGGCATGAATATTCTCTCCCGCGCCGCTCTGCGCCGCCTTGCTCTTTGCCGGAACCAGTGCTGCGGCCGCACCCATGCCGCCCTCGCTGGCGGATCTTGCGGCAAAGGTATTGCCGGCGGTGGTCAGTATCGCGAGCACCGACCCGGTGACGAATAATAATAGCGGCGGGGGTGACGATAACGGCGGGGATGGCAGCGCCTACCACCCGAGCGATGACAGCACCGCCGATACCGGCACGGTGATCCCGCCGCCCAAAGCGGTCGAGGCGCTGGGCTCGGGCTTTGTGTTCGACCCCGCCGGCTACATCATCACCAACAACCACGTGATCGACGGCGCCTCCAGCGTCACCGTGACCTTTCAGGACGGCACCATCCTGCCCGCCACCATTATCGGCCGGGACAAGGCGGCCGATCTTGCGGTGCTGAAGGTCGATGCCGGGCACAAGCTGCCGTTCCTGACCTTCGGCGATTCCGGCAAAATGCGTGTCGGTGACTGGGTGATGGCGATCGGCAACCCGTTCGGCCTGCCGGGCAGCACCTCGGCGGGGATCGTGAGCGCGCTCAACCGCAATATTAATTCCGGAAATTACGATGATTTCATCCAGACGGATGCGACCATCAACCGGGGCAATTCCGGCGGCCCGCTTTTCGATATGGATGGGGATGTCATCGGCGTGAATTCGGCCATCTACTCGCCCTCCGGCGCGTCGGACGGGATCGGGTTTGCCATTCCCTCCGCCATGGTGGCGCCGGTGGCGCAGGCGCTGAAGACGAATGGCGGTGATGACGCGTGGCTGGCTCGGGGTCGCGACCGAGGAAGTGACGCCGCAAATCCAGAACCTGCTGGACCTGCCGAACACGTCGGGCGCGCTGATCGGCGCGGTCTCCACCGGCAGCCCGGCGGATGGCAAATTGCAGCCGGGCGACGTGCTGGTCTCGCTGGGCGGCGTGCCGGTCGAAGAATCCGCGCGCCTTGCTGGTCCGCACGGCGGAAATCCCGGCCGGGCAATCGGCGGAGGCGCAATACTGGCGGGATGGCACGGAACACGAGGCAATGCTCACGATCAGCGTGCCCCCCGCCGCATTGGACGACACGGTAGCCCAGCCCGCCCCGCCAGTGCCCGGCAATCTCAGCCTGACCGGCCTCGGCCTGTCCGTCTCGCTCAAACCCACGGATGGCGGCGTTCGCGGTCGTGGCCGTGAGCGGCCCCTCCGCAACAGCGGGGATCGTCGCAGGGGATCTGATCGAGCAGGTTTCCGGCCAGACGGTCGCCAGCGCCGCCGATTTGCAGAAACAGGTGCAGGAACTGGCAACGGCGCAGGTGCCGGTCGCCGTGCTGCTGGTGAGCGGGGACACGGCGAGTGGTGCAAATCCCGGCCCGCGCTGGGTGCCGGTGACGTTTAAGAGGTAGGCAAGAAAAAAAGTAGGAAGGAAGAACTTCTTTTTGTGAACAAAAAGAAGCAAAAAAACTTTTTTGACTGGGACTAAGCGTGTGGCGACGTCAGCGCCACACGCAACGGCTTGAGAAGCAAAAGTTTTTTGGTTCTTTTTTTCAAAAAAGAACCGCTTCCTTCCTCAAAAACTCCGGGTCAACTCATACAACGCCACAGCACCCGCCGCGGACACATTCAGGCTCTCCATCCCGCCCGGCATGCTAGAGTCCGGCGATTTCGTCGCAGGTCTCGCGCGTCAGCCGGCGCATGCCTTCGCCTTCACTGCCCAGCACCAGCGCCACGCGGCGGCCGCCGAAGCTGGCGCCGTTCAGCTTGGTTGGGCGAGGCGCCATCCAGCCCGACGACCCAGACATCGGCGGATTTCAGCACGATGAGGGCGCGGGAGATGTTGACAATTCGCAAAAGCGGGATGAGCTCCAGCGCGCCGGAGGCGACTTTGGCCAGCGCTCCGGTTTCTTCCGGCGCGTTGCGTTCCTGCGCAATCACCATCGAGGCGCCGAAAGCCTGCGCCGTGCGCATCAGCGCGCCGATATTCCGCGGGTCGGAGATCTGGTCGAGCACGAGGATCGGCCCCGGGCGCTGTCAGCGCGTCCAGCAAGGCCGGAGTCGCCAGCTGGTCGGCCAGCAGGGCCACGCCCTGATGCACGATGCCGCTGCCCTGGCGGGCACCCAGGAGCTGGTCGATTCTCTCCCGGTCGGCGATTTCCGGCTGGATCGGCCAGGGCAGGGGGCGTTCGGCGGCCAGCGAGGCCTGGGCCTCCTGGGTGATCACCAGCCGGCGCAGGCGGCGTGCCGGGTTGGCGAGGGCCGCGGCCACCGCATGCGTGCCGTACAGCCACACCGCGCCGCTGGGCACCGCCGGGGCGCGCTGGCCGCGCGGCTGGTGGCTCTGCATGGGCGCACGGTCATGCGGGCGTTCAGGCTTCGGCCGCCCGCCGGCCAGGCTCAGCTTCGGCCCGTCGAATTTTTTTTGCCCTTCAAAATTTTTGCCGCCGGACGATGCGCGCGCTCGCCTCGCGCTCCGTGCGGCTTCTCACCCCTTGCCCCCTGCGGCTTTTCGCCGCGCGGCGCATAGGATTTTTCACCGCGAGGGGCTTGCGGTTTTTCGCCGGGTCTGCCGGATTTGGATCGTGGGGGGCGTTGCTGGCTCATGGGTCGCTTCACTATCCTTCGGGCTTTCCGTTGACAACTAAAGCCTGATCGGAGAAACGACCGCCCATACGGAAGGGTGCCCGAGTGGCTAAAGGGGGCGGACTGTAAATCCGCTGGCGTACGCCTACGTTGGTTCGAATCCAACCCCTTCCATATTGCCTAGTCTACGCGCCGCGCGGATGGCCGCCCGACCAGCCCATTTGCATCAGCGTTGTTTGATTAGCGCAGTTCGGTTCGCGGGTCGGTTTGTGGTGTTTGCGGGTGTAGCTCAACGGTAGAGTCCCAGCCTTCCAAGCTAGTTGTGCGGGTTCGATTCCCGTCACCCGCTCCAAACACTTGACACAAACCCCGCCAACGTGTGGAACGCCGTTTCGTGCTGGTTCGGATAGGGGCGTAGCTCAATTGGCTAGAGCGCCGGTCTCCAAAACCGGAGGTTGAGAGTTCGAGACCCTCCGCCCCTGCCATCCCACCGCAGCACCTACAATGGCTGTTTTTCGGAGTTTATCTGCTTTGGCGTTAAACCTGGTGAAATTCATGCGCGAAGTGCGCGACCGAGGCGGCAAAGACCACCTGGCCCTCGCGCAAGGAGACCATGCAGACCACGGGCATTGTGCTCGCCATGGTGGTCGTCACAGCGGCATTTTTTCTGACGATCGATCAGCTCATCGGCGCCGGCATGCGCGCCCTCTTCGGCGTCGGAAGTTAAGGAATTAAAATGGCCAAGCGTTGGTACGTCTTACATGTCTATTCCGGGTTCGAGAAAAAAATCGCGACCCAGATCAAGGAACAGGCCGAGCTGAAGGGTCTCGCCGAGACCATCGGTGAAATCATCGTTCCGGCTGAGGAAGTGACGGAAGTTCGCCGCGCGCAGAAGGTGAACACCGAACGCAAATTCTTCCCCGGCTACGTCCTGATCAACATGGAAATGTCCGATGACGCCTGGCATCTGGTGAAGGACGTGCCGAAAGTCACCGGCTTCCTGGGCAGCAAAACCCGCCCGTCCCCGATTTCGGATGCCGAAGCCGAGCGGATCATGAAGCAGGCGCAGGAAGGCACGGAAAATCGCCGCCCCGCCGTGATCTTCGAAATCGGCGAGCAGGTCCGCGTCGCCGACGGCCCGTTCACCAGCTTCAACGGCGTGATCGAGGAAGTCGACGAGGACAAAGGCCGCGTCAAAGTCTCCGTCTCCATTTTCGGCCGTTCGACCCCTGTGGACCTAGAATACGGCCAGGTCGAGAAAGTCTAACAGGCTTGCAATTTTTAGGTCAGGGTCTATTTCCTGAGTAACCATACTCAAGGGGACGCCGTGTCTGAACAAGCGAAGCCAAGCCCCCTCGAAACGTTGGGTGTTTATCTGTGCCGGTGTCGTCGTTGTCGTCGCTCTCGTTATCTGGCTGATCCAGTATCTGCTCGTCGGGCAGTATTTTGTCTCGACCGACGACGCCTATCTCGCTGCCGATTCGAGCATCATCGCCGCCAAAGTCAGCGGCTACGTCACCGATGTCGCGGTGCTGCGAGGACCAGCCGGTCCGCCAGGGGCAACTCCTCGCCAGCATCGATCCGCGCGACTACGAAACCGCCCTTGCCTCCGCCAAGGCGGATCGCGCGGCGGCCGAGGCGGCCATCGCCAACGATCAGGCGCAGCTCTCCCTTCAACAGACGAAAATCACCGCCGCGCAGGCCGACGTTGCAAGGCGAACAGGCGCGCCTCTCCTTCGCGGCAGCGAACCAGCACCGTTACGCAACCCTGTCCGCAACCGGCGCCAGCACCATACAGAATACCGAGCAGGCGAATACCGACCTTGCAACCGCCCAGGCCCTGCTCGCCGCCGACCAGGCCAATCTGCTCGCCGCCCATCGCCAGGTGGACGTGCTGAACGCCGCCCTGGCGCAAGCAGAAGCCAGCCTCGCCCAAGCCAATGCGCATGCTCGACCAGGCTGCGCTCAATCTCAGCCATACCCAAATCCGCGCCCCGTTCGACGGCGTCGTCGGCAATAAAACCGTGGCAGTCGGCGATTATCTGGAAGCCGGCACCCAAATCATGGCCATCGTGCCGCTCTCCCAGGTCTATGTCATCGCGAATTACAAAGAAACGCAGATCACCCACATCAAGGCCTGGCCAGCATGTCAGCCTCATCGTCGATGCGTTCCCCGGCCTCAAAGTCACCGGCACGGGTCGACAGCATCGCACCCGCCTCCGGCCAGCAATTCGCGCTGCTGCCGCCCGATAACGCCACCGGCAACTTCACCAAAATCGTGCAGCGCGTGCCGGTTAAAATCGTCCTGGACCTGACCCCGGACGTCATCGGCAAACTCCGCCCCGGCCTGTCCGTCGAACCCAACATCGACACCCGTCCGGGGGCGTGATGGGGATGGGGTCGGCATGGGAAGTAAGGCCAGGGGACGCTGTCCCCTGGACCCCTGCGAAGGGCCGCGCCCTTCGATCCGCGATAGTTAAGGTTTTGGAGAGGCGCTCGCCCGAGCCCCTCCAACGCCCGTGCGGCGAGCGCCTCTCCAAAACCTTCTCTAATCGGATTGCAAAGGCGAGCCTTTGCTGGGGGTCCAGGGGGCAAAGCCCCCTGGCCTTACTTCCTATGAACGACTCCACCCCCGTCCCGCTCCGGACGCGGGTTGCCGTTGGCGGCGCGTTGATTGGCGCGTTCATGGCGGTGTTGAACATTCAGGTGGTGAACACGTCGCTGCCGGACATTCAGGGCGGGATTGGTACGGGGCTGGATGATGGCGGCTGGATTTCGACCGCGTATCTGATCGGCGAGATTATTGTCATTCCGCTTTCGGGCTGGCTGTCGGGCGTGTTTTCGTTGCGCCGGTATCTGATCGGCAGCACGATTTTGTTTCTGTTTTTTTCGGCGGCCTGCGGCTTGGTGTCGAACTTCCCGGAAATGGTGACGTTGCGTGCGTTGCAGGGGTTTTCGGGTGGCGTGCTGATCCCGCTATCGCTGATATGCGTGCTCACCTTGTTACCGCCGCGGGCGCGGCCTGTCGGCTTTGCGCTGTTTTCCCTGTCGGCGACATTTGCGCCGGCAATCGGCCCGACGATTGGCGGGCTGATTACGGATGTTTATGGCTGGCGCTATATCTTTTTCCTGAATCTCATCCCGGGCGCGGTGATGCTTGCCGCCTTGTTCTGGGGGCTGGATCGCGCGCCGATGCAGCTTGAAAAATTCGTCCAGGGCGATTGGCTCGGGATTTTCCTGATGGCGGTGGGGCTGGGCTCGCTGCAGATCGTTCTGGAGGAGGGCAATAAGGATGACTGGTTCGGCTCGCCGTTCATCCTGCATTTGTCGATCATCTCGGCGGTCGCGCTGAGTGCCTTTTTCATTCAGGAATTGCGGCCGGGGAACAAGGCGCCGCTGGTTAATCTGCGGCTGTTCAAGCGCTGGAATTTTTCCTTCTCCAGCTGCGCGAATGTGATGCCTGGGATTCGTGCTGTATTCGGCGGTGTACCTGATCCCGCTTTATCTGGCCGAGGCGCATGGCTATAGCGCGCGCCAGTCCGGTGCGGTGATGGCATGGATCGGCTTGCCGCAGCTGATCATCATTCCGTTCATGCCGTATCTGATGCGGCATTTCGATCCGCGGCGGCTGCTGGCGATGGGGTTTATCCTGTTCGCGATCAGCTGCTTCATGAACATCCATCTCGGGCCCGATGACAGCGGCCCGCAGCTTTTAATCCCCAACCTCATCCGCGCCGCCGGCCAGGCCATGGTGTTTCCGCCGATTTCCTTGATCGCGACGGCGGGGATCGACGTCAAGGATGCGGGTTCGGCCTCCTCTCTGTTCAACATGATGCGCAATCTGGGCGGGGCGATCGGCATCGCGACGGTGCAGACCTTTGTGACGAACCGCGAGAAATTTCATTCCGCGATCATGACCCCGCAGGTCAGCCTGCTGGACCCGGCGACACGCGAGCGCCTTGCAGTTCTGCAACAATATTTTGAGTCGCGCGGCCTCTCGGACCCGCAAGCCGCCCAGCATGAGGCGATCATGGCGGTGGGGCGGACGATTGCGGGGCAGGCTTCCTACCTCGCTTATAGCGATGCGTTCGCGCTGTTGGGCTGCGGCATGGTGCTGGCCACCGTGGCGGCGCTGATGTTGCGCAAACCCCAGGGGGCGGCGGCACCCGGCGGGCACTGACCGGAATATTACGCTTTTGTGTATGGCCGAAGTCCGCGGTAATCTTGCCTTTCGGATTGTAAAAAAATGTTCTAGCCTGCTCAAAACATGGAGGAACACATGGCGCGCGTAGCTTTGGTTACTGGCGGTACCCGCGGCATCGGGGCCGCGATCAGCATTGCACTCCAAAAGGCCGGGCGGCATGTGATTGCCAACTATGCCGGCAATACCGCCGCCGCCGAGGCATTCTCCCGGAAACCGGGATCGAGACCATGCGGTTCGATGCCGGGGATTACGAGCAATGCGTGGCCGCGGTCAGACACCATCGCAGCCAAACACGGAACCATCGAAATCCTCGTCAACAATGCCGGCATCACCCGCGATACCACGATCTCCAAAATGACGCCGCGAGATGTGGGACGCGGTGATCGATACCAATCTCGGCTCCTGCTTCAACCTTTCAAAGCTCTGCTTTGACGGCATGAAGGCGCAATAAATTCGGCCGCATCGTCAATATCGGCTCCATCAACGGCCAGGCCGGCCAGTACGGCCAGGTCAATTACGCCGCCGCGAAATCCGGCATTCATGGGTTCACCAAGGCGTTGGCGCAGGAAGGCGCGCGGTATGGCATCACCGTCAACGCGATCGCGCCGGGCTATGTGGATACCGAAATGGTGCGCGCCGTGCCGGCCGAGGTGCTGGAGAAAATCATCGCCAAAATCCCGCGCGGGCGGCTCGGCACGGCCGAGGATATTGCGCGCGGCGTGGTGTTTCTCACCGCCGATGACGCCGATTTTGTTACCGGGTTCGACGCTCTCCATCAACGGCGGCCAACACATGTATTGAGGGGAATTCTACTCCGCTGGCCATCTGACGCGCTTTTCGAAGCTTCCGGTGCTCGCGACATTAAGTACGCTCCGCTCCGGGTCTTCGAAAATCACGCCAGCTGACTCAGCGGAGCGAATTTCCCGCGTCAGGGGCTATTACCCTTATGCTCATTCGTCCTGTCACCCACGAAGATTATCCGGCTGTTTGGGATATTTTGGAGCCGGTGATTCGGGCGGGGGAGACGTATACGCTGCCGCTGGACATGGGCGAGGACGCAGCGCTCGCGCTATTGGATGGGGGCGGACCGCGAAACCTTCGTGGCGGTGGCGGACGAGGAAATCCTCGGCACCTATTACATCCGCCCGAACCAGCTGGGCGGCGGCGCGCATGTCGCCAATTGCGGTTATATCACCGCAGGCCACGCCATGGGGCGCGGGGTTGCCTGGGCCATGGCGGAACATTCGCTGGCCCATGCCAAAGCGCGCGGCTATACCGCCATGCAGTTCAATTTCGTCGTCAGCACGAATCACCGGGCCATCGCCCTTTGGGACCGCTTGGGCTTCTCCACCCTATGCCGCCTGCCCGGCGCCTTCGCCCATCCGCGCGAGGGGAGGGTGGATGCGCTGGTGATGTTTAGGAGGCTTTAAGGGAAGGCAAGGAAGGAAGCGCTTCTTTTTTGAAAAAAAGAAGCAAAAAAACTTCTTTTACTCAGGCCGTTGCTGTGTGGCGCGTGCGTTGCCACCCGCATAGTCCCCAGTCAAAAAAGTTTTTTTGCTTCTTTTTGTTCACAAAAAGAAGTGCTTCCTTACTTAGCATCCAGCTTCAAAACTTCCCCCGCCAGATACAGGCTTCCGCAAATCAGCACCCGCGTGGGCGCAAATCTGCCGCAGCGCGCCGGCGACATCCGGGCCGGGCAGGGCCACGCCGCCGGAAGCGGCGATGACGCTTCGACCGGCAGCGCCAGATGCTGTCCGGGCTCGGCCACCGCAAAAATCCGCGCCGCATGGGGGCGCAGGATGCGCATGAACCTCGGTGACATCCTTCGACTGCTTCATCCCCATGACCAGCGTCGTCGGGCCGTCCCAGCGTCCAGTTGCTCGGCCAGAGCCTTCCCGCCGCCCGGATTATGCGCGCCGTCCAGCCATAATTGAGCCCGCCGGCAGCAATTTCAGCAGCGCGCCGCGCAAGGCGTTGCAGCCGCGCCGGCCATTCACGCTGCTGCAATCCAGCGGCATAAGCTGCATCGGGATGCCAAGCCGGCCGCGCGCAAGGCGGCAATGGCGATCCCGGCATTATCCGCCTGATGCGCGCCGAGCAGCGCCGGGCTGCGGCAGGTCCAGCCCTCCGAACGGATCCCGCCCGCAACTTCGTCACCTCCCAGTCCCGGCCCCGGCGCAGCAGAACGGCGCACCTGCAACGCCGGCTTCCTGCGCAATCTCCGCCAGCGCCTCCGGCGTCCTGCATGCCCGGTCACGACCGGCACGCCGGGCTTGATGATCCCGGCCTTCTCGGCCGCGATCACCGCCAGCCTGTCGCCCAGAAAATCCTGGTGGTCCATCGAGATGGACGGTGATCGCCGCAACCAGCGGTGCGCGATCACGTTGGTGGCATCGAACCGGCCGCCGAGCCCGACTTCCAGCACGCATAAATCCGCCGGCACCCGCGAAAACAGCAGGAAGGCCGCCGCGGTGATCGCCTCGAACACGGTGATCTGGTTGCCCGCGTTCACCGCCTCGATCTCATCCAGCGCCGCGGCCAAAGCCTCGTCGCTGACCAGTTCGCCCGCCAGCCGGATCCGCTCATTGAACCGCACCAGATGCGGCGAGGTATAGACATGCACGCGCAAGCCCGCCGCCTCGGCAATCGCGCGGATAAACGCGCAGACGCTGCCCTTGCCGTTGGTGCCGGCCACATGGATCACCGGCGGCAGCTGCAAATGCGGATCGCCCAGTGCGCCCAGCAGCCGGACCAGCCGGTCCAGGCTTAAGTCGATCAGCTTCGGATAGAGTTTGTGAAGCCGCTCCAGGCTGGCATCGTACCGGCTCGAAGCCGCCGCACGTAGCGTCGGCTCAAGCCGCGATTCGCCTTGTTCGCGGTCAGCAGTCGATCAGCCGGGCCAGCATCGCGGTCAACTCGCCGCGCTTCACCACCATGTCGATGATGCCGTGCTCGAACAGATATTCGGCGCGCTGGAACCCTTCGGGCAGTTTCTCGCGCACCGTCTGCTCGATCACCCGCGCCCCGGCAAAGCCGATCAGCGCGTTCGGCTCGGCGATCTGAATATCGCCCAGCATCGCGAAGGAGGCCGAAACACCGCCGGTGGTCGGGTCGGTGAGCACGACGATAAACGGCAGCCCCGCCTCTTTCACCATCTGCGTGGCGATGGTCGTGCGCGGCATCTGCATCAGGCTGATCGCACCCTCCTGCATCCGCGCCCCGCCCGAAGCGGTATAGACGATCAACGGTGCGGCCTGCAGCACGGCAAGGCGTGCCGCGGCAACCAGCCCATCGCCGACGGCAGCCCCCATCGAGCCGCCCATGAACTCGAAGGACATCGCCGCCACCACGGCTCGGTTGCCGCCGATCGTGCCATGCGCGACCAGCAGCGCGTCATCCTGCTTGGTGGTCTCGCGCGCATCGCGCAGCCGGTCGGTATAGCGCTTCTGGTCCCGGAATTTGAGCGGGTCCGACGACCGCTTTCGGCAGGTCGATCCGGGTAAAGCTGCCCGTCATCGAAGGTCCAGGCCAGCCGCTCCGCGGCGGTGGCGCGCATATGGTTGCCGCAATGCGGGCAAACCTTCTTCGCCGCCTCCAGCTCGCGGTGGAAAATCATCTGCTGGCATTGGGGCATTGGTGCCACAGATTATCCGGCAGCCTCCTTGCGGCCAAGCAGGGTGCGGATTTTGGGACGAACAAATTCAGTGAGCCAGCTCATGCCCAGGGAATTAAACGCTTTGGAAAGGTAAGGAAAGGGCGCGGGCCCAGGGGGCTTTTATAGAACCCGGATCTCATCTCCGACCCGGATCTCTCCGCCCGTTAAGACCTTGGCGAAAATGCCGAGTTCGATATGGCCGAAATTCGTCTGCAATTCCTTCACCGGGTTGGCGTCGCGGATGGCGGTGTCGGGGTTGACGCATGGTGGCGCCGCAGCGGTCGATGCGTTCCTGCACGATCAGCGTGGTGTCGCCGATGGCGAGGGTTTTGCCGAGCCAGCTGAATTCGGCCCAGGGGGCGATGTTCTCGATATAGATATTGGCGCGGAAGCGGCGCTTGTCGCGCGCGGCCCCGACGGCTGCTTCCAGAGCGCCGAGCGAGCCGAGGCCGATGAGGCTGACGACCTGGGTTTTGTGGTCGCAAAAACTGTGATTTTCGAAATGGTGGAAAGCGGCGGCTTTTGCCCGTCGGGGCCATAGCGGGCTTCGTCGCCCAGGTAGGCGGTGAAGAATTCGGTCAGGCTGGCCTGGCCCTCTGGCGTGAGGGGCGAGGCCTGAGGGTTTCGCCGTCCGGCGTGGTGACGGTAAGAGGCTGGGTGGCATCGTCGAATTTGGTTTTCAGCCGGGCGATTCTGGCATTGCGCAGCAGGCACATGAAATTGGTTTCTGCGACCCAGCCGGGGTGGTCGGGGTCGAGGCTGGCATCGCCCTGGGCGAGAGCGAAGGCGCGGTCCCAGGGGATGCAGCGGCCGGGGGTGAGGGCGGCGCTGGCCAGGGGTTCCGGGCGTCAGGCCTTTGACGGGATAGCGGTACAGCGATTCAATTTTCATGATTCTACGACCTCTTGAGGCAAATCATGGCGTTGCCCATATCGGTTTGGCAAGCTTGTCGTTGCCTATTGAGGGACGGCGCGTTGCGGTTGCCTATTTATAGGGACTGGAGGAGGATAAAAATGGATTTTGAGAAATTGACGGAGCGGGCGCGGGGCTTTGTCCAGGCGGCGCAGACGATCGCGATGCGCGAATATAATCAGCAGATTACGCCGGAGCATTTGCTGAAAGCGTTTCTGGATGATGAGGAAGGGGCGGCGAGCGGCTTGATCCGGGCCGCAGGCGGCGATCCGGCGGCGGCCAAGCTGGCGGTGGATGCGGCGGTGGCGCGCATCCCAAAGTGCAGGGCAGCGGGCGCCGGGCAGCCGAATCGATCACGCCGGATCTGGTGCGGGTGCTGGATGCGGCGCAGACAGGGCGCCAACAAAGCGGGCGATGAGTTTGTGGCGCAGGACCGGCTGCTGGTGGCGCTGGCGGCGAGCGATACGCCGGCCGGGCGGGCGTTGAAGGCGGCGGGGGCCAGTGCGCAGGCGATCGAGCGGGCGGTGAACGATATTCGCAAGGGCCGCAACGTGGATAGCGCGACGGCGGAGCAGCAATTCGATGCGCTGAAAAAATATGCGCGCGATGTGACGCAGCTGGCGCGCGACCAGAAACTCGACCCGGTGATCGGCCGCGATGAGGAAATCCGCCGCACGATCCAGGTGCTGGCGCGGCGCACCAAGAACAATCCGGTGCTGATCGGCGAGCCCGGCGTCGGCAAAACCGCGATCGTCGAAGGCCTGGCGCTTGCGGATCGTCAATGGCGACGTGCCGGAATCGCTGAAGAACAAGCGCGTGCTGGCGCTCGATCTGGGCGCGCTGGTGGCCGGCGCAAAATTCCGCGGCGAGTTCGAGGAACGGCTGAAAGCCGTGCTGAAGGAGATTGAGAGCGCCGAGGGCGAGGTGATCCTGTTCATCGATGAGATGCACACGCTGATCGGCGCCGGCAAGGCGGATGGCGCGATGGATGCCTCCAACTTGCTGAAGCCGGAACTGGCGCGCGGCGCGTTGCATTGCGTGGGTGCGACGACGCTCGATGAATACCGCAAGCATGTGGAGAAGGATGCGGCGCTGGCGCGGCGCTTCCAGCCGGTGTTTGTCGATGAGCCGAGCGTCGCCGATACGATTTCGATTCTGCGCGGCATCAAGGAGAAATACGAGCTGCATCATGGCGTGCGGATTTCCGATGCGGCGCTGGTGGCGGCGGCGACTTTGTCCAACCGCTACATCACCGACCGGTTTTTGCCGGATAAAGCGATCGATCTGATGGACGAGGCCGGCTCCCGGCTGCGCATGCAGGTGGATAGCAAGCCGGAGGAGCTGGACGAGCTGGACCGGCGGCTGATCCAGCTGAAAATCGAGCGCGAGGCGCTGCGCAAGGAAGATGATGCGGCATCGCGCGAGCGGCTGGCGAAGCTGGAGCAGGA
>CAWACI010000002.1:67500-315000 GCA_963780465.1 uncultured Pseudomonadota bacterium
AGCTTAAGCCGATAGGCGTAGGCGCAGCGAAAGCGAGTCTGAATAGGGCATTCAGTCGCGGGCAGAAGACCCGAAACCAAGTGATCTAGCCATGGCCAGGCTGAAGGTGGGGTAACACCCACTGGAGGGCCGAACCCACGCCTGTTGAAAAAGTCGGGGATGAGCTGTGGCTAGGGGTGAAAGGCCAATCAAACTTGGAGATAGCTGGTTCTCCGCGAAATCTATTTAGGTAGATCGTCGTATGTATACCTTCGGGGGTAGAGCACTGGATGGGCTAGGGGGTCCCAAAGACTTACCAAACCTAACCAAACTCCGAATACCGAAGAGTTTTGTACGGCAGACAGACGGTGGGTGCTAAGGTCCATCGTCGAGAGGGAAACAGCCCAGACCACCAGCTAAGGTCCCCAAATTATGGCTAAGTGGGAAAGGATGTGGGAATTCCAAAACAACCAGGAGGTTGGCTTAGAAGCAGCCATCCTTTAAAGAAAGCGTAATAGCTCACTGGTCTAATTAAGAAATCCTGCGCCGAAAATGTAACGGGGCTAAAGCCATATACCGAAGCTGTGGGTGCAATTAATTTTCGGATTATTTGCGCGGTAGCGGAGCGTTCCGTAAGCCTGTGAAGGGATACTCGTGAGAGGTCCTGGAGGTATCGGAAGTGCGAATGCTGACATGAGTAGCGACAAACAGTGTGAGAAACACTGTCGCCGTAAGTCCAAGGGTTCCTGCGCAAGGTTAATCCGCGCAGGGTGAGCCGGCTCCTAAGGCGAGGGCGAAAGCCGTAGTCGATGGGAAACAGGTGAATATTCCTGTGCCTGCTAGAAGTGACGAATGCGAGATGTTGTTCGGTCTTATTGGATTGACCGGGCTTTTTGAGCATTCCAGGAAATAGCTCTAGCATATAGACCGTACCCTAAACCGACACAGGTGGACTGGTAGAGCATACCAAGGCGCTTGAGAGAACTATGTTGAAGGAACTAGGCAAATTACTTGCGTAACTTCGGGATAAGCAAGACCCAATAGTGGGCAACCATTGTTGGGTGTCACAAAAGAGGGGGTAGCGACTGTTTAGTAAAAACACAGGGCTGTGCGAAGTCGAGAGACGACGTATACGGTCTGACGCCTGCCCGGTGCCGGAAGGTTAAGAGGAGGTGTGCAAGCACTGAATTGAAGCCCCGGTAAACGGCGGCCGTAACTATAACGGTCCTAAGGTAGCGAAATTCCTTGTCGGGTAAGTTCCGACCTGCACGAATGGCGTAACGACTTCCCCACTGTCTCCAGCATAGGCTCAGCGAAATTGAATTCCCCGTGAAGATGCGGGGTACCCGCGGTCAGACGGAAAGACCCTATGAACCTTTACTGCAACTTTGCAGTGGTATTAGGAGAGTGCTGTGTAGGATAGGCGGGAGGCATTGAAGCATGGGCGCTAGCTCGTGTGGAGCCAACCTTGAAATACCGCCCTGAACTCTTCTGATATCTAACCGCGTCCGGTTATCCCGGACCGGGACCCTGCATGGTGGGCAGTTTGACTGGGGCGGTCGCCTCCCAAAAAGTAACGGAGGCGCGCGATGGTGGGCTCAGGCCGGTCGGACATCGGCTGCTGAGTGCAATGGCATAAGCCCGCCTGACTGCGAGAGCGACAGTTCGAGCAGAGACGAAAGTCGGCCATAGTGATCCGGTGGTTCCACGTGGAAGGGCCATCGCTCAACGGATAAAAGGTACTCTAGGGATAACAGGCTGATCTCCCCCAAGAGTCCACATCGACGGGGAGGTTTGGCACCTCGATGTCGGCTCATCACATCCTGGGGCTGGAGCAGGTCCCAAGGGTTCGGCTGTTCGCCGATTAAAGTGGTACGTGAGCTGGGTTTAGAACGTCGTGAGACAGTTCGGTCCCTATCTGCCGTGGGTGTTGGAGGCTTGAGAGGATCTGTCCCTAGTACGAGAGGACCGGGATGGACGTACCTCTGGTGTACCGGTTGTCGCGCCAGCGGCATAGCCGGGTAGCTATGTACGGAAAAGATAACCGCTGAAAGCATCTAAGCGGGAAACTTACCTCAAAACTAGGCCTCCCAGAGGGTCGTGGTAGACCACCACGTTGATAGGCCAGGTGTGGAAGTGCGGTAACGCGCGCAGCTAACTGGTCCTAATCACCCGATAGAGTTCAATCTTCTAACCAACCTCACCAACCCCCATACACAGCAATCATTCATCGGGTTACACCCCGTGATTGTTCACGATGTAAGCTAAATCACGCATCGCGGTCTGAAGCAGTTCAGGCCGCGCCAACCGCACCAAAACCTCCCTAACCCACCACAGCTTGATAGGCTGGACGACCTGGTGGCTCTGGCGGGGAGCCTACACCCGATCCCATCCCGAACTCGGCCGTGAAAATCCCCAGCGCCCATGGTACTGTGTCTTAAGGCACGGGAGAGTAGGTCGCCGCCAGGTCTTCCAACCTATCAATACCCATCAAAACCGCCCCAAAACGCACACAAGCGACCAAGGGCGGTTTTATGGTCTTCTAAAGACCAACACAAACCAACGCGGGGTGGAGCAGCCCGGTAGCTCGTCAGGCTCATAACCTGAAGGCCGCACGTTCAAATCGTGCCCCCGCAACCAAAAAATCTAAATAAACCTGATAGCTATGGTCAATAAAGAGCCATAAACCCTCATTTATCGCGAAAAATCGCGGGGAGGCTTCGATGCCAACCATCGATTTGTTGGGCGGAAAGATCCAAATCTACCAGCGCGACAATAGCCGCTTCTGAGAACTGCCGGGTCGGTATACCCGATGGGCCGAAACGGACTGTCCGCTTTACCGGCACCGACGGCGTCAGGATGTGATGCTATCGCGGCGAAAAGGGAGAAGAAAAAGAAAGGGGAGAGAAAGGGAAAAGAGAAGGAAAGGACGCGCCAGACCTGATGCTGCCGGCATGAGCGTCAGTTTGAGCATAAGGTGCCGCCTCCAGCGCTTTTGGCGCTGCCTTCGCCGAAGGAGAGAGAGGGAGGGAGAGGAGGAGGGGAAGAGAGAGAAGGGAAGGAGAAGAAGAGGCGCGAGCAGAGAGGCCAAAGCAGGGCTGCTTTAGAAGGCTAGGAAGAAGAAGAGGGGGGAGAGAGAGGGAGAAGAGGGAGAAAGGAGGGAGGAGGGGTGAGAGGAAGAGAGGGTGAAGAAGCAGGAGAGGAGAGGCTTTAAGCCGAACGCAGCGCACAGATCAGCCTGGTTCGGATGAAAGGGTCGCGGCGACGCACTGGTGGAGGTCGACGAGCGCATTGTCCGAAAAGTTGACGTGGAAGGGGCGGATGCGTAGACCCGGCAGCCGCGACGGTCTGGGCTAGCTGGAGATGGCGTGCATGATGCTCCCGACGGCAACTGCTGCTGCCGCGGAAGCGAGTAAGACGCGACGGGCTGTGACTGACGAAGACGAGGCCATGATCATTCTGCGTATTAAGAGAGCTGTGGCTGAGGCGAGATAGAGGTAAACCCCCGGCCGCGGATCTTCCCGTAGTTCTCATCATCGCGTAAGGCACGCCCAGTTATGCGCGCATAATAATTCCAGCGTTTTAAACGCCGCCAACGCGCTACAGTGTAAGCGATGCTCTGCGGCCCTATGATTTTGGCAGTGACTTTGGCGTCAGACTGTGGCGGTCGATTTCCAGCACCAGGGCATGAGCTCGTCGATACGTGCCTGGGGCCATCCGTTGACGAGGCGGGTTAGCAGATCGGTGAAGTAGGTCTGCGGGTTGACATCATTTAGCTTGCAGGTTTCGATCAGTGACGCGACAGCGGCCCAGTTTTCGGCCCCTTCATCTGAGCCTGCAAACAACGAATTTTTTCTGGATAATGTGATAGGGCGCATGCTTCGCTCGACAGTGTTGTTGTCGATTTCGACGCGGCCATCGAGAAGGAATTGCTCAAGGCCGGCCCAGTGGTTGAGCGGATAGCGAATCACTTGGGCGAGCGGGCCACGGGCTGGCAAGGTATTGAGCTGTGCTTCGAGCCACAGACGCAGGTCTTTCACCAGCGGCAGGCTGAGTTCCTGGCGTTTGGCGAGACGCTGCGCCGGGTCCCTGCCGCGGATTTCGGCCTCGATGCGATAGAGGGTGGCGATCCGCGCCAATGCCTCGGTGGCGATCGGTGAGGTGCCGTCTTTGACAAAGTCATAAAAACCGCGCCTCACGTGACTCCAGCAAAATGCGAGCGTCACCGGCGGCCCATCCCGTGCTGGAGCGGCGAGTTGCTTATAAGCGTTGTAGCCATCGCATTGTACGACCCCGCGATAGCCGCCGAGCAAAGCATCAGCATGGCGTTTGGCCCGGCCTGGTCGCATATTGATAAATCACCGCTGGCGGCTCAGTGCTGCCGCATGCCCGATCATCCCGCGCGGCCACCCAAAAATAGCCCTGCTTCGTCCGGCCGCGGCCTGGGTCGAGAACCTTCATCGTCGTCTCGTCTGCGAAGATCCGTGTGGAGGAGAGCACGATCTCTTTCAGCCGCCGCACCACCGGCACGATCTCGGCCGCACCATAGCCGACCCAAAAGGCCAAAGTCGTGCGGTCGATCAAAACGCCCTGCCGGGCCATGATCTGCGCCTGCCGGTATAGCGGTAGGTGATCGGCAAAGCGCGAGACCATCACGTTTGCAACCAGCGCCTCGGTGGGGATTCCGCCTTCGATCAGCCGCGCCGGCGCTGGGGCCTGGGCCACGACACCTTCGCACGCCTGGCAGACGAATTTTGGCCGCCGGGTCACGATCACCCGGTATTGCGCCGGGATAATGTCGAGCCGCTGGGATTCATCGTGGCCGATCTCGTTCATCGCGGCCCGGCAGCAGGGACAGTCGGTATCTTCCGGGGGCAGAGTTACCTCGACCCGGGGCAAATGCACCGGCAGCGCACCGCGGCTTGCCCGACGTTTGGCGATGCCATCGCGTTTGCGCGCGGGGTCGCGTCGCTCTCCTTGCGCCTCCAATTGCGCGATGGCTGTCTCGATGTCGCCCAGAGCGAGCTGCAATTGTTCCTCGGGCAACTTCTCTGATTTGGCGCCGAATTGGAGCCGGTTGAATTTCAGCAGCAGGTGCTGCAAGCGTTCGTTCTGCTCGGCCAGATCATTGCGTTCGGCAACAACTTTGTCGCGCTCGGACCACGCCGCCAGCAACAGCGCCTGCAATACCGCTGGATCTTCGGGAAGCGCGTTGATCTGGTTGCCATCCGGCTGCATCTCACCGCGATTCTAGCCAGCTTGAGTCGGTATGGGAATCCTTGGCGCCGATAAAATTCGTGTCCAATCCAAACCGTCGACCAGCGCGGCATACTCCACCGAGGTCAGCTTCATCACGCCATCCACGATGGGTGGCCAACGAAAGGCACCGTGCTGAAGCTGCTTCCAAACCAAAACCAGGCCACTGCCATCCCAGAACAAAATTTTCACTTTGTCCGAGCTCTTGGCACGAAAAATGATGACTGATCCATCGAATGGACTTTGTCCGAGGCTGGCGGCCGCAACGGCCGCCAAGCTATGCGCGCCACGACGAAAATCCACCGGGCGCGTCGCCAGCATAATCCGTACACCCGTCGGGATCGTGATCAAGCAGAAGCCTCCCGCACCGCGCGCAGCACCGCAGTCAGGGTTTGGGTGTCGACCCCCGCGGTAACCCGAATTCTGGTGCCGCCGACATCAATCTCAATCTCCGGCGCCCATGATGCCGTCGACGTTGTCGCCAATTGGTCTGCAACCGGTGGGGATTCAATAATGGGCACAAATGCCGGCCCGCTTGTCACCAGATCGGTGAAACTTCCCCGCAGCGCTGCCCGCCGCCAGGCAAACACCTGCTGTGGGCAAACCTGCCAACGCCGCGCGATCTGCGATACCACCGCACCAGGAACCATCGCCTCAGCCGCGATCCGCGCCTTCTGCTCATCAGACCAATGCCGTCGCCGGCCCGGTCCCGTCAGAACCTCAACACGCCGGTAACCGCCATTAGCGTCGTCATTAACGTCATCCATAATGTCAGCACGAAGCCTTCTGTTGCTTCAAAACTGACAATCACAAACCAGCCCAGCGGGGAAGAATGGTCACGGAGCACCGCTAACTGTGAAGATCCGCCGCCAGCGGGTTTACCTGTACCGCGCTGGCAACACGGTCGACTTTCGGCTCAACCGTGTGGCCGCAGCCAAGGCGTTCTTTCGCGAGGCTCTGAAGACGCAAGGGCAGGCGCCTCGGAACATTACGCTCGACGGTTAGCCGCCTCTCATCGGGCGGTCCGCGACGTGTTCACAGGGGACGTAATGTGGAAAGACACGCCGCTTGGCTTTCGGATGTAGACGTATTGGCAATCAATCGTAATGATTTTCCGTTATGGTCACACGACGTATGTTTTGAAAATTTTGCGCGATGTTTGTTGCGCAACGCAATGCAAGCGCGGTGACGGTACTGGTCGGGTTGACGACACCTCCTGTAACGAAACTGCTCGCATCACAAACGTAGACATTGGGAACTTCCCAGCATTGATGATATTTGTTGGTGACGGACGTCGCCGGATCATCGCCCATCCTGCAGGTCCCGAGCAGGTGCCAGGCCGGCGTGCGATATACGCCGTTCTCATAATAATCCGTGACCGCCACGTCGAACGCGTTGACGGCACGGGCGAGATCACGGAGGCGCTCCATGCCATAATGCATCATGCGGATATCGTTCGCGCACGGCGTATAATGCAGTTTGGCCGCTGCCAGCCCGTCTTGGTCGCGCTCAGTCGCCGACAAAGTGACCCGGTTTGATGCGCGCGGCAGATCATCACCGATCGCGTAGGCGCCAAAACTGTGGCTGAAATGGCGGGTGAACCACCGATGATGCGCCTCGCCCCAGGGCGCGGGTCGCCGGCCAAACGAGCCGATCGCGGCCGCTCCCGCGGGGCCGGTACGGACGACGTTAAAATTGAAGCCGTTGACGAAACCCCGCGAGACATCCGTCTCGGCAAACTGACTGCTGATGACTGCACCGGAATTGCCCATATGCGTATCGATTTTGTCGTCGACCCAGATTTCCGCGGCAACGAGCGTATGATGCAGCAGGTAGCGGCCGACCACGTCATTGGCATTGGATAGGCCGTTGGGGTGCCTGGCGCTTGCCGAAAGCAGGAGCAGGCGGGGGCTGCCGACGCCGTTGCCGGCGATAATCACCACATCCGCGGTCTGCAACACGCGATCGCCGGTCTGGCGGTCGATATAGACCACGCCTGAGGCCCGGCCGTCAGAGCCGGTCTCGATGCGCTCGACGCGCGATTGCGGGCGCAAATCGACGCCGGCGGCCAGTGCCCGCGGCCAGAGCGTGGTCGACATTTTTGCCATCGAGCCGCGCGGACAGCCGGAGGCGCAGTTGCCGCAGCCATTGCACGCGGCACGGCCGTCGCGCGATTCCGAGATCACCCCGGCTGGCATTGGCCACCAATGCCAGCCGAGCTCGTCGAAGCCTTTGGCGATTGTCCGTCCGCTTTCGCGCAGCGGTAGCGGCTTGCACGGATAGGGCGCAGCCGGCGGCATGCCCGGATCGCCGGCAAGGCCGCTCACGCCGATCGTGCGGTCCGCTGCATCGTAGAATGGCGCAAGATCCTCGTAGGTGATCGGCCAGTCCGGGGCCAACCCGTGCTCGGTGCCCTTGCGAAAATCCGAGGGGCGGAAGCGCGGCCAGAGTGCGGCGAAAATGTTGGTGGAGCCGCCGACGCCGTTCCACATATAGGCGTGGGATTGGCTGCCCTGCACCGGATAGTCGTCGGCGCCACGGCGGATCGCCGGTTCCGGGCTCCATCTGTTGTGGCGCTGATACTGGAAGTCCTGGCTGAAATGCGGGTGCTGCGCGGGCTGCGTCCAGCCGCCCTGGTCGAGGCAGACGACCTTCAGCCCGGCCTCGGCGAGAACCAGACTGTTGATGACGCCGCTCGCACCGGCGCCGACGACAACCACGTTGGCATGGTCGGGCTTTTTCATGTCATGTCTCCCAACTCCAGACCGCTCAGATCGACACGCTGTACCTCGTGGGTGGGGATCCATTTGCCGCGCCGGTGCGAAGGCGTGTCGAGTTCCGGTACGAAACGCGCGTCCGGATACCCTTCTGGCAATGGCTTGTCGTTGTACGCCACACCAAGCGCACGGATCGCGGCGATCACCGCAGGCTGTTCGTAATAAGCGAGGTAGACCTGCTTGCGAAATGCGTCGAACAATTGCGGGCTGATCACCTCAATGCGGTACGCCACTTGGCGCCAGCCGGCGGCATCGCCGGGCTGGCCGTGGCCCGTGTTGACCATGGCCAGCAATTGCACCGGCATGGCGGGATCCGACGCGGCCAGGCGCGCCAGGAGCAGCTCGCCCATGCCGGTGGCCGTCGCCGGGGGAAAACCGCTGCCGCCGGGCAGCAACGTGTCCGTCAGCGCGTCGAGCGCGCGTCGTTCCTCACGCGTTAAGCTCACTTCCTCGCTCATCATGCTCACAATCTCATTTCGGTTTGCGGGTCGAACAGACAGGCGCGGTCGGGCATGAAGGTGATCCCGACGACATCGCCGATCGTGGGCGCGCGATCCGGATCGCACGTTCCCTTGATGGTCCAGCCGTCGATGTCGATGTCGACATAGGCGAACGGGCCAACGGGCTCGACGAGGAAGACGCGTCCACACAGGCTGGACGGTTCTGGAGGGGCGAGACCGAGATCCGTCGGACGGATACCGAGCAGCGCCTTGTGCGCACCCTCCCAGCGGCTGCGGGCGACGGTTCGTGGCAGGCTGAGCCGTTGGCCCGAGACCCGAACCTGCACAGCGTCGCCTTCGAGCTGGAGTTCTGCCTCCAATATGTTCATGGCGGGAGAGCCGATGAACGACGCGACGAACAGATTGACCGGGTCGCGATACACCTCCATGGGCGGGCCCAGCTGCTGCAACACGCCGCCGCGCATGACCGCAATGCGGTCGGACAGGACCATCGCCTCCTCCTGGTCATGAGTGACGAACACGGCGGTGACGCCGAGCTCGCGCTGCAGCCGGCGGATCTCTGTGCGTGTCCGCACGCGCAGCGCCGCGTCCAGGTTGGAGAGCGGCTCGTCCATCAGGAAGACCGAGGGGTTCCGGACCACTGCACGGCCCACCGCCACACGCTGGCGCTGGCCGCCACTGAGCTCGGCGGGCCGCCGGTCTAACAGATGACCAAGATCGAGAACGCCAGCCGCCCTGGCGACCTCGCGCTCGCTCTCCGCGCGGCCGACTTTCTGTTGCTGCAGCCCGAACAGCATATTCTCCCGGACCGTCATATGCGGATAGAGCGCGTAGTCCTGGAATACCATCGCGATATCGCGCTGATGCGGCTCCAGCTGGGTGACGTCGCGATCACCGAACAAGATCCGGCCGCTCGAGGGTTTCTCGAGCCCGGCGATGCAGGCGAGCGCCGTGCTCTTGCCGCACCCTGAAGGACCAAGAAGGGTTAGGAATTCTCCGTCGCCGATGCGCATCTCCAACGCCTGGAGGGCGGCAACAGGGCCGTAGGATTTGCTCATTCGTTCCAGAGAGACGCTTGCCATTTTCTACCCTTTCACCGAACCAGAGGTCATGCCAGTGACCAGCGCGCGCTGAAAAAACAAAGTCACCAGCACCGGTGGCACCACCGCCAGCACGCTTGCCGCGAACATCGGACCGTAATCGTAGAATTGCAGCTGCGCGAGAAACCCGGCGATCGTGACCGGAATTGTCTGCGAGGCCAGCGTGCTGGTCAGGATCAGCGCGATCACGAACTCGTTCCACGAGACCAGGAAGCAGAAGATCGCGGTGGCGATGATGCCCGGCCGGGCCACGGGCAGCACCACCTTGCGGATCGCTTGCAGCCGCGTGCAGCCATCTACCCGGGCCGCCTGCTCCAGGGTCGCAGGTATGCTCTCGAAATAGCCTTTCATGATCCAGATCGAGAGCGGCAGGATCAGGCTGCAATAGGCGATCACCAGCCCGGTGCGTGTGTCGAGCAGCCCGGCGGTGCGGAAGATGATGTAGAACGGCAGGATCAGCACCAGGCTTGGGATCATCCGCGTCAGCATCAACGCCCAGAGCGAGATACGCAGCCCCCGGCTCCTCCCGGCGATCGCGAAGCCGTACCCGGCGAGCGAGCCGAGCACGACGTTGATCACCGTCACACAGCCGGAGACGATCAGGCTGTTCCAGATCGCATAGGGCACGCGCCGCGCCTCTACACTCGCCGCGCCACTCACTTGCGGAAACAGGACGGCGCGGTAATTCTCCAGTGTCAGGTGGTCCGGCATCAGGCGTGGTGGGCTGCGGATCAGCTCGGTCGACGGCGACAGGCTCATCAGCAGCAGCCAAAGAAACGGCAGCGCCGACCACAGAAGCGTGATCAGCGCGGCGATACGGGTTGCGATCCGCCCCCAAGCCTCGCCACCGCCACGCGGTACCGGCCGTGCCGTCGCAGAGGGCGGAAATGTCTTCTCGATCGGTGGTGGCGTGCGTACGCGCAGGCTCGCTGCCAGCGGCGCAGCCTCGGCGCGCAGTGCCGCGTTCACCCGCCTCACGCGCCGCCGCTCCGGCGCCAGCAGCAGCAGGAAATAGGCGATGGCCAGCACCAGGCAGAGAAAGGTCAGCAGGTACAAAATCGCCGCGCCCTGGCCGAACTGAAAATACTGGAAAGCCTGCACATAGCCGAGCCAGGAGATGACTGTGGTGGTGTCGCCCGGCCCGCCTTGGGTAATGATCCAGAACAAGTCGAAGGCCAAAAGGGCGTTGATCGTTGTTAGGATCAGCACCAACAGCAGCGTCGGCCGGAGCCAGGGAAGGGTGATTCGCCAGAACCGCCGCCAGGGGCCGGCCCCGTCGACCCGCGCGGCCTTATGCAGGTTTTCGGGCATTGATTGCAGACCGCCCAGAACCAGAAGGCAGGTGAGGGGGGCCTGGTTCCACACATAGACCAGCGCGACCAGAATGAAGGCCGAGGTGCCGCCGCCCAGCCAGTAGATCGGATGGCGGATGACACCAAGATCAAGCAGAGCCGCATCGAGCGGGCCGTATTCACCATTGAAAATCCAGCTCCACAGAATGCCGACCGCGACGGGCGACATTGCCCAGGGGATCAGTACCAAGCCGCGCATGAAGCCGCGTCCCGGGATACGCGCGTTCAGCACCAGGGCCATGCCGATGCCGATCACCAGCCCGGCCAATACCGAGCCGCCGGCGAACAAAGCGGTCCGGGCGAAGGCGGCGAAAAAATCCGGGTCCTGAAGGGCTGCCGCATAATTCGCCAATCCGACGAAATGTTGGTGATGCGTCAGCACGTTGGTGCGGTTGAGGCTAACGAAAAACGAGTAGACCAGAGGCACGCCTATCACCAGGAATACGGCGAGCATGCCGGGTGTGACCAGCACGGCAGGCACGAAGTTAGCCGGGAGATGCCGGCGTTTCGTGTTCGGCGCGGGCTGCGCCAGGGTTTCGGAGGCGCTGGACATGTCCGGCCTTACCCTTCGTAGCGCGCTTTGAACACGCCGACCTGCTTGTGCAGGTCATCAACCAGTGCCGAGGTCGGCTGATTGCCGCGGATATAGTCCTGTACCGCCCCCATCATGTACCAGTCCCAGTCTTGATACCAAAGCGTTTTGCCCACATCGCGCGGTGTTGAATTCTGCAACTGCTGCCGGGCGATGTCCGCATCCTTCCAGCTTTTGAACGAGGCCGCGACCTCAGGGTCGTCCATGACCTTGGTATAAGGCGTGCCGAGGCCGAACTGCAGCGCCCAGCGCTTGATCACGTGGTACTGCCCGTCTTTGCTTTTGCCACCGAAGAATCGCATCAGGTTCCAGGCGCGGTCGGGATCCGCCGTGTTTGCGCCCATCAGATACATCGACACCCAGGAGAAGGTGGAGCGCGCTGCCCCCGGCATGATCGCGTTCCGCACCTGCCCCGCACATTGCGAGAGTTTCGGATCGTTTAGAACTTTCTGGTCATAATCGTGAATGACCGCGAATGTGTGCTGACCGGTGGCGTAGCTCGGCACGCCTTCTTGCGGCAGGGTGAAGATATCTGGCGAGACCAGACCCTCGCGGTACAGAGTGCGATGCATTTCGAGCACGTTGACGAACTTGTCATCGAACACCGGGTCGAATTGTTCGTCGAACACTTTGGCGCCCTCTGAATACCAGATTGAGAACAGGCTCCAGGACAGGCTCGGCGCCTGATGCGTCCAGGCACTGACGTAGGGAAATTCGGCAATCTTGTCTTTCTTCAACTGCCGTGCCTGCTCGAGAAATTCCACCCAGCTGGTGGGCGGCGTCAGTTTCGCCTGGTCGAGATGCTTCTCGTTGTAAATGAACGAGCCGAAGCCGGCATAATAGGGCAGGCCTCCCAGTTTGCCATTGGGTAGCGAAAGATTGCGGACACCGACCGGGACCATGCTAGCTTTGATCGCTGCGGCATCTGGCATGCTGTCCACATCGCGCGCCCAGCCCGCCGTGATCCAACGGGCGAGCGTTGCCTCTTCGCTGTACATCATGTCAAATTTTTTGCCGGCGACCAGCATCGTTTCCGTCAACGGGGCGTATTCGCCCGCGATCAGCTGGTAGTTGACGCTCTCGTCATAGAGCTGTTCGAAGGTCGCGACGTTCTCCGCCACAAATTGCGGGTTGTACTGCCAGCCTACGAACTGCAGTGGTGTGGTGAGTTTGGCCTGCGCTTGCTCGCGAAATGGCATTGCGGCGCCAATGCCCGCCAGAGCCCCCATACGGAGCAGCGCTCTACGCCGCAATAAATACGTCTCGATACGGCTTCTTGGTACATCGGTCATCGACACGGCGCCCTCCCTAGGGTGATTGAAGACCGACCAGCGTTTCCTGCAGTTTTTTACAACCGCACTCGTCGAGGAGCGTGGCCGGAAAGTCTGTTCACCTATCTTATCGTCCGCGTGCTATCGCCCAGAGCGCGGTGACGACATTGTTGTCGTACACTACAAGCCAATCATGCATCGCAACCGTGGGGTCGCAATGCCCGGGCAGCAACTGCAATTGCACCCCGATCGCCGGTGCTTGGCCGGTCTCGACCGTTAGCGTTGTATGCTCGTCCGAGGCGCCATCATAGGCGAGACCGGGATGACGCGCGAGGGAAGGGGGACCGCTATCGAGGCTCATCGCCTTGAGGCCGGCGTCGCACACAACGCGCTCCGGTACGGGCGTACTGATCACCGTACTCAAGAGCGACAGCGCATGCGCGAATTCCGGCAATTCGTTGTTCGGCCCCCGGCAATTACGCGCATAATCGGCATCCATGAAGACATAGGAGCCGCATTGCAATTCCGTGTAGAGGTCGCTTGCCGCCTCGTGCTCAAAGCTACCCGTGCCGGCGCCGGTGATGGTCTTGCAGGTAAGGCCGCTATCGCGGATCAGCGCCGCCGCCTGCCGCGCGATGCGTGTCGCAGACGCGATTGCCTCTCGACGTTCCTCGTAGCCGCGCAAGTGCTGGGCACGGCCGTGATAGGCCTGCAGACCGTCGAAGATCAGGTTGGAATGCTTCGTGACTTCAAAAGCCAGGTCCCGGGCCGCCTCTGCCGAAGTCACACCGCTGCGATGACCGCCGACGTCGATTTCCACGAGTACGTGTAACGTGACGTCGGCATCATGGGCGGCGACGGCAAGTAGGGCGACTTGTGCCACGTCGTCCACGCAGACAGAGATCCGTGCCCGGCCCGCAAGCGCTGCGAGACGTGTTGCCTTGCGGGTGTCCGCGATCTGGTTGCTCAGCAGGACGTCCGGAATGCCGGCCGAGACCATCGCCTCGGCCTCAGCGACGGTCTGGCAGCAGACGCCGACGGCGCCCGCCGCCATTTGCAGCCGGGCTATGTCCGGCGATTTGTGCGTCTTCGCATGCGGCCGTAGGCGTATACCGGGGGCCCGGCTGCGAAGGTAGGAAGCCATGGCTGCAATGTTCGCATCCAAGGTCGCGCGATCGACAAGCAATGCCGGCGTTTCAACCTCAGCAAGCACCATGCCGGGCTCGGCGGGACGTCTAGGCCCCGCCTGGCCCGCACCTGGATGTGTACTCGCCTGCATAGGCATCACCTCCGTCATTCTTAGACTTGCACAACCTCGCGCGCGGCTGTTGCCGGCGCGGCGGCATCAGCCCACCAGGAGCCCCCAATGACCAATCCGTGTCCCAAGAAGCGCTGCTTGCCCTCAACGACTTCCCCCAGCACGTCGACCAGAGGAAACTCCCCCTCCTCGATGCTGAGGATACTGGCGTCGCCGACGCTACCGGGCTTGAGCGATCCAAGCTCCGGCCGGCGAATGGCGCGTGCGGCGTTCACCGTGGAGGCCGCGATAATGTCCGAAAGCGGCATGCCAAGAGAGAGGAATTTCGACATCGTCGTCACCTGGTCGAAGGCGGGGCCGTTCACGCAAAGCGTATGCACGTCAGAGGAAATCGTATCCGGTGGGAAGCCCTCAGCCATCGCGGCACGCGCGGTGGTCCAAGCAAACGCCCCCTTGCCATGCCCGATATCAAACAATACGCCTCGCTCCCGAGCCGCGCGGACGCCGGCGCGGATCTTGCCCGAGCCATCGATCGGCGAGTTAGGGAATGGACGGTAACAATGGGTTAGGATGTCTCCCGGACGCAGCTTGGCGACCACCTCCTCGTAGGTCGGCGGCGGCTCATCGATATGTACCATGAGCGGCAGGCCCGCCTGCTCCGCGACCAGCAGCGCCACGTCCATGGGCGTGATGCCGTTCGGACCGCTCGTGTTGCGGCCGACGCGCACCTTGATGCCGATGATCACATCGCGGTTGGCCTCGGCAACCTGCAGCGCGTCCTGCGCCGCCATCAGCCGCATATCCGTGCTCTCGCCCACCATCACACGGTTGGCAAAGGCGAAGATGCCGGCGAAGGAAATATGCAGGAAAGAGAGGATGCGCACGTGGCTCTGCTCGATCACGTGCTTGCGGAAACCTGCGAAATTGCCCGGCCCGGCAGAGCCGGTATCGACGCAGGTCGAGACTGCCGTGCCGCGCGCATAATGGTCGGCGTCGACGCTGAGAGACGTGCCGCCCCAATACACATGCGTGTGTAGATCGATCAGGCCCGGCGTGACAATACGCCCGGAAACATCGCGGCTCTCGCGGCCTTCGAGCCCGTGGCCTACCGCGAGCACTTTGCCGTCCCGGAAGGCGACATCCGTGACGGCATCAAGCTCTTGCGATGGATCTATGACGCGACCGCCGCGTAAAACGAGATCAGCCATCATGTCGGGGAACCTAACATATCGAAATGGAAAGCCGGCTGAGCCATCGTTTGCCATCCTAAAATGTCGAATTTTCAATCAAAGTACCGTGGGTGTCATCGAAGCGCAACCAAAAATATTCAAGTTTTGATCGAAAATGGATCGATTTCATAATGGTGGGTGGTCATCGTCATCCCGCTAGGCGAGCAATTGCTCTCTTATGTGGCGTATGATTTCCTGCCCCGGAGCGGCCTCGGTGCGACGCGACCAGATGGGCCAGGACATTGATCAGCATGAGGAAACCGTAGCGCATCGAGTTGGGCCGGAGCACTTCGCGGTCGTTTTCTAACGCCGCTGTCAGCGGCACATCCACGGTCTTTGCGAGCGGGCTATCTCCTACCGTCAGGCCGATGGTGGTCGCACCATATTGACCTGCGATCGTCGCTGTTTTGAGGAGTTCACTATTACGGCCTGTAAGCGAGCAGAACAGGATGACATCATCGGCGGTGACTGTGGCGGCTAGCATTGTTTGCATCTGATGGTCCGATGCTGGTGTCACCGAAAGCCCGAGTCGGAACATCCGATTCTAGATCTCCTCGATCAGCCAGTTCGAGACGCCGCCGCTGCCGAAGACGTCGGCGATCCGGGCGCGCGCGAGCGCCGTCGCCGGTCCGCATGCCAAGCAGATTTCTAAGCAAGGCTAGAGCGGAATGTTTCGTCCCAGCGGAACCTTATTGAATCGTTGATGTCTGGACCAGCCGGTCGAATGTCTGCTGGTAAATAATTTTTCGGTACACAAACAACCGGTTGCGAATCTTTCGTAAACGCGCTCGTTGTGCCAGCGCCTGAACATCTTCCGCCGAACGTTGCTTCATGTTAAGGTCGAGATGTTTCAGTGGCGCGAACGCCGCCGCGTACATTTCATGATAGGGATGAAATGGAATATTCCAGGGTTTTTCACCGCCGACGAAATGGATGATTTGCGGCGGCGTTGCATATTTTAACTCCCATTCCAGGTATGAATTTGCAAAATTCCACTGCGGAGCCAGGCGGATCCGGCGCGTGCTCGCGACGGCATTCAACGCGCTCTGATCATGGTAGGTGCAGCGCGCCGTATTTTTGCGAAAAAAATCAAAAGCGTCCGCACAGATCGAGCGCCAGGTCTGCATGCTGGAGAGCAGGACGCCCGAATTGAAATAGCCGGCGTTTCCATCGATGCCTAGATTTGAAAAATAGGCACGGGTCTTTCGTCCAACAGGCCCAAGTTCATGACGGCGGAAGTAGTTGCGATCTTCTGCAGCAGCCATGCAGCCGTCGGGAAGCTCAGCTTCAAACAGTTTCAGAAGGTCGCCGCTTGGCCATGTATCGCCATCGAGATACA
This sequence comes from uncultured Pseudomonadota bacterium, assembly GCA_963780465.1. GTDB lineage: Bacteria > Pseudomonadota > Alphaproteobacteria > Acetobacterales > Acetobacteraceae > Acidocella. Next base: position 84,115 of record CAWACI010000002.1, read on the forward strand.
GAATACGATCGTAGATATCGGGAACGGCATCCAGCATGAAAAACCGGCCGATCGCAGATATCGGCACGTGAGTTTTATTAAATGACTGACGATTGAAAGCTGAATAGCGCTCGGGGGCAAGTATGTCTGTATGAATGCCATACGGTTCTAGAAAATCGCGAAGCCGCTGAACCGTATTGACCGGGATGTCCGTGGTTACGATCCTGACATCGGCGCGACCAGTTGCGACTTTTTTTCGAACTTCGAGAGCCGAAGCAATCGTCGGCAAGGCAAAGCCAAGATCAGTGACAAAAAAAATGCCGTGAAATCGCCTTGGATGATTCGCCATGCTCATCGTATCATATTTCTTCTATGCGCATTATTTTTTCTGGCTCTTTTGAATTTTGAGTGGGCTATGCGGCATGCGGGTTGATCCGGGTGAAGTCGAGTTTTCCCGCGATGAGGAAGAGGACGGTTCGCATGGTGGCAAAGCGCGAATAGCCCCGGGCCTTGCGTTTGGCGGCCTGAAAGAGGCCGTTGAGGGCCTCGATGAAGCCGTTGGTCTGGCGTGTCTGTGTCCAGGCGACGATGCCCTCGAAGTGCTTGCGGATCATTCTTGCGACGTCTTTCATCGGCTCGACCCTGGAGCGCAGAACATTGGTGCACCATTGCGTGAGCATGGCGGAGACGACGTTGATCTGCTTGCGGTCGAGGATTTCGCGCAGATGCTCGCGGTAGAGCCAGGCGCGGGCGGTACGCTTGGTGGCGGCCTTGGCGATGAGCGCGTCGAGGTCGGCGCGGCCTTGGTCGGAGAGGCGGTCGCGATCCTTCAGCAGCGTCCAGCGCAGCCCCTTGAGGCTCGGGTCGGTGCGCTGTTCGAGGCGACGCGTCTCATCGACGGCGGTGGAGGCATGGGCGACGACGTGGAACTTGTCGAACGTGACGCGCGCGTTCGGCAGGCTGTCGGCGACGCCCTTGATGAAGGCCGGCGACATGTCGATGCTCACCGAGGCGACCTGCTCGGGCGTGGCCTTGTGCGCGGCTAGGTATTCGGCGAAGCCGATGATGGTTTTGGCGTCCTTGCCTTCGGTGACGAACACCACCTTGCGTTTGTCCATGTCGGCGGCGATGGTCAGGTAATTATGGCCGCGCCGGCACGACGTTTCGTCGATCGCTACGGCGGTCACTGCCGACAAATCGGCCTCGGCCAGGGCAAGATCGACATAGCGCGAACAGATCGCGTGGACGCGATACCAGGATTCGCCAACCAGCTTGGCCACGGCGGCAAAGGTCATCTGCTGAGCCATGGCCAGCACCAGCGCCTCGAACAACAAAGTGAACCCGGGGAGCTTGCCGAACCAGTCGGGCTCGAACAGGACGACCTTCCCGTCCGGCAGCTTCACCCGCGGTGTCCTGACTTCCAGAAAGCATTCGTGCTGGAAGAAATTGAGATGCCGCAAGCGCTTGATCTGGGTGTCGTGAACCGGATGCACGCCTGCCACGTCGGGTACCGGAAACCGCGTTCCCGCGACGAAATCCACGTTGATCGTCAGCGTCTTCTTGGCCGCGTCGAAATCGACACCGTTGACGTACCACGGCTTGGCAATGCCCAAGGCCGCTTCAAAGAGTTGGTTCTGCATCTGCGCACGCTCCTCCCGAGCCCCACCTGCGCCCAGCATGGCAAGACGGCGCTCGCCCCTCAAGGACGCTCCGCGCCGCTGCGCGGTGGCCGATGGCCATCCTTGACCGCCGACCGCCGCCTTGCCCTGAGGAAGGCAGGTCGGGAGCGAAGGGATGGTCTCCCTGGTCGAACAAAGGGATGGATGCGGGTTCGTCGTCAGGCCACCAGACCGGCAGCCTCAACCCACTCGGATTTCAAAAGAGGCTTTTTTCTCTCGCGCTTGTTTTCGCGCTACTTTCACAAAAAAAGATGTCTAAAAAACTGTCCTAGCAAACATCGATAAATTAACTATCCGAAATAGCTTTCGGCAGCGCGAAATGGAGGGTGACGCCAATGGGGCGTTAAGCGAAACCAAACTGGTCAAGATATAGTTGGGCTGGTTAAGGAATGCCAGCGATTCTGGACGAAGGGAACAGTGAGTGATCCAGATCTCTGATTGGGAGGTCAAGCCGCAACGGAATCTCTGCAATGTACCCGGCATCGGTGATGCAAAGAGTAGCGAAGTCGAAGGTCAAGGCCGTGGGTGTGTTACTCACGCTAAACTGGGTGGTGTATGTTGATGGCTGATTCCGCTCCAGAAGCCTGCCCATGACCCTGTCGTTCTATGGCGCCCCTCATTTAGAGTAGATCCGCTGTTCTCGGCCGTTCAACAGCACCGGCCCGCCGCAGTGGTCCTGTTGTGCGACTGCGATCTCGAATCTCGACATGCCGCTGCGGCGGAAACTGGCGCCGGTCTGGGATCTGGTGCCAGAGTGGCGGTGGATCACCGGCAACCATGACGCCAACACCGGGCGGTTCGGCCACCTGTTCACTGACCACCAGAGCGGCAACCTGCATGCTAGTGGCGGGGCAAACAGCATGAACAGGTTGGCGGTGCCATTACGGGCGTACTCATAGTCATGTCGTGCCGGCATTCCCGGCTTGGCCGGAATTGGCAGGCGGGTTTCGGCGATCAGTTGCTTCGAGGTCTCGTCGAGGCAAACCAGCGGAAAGTCCGGATCATGCGGCTTGTGATAGATTTCAAGCACATCCTCCATGGCGGCGAAAAACGCGGTGCTGCCGTCTGGTGGGATCACCCATTGCTTCTTCAGGTGTGGCTTGAGGATGTTTTTTTTAGTGTCCGTCCGATCGTGTTGTCGCTGGCACGATCGACAATTTCCAGCTCAACCACTTTGGCCTCCAGCAGCCTCAGTGACCAGCGCGAACGCCCTTTGGGCGGTTCGGAACAGGCCAGGGCGATCAGCTTGGCCTCCGCAGCGCCGTCAAAGATCGGTTTCCTTGCAGAGTTGGGCGAATGCTTCCGGTTCAGCGCCGCCTCGAGTCCCTCCTCAACCAGCCTCTGCCGGGTCCGCGCGACCGTGTCGACGCTGGTTTCCAGCGCCGCGGCGATTTCGCTGTCGCTCCAGCACGCGCCGGCATCCGATGCATCCGCTTTCAACAGGATGCGCGCCTTCAGCACCTGCCGGGCAGCCCGCTTCCCGGTACCGATCAAGGTGCCGAGCCGTTCCCGCTCCTCGTCGCTGAGCGTTACAACGTATTTCTTCACGGCGGCTTGTCTCGCAGTCACGAATCATCTCCGGCATTACCGGAACGGTCGAATCAGAAATTCGCCGCAAAATCAAGGACGCGGAGCACTAGTAAACGCAGGGTCGAGGGAGTCATGATAAAAATAGATTTATTACAAAAGATTGTTCGTTAATTTAAATATAATTTCAGATTCGGAGGCTATCACCCCAGAAAGATAACCCGCATGAATTCAATAGGTTCCAGTTATCGCTTTCATGGCATTTGGCACGCCAAGCATTTTCAATAGGTTATGCTGGACTTGTCCCACCGAAACCTCGTCGCGGGGAGAATGGTGGGGAGAATACCGCGTGGGGACAGAGGCGGGCGGCGGCGCCTATCGGTAGCGCCGTAGCCGCGCGCAGATCACCAGCAGTAAATTCAGCGCGTGCCGCGACCATGATTATCGCTAGCGGCGTGAGGCTTTCGATCTCCTTTTGTCGATGGCGGTCAGAATCCGCGCAATAACGGCGGCGGGCGAAAAGCTGGCACGAAATTTGCCGTAGCGCCACCAGGGCAGAAGGACTGTACGATAGGCCCCCTGTCAACGCCGTAAGCCGCCGAAGGCGGTGGCCGAAGGCCAGCGTTTACAGGGGCCTATCGTACAGTCACAATCGGAAGCCGGGGCTGGTGCCCGCCTGCCTGACGGCAGCCGGGTCGAACACCGTAGACGATCCGCAACGAACACGCCGCCGTTTACGCGCGGATTCTGACCGCCGTTAACACCTTTGGCGTCAAATCTTTCGCGACTTGCTGCATCGCCGCTTGCGTCGCCTGCTATTGTGCTGTTGTTCGTGCGTCCAGTCGGACGCCCAGTGCATTCGCGCCGCCCACCCGTAGCCATTCTGATTTTCTGATTTATTTCTGTTGGGGTTCATTAAAAAACACGGCATCGGCGGAAGCCTCGCTAATCTACGCTCGCGCCGACCCGAACACGCCGATGATGCTATCAACAGAAGACCTTTAAGGCGGTTAACTCTCGGTGGTTTCGTGAGCTGGGCCCCGCAGTGAGGACGCTGCTGGTCCCAAATCCGGGGGGCAGCTCAGGGGCTGCAAAGGCCGTGCCGGGTCACGATACCCATCTCCCGGTTTGTCTTGTTGATAGTGGAGGTGCTCTGGGCTGAATGGTCCGCGCCAAGCTTCCGATGACGGTCATATGGCCGCCGCAGCACGGGCAGCAGCGCCATGGCTCCGGGCCGGCCTCGCCCGTTGGAGATTCTCGAACGACCGGCTGAAGCACGGCGAGCGGCTGGTGGGGGGCGGCGTGGCAGTTCGTAGTCACGACCGGGCCGGCGCAGGGTTTTCTCCACGTCGCCCACACCATAAACGCTGTCGGCGGCGACACATGCAAAGGGGACCAGAGCGGTGATCGCCCGGTCGATGAATGCGTGGCCCTTGTGCGAGACATAGGCCGCAAACACGCCAACCAGGCAGTTTGTGATCTTGCCCGCAGAGCCAGTGTAATGCCGGCCAACGCCGCATGACGTGCGGCTCCTGATTGAGGAGCCCGGTCTCATCAATCACGAGAACTGCATTGTCGGCAGCCAGATACTCAACCACATCGTCCCGCACACCACATCGCGCAAGGCGTCGGCATCCCCGGTCTTGCGCGGCTTGTTGCCGGGCAGCGCATCAAGAAAATCGCTGGCCGACGCCGCAACGCGATCCTGCGTGAACAATCGCCGTATGCGTCCCTTCACATCGCGCAGTGAAGATGCCCAAAGCTCCAGGGTATCTTCAACCGACGCGCCGCCACTCATCATGCCCCGAATCATCTGGGCAATAGCTTCAGAACTTCAATGAAAATACAATTGTAGTGCTAGGATGGGCGTGAATTTTCATGCTTAAGTTATGCAAACGGCCTGATTGGTCGGATACAGGGGAGCTAACGGTATGTATATTCCACGCGTCATTGACGAGATTCCCGCGAAAGTTAGAGCGGTCCTCGTTTATCGCAAGCAGAGTCCAGAGAGTGATCTGGCGTGCGACGCAGCGCTGGATACTGTGATGGCAGAGATCGGCAAATCGATCGCCGTCTTCAGTGAGATCGAGCGTCAGAAAATTCGCAATACAGTCCGCATCCGGTGGAGCTTTTCTGACTGGCCGACCAAAACCGACAAATCCAGGGGTAATACGATACCGGTGCGGTCTGCCGTGTTGGTTGATTATGTCAATCACCAGATCAAAAACTCGGGCAAAAGATGGTCGAACTGTCGGGCGGCTGAAGTCGGAAATCCTCTGGCTTCGAGCGGTAGGCGTCAAGTGGCCGTAACCCACTGGGCTGCGAACATCTCTGAAAACGATGCCGATGAAATCAACCAACAGATTGTCTGCGGTCTTGGCGAGGAATGGCATGTGCAACTCTGAATGAAGTGGCTGTAACGGTGCTCCTACCGTTACCGGTCGGCAAGCAGCATATGCACGTTGGGCGCTGCAACGGATCTGTCTGTGCATGGCCTCTGCAACGTGTCCGCCGTCAGGGGCAATTAGACAAAACCTGGTGGTTGAATAAGGGGGGAGTTCTGGCTCATCGTCATGACGAAGGAGTGCAGAGGAGCCAGAACTCCACGACTTCCAAAGCCCCTGCGGAGGCTGTGGTGCGGGACATCCGCCGGACTACATGGCGGCATTATGCCGCGGAGGACAAGATCTGCATCGTGCTGGAGGGCTTGCGCGACGAGCACAGCATCGCCGAACTGTGCCGGCGCGAGAGCGTGTATTGTTCCTGGTCAAAGGAGTTCCTCGAAGCCGGCAAGCGTCGGCTAGCTGGGGACACGGTGCGCGAGGCGACCTCCGGCGAGACGAAAACCCTGCGCCAGGAGGCCCGGGGCCTGAAGGAAGTGGTAGCCGAACGAGCGCTGGCGCTGCGTCTTCTCAAAAAAAGTCTGGTCAGGGCTGGAGGCGGCCAAGAATGAGGTATGCCGCGATGTGCGCGACAAAATCATCGAGCTGGCACTGGACAAGCCGGAACTCATTCTCCGTGATCAGTGTCGGATCGATCAGGGCGAACCCATCCAGCAGCAGGCGCGCCACCAGAATGAGGTGCAGCGCAGGTATGTGGGGAAGGGCCCGCCTATGCGGCGGTCCTCTCCTCCTTTGCCTCGGCCTGGCTGGGCCGGAGACTGTGCAGATCGGCAGTCGCATGCTGTGTCGGTCATTTCACCGTTAGACGATTGTCTGCTCCAGCCCCGCGCTTGCAACGTATTCAGATTGCTTTTGGTCAGCCTCCATGCCTATGTTGTTATAAAAAAATACATCCTCTGGGGGGAATTGTTCATGGACGCCATTCCGATAATCCGGCCGGAGACCGTCGGCCTTTCCGCAAAGCAGCTTGAGCGGTTCGATGCCTGGGCGGAGCAGCTGGTGGAGGAGGGGAAGCTGCCGGGGCTGCTTTCCGTCGTGCTCCGTCGGGACCAGGTCGCGCATGTCCATGTGTGCGGCAAGGCGGATGTCGGGCGCGGGACGCCGCTGCGCTACGATACGATCTTCCGCATTTACTCGATGACCAAGCCGCTCACCTCGGTGGCCATCATGATGCTCTATGAGGAGGGGCGTTTCCAGCTCGACGACCCGATCACCCGCTTCCTGCCGTGCTTCTCCGATATGCGCGTGCTCACCGGCGGGGCACGCGGCAAATGGGAGAGTGTGCCCGCTATACGCGACATCACCTTCCGTGATCTGCTGACGCATACCGCCGGCCTGACGAACGCGAACATGGCGGCGACGCAGGTGGATGCGCTCTACCGGGAGGCCGGCATCGATTTCACCTTCGGGGCGTGCAGCCTCGGCGAGATGGTCGAGCGGCTCGCCGGGCTGCCTTTGCTGGCGCAGCCGGGCACGCAGTGGAACTACAGCGTCGCGACGGACGTGCTGGGCCATCTCGTCGCCGTGATTTCGGGACAGCCCTTCGATGCCTTCATGGAGGAGCGCATCATCCGCCCGCTCGGAATGGTCGATACCGGTTTCGACGTGCCGGCGGAGAAACTTTCCCGCCTTGCCGCGAATTACGGGCCGGGCAAAGGCGGCGAGCTCACGATGATCGACGATCCGGCCGACAGCTGCTACGCTGCCAAGCGCCCGATCGCCTCGGGCGGCGGCGGCCTCGTCTCCACCGCAAGCGATTATGTCCGCTTTTGCCGGATGATGCTCAATAAAGGCGAGCTGGACGGCGTGCGCCTGCTCGGCCGCAAGACGGTCGAACTCATGACGTCAAACCATCTCCGCGGCGATATGGCGGATATGGGGCAGCCGCGCTTCAGTGAGTCGACCTATGAGGGCATCGGCTTCGGCCTCGGCTTTTCCGTCATGCTCGACCCGGCCAAGGCGCAGATCCTGGGAACACCCGGGGAATATGCCTGGGGTGGCGTCGCCAGCACCGCCTTCTGGATCGATCCGGCGGAGGAAATGGCGGTGCTTCTGTTCACACAGCTCATGCCCTCATGGACCTACCCGATCCGCCGTGAAGCGCGGATCCTGACCTACGCGGCCATCACGGACTAGCCCCACGCGCCTTGGCGCGTGAGGCGGGAGGCTTCTTTTTGCGAACCAAAAGAAGCAAAAAAACTCTTCTGCTCCTGGGCCGTATTTGTTTCGGCGCCACAGGCCCAGATTAACAAAAGTTTTTGCGCCGCCTTTTTCAAAAAGCGGCTGCTTCGCTTTAAGGGGCGCATCATCTGCATGATGGCGAAGGCGCGGCAGATTCCTGAGAAGGAATCTAGTCCGATAGCGGTTACGGCTGTTTATTTGTAGCCTGGGCTGAACGACCTATGCTGCTATGGGTTGAGGAGTTGTTGGTATCTCTCTAAGGTTTGTTGGCCAAGGTCAACAATAATTCGGTGAAATCGATATCGGGTGACGGAAGGTCAAAGGTGGTGCCAAGCAAAAGAGCACCTTTAACGAATCTAATAATTACGGGATGGGGAAGAAATAGTGACCATCAAGACAGTGGATGATGCCAGATCTTATCCTTTCGAATCTTCAACCATTAATCAAATTGATGCTCGCTATACTCCCCCAGACGCGGCCGCCGACTCGCCACAGATCTCCAGACGTGGTCTGCATATTCGAACGATTGTAGCGGGTTCGATAGGAAATGGACTCGAATACTACGACTTCGGCGTCTACGGAATTTTTGCAGTTTACATTGCCAAGGTTTTTTATCCGACACATAATGCATTCGTAAGTTTGATGCTTTCGATTGCAACGTTCGGCATAGGATTTTTGGCGCGTCCGCTTGGTGCAATCGTCATTGGTGCATATGCGGACCGTGCAGGGCGCAAGGCCGCGTTGATGCTGACCGTGCTCTTGATGGGGGGCGGATCAGCGACGGTCGGCTTACTCCCAGGCTATAATGCCATGGGAATAGCCGCACCGATCATCCTTGTCATAGCTAGACTTGTTCAGGGTTTCTCGGCCGGCGGAGAATCGGGCTCTTCGGTCGCGATGATGATGGAAGCATCACCAGGCGGAAAACGCGGAATGGCGGTCGCATGGCAGCTTTCCAGTCAATCTCTTGCTCTTGCCGGGGCCGGCCTTGTGGGATTTCTGCTGACCCAAACAATGCCGCAAGAAGCACTTCGCTCATGGGGGTGGAGGATCCCATTTCTTGTTGGCGTATCGATCGTCCCCATTGGCATATACATTAGGTATAAGATTGATGAGACTCTTGATCTTGGAGTGTCTCATGCGAATAGTTCTTCTGTATTATTTGATCTGTTTCTTAAGTACAAATATCCAATTGTCTTGTCGACACTGCTTTTGGCAGGAGGTTCGATAAATCAATATTTCTTTGCATATATGACGACGTTCGCCCTCTCAGCGCTCAAACTTCCCCAGGACGTAGCGATGTCTGCGCCCATCATTATTGGTATAACGGGCGCCAGTTTTGGTTTGTTAGGCGGGTGGATTGTCGATCGTTATGGACGTGTCTATGTCAACATAATACCAAGACTACTTTTGATCGCGGTCGCTTATCCTCTTTTTTCTTTTGCGGTTTTAAGACACAGTACCTTATCCTTCCTGTGTATTACCGCAGTATTGGAAGCTCTACATCTGACGTGTCTATGCTCGGCGGGAGTGGTTATGGCCGAATGCTTTCCGAGGAACGTGCGCGCTTCGGCTTATTCAATCGGTTATGCGTTGGGCGTCACTATATTCGGTGGGTCTGCGCAACTCGTGTTTACGTGGCTCATTCATACGACAGGAAATCCGGCGAATCCCGTTATCTATGTCGTCCTCGGGAATGCTGTGTCGCTCATTTCGGTGTTAATGATGCTTGCATGGCAGAAGCGCCACGCAATAAATTAGATCGATTTTATGGGGTTAAAGTGAAGCTTAAAAGGAACGAAAATTGTGACTGAATTAGATCCTGGAGCTCGTCTTGTTATCGATTTCGTGAAAAATGCGGGAGGTCCTCCGCTATGCACCTTGTCGCCTGCCGAGGCTCGGATGGCTTCAAATGCCGCACGCGCGACACTTCAGCCGCCGCCTCCTGATGTAACTGAGGTCCGTGACTTCGAAGCGACCGGCCGAAACGGTGTTATACCGATGCGGTTATACAGAAACGCACCACCTGGCAGTAATCTTGCCGGGCTCGTATTTTTCCACGGCGGAGGTTTTGTTGTCGGTGATTTGGACAGTCATGATGTCCTCTGCCGGCAATTGGCCATTATGATGCAATGTGTGGTGATCGCAGTACACTACCGACGGGCACCTGAGCACAAATTTCCAGCCGGTGTCGAGGATGCCATTGATGCGACACGATGGGTTGCCCGTCATGCGGTCGATCTGTCAATTGATGCGGATCGACTTGCCGTGGGCGGCGATAGTGCGGGTGGAAATCTAGCGGCTGTTGTTGCAATAGACGCGCGTAATGCCAAAGGGACGGCGATCAAGCTACAAATCCTGGCGTATCCTATGACCGACCACAGGGGCGAACACGCAAGTCGACGAGAGTTTTCAGAAGGCTATCTACTTAACAAATCCGCCATGGACTATTATGACTCGCTTTACCTTCGCAGTGAGGCTGACCGGGTGGATTGGCGGGCTTCCCCGCTAATTGCCAAAGACCTATCCAACCTGCCGCCAGCTCTCATCTTAACGGCGGGGTTCGACCCTCTTGTAGATGAAGGTGAGAATTACGGGTCACGGTTAGCTCACGCAGGAAATACCGTTATACTGAAGCGGTTTCCGGGCCAGATTCATGGGTTCCTTACGCGCGGAAAATTCATTCCCCAAGCCATGGAAGCAGTTAATGATATTGCAAAGGTGGCAAGGTGTTGGCTGTGACGAGCACATTAACCGTTGATGCGCTCAGTTGCGAATTGGCATCCATGTAGGACCCAAGGTCGAAAGGTTCTGGTGCAAAGTTTGGCTTCCGGCTTGACGACGAGAACCAGGAGAAAACGCAGCCGTGATGGAAGTCGCCAGGGGCCGCATGCAGGCCGCCGCGTCTCCCGCAAAATGGACCCTGAGTGTGGAGGGCGAGCGCTGGCGGTATGACGATGCTCGCGCTTAAGCTTTCCCTCACGCCGATCCTGATCCTTGCAGCAAGCCTTGCGAGCCGGCGTTGGGGCAATGCGATCGCCGGCTGGATCGTAGGGCTACCGCTCACCTCGGGGCCGGTTTCTCTCTTCCTCACCTCCTCGCAAGGGCCGCGTTTCGCCGAACAGGCGGCGGCAGGGACGTTGATCGGCACCACAGCGCAAGCCTTGCTCGCGGTCGCTTATTTTTGGGCGGCAAGATGGGTTGCCTGACCGCTGGCCGCCGTGGCAGGTGCCGCAGGGTTCTTCAGCTGCGGCTTGCTCCTGCAGGCGCTCACTTTGCCCCCGCTGGCGCTGTTCGTGATTGCGCTGGTCGCGTTGACGGCTGGCCTTGCCATCACGCCTCGGCCGGAAGGCACATATCGCGCCGTGTCACCGCCGCGCTGGGACCTGCCGGCACGCATTGTGGTTGCGACGACGCTCGTGGTTTCTGTGACGGCGATGGCGCCTGCACTTGGCCCGCGCCTCAGTGGCATCGTCGCGAGCTTCCCGGTCTTCGCTGTCGTGCTCACCGTCTTCGCTCATCACAGCCAGGGAAAGGAAGCGGCTCGCCTGGTCGTTCGGGGGCTGATGATGGGGCTCTACGGCTTCGCATGCTTCTTCGAAACGATCAGCCTGCTTCTTGCGCGCATGCCGACGGCAGAAGCATTCGGTGCTGCCCTGCTCGCGGTAGCCCTGGCGCAGGGCGTGTCATTCACGCTACTAACCAGACGGACAAATAGGTATCACAATAGCATATGAGGTGCTATCACATAGGCATGCGCATTGATCGTGATTTCCGCAAACTCCCTGCATCAACACAGGCCGAACTGCGCCGCGTCGCCGTGAACATGGTACTCTCCGGTGCGAGCCGGATCGAAGTAGCCGACGCTGTGGGGGTCAACCGCCGCTTCGTCGGCGGTTGGGTGGGTGCCTACGAGGAAGCCGGAGAAGCAGCTTTGGCCGGCGGCCGGCGTGGCCGACGTCCGGGCGAGCAGAAAGCACTAACCACCTGGCAAGAAGCCACGATCCGACGCCTAATCATCGGCAAGTGCCCAGACCAGTTGAAGCTGCCCTTTGCGCTCTGGACCCGCGAGGCAATTGGCCAGTTGATCGCGCGCAAGACCGGCCTTCGCCTGTCCCTGACGGCAATCGGCACATATCTCGCCGCATGGGGCTTCACGGCGCAGAAACCCATCCGCCGAGCGACCGAACGCAATGAGGCTGCGATCCAAGCTTGGCTGGCCGACGCCTATCCGGCGATCGTGAAGCGAGCCAAAAAGGAAAAAGCTGAGATCCATTGGGCGGACGAAACCGGGGTGTCCAATCAGGCGAATTATGGCCGCAGCTTCGCGCCACAGGGTGAAACCCCGGTGATCCCGCGGCCGGCGGCACGGTTCACGCAATCGATGATCTCCAGTGTCACCAATCAGGGCACGCTTCGGTTTATGATCTATGACGGCGCGTTGAACACCGCGATTTTCCTCAAGTTCCTACGCCGCCTGATCAAGGGCGCAGACCGCAAGCTATTCGTCATCGTCGACAACCTGCGTGTGCACCGGGCCAAAATCGTAACCGCATGGGTGGCGGAGAATGCTGATCGGATCGAGTTATTCTATCTGCCGCCCTACGCTCCAGAGTGTAATCCAGATGAATACGTGAACAACGACGTGAAACAGGGGATGGGCCGACGTGCCACGCCAATGGACAAGGCGGCGATGAAGGCTGGGCTGCAGGCTCACATGCGCGGACTGCAACGCCGGCCAGAAAAGGTGCGTTCCTTCTTTCAGGCGGCCGATGTCCGATATGCCGCATGACGAAGAGCGTGATACCTATTTGGCCGCCGGGTTAGTAATGCACCGGCGACGGTCAAACGCGATCGCATAACTGGGGATGAGAGCGCATAGCGCTTTCCGCCTTACCGCGGCAGCGCCGCCCCACTGTGCCGGTCCGGGCGCGGGCGGCTTGGGCGGTCCGCTGGCCTCTAAGCCGACAGGTTGGACCGGGGCGATTCCTTCGGCAGTAGCAGCCGCCGACGGTTCGCTTCATCGCGGCAGGCCCTTGTTGTGCACTGGCCGCTCCGCACAGGCGGTACAGAGGGTGCCCGGAAGAATCTTCCCCTGCCTCGGCGTCCCATCGCTGCTCCGCGACCGACTGGCGGTGTGCCTTCTCACGGGCAGCGATTGCATGTCGGAACGTATAGGGGCTGACGACGTAGCTGGCCTTCGGAAGAACTAAGCTCGAATGGCCCTCGACACGTGTGTGAGGGCACGATTGCCAACGAGCGTATTTCGTCTCCTCGATCGTGATTTTCATTATAAGTTACTTAGGCGGGGGGAAATTCTTCTGCTTGCCGCCTTTTCTCCATCGGGTTGCCGATAATCTTCCTCAGCGTGTGAAGCAAAATTTCGGCGTGGCGGGAGATCGGGCGGTCTTGCGGTAAAAGCACCCGTCCGATGATTGGAACGCGTGGCTGAAACGGCCGCGTGGAAAGATCAGGCCATGTCTTGGAGAGCATGCTGAAGTCGTCGATCACGGCGATTCCCGCCCCGGCTTGGACCAGGGCGCAGGCCGTCCAGGATTGGGTCACCTGTATGGCGACCGAGCGCCTGGCGCCGGCTGCCTCGAACGCCCTGTCGATAAGGGCGCCGAGTGGCTGCTGACGGTCAAAGGAGATCAGTGGATACGAGGCAAGATCCCCGACCGTCACGATGTCCAGGGCGGTGAGCGGATGGGAAGCGGGCATCACGCAGATCAGATCGGAGGAGCAGAGATCCTGGGCGATCACATGCCCGTGCTCCGCCGGTGCCAGAACGAGGCCGAAATCCACGAGATGGTCGGCGACGGCGGTGACGACCGCGTGGTTCGGCATGGTCTCCAGGGCGACGCTCACGCCCGGATGGGCGGCCTGAAACCCGGCGACAGCGGCGGCCGCAAGGCTGTTTCCCAGCACCGGGGTTGCCGCCAGTGTGACCACGCCGGTCCCCAACCCCCGCAAATCCCCCGCCAGCCGATTGACGGCTTCGAGCGAGGCTGACGCGCGGATGATTTCGGGCAGAAGAATGCGAGCATCCGCGGTCGGCACGAGCCGCCCCCGCTCGCGCAAGAATAATGGAAAGCCCAGTTGCTCCTCCACCTGTTGCACCGCCTTGGTGACCGCAGGCTGCGAGATGCGGAGCCGCTCCGCCGCGATTGTCAGGCTGCCGGTTTCGATCACGAGGCGGATCAGCTCAAGATATTTGGCGTTAAATCCCATAACCGTTTTTTATGTTTTTGTTCCATTTTCTTATTTGACATTATGGATATTCATCCGGATGGTAAACGCAGCAAAGACAAAAAAACGATCGACCGGAGGAAATGTGCATGACTGACGTGTTGCTCGGCGTCGGGTGTCGACACTGATGACTGGAAATAATGGTGCGGATGGGCCCGGTGACATCTTGCGGCTCTGGGCAGAGCAATTCAACATGCAAGATCCCGCTCGCATCGTGCCGCTATACGCCGACGATGCGATGCTGTTTGGCACGTCGAAGGCGAAGCTGCATTTCGGCAAGGATCAAATCCGTTCCTATTTCAGCGGCGCTTCCACCGTGGAATTGGGCGACCACACGGAATTTCCTCTTGCCGATGACACGGCGCTGATCGCCGGCATGTATGTATTTACGCGTATGCGGGACGGGCAACCGGTCACGACGCCAGCTCGGTTCACGTTTGTCCTGAAGCGGCGTGACGGGCTTTGGCAAATTCTTCACCACCATTCATCGGCACAGCCGGCCTGACAGACGAGGCGATCGTGAAAATTTCCAAAGTCGAGACGCTGCTGCTGCAGATCCCCTACGACATTGGCGGCGGCCCCCGCGCCATCGCAGGCCAGCCGGCGGCGGGGCTGAATATTCTGCTCGTGCGCATTGAGACTGATGAGGGGCTCGTCGGCTGGGGTAAGTCCTTCGGCCATGCGGTCGCGCCGGCGACGAAGGTGGTGATCGACACGATGATCGCCCCCCGGTTGATCGGTCTTGATCCGACGAAGATCGATGCGATCATGCTCGATCTTGCCAAAGGGCTGCATTTGTTTGGCCGGAACGGGCCGGTTGTCTACGCGCTGTCCGGCGTCGACATCGCCCTCTGGGACATCGTCGGAAAGCGGGCGAACATGCCGCTCTATCAGCTCCTGGGCGGCGGCTTCCGTGACGAATTGCGGGTCTATGCCAGCCTGCTGCGGTATGGCGAGGCGAAGGCGCTTGCCGCGAATGCCAGCCGGGCTGTGGAGTTGGGCTATGCCGATGTGAAGCTGCATGAAATTGTCCCGGAGCTGGTCGGCATTGCACGCGAGGCCATGGGTCCCGTGCCGCGCCTGATGGTGGACACGAACTGTCCTTGGACGGTTGCCGAGGCGCTGACGATGGCAAGGGCCATGCGGGAGCATGATATCACCTGGCTCGAGGAGCCGGTGTGGCGCCCGGAGGATCATCGCGGTCTCGCCGAGGTCAGGAGCGCTGGCATCATCGCCATCGCCGCCGGCGAGAATGCCGGCGGCCTGCATGAATTCCGGACGATGATGGAGGTTGGGGCGATTGATATCGCGCAACCCAGTGTCACCAAGATCGGCGGTATTACCGAGATGCGGAAGATCATC
The DNA here is from genome assembly GCA_963780465.1 of uncultured Pseudomonadota bacterium. Lineage (GTDB taxonomy): Bacteria > Pseudomonadota > Alphaproteobacteria > Acetobacterales > Acetobacteraceae > Acidocella. The sequence continues at coordinate 99,494 of CAWACI010000002.1, forward strand.
GCGCTGGCCGGTGCTTTTGGCGTCCAGGTCGTGCCGCATTGTGCCTATTTCGGACCGGGTTACCTCGCCTCCATGCATATCGCCGCGTCGTTGCCATACGACGTTTCGCTGGAGCGGCTTTTCATGACCCTGGAAGCGAGCCCGTTCAGCCCCTACACGGAGCCCGACAGAGGCAGGATCGGAATGCCGCAACGCGCCGGGCTTGGCTGTGACCCCGATCCTGCGGTGATCAAGCGCTATCGTGTCGCGTAAGCCACCGCGAACGGACAGTCGTCGGCCATAAAAACTAACGAAAAAATCAACAAAAATGGCTTTCTGGGAAGGTCCTCCATGCAGATCATTCCGAGCAATCGCTGGACGCGGGTTCTAGCCTATCTCCTGGCGCTCTACGTCATCAATTTTATTGACCGGAACAATATCGGATTTGCCGTGATCGGCGGCATGAATGCGGACCTTCATCTCGGGCCGGCGGAAAGCGGTCTGTCGGGCGGAATCTTCTATCTCGGCTACATTATCCTGCAGATCCCAAGCGGTATTCTCGTCGAGAAATACGACGCCAACAAGCTGATCATGCTCTTTTCGATTGCCTGGGGGCTCGTCGCCGCGGCGACGGGGTTCGTGCAGAATGGCACTGAACTTCTGGCACTGCGTTTCCTGCTCGGGCTGATCGACGGCGGCGTGTGGACCATGATCCTCGTGGTTCTGGCCCGCTGGTTTCCCGGCAAGGAGCGGGCGACCGCGAACAGTATCTGGCTGACCTGCTTGCCGCTCTCCTTCATCATCATGGGGCCGATCTCGGGCCTGCTGATCTCCGCATTCAACTGGCGGGCGCTGTTCGTCATCGAGGGGCTTCCGGCGATCCTCCTGGGGATTGCCTATTATGCCCGATCGGCGAGCCGTCCGGAGGAAGCCTCTTGGCTCACCAGCACCGAGCGCGACCATGTTCTCGCCAGACGCGAGGCGGCCCCGCACGTGGTGCCCGGCGGCGGGTATCTGGAAGCGATCTTCGATCGGCGTGTCCTGCTGATGAGCGCCACCTATTGTTTCTGGCTCGTCGGCGCGGCGGGCTTGTTCATGTGGCTGCCGGCGATCATCAAGTCCCTGTCGAGCCACGGGATCGTGGCGACAGGATACCTCTCCACTCTGCCCTATATCGCCGCCATGGGCGGATTGCTCGTCGTCGGCCGCGTTTCGGACCGCACGGGGCAACGGGCGCGGCTGGTATGCCTGACCCTGTTTTGTCTCGGCTTCTTCCTGCTTCTCTCGGCGGTCGTCCATAACCCGCTTTGGTCGCTGGCTTTCCTCGTTTGCGGGGGCACCTTTCTGTTCGCGCCGCACGCGCCGTTCTGGTCGATTCCGGCGGAGCTGTTCGCCCCCAATCGTCGCGGCGCCGCGATGGGCATGATCTCGCTGGTGGGCAATCTCGGCGCCTTCATCGGCCCCTATGCCGTCGGCTATGTCCGGCAGGCGACCGGATCCTTTATGAGCGGCATCCTGATCCTCGTCGGCAGCCTGTGGGTCGCGGCATTTCTGGCCACTCGGATCAAGCAGCCTGATCCGGTGCCGCTTCCTTTGGCGGTTTCACTCCGGTGAGCGAGGGTAAAGTCGATTAAAGATCTCAAACAAAAAACACGCGAACGCGTGAGCAGCCGAGCCACTGGGGAAGGAAATGTCATGACGCCATTGGAAATGGCCATTGCCAAGGCAAGGCGGCGCCTCTTGCCGATATTGATGCTGTGTTATTTCTCCGCGTTTCTCGATCGCGTCAATGTCGGCTTCGCGGCACTGCGCATGAACCATGACCTCGGCCTCAGCGCCTCCGCGTTTGGCGTCGGCGCCGGAATGTTCTTTGTCGGCTATGTGCTGTGCGAAATCCCCAGCAACCTGATCCTCGTGCGCGTCGGCGCCCGCGGATGGATCGCCCGGATCATGGTGACATGGGGCATTCTCTCCGCCGCCACCGCCTTCGTGTGGAACGGTCCGAGTTATGACACCGCGCGCCTGCTCCTGGGAGCCGCGGAAGCCGGATTTTATCCTGGCGTCCTGTTCTACCTCACCAACTGGTTCCCCCGCGCCTATCGCGCCCGCATGTTCGGCGCCGTTTCGATGGCGATGCCGATCTCTTCGGTGATCGGCGCGCCGGTTTCGTCATTGATCCTGCAATCCACCGGCGGCTTGCTGCATCTGCAGAGTTGGCAATGGCTGTTTATCCTGGAAGGGCTGCCGGCCTTCATCATGGGAATCGTCGTATACCTGTTTCTCCCCAGCGCGCCGGAGCATGCGGCATGGCTGTCGCCGACCGAATGCGCGGCGCTGCAACAGACGCTGGCAGGCGAGCGCGCCGCCCGGGAGCGGGTCGAGCGGTTCACCACTTGGCAGGTGCTGAGAGATGGCCGCGTGCTGCTGCTGTGCATCATCGCCTTCGGCCTTGTCGTAGGCAATACCGGCTACGCGATCTGGATGCCGCAGATCATTCACAGCCTTGGCGCCTCCACCTTGGAGACAGGATTGCTCACCGCGGTGCCGTCTCTGGTTGCGGTGATCGCCTTGCTCTTCTGCGCCTGGAACGCCGACCGCACCGGCAAGCGCATATGGCATGTCGCCGGGCCGTTTTTCGTCTCGGGCGCTGGTTTCGCCTTGGCGGCGCTCGCACATGCCCCTGCCTGGAAATTTCTCGGGCTGGTGCTCGGCGCCGCCGGTGTCACGAGCTCGGCCCCGGGTTTCTGGTTCCTGCCGGCGGCGCTGCTGACCAGCACAGCCACGGCCGTCGGCCTGGCGCTGATCAACTCCACGGGCAGTATTGGCGGGTTTTTCGGGCCCTCGGTGATTGGCTGGGTGCGTGACGCCACGGGGAACTTCGCCGGATCTCTGCTCTGCCTCGCCGGCGCCATGGTGGTAACGGCGCTGCTCGCTTTGATCCTCGGCCACTGGATGCGGGACATCCTCGATCCGGGAGGGCGGCGTGCCCGCCCAGCGCGGCCATCAGCAACAATTCAATCGAGTGAGGAGGCAATTCATTGAAAATCAAAGAAATCCGCGGTTACCATGTAGGGTTTCCGCTGCAGGATCCGATCGGCAACGCCCTGGTGTTCTTTCACAAGCGCGAGTTTTTGCTCGTCGAGGTTGTCACCGAATCCGGTATTTCCGGCTGGGGCGAGGTGAATGCCTCGCCGCACGCCGCCGCGGCTTTGATCAGAACCAGGTTCGCGCCGCTTGTCCTTGGCCAGCCGGTCGCGGAGATGGGCCGGCTCTGGCATCTCATGAGTGCGGCGATGCATTACGACCGGCGCGGCGCGGCGGCGATGGCCATCGCCGGGTTGGACATGGCGCTGCACGATGCCGCGGCCCGCGAGCAGGGCGTCAGCGTTGCCACCATGCTCGGCGGCGCCCTGCGCGACCGGGTGTTCGCCTATGCCAGCGGTCCGTTCATCCGCCAGGATCGCGATCCCTACGGTCGCTATCTGCACGAAACCGAAACCTATTTGCGGCGCCATTTCCGGGCGGTGAAACCGCGCTGCGGCGTGGATCCACGCCTGGATGGCGAAATGGCGATGTCGCTGCGGCGGCTGCTCGGTCCGGACATGGCGCTGATGATGGACGTCAATCAGGGATATTCGGCCTATGCGGCGATCGAATCCGCCAGGCGCATGGAAGAGGCAAACCTTCTTTGGCTGGAAGAGCCCGTGCAGCCGGAGGACATTTCCGGCTACCAGACAGTCCGGCGCGCGACGAATATCGCGATTGCCGGCGGCGAAGCCCTCGGCAGCCTGGCCGCTTTCCGGGATTTCCTCACGGCCGGAACATTTTCGCTGATCCAGCCCGATCTGACCGTCTGCGGCGGCTTCACGGGCCTGCGCCGCATCGCCGCTCTGGCGGATGCTTTCGAAATTCCCGTCATGCCGCATGTCTTCGGAACCGTTGTTAATTTCTACGCCTCTCTGCAAATGGCGGCCCTGCTTCCCGGTAAACGCGGCGGTGGTCCGGCGCCGTACCCGTTCGTCGAATTCGACGCCACGGAGAATCCGCTATTGTCGCTGCTCGGCGAGCCGCAGCTGAATCCGGACGGTACGTTCGACATTCCAGCCGGTCCCGGCCTCGGGATAGAGTTGCGGGCAGAGCGCCTGGCCCCTTGGCTTTCAGGCCACTGGTCCGCGGCGTAATGATCGCCTGAGGCGCGCGCGTCACTGCACGGGCATGCCGCGCAGCGGTTTGGCCGTCCGGCTCACGGGGCGGCCCGACGCCCATCAGCAGCGCGTCGCCAGCTCTCTTGACTATGCTGTATCGCTCGACGGGCCGCCTCTGTCGTTGGGGCGCTCCCATTCAGAACCTGGCCCATAGTGCTTCCCTCCACTCGTGAGAAAAGATTGCACCATCAAAGTCCGAGATTAAACACCTAACTTAGAGGCTTCAACGAGAAGAGCTGCTTCCAGCCCGTCGAGCCATTAACCAAAGCCATCGACACAAAGCCAGACCTCAAAACCGCCCACCACGACATACCCATCCTCGTGCCATCAATCAGAGATTTCTGGATGCCGTAGCGCGTCGCAGAGCTATCATGGTAGCTTCCGATCCCACGCCGTGGGGACTTCGCAACGGTCACCTGCGGTGTGTAATCCGGCGATTTCCACGAGCTTAACCTCAGTAATCACGTCCCTAACAACGAACAGATACGACGCAGCCGAGACGACGCCGATAACGGCTCCCACCACCAGCGCCATGACAAAGGAGCCGGTCGACTGAACGATGAGGCCAGTAACCGTAGGCGCCAGTGCGCCCCCGAGGTAGCCGCCGAAATTCTGCATCGCACCAATCGATGCTGTGCAATTGGTCGGCACGGTGACTGAACTCAGTGCCCATGCGCATGTGCTGGTGACATAGACCAGAAATAACGAAACCGAGATGAATGCGATGGCCAGCGTGTTGCTGGTAACGTAAGCGGCGGCAACAGTGAACGCCGCCGTACCAAGCAGGGCAACCGCTGCAGGGTATTTTCGGCTATTGACCGGTGAAAAGCCGCGCCGCAACAGAAAGTCTGCAAAGAAGCCGCCGAGCACCGCGCCGAGCACGCCCCAGGCGAACGGAATCGAAGCGGCGATGCCGGTATACTTCACGCTCATGTGACGCTGGATTTCAAGATAGCCCGGCAGCCATGCCGTGTAGATCCACGTCAGATAGATGCAGCCGAAATAGCCCAGGATCATGCCCCAGGTGGTGCGGAACCGGAACAGGCTCTTCCACTCATGAAACGTCACCTTGGTGCGCTGGCCCGGCGGGTCTCCCTGGTGCCGATAGGCATTCTCCTCTTCGAGCAGCCCGATGTCTTCCGGGTTGCGGTACACCGTGAACCAGACCAGGGCGACCAATAACCCGACGCCCCCCATGATGATGAACATCCAGCGCCAGCCGAATAACAGCATCAGAAATGTCAGCAGTGGGACGCCAATGGCCGTGCCGAGTGAGGATGCGCAATTAAAGATCCCTGTGGCGCGGCCGCGGTCTCGCGGGTTGAACCAGTCCCGCGCGACCCTCGCGCCGGTCGGGAATTGCGGTGCCTCGCCGATGCCGAGCAGCAGCCTGGCGCCGAAAAACTGGCCGAAACCCTGGACGAGTCCGCCCAGCACCTGCGCCAACGACCACAGCGTTAGCCCCATGGTCAGTGTCAGGCGCGCGCCGATTTTATCCACAAGTGCGCCAGTGGGCAGCTGCGCAAAGGCGTAGGCCCATAAAAAAGCCGAAAGCAAATAGCCCATATCCGCAATCGAGAGATGCAGATCATGCCTGATGAGTGGATTAGCGACAGCCAGGGTCGCGCGGTCGATATAGTTGACGGCCCCGGCGACGACGAGCATCGTCAGAGCGATCCGTTGCACGGATTTCAACCGCGCTGTGGCGGTGATGGCTGCCGACATTTTTTGTGTTTCCTCGATTTATTATTTATATATTTGGTTGTTATTTATATATTTATTGCTCCGGAAAGGCGGCCCGTTGTTTTCTCGGCGGCCTTCATGGTTTCAGAAAGATTAGCTGCCACACGGCCGCATGGAAAGCTAGTTTTTTTTATAACCGGACGTTACCACGATAAAATTCTGGTTCTGAACCTGCGGATCCCCTTGGCGCCGAACCGACGGCATGACCGCAGTGGCGATCGCCAGGTCCACGGTCTGGTCAAAGCATTTGTTGCGGGTATCGTAATGGATTTGTGGCAAGAAAAAACTAAATACTTCCAGATCCGATCCGGATCCTGGGGAAGCATCGTAATATGGATAGGGTGGCATAAAGACTATAATCGCCTGCCAAGCCGTGTTTTACGCCGCTTTTGACTTTGACCTTAGCCGTGGGGCTGGCAGCGGGATACGAACCTAGGGCCATAGTCAACTGACGTCCGCTCCTTGTTTTTGGTCGTTGCAAAGTGGTCAGGCCGCTCCCGGCCCGCCTCGGCCTTCAGTCGAATGTCCGCTATTCAAAGCCCTGATTTAGAGGCAGATGACGGGGATGGCTCCCGCTCATGGCATCTGAGTGCCAAACTTGGTTGCTGTCAGGCAAACCCGAGCAATGGAGTCATCCGCATACAGATTACCACGATCGGCCTGGATTTGGCCCAACATGTGTTTCAAGTGCACGCCGTTGATGCCGCGGGCGAGGTCGTTCTCCGCAAGGCGTTGCGGCAGCGCAGCAGGTGCTGCCGTTCTTCGCCAGGCTTCCCCCCCCCCGTACCATATCGGCATTGAGGTGTGCGGCACGTCACATCATTGGGCCCGTGAACTGATCCGCCTCGGGCACGAGGAGCGGCTGATGCCGCCGGCTTATGTGATGCCCCATGTGAAGCGTGCACAACTGTGGGAGATCGATCGCGCTCTCGTCGCTTTGCCGCGGACCGACGATGTGGCACGTTGCCTTGCAAGGATTCCAGGCATCGGCCCGGTTGGGGCGACAGCACTGGCCGCCTCTGTCACGGATCCCGGCCAATTCCGCTCCGGCCGGCAGTTCGCGGCCTGGCTCGGGCTGACACCACCTCAAAATTCCAGCGGGGCAAAGAAAAGCTCGATCGCATGTCCAAGGTGGGCGACAAGTACCTACGCGTGCTCCTCGTCATCAACGCAACACCGTTGGTCCGGCGCGCCAGGCATAAGCCTGAGACGGTGGCCCCGCGCCCCGCCGACCTGCTCGCGCGAAAGCCGGTCCGGGTGGCTACGTCCGCCATGGCGAACAAGATGGCGCGGATCGGTGATCCAACCCAACCACGCCATTAAGGACAGGGGATGTGGATTACTATTTTGGGGGACGCTTTTTTCGGGGGTTGACGAGGTTCGTCGAGAGGAATAGATGCTCGCTCCACCGAACGCGGTTACGGTCTTGAACTTGAACCGGTGTTTGGCTAATCTGCTGCGCTTCGCGACGGGATGATTTGGCCCGTCGTTTTGCTCTTCGGGTTTTGTTATTTGACAATTGAATAGGCTGGGAAGGGATACGTTGGTGGCGTTTTCTGGTTCTGCGGGGTTTATCCTTGCGGGGCTGGTTTCATGGTCTGGGCTTTTGCTTGGGCTTTGGAATGGTGATGATTGTCTGGTTTAGGTTTGGGCTTTGCTTGAGCTGATATATCGGATTGTCATGATCGGGAGCGTGTCTGATGTATTTCTTTTGAATGCGTACAGATACGCTTTGAATTGGCGTGCGTTTGGAGCTTTTGCTTTGGATGTGCGTTGACTATATGTGAGCTTGGGTTTTCGTTTTGTTTAGAGCGAAACGTAGCTTTTTTAAATGAGCTAGATGAGTTTTGAACGGGATGAACTTGAGAGTTTGATCCTGGCTCAGAGCGAACGCTGGCGGCATGCTTAACACATGCAAGTCGCACGGTCAGCAATGGCAGTGGCGGACGGGTGAGTAACGCGTAGGAATCTATCCTTGGATGGGGGACAACCGTGGGAAACTACGGCTAATACCGCATGATGCCTGAGGGCCAAAGACGCGAGTTGTCTGGGGAGGAGCCTGCGTCTGATTAGCTAGTTGGTGGGGTAAAGGCCTACCAAGGCGACGATCAGTAGCTGGTCTGAGAGGATGATCAGCCACATTGGGACTGAGACACGGCCCAAACTCCTACGGGAGGCAGCAGTGGGGAATATTGGACAATGGGCGCAAGCCTGATCCAGCAATGCCGCGTGTGTGAAGAAGGTCTTCGGATTGTAAAGCACTTTTGGCAGGGACGATGATGACGGTACCTGCAGAATAAGCCCCGGCTAACTTCGTGCCAGCAGCCGCGGTAATACGAAGGGGGCTAGCGTTGCTCGGAATGACTGGGCGTAAAGGGCGCGTAGGCGGCATAGACAGTCAGAAGTGAAATTCCTGGGCTCAACCTGGGGACTGCTTTTGATACGTCTAAGCTAGAGTGGAGAAGAGGGTCGTGGAATTTCCAGTGTAGAGGTGAAATTCGTAGATATTGGAAAGAACACCGGTGGCGAAGGCGGCGACCTGGTCTTTTACTGACGCTGAGGCGCGAAAGCGTGGGGAGCAAACAGGATTAGATACCCTGGTAGTCCACGCTGTAAACGATGTGTGCTGGATGTTGGGGGACTTAGTTTCTCAGTGTCGTAGCTAACGCGATAAGCACACCGCCTGGGGAGTACGGCCGCAAGGTTGAAACTCAAAGGAATTGACGGGGGCCCGCACAAGCGGTGGAGCATGTGGTTTAATTCGAAGCAACGCGCAGAACCTTACCAGGACTTGACATGGGCAGGACTGGCACAGAGATGTGTCTTCCCCGCAAGGGGCCTGCTGCACAGGTGCTGCATGGCTGTCGTCAGCTCGTGTCGTGAGATGTTGGGTTAAGTCCCGCAACGAGCGCAACCCTCGCCTTTAGTTGCCATCATTTAGTTGGGCACTCTAAAGGAACTGCCGGTGACAAGCCGGAGGAAGGTGGGGATGACGTCAAGTCCTCATGGCCCTTATGTCCTGGGCTACACACGTGCTACAATGGCGGTGACAGTGGGAAGCTAGATGGTGACATCGTGCTGATCTCTAAAAGCCGTCTCAGTTCGGATTGTACTCTGCAACTCGAGTACATGAAGGTGGAATCGCTAGTAATCGCGGATCAGCATGCCGCGGTGAATACGTTCCCGGGCCTTGTACACACCGCCCGTCACACCATGGGATTTGGTTTGACCTTAAGCAGGTGCGCTAACCCGCAAGGGAGGCAGCCTACCACGGTCGGGTCAGAGACTGGGGTGAAGTCGTAACAAGGTAGCCGTAGGGGAACCTGCGGCTGGATCACCTCCTTTCAAGGATTTTGCTCCGAGCATTCTGTTACTCTCAGAGTAGCTTGAATTTGGAGCATCCGAGAAAATAAAAATCCTGTAGCGGATGCTGCAGGTAACATGCCTGGATCTGGATTTGGCTGTTATCACCGGCGCCATCAACGTATCCCTTCCCCATAACGATCTTCGGTACTGCCATTTGGCGGTTTCGAATTTGGACTTGAACGCCGGTTTTGATTACGGGCTAGTAGCTCAGTTGGTTAGAGCACACGCTTGATAAGCGTGGGGTCGGAGGTTCAAGTCCTCCCTGGCCCACCATGATTTTGCTTCGGCCCATGAATTTGGGGATGTAGCTCAATTGGTAGAGCACCTGCTTTGCAAGCAGGGGGTCGTCGGTTCGAATTCCGTCCATCTCCACCATTTGGTGTTGTCTAGAGGGTGGCGGGTTAGCGTCGGCGGTTTGGCGTCAAGGTTTGATCGTTTATGGGGAAAATCGAGTTTCGGTTTTCTTTTCTGCCCCTGTTCCTGAAAAGGTCAGCGGCGTTGAAAGAGACCGGATGTTTGTTCCCAGCTTCAATGTTGAGGAGCAGATTTGTTCTTTGTCAGGGTGAATAGGTTTTGGTGCGTCTGGATGCGCGTACCGGTTTGAGCTTCGGCCATGTGAATGGTTGGTGCGAAGAATTGGTCCGGGTTTTTGCGATTGGGTTGTCTGACCATGGTTGGTGGGTGTGAGCCTGCTGCCATAAATTGCAAGAATACCGAGTGTTCAGAGGCATGATGAATGATCTGCCTGCGCAGTCATACATTGTTGGGTTTTGTCTTCCATGCGTTGAATTAAAATTCGTTGTCGTTCCTAGCGGCGGTGAGTTTTGAGGATTTGGTGGACCAGAAACCTGATGAATGGTTCCTGTGCATGGCGGGTAAGCGGATCGGGTTTGTTCAATCATCCCGGTTTGTGGTGAGGATTAGGAAAATTGAACGACAAAAGGGCATTCGGTGGATGCCTTGGCACCAGGAGGCGATGAAGGACGTGGCACGCTGCGAAAAGCCATGGGGAGCCGCGAGCAGGCTTTGATCCATGGATGTCCGAATGGGGCAACCCCCTCGTAAGAGGATCGTGCACTGAATACATAGGTGTACGAGGCGAACCCGGGGAACTGAAACATCTCAGTACCTGGAGGAAAAGACATCAACAGAGATTCCGCTAGTAGTGGCGAGCGAACGCGGAGTAGGCCAGTGCCTTACATTTAGTTAGCAGAACGGTCTGGAAAGTCCGGCAATAATGGGTGATAGCCCCGTATGCGTAGGCTGTGTGTAAGGACTTGAGTAAGGCGGGACACGTGAAATCCTGTCTGAACATGGGGGGACCACCCTCCAAGCCTAAATACTCCCTGGTGACCGATAGTGAACAAGTACCGTGAGGGAAAGGTGAAAAGCACCCCGACAAGGGGAGTGAAAAAGACCTGAAACCGGATGCCTACAAGCAGTCGGAGCACCTATTGGTGTGACGGCGTACCTTTTGTATAATGGGTCAGCGAGTTTCTGTTCGCGGCAAGCTTAAGCCGATAGGCGTAGGCGCAGCGAAAGCGAGTCTGAATAGGGCATTCAGTCGCGGGCAGAAGACCCGAAACCAAGTGATCTAGCCATGGCCAGGCTGAAGGTGGGGTAACACCCACTGGAGGGCCGAACCCACGCCTGTTGAAAAAGTCGGGGATGAGCTGTGGCTAGGGGTGAAAGGCCAATCAAACTTGGAGATAGCTGGTTCTCCGCGAAATCTATTTAGGTAGATCGTCGTATGTATACCTTCGGGGGTAGAGCACTGGATGGGCTAGGGGGTCCCAAAGACTTACCAAACCTAACCAAACTCCGAATACCGAAGAGTTTTGTACGGCAGACAGACGGTGGGTGCTAAGGTCCATCGTCGAGAGGGAAACAGCCCAGACCACCAGCTAAGGTCCCCAAATTATGGCTAAGTGGGAAAGGATGTGGGAATTCCAAAACAACCAGGAGGTTGGCTTAGAAGCAGCCATCCTTTAAAGAAAGCGTAATAGCTCACTGGTCTAATTAAGAAATCCTGCGCCGAAAATGTAACGGGGCTCAAGCCATATACCGAAGCTGTGGGCGTGATTTATCACGCGGTAGCGGAGCGTTCCGTAAGCCTGCGAAGCGGCATCCGTGAGGAGCCGTGGAGGTATCGGAAGTGCGAATGCTGACATGAGTAGCGACAAACAGTGTGAGAAACACTGTCGCCGTAAGTCCAAGGGTTCCTGCGCAAGGTTAATCCGCGCAGGGTTAGTCGGCTCCTAAGGCGAGGGCGAAAGCCGTAGTCGATGGGAAACAGGTGAATATTCCTGTACCTGCTAGAAGTGACGAATGCGAAATGTTGTCAGGTCTTATTGGATTGACCTGGCTTTTTAAGCATTCCAGGAAATAGCTCTAGCGTATAGACCGTACCCTAAACCGACACAGGTGGACTGGTAGAGCATACCAAGGCGCTTGAGAGAACTATGCTGAAGGAACTAGGCAAATTACTTGCGTAACTTCGGGATAAGCAAGACCCAATTGTGGGCAACCATGATTGGGTGGCACAAAAGAGGGGGTAGCGACTGTTTAGTAAAAACACAGGGCTGTGCGAAGTCGAGAGACGACGTATACGGTCTGACGCCTGCCCGGTGCCGGAAGGTTAAGAGGAGGTGTGCAAGCACTGAATTGAAGCCCCGGTAAACGGCGGCCGTAACTATAACGGTCCTAAGGTAGCGAAATTCCTTGTCGGGTAAGTTCCGACCTGCACGAATGGCGTAACGACTTCCCCACTGTCTCCAGCATAGGCTCAGCGAAATTGAATTCCCCGTGAAGATGCGGGGTACCCGCGGTCAGACGGAAAGACCCTATGAACCTTTACTGCAGCTTTGCAGTGGTATTAGGAGAGTGCTGTGTAGGATAGGCGGGAGGCATTGAAGCATGGGCGCTAGCTTGTGTGGAGCCAACCTTGAAATACCGCCCTGAACTCTTCTGATATCTAACCGCGTCCGGTTATCCCGGACCGGGACCCTGCATGGTGGGCAGTTTGACTGGGGCGGTCGCCTCCCAAAAAGTAACGGAGGCGCGCGATGGTGGGCTCAGGCCGGTCGGACATCGGCTGCTGAGTGCAATGGCATAAGCCCGCCTGACTGCGAGAGCGACAGTTCGAGCAGAGACGAAAGTCGGCCATAGTGATCCGGTGGTTCCACGTGGACGGGCCATCGCTCAACGGATAAAAGGTACTCTAGGGATAACAGGCTGATCTCCCCCAAGAGTCCACATCGACGGGGAGGTTTGGCACCTCGATGTCGGCTCATCACATCCTGGGGCTGGAGCAGGTCCCAAGGGTTCGGCTGTTCGCCGATTAAAGTGGTACGTGAGCTGGGTTTAGAACGTCGTGAGACAGTTCGGTCCCTATCTGCCGTGGGTGTTGGAGACTTGAGAGGATCTGTCCCTAGTACGAGAGGACCGGGATGGACGTACCTCTGGTGTACCGGTTGTCGCGCCAGCGGCATAGCCGGGTAGCTATGTACGGAAAAGATAACCGCTGAAAGCATCTAAGCGGGAAACTTACCTCAAAACTAGGTCTCCCAGAGGGTCGTGGTAGACCACCACGTCGATAGGCCGGGTGTGGAAGTGCGGTAACGCACGCAGCTAACCGGTCCTAATCACCCGATAGAGTTCAATAAGTCCCCCTCACCAACCCCCATACACAGCAATCATTCATCGCCACAAAATAAAACGCACCAAAACCAAACCCAGAAAAAAGCTTTGATAGGCTGGAAGACCTGGTGGCTCTGGCGGGGAGCCTACACCCGATCCCATCCCGAACTCGGACGTGAAAATCCCCAGCGCCCATGGTACTGTGTCTTAAGGCACGGGAGAGTAGGTCGCCGCCAGGTCCTCCAACCTATCAATACAATACAAAAAAACCGCCCAATAACGCAGAAAATGCGATAAAGGGCGGTTTTAACGTCTAACGCGGGGTGGAGCAGCCCGGTAGCTCGTCAGGCTCATAACCTGAAGGCCGCACGTTCAAATCGTGCCCCCGCAACCACTTTTACCGAACTCAAGAACAGATCATGACCGGACGCAGCCAACGCTGTGCTTGCCGGCATCGTCAGTTTGAGCATCGCCGCCAACGCGCCCGTTAAAAAAACGTCTGATATATGCTGGAATTTATGGCCACCAACACCAGTTGGCTGGACAAGCTGCGCCTGCGCACTCAGGTATAGGCTGTTTTTCGAAGTGCAAATGGAGCGCAAGCAATGCTCGCCGTCACAACAGATTTTGATGTCGTTATCATCGGTGCTGGCCCGGCTGGGCTTAGCCTTGCCGGCTCGCTCGCGGCGCAGGGGCTTGCCATTGCCCTGGTCGAGCGCATGCCCGCTGCCTCCCTGAAAGATCCCCAGTTCGATGGCCGCGAGATCGCGCTGACCCATTTCTCCGTTGAACTGCTGCGCGGCCTTGGCGCCTGGGAGCGTATTCCGCCCGAGGTGATCGCGCCGCTCTGCGAGGCGCATGTGCTGAACGGCTCTGCCGCCCACGCGCTTCGCCTAAGCCCCGGCCGCGCGCAGGGGGAGAGGCTTGGCCATCTCGTGCCCAATCACGAAATCCGCCGTGCGGTCTTCGAAGCGGTGCAAAATAAGTCGAATATTCGCCTCTTTGCGGAAAGCACCGCAACCGGGATGGTGACGACGGACGAGCGCGCGACGCTGTCCTTGGCCTGTGGCACGGCCCTGACGGCCCGTTTGATCGTCGCCGCAGATACGCGCTTCTCCGAGATGCGCAAGCGCGCCGGCATCGGCGCGACCACGCGCGATTTCGGCAAGGCCATGCTGGTCTGCCGCATGGCGCATGAGCGACCGCATCATGAGGTCGCGACCGAATGGTTCGGCTACGGGCAGACCATCGCCATGCTGCCGCTCAATGGGACGGCGGAGATGCCGAACCGCTCATCCCTGGTGCTGACCTTGCCGGCAAATGAGATCGAACGCCTGCGCGCGGTGGATGAAGCGGCATTCGGCGTTGAAATCACCCGTCGCTATGAGGGCCGCCTCGGTGCGATGCGGCTCGTCAGCACGCGCCACGCCTATCCGTTGGTTGCGGTCTATGCGGAGCGCTTCGCCGCCCCGCGCTTTGCCCTGGTCGGTGATGCCGCCGTCGGCATGCACCCGGTCACGGCCCATGGCTTTAATTTTGGCCTGCGTGGCCAGCACGTATTGGCGGGCCTTCTTGCCAGGGCCGTGGCGAACAATGGCGATATTGGTGGGCTTGCGTTGCTGCAGCGTTACGAGAGCTCGCATCGGCTGGCGACGAGGCCGTTTTACCTGGCGACCAACGCCACTGCGCGGCTCTACACCGATGACAGCCTGCCCGCGCGCGTGCTGCGCGATGCGGTGCTGCGCTTCGGTGCGCGCCTGCCGCCGGTGCGCCACGCGATGGTGGCAAAGCTGATGGAGAAGACCATGCCGTCCCCCACGGCGCCGCAAATTCGCCGGGTTGCCTGAGCGGCAAGTCGGGGCGTCACATGGTGACGTGCCCCCCTGAAATTGTATCCCTGCGGTGTGAACCGCCTAGTCTGCCGGGTGTAATCGTCTGAAGCTGTACTCTTAAGTATGAACTTACGAGTGGAGCTAATTGTAGAGCATGTCGCAGGTCACAGTGATAACCGGTCGAGATCGGCGGCGGAAGTGGGGTTCTGAGGAGCGGCAGCGGATTTTGGCGGCGGCGTTTGCGCCGGGTGCCGTGATTTCTAATGTGGCCCGGCAGTTCGATATTGCGAGCAGCATGATCTACAAGTGGCGGCGTCAGGCTCGTGCGGCCAGTCGTCCGTTGGCATTTGTGCCGGCGATCGTCCTGGAGGATGTCGCGGCTTCGCCTCTGACAGCCCAGGCGCCCACACCACCAGCACCATCGGTTGCGATTACGGTGGCATTTTCTGCCGGGGTGCGGGTGACGATTGATGCGGCGGCGCCCGCCGAATTGGTGACGGCGACACTACGGGCGTTGCAATGATCCCGATCGCCGCAAGTGTGCGGATATGGATCGCGACCGGCCATAGCGACATGCGCCGTTATGCGGCGCGCAGGATTATGCTAAGTCCGCGGCTGGGATGTGAGCTTTTCTCCACTAGTTTCCGCGGGATGAGTTGTCGCAGCCTGCGAGAACGCTCCGCATAATTTAGGCTTCTCCAGCGCCAACCTGGCGCCAGGGGAGAAGCAATGAACAGCGTTGAAAGACTGTCCGAAGTACCGCGGGTAATGGAGGCGGGTGATTTAGCCCCGTGGGTCGCTGATTTCGCCGCCGAACTTGGCTCGCAGCGTCACACGGAGCTGACCATCGGCGGCTACACCGCTTGCGCCCGCCATTTTGCGGCATGGCGCACCATCAACAATATCGGACTGGATGAGATTAACGAGGGGGCGCTTGATCGCTTTATGGAACACCGCTGTAGCTGTGGTGGATATAGGCAGTCCTGTGGTCCATTCTCGCAAGTATCTGAAGCGCGTTCGCCGCTTTTTGTTGTTTCTCGCCGAACGCGGCGTCATTGCCGTGTTCGGCGAAGCGGCGGCTGATTCAATTGATCCACATGTCGCTGACTTCCAAGAATGGCTCCAGCGCCATCGGGGCATTTGTACCCTGACAATAGCGCGCCACGGCAGAATGGTCATGCGCCTGCTTCCAGCGTTGGGGCGTGATCCGCGATCCTACGATGCTGCAACGATCAGGAAGGCGATCCTACCGCAGGCACAGCACTGCTCGCCCGCGTACACGAAGACAATGACAACGGCGCTGCGCGGGTATTTGCGTTTTCTCTCTGCCGCCGATCTCTGTCCTCCCGGACTTGAGCACGCCGTGCCGCTCGTCCCGCAATGGCGATTGTCATCTCTGCCACGCTATTTGCCCCCCGCGCAGGTCGAGCAATTGATTGCTTGCTGCGACCTTCGTGGCGAGCTTGGCATTCGCGACCGGGCTATTCTGCTGCTTCTCGCGCGTCTGGGGCTTCGAGCTGGAGATATCCTTGAAATGCGCATCGGAGATATCGATTGGCTTTCGGGCACGTTGCGAGTGAAGGGCAAAGGACGACGTGAGACGCGTCTGCCCTTGCCTCAAGACGCCGGCGACGCTGTGCTCGACTATCTTAATAAGACGCGCCCATCGGTCGATAGCGATCGTCTGTTTATAACGTCGATCGCACCGTTTCGGCCGTTCTCCTCGTCGACGACAATTTCCCACATTGTCGATCTGGCTTTGAAGCGAGCCGCCATTGATGATCCACCATCACGGGGCGCCAACCTTTTGCGCCACTCGGCGGCGACGAACATGTTACGCGGCGGCGCAACCCTCCAGTCGGTCGGCGCCGTCCTGCGCCACAGGTCGCTGGAGACCACAGCCCATTACGCTAAAGTCGACGTGAACATGCTGGCGCAGATCACCCAGCCGTGGCCGGGAGATGCGACATGCTGAGGGATGATCTCGCGCGCTATGTCACACTTCACGAAGCGCTGGGCTTCAAGTTTCGGACGCAGCGGATTCTACTCCGTTTATTCGTACTCTACGCTGAGCATCACGGCGACGACGTGATCAAGAGCGATCGGGTCATCTCATGGGCGATTGAGGCCCCATCGCCCGAGCAACGACGCAACCGGCTCCTCACTGTACGCCGCTTTGCCATCGCGATGTACGCCGAGAACAGCCACCACGGCGTGCCCGCTGCCGATGCGCTTGGTCGAGGTCTGTTCCGGCGAACCCTGCCCTACATATATTCTGGCGACGAGATTCTGAGGCTGATGGCGGCGGCGGCGGCACTCGGGTCGCCGGGCACGATTCGCCCGCTCGCTTACACCACATTGTTCGGTTTGCTCGCCGCGACCGGCATGCGGATATCCGAAGCCTTGGCTTTGCAACTCGGCGACGTCACCGAAGACGGACTAATTATCAACCAGACCAAGTTCAAGAAGAGCAGGCTGGTGCCGCTTCACGATACAACACGTGCGGCCATCGATCGCTATCTCTCGGCACGAGTAGCGATATTTGCTGATGTCAATTCTCTATTCATCTCCCAGACGGGAGGGCCACTCGGCTATGACACAGTCAGCGGGCTGTTTCGGCGGCTGTCGCGCAAAATTGGGCTCCGGGGTGAACCGGGACGGCCAGGGCCACGCATTCACGATCTCAGGCACACTTTCGCCGTGAGGTCTCTGGAACAGTGCCCATGTAGCGACGACGCTGTATCGCGCCACATCCTAGCCCTGAGCACCTATCTGGGTCATGCTCATATCGCAGATACCTATTGGTATCTGCAGGCCACCCCTGGCCTGATGGCACAGATCGCCGACGCCACTGAGACCTTTGGTCGGGGAGGTCCACTATGACTGCACTCGCACCGCACCTTGCCCAATTCCTCGGCGAGCATTTGCCGCGCGACCAACGCGCCAGCCCCCATACTTGTGATGCCTATGCCTACAGTTTCCAGTTGCTCGTGACATTTGCCGCCCAGCGGCTTCGTAAGCTGCCGTCGCAGATGGAAGTCGAAGATATCGGTGTACCCCTGATCCTGGCCTTTCTCGATCATATCGAGCAGGTCCGTGGCAACACAGCGCGGTCGCGCAACGCGCGACTGGCGGCGATCAGGTCTTTCTTCCGGTTCCTCGAGTATCGCGTGCCCGTCTGTCTTGATCAATCGCTTCGTATCCGCGCGATCCCGATGAAGAAGACCGACGAAGCATTGGTCGCTTCGCTCACTCGGGCGGAGGTCCAAGCCCTAATCGACGCGCCCGATCCCAGAACCATTTCCGGCGCACGTGATCGCGCGATGCTTCACCTTGCCTTTTCGGCAGGTCTGCGTGTCTCGGAGCTGGTCGGGTTGCGTCTCGCTCAACTCGATCTTCGAAATCCCTGCTCAATTCATGTCATCGGTAAAGGGCGGCGGGAACGGGTGCTCCCCTTGTGGAAGGAAACCGTGACGGCGCTTAGGGCTTGGCTGTCCGTTCGAGAGCAAAGGCGGGATGGGGCGCTATTTCTCAATGCCACCGGCCTCACCATGACCCGCTCTGGGTTCGAATATATTCTCGCCACCCATGTGGCTGTTGCCGCGAGAAGCCTCCCCTCCATCGCAGACAAGCGCGTGACGCCCCATGTCCTGCGTCACAGCTGCGCAATGCATATGCTTCAAGCCACACGCGATGTTCGTAAGCGATGCTCTGCGGCCCTATAATTTGGCAGTGACTTTGGGGTCAGACTGTGGCGGTCGGTTTCCAGCACCAGGGCATAAGCTCATCGATACGTGCCTGGGGCCATCCGTTGACGAGGCGGGTTAGCAGATCGGTGAAGTAGCAGGGCGATAGCACTTAAAATAAGGCGAGGAGTTTAGTGAGGTAGGCGTCATTACAGCGGCTCGTTTGAATTTGCACGCAGAGAGCCTTTGATAGATCCTTCTGCATGACGTTCAATGCATGTGGCGGAGAACGCCAGATTATGTGGAGCATTGCCAGCGGGTACGGTCTGATCTTCGTTCATCACGACATCGAGCGCCAGTGCAGCGGTTTTCGATGCCAATGCGATCTGACCACCTGGTTGAGCGTTCGGGGGTGAGCTTCGTGCTGAGCAGGAAATAGGCGGTTCGGTGGTGGTTGCTCGCGGTTGCGGATGCGATGCACTTGCGATGGCGCAGACCGGGAAGTGATGGGTCTCCTGCAACAGCGAATATCGGTAGAGACCGCGGCGGTGCGCGTCTCGATGCGACTGTGATCGGCAAAGTGGCGCGCGTGGTGACGTGCTGGCTGGATCATCGAGAAACAGGATGGCGACATTGTGCAGCGTGCCTGGTCTGCTACAGCGAAGCACATAGTCGCCGCAGATCGACGATCTGGGCGGCGATCGCGCGTTGGCAGTTGAGCGCGTCAGTGGTCACGATCGTGCCTTGCAGCGACAGCATCGCCAGCAGTTTGGGCACCGCGGTGATCTCGTTCGACTTCACATGGGTGGCGATCTGCGCCAGCACGAGGCGCTGCTCGCAGCCCCAGGCGCTGACCATGTGCAACGGCGATTTGCCGCTCGCGTGATCGAACGACCGCCGCAGGACCTTGCCATCGATGGCGACGACACCCTGAATTTGCTCGGAAAACGCGGACATGAAGCGCTGAAACGCGGCGCGGAACTGGTCTGCGTGGAGGCTACGGAATAGCCGGCTGAAAGTATCGTGGCTGGGCAGGCCGTGTTCGAGCCTGAGGAACCCGCGCAGAAACGTTTCTTTCGCCTCCGCGAACAGCGCCATATCGACCGCCGTCTGCCCGCCACACAGCACCGAGCATAGCGAGATCATCAGAAGTTCATGGAAATCATGCAGGCTGGCGTTGCTCGTGCGCGGGTCGTCCAGTCGTAAGCGATGCTCTGCGGCCCTATAATTTGGCAGTGACTTTGGGGTCAGACTGTGGCGGTCGGTTTCCAGCACCAGGGCATAAGCTCATCGATACGTGCCTGGGGCCATCCGTTGACGAGGCGGGTTAGCAGATCGGTGAAGTAGGTCTGCGGGTTGACATCATTTAGCTTGCAAGTTTCGATCAGTGACGCGACTGCGGCCCAGTTTTCGGCCCCTTCATCGGAGCCGGCGAACAACGAATTTTTTCTGGATAATGTGATAGGACGCATGCTTCGCTCGACGGTATTGTTGTCGATTTCGACGCGGCCATCGAGAAGGAATTGCTCAAGGCCGGCCCAATGGTTGAGCGGATAGCGGATTACTTGGGCGAGCGGGCCACGGGCCGGTAAGGTATTGAGCTGTGCTTCGAGCCACAGACGCAGGTCTTTCACCAGCGGCTGGCTGAGTTCCTGGCGTTTGGCGAGACGCTGCGCTGGGTCCTTGCCGCGGATTTCGGCCTCGATGCGATAGAGGGTAGCGATCCGCGCCAATGCCTCGGTGGCGATCGGTGAGGTGCCATCTTTGACAAAGTCATAAAAACCGCGCCTCACGTGACTCCAGCAAAATGCGAGCGTCACCGGCGGCCCATCCCGTGCTGGAGCAGCGAGTTGCTTATAAGCGTTGTAGCCATCGCATTGTACGACCCCGCGATAGCCGCCGAGCAACGCATCGGCATGGCGTTTGGCCCGGCCTGTCGCATATTGATAAATCACCGCCGGTGGCTCAGCGCTGCCGCATGCCCGATCATCCCTTGCAGCCACCCAAAAATAGCCCTGCTTCGTCCGGCCGCGGCCTGGGGCGAGAACCTTCATCGTCGTCTCGTCTGCGAAGATCCGTGTGGAGGAGAGCACGATCTCTTTCAGCCGCCTCACCACGGGCACGATCTCGGTCGCAGCATAGCCGACCCAAAAGGCCAAAGTCGTGCGGTCGATCAAAACGCCCTGCCGGGCCATGATCTGCGCCTGCCGGTACAGCGGTAGGTGATCGGCAAAGCGCGAGACCATCACGTTCGCAACCAGTGCCTCGGTGGGGATGCCGCCTTCGATCAGCCGTGCCGGCGCTGGGGCCTGGGCCACGACACCTTCGCACGCCTGGCAGACGAATTTTGGCCGCCGGGTCACGATCACCCGGTATTGCGCCGGGATAATGTCGAGCCGCTGGGATTCATCGTGGCCGATCTCGTTCATCGCGGCCCGACAGCAGGGACAGTTGGTATCTTCCGGGGTCAGAGTTACCTCGACCCGGGGCAAATGCACCGGAAGCGCACCGCGGCTGGCCCGACGTTTGGCGATGCCATCGCGTTTGCGCGCGGGGTCGCGCCGCTCTCCTTGCGCCTCCAATTGCGCGATGGCTGTCTCGATGTCGCCCAGAGCGAGCTGCAATTGTTCCTCGGGCAACTTCTCTGATTTGGCGCCGAATTGGAGCCGGTTGAATTTCAGCAGCAGGTGCTGCAAGCGTTCGTTCTGCTCGGCCAGATCATTGCGTTCGGCAACAACTTTGTCGCGCTCGGACCACGCCGCCAGCAACAGCGCCTGCAATACCGCTGGATCTTCGGGAAGCGCGTTGATCTGGTTGCCATCCGGCTGCATCTCACCGCAATTCTCAGCCAGCTTAAGTCGGTATGGGAATCCTTGGCGCCGATAAAATTCGTGTCCAATCCAAACCGTCGACCAGCGCGGCATACTCCACCGAGGTCAGCTTCATCACGCCATCCACGATGGGTGGCCAACGAAAGGCACCGTGCTGAAGCTGCTTCCAAACCAAAACCAGGCCACTGCCATCCCAGAACAAAATTTTCACTTTGTCCGAGCTCTTGGCACGAAAAATGATGACTGATCCATCGAATGGACTTTGTCCGAGGCTGGCGGCCGCAACGGCCGCCAAGCTATGCGCGCCACGACGAAAATCCACCGGGCGCGTCGCCAGCATAATCCGTACACCCGTCGGGATCGTGATCAAGCAGAAGCCTCCCGCACCGCGCGCAGCACCGCAGTCAGGGTTTGGGTATCGACCCCCGCGGTAACCCGAATTCTGGTGCCGCCGACATCAATCTCAATCTCCGGCGCCCATGATGCCGTCGACGTTGTCGCCAATTGGTCTGCAACCGGTGGGGATTCAATAATGGGCACAAATGCCGGCCCGCTTGTCACCAGATCGGTGAAACTTCCCCGCAGCGCTGCCCGCCGCCAGGCAAACACCTGCTGTGGGCAAACCTGCCAACGCCGCGCGATCTGCGATACCACCGCACCAGGAACCATCGCCTCAGCCGCGATCCGCGCCTTCTGCTCATCAGACCAATGCCGTCGCCGGCCCGGTCCCGTCAGAACCTCAACACGCCGGTAACCGCCATTAGCGTCGTCATTAACGTCATCCATAATGTCAGCACGAAGCCTTCTGTTGCTTCAAAACTGACAATCACAAACCAGCCCAGCGGGGAAGAATGGTCACGGAGCACCGCTAACCGATGTTCGCAAGGTGGCGCTTTGGCTGGGTCACGCCAGTCTCCAAAGCACCGAAGCCTACCTTCGCGCGGATCCGACCGAAAAGCTCGAAGCTTTGGCCGCCGGCGCTGCGCCGACATTACGCCCCGGCAAATTCAGGCCACCAGACAAGCTCATCGCCATGCTGAAAGCGCAGCGCCGTTCGTAATATTATGCTGAGTGATGCCTAAGGCGGCCCCGCGGCGGTGCTCACATCCCAGCCGCGGACTCAGCATAATCCTGCGCGCCGCATAACGGCGCTTGGACGAACCCGCTTCGCGGGATTGGTGGCATCGCCGATGCTGTTCCCGTGACCCTGGGCTCGCAGGGGCTGCGCGGTTTGGAATTCATGAAGGGTATCGAGTGCGCCACCATATTGGGGCTGCTTGCAGCACACCTTATCTTGGAAAGGAGCAATTTGATGGCAGTGCTTCGTCAACGCATGGCTGAGGACATGCAGATCCGTAATCTCTCGCCTCTGACGCAATCATCCTATCTTCAGCAAATTTCGTCGTTCGCCCGGCACTTCGACAAGTCCCCAGCTCTTTTGGGACCTGACGATATCCGGTCATACCAAGTCTTTTTGACGAATGAGAAGAAGCTGGCGCCCAAATCAATCCATGTTTGCGTGTCGGCGCTGCGGTTCTTCTACAAAGTCACGCTCAAGAAAGACTGGGAATTCGATGAGGTCATCCCGGCCCCCAAGCCACCCAAAACGCTCCCCATCGTTCTCAGCCCGGCAGAGGTCCTGCTGTTTCTCGGCTGCGTTGCCAGCATCAAACATCGCACCATCCTGACCACCTGCTATGCTGCGGGCCTGCGGATATCCGAAGCCCTTCACCTGATGCCGAGTGCGATTGATCGGCAGCGGATGGTGATCCGGGTTGATCAGGGCAAGGGCCAAAAGGACCGCTATGTCATGCTCTCGCCCAAGCTGCTGGAGACGCTGGTCGATTACTGGCGGCTGGTGCGGCCCAAGGAATGGTTGTTTCCTGGAGGCATCTCTGGTCAGCCCTTGACCAGAGATGCCGTGAGCGACGCCTGTCGCGTCGCGCATCGCCGATCGGGTCTGACCAAACCGGTTACGCCCCATTCGATGAGGCATGCCTTCGCAGTCCATTTGCTCGAAGCCGGCACGGATGTGCGAACCATTCAGCTGCTGCTCGGTCACCGCAGCCTGGCGACAACGGCCCAATACCTGCGCATCGCCACCAGCAAGGTTTGCGCCACGACCAGTCCGCTGGAGTTGCTGCCGCATCCGGTTCCCCTTGAACCGCCCCGCCCGGCGCCAAAACACTTCTGAGCGCCGGTTGAATGTCCCGCTCGGGCCCGGAAGTGGCGGATGTGTTCCGCCGCTACGGTGACGCGTATCGAGAGCATTACGGCCTCTCTTTATCCAAGGCACAGCGTTCCGCTATGACCGCAATCGCGCGCTGTCGAACGGCGGCGCTCGGCGGTCATGTCGAGCAGTGCGATGCGTGTGGCGAGCAGCGGATCTCTTATAACTCGTGCAGGAACCGCAGTTGTCCAAAATGCCAATCGTTGGCTCGCGCCCAGTGGCTGGAAGACCGTCAAGCCGAACTGCTCGACACTCAGTACTTCCACGTCGTTTTTACCGTGCCGCAGGAAATCACTGCAATCGCCTTTCAGAACAAGGCCACCCTCTACAATATCCTGTTTCAGGCGACCGCCGAGACCCTGCGCACGATTGCCGCCGATCCCAAGCATCTTGGCGCAGAGATCGGCTTCTTCGCTGTGCTTCACTCCTGGGGGCAAAATTTGTCCTTTCATCCCCACCTGCATTGCGTCGTGCCGGGTGGTGGGCTGTCACTGGATGGAACCCGCTGGATCTCATGCCGCACTGGGTTTTTCTTACCCGTACGGGTTCTCTCGAAACTGTTCCGTCGGCTATTTCTGCAGGCTCTGGAAAAAGCATACGACGCCGGCGAGTTACAGTTCTTCTCGGCACTGCAGTCGCTGCGCGAACCGGTTGCCTTCCGGCGCCACCTCGATCCCGCTCGCCGGACAAACTGGATCGTCTACTCCAAGCGGCCGTTCGCTGGCGCGCTCCAGGTCTTGGACTATGTCGGACGCTATACACACCGCGTCGCCATCTCCAACAATCGCCTGTTCGACATCGAAGACGGACAGGTGCGCTTCCGTTGGAAGGACTATCACGCCGGCAGCCAGCAGAAAATCATGACGCTGGCCGCTGACGAATTCATTCGGCGTTTCCTGATCCATGTTCCTCCCCACGGCTTCCAGCGTATTCGCTACTATGGCCTGTTCGGCAATCGCTACCGCAACGAAAAACTCGCCCGCTGCCGCGAACTCCTAGGCATGACAAAGCCCGAGCCGCCGCCGACAAAAACAGACAACGACACAGACTACCGCGAGAAAGTTGAACACCTCACCGGCGTCGACCTCTGGGAGTGCCCGGCTTGTCGCCTGGGCCGCATGGTTTGCATCGACGTCCTGAGGCCGATCACACCAGTCCCATCAATCATCGACACATCATGACACAAGACAGTCGCTGCCTCACCACTAGTCCCGCTCAAACTTACTGGCTCCGACCAAGCCACTGCGAAGTTAT
Source organism: uncultured Pseudomonadota bacterium (assembly GCA_963780465.1). Taxonomy (GTDB): domain Bacteria; phylum Pseudomonadota; class Alphaproteobacteria; order Acetobacterales; family Acetobacteraceae; genus Acidocella. Next base: position 124,259 of record CAWACI010000002.1, read on the forward strand.
GTCCGCGGCGCGCTCCAAAGCCTTCAAGGTGCGCTTCCGGCAGTCGCCAGATTACCCGTCAACCGCCGATCTCTTCCCTGACGGACGGTCGCATCAATTACCCGCAACCCTGTCCTCGAGACATTCCCGGCCGCCACGACCCGCCGGTCAGATTCAATCCCCATAGCACCACCATGGTGCCGGCGGCTTCGTCCAACACGTTTTTAGCTCACCTGCGCGGACCCAACCGAAACGCTGTCATTTCCCGCGTCGGTGAGCCGCGCAGCTAAGCTAAAAACGCTCTTCATTATGTAGAGCTCCACATAAGCGCCGTGGCATGCGCGGTCTGGCGTTGCAGGTGCAGGAGAGTCTTGGCAGGGACCCATTCCAGGGGGATGTTTATGTCTTCCGCGGCCGCAGCGGTTCGCTGATCAAAGCGATTTGGCATGACGGCGTCGGCCTGTCGCTTTATGCCAAACGGCTGGACCGTGGAAAATTTATCTGGCCGCAGACGGTGGACGGGGTTGTGTCGTTGACGGCTGCGCAGATGAGTTATTTATTGGAGGCGATTGACTGGCGAAATCCGCAACATACCTGGCGGCCGCAATCGGCGGGATAGGTCACAGAAAATCATCGCTGGAACGCAGAAAATTGTAGCCAAAACCATCGATTTTATGATTCTATCTTGGTCATGGCAATTGATATTTCTACGCTGCCCGATGACGTAGACTCGCTGAAGGCGGCCTTGCTCGCCAGCGTCGCCAGAGCCGATATTGTTGCCGCCGAGCTCGCCAATGAACAGGCCAAACGCGCCGATGATCACGCCCTCATCGCGCATCTGAAACTACAAATCGAGAAGCTGAAGCGTGATAAATTCGGCCCCAGTGCGGAGCGCACATCGCGCCTACTCGACCAGATGGAATTCACGCTTGAAGAGCTCGAAAGTGCCGCGACCGAGGACGAGCTGGCGGCTGAGATGGCGGCCGCGAAGACAACCAATGTCACGGCGTTCAAGCGCAATCGCCCATCCCGCAAGCCGTTCCCGGAACACCTGCCGCGCGAGCGTGTCGTGGTGCCGGGCCCCACTGCCTGCACCTGCTGCGGCGGCGCGCGCCTGGCCAAACTGGGCGAGACCATCACCGAGACCTTGGAGACAATTCCCCGGACCTGGAAAGTGATCCAGCATGTGCGTGAAAAATTCACCTGCCGCGATTGCGAAAAAATAAGCCAGGCGCCGGCACCGTTCCATGTCATACCCCGCGGCTGGGCTGGCCCAAGCTTTCTGGCGATGCTGGTGTTCGAAAAATTCGGCCAGCACCAGCCGCTCAACCGCCAGGCCGAGCGCTATGCCCGTGAAGGTGTGCCGCTCAGCCTCTCCACGCTGGCCGACCAGGTTGGCGCCTGCTGCGTGGCGCTGGACCCGCTCGTTGAGCTGCTGGTCGCGCATGTTTTTGCAGGTGCGCGCGTGCATGGCGACGACACCACCGTGCCAGTGCTGGCAAAAGGCCAGACGGATATCGCGCGCTCCTGGGTTTACGTGCGCGATGACCGCCCCTTCGGCGGTTTGGCGCCGCCGGTCGCCGTGTTTTATTATTCCCGCGATCGTCGCGGCGAACATCCGCAAGCGCACCTGGCGAAATACTCAGGTATTTTGCAGGCTGACGCATTCGGCGGATACAACAAACTCTACGAACCAGACCGAATGCCGGGGCCAATTACCGAGGCGGCGTGCTGGGCGCATTCCAGACGAAAATTCTTCGAACTTGCGGATCTGGCGAAAATTGCCAAACGTAAAGCACAAGGTGGCAAACCAGCTTTTGCCTCACCCATGGCGCTGGAAGCGGTGCGCCGGATCGACGCGCTGTTTGACATCGAGCGCGAGATCAACGGCAAGTCCGCTGCCGAACGCCTTGCCGTGCGGCAGAAATTGAGCGCGCCGTTGGTCGCGGAACTGGCGGACTGGATGACCGCCGCGCGGGCCCGGCTCTCGCCTCATGACGATGCCGGCAAGGCCATGAACTACATGCTTAACCGCTGGCCAGCGTTCACCCGGTTCCTCGACGATGGCCGGATCTGCCTGACCAATAACGCGGCCGAGCGCGCGCTTCGTGGCATTGCGACGGCTGTATCATTGTACACTCCTTCTTCAAGTGTCTGTAAACATTGGAAGCGTGTTCGCGTCAGGTAGGCGACACGGGCGACCTTTTCGGGCCACTGCAGATTGAACCTGCATCGAATTCAGGTCGTCGGCGCGGATTTGGTAGGGGGCGCCTGGTACAACCTGTTCGGCCGACAGCACGCCTGTCTTGATGAGGCGGCGTATGCTGTGGTTGGTCACGCCCAGGGTTTTCGCAGCCTCCGTCATGGTCAGCCAAGTGCCATCCCTTTCGGCAGACCGATAGGCGTGGATACCACGCACACGCCGGACAGATGCGACACGGTGCGCCGTCCAGGTTTTGCCCTGCCCTGTAGGCATCCCCATGCGATTAAGGGACGCGGCGATATGTTCATCCGACCAACGTCCTGCCATGCGCTGCATCACCGCCAACGCGTCTTCGGTGGTCGCGCAGCCATGTTCGCCGGGCCGAGGCTTCCTCACTCTCAATTCCGAGTGCTGGCCACCCCGCCAATGGATCGTAAGCACGACCTCGCGCGCCGCATCATCGACATCAACGATAATGTTGGCGATGAGTGTCCGCAGCAGTTGCTGACGGGCGCGTATCGTCACATTGGGGGCGTTCCACGCCACCGACAGATTATCGGCCAGATTGGCGAAGTTGCGCGGGTCGACCTCGATGGTGGAGGGATTTTCAGCGGGCTCACGCGCTTCCAGATCTCGGATGCGACGCAGCGCGGTCTCCCAATTTTTCTCTAACTGCGCGGCGATCAGACGATTGTCAGGATCGCAGGCAGCGTATCGGCGCTCGGCAAGGCTCGCTTCATAGCGGGCCTGTTGCAATTCCATGGTGAAGATCTGGTGTTGGTCTTCCTGTCGCTCCTGGTGCATCCGCTCCGCCTCGAACGCAGCCTCGATTGCCAAAGGTTCTACCGCACGCAACAACTCACGCGCAACCGCCGCATCAACCCTCGGACCACCAAAGGTCATGCACCGGGGCAGGCCCATCATCAGGTTGGGTTTGTCGCAGCGATAGATGGGCCGGCTTTGCGGATTGCCGGTGTAGGAGACGCTCAACCGCCGGCCGCACCGGCCGCATGTCATTATCCCGGACAGAAGAGCCCTGCCACCGCGCCCAGATTTAACGCCATCGGCCAAGCCATAGGTGTTAAGCGTCAATTGTTTCTGGTTGCGCTCATATTCCTCCCAACTGATGTATCCTTCGTGATGATCCTTGATCATCACCTCCCAGGTTCCGATGGGCTTCCCATGCCCATAGCTCCGCCTTGCCCGTCCATCAACGATGGCTGTTCGTTTCTCGCTTTTTCCATATACATAAACGCCGGCATAAAATGGGTTCTTGAGGATCGATATGACATTCCGATATCGGATGGGATTCCAGACAAAGTTGGTCATCCGGCCTTCGTCGGACGGCCGCGGGAAGTGAATCTGATCAGCCGTCATCGACAGTAGAACTTGGCGTGCACTGCCAAGTTCGCGAAAGCGCGCAAATATATTCCGGATCACTTCCTGCAGGCGTAGATCTGGGTCGAACCCCAGACCGGCTTCGCGGTGCCAGATATAGCCAAACGGCACTGACAATCGCAACTCGCCGCGGCGCGCCTTGGACTTTGCGGCATCAAGCATCCGCGCTCTGAGCACCCCCAATTCGAATTCACTGATACTGCCCTTCATGCCCAGAAGCAGGCGATCATTTGGCCGACAGGGATTATACACCCCGTCGAGATCAATGACGCGGGCTTCAACAAGTCCGCACAATTCGAGGAGATGATGCCAGTCGCGACCGTTGCGTGCCAGCCTTGAGGCGTCGAAGCATAGAACGGCGCCAACCTTGCCGGCACACAGCCAGGCGACCAGACGATCAAAGCCAGGACGTGCGACAGTTCCACTTGCTGATCGACCGAGATCGTCGTCAATGACCTCGATATCGATAAAACCACGCTGGCGCGCGACCTCGACGAGATCATACTGGCGGCGCTGGCTCTCCAGGTTGGTCATGACCTGGGATTGCGTCGACTGGCGCACATAAACGATAGCCTTGCGCTTGAGGACTGTCGCCGGAATCAGTTCACTGCTGGTCATCACCGACCTCCTCGGCCACGAGCCCAGCGGCTTGCATCAAGATCCGCGTCAGCGCCGTTATCGCCTGGCGCCGCTCTGCGTCGGCTAGCCCCTCCAGCTTGCGGGGCTCGAATTCCAGGTTCATTTGCCGGCCCATGGTTGGTACTGGCATTGTACGATGCTTCATTGCCTTCCTCCCGAGCGACTCCTTGTTCGCGTCGGAAGTCTGCCGGGTCCGCGACCCGCGTGACCAGCATCTTCAGTTCGATCAGCCCCGCAAGATCGACCCGTGGCGGCCCCATCGCCATGCCGGCGCAGACCACTGGATCAACCATCCACCCGCCGATCGCAACCACCCATCCGTCCGGACCCAAAACTCGTAGAAACAGGCCAGTTGCCCGCTGTTCAACACTCCGGATACAAACTTTGCGGCCGAAATAGGGATGCCACCGGTAAAAAACCTCTCGTTCCTCACCGACATGGGCAGAATGAACGGGCAATGGCCCTCGGCCGCCGGGCATGGCTGTTCGCTGGCTCTGACCGCGGCGGCCAAAGGGCGGCAAAAATGTATAGCCTCATTGTCAGCGCAAAAATGAACGATATCGATCCCCAGGCATGGCTCGCCGATGTGCTTGCCCGCATCGCCGATCACCCAGCGCATCGGCTCGAGGAGCTGCTACCCTGTTGGGGTGGACGGCCCAACGGCATCGAATGTGCCAATATAGGGTCGAACAACGAACCCAATGAAAGGGCCGCCCAATGGAATTTAAACGTATTTCGATCGACACGTCCAAACATGTTTTTACGATCCACGGGGTCGATAAGGAGGAGCGCCCGGTGTTGCGTCGCGAGATCAGGCGCGCTCAGGTCGAACCATTCTTCGCCAAACTGGCGCCCACGGAGGTGGTTCTCGAAGCTTGCGCCGGTTCGCACCATTGGGGGCGGGTGCTCGGCGGCATGGGCCACCGGGTGAGGTTGATCCCGCCGCAATACGTGAAACCGTTCGTCAAGCGGAGCAAGAACGACCGCAACGATGCGGAGGCGATCAGTGAGGCGGCATCACGTCCAACCATGCGCACCGTTCCAGTCAAATCGGCGGATGACCAAGCTGCGACGATCATCGTGAAGCATCGGGAGCTCATGGTGAACCAACGGACCCAGGCGATCAACGCGTTGCGGGGGCACGCGGCGGAATTCGGCATCGTTGCCGCCAAGGGATGCGCGAACGTTAACGCATTGCTTGCTGTTCTGTTGGTCGATGAAACGGTTCCGGCAATTGCAAAAGCGATGTTTGAGCAAATGGGCCAGCATGTCGCGTGGAATTGGAAGAAGCCAATGTCCGTGGACACTGAAGCTCAGGCCGCCTGACGATGGCAGCGATTAGCCATTACTTTACCATCAACCGTGCTGCAAAAATCCTCGGCGAGGATGAAGAATGGCTGCAAAAATTGTCGATCAACATGTTCGACGCGGAGCTCCCCAAATACCATCAAGTCGCTCCAACGTCTTTGACCCATTGACGGATCGCTGGTCGTCATGATGGCTTACGCTCCGTACTGTGATCAGTGAGGCTGAGATTGTTTGACGAGGCGGCGCTTCGGGAGAAGCTGCAAAAGATCGAGGCGTTGTTCGCCGGGGCGGCAACAACTGGCGAACGGGTCGCGGCCGAGGCCGCGCTCGAGCGGGTGCGGGCGCGACTAGCGGAGTTGGAGCGCCGGGATACGCCGATCGAGATGCAATTCTCGCTGCTCGATCAATGGTCACGCCGGTTGTTCCTGGCGTTGTGCCGGCGCTACGGATTGAAGCCGTATCGGCTTTACCGGCAAAGGCTCACGACAGTGATGTTGCGGGTGCCAAAGGGATTTGTCGATCAAGTGCTATGGCCGGAATTTCAGGAACTAAACAAGGCACTCACGCAGTATCTGAACGAGGTGACGACCCGCATCATCCGAGAGGAGGTGCATCGCGACACAAGCGAGGCCACCGAGGTTACGCAGCCCCTGCTGCCGACGTGACCAAACGCCAAACAGGTTTCGCACCATCCCGCGGTACTCGCCGGATGCTTACCTGAAATTCCTCCGCTGAGATGTAGAGTCCGCCCTGAAAAGACGGACGATGAAGAAGGCACGTGGCGCGTCAGTGCTGAGCATTTGGCCGCCTGGGAAATTTTAATAGAACCGGGCAGCGTCCAGCATGAAACAGAATGGCGATACAACCCATTACATCAAGGATGCTGCGCTCGTCGTTGGGCCTTTCCCCCGACCGCGCGGTTTGGGGCTGTCCGGCCGCAGGGCGCTTTGGAAAGCCTGGCGATAATCGAGCGGCCGGAGACCAAGATTTCGAACGAAGACGCGGCGCATGCTGCCGACCGTACCGAAGCCGCAAACAGTCGCGATATGCTGCAGCGGGTACGCCGTGTCCTGCAGCATCCGCCGGGCCGCGTCGGACCTTGCCAATTCGACGAACTCTTTCGGCGTCATATTGAGCTCGCGCTGGAACACCCGGGCAAAGTTGCGCGTGCTCATGCGTACCCGTTTGGCCAGGACCTCGACCGAATGGTCCATGCGCAAATTCGCCAGAATATGCGCCACGGCCGTCTGCATCGGCGAGCAACTGGTCATCTGGCCGACCAGATGGGCGCTGAATTGCGACTGGCCGCCGGGGCGTTTCAGGAACATGACCATATAGCGAGCGACGATCAGGGCGAGGTCGTGGCCATAATCCTCCTCGACCAGGGCCAGTGCCAGATCCATGCCCGCGGTCACGCCGGCGGCGGTGATGAGGCGGCCGTTCTGGATAAAAATCTTGTCCGCATCGACGTTCAGCTTGGGATACTCGGCCTTGAGCTTTTCCGCGCATTCCCAATGCGTGGTGACGGTCTGCCCCTCCAGCAGACCAGCGGCGGCGAGCACGAAGACGCCCGTGCAGATCGAACCGTAGCGGCGGATGCCGGGCACCCGCCGTGCCAGCCAGGCGGTGACGCTGGGGTCGATCCCCTGGAACGACGGATCGCCGCCGACGAGCAGCGTGTCGATCGGTTCGTCCGGATCGAAGATCGTGCGGTCGCAGAGAAAGCGCAGCCCGCCGGTGCCGCAAATCGGTTCGTTGCACGTCCCCATGATTTGCACTTCATACGCCGTCGGGTCGCCAAGCCGCCGGGCAGCTTCCCAGAAAACTTCCGCCGGCCCGACGATATCAAGCGACTGAACTCTGGGTGGGGCGAGCATGACGACACGCATCTCTGGTCCTCAAAGGTTTATGCTGCCCCATTATCCTTCGATCCACCATGGCCCGGCCGCTCCGCAGGGCCGCAAAGCCCAGCGAGTTCGGCCGGTGTGATCAATCCCGCCACGAGCACCGCCTTTTCCAACGCCGCAAGCCAGCATTCGTAATAATCCCAAGACGGATCGTCGAGGCGGTGGGACTGCTCCCAGGCCTGGATGGCGGCGATGAGTTCGTCGCGGAACACGTCCCACTCAAAAAAACCGGCTTTCGACAAAGCGAGCGCCATGCCGAAGGCCTGGCGCTCCCAGGCCTGTCCAAAACACAAATGCCCGTTATGGCGGGGCGGGCTGTCGGGGGCGCCCAGCATTTCCGTCAAGGCGTAATGCTCATACGAGGTCAACATGGCCGGTCCCTTCGAAGGCAGGTCTTCAATCAGGGCGCTTCGACGACCGCGACCCCCATCATGGCCTCGGGCGTGACCAGGGCGGCGAGTTCCGCCTCCGTCAAATTTTCGCTCCCCGCCGGACGCTCAGGGATCACGAACCAGCGGATCTGGGCGGAACTGTCCCAAATCTTGATTTCCTTTTCCGGTGCGACGTTCAGGCCGAATTCCTGGAGCACTGCCCGCGGCGTGCGCGCCGCGCGGGCGCGAAACGTCGGGTCCTTGTACCAGTAAGGCGGCAAGCCGAGAACCGGCCAGGGATAGCAGGAGCACAAGGTGCAGATGATCAGATGATGCACGTCCGGCCCGTTCGCGACGGCACGCATATGCTCGCCTTCCGCGCCGGCCATGCCCTCCGGAAAATCGAGTTCCGCGATCGCAGCGGGGGTGTCCGCCACCAGGCGCGCCTTGAAAGCCGGATCAACCCAGGCGCGGGCAACCAGCCGCGCACCATTGAACGGCCCCATCTTGGTCTCGAAAAATTCCAGGATTTTATCGACCGTCTGGCTGGTGATCACGCCTTTTTCGATGAGCAGCGCCTCCAGCGCCTTCGCGCGCGCGGCATTACGGGCTTCGCGATCCGCGGGATATTTAAATCTCTCGGTCATGTCGACGGTCCTGTTCAACTGGCTTGGGTGATCACATCACCCAAATAATGTTGGAAAAGATCGGCATAAATCGTGAAATTCTTTTCAGCCAGATCGCCCCAGAGATGCGTTGGGTCGAAGCGCAGGCAGTAGACCGGCATGGCCGGGCCGATCCCGTCCGGTCCGGTATCGCATAAATAAACATAGGCACCGTCGTAAACCGTCTCGACGACACCGGCCTTCTCCCGCAGGAAGCCGGGTAGCCGCGTGTGCTCGGCCGGCGGCACATTTTTGATCCGCACGGTATCGCCTGCGGCATAGGCCGGCGCTTTCGCAATGTCGCGTTTCGGCGAGTCCCCCCCGACGAGGTATTGGTTGACCCGCGCGTCGATCCCGGCATCGCCGCCGCCGGTTTTTTCCGGTTCCGGATTTTTAAGAAATTGCTCGGTCTTTTCTTCGAGTTCCGCTTCCGTGATATACCCGTTGGCGATAAAAAATCCGGAAATTCCGCCGAGCCATTTTTCATAATAGCGGTATTTGAAGTAATCGAACGGGTTCATCCCTTCCGCGCCGGTTCGCAGGCTGGCCCAGGTCCATTTGTCGTGGAACGTACTGGCTGTTTTCGGCAGCGGAAGATGCGCGCTGAGCGCCATCATGGCGGTGTGAATGCCGAAAATCCGTGTTTCCCAGGGCTCGACAAAAACACGCTTTTCAAAATCGACGGGATCCAGCCCTTCCAGGCCGCCCAGATAATGTTGAAGCTTCATTGTGTGCTTCCGTTCGATGATGGTTTGGGGCCAGCTCGTCTTCAGGAGCGCGCTTGTCCGCGCGTGATTTTAGGACGTTCAGAAGCCTCCGATCAATCATTATATTTAGGTTGCCGCAGAAGCGGCAACCTAAATAATCGCTTTTTAGCGCGTGCTTTCGGGAGCGCCCAACATGCCGTTGGCCACGGGGACGGATTTTTTCGTCAGGAATTCGGTCAGAATTTCCGACACATAACCGAAGGCGGCGCCCACCAGCATGGCCAGAGCGGCAATGAGAGTGGGGTGATGCGGGCTGATCGCGGTCATGGACTGGCCGGTGGCCGCCACCGTGGCGACGGTCGAGGCGAAGCCGAACACGATGGCCGGCGGGAACGAGGTGATCTTGAAGCGCGTCATCAGAATCATGCAGGCGCTGCCGGTTCCGACACAAAAGGCGGCGGCAAGCGGGCTGCCGCCAAACGCGCCGATCCCCAGCAATGCCAGCGAGGCGATGATGATACCGGTCCAATTCGACAGCACCGATTTGAAAAAACCAGCGCTCCCCCCGCCGCAAGCGAAGAACGACGCCCAGGCGATAAACGTGACCCAAACCGGAATGGGCAGAATGGTGGCGGTAAGGTAGGTGTCGATACCTCCGAGGAGGCCGATGCTGACCGTAAGAGACCAATACTTACTCATGCACGATGTCCTTTTGCAATTGTCGCGTGAGGGGGCAAGCGTCGTCATGACGACGCAAAACAGCTCTCAAAACCGTGTCGCAGCGCATCACCCTGAAGATTGCGGCCAATGAAAACAATTTGGCTCTGCTTTTGTTCGTCGGGTCGCCATGCAGCCCCCGGTGCGCTCTCGAGCGTCATATGGACGCCGTGAAACACGAAACGTCGTGGTTCACCCTGGAGAGACACGATTCCCTTGGTGCGCAGCAGGTCCTTGCCCTGCTCTTGCACCAGCCTGTTCAGCCAACGGTTGAGCGCCGCGCCGTCCAAAGCAACCGGATCCGAGAGCGCTACGCTGGTAATTGCGGCGTCATGCTCATGCACCAACTCCTCCAGCAGCGCCGCGTCAATTTTTAGCGCATTGCGGACATCAAAGGCACCGACATCCAAGACCCGCTGCGGCGCGACCGCGCTGCGCTGCGTGCGGTGGATGGCAGCCAACGGATTCAACGCCCGCAGATGCGCTTCGATTGCATCCAAGGGGGCCACGGCACGATCGGATTTGTTCAACAAGATAACGTCAGCGAACGCGACCTGCTCGCGCGCTTCGTCGTGCTCAAGCTGCGTCAGAACATACTCCGCATCGGCGACCGTCACGATTGCGTCGAGCTTCAGATTTTTACGCAGAACTTCGTCGAGCATGAAGGACTGGATGATCGGTGCGGGGTCCGCCAGGCCGGTGGTCTCAATGATAAAGCGATCGACCTTCCGGCCGGATTCCAAAATCCGGCTAACCGCACCGATGAGATCTTGGCGCACCGTGCAACAGATACATCCGTTGCTCAGTTCGACGATGGCCTCATCCGTCGCATGGACCAGCTGAGAATCAATGTTGATTGCACCGAATTCATTGACAATGACGGCAATCTGCTCGCGGGAATTCGCCTGCAAAAGATGATTCAGGAGCGTGGTTTTGCCGGCACCCAAAAAACCGGTCAGCACGGTGGTGGGTATTTTTTTCATGATTTTCCTCCGCGGTTTTGCACCCCAAGGCCATCGGAGTCGCTCATCACGGGCTGCGAGAGCGTCGCACCTGCTCCAGGCCGACACATCTTAAAGCACTTCGACGCAGGTTTTGTCTGTGAAATTCATACCACCCTGCAATCTGATGGCGGATCTCCTCAGCTTGTCCGTTCGCGCGTCGCAGGAACTGTCGTCTGCCCGACAGCGGAGTCTCAAAATCATACCGCTCACTCGCCTTGACTTCAGAAGCAACGGCATCACGCCATCACAACGGCAAAATGCGCGGATTCGACTTTCATGAGCAAGGCAAAAATGAGAGCAGTTTCGGCCAAACCAATGAAGATATCGGCCAAAAGCGCCTATTCTTTAATCTTGCCTAAAATCTAGGCTATTTATCAGCTTAAAGCGCAAGCATTGCGCAAGTTCGTCTGATCATGTCGAAGCGAAGAGGAAGACTTCTTTTTGTGAACAAAAAGAAGCAAAAAAACTTTTGCTAAACTGGGCCGTGCTGGTTTCAACGCCAGCGGCCCAGCGCAATCAAAAAAAGCGGCTGCTTTTCTGTTTTCGCTGAAACAGATCAGGTTCTAATGCCCCGGCAGCCCGCCCGCCTTGCGGATGAAGCTGGCGATCTCCTGCACGCCGGTTCCCGCCTTCACATTGGCGAAAATGAACGGCCGCTCGCCGCGCATGCGCTTCGCGTCCCGGTCCATCACCTCGAGGCTGGCGCCGACCATGGGGGCTAGGTCGATCTTGTTGATCACCAGCAGGTCGCTTTTGGTGATGCCGGGCCCGCCTTTGCGGGGGATTTTGTCACCGGCGGAAACGTCGATTACGTAGATGGTGATATCCGCCAGCTCCGGCGAGAAGGTGGCGGCCAGATTGTCGCCGCCGCTCTCGATCAGCAGCAGCTCCAGGCCGGGGAATTTTTTGCATAGCTGCGCCACGCCGGCGAGGTTGATGCTGGCATCCTCGCGGATCGCCGTATGCGGGCAGCCGCCGGTCTCGATGCCGAGGATGCGCTCCGGCGGCAGCGAGCCGGCACGGGTGAGGAATTCCGCATCCTCCTTGGTGTAGATGTCGTTGGTGATCGCGGCGATCTCGATCTCGTCGCGAAAAACCCTGCACAGCGCATCCATTAGCGCCGTCTTGCCGGTGCCGACCGGGCCGCCGATGCCGACGCGCAAAGGTCCGTTGTGGCTCATGAGCGGAATAACCTCGTATATTGTGTTTCGTGACGCATGGCGGCGATGTCGGAAGCCCAGCACGCCCCGCCCAGATTTTCCGGTCCCGCCGCGGCGCTGCGGCGCGTGATCTCAAGGATCGTCGGCTCCAGCGCCGCCTGCACGCGCAGGCCGGCGGACTGGCCAAGCGGGATAAGGCGGATCGCAGCGGAGACCATGTTGGCGCTGGCCGCGTGCAGGAAGGCCAGGGTGGCGTCGTCCTCGGCCACGCCATGCACAGCCGCGAGCTTGCCGACCGCGACAGCATAAGGCAGGGGCTCGTCATGCCAGTCCACGCCCGGCCAAGCGGCGGCGGCAAGCGCAAAAGCCGCCCCCTGCGCACCACTCTCCAGCCGCCGCTCCGCCGCGGCACAGAGCGCCATGCCCAGCGCCGCCACATTCTCACCCCGATGCGAGAGGCGGAGCAAAATGGCATCCGACCAGAGCGCGCCGAGGCGCAGGGTATCCTCCATCCAGGCCGTCAGGCTCGCCTCGTCGCGCACCGCACCGGCCTCCACCGCCCATTCCAGCCCATGCGAATAGGCGAAGCCGCCGGTGGGAAAGGCCGGAGACAACCAGGTGAGCAGGCGGAGAAGCGCAAGATCAGCCATGATAGGCGCCGGGTTCCGGATCGAACGGCGCCGTGACCTTCTCCGCGTGCCCGCCGAGCCCGCGGATCATCTCTGCGATCACGTGATCATCGTGAATCCGCAGCCGCCCGGGCAGAAACTGCGCCGAGAGATGGCGGTTGCCGAGATGCCAGGCGAGGCGGATCAGCAGGTCCGGCGACGGGGCGGAAATTTCCAGCAGCGCCTCAGGCGCGGCGCGCACCGCGACCAGCGCGTCATTGTCCAGCACCAGCGCATCGCCGTCGCGGATGTGAGCCGCTTCAGGCAGATCCAGCAGAATCTCCTCGCTTTGGTCAGAGCTAAAACGCAGGCGGCGGCGATAGCGCCGGTCGAAATCCAGCGTCACCGACTGCGCCGCCTCGCCGGACCATTCCCCAGCGCTCAAAATTTTCACGGCCCGGCGCATCAGAACAGGAAATAACGCTGCGCCATCGGCAGCACTTCCGCCGGCTCGCAGACCAGCAGCTCTCCATCGGCGCGCACCTCGTAGGTCTCCGGATCGACCGCGATATGCGGCGTCGCATCGTTATGGATCATGGATTTTTTTGATATCTGGCTCCGCGTGTTGCTGACCGCAACCAGCGGCCGGGTAAGGCCTAGGGATTGGCCGAGATCGGCCTCGAGCGCCGCACCGGAGACGAAGAGCAGCGAGGATTCCACCAGCGCGCGGCCATAGGCGCCGAACATCGGTCGGTAATGCACCGGCTGCGGCGTCGGGATCGAGGCATTCGCATCGCCCATCGCCGCCATCGCGATGCTGCCTGATTTCAGCACCATATCCGGCTTGATGCCAAAAAAAGCCGGCGACCACAGCACCAGATCGGCGAGCTTGCCCGGCTCCACGGAACCGATATGAGCCGCCATGCCCTGCGCGATCGCCGGGTTGATCGTGTATTTGGCGATATAGCGTTTTACTCTGTTGTTATCGGCGCGGCCATCGCCCGGCAGGGGGCCATGTTGGACCTTCATTTTATGCGCGGTCTGCCAGCAGCGGATGATCACCTCGCCGACGCGCCCCATCGCCTGGCTGTCGGAGGAAATCATCGAGAGCGCGCCGAGATCGTGCAGAATATCTTCGGCGGCGATGGTTTCTTTGCGGATACGGGATTCGGCGAAGGCAATGTCCTCGGGAATGCTGGCATCCAGGTGATGGCACACCATCAGCATGTCGAGATGCTCGTCCAGCGTGTTCACCGTATAGGGCCGCGTCGGGTTGGTCGAGCTGGGCAGCACATTGGGCAGGCCGGCGACACGGATGATGTCCGGCGCATGGCCGCCACCGGCGCCTTCGGTGTGGAAGGCGTGGATGGTGCGGCCCTTGAACGCGGCGATCGTGTTCTCCACGAAGCCGCTTTCATTCAGCGTGTCGGAATGTAGCATCACCTGCACGTCGAACCTGTCCGCCACCGAGAGGCAGCAATCGATCGCCGCCGGTGTCGAGCCCCAATCCTCATGCAGTTTCAGCGAGGAGGCGCCGGCGCGGATCATTTCCTCCAGCGCCGCCGGCTGCGAGGCATTGCCCTTGCCGGTGAATGCAAGGTTGACGGGGAAGGCTTCCGCCGCTTGCAGCATGCGGGCGAGGTGGAACGGTCCCGGCGTGCAGGTGGTCGCCGCCGTGCCGGCGGCGGGGCCGGTGCCGCCGCCCACCATCGTCGTGATCCCGGATGCCAAAGCCTCATCGATCTGCTGCGGACAGATGAAATGGATATGCGCGTCGATCCCGCCGGCGGTGAGGATCTTGCCCTCGCCGGCGATGATTTCCGTGCCCGGGCCGATGACGATGTCCACACCCGGCTGCACGTCCGGGTTGCCGGCCTTGCCGATGGTCTGCACAAGCCCGCCGACGAGGCCAACATCCGCCTTGACGATGCCCCAATGGTCGATGATCAGCGCATTGGTGATGACGGTGTCCACCGCCCCTTGCGCGTTGCTGCGCTGTGACTGGCCCATGCCGTCGCGGATCACCTTGCCGCCGCCGAATTTCACCTCTTCGCCATAGAGCGTGAAATCCCGCTCCACCTCGACAAAAAGTTCAGTGTCGGCGAGGCGCACCCGGTCGCCCACGGTCGGACCGAACATGTCCGCATAGGCGCGGCGGGTGATTTTCGCCATTATTTCACCTCCCCCATGGTCAGGCCGCGGAAGCCGAATATTGTGCGCGCGCCGCGGAAGGGCACCAGCACCACCTCCCGGCTTTGCCCGGGCTCGAAACGGATCGCCGTGCCCGCCGCGATGTCCAGCCGCTGGCCTTGCGCCGCTGTGCGGTCGAAGGCGAGGGCGGCGTTGGTCTCCGCAAAATGGTAATGGCTGCCGACCTGGATCGGCCGGTCGCCGGTATTGGCGACGCTGAGCACAAGGCGCGTCAGGCCGGCATTCAGTTCGATCTCACCGTCATCGATCAGAAATTCACCGGGGATCATCGGATCGGCTCATGCACGGTGACGAGCTTGGTGCCGTCGGGGAAGGTCGCCTCCACCTGCACGTCATGGATCATCTCGGCGACACCTTCCATCACCTGGTCGCGGGTGAGCACATGCGCGCCTTCCTCCATCAGCGTCGCCACGCGCTTGCCGTCACGCGCGCCTTCGACGACGAAATCCGTGATCAGCGCGATCGCCTCCGGATGGTTGAGTTTCACGCCGCGTTCCAACCGGCGGCGCGCGACCATCGCGGCCATGGCGATCAACAGCTTGTCCTTCTCACGCGGCGTCAGATTCATCCCAGCTCCTATCCCTGCCAGATACGGGGCAATGCACGGCCGTCGCGGCATACATCCAGGGCCGCCAGCAGGCAGCGTCGCAACATAGCGCCGTCCGGCGCCAGTATGCGAGCAAATACCATGCCGTCGAAGGCCGAGGCGCCGGCCACCACAGGCTCTGCCGCGTGCAGCACCGCACGCAGCGCGTCCAGTTTCTGCATCGAACCCGGCCCGGCCAGGATCAGCCCGGCAACGGCCCCCGCCCCTCCGGCTACGGCGGGGCGGGCCGTTTGCGCAAAAATATCGCCCTCCAGCCGCGTCATATCTTGGAAGACCAGCCGCCCGTCGCGGCGGACAAGAATCCGGTCGCGCAGCGCACCGTGCCGCACCGTCTCGCCCATTGCCCGGCGCCCGAAAACCAGGGTCTCCACGCCGATAAACGCCGCCTGGCCGTGCAGGTCGATTTCCAGCGAACGGTCGAGCGCGAAGCGATCAAACAAAATCGTCTCCTGCGGCAGGTAATCCAGCCGCGCGCCATCCTGCACGGTCAGCCTTGTCGTGATCCGCGCAGGCGGCCCGACGGTGCGATAAATCCGCTCCGCCGCCTGAGATGCCAGCACCACCTGCGCACCCGGCGCCAGCGTCACCGCCGTGTCCAGCTCATCGCCTCCCGCGACGCCGCCGGAGATGTTCAGCGTCACCGCCTCGCAGATTGCGGGCTCCTGCGGGCGGGGCAGACGGGATTTTAACGCACCTGCCTGGAACAGCGTATCGATTTTCGTCGCCGCACCAAGCCGTTTGAAGCCGAGGACGAGTCTGCCGTGCGCCCGTTGCTCTGGAACCTGCCTCGTCAGCGGCGGGGAAACAAAGTTCATATCGCGACCATATAGGCGACGCGCGCGGCGGCAAGTCTCTGCGTGGTTGGCGCGTGGCCCGACGTCCCGCCGGAGGGCATCCTCAAATCCCCCAGCACGCTGGAGCTGATGGAGGAGGCGATGCGTCTTGGTGCTGATGTGGTTGGCGGCTGCCCCGATGCCGGGCGCAGCGCCGGAGAGGCCGAGTAGCCTATCGACAGCGTGTTCGCACTGGGGAGTCCGGCAGCTTGCAGCGTTCAACGGAGAGCCGCAGACCTTGGTTGATCGCGCTGGCGAGACGCTGCGTTGATCAGCGCCTCTTCGCCATCGGTATCGTTACCCCAAACTGATGGCTCATTACTCCTTCCCTGCGGACAGGCAAATCCGACGCAAGAGCAATAGCCAGCGGTCGCTGTGCGGAATTAACTTTTGACCGCGCTATTGAAGTGAGGGCGCGAAAATGGTCCCTGACAGCGAATTCCCTATTCTTGAGACAGTCGTCGCGGCAATCCACAGCCCCCGGGGGGCTGTGGATTGCCGCCGTTCCCGCCCCGGGGGAGGGGAGATTACCATCCCGGCAATCACGCCATGACTGAAGCGCATTGCCGGGTCTGCAGGGGCACTGGCTGTATCATGCAGACAGGCGGGCCGATGGTCCTCGCGGACATGTCCCGTCATTCGTTGTTCCCGCGGCTCGCCGCGGCGCGCGTCAAGCGATGTGATGCCTGTGATGGCGCGGGCATCTGGGGGCATGAACAGGGGGCGAGCGCACAGGAGACGCCCTGATCGGCATGAACGCATGCCGATCACCTCCCGCGCCAATCGCGCACGGCCCCGTGCGGGGCTATTGCCGCGCCAAGGCCATGCGCATCTCCGCCTCGCGATCCCGGACCAGATCGCCGCTGACATCGACGGTCACAGCCTGGATCGTGCCGGTGAAGGCGAAAGGCGGCTTGAATTTCGGCGTCACGGGAGCGCCGAGATGGATGCCGCAGGCGATGCCCCCCGTTAAGCCGATGGTCAGCGGCATCGTGAGCGCAATATCACCCTGCCCGGCGAGCTTGCCGTCGATATAGAGCCGCCCTTGGCCCGGCGCGCCTTTGCCGTGAGCGACGTCCGGCTTGCCCGTCACTTCGAACTCGTAGCGCAGTTGATGGGGACCGGCGGTAACCGCTTCACGGGATTCGATGTCATAGATCGTGCGGCCGACATAGTTGTAGGCGTAGCGCAGCTTGCCGCCCTGCAGATAGAGCGCAAAGCCGCCGTCATTGCCCCCCTGCGATAGCAGCACGCCCTCCGCTCCCCCCTTGGGGATGTCGACCTCGACGGTGACGCTATAGGAGCGGTTCATCAAGCTCGGGATCGCATCGGTGGGCACGGCCTGGGTGTGCTGATAAAGCTTGAACTGGGCCCGGTCGACCGCCAGTTTCGGGCGCTCATCGGCAAAACGCTGCGTGCCGCGTGAATCGATCGGCAGAACATTGTATTTTCCGGCCTCGACATACCATGTGGCGATCATCTCGATCAGCTTAGGCCGGTTCTCCGCCGCAATATTGGTGTTCTCCGCGAAATCTTTCGCCACGTGGTAGAGTTCCCATTTCGTCGCGTCGATTTCGGCCAGCTTGTCCTTGTTCATCGGCGCACCGAAAAAAGCGCCGGCTTCCTTGAAGGATGGCCCCGGCCAAGGGCAGACCGCGCGCCAGCCATCGTGATAGATCGCGCGATGGCCCATCATCTCGAAATACTGCGTCAGATGCCTGGTCTCGGCCTTGGAGTCGCTAAAGGTATGGGCAAAGCTGACACCTTGGATCGGCGACTGCGTAACGCCCCTGATTGCCTCAGGCGCCTGGTAGCCTGCCGCCTCCAATATCGTCGGCACCATGTCGATCGCATGTGTATATTGGCTGCGCACCTCGCCCTTGGCCTTGATCCCTTTAGGCCAGTGAACGACGAAAGGATCGCTCACGCCGCCGCGATAGGTTTCCCGTTTCCAGCGACGGAACGGTGTGTTGCCCGCCCAGGTCCAGCCCCAGGCGTAATGGTTGCAGACCTCCGGTCCGCCGAGCTTGTCGATGGCGGCGAGATTCTCCGCCAGGGTGGAGGGGACGTTATTGAAGAACAGCGCCTCGTTGACCATGCCCTGCGGACCGCCCTCGGAGCTCGCGCCATTATCCGAGATCAGCATGATGATGGTGTTGTCGAGTTCTCCCAATGTCTTCAGGAAATCGAGCAACCGCCCGATATGGTGGTCGGTATGGGTGATGAACCCCGCGAACACTTCCATCATGCGGGCATAGAGCCGCTTCTCGTCGGCCGATAACGGATCCCATTGCGGCACGTCGGGGTCATGGCGCGACAACTCTGCATCGTCCGGGACAACACCGAGCTTTTTCTGCCGCGCGAGTATCTCATCGCGCAGCTTGTCCCAACCGCTGTCGAACTTGCCTTTGTATTTATCCGCCCAGGCCTTGGGCACCTGATGCGGCGCATGCCCCGCGCCGGGACAGAAGTAGAGGAAGAACGGCTTTTGCGGGGCGACCTGCTTGGCGTCGGCGATGAAATTGATCGCCTTGTCCACCAGATCCTCCGTTAAGTGGTAGCCTTCCTCCGGTGTCTTCCCGGCCGCGACCGTGTGGTTGTCGGCGTAGAGCGCCGGATAATACTGGTTCGTCTCGCCGCCCATGAAGCCATAGAACCGTTCGAACCCGCGCCCAAGGGGCCAGCGGTCATAGGGCCCTGCGGCAGAGCTTTGATCCAGCGCGGTTAAGTGCCACTTGCCGACCGCATAGGTATTGTAGCCCTGTTGCTGCAGCATTTCCGACAGAAAGCCGTTCTCAAACGGGATATAACCGTTCGACCCTGGATAGCCGGTCGAGCCTTCCGTGATGCACGCCATGGCATTGGAATGATGATTGCGCCCGGTCAGGATGCACGAGCGCGATGGCGAGCAGAGCGCCGTGGTATGCATGTTGTTATACAGCAGACCGTTCTGCGCCAGGCGATCGATATTGGGCGTTTCACAGGGGCCGCCATAACACCCGAGCTGCCCGAAGCCCACATCGTCCAGAACGATGAACAGCACGTTGGGCGCCCCCGCCTTGGAGCGAAGGGGTTGCGGCCATGCCGGCGTTGAGGTGTCATAGGTACGGCCGATGACGCCGGTGAAGGCTGTGCCAGACTTATATTCATTCATGGACATGGCTGCGTAACTCCCTCATGATTTTACATGGTGAATGGTGCTTGCTCGCCTTCTGCGCCGGTACCCGCGCCGTGACAGTTTTTGTATGTCTTGCCGCTGAGGCAGGGACAGGCGGTATTGCATTCGAATCTAACCGGCTCGGGTTGCTTCTTGGCCGCGCACCAACCCATCACCTCATCGGCGCAGCGCCCGTGGCGCAATAGGCCGGCGATGATGTTCATCGGCGCATCGAGCCGGTGGAAGGCGCCGGGTACGTTCCGAGAGGCGGCGGTTCCGACGCTACTCACCGGAGCGCTGCTTTGTCACGGCGTCGCGCAACAAAGCAGCTGCCGCGCCAAGCTGGATGCCGGGCCAAAGGATTTAATTGCAAAGAGTTTAGAATCTTCCCCAAACGGCGCTCCTCCTGCAAGGCAGTCGCTATTCTAGTCGAATGATTCTCAGGTCTCGCAAACGAATTTTGAAATACCAGAAAGCCTCAGTTCACTCCAGCATATAGTAAAGGGCAATGTTTCCGATCGCGGTTTGTTCTCAAATCTGACACTGATACCGATTATAGGCCTAAAGATGAGTGCCTGATCAGTCTTTGCGCCTCAAAGTGAGCAATCGGCTTTTGATGGATCTATGTATCGGCCCAAAATAGGCAATCGGATTTCCGGACGTATCGGTAAACAGAGCGAATTCGAAATGGCTTCTGAGTATCTGATCAACAGGGGGCGTCGTCGCAAGATTGAGACCGTTTTGGCTCGCCTGCTGGGTTGAAAGTTTAAGCGGCTATTTGGTTATGGAGCAAGCGCCTGGTTTGGAGGGGCTGGCGCTTGATGAGTTCCCGCTGGCACAGGCGGCCGGTAGATGAACGACGAGTGCGGTCGGATGGTGTTGTACAAGCAGGCGAGACAACGCCCATGTTACCGAAGAACGCCGGGTTTTATATCAATGGCATCCATGGTTTGGGCTGAAGGTGCATGTCCACCAGTTTGTTGATCGACGGCAGGCGGAGATTTTCCGTTGTAGCCTTGATGGATTAGCTTCTGATCGCTGCCTTGAACTGCCGAGTTGGATGTTCGATCCGGCGGCTTGTTTGGCGGTGCGGGTCGCGGCTATGCCACAGACAAGCCGGATCGCGTTGGCGGCCTTGCAAGCCTTGTTGCGTGACGCCACGAGTACAGCATTGCCATCACCGTCATTCCCTGAACCGATTTCCGACGCAGGACACGAGTTCCTGCCCTCAAAATCGGAGAATCTCTGATGCGCCAACAACGCCAAAGCCATGGGAACCGACGGCTGAATGTGCCCCAGTTGGATTTGTTTCACCCCAAGAGCACGGATCCGAATTGGCTGGATCTGCCCGTGGAAACTCGGATCGCAGTGACGAATTTGATCGCGCGCCTGTTGCGCGAACATCAGCCTTGTAAAGGCTACGATGTGACCGGGGGTCGCCATGATGCCTGACAAGATTGGGGCCCATCATCTGGAACGTAAGGCGATCCTCTACGTCCGCCAGTCTTCAGCACATCAGGTTTTACACAACCGTGAGAGCAGCGTGTTGCAATATGCCATGCGCGATCGCTTAGTTGGGTTGGGCTGGTGCCAGATCGATATTGTGGATGACGATCTTGGCCGATCCGCGTCGGGCAGTGTGTCCCGTGCAGGCTTCGACCGGATGGTTGCGGAAGTTTGTCTCGGCAAGGTCGGCGCGGTCGCCGCGCGGGAGGTATCCCGCTTTGCGCGCAACAGCCGCGATTGGCAGCAATTGATTGAGATGTGCCGCGTTGTGGACACGGTTTTGATCGACCAGGAGGCCATTTATGCGCCGCGCCAGGGCAACGACCGGCTGCTCCTCGGGCTCAAAGGAAGTTTGAATGAGTACGAGTTGGATCTGCTTCGGCAGCGGTCTTTGTCAGCCCGTTACGAGAAGGCACGCCGGGGCGAGCTGATCGTGGCGGCGCCGGTTGGGTTTGTGAAGGCAGGCGATCGCTTCGAGAAGGATCCTGATCGGCGTGTGCGGGAATCAATCAGCCTGGTATTTGCCAAGGTCGCTGAACTCGGCAGCGCCCGACAAGCCTTGCTGTGGTTTCACGAGCATGGACTTGAGCTGCCGACACGGCCCAGGAATGGCGATGTCGTCTGGCGTCGGCCGTGCTACGCCAGCATCCATAGGATCATCACCAACCCGATTTATGGCGGTGCGTATGCCTACGGCAAGACAGGGGTTATTGCCCATTACGATGGGACCGTGTCCAAAGCTAGAAGTCGCCGCAAGCCGCGCGACGAATGGCTGGTATTGCAGCCTGGCGCGCACGAAGGCTATGTCGACTGGCAGCGTTCGGAGGCAATCCGTATGATGGTCAGCGACAATATTCCGTCGAATGGACACCTGGGCGCACCCAAACACGGGGATGCCCTTTTGGCCGGCTTGCTGCGATGCCGGCGTTGCGGGCGCAAGCTCACGGTGCGCTACACAGGGACCAAGCATCAGATTCCAAGATACAGCTGCGCACGTGGCTGGCTGGACAATGGTGAGCCCCGCTGCATCGCTTTTGGCGGGTTACGGGTCGATGACGCGATCGAACGCGCGATCTTCCAGGTTGTTGAGCCGGGTGCGATCGCTGCAGCAACCGCGGCTGATGTGCAGGAAGAAGCGCGTCGGGACGACGTGCGGGCTGCGCTCGACAGGGACCTGCAAGCTGCACGTTACGCAGCCGATCGGGCTTTCCGTCAGTACGATGCCATCGATCCCGAGAACCGATTGGTCGCGGCGGAACTGGAGCAACGTTGGAACCGGGCGCTGGCACGCGTGGGTGACGTGGAAGGCCGCATTGCCGCGCACGATCTTCATGCGCGACGTCAACCGGATATGTCGACCGTGTCGTTTGCCAACCTCGCGGCGGATCTGCCGACGATCTGGCGAGCGCCAACGACAGACGCCAGGCTGAAGAAGCGGATCGTCCGATCGGTCATCGAGGAGGTTGTGGCTGATATCGACGCTGAGGCCGGCGAGATCAGCCTGTTTCTGCATTGGGTTGGAGGGGTTCATACCGAATTGCGGCTGCCTCGCCGCCGCCGTGGCCAACGCAATGCAACCTCGCCAGACATCATTGAAGCCATTCGGCTGCTGGTCAAAATCGCATGTGACGATGTTATCGCCGGCGTTCTTAACCGCAACAAGCTTCTCACCGGCCACGGTAACCGTTGGACCCGCGAGCGCGTCACGGCGTTACGGTCCCACCACAAGATTCCTGTCCATAACCAGGTTGCAGCGGATCAATCCGAATGGCTGAACTTGACGCAAGCAGCAGTTCATTTGCAAATCAGCGCAAAGACCTTGCGCATGGCAGCCGAAAGCGGAGAAATCCAAGCGACGCATCCCCTTCCTGACGGGCCGAGGTTGTTTGGTCGAGCCGTCCTCGATAGTGACGCGGCAAAAAGGGTCGTACTGCGCGCAAAGCAAGGCGCTAAGCACCCCACAGGACCTGGTCAAGACAAAAATAACCTATTCAATTCAACAGCATAGAGAGGGAAGCGTCCAGAGCTTGAAGCGCTCCTGGTTGAACAGTCCGGTGAGATAGTCGAGCTGAAGCAGACCGTCGCCGATTTGCGCGAAGAGAACGCGCGGTTGAAAGGTCTGAAAGGCCGCCCGAACATCAAGCCGAGCGGTATGGACAAAGGCACCGCGCCAGCAAAACCCGCCAATCATATCAAGCGGCCTGGCCGGGGTAAGGTCACCCCGCGGGTCCAGGTCGAGGACGAAGTGATCCGTGTCGATATCCCGCCAGGATCGATTTTCAAAGGTCATGAACCGTTTCTGGTCCAGGACCTGGTGATTTCGGCGAAGGCGACCTGCTACCTGCGCGAACGCTGGATCACCCCGGACGGCCGGACGATCCTGGCGCCATTGCCTGAGGGGATCGAAGGCCATTTCGGTCCAGAACTTCGCAGGTTCGTGCTGGTGCAGTACCACCAGGGTCAATCGACGATGCCACGGCTGCTCGCCTTGTTGCGATCGGTAGGGGTTTCGATCTCAAAGCGGCAGCTGGTTCGCCTGTTGAATGAGAACCACGAGGCGTTGATCGCCGAAGCCCAGGATGTTCTGCGTGCGGGGTTGGAGACATCGCCCTGGGTCAGCGTGGACGACACCGGCGCGCGCCATGCCGGGAAGAACGGCTTCTGCACGCAAATCGGCAATGAATGGTTTACCTGGTTCCGAACTCGGCCCTCGAAGAGCCGCATGAATTTCCTTGATCTGCTGCGTGCCGGACATACCGATTACGTCCTTAATGATGCGGCTTACGGCTATATGCGCGAGCATGGCTTGCCAGCCTCGTCGATCGCCTTATTGGCGGCGGGACCACAGACGTGGTTCGCTGATCAGGCCGCGTGGCTGTCGCATCTCGACCAGCTCGGCTTCACCGCTCTGAAGGTCACGCCCAACCCGGTTCAGCTCGCCACCGAAGGGGCGCTGTGGGGCAGCGTTCAGGCGCATGAATTTCTGTGCGACGCGGTGATTCTGAGCGATGATGCCGGTCAGTTCAACGTCGGCCGGCACGCCCTGTGTTGGGTTCACGCAGAACGGCTGGTGCATAAGCTGGACACGTTCACCGACAAGCATCGCGCCGCTCAGACGCGAGTTCGTGGCTTGATCTGGGACTTTTACGCGGATCTGAAGACCTACCAACTGAAGCCGACCAAGCGGCGGGTTCAGGAGTTACGGTCCCGCTTTGACCGTATTTTCCTCCGCCGCACCGGCTTCGTGACGCTGGACCGCCTGCTGGCGCGGCTGCACGCCAATAAGGCCGAACTGTTGATGGTTCTGGAACAACCGGAAATTCCGCTCCACACCAACGGATCGGAAAACGACATCCGCTGTCATGTCACGAGGCGCAAGATCAGCGCCGGAACTCGCAGCGAGGTCGGACGGGATTGCCGCGACGCGTTCCTCAGCCTCGCGAAGACATGCGACAAACTCGGTGTCGCAGTCTGGAATTTCCTGGGCAGCAGGTTCAAAGTAGTGGGGGCAGTGATCATTGAACCGCTCGACCATTACGTCAGAGCGCGACGCCGCCCCGCCTGACAGGCCGCCGCGGCGAACACGTTGGATCAGCGCATCTATTCGATCGCGCGCGCTCGCTCGCAGCGTGCTGCAGCGCTCACCTAAACTTGGGCCGCTCTTACAACTTTTCACGTTTCAACCGCGCGTATTCTTCCCGCAATTCGGCGATGGTCTGTTTCAGCTTGGCTTCTTCACCGTACAGTTCAACCAGGAGTGCTTCAAGCGCTGGACGCTTCAGCCCGGAAAGGGTGGAAAGGGTGACGAACGGTGGCATACGATTTCAAAAAGTCCGCGGCTGCGAGTTGGCGCAAGCAAAAAATAGCGGATTAACCAACACTTTTGCCCGACTTACGATGGGTGTAATGAAGCGGGATTGTACGGGCGACGCCAAGTTTTGACCAGCACCTTGGCGTCCTCGTGCGTCGGCATGGCGGCAAGATGCTTGTCAACGCCGCCCGTGACCGAGTCCATCGTGGTCGCTTTTGAAAATCGTTTCGAGATAGAAGCGTTGACAAGTTGCGACGGTCAATCTTAGGCTCTCGACCAGTTGGTCGTTATAAAGTTAACCAGCGCAATTTTAAAAGGCGCGCCCCTTCATTTGGCGCTATTTACCAAACTGTCTCGTATGCACTTTGGGTTCAAATATGCCGCTAAGGGAATGGCCGAGTTCATGACGGAGATCGCGAGTAAGAACATATTTGGATCCACCCTGTTGGGGGTAGGCTGCACCAGGGCGATATCGCCTAACGTCGTTGCATGGATCCCATCCGCTCCGAGTTTCTGGTGTGGATCAGGTTGGATGTTCTCGCGGCACCGCTCTCAGGCCGATCAGGGCTGCGGCTGCGATTTCCTGCCATGCGATTTCGAAGCCTCCCCCAGCCGCGCCCGGCATTTTCTGAAAAGAAAAAATCATGCGGCCCCGCCTTAAGAGTACGATTTCCGGCCAGGGCAAGCTGATCATGCGGATTAGCGGCAGGGCCGGGCAGAGACCCGAGAGCGAAATTCAGACATGCGAAGCCGGGGCGGAGGATGATCCGCTGCCGCCATCATCTGGATAAAACAAAAACATCAACAGAAGGGGGGAACCATGACCGAAGACTTCAAAAACAAGACGGTCCAGGCCGGAGACAAAAATTCCGGGCGTCGGGATGTGCTGCGCGCGGGGTTGTCGCTCGCCGCTTTGCCCGTTCTCGGCACTCTGGCGCCGGGATGGGCCCATGCTCAGGCGGTCAAGTCGGTGACCGTGCAGGGGATCGAGACCGGCGCGGATGTCGCAGAGGCCGAGAGAGAAGGCTCCGTCGTCTTCTACACGCATGACAGCGGCGCCGCGGCGGCGGCGATCTGCACGGCCTTCCAGAATGATTTCCCCAAGATCACCGCGCGCTATGTCAGCGCGCAGACCGGGGCGCTCTTCAGCAAGGTTCTGGCGGAACGTCAGGCCTCGCGGTTCGACGTCGATGTCATCCAGTTCTCCGACCTCGGGACCGCCATCGATTTCCAGAGGAAAGGCGGCTATGCGGAATATCGCTCGCCGCAGGAGAAATATTATGCGCCCGAGCATCTGAGCGACCCGCCCGGCCAATTCTTCTGGATCGGCATCGGGTTCGCCGGGATCGCCTATTGCACCGACCGGGTGAAGCCGGCCGATGCGCCGAGCGACTGGAACGATCTGCTCGACCCGAAATGGAAGGGCAAGCTCAGCGTAAAACAGGCCACCTCGGGCATGCAGTTCACCGAATGGTACGAGCTGCGCAAGCTTTACGGTGACGAGTACTGGAAGACCTTCGCGACGCTGCAACCCAAGGGCTTCAACTCGCGTGTGCAGCTATTTGATCGTCTGGCCAGCGGCGACGACGCCGTCTGCGCGATGGCTGAATGGGCTGGCTACGCGCTGGCCAAGCAGAAGCAGGCGCCGATCGCTTTTGTCGCGCCGAAAGGCGGGCTGCCGTCCTCGCCCATGGCCACTGGGGTTGTCAGCAATACCCCGCATCCACAGGCGGCCCGGCTGCTCCTCGACTGGCTGATGTCGATCAAGGGCCAGAGGCTCTACCAGGAAAATCCGTATCTGTTCTACGGCTCGGTCCGCAAGGATGCGCCGCCGATGCCCGGGGGGCTCACGCTCAACGATTTCAAGCTGCTGGTGCCGACCGACATGGGCCCCTTCCTGGCCAGCCGCAACGACTTCAACTCCCAGTGGAACCAGATGCTGGGGCTGCTCTGACGCCGAAGGAGCGATCCAGGCCATGATATCCAGGGTGTTCAACTCACGCCGGGCTGTCATCACCGGCGCGGCCATCGTTCTGCTGATCGGAGTTTTCGTCCTTTATCCGATCTTCTTCCTGCTTCAGGTGTCGCTGAAGCAGGGGGACGGCACGATCGACGGCAGTACCGGCTACGGTCTCGGTAATTTCGCACGGCTGCCGAGTTACGGCACCATCATCTGGAACACGCTGGAGGTCTCGGTGGTGGCGACGATCATCGCCATCACCGGCGGCTTCTTCATCGCCTGGATCCTGACACGGACCAACGTGCCGTTCCGCCGCGGGCTCGAGCAGCTGATGGCGGTTCCCTATTACATGACGCCGCTGCTCGGCGCACTCGCCTGGAGCTTGTTGGGAGAACCGCATAGCGGCTTCATCAACCAGTTCTGGCGGGCGCTGGGCGGCGAGGGCGCGATCGTCAACGCCACCAGCGCCATGGGCATCGCCTGGGTCATGGCGCTGTTCGAGGGCTCTGTCGCCTTCGTCATGATCAGCGCCGTGATGCAGTCGATCGATCCTTCGCTCGAGGAAGCCTCGCAGGTGATCGGGGCAAACCGCTTCAGCACCATCATACGGGTGACACTGCCGCTCGTCGCGCCGGGGGTGCTCGGCGCGGTCGTCTATGTCTTTGCGGAGATGCTGGGCTCCTTCTCCGCCGCGCTCGTGCTGGGAACGTCCAACCGGTTCTACGTGCTGACCACGGCGATCTACCTGATGGTCAGCCAATATCCCCCGCGCATTCCGCTGGCGGCGGCCATGGGCGTCATTCTTTTCGCGGTCATGTTCCTGATGACCTATATTTACCGCCGGCTGATCGCCGGGCGCAGCTACGTCACGGTGAGTGGGAAGGCCTTCCGGCCGCGGATCCTCGACATGGGCAGGCTGCGCTGGCTGTTGCTCCTGCTCGTCGGCGGCTACATCTTTCTGGCGGTCGCGCTGCCGCTGCTGACCCTGGCCTATGTGTCGGTGCAGAAGCTGGCGACGGCCCTGCCGGACTGGTCCAATTTCACGCTGGAGCATTATCGGGTGGCGCTGTCGCAGAATGCGGTGCGCTATGCCGTGCGCAACAGCCTCGAACTCGGGGTGATGACGGCGACGATCGGCGTGGCGCTGACCGGCACCATCTCCTGGCTGCTGCACCGTTCTAAACTGCCGGGTCGCGGCGCCCTTGAATATATCTCGATGTTCCCGCAGGCGGTGCCGCGCCTGGTGTTTGCCTTCGGCATCATGTGGGCGTGGCTGGTCCTGCCTGTGCCGATCTACGGCACGATCTGGTTGCTGCTGATTGCCTATATCACCGTCTTCCTGCCGCTGGGTGTGCGCACAATTTCCAGTGTGCTGATGCAGCTCGACAAAACGCTGGACGAATGCGGACAGGTCTGCGGCGCGAATTGGAGCCAGCGGCTGCGCACGATCAATATCCCGCTGCTGCGGCCGGGGATCATGGCAGCATGGATGCTGATCTTCATCGGCTCCGTCCGGGAACTCGGCGCGTCGATCCTGCTGGTCGGCCCCAATTCGCAGGTGCTGACGCCGGCGATCGTCGATGCCTGGAACAACGCCAGTTCCGAGCTGACCGCGGCCATGGCGCTGATCCAGACCGTGGTGGTCGGCGTGGTCATCGGGATTTTCATGGTGCTGACGCGCCGGCGCGAACTTAAGGAAGGTTGAACTTCGATGCAGTTGCAAAGTCAGGAGACCGCGATCGAAGTCCGGGACCTGGAGATCCATTACGGCGCTGTTGCGGCCGTCGGACCCGTCAGCTTCTCCGTCCCGAAGGGCCAGCAGTTAACGCTGCTTGGCCCATCCGGGTGTGGCAAGTCCACGACCCTGCGCGCCATCGCCGGGCTGGAGACGCCAACCGCAGGCGCGATCCGGATTGGTGACCGCGACATGTATTCCTCGGCCGAGAGGCTGAACGTCCCGACCGAGCGGCGCGGCCTGTCGATGGTGTTCCAGTCCTACGCCATCTGGCCGCATATGACGGTCTACGACAATGTCGCTTATGGGCTGAAGGTCCGCCGCAAGAGCCGGTCGGAGATTGAGGCGAATGTCCAGCGCGCGCTGGCGCTGGTGCAGATGGAGGCTTACGCCAAGCGGCCCGCCGCGCAGCTTTCGGGCGGCCAGCAGCAGCGGGTGGCGCTCGCCCGGGCCTGCGCGTTTTCACCTGAGATTCTGTTGTTCGACGAGCCGCTGTCGAACCTCGACGCCAAGTTGCGCGGGGACATGCGGATCGAGCTGCGGGAGTTGCAGCATCGGCTCGGCGTCACCTCGATCTATGTAACACACGATCTGGAAGAGGCGCTGGCGATGTCGGACCGCATCGTGGTGATGAATCGCGGCCGGATCGAGCAATGGGGCACGCCGTCCGAGATCTATCATTATCCGCGTACGGCCTTCGTAGCGGATTTCGTCGGCTCGGCCAATCTCATCGACGGACGGGTCCGCAGCGATCTGTCCGCAAATGGCGATGTCGTGATTGAAACCGGGGGCGGAGAGCTGGTGCATGGGATCACCCATGGACGGAAGCTTGGCGGGCAGGCGACGCTGTCTGTCCGGACAGTCCATCTGCAATTGCAGCCCGAGCGGCCTGCCGGGAACCGCAACATCTGGCCGGTTACGGTGTCGCGCTCGATCTTTCTCGGTGATCTGAGTGAGATCCATGTCGCATGGGGCGGGCGCCAGCTGATCATTCGCCGTTCGGCGCTCGGCCAGATGCGGGAGGGCGAGGAGGTGTTCCTTTCGGTTGACCCGCGCCACTGCATCCTGCTGGAAGACGATTGAGGACGTTAGCCAGGTTCAGGACCCATTAATCTCTTGTCTCGGCGCGGCACGGTGTGATGCCGGGCATGGCGGAGCCATCTTCGCAATGTTTGATTCGTTCTTGTTGAGTGAGTGCCAGATGGCGCGGATGTCGCCGTTTTTCCACTGTCGCACGGTGCAGCTGGGGGTGACGACCGGCGGGTGGTCAGTGGGATCATTGACGTGATCAAGCATCGCCTGCAGTGGAAGGGCGCGCCCAAAGCCGATGGCCAGCACAAAACCTTGTGCAATCGCTTGGTACGATGGATCCTGCACGCCACTGGCAGGATATGCCGTCACGCAACATCGCTCTCTGCCCAAACAATGGGCATTCAGCGTAAATTTTGATAAATTTTGAACGAATAATGCGCGAAAGGGCGGGGATGTATCGACGCGGCTGCGTCGGTAATATGCAATCGGCAAACGCATTCATCAAGCAAATCTTGGCATTAAAATTGCTAACAATAAATCTCGCTTAGTAGTGATCCTAACGTCTCTGTTCATGGCCGTCCGCGGGAGTTGATGAATGTCTTTCTATTGGCAGAATCCTTATCCGACTGTGCGCATGCCCGTTATGGCGCGCAATGTCGTCGCAACCTCGCAGCCATTGGCCGCGCAGGCTGGGCTGCGCATTTTGGCGCAAGGGGGCAACGCGGTCGACGCGGCGATCGCGGCGGCCGCGATGCTGACCATCGTCGAGCCGGTTTCGAACGGCCTTGGCAGCGACGCGTTTGCGCTCCTTTGGGATGGGAAGGAACTCGTCGGACTAAATGCGTCCGGCACCGCACCGGCGGCTTGGAGCCTTGATTACTTCAAACGTAAATATGGCGAGGACGGCAACGGCCATGCCGTTCATCCGGCACGAGGATGGGATGCGGCAACCGTGCCAGGTGCCATTGCGGCGTGGAGCGCGCTGCACGAGCGGTTCGGAAAACTTTCCCTCGGCGACATTTTACAGCCCGCGATCGAGATCGCGGAACGCGGTTATGCCGTAACGCCGATCGTGGCGCATAAATGGATTGCCAATGCGCCGCCCGTGTCGGCTCAACCGGGTTTCGCCGAAACATTCATGCCCAATGGTCGTGTACCGGCGATCGGCGAGAGGTTTGTCTTCAAGACCGCTGCCACCACGCTGCGCTCACTCGTCAAGAACGGCCTGCGCAGCTTTTACGAAGGCGAACCAGCCGACAAGATCGCAGCCTTCAGCGCGGCGGGCGGCGGCGCCATGACGCGCGCGGATCTTGCACGTTACCAGCCGGAATGGGTGACGCCCATTGCCAAACGCTACCGGGGCTATGACGTGCATGAGCTGCCCCCAAATGGGCAGGGCATTGCCGCGTTGATCGCGCTTGGCATTCTCAGCAATTTTGATCTGGAAAGTCTGCCGGTGGACGGCGTGGAGTTCAGCACCTCCAGATCGAGGCAATGAAGCTCGCTTTTGCCGATGTCTATCAATACGTGGCCGATCCACGCGCCATGGATGTGTCCCCCGCCGACATGCTCGACGAGGCTTACCTGGCGGAGCGGGCAAGGCTTATCGATCGCACAAGAGCACAAACACCCGCCTTCGGCATGCCGCGTGCCGGCGGGACGATTTACCTGACGGCCGCGGATGAGAGCGGCATGATGGTCTCATTCATCCAGTCGAACTATCGCGGATTTGGGTCTGGAATTGTCGTGCCAGGCACCGGCATCAGCTTGCAGAATCGTGGCTATGGATTTTCAATGGATCCGCGCTCAGCCAACGTGGTTGCAGGTGGCAAGCGGCCATTCCACACCATCATCCCGGCCTTTTTAACAAAAAACGGTTCGCCCGTTATGAGCTTTGGCGTGATGGGCGGCGACATGCAGCCGCAAGGGCATTTGCAGACTCTCGTGCACATGCTGGACTATAACCAGCAACCGCAAGCGGCCTGCGATGCGCCGAGGTGGAAAGTCAATCGTGACTTCACGCTTGATGTCGAGGCGACGATGCGCGCCGATACCGTGCAGGCGCTGGAGGCGCGGGGGCACCGTTTAAAATCCGTGGAAGACCCATACATGGACTTCGGATCCGGGCAGTTTATATGGCGGCTGTCGGACAATCTCGAAGACGGTTACGTTGCCGCCAGCGACAGCCGCCGGGACGGCCATGCCGCGGCGTTCTGACGCCGATGAAAACCATTGCGCATAACAACGCTGCCGACACGGCAACTGAAACTCTCATCCGACAGGACGGCAAAATGAAGATCGAAGCCACCAAAACGCACGCAATCGCCGGAGCCATCTTCTCCCTGGCGCTATTTTTTGGCCTGCACAGTTCAGCCAAAGCCGACGCGGTAGCCCTTCCTCCATCGATCGCGGCCACGAAGACGCTCACTTTATGTAGCGCGATGACACAGCCGCCCTTTGAATTCTACGACACGCAACTGAAGCCAGAAGGCGTTGACATCGAAATGGGAACGTTACTGGCGTCCCAGCTGGGGCTGTCGGTCAAATGGATCAACGTACCTTTTTCCGGTGTTATTCCGGCTTTGCTTGCCAAGCATTGTGATGCAGTCCTATCCGGCCTCAACATCACGCCGAGCCGCCTTCAGATGGTTGATATGCTTCCCTATCGCTTTGCCGGGAGCACGGTTTTGCTCAGAGCGGGGGATCCGAAGCTGCCCGGCGTGGAAGCGCTGACGGGAAAGAAGGTTGCCGTGGTTACGGGAACCGCCGCGGCCCTGGTATTATCTCAGACGAACGCCGCGCTCGTCAAAGAGGGCAAGCCGCCCATTACCCTTGTAACTTTCTCAGATAACGCCACGGCATTACAGCAACTGCAGTTTCGGCAAGTTGACGCCTTCGGCGTGGCTTACGAAACGGCAACTTATTACGATCAGCTCGATCCGGGACAATTTGAATTTGGCGTGCCGATCTACCACAAAATGCAGGATGGGATTGCGGTACGCAAGGATGACACCGTCCTTAAATTGGCACTAGCCAGCGCCCTGTCCGCAGTCATGAAGGGCAATAGCTATCATGCCATCTATCAAAAATGGCATATTGAATTCGATGCTTTAAATTAAGGGCGTTTTTCTGCATCGATTTTCTGGGGCCTGAGCAACCGCTTGGCGCTGCAGAAAATGTCGGCTTGGGAGGAAGCGTTATTCTGGTCTGATCGGTGCCGATCGGGCCCCTCCCCAGTCGGCGATGGCTCCGGTGCAAATTCTGAGCTTCGTTAGGCTTTCTGCAGCAAGAGTTCAGGCAGCGATATGCGGTCCTGTGTACGCTGGTACCTGCGCTTCGTGCCGGCGTTTGAGCAACGCTGGAACCGTTAGGCGCGTATGACCGGGTGTGCCTGGCGTGTGGATGAGACCTGGGTGAAAATCCGCGGCCAGGGCGTTTTTCTGCAAAGCGCTGAAGACGCGGGGCTGGGTATCGTTGCGCATCACGCTCAACAGCTACACCACCTCTCATCGAGTCACGTATTGCACCCATGCTCGGCTTCAAGATCTTCAATCGTGCAGCTGTGACGATCTCCGGCATTGAGCTGTTCTATCGAATCCGCAAAGGGCGGTTCGCCCTCGACCGTTTGGCCGCTCAGGGGCAAGTTGCCACCGCCATCTGGGCCGCGATGCTATCGGCTTGAAAGCCAGAAATTCGCAGGAGAGATCGCTCGTCCATGCCCTAAATTGGCATCAGATCCCTTATTCCTGCGTGCCGGTGTAGATCTGGACTCGGCAAATGGAATTGCGCAAAAGGTATTGCTGTTCAGGCGACCATGCCTCCTCAATATTTATCAAAGGCTACAGACGCAAATGCCGTTGCAAACATTTCCCCCGATTTTGCTTGCCAGCTCCTTTCCGTCTGGTCTGCGCGATAAAATTGATCCTTCGATTGCCGTTATGGGGCCCACCGGCCAGCCGCTGGGGGCGAATCTCAGCCCCGAGGAAGCTGCTTCGGTCCGCGCAGTTGTCGCAATGGGGACGTTGAAGATCGATGGTGTAGCCATGGACCGTCTGCCAAATCTTGGCCTGATCTGCTGCTATGGAAGCGGCTATGAAGGTGTCGATATCAAGGAGGCGGTAAAACGCGGGATCATCGTTACCTATAGCCCAGCGGCAAACGCCTCGGCGGTTGCCGATATTGCCATGGCGTTGCTGTTGGCGGCGAACCGGCGCATCGTCATGGCTGACAAATTCGTTCGCGATGGGCTATGGCAGGGTAATGGAGCAGCAGCCCGAATGCCCGATGTCCGGGGACTGACAGGGCGTAAGATCGGCATTTTTGGCTTTGGCGCCATCGGCGCCAAAATCGCAGCACGCGCGGCTGCCTTCGAGATGGAGGTTGCGTATCACAGCCGTTCGAGAAAATCGGATGTGCCCTATGCATTTTACGAGACATTGCAGGGGCTCGCCGATTGGGCAGATATTCTCATGATTGCAGTCCGTGCCGATGCAAGCACGCGCCACCTCGTCAATTCAAACGTGATGAGGGCCCTGGGGCCGGATGGGATTCTGGTGAACATTTCCCGCGGCACTGTCATTGATGAGACGGCGATGATGGCACTGCTGCAATCCGGTGAGCTCGGCAGCGTCGGGCTCGATGTATATGAACATGAA
The DNA here is from genome assembly GCA_963780465.1 of uncultured Pseudomonadota bacterium. GTDB lineage: Bacteria > Pseudomonadota > Alphaproteobacteria > Acetobacterales > Acetobacteraceae > Acidocella. The sequence goes on from CAWACI010000002.1 coordinate 158,432, forward strand.
CCTTTGGTGCCCGATACCCTCAAGGCGCTGCCACATGTTGTGCTCGCACCGCATATCGGTGGCAATACGTTCGAGGCTCACGTGGCAAGGCAAAGCCTGGTCGCCGCGAATCTCGAGGCATTTTTTGCGGGCAAGCCCGTTATAACCCCAATTCCAGAGATGGGGCGTTGATCTGCCCCTTTTGACGAATTCATGGAGGGGATGATTGAAAAGCGGAAGCTCGTGAGCTGAGATCACATTCGGTAGAATGTGAAGCGGCTGCCATATTGGGCTCCGAAAAGAGTTCAGCAAGGCTTTGATATTCTTTGCAAAATTCGATTGTGCCGGGGGCGGGGCGGTGTTGATCGCCCCCCTTGTAAGCAACGAATTTAGTCTGCGGCATCAATGCATTGGCTGCCAGATCCGCGCCGGGTCTCAGCCCCGGACAGCATGTGAGCCGGCACGCAAGCGGCTTGCGACCGGCAGCGGGCCAGTCATTGCCACCAAACCCGGGCCAAGGTTAGAAAGCGGCGCATCAACTAGGATCACTTCTTATGAACGAAACTGCTAAACTTAGCTTCCCCGAGGCCGCCCGCCGCTTCGGCGTTACGATACGGGTCCTCCGCCGCGCCATCCGCACGGGAAGACTGCCGACCCCGCCGGATGTGACCGCCACGGCCAGCCTCCCGGCCGAGTGGTTCGCTAGCGCCCAGGCGGCCGTTGCGGCGTCGCCCAAAGCCCTCAGCCGTAGTGCCACACAAAAGACCCCGGCATTCGCGCGGTACGAGGGCACTTCGGCTTGGCGGAAATATTCGAATCGCGTGCGCGACTACGCCCGTTTTCGCGCCACCGCGTAGCGTTTAACCGCATTGCAAAAGAGCCAGGTGCAAGCACCTGGCAGCAATCTCGCCTGCGGACGATGGCGGCATGCTGCGGATTCCGACGGAAGCCGGCCAGGGATACCGATTTGATGCCGGCCACCGTTCCGATTTGAAGCCGGCCACCATTCCGATTTCATTCCGGCCACCTGCCGGGGTTTTTCAGCGTTTTTGGTTAGGTCAGCAACTCGGGCATTTTTCTCCTCGTAAGCCACCACGGGGAGGACTGAATGCCGGCAAAGAGAGAGCTGACGATGCGGCAGTGTTAGCGGCTGCGTAGATCCGGCACTATTCGGCGGCGAGGCGCGAGCGGCGTAATGTGGCTGGCGACGGTTTTGTATTGAGGCAGGTTTGGGCTTCAGACGTCTTGCGAGGGCGGTGGCGGGTCTTGGTCGCCGCGCTCGAGCTGGCTGCGGAGCTCGTCCTGGATGTCGAGCCCGTATCGAGACCAGATCTGATCGCGGAGGTGATCGATCAGCTCGAACACGGCGAGCGCGGTCTGCGGGCTCCAATGATCTGGGATCTCGAGGAGGGTTGGCTGGAGACCGGCGCGGCGCACCTTCGTCACGAGCTTGAGGCGCGTCGCTGGCGCGCGCGCTGATCAGCGCGCTCGGTGGCTTCCTTGAGACGATAGGAGTCACCGTCGATGGCGATGACCTCGGCGTTGTGGACGAGGCGGTCGACCAGGGAGACGATGCAGGCGGCGCCGGGGAACACCTCGTGCCAGTCGGAGAACGGGCGGTTGGTGGTAACCAGGGTGCTCTTGGCCTCGTAGCGTCGGCTGATGAGCTCGAACAGGATGTCGGCGTGTCGGTTGGAGTAGGAGAGATAGCCGACCTCGTCGATGATCAGGAGCGCGGGGGCGGCGTAGTGGCTGAGGCGATGGCGCAGGGCCGAGGCGCTGTCGATCGCCGCCAGATCTCCGAGCAACTGGCCGGCGCTGGTGAACAGGGCCGTGTGGCCCTGCAGGACCGCCTGGTGGGCGATGTTGCGGGCGATGGTGGACTTGCCGACGCCGTTGGGGCCGACCAGGACGGCGTTGCCGGCGTCCTTGAGGAAGTCGAGAGCCATCAGCGCGTCGAGGGCGGCGCGGTCGCAGCGGGTTGGCCATGACCAGTCGAAGTCGGCGAGAGGCTTGAAGCGGCCGATCCTGGCGTCCTTCAGGCGCCGCTCGAGACTACGACGCGCCCGCTCAGTCTCTTCCCAGTCGAGCAGATTGGCGGCCCAGCCGGCGGCCTGGGCCTCGGCCCAGTGGGCCAGGAGGCCATAGAGGCGCAAGCGCTCGGCGCGTTGGCGCAAGCCGTCAGTCGTCGTCATTGGTGTGATCCTTGAGCTTGTCATAGGGGGCGAGACGGGCGGGGCGAACCGGCTGGTCCTTATCCAGCACGTGCTTGGGCAGGTGGGTTGGAACCAGGGGCGGCTGCCTGCGCTGCTCGCGCCGCTTCTCGAGGGCGAGGAGGACGGAGTTGGGATAAGAGCGTGCTGCGCGATGGCGCGGGGCCGAGCTTGGGCATCGTGACGGCCTATAACGACATGCTCTCCGCCCACCGGCCTTACGAGACCTACCCGGATCTGATCCGCGAAGCGGCGCGCGCGGCGGGCGGTGTGGCAATGGTGGCGGGCGGCGTGCCGGCCATGTGTGACGGCGTGACGCAGGGCGAGGCGGGCATGGAACTGTCCCTGTTCTCGCGCGATGCCATCGCGCTCGCCACCGGCATTGCGCTCAGCCACAACACTTTCGATGCCGCGACGTTTCTGGGAATTTGCGACAAGATCGTGCCGGGCCTCGTCATCGGCGCGCTCAGCTTCGGGCATCTGCCCGCGGTGCTGATCCCGGCGGGGCCGATGCCCTCCGGCCTGTCGAACAGCGAAAAGGCCAAGATCCGCCAGCTTTATGCCGAGGGCAAGGTGAGCCGCGCCGCGCTGCTGCAGGCCGAGGGGGAGGCCTATCATGCGCCTGGTACCTGCACCTTCTACGGTACCGCCAACACCAACCAGATTCTGGTGGAGATCATGGGGCTGCATGTGCCCGGTGCCGCCTTCGTCAATCCCGGCACGCCCTTGCGCGATGCGCTGACAAGTTTTGCCGCGCAGCGCGTTATGGCGCTCACCGCCCTGGGCGATGAGCACATGCCCGTGGGCAGGATGATCGATGAGCGCAGCTTCGTGAATGCCATCGTGGCGCTGCACGCCACGGGCGGTTCCACCAACCACACCATCCACCTGCTGCCGATGGCCGCCGCGGCGGGCATCACCCTGACATGGGAGGATCTGGCGGATCTCGCCGCCGTCACCCCGCTGCTCTGCCGCATCTACCCCAACGGCCAGGCGGATGTGAATCATTTTCACGCCGCCGGCGGCACCGGATTCCTGATCCGCGAGCTGCTGGAGGCCGGGCTGTTGCACGAGGATGTGCAGACCGTGATGGGGCAGGGGCTCTCGGCTTACGTCAAGGAACCCTATTTGCAGGATGGCGAACTCGCCTGGCGTGACCCGCCGGCAGCGAGCGGGGACGAGAAGGTGCTGCGCGGGAGCAGAAATCCGTTCCAGCCCACGGGCGGTTTGTCGGTGCTCAAGGGCAATCTTGGCCAAAGCGTGGTCAAAACCTCCGCCGTGGCGCCGGAACGCCATGTTATCGAGGCCCCGGCCCGTGTGTTCCACAGCCAGGAGGAAGTGCAGGCGGCCTTCAAGGCGGGCGAGCTCAACCGCGACGTGGTGGTGGTGGTGCGCTTCCAGGGCCCCAAGGCCAATGGCATGCCGGAACTGCACAAGCTGATGCCACCTCTGGGCGTGGTGCAGGACAAGGGCTTCAAGGTCGCGTTGGTGACGGATGGCCGCCTCTCCGGCGCGTCCGGCAAGGTGCTGTCGGCCATCCATGTCACGCCCGAGGCGCTGGCGGGCGGGCCGCTGGCCAGGCTGAAGGATGGCGATATCGTGCGAGTGGACGCTATTTCCGGCACGCTGGAGGCCCTGGTGCCGGAGGCGGAGTGGAACGCAAGGCCGCAGGCGCTGGCGGACCTTGAGGCCAATCGCTACGGCACCGGGCGGGAGCTGTTCGCCCCCTTCCGCCATCTCGTCGGCCGGGCCGATCTTGGGGCGAGCATTTTCGCCTTCCAGGAGGAGCTGGTATGATCCAGGACGGTCTTGAAGCCATTTTGCGTCTCGCCCCGGTGATCCCGGTGGTGATTGTGGAAAGTGCGGCAGAGGCCGTGCCGGTGGCCCGGGCCTTGGTGAAAGGCGGACTGAAGGCGATCGAGATCACGCTGCGCACGCCTGCGGCGCTGGAGGCGATCCGCGCCGTGGCGCAAGAGGTGGAGGGGGCCGTGCCCGGCGTGGGCACGGTGCTGACGCCTGCGCAATACGAGCAGGCGGCCAAGGCCGGCGCGAAATTCGCCGTCTCGCCCGGTGCCACGCCGAAATTGCTGGACGCCGTTGCTGGCTTCCATCGCCTCACCGCTGCCGCAGCTCACATTCTGCCCCACCGGCGGCATCACGCCCGAGAACGCGCCACGTTACCTGAAGCTGCAAAATGTCATCTGTGTCGGCGGATCATGGATGGTGAAGCGCAGCGCCATTGAAGCCCAGGACTGGGACGCCATTACCCAGGCTGCAAAAGAGGCCGCGAAGCTCACAGGCGGATGATCCAATCAGTCGTGCAAGACCGGCCAGCCAACAGGGCTGGAAAATTCAGCGCATCACGAACGGGGCGGGCGGCGGCGCGGGTTCGGCGATAGCGGATTCACGAAGACCATCTTCCTCGTTGAGCCCGAGGCGCCCTCCCTCGGTACCGTGCGCCTCGAAGGGCTGTCATATAAGAACATCGCCCCCCAGAACTTCTCTCCCGACAGCCAACCGGTTTTCCCGTAGGCCATGACGCCTCAGGGCTGCGAATTAGACATTCGCGGGCATGCCAGGCGTCGCGGGCCAGATGTTACGGTCAGGATCTAAACCTGCGCGGGCGCGGCTGCCTCACGCTGGCGAGATTGCCGGATCAGCAAGGTGCAGATCGCGGAGATCATCAACAGGCCAGCCATCACATAGAGGCCGCCTTGGTAGCTGCCCGTGTGCTCCTTGAACCAGCCGATGGTAACCGGACCGATGGCGCTGCCAAGGCCGCCGATTGCGTTGATCGCTGCGAGCCCGGCGGCCGCGGCAGATCCGGACAGGAACATGCTGGGCATCACCCAGAGGGGCGGCTTCGCGGATCCCGTGCCGGTGTTGACGAGGATCAGCGCCAGAACAACGCCCAGGGCAGTTGGCAGGTTCGCGCCAAGGATCATGCCGGCGCATGCGATGAGAGCGGGAATCACGACGTGCCATGTCCGTTCCCTGGTCCGATCGGAATGCCTGGCCCAGGCAATCATGCCGATGACCGCGAAGATGTTCGGGATACCGTTCAAGATGCCGACTTCCAGCGAAGAGAATCCATATTGCTTGATGATGGTCGGTCCCCAGAGCGCCAGCGTGTAGCTTGCCGTCGAAAGGCCAGTATAGATGAGGGCCATCAACAGCACCCGGGGATCGGCCAGCGCCCGGAACGTGCCGCCGACATGGGTGGGATTGCGATGCGCCTCGGCGCGTTCTGACTCTAGCCGGCTCACCAGCCAACCACGCTCCTCGGGCAAGAGCCAGGCGGCTTTCTCCGGCCCATCCGCGAGCACCACCAGCACCAGAAGGCCCAGAATCACGCTCGGAAGTCCCTCGACGATGAAGAGCCATTGCCAGTTGCTAAGGCCGGCGAAGTGCGGAAGTTCCATCAAAAGGCCCGAGATCGGCGAGCCGATCACACCTGAGATCGGCGCGGCGGCCATGAACAGCGCCGTCGCCGCGGCACGTTGGCGCGCCGGAAACCAAAAACCGAGATAGAGAATAACGCCGGGGAAAAAACCTGCCTCGGCGATCCCAAGCAGTAAGCGCAGGACGTAGAAGCCTGTCGGCCCGGAGACGAAGGCGAAGGCCATGGATACGACCCCCCACGTGACCATGACGCGTGCGATCCACACGCGTGCGCCGACTTTCACAAGGATCAGGTTCGATGGAACCTCGAAAATGAAATACCCCACGGCAAACAGGCTGCCACCGAAGCCAAACATCGCGGGCGTCAATCCGATCGCCTTGTTCATGCTGAGGGCAGCGAATCCCGCGTTTACGCGATCCAGGAAATTCACAAAATAGAGAAGCATGATGAATGGAATAATGCGCATGGTTACCTTGCGGATAACCTGCGCTTCAAACTTGGCCTCCATCGATTTATCCATCGTCTTGTTTCGTTGTTCCTGAAGGCGTTTGGGGAAGCGGAAGTTTCTTGGTGCGTGTTAAGAAGATGGGTTCGCAAAGGTGCGTCCCGCTTTTATTGTATTGAATAAGTCGTCCCGTCCTCAGTAGGACACAAAAAAAGAAAACACTCAACGTTCTGTATTCGTTATTATGTGGTTATTTTCTATCCTGCGGTGCCATTTGCCTGAATTTAGGGTGATTTAAGAAAGTGTCGATTTTTTCTGACGGTTTTTTGATCGAAAGGCTGCGGTAGAGTAGGCGTGGCCGAGGGGGGAGTGGAAAGAGCAGCGCTCTGTCGGGTGACGCAGCAATATTTTGGGCGATTTGACAAACGGGATAAATGCCAATTCGCAGTCAGCCTGTGAGCCGCGCATGTTTAAGGACCACACAGGAAGCCGCCAAGCTGGCCTCTATCCAGTTGATCAGACACTTAAGCCCGCGAATGTCCGATTCGCGGGCTTGATGCGTCATGGCTTATGGGAAAGCCGGCTGGCTGTAGGGATAGAAGTTCTGGAGCTCGACGTTCTCATACGACAATCCTTCGAGGCGCACGGTACCGAGGAAGGGCGCCTCGGGCTCGACGAGGAGGATGGTCTTCGCGAAACCGCTATCGTCGAACCCGCGCCGGAAATGGACGCGAGACTTGATTGCTATGGCATCGAAGTCATTCGGCTCCAATCCGAGTTTCCGGAGTGTCGAAAGTTCGATGACCTGAACGAGGAACGGACTGATCACGAGCACATTGCCGCGTCCGAACTCAACCGTGACCCAGAGCTCCTCGTTTTTCTGGAAGGGGCCATGGTTGACGGCCATCACGGTGCCGACGACGCGCACCGGCGCACCGGCGGATTCGTCAAACAGGCCGCCGATTTCCATGTCGAACGGGTCGCCGGGCTTCACATTCGCCGCCTTCAACTTCGCGATCGCGGCTGCGTCGGCGATGGTCGCGATGAGCGTTTTTCCGAGATCCTGCTTGATGATCTGGTCGAGCAGCCAGGTCGCGTAGCCCGAACGGTCGCTATAATCCGCAAGCACAACGGGCTTCGCATTGTCCGCGATGGCGTCGCGGGCACGCGAGACGCCGGCAGAGACGCTGTGGATCTCCACCGCGTTCAGCAGTTCTTCACGATGCCGCCAAGCCGTCTGAGAGATGTCATCCGCGATTTGCCGGGCCAAATCCGGATTGCCGTTCGTCAGGACCTGAACCGTCATGCCTGCATCGGGCGTATCGCACCACGGGAAACCAAAAAACACATTGACGTAGACATCGGGAGCGCGCGCTTCCCAGGTCAACGCGAGCTGCACCAGGTCACGCCAGGCCGAGGCGCCGGTCCATTGCATGACCGTGGGTGAAATAATCGGCACGTTCACCGTCACATGGGTCGGTTTGTAGTCGCCTCTGATGGCGCGCACGAGCATGCGCGCGGCGCGCTCGCCTTGCAGGTACATGTCATAATGCGGGAAGTATTTCACCGTGAACGCCATGTCGGCGTAGCGTAGGAACGCCTCGTCTTCATTGCCGTGTGGGTCGAAAGTCCCAACAATGAAAGCGCTCGGGCCGACGGCTTCCCGCACGCGTCGTGCCAGCTCGGCCTCGGGACGGGGGACACCTCTCACGCCCATCGCGCCGTGGAGCGAGAGATAGACGCCATCGAACTTGCCCTGTGCCGTGATCTCGTCGATCATCTTGTTGGCAAAATGTTCAAAGGTTTCATTGGTGAGCCAGCCCGAACCCGTCCCTCTCTTTGACCAGAGCGGTGACTCGATGCCGACCAGCTCGACATGATCGAACTCGCGGGCAACCTTCACGAAGCCGCCAATGTATGATTCAGGTTCGGAATCCAGCAGGGCCTCACCTTTCACCGGCGAACCCGGATAGGTAAAGTCGTCGATCGTGGTGTCCGACGGGAGAAAGGTGACTGTCTCATGCGCGAATTTGAGGACGGCTACGCGGATCGGTTTATGTTCCATGTCTGACTTAGATCTCTTTCGTGTGGGCCAAATGTCGAGTCGCCGTGAAGCCATGCGGCTCCCGTATCAGGTTGGAGACGACGGAGAGTAGCCACCAGCCCTCCGCATTTCAATTCCTCATCATTTTAGAATATTTTGGATAACATCAACATACAATTTACGAAGAAGCAATGGTAATGCATTGCAATAAAACAAGGCCATTTTTCGTTAGATTTAGACAACCAGAACGTCCCCTGCGGCGTGCACGCCCGACAACACTCATGACGACCGTCGACAAACCATCTCACTCGGGCTCTGTGCCGAACGCTTTGACGGCGAGATCGTCCAACGGACAATAGGCCCGGTCGATGAACGCATGCCCCTTGTGCGCGACCTCGGCCGCAAACACGCCAATCTGGTAGTTTGTCATCATGCCCGCGGCGCCAATGTATTGCCGGCCAACACCACATGAAAGCCGGCCCTGCTTGAGGAACCCGGCCTCATCGACCAAGAGAACGGTATCGTTTGCGGGCAGATGCTCAACCACCTAGTCGCGCACGACATCGCGCCAGGCCTCGGAATCCCAGCGACCGCGCCCCAATAGGGATTCTTGCCGCTATGGGGCTGGATCACCCGCAGCCTCCGCTCCAGCAAGGCGGTGGTCATTTGCAGGCTGGAGGAGGTGTTGCCCGGCGCCGATGCGCGCGCCGCATTGATGTGATGCTGCGAGCCATACCAATAGGTGCCGCGCAAGCGGATAGTGGTCGGCCCGTTTGGCCGCATTGTCGCCATGGCTTGGTTATGTGAGCGGCTGGATTGTCAGCGCTGCTGCCATACTATAGGGTCAATGTCCGATAGAGAATTCGAATCATGTCAAAAAATTTAATCAACTTCAATGCGTTAAGGGAATTTCGATGGTTGTGATCCAATCCGCTCAGGGCATTGAAGCCGAGCGAATAACGGGCTGATTTTTATCATCCGTGGCTTTCTACAGCGAACTCAGCAACCGGTATTTTCCCCATGACCTCACAATCATCGCGTCCGCTTGTCATCGGAGCCGTCATGGCCTCCATGGTTATGGTGGCAATCGAGGCCACGATCGTTTCCACGGCCATGCCACAGATCGTGGCGCAGCTTGGCGGGCTGCGGCTCTATAGCTGGGTCTTCTCGTCATTCCTGCTAACGCAGACAGCCATGACGGTCGTCTTTGGCAAGCTTTCCGATATTTATGGCCGCAAGCATATCATGCTCCTGGGCATCGCCATCTTTCTTCTCGGATCGGTTCTCGCAGGCTTCGCCTGGTCGATGCCCTCGATGGTCGTGTTCCGGTTGATACAGGGCATTGGCGCCGGCGCCATCCAACCTGTTGGCCTGACGATTGTGGGCGATCTCTATCCGGCGCGCGAGCGCGGCAAGATTCAAGGCTATATTTCCAGCGTGTGGGCGGTCTCGGCCGTTCTGGGGCCGATCGTGGGTGGTCTCATTCTCCGCGATTTTTCATGGGCCTGGATCTTCTGGATCAATGTGCCGATCGGTCTTGCTGCCGCCGCCGGCTTTGTTCTGTTTCTGCGCGACAGCCCGAAGCACGCGCGCAGCTCCATCGATATTGCCGGCGCGGCGTTGTTTTCGGTGGCCATCGCCTCCATGCTGATCGCCCTGACGGAGATCGGCACATCCAATGAAAAGACCGTGCTGCTGATGACAGGCTTGTTTGGCGTGTCATCGGTGCTCTTCCTGCTTCAGGAACGGCGCGCCGCCGATCCGATGATTTCTTTTGCATTGTGGAGCCGTCGGCCGATTGCGGTAACCAATGCTGTCGCGGTGTTCGCCGGCATGGCGCTCATGGGACTCACCACGTTTTTACCGATGTACGTGCAGAGCGTCTTGCATCGATCGGCGGTCGTTGCGGGCCTTACCCTGACAATGATGCTCGTAGGCTGGCCGGCCGGTGCCACACTGGCGGCGCGCTCGTTTCAACGGTTTGGCCTGCGGCAGATCCTGATTGCGGGCAGCTTGCTCATTCCTACGGGGGCCGCCGTCTTCGTTCTGTTGGACGCGCAGAGCTCGCCGATCATCGCAGCGCTTGGTTCCCTCGTGATGGGATTTGGCATGGGTCTGGTCAGCGTCAGTTCGCTTATTCTGATCCAGGAAATCGTCGACTGGTCGCAGCGCGGGAGTGTCACGGCCTCTAACCTGTTCGCACGCAATCTGGGCAGTACGCTAGGTGCCACGGTGCTCGGTGCTGTGCTCAACTACGGCCTTACCCATGCAAAGGGTGTCAGGCCGGTAACCTCAGATCAGTTGCGGCAGCTCCTTACGACGCCACACCATGCGGTCGCCGGTGGCGACATGGCTGTTGGCCTGGTCCTCCAGAAATCGCTGCATCTTACGTTTTGGGCCATGCTCGGGATTTCACTCTTTATCGTGGTGCTGGCCATATTGGTGCCGTCGGTCAGGATCGGCCAGGTGGGCGAAGTGCTGGCAGAGTGAGATGCCGGGGCGTCAGAACGCCGCCGAGGTTGGGCAGCGGTAGTCGAATCGTGAACGGCTTTGGCTCAATGATGGCTCGTGCATCCGGTTCAAACCTGAACGCCCCAACCGTGTCTGGACCTACGGCTTCGTTGATGATTGCATGCATGACGGCCGCACGCTGCGCATGCAGAACATTGTCGACCGGTCTTCGCATGCAGCGGCTGCAAGCCAGCGCCGGCGCCGTTTCAGCCGTCGTTGATCCGCCGAAAAGCCGGGCGGCGGCTTCCGCGCGTTCGTTATCGTCTCTCTTGATTTGGGGCATAATCACCGCTTTCAGGCGGAAATTCCACTTATCCTGGTATCCGAATTCAACCAGCGGCCATGTCGCTTGGAGTCGTCTCGCGGGGGAGTATTAAGCAGTCCGTAAGTAAGTGCATTTTTTTATTGACGCGTTGGGTTGGCTGTGATTCCTTTTCGGCATGAGAGACGATGATGCTCGCAAGTTGGATCACGCAACCCTGGAGGCGCTGCGGGTGCGCGCGGTACGCAGCGTGCAAGACGGGGAAAGCCCCGAGATTGTGGCGCGAACATTAAGGGTAACGATCCGGGCTATGTATAAATGGTTGGCGGATTACCGTGGTGGCGGTTGGAATGCCCTGAAGGCGAAGCCTTTGGCAGGTCGTCCGCCGAAGTTAGACGACAGGAAGCTGAAGTGGATTTACGACACCGTGACGCAGAAAACTCCGCAGCAGCTCAAGTTCGAATTTGCACTATGGACGCGGGAGATGGTCGCCGAGTTGATCAAGAGAAAATACGGTATCAGGCTGGCCAGAAACTCCGTCGGCCGCTTGTTGGCGCAGCTCGGCATCACCTGCCAGAAACCTTTGCATCGTGCAATTGAGCGTGACGAGGCGTTGGTTCAAAAATGGCTGAAGAGTGAATATCCGAAGATCAAGAAAATGGCGCAAGCACAAGGCGCTGACATCTATTTTGGCGATGCTGCGCACATGCGTTCGGACCATCACGCGGGACGGACATGGGGCAAACGAGGTGAGACACCTATCGTTGAAACAACAGGCGCTCGCCACAGCCTTAGCCTGATTTCGGCGATTTCATCGAAAGGCCTGATGCGATTTATGATTAAGGAAAAAGGCGGTGTGAACGCCGATGTGTTCATTGAGTTTCTGAAGCGGCTGATGATCGGCGCTGTGCGAACGATTTTTCTGATCGTCGATAATGGTCCCGCCCATCGCGCGAAAAAGACAACAGCATTTGTTGAAACGCTCGGCGGGAAATTGAAGCTGTTTTTCCTGCCACCCTACTCTCCAGACCGCAATCCCGACGAACTCGTTTGGAAACACCTGAAAGCCGATACTGTGGGACGGATGGCCACGACGAGCAAGGCCAACTTCAAAAGAAACGTGGTTTCATCGATGCGTAGCCTCCAAAAAAAATCCGCAAAAAATTCGTTCCTTCTACCAGAAACCTTCTCTGAAATACGCCGCCTAGGCATGAACTTATTTATGGACTGATTAATAAGTCTGTCCTTGCGGCGCGGCCACGATCATCGCCGCGCAGTGCCAACTCAGCCAGATGGCGCGGTGCTGCAACCTGTTGTTAAAAAACTTAAAGGAATGATCGGACGCTTAGCGAAAAAGAAGTATGAGAACAATGATTAGAATGATCAGGCCGATGCCGCCGCCTCCATATCCTATATGGGATGGCACGAAGCCGGAGTATCCGCCGAAAAACGAGAGCAGAACAAGAACGAGGATGACGATAAGGAAAATCTGTAACATTCTTCTGTTTCCATGTGTCTTGGTTTTTTGTCCGGTCTTCCGTAAAGCTCACGCTGGCGCCGTAAGCTCTACGGTCGAGTGCATTGGAACGTGACGGTTTTGGTTCCATCCGTATTGCTCGTGATGTTGGAGCTCACCTGCGACGATCCGTTGTTCATGCAGTAGGTCTGGGCATTTCGTGATGCAGTTAACAGATCTGTATCGCTCTCGTAAGTGTAGGTAAGGTTCGGATTAACGGGTTCTTGCGAGTTTTCAGTTGTTGTTGCTGGAACACATTGGAAGGCGACGTCGTTGCCGCCATTCGGGTCTGGTTTGAAGTTGACCGCCTGCGGTAGGCTTCGATACTGCGTGCAGTAGGTCGTCGCGCTATGATCAACCTGAAGCAATTCCTGATCGTTGTGGTAATTGTAGGTAACGCTAGGATTGCTCGACTGGACCTGTTCCGGGGAAGAGGAAGGCTGCGCACAGGAGGCCACCAGCAGGGCTAAGAGTGCCGCAACCATTCGAATGTGCGCTTGCACAAAACGGCCGGATTCATGAAGCATTTTAGGAGCTCCTTCAGTTTGGCGTGTTCGCAGATATTCATTTGGAAAACGCCGCCATTACACCTGGGCCTTGTGCTGCCCAGTAGCTTTGGCTGTCGTATTCCTCATGGTAGAAACGTTTTTGTTTGTTGAACCGTATTTTGCAGGAGATTGTTCTTCTTGAGCCATTGTGTAAACATAATGAAATATAATAATACTCGTGGTAATTTCGATCGCGCATTTTCCGGAATTGTTATAAAAGAATAGACTGATATAAGATTGTCCTGGTTGATTCCCGCCAATGTTGGATGGCCAGGCCCGCAGGTTCTCAATTAAAGCCTTACAAGAAACGAGATTTTTGTCTCTTGTTCTACTTTGTGTTGTGGAGGACGGTTGAAATGCCTCATTTATCCCGCTTGATCTTCGTGTTGTCAGCCCTGCTTGGTGCAGCCCCGTTGTTGACGGCGTGCCATACAACGGCCGGATTTGGCCAGGACGTGTCGCAGGGTGGTCATGCGCTGAGCAACAGTGCCAATGCGAATGCGCCCACCAAGCCAGCCCCTTAACCGCTGAGCCGGAATAATCGACGTTTTCCATGCGGAATTTCTGGGTAAATGGGAACGAGTGAGGTTTGTCGTGTTGTATGACTTAGCCGATTATCTGCTTTTGGCAGCCTCGCTTACCGCCGATGCTGATTGCGGCTAGTCGTCCGGTACCGCCTGTACGGCTGAACGCTGCCGCGTCTATCTTAGCCCATGGTTCCAAATTCCGGTGCCAACTCAACGAGATGAGCCTCGCCTTCCTTTGAGCTGATGCCGGCGGCCGTTAACTCGGCGTGGATCGACCTGAGATATCCAACTGAAGCTGTCATTTGTCCTCTTCACTGCCGATCGCGGAGCAACCGTTCGGAAGGGGTTATGAAAATTAAATTTGGCTACGAGATTGCTATGACCCATCCACAACTGACACCCATGCTGCTGATGCTCAGTGTCCACTATTCACGGGTCTCGCATATTCTTGTTCCGGACTATCTAATTGCCACCCCGGCGGTGCCGATTACTCAATACCACGATCATTTTGGCAATTGGTGCACCCGCCTTGTGGCGCCACCTGGGCAAATCAGGTTCACGGCGAATGGGCTGATCTCCGACCCCGGCACCTATGACACTTACGCTCCGGATGCCATTCAGAACGATGTTGCCCTCCTTCCCGACGAATGTATGCAGTTTTTACTGGGAAGCCGGTATTGTGAAACAGACAAGTTGATGGAGATGGCTTGGGCGCGGTTCGGAAACACGCCGTTGGGGTGGGGACGGGTGCAGGAGATTTGTGACTTTGTTCATAACCACATCATCTTCGGCTACCATTTTGCACGCAACACCCGCACGGCTTTTGAGGCGTATCAAGAGCGCGTCGGTGTGTGCCGGGATTTCACGCATCTGGCTGTCGCGCTCTGCCGCTGCATGAACATTCCGGCCCGCTATTGCACCGGTTATCTGGGTGATATCGGGGTTCCAAGAGATCCGGCACCGATGGATTTCAGCGCCTGGTTTGAAGTTTTTCTGGGTAGGCAATGGTATACCTTCGATGCGAGGCATAACATACCGCGCATTGGCCGCATTCTCATTGCCCGCGGGCGGGATGCCGCCGATACTGCCATCTCAACGCTGTTCGGGCCAAGCGAACTAAACAGCTTTAGAGTCTGGACAGATGAGGTTGTCGCATAAGCCCTGATATCGGGCATGTTAGCGTCTGGTTGTCTGACGTTGACGCGTGGTCCTTTTGGGGAGCGATCGGCACCTGGCTGGATGCGCGCCGACACAGAAGGCAACGGGGGTTATTCCCCGTTATCTTCTGTTCGCCCCCCGTCGTCACTGATGGTCATGGGGAAATGAGGGGGGAACCGGCGGGGAAGCTTCATGTCTAGAGAGAGGCGGCCGGAGTCCGGCGCGGCTGTTCGCTTGTTCGTGGCAGATTGAATCGACGAAATCGAGGGAAAAAGAATGGAGTAGATCATCCGCGCGCTCCCGCCCATGCTTCTGCGGGGCAGAAACTAACCATTTCGCCCCTGGATACAACGCTCTGAAGCCGTCGATTCAGGCCAAAGATGTGGCAGATATAGCCGTACTGAAAGCGTGCGTTCCGCGCCACTGACCGATGAAGAGGAACAGCCGTTGCGCCGTGGGTGGAATAGGCGATCTCGAACGGCTTGATGCGCTCGTCGAGGAAAATAGCTTCGGCATCTGGCGCTGCGGCGCGTCTGGTGACTGTCAGTTGATCCGTGATCTTCTTGAAGGGTGATGATCGGAAGAAGATTGCGATGCCACGGTGCGGAATGTGGCAGTCTGGGCAGAAAACGGAACGATTTTGGCGGCTCAAGCATGGGAGCGAAACGATGCGGTTCTTGATAAAGATCTCTTTTCCTGTCGAAGCAGGCAACACAGCCGTGAAGAAGGACGGCCTCAAGGTGATCAAGACCATTCTCGGGCAGCAGAAGCCCGAGGCCGCCTATTTCGTCGCCGATGGCGGCCGGCGGACCTGTATCATGATCATCGACCTGAACAGCGCCTCGGACATCCCGCGCATCGCCGAGCCCTGGTTCCTGGCGTTGAACGCGAGCATCGAGGTCACGCCGGCGATGGTCGCTGAGGATCTAAAGAACGCGGCACCGGCGATTGAGCAGGCTGTGACGGATTTTGGCTAACGGGCTTCGCCGCGACCGCGTCCTCCGCGCCTGTTGCGAAAAGCTCATTGTCGACCTTCGATTGGCGATGGGGGAGGGCGGCGAAACTGGTCTTATTGCGCGTTTCGGGGGAGAGGAATTATGCGTCCCTAGTACTACAGTTGCATTTTTTTAAGATGGGCGTGTCTGGCTGCTGCCTGATGAGCCCGTCTGAATGTTGACCATTGAAGGATGCGCGCGACGGGCAGTTGGTGCTGAGCGAGCTTCAGGGCAAGCCGCCTGACTTCCTGGACGGACCATCGGATGAGTTCTTTCCCGGCCTGGGCTTCGTTTTTTTCGGTGTGATGGTGTTGGCGCGATGGCGGACAGCGGCCATCATGGCGTAGGCGAGCATGACGAGTGAGACATGGCGATTCCAGCCATGCCAGGAGCGGGTTTCGTTATGGTCGAGGCCGAGTTCGTTCTTGGCGGTCTCGAAACCTTCCTCGATCCGCCAACGCGTTCCTTCCACGCGGACCAGAGTGCCGATCGACGTGCCGTGCGGGCACCAGGTGGTGAAATAGGCGCATTCCCCATCGGTGATACTGCGTCGGATCAGCAGACCGCGCGTCCACAGGCCCGCAGAGGGGGCGTCGAACTCTTCGGCGTCAAGATCGGCCAACGGGCAATAGGCCCAGTCGTAGAACCGCTCTCCCTTGGTGCCGAGCCCTGCGGACAGGCGTTGCCATGCTTCTGCGGGCAAGCTCTGGGCGATATCCTTTGCTTCACCTGCAATCAGCGGCGTTGTGTTCCAGGCGCCAAACCAGTGATTGGCATGCACCCCCAGCACGTAGCCGCGACCGGCCCGACGCAGGGTTTTCTCCACTTCGCCCACGCCATAGACGCTATCGGCGGCGACCCAGGCAAAGGGAACCCCGGCGGCGATCGCCCGGCCAATCATCATCGAAGCCAGCGCCGGTTTGGTCGCAAACGCGACAGTATCAGGTACATGGGCGCCCTGCATCCGCATGGGATCGGCTGTCCATGCCTTCGGCAGATACAGCGCCCGGTCGATGAATGCATGGCCCTTGTGCGAGACATAGGCCGCAAACACGCCAATCTGGCAGTTTGTGATCTTGCCCACAGAGCCAGTGTATTGCCGGCCGACGCCACATGACGTTCGGCCCTGTTTGAGGAACCCGGTCTCATCAATTACGAGAATGGCATCGTCAGCAGCCAGATGCTCAACAACATAGTCGCGCACGACATCGCGCAAGGCGTCGGCATCCCAGCGACCGCGCCCCAACAGGGCTTGTTGCCGCCACGGGCCTCGATCACCCGCAGCCTCGGCGCGCATCCATCCAGTCTTGCGCGGCTCGTTGCCGAGCAGCGCATCGAGAAAATCGCCGGCTGACGCGGCCACACGATCCTGCGTGAACAATGGCCGGATGCGCCCCTTCACATCGCGCAGCGAAGATGCCCAAAGTTCCAGAGTATCTTCAACCGACGCGCCGCCACTCATCATGTCCTGAATCATGGTGGCCCATTGATTCAGAACTCCGATAAAAATGCAACTGTAGTGCTAGATTGCGTTGACATTCAGGATTCCGGCTCGGCCGCAAATGTGATTCACCCTCCTTGTTCGCGAGGAGTTTTGAATGACTGGGGTTCGGCTGATATTAAAAGATCATCAATGGGCGCGGATGGAGCCTCATTTGCCGGGCAAGAGCAGCGATCCCGGCAGGACCGGTGCGGACAACCGGCTGTTTATTGAAGCGTGCTCTGGTTAGCCCGTACGGGCTCGCCGTGGCGCGATCTGCCAGCCTTTTTCGGCAACTGGAACAGCGTCTTCGTCCGCTTTTCGCGCTGGTCGAAGAACGGGGTCTGGGACCGGCTTTTTGCCGCCATGGCGGATTTCCCCGACTTTGAGTACGTCATGATCGATTCCACCATAGTCCGTGCGCATCAACATGCGGCGGGCAAAAAAGGGGGCCTGAAGCTCGCGCGATCGGACGCTCGCGCGGTGGAATGAGCACCAAAATCCATGCCGTCGTCGATGCTTTAGGCAATCCACTACGCTTCATCCTTACTCCTGGCCAAGTCAACGACATTACCCAGGCCGAGGAACTGATCGCCGAGCTGCCTGCGGGTCATGTCCTGGCCGACAAGGGATATGATTCAAAGGCACTGCGTGAAACCATCGTGAACCAGGATGCCGTGCCAGTGATTCCGCCGAGAAAAACATCGCCACAGGTGCCCTGCGATTTTGCCCTTTACTGTGAACGAAACCTCGTCGAACGCTTCTTCCTGAAAATCAAACACTTCAGGCGAATCGCAACACGCTACGACCAAACACCAAGGGCATTCCTGTCCATCCTGTGCCTCGTCAGCGCATTCATCTGGACCAAGTGAATGTCAACGCTATCTAGTGGATAAAGTCCAACATTTGAGTCCGATTTAGGATTCCCATCCAGGCAGCAAGATGCGAATCTGCGGTATGCTCAATGGTATCACAGTGACCGTAACCGCCAAGGACCGCGCCAAACTGGAATCGGTTGTGGCCGATCGGAACAGCCCGCAAAAACATGTCTGGCGGGCGCAGATTATCCTGCTGACTGCCGATGGCTGCGGCACGGCCGAGATCATGCGCGGCAGCGGCACCAGCAAAACGGCTGTCTGGCGCTGGCAAGAACGCTTCATGACCGAGGGCATTGCGGGCCTGTTGCGCGACAAGACCCGTCCGTCGCGCATTGCGCCACTCGGGGCGGCGGTGGAGACGAGGGTCGTGCAGGCAACACTCTCTGACCCTCCGCCTGGCGAGACGACGCACTGGACGGCGCCCGCCATGGCCAAGATTCAAGGCATCAGCGTGAGTTCTGTGCAGCGGATTTGGCGCCGGCATGGCTTGCAGCCGCACCGCACGCGCCACTTCAAGCTTTCCAATGATCCCGAATTTGCCGTCAAGTTGCGCGATATTGTTGGCCTCTACGTCAGCCCGCCGGCCCATGCCATTGTGCTTTCCATCGACGAGAAAAGCCAGATCCAGGCACTCGACCGCACACAGCCTGGCTTGCCGCTGAAAAAGGGCCGCTGCGGCACGATGACGCACGACTATAAGCGGCATGGCACGACCACTCTGTTTGCTGCCCTCAACGTGCTGGACGGAAAAGTTGTCGGCTGCTGCATGAAAATAAAAAAACACCGGCACCAAGAATATATCCGCTTTCTCAACGCCGTAGAGGCAACTATACCAGCCGGCAAGCATGTCCATGCAATCGTCGACAACTACGCCACCCATAAACATCTGAAGGTGCGCGAATGGTTGGAGGCGCATCCGTGGTGGACTTTCCACTTCACGCCAACATCCGCCTCCTGGCTCAACGCTGTCGAAGGCTTTTTTGCCAAGCTGACGAAGCGGCGCCTTGCCCGTGGCGTGTTCCGATCGGTCGAGGAACTCAAAGACGCGATCGGACGGTTCCTCAACGAAAACAATCAAGACCCACGGCCGTTCCAATGGACAAAAAAGCCCAGCAAAATTTTGGCCGCCGTAAAACGAGGGCACCAAGTGTTAGATTCTATCCACTAGAAGGCGCTTCGGCAGAGCCTGACGGTGGGAGCAGGTTCAGAAGCTTTGCTGTTGCCAGCCCTTCGCCGCCACGCAGCAGATCGGCGAGGCTGTAGCGGTCCAGAACGGCCAAAAAGGCCGTGAGGGCTTCGCCGAGCACGCCGCGCAGCCGGCAGGCGGGCGTGATCGCGCAGGCGCCATTGGCGAAGCACTCCACCAGGGCCAGATCCTCCTCGGTCTGCCGGACCACCTGGCCCAGGAGGATTTCATCCGCTGGCCGCGCCAGCCGCAGCCCGCCCCCGCGGCCGCGGCTTGTCTTCACGAAACCAAGCTGCCCGAGGCGATGCGCCACCTTCACCAGATGATTTTCTGAAATCCCGTAGGCCCGAGAAATTTCAGCAATCGTGGCATGGCTGGGCTCGCTCAAGCCCAGATAAATCAACGTCCGCAGCGCGTAATCGGTGTGCAGGGTCAGGCGCATGGGGCAGGTCCGGTCATTTTAAAAGGTGTATCACGATTGCATCTTTTGGTCTTCCGAATTATAAGGTGTATATCTTTTACATCTTATAGGGTGTCCTATGGCCAAGCCGCTAAGCCCGACCACCATTAGCATCATCAAGGCCACCGTGCCCGCCCTCGAAGCGCATGGGGCGGAAATCACCTGGCGTATGTATGAGCGCCTGTTCGAGGACGCCTCGATGCGGGCGCTTTTCAACCAGTCGCACCACGGCGCGAACGGTTCCCAGCCGAAAGCGCTGGCCGATGCCGTCCTCGCCTATGCACGCAATATCGACCATCTCAGCGTGCTTGGCGCGGCGGTCGAGCGGATCGCGCAGAAGCATGTCGCGCTGAATATCCTCCCCGAGCACTACCCGTTCGTGGCGCAAGCCCTTCTGGTCGCCATCCAGGAGGTGCTGGGCGCGGCCGCGACCCCGGAAATCTGCGCCGCCTGGGGCGAAGCCTACTGGTTCCTGGCGGAACTTCTGATCGGCCGCGAGGCCGAGATTTTCCGCGAGATTGCGAGCCAGCCGGGCGGCTGGAACGGCTGGCGGGACTTCGTCATCGAAAGCGTCGCCGAGGAGAGCGACATCATCCGCTCCTTTATCCTTCGCCCGGCGGACGGCAAGCCCGTGCTCCGGCATCGGCCCGGTCAGTATCTGGGCTTCCGCTTCGACATTCCGGGTCATGGCATGATCAAGCGCAACTACTCGATTTCCTGCGGGCCGAACGACCTTGCCTACCGGATCACCGTCAAGCGCGAGGCCTCGCCCGGCGTGCCGCCAGGGCTGGTCTCGAACTGGCTGCATCAGCAGGCCGAGCTCGGCACCGTGATCAAGGTGGCACCGCCCGCCGGGGATTTTTTCCTCGAACCCAGCCATGCCGCGCCCGTGGTGTTGCTCAGTGGCGGTGTCGGCCTCACCCCCATGATGAGCATGCTGGAAGCCATTGCGGCGGACACCCCGGAGCGGCCCACCTGGTATATCCATGCCGCGCTGAACGGAAAGGTCCACGCCATGGGAGCCCGCGCGCGTACGCTCGCGGCGCAGGCGAGCGGCATTCGCCTCCACACCTTCTATGCGGACCCGCTGGCGGGCGATCAGCGGGGCGAACAATATGACGAGGCCGGCCTGATCAACGCCGATTGGCTGGCACAGCATACCCCCTTGGAACAGGCGACATATTTTCTCTGCGGGCCAAAGCCGTTCCTGCGGGCGCTGGTGGCCGGGCTCGGCGCCAAGGGCGTGCCGGCCGAGCGGATCCGCTACGAGTTCTTCGGGCCGGCGGATGGGCAGCTGTTCGATGCTTAAGTGAAGCCGCTGGCGATTGGTCAGACGGCGTCGCGAAATTTTAAGGAGACGTCGCTGCCGCCGGGTGGCAGTTTATAACTAACAAGAAACAAACAAATTCTAACCGGTCGGTTCGTTTCTGGAGCGGTCATTTGAGCGGCCAGAGATGAACAGACCGGGACGGCCCTCTTGTTCATGACGAGCTGAGGTTATATTCGATGCTAAAATCGAATGGCGGGGCAACGATGACGGAGAGGCAAGTGAGTGCGGCGGCAATGATCCAACCGGCATCGCGCGCGCCAGGCACCGGACGCATCGTGCTTGCGAGCATTGTCGGCACGACAATCGAATTCTACGATTTCTATATCTACGGCACGGCGGCAGCCCTGGTTCTGGGCGGCATGTTCTTTCCCCACGGGGCGGCGGAGACCCAATCGCTGGCCGCCTTCGCCACTTTTGGAATCGCTTTTTTGGCACGGCCCCTGGGCGCCATGCTCTTCGGGCATTTCGGAGACCGTGTGGGGCGCAAATCGACCCTCGTCGTCTCGCTCCTGACGATGGGGCTTTCGACCACGCTCATCGGCGCTCTGCCCAGCTACGCCAGCGCCGGGATGATGGCACCCATCCTGCTGTGCATTCTGCGCCTGGGCCAAGGCCTTGGCCTTGGTGGAGAATGGGGCGGCGCCGCGCTGATCGCGACGGAAAATGCCCCGTCAGGGCGGTCTGCCTGGTTCGGTATGTTCCCGCAGCTCGGGCCAGCGCTTGGGTTTCTGTTGTCCAACGGGCTGTTTCTACTGCTGTTCGTTTGCCTTACCGATGCACAGTTTCTCGCCTGGGGCTGGCGCATTCCCTTCCTCGCCAGCTCCGTCCTCGTGGCGATCGGCCTGTTCGTGCGCCAAACTTTGCCTGAAACGACCGCTTTCACCCGCCTGGTCTCGGGCGGAGAGAGGGTCCGGATGCCGCTGGGAGAGGTGCTGCGCCATCATGGCAAGCCGCTGATCCTGGGCTCGCTGGCGATGGTCGTGTGCTACGCGATCTTCTATATTTCGACGGTCTTCGCGCTGGGCTATGGCACCAATGTCAGGCACATCCCCCGGACCACGTTTTTGGAGCTGCTATGCGTGGCCGTCCTCGCCATGGCGGTGATGACGCCGGTTTCGGCCGCATTGGCCGATCGGTTCGGGTGCCGCCCGGTGTTGCTGGTGGGCGCTGCCCTGGCGGCTGTCTCGGGCTTGGCCATGCAGCCGCTGCTGAGCACGGGCAGTGCGGGTGACGCGCTGGTCTTTCTCGCTTTGGAGCTTGGGCTCATGGGGCTGGTGTTCGCGCCCATGGGGGCTTTCCTGCCGGGGCTCTTTCCCGCGAATGTGCGTTATACCGGCGCTTCGATGGTTTATAATTTAGGTGGCATCCTCGGGGGCTCGTTTGCCCCGTTTGCCGCGCAGATGCTGCTGACGCATGGGGGCCTTGCCTGGGTCGGGCTGTATATCACCGGTGCGGGCGTACTGAGCTTCATTGCCTTGCTCGCGGCAGGCGCGGCCCCGGCCGGACGGGCTACACCCTTGGCGGCGTCAAGCCCGGCATTCCATGACGGAGCTTCCAGCTGGCCGGCGCGCATGGAAAAAGGAGACTAGCCATCACATTGGCACCCAGGAAAGCAGCCGCTTTTTTGAAAAAAAGCGGCGCAAAAAACGTTTAATTCCTCTGGGCCGGTGGCGTTGGAACCGGCACGGCCCAATTTAATGAAAGTTTTTTGCTTCTTTTTTTCAACAAAGAAGCGCTTCGCTTCGCCGAGACTTGCCCTAAACCGATCTCGCTCTAGGCGACCTGGCGCGTTACCCGCCCGAGTGTGACCGTGAGGCGCCGTATGCCGACGATCTGCCGCAGATTCTTCTCGACGAGGTGCACCATTTCGGATGGCATCTCATCAATGGCCAGAACAGCCTCTATGAGCGCGCCGTTGCGCCAGGTCTTCACCCGATCAAGCACCAGATCCCGTCGCGCGAAGGGAGCCAGCAGGCGGGGCAGCAGTCCCGGGTTGGTATCGGCGGCAAGTTCGAACTGGACCGCTTGAAACGAATCATCGGTAACGGGCAACATGGAAGACACTTTCGAAAAAAAGGGGAGCAGAGTGGTAATCCGACCGTCCCCGCCGCGTCAGGCGCGGCAGCTTAGGCGGCCGGGGGGCTAATTCGCTCTGCTATTCGAAAGTGCATGATAATTTATTAGATGTATTCGGGATTCTTGGCAAATCGTCTGGAATGAGATTTTTGTTTGGCGCGATACCTCCACGTGTCTGCGTTTAGGGCCAACAATGCGGCGAATGACCGCCTTGGCCTTGTTGATGACGCGGAGCAGGCCCCAAACTTATTTCGCGCTGCGATCAGCTTATGGTTCGACGGCTCCGCTGTGAACCGGCATCACGTTGTACCGCCGGTGGTACATAGGAGTATGTGATTGAAAAACTGGTAATTTTGTAGATTGCTCTGCCCTCGATCGGCGCCTGATTGCGCCTCTCAGCAGGCGATTTCCAGCAGCCCCTCAGCCGGTTATTCCGTCATCGGGCGGTGGCGGGCTGCCGGTCCACACTTGGTGGCACCAGCGCCTAAAAACTCCAGCAGATCGATACTGAATTATGCTAGATCTGTTTCACGCTGGGGGATGAGTAGGCCAGATCCCGACATAAAAATAACCTGCAGAGCAACGTCTATTTCCGCCTGGAAACCAACCTCTTCCCGACGCCGTGGCCAGCGCCGGCGATAAAATAACAGGATGCATAACAACAGGACATAATATGGGCGAGGCAGCGTCGGAGCGACCGCTCCATGACGGTCGGACAGGCAAAGAGGCAAGCGGTTGGCGCTATGTCTTTGGCGCGATCAAGCTGCTCCGCTGGCTTACGTGGGCCGCCGTGTTGTTTGTTCTGGCCTGGGGTGCCCTTATCGAGGCGCGGACCTCATATTTGCAGTCACGATTTTTCACCTGGTTCGACCGCGGCATAAGCTACCAGGTGGCGCCGCGTTCCTGCCCATCCATCCGTTTTCCGCAATCGGGTCCGCGTGACACCCTGCTTGGCTATGCGGAACTGCCCGGCATCATCACCTCGCTCGAGAGCCGGCAGTTCCAGATTGTGCGTCAGGCGCAGTGGTCAGAGCGGCTGGACTGGTTCGTCGGCCATGGCGGTTACGCGATCTACACGCCCAAGGTGCAAGCAGGGCTGCAGATTTTCGACCGCAGCGGTACGCAACTATTCCGGGTATTGTATCCGCGCCATGTCTACCGCCAATTCGATGAGATCCCTCCTGTGATCGTGCGGAGCCTGATGTTCATCGAGGATCGACGGCTGCTCGACCCGCAAAATACACGGTACAATCCGGCGGTCGCGTGGAACCGCTTCCTGTTGGCCTCGGCCGGGCGTGTCGCCGGAATCTTCAATCATCACTGGCGGCGCGGCGGTGCCAGTACGCTCGCGACGCAGATCGTAAAATTCGACGATTCGCCCGGCGGCCGCACCGACAGCATCGGCGAGAAATTTCGCCAGATGCTCACCGCCAGCGCCGCCGCCTACCGAAACGGCCCTGACACGATGGCCGCGCGCCGTGCTTTTCTTGTGATCTACCTGAATTCAACGCCGCTCGCCTCCCGCCCGGATTATGGCGAGATCATCGGCATCCCTGAGGCGCTTTGGCTCTGGTATGGAACCGATCTTGCCGAGGCCAACGCGGTCTTGACGCAGCCGGCCCTGACCGAACAGGCCGTGGCGCGCCAGGGTGAAATCTATCGTCAGATGCTGAGCCTGATCGTGGCCGGGCAGCGCCCTGCCTATTACCTGATCCAGGACCGCACGGCCCTGGAAACGCTGGTCGATGGATACTTGCGCTACCTGGCCGATGCCGGGGTGATATCGCCCAGCCTGTACGATGCGGCACGCGCCAGCACGCTGCAATTTCGTCCCCTGCCGCCGGCGCTGCCGCAACCCAGCTTTGTCAGCAACAAAGGCACGGATTGGCTGCAGGCGGAGCTGCTCTCCATGCTGCATGTGCAAACCCTCTGGAGTCTCACGCGTTTCGACCTAACCGCCTATTCGAGCATCGACGAGGCCGCCCAGCTGCGGGTTACCGATGTTCTCCAGCACCTTGGCGATCTTGCGTACGACCGATCGCTGGGTTTGATCGGCAAGCTGATGCTCAGCGACGGCAACAAGCCAGAGTTCATCAATTGGAGTTTCGTGCTGTACGAGCGCGGCGCCACCGCCAATTATATCCGCATTCATGCCGACAGCTTGAACGAGCCGTTTGATATCAATTCCGGGGCCAAGCTGCAGCTCGGGTCAACCGCCAAGCTGCGCACCTTGATCACGTACCTGGATATCATGGTTGCGCTCCACCGCAACCTTGCCACCCTGCCTGCGCCTCAGCTCCGGCAGGTCGCCGCGCACCCGCCGGATGTGCTGACAGGCTGGGCCGCGGGATATCTCGCCGGCACCAGCAACCGCGATTTGCAGCCGATGCTCGACGCCGCGATGTTGCGAACCTATTCGGCGTCTCCCGTGACCTTCTTCACCGGCGGCGGGGAGAATTCCTTCGGCAATTTTGAGCCTTGGGAGAACAGCCTGCTCCCGACCGTGACCTACGCCTTCGAGAACTCGATTAACTGCGCGTTTGTTCGACTCATGCGCGATATCCGTGACTACGAGACGGCACAGAGCGGCATTGATGAGAAACAACTGCTCGCCGATCCGCATGCCCCCGCGCGCGCGGCCTACCTGCAACGCTTCGCCGCCGCCGAGGGCCGCGACTATCTCTACCGCTTTTATACCGGCTATCGCGGCCTGACACCTCCGCAAGCGCTTGACCTTCTGGCGAGCCATACCAAGCCATTGGCGAGCCATCTCGCGGATATCTTCCGCGCGGTCCATCCGGATGGGAGCCAAACGGCCATGACAGCGTTTCTGCAAACGCATCTGCCAGCGCCAGCCTTTGCCGAACTCGACAATGACCGGCTGACAAAACTCTATGACGAATTTGCCGCGGGGAAATTATCGCTCAACGATATCGGTTACATTGCCGGGGTCAATCCCATCGAAATCTGGCTGGTCAGCTATATGCAGGAGCACCCTGCGGCCAAGTGGGACGATATCGATGCCGCTTCTCCGGCGGCAATCCAAAATGCCTATGCCTGGCTGTTCAAAGCGGACAAAAAATTCCAACAGAATGTCCGCATTGTCACGCTGATCGAGCAGGATGCCTTCACCCGCATCTTCCAGGACTGGAAGCGTCAGGGCTATCCGTTCGATCATCTCGTTCCCTCGCTGGGGACGGCGATCGGTGCGTCGGGGGATCGGCCCGATGCCCTCGCCGCGCTGATGGGGATCGTTCTCAACGATGGCGCGCAATTGCCGACCGTCGACCTCGACCGTCTGAATTTTGCTGACGGGACACCCTATCAGACCGATTTCGCCGCCAAGTCTGACCGGCAACAGGTGCTCGATCCCGCGGTGGCGCGCACCGTGCGGCAGGTGCTGCTGGGGGTTGTTCGCAACGGCACCGCCAATCTCGTTGCGGGGGCCTATCAAACGGCGGATGGCAACGTCATCCCGGTTGGCGGCAAGACCGGCAGCGGTGACAACCGTTATCATATTTATGGTCCTTACGGGGCGTTGCGCGGTGAGCGTGTGGTGGACCGCACCGCCACCTTCGTGTTCTTTTTGGGCGACCGATTTTTCGGCACGGTGACGGCTTACGTGCCCGGGCCGCGTGCAGCGAATTTTACATTCACGAGCGCGATGTCCGTACAGCTTTTGAAGGCGCTGAAACCACAACTTGCCCCCTTGCTGCGATCTCCTGTCGCGACCGCAACCATGGCCAGCCCGCCACCGCGCAGTTAAGCTGCAGGCGTTTGTCGGGCGGCTCAGCCCAGAGTTTCCTGCCTTCTACCGTGTCAGGATGTTTCGGATGCGTGTCAGGTCATGCGGGGTTTATCCAGGTGGCCAATTCCTAAAACAATGATTCCTTGACTTGCTTTCCGAGAGCGATGAACATGCCGGGTAAGCCGCGCGAAAAGCGCGGTGGAGATTTGTGCCCCATGCCTGAGCGATGGCGTGTGGAAGATCGCCGGGAGATGCGGCGTTGGCGTTTGGAGGATCTTGCTCTATGTTCAAGCCTCTTCGACACGGTTCGGTGGCGCTTGTGGTTCTCAGCCCGTTACTTTTGCTTGGCTGTGGTGCACAAAAATCGACCGCTGAAGCGGCTTCAAACAGTGTGACGACCCTGCTGGGCTCCTCCTTCTCGTTGGATACGCCGGTGGAACATATCGCTGCCGACCCGCGTGGCAAAGCAATCCTGGAGCGTGACATCCCGGGTTTAATGTCCAGCCGCAGCTATCTCCTGTTCGAAGACATGAGTTTCTCCCAGATTGCCACAGTATCGGGGGGACGACTTGCCAAGGATAAACTCGATCTCGTTCAAGCCGATCTTTCCCAGCTAAATTCCCTGGAAAACGCCAAATAGTAGAATCCGCGCGGCAGGATGGCCGCGCGGTATTCATGTGTTTTTGATCGCGGCAACGAAGTTTTCCAGAAGGCTACCTGCTCCCGTCGTTGCCGCCCAGTATTCGTGTTTGCCGTCATTCCAGTAATTGATCGCCATCCCCTTGTAGATGGCCTTGCGTACGGCGTGCGCCGGTTCTCCATTTGCGGACCAGATGCACAGAACGATCGTTTGATGATCTTTTAGATAAGTTAATACCTGTGCAGAATGGCCGGCAATGATGTCCGATCGCGCCGTCACCAATTGAAACCCCGCGACCGCAGGGCCTGCGGGGATGCCGTGGCTCGTCTGCCAGGCGCTGCCACGCAACGCTGCGTCGCGAACGCTCATTAAATCCGGTGTCGCAACCTGACGCGGCAACAGCAGAATCGCGAGCATCGCTACGACGGCCGTGCCGGCAGCGAGCCAGGCGATACGGCGGCGAACCGGTCGTGGTTGATACCGGATGACCTTGGGCGGCTGTGGCATCTCGCGATCGAGCAATCCGTTGATTTTTTCATAAAATTCCTGTGGGACTTCCGCCGCAGGGTATTCCTGCTGCAAGGCCATGTGCAGCGCGGCCAACTCGGCCAGATGTTTGGCGCAGTCCGGGCAGGCCGCGACATGCCGCGCCAGCGGGGTGATTGCCGTGGCGGGCAATTCGCCATCCAACATCGCATTCAACTGTTCAGCATAAGAGTTGTGGCTCATGATGCGGCCTTGTCTTCGCCGGCAAGCCATGCGCTGCGCAGATCATCCCGCGCGCGCGACAGCCGCGACATCACCGTGCCTAACGGGATGTTCAGCGTGGTGGCAATTTGGGCGTAGGAAAGATCAGCGAATTCCCGCAGCACAAGAATCTCGCGCAAAGATTCCGGCAACGCCGCGATCAGGCCTCGCAGCCGGATGGAATTGTCCTTGGCGAGCGCCTGCTGTTCCGGGTCCGGCGCTGAATCCACGACGCTTTGCAGCCATTTGTCATCCGGGGCGACGGCGCTTGTCATCGGCCGGTCGCGGTGCACGTTACGCATGATCGCGGCCATCCATGGTCTGAATCCGTCGCCCTTGTAGCTGCCAAAATAGCGTAGCGCCCGCAAAACACTCTCCTGCACAAGGTCGTCAGCGGCCGATTGGCTGCCGGTAAGGGCCATGCCGACGCGCCGCAGATAGCCGAGTTCTGGCAGGAGCAATGCCCGAAATTGCGCGGTACGATCAGCATCTGCCTCCGCCACGCGCCCCCCTGGAAGAATGATTAACGCCTTACTTCACGTCGACAACGCCACGCATATCCGGATGAATGGCGCAACGATAATTGAATTGACCGGCTTTGGTAAACACGAATTTCCAGCTTGCGCCGGGGTCGATCGCGCCGCTGTCAAAACTCTTTCCATCCAACGCGGTCGCGGTGTGCGGAATGCTGTCCTGGTTGGTCCAGATGACCGTATCGCCGGCATGTACGCTCAGGCTCGCCGGCATGAACGTGTAATTGCTGATGGTGACGGTCTGCGTGGCCGCTAGTGCGGGGGCTGCGCCCAGCAGGACGGCCGCAGTTGCGGCCAGGATGGTTTTGGATAAACGCATGGGGTCCTCCTCAGGATAAGGCGATATCGGTGACGGCGAGCGCGCCGTAAGTGTGGGTCATGCTGGCACTAGTAATGCCGAGATATTCGCCGATTTCACCGGTCGCGATGGTCAGGATCGGCCCTTCATGCGGCGCCGTACCGGCGATCGGCTGCGGGAAGGCGGTGGAGCGCGCGGTATGGAATTGAATATTGCCCTCCACCTTTTGCACGATTTGATGGATATGGCCGTTCAGCAATGTCACTGAGCCATACGGGCGCAGCAGGGCCAGAGCGGCGGCGGAATCGCCCGTGCCCCAGCCCCATTTGGCATAAATCGTCCATAACGGGATATGCGCAAAAACGACGATCGGCGTGGAGGTACTCACGGCGCGCAGGTCATCGGCCAGCCAGGCGGTCTGCGCGGCGCCTAGCAGCCATTGGCCGTCCGGGGCGCTGTGCAGAACATTGGACAGGCCAATGAAATGCACGCCGTGATCGTCAAAACTGTACCAGCCATCGCCCTGGGTGCCTTTGCCATAGCGTGAGAGGTACAGGGATTTTCCAGGGTCGAGCATGTCATGCTCGCCGGGCACATAATGAATGGGCAGCTTTGCGCTGGCATTGATCTGATCTGCGGTGTCGAATTCCTCCGCTTTGGCAAGGTGGCTGATATCGCCCGTATGCAGCATGAAAGCTGGTTTTTGCGGCAGCGCCCGCACTTTGCCGATCGCTGCCTGCAATGTGCCGGCAACGTCGTGATAAGGACCGGCTTTGAAGCCGATATGACTGTCGCTCATCTGCACAAAACTGAAAGCATCGGTCGTGGCGGCTTCGGCCTCCCCGATCAGCCCCAGTGTGCGCGGCACGCCGGCCACCATGGTCCATACCATGCCGGTGCCCATCCACCCGGCGCAGGCCAAAGCCACGCGACGGGACGGATTGCTTGGGCCAGCCTTAGCGTCGTGATGATCGTCCATGTTCTGCGCTCCTTTGAAGGATCACCACAAGACTGCCGCGCCGCCTGTTTATTCCGGATTGTTTGTGACAATTTTGTAATGTTTCGGCAGCCTGCCTCCGTAGGCGTCGTTATGAGCCCGCAGCCTAGCTCCGCGCTGAACTCCGTATTAGAGAACGCGGCATCGTATTCAAACCAAACTCCGCAAGACGGCTGTCACCGGAGGAAAACGGAGGTTTTATGGCACCGATCAAACTGGGATTTTTGGGCGCCGGCATCATGGGTGAGCGCTTGCTGCGGGCGGCGCTGGAGCATGCGGCCGAGAGCGTGCAGGTCAGCGGCATCTGGGACCCATCGGAGGCAGCACTCGACCGCATCGGCGCGGCGCTGCCCGCGGTGCCGCAGGCGGCGAGCGCCGAGGCGGTTGTGGCCGGCTGCGACTGCCTCTACATCGCCTCGCCGCCCGCAACCCATCTGGAGCACGCCGGGCGCGCGCTGGCGGCGGGCAAGGCGATTTTCTGCGAGAAGCCCCTGGCGGTCGATGTCGTCGAGGCGAAGGCTTTCGTCGCCGCGGCGGCGGGTGCGCGCGCCGCGGTTAATTTCCCCATGGCCTCGTCCCTCGGGGTGGAGCAATTGCGCAACTGGATCGCCGAGGGCGCCGTCGGCACGCCGCGCATGCTCGATATCGAGGTGGCCTTTGCCAATTGGCCGCGCGGCTGGCAGCGCGATGCCGTCTCCTGGCTCGACAAGCCCGCGCAAGGCGGCTTCACGCGCGAGGTGGTCTCGCATTTCCTGTTCCTGACCCTGCGGCTCGCCGGCGCCTTCACCCTGCATGACCGCTTCGCCGTCTTCCCCGAGCCCGGACGCAGCGAGCGCGCGATCCGCGCCCGCCTCTCCGCAGGCACGCTGCCGATCACGCTGACCGGCTCGGTCGGCACCACGCCCAAGGACGACCACAATACCTGGACCTTGCAGGGGAGCGCCGGGGCGATCCGGCTGCGCGACTGGTCGCAGCCCGAGCGTCTCGCGTCGGACGGCACCTGGCAGCTGGCCACCGAGACGATGCCACATGAGACCATGCGCCCGCTGGTGCTGCGCCGCCAGCTCGAGGCCGTGGCGGCGATGACGCGCGGCGAGCCACATCCGCTCGCGACGCTTGGCGAGGCGCTCGCCGTGCAGGAGACGGTCGAGGCGATCCTCGCATCCGCGGCGGTGTAAGGCTGCCCGCCAGCAGGACGCCGCCAGGGCGGCGTCCTGCCAGGCCTCAGGCCGCATGGCGCGATCTTCCACGTCACCCCACCATCGCGGTTGAAATGTAGCGTCACCGCGCAGAGCCACACCTGGCTTCGCCCCACGACAAGATGATCAGGGCCTGGGTAATGGCCCTATCATGCCGGCCTGGCCGTGAACCGGTCCATGCCTGTCATTACGGTTAGAGCCTGATCGGTTTCAGTGAAAGCAGGAAAGCAGCCGCTTTTTTGAAAAAAGCGGCGCAAAAACTTTTGCTCCTCTGGGCCTGTGACGCTGAAACCCGCACAGCCCAGTTTGAAAAAGTCTTTTTGCTTCTTTTTGTTCACAAAAGAAGCCTTCCTCTTCGCTTCGGCATGACCTGTCCTAAACCGATCACGTCTAATGCACCACTCTCGGCACCATCTCATTCTGAATAATCGCGGCTTCTGCTAAGGATGCCGAGGAGGCGATCGCCATCGGCGTGCCATCAGCCGCATGAATGGCGAATGCGCGGCCATTCTCGGTCATCACCGGTTTGACGAAGGCGATCTCGTTCATTTCAAGCAGTTCCAGCTGCGCCTGGGAGATATGACGAATACCAATTGTGGTTCCCGGAACAAATGTAGGCGCGCCATCATGTTTTTTCGTATCCATGAAACAACTCCTTTTTTAATTTGTTTGCGAATAGGGACCGGTTTTCTACCGATCAGGAGACCGAAAGTTCACTCAACTGAATATGCTCTTTGACGACGGGATAAATCTCGCTCGCCCAACGGCGCCCGTTAAACAGGCCGTAATGGCCGACACCTGGTTGCACATGGCGGCGATGTTTGTCCGCCGGAATGCCCCGGCACAGCCCATGTGCGGCGGCGGTTTGGCCGACGCCGGTAATGTCGTCTTTTTCACCCTCGACGGTAAGCAGTGCTGTCCGCCGGATCGCGGGCGGATTGACCGGACCTCCTTGAGCCTTGAGCTTGCCCATGGGCAGAGAATGCTCCTGGAATACTTCACGGACGGTTTGCAGATAGAACTCCGCTGGTAAATCCATGACCGTCAGATATTCGTTGTAAAACGCCCTTGTCGCGTGAGCGCTTTCCTCGTCGCCCCGGGTAAGGGCGTCGAACATTTTTGCATGGGCGTTGACATGCCGGTCCAGATTCATCGACATGAACCCGGCAAGTTGCAGAAAGCCGGGATAGACGCGGCGCAATCCGCCCGGGTAACGCAACGGGACAGTGCCGATCACATTGGCCGCGAACCAGTCCAACGGCCGAGACTTCGCGAACGCGTTGACCTGTGTAGGGTTGATGCGCGTGTCGATCGGGCCGCCGATCAGTGTCATGCTTGCCGGCGTGGCCGGGTCGCCGGCTTCGCTCAACAGCGAGACCGCCGCGACGACCGGAACAGCTGGCTGGCAAACCGCAACCACATGGACGCCTGGGCCAAGCACACGCAGAAAACCTACGATGTGGCCAACAAAATCATCCAGATCGAATCCGCCATGTGCCAACGAAACATTGCGTGCATTCTTCCAGTCAGTGAGCCAGACATCATGATCGGGAAGTAAAGTGCGGACCGTGCCACGCAATAACGTTGCGAAATGGCCCGACAGTGGCGCCACCAGGAGCACGCGGGGTTGCGTGACATCAACAGCCTTTTTGAAATGGCGCAGGGTGCAGAACGGCTCATTTCCGGTCACCTCTTCGCTCACCGCCACCTTGCGCCCGCCCGTCGTAACCTGATTGATGCCAAAAGGCGGCCGGGTATGGCTGATGCTGGCCTGAGCAAACATGTTGCAACCAGCCGCCATTCCACGCAGAACTACCTGGTTGCCGTGCCAGGGGCGTACCGCCTGCAGGAATGTCTCTGTTGCCGCCGAGATGCATTGCATCGGAAACAGGGCGTCAGCGCAGCTCTGATACGCATCATAGGTCACAGGCCTCATCTCCTCTTGAAGACGCTACCAGAAACAGCCGGGGCGTTGCGGGGCTGTCACCGCGTTCCCGGCCAGGATGCAGGCTTGGCCAGGCTTCGTGAGCAAAACGTCCAGCAGACTGAGCGGCGAATTTTCGCGGCGGCTCCTGGGCGTCCGCAACAATGCCGACGGCAACTTCCAGCAACACAGGCTGCAACCAGCCCCATGGCCATGTCGGCAGGAGAAACGGAACGCTAATGAGCCTGGTTTCAGGCTCTTGAGTTTCTCGATGCTCTTGGCGCCATGCGCGTAGATCGATGATTTCGGCACTCATGATTTATCTACATCTTCCCTGCAATGCGTGACGTCGTGCAGCAAGTCCATCGGAATGCACAGGCTCCGAAAGTGCTGCTAATTTTCTGCCCAGATCCGAAAGGTCGACTGGGCAGGTCGGACTTCGAGTTATAACAAACGCCGTCACGATTTTCATTTCCTTGTGCTGATGTTTTTTAGCTTTAAAATTGATGATGAAATTGGGCGGGGGAGTGTTAAGCTGCGATCCCACCCGATAAATCACCGTCACTCTGAATGCTTGGGAGACCCATCACCTCGCTCTGATCAGATCGGTCATAGCCTTGGCATCCAACCAAATCACCAGCGTCCATTCACCTTTGTCCCTGACGCTTCAACTCATTCTATTGAGCAAAGATACCATCAAGCGGGGACATAAACCTCTTATGCATGAGGCGGTTTTTGGCGCACGAGCGTAAGGTTTTCTGCACGTATATCGTGGCAGGATTACCCCTCCGGGCCACGCATCTACGACTTTGGTTTAGGGCGGCCATACCTTTCCGGAACAACTTTTCGGCTTGGCCTCCCGCCGCAGCGATCGGCTTTGCGTCGACGCCGGAAATGCCGGGCGGCGGGGGCCAGGCGATTTCCCGTTTGACATCCGGTTTTCCATGTCACCAATGGTGCAACCAATGGCTGATCGCCTTGGAAACTAAGCGATGTGAGGAACAACCATGAGCGTGCCGGACAAGCAGGAAGCTGGAACGAGCTTGTTGGGTGGCCTTTTTCCCCAGCGCCGGAGCCGGTTCCATACGGACGTGGTCAGGCTGGACACGTTCCGATGAACGCCGTCCTCCCTGTCGTCACGCCGCGGCTCCGCGACGCCCTCACCGCACGCAGGCATCGCGCCAAATGGAAGCAGCCGAAAAAATTCGACCGCAATCTCGTGGTCATCGGCGCCGGCGCCGCGGGGCTGGTTTCCGCCTATGTGGCCAATGCCTTGCGCGCCAAGGTCACGCTGATCGAACAGGCGCAGATGGGCGGCGATTGCCTCAACACCGGCTGCGTCCCCTCCAAGGCGCTGCTGCACGCGGCCAGACAAGGGCTGAGTTTCACCCAGGCCCGCGCGGCGGTAAAAGCGGCGGTGGAGGCCATCGCGCCGCACAATTCCGTTGCACGCTATGCCAGCCTCGGCGTCGATGTCCGCCAGGGCCGGGCGATGATCGAAAGCCCCTGCTGCGTTGCGGTCGATGGCAGCCGGATCACCACCCGCGCCATCATCATCGCCGCCGGGGCGGAGCCCTTCGTGCCGCCGATACCGGGCCTCGCCACCTGCCCCTACGCCACCTCGGAAACGTTCTGGGACATCGAGGCCCTGCCGGCGCGGCTGACCATCCTCGGCGGTGGCCCCCTCGGCTGCGAAATGGCGCAGGCCTTCATCCGCCTCGGCAGCATGGTCACCCTGGTGGAAATGACGGAACGGCTGCTTCCCCACGAGGATGACGAGGTTTCCACCGCCATAGCCGCCGCCTTGAGGCGCGACGGCGTCACCGTGTTGACCGGGCACCGCGCCGTGGAAATCCTGCAAGGCGCCGACGGGTTTTCGCTCCGCGCCACGCAAAGCGGGCAAGAGGTTTGCATCGCCTTTGATCGCCTCTTCCTCGCCACCGGCCGCAAGCCGCGCGTCAGCGGCTATGGTCTGGAAACCCTGGGCATTCCACTGACCGCGACCGGCACCATCGAAACCGATGCCTGGCTGCAAACGCTCTATCCCAACATCTTCGCCTGCGGGGACGTGGCCGGTCCGTACCAATACACCCATACCGCCGGCTTCCAGGCCGGTTTCGCCGCCCTCAACGCCCTGTTTGGCCCGTTCTGGCGTTTCAAACCCAGCTACCGCGCCGTGCCCGCCGTCACCTATACCAGCCCGGAGGTCGCCCGCGTGGGGCTGAACGAACGCGCGGCGCAGGGCCTCGCCTACGACGTCACATATTACCGCTTCAGCGAACTCGACCGCGCCATCGCCGAAGCCGACACCGAAGGGTTTGTGAAAGTCCTAACCCGGAAAGGCAGCGACAAAATTCTCGGCGCCACCATCGTCGGCACCCAGGCGGGCGAAATCCTCACCGGCTTCACCATCGCCATGCAGCACAGGCTGGGACTTAAAAAGCTGCTCGGCGTGATCTACCCTTACCCCACCCGGTCGGAAGCTGTGCGCGCCGTCGCGGGGCTTTGGCGGCAAAACCATGCGTCAGCCCGGGGGCTGGCAGTGCTGGCGCGGTTTTTCGCTTGGGCGCGCGGGTGATATGCCGGCGCAACCGGAAACGTCAGAGGGGGCATAGGTTCAGTGACGATGACTAAATCTTTGCGCCTCACCGTGATTATCCCGACGCTGCGGGAGGCGGCGCATCTGCCGGAAATTCTGTCGCGCCTCGCCGGGGCTGGAGAATTGATCGAGGCGGTCATCGTCAGCGATGGCGGCAGTACCGACGACACCGCAAAAATCGCCCGCGCCGCCGGCGCGCGCGTCATCATCGGTCCGCCCGGGCGTGGCGGCCAACTTGGCCGCGGCATTGCCGCCGCATCCTCGTCCTGGCTGCTGTTTCTGCACGCCGACACACTATTGGGGGGCAATTGGGAGGAGGCGCTGCGCTCGGCCCTCGTGAGCGCCCGCACGAACTGCGCCTATTATGGCAGGCTGCGCTTTGCCAGCGCCGACCCGCGCGCCCGGCTGCTGGAGGCTGGCGTGGCGCTGCGCTGCGCGATGTTCCGCCTGCCTTATGGCGACCAGGGCTTGCTGATCCATCGCGATCTCCTCCACGCCATCGGCGGCATGCCGGAGGCCCCCTTGATGGAAGACGTCATCCTCGCCCGGCGTCTTGGCCGTCAGCGTCTCGCCCCCATGAACCTGACGATTGTCACCGACGCCACCTCCTATGCCCGCGACGGCTGGTTCCGCCGTGCCGCCACAAATCTCTGGCGCCTGGCCCGGTTTCTCGCCGGCAGCCCCGCCGCCACGCTCGTCACCGCCTACCGCAGATGAGCCGCCCGGTCGTCATCGCCTTCACCCGCATCCCCCGGCTTGGCGTCGGCAAGCGGCGGCTTGCGCGCGAGATCGGCGACCGCAAGACGTTGAATTTTTTCCGCCCCGCATTGTTCAGCCTGCTGCGCCGGTTGCGGCGCTTGCGCGGCGTGGAACGGGTGATTGCCACAGCGCCCGATTATCATGCGCGCCTGGCAGCCCCGGGCTTTACCCGCATCGGCCAGGGCCGGGGCGATCTCGGCCAGCGCATGCAGCGCGCGTTCAACCGCTACCTTCACCGCCCCGTCATTCTGATCGGCAGCGACATTCCGGACATAACGGTCAGCGACCTGCGCCGCGCTATTCAGAAACTCCGCGGCTGCGACGCGGTCTTCGGCCCCGCCGCCGATGGCGGCTACTGGCTGGTGGCGATGTCCGGCAGGCGCCCGGCCAATGCATTCGCCCAAGTGCGCTGGTCCAGCCCCCATGCCTTGGCCGATACACGATGTAATTTTCTCCGACGGAGGATCTCGCAGCTGCGCGTGCTGCACGACATTGACGATGCCGCAAGCTTGAACGCATCTTGGAAGAGGAAGGCTTCTTTTTGTAAACAAAAAGAAGCAAAAAAACTTTTTTAATCTGGGCCGTTCTGGTTTCACTGTCACCGGCTCGACCAAGCAAAATTTTTGCGCCGCTTTTTTTCAAAAATCGGCTGCTTTTTGGCTACAACAGAGCAAAAACCCCCACACCGATGGCGCGAATGCTGGTACAAAAAAAGGGGAGTTATTGCCCAGTAAAATCATTTATTCTCAGGAGAGTGTAAATGCTTAGACAAACCACGCTCATGGCCGTCCTTTTTGTCACCTGTCTCACAGGCAATGCCATGGCCCAAGCCATGAGCAATCAGATGGAACAAATGTCGCCGCCGGCCAAAATGATAACCACCGCCAAGGGTAACGCTTTCGTCAATGCCCATGGCATGACCTTGTACACATACGACAAGGATCCCGCCGGGCAAGCGACCTGCAATGCCGCATGCGCCAAAAACTGGCCGCCATTTCTGGCGCCGGCAAGCGCTATGGCGGCGGGGAATTGGAGCATCGTCACAAGAACCGATGGTGCAAAGCAGTGGGCGTATAAGGGCAAACCGCTTTATACCTGGTCGAAAGACACGAAACCAGGCGAGACCAGCGGCGATGGCTTTAAAATGGTTTGGCATGTCGCGCAGCCGTGATTTGCCCAGCCACAACCAAGGTGAAGGTCTCACCGACAGCCTGGTTGTTCCAGCCAGCGCCATGAAGCGGATGAATTTGCGCCCGCGAAAGCCCGTGATGAGTGTCTCTGGCCTCATGTAAATTTCCGCGTAGAGACGGAAGTGTAATTTATCTAACGGTATGTTTGTTTAAAGTGGCGATGCGTTTTCTGCGCCGCCTTACCGCTCCCGCGACGCGGCTGCACAAGCAGAAATGAACCGCCTCATAGCATTATTCTATAGATTGCGCTGCTCCTCCAGTGCTGCCGTGGGATGAAATCTCAGATGACGTGAAGCTCTTTGCTTATGGTTGTTGATCAACCGCCCGTTTTGTTCGCGTTCTGTCGGCATACGGCGAGAAGAGCGTCGGAAAAGCCGTCGACTGCAGGGGTGTTTTCGATCATTAGATAGGTCGATCCTCTCGACTTTCGAATGGCTGGTAGCCATGCATTTTTCTCTGTGGTCGTGGACATCGTCCTCAACTAAAGACGCGAAAACACGGACGGTGTGTGTCAAAACGACGCACGCCACTCCATTGCCAAAGCAGATGACGGTTAATTTCAGGAAGGCGATGCCATCCCTATGGATCACGTTGCAGAGCTTTGGAGGACGCAGCATGCGTCGCAATTGCCGGCTGTTTCTGCGCCGGCCTCCCGGCGGCGGATGTCCCGGTGTCTTTCCGTTCGGCTGGCCTGAACGTCAAATAGCATATGAGTAAAAGGAAAGTTTGGATGACGAACCAGCGTAATGTTCCTGGCATCAAGCGTTATGACCATGCTGCGGGCGGCTGGGGCGCGTTGCGCGCCACGGCGAAGGCGGTGCGTGAGCAGATGGACGTGACCGAAGCGCCAAGGCTTCTGTTCCAGACCAATAAGCCCGAAGGCTTTGACTGCCCGGGCTGCGCCTGGCCGGACAAGGAACACACCTCCACCTTCCAGTTCTGCGAGAACGGTGCCAAGGCGGTGACCTGGGAAGCAACCAAGAAGCGCGTGACGCCGGAATTTTTCGCCGCGCATACGGTGACCTCGCTGCTGAACTGGACGGATTACGAGCTGGAGAACGAGGGCCGCCTGACCGACCCGCTGGCCTATGACCCTGCCAGCGACACCTACCGGCCGATCAGCTGGGAACAGGCCTTTGCCCGTATCGGCGAGGTGCTCCGCAGCCTGCCGGACCCGAACATGGCGGAGTTCTACACCTCCGGCCGCGCCTCCAATGAGGCGGCGTTCCTCTACCAGCTGTTCGTCCGCGAATACGGCACGAACAATTTCCCCGACTGCTCGAACATGTGCCACGAGGCAACCAGCCAAGGCCTGCCGAAATCGATCGGCCTCGGCAAGGGTACCGTGTCGCTTGACGATTTCGACCATTGCGAGCTGATCATCGCCATCGGCCATAACCCGGGCACCAACCATCCGCGCATGATGGGCACGCTGCACGAGGTTGCCCGCCGCAAGGCCCCGATCATCGTGCTGAACCCGCTGCGCGAGCGCGCGCTGGAGCGCTTCACCGACCCGCAGGACGCATTGGAAATGGCGCGCTTCGGCTCGACCAACATCGCTTCCTCCTATTACCAGCTGAAGGTCGGCGGCGACGCCGCGGCGCTGAAGGGGATCATGAAGGCGGTGGTGGCGCTGGACGATACCGCCGGCGGCACGGTTCTGGACCACGACTTCATCCGCACCCATACCAACGGCATCGAGGCCCTGGTGGCGGACCTGCGCGCGACCGCATGGGCCGACATCGAGGCCGCCAGCGGGCTGGCCCGCGCCGAGCTGGAGGCGGTGGGTGCTGCCTATGCCAAGTCCAACGCGACCATCATCACCTATGGCATGGGTGTCACGCAGCACACCAAGGGCACGCAGACCGTCCAGCAGCTCGCCAACCTGTTGCTGTTGCGCGGCAATATGGGCAAGCCGGGGGCTGGCATCTGCCCGCTGCGTGGCCATTCAAACGTGCAGGGCGACCGCACCGTCGGCATTTCGGAGCGGCCGAGCCAGGAGATGCTGGACGGAATCGAGCGCGTCTTCGG
Source organism: uncultured Pseudomonadota bacterium (assembly GCA_963780465.1). Lineage (GTDB taxonomy): Bacteria > Pseudomonadota > Alphaproteobacteria > Acetobacterales > Acetobacteraceae > Acidocella. Next base: position 198,108 of record CAWACI010000002.1, read on the forward strand.
CTTCAAGCCGCCGCAGCATCATGGTCACGACGCCGTGGCCTCGTTCCAGGCGATCAATAACGGTCTCTCCAAGGTGCTCATCTGTCTGGGCGGAAACCTCGCCATCGCCATGCCGGATCCGGAGGCATGCTACCGGGCGATGCGTTCGCTCGACCTTTCGGTGCATGTCCTTACCAAGCTGAACCGCTCCGCGCTGCTGATCGGCAAGGAATCGATCATCCTGCCCTGCCTCGGCCGTACGGAGGAGGATATCCAGGACTCCGGGCCGCAATTGGTCACGGTCGAGGACTCCATGTCGATGGTGCACGCCTCGCGAGGCAAGCTGCCGCCGGTCTCCAAAAATCTGCGTTCCGAGCCGATGATCGTCGCCAACCTGGCGCTGGCGACTCTGCCGGACACGAAGGTCGACTGGCTGCATCTGGCCGCCGATTACGACCGGATCCGCGATGCGATCGAAGCCGTGTTCCCGGATTTCAAGGACTATAACAAGCGTGTGCGCGTGCCCGGCGGTTTCCGCCTGTCTTTGCCGGCCACCGAACGGGTCTGGAGCACGCCCTCCGGCAAGGCCGAGTTCCTCGTCTATGAGGGCTTGAACGAGGACCCGGAGGGAGTCGGCGAGGGCGTGCTGCGGCTCACGACGATCCGCAGCCACGATCAGTACAACACCACGATCTATGGCAATAACGACCGTTACCGGGGCGTGTTCGGGCGGCGCGATGTGGTGTTCATGAGCAAGGAAGACCTTGCGGAACACAATCTCGAACATGGCGACGTGGTCGATGTTGAGACGGCGCTGCCTTCGGGCGAGCGGAACCGGATCGAAGGCTTCACGGTGGTCGCCTACGACATCGCCCGCGGCTCGGTCGCGGCCTATTATCCGGAGGCCAACCCGCTGGTGCCACTGTCATATCACGACATGCAGAGCGGCACGCCCTCGTACAAATCGGTCCCCGTCAGGATCACGCGCCGCGCCGCTTAAGCGGCGCGCAATAACAAAGGGCTTCTTTTTGTGAACAAAAAGAAGCAAAAAAACTCTTCTGCTCCTGGGCCGTGCTGGTTTCACCGGCACCGGCCCAGTTAAGCAAAAGTTTTTGCGCCGCTTTTTTTAAAAAGCGGCTGCTTTTCTAATGCACCCCGGCCACAAACGCCGTCATGTCCTGCGGCATCCCGGTTACGGCCTGCACCGCACCGCTGGCGTCGTGGAACAGCAGATAGGGCGTTCCGCTGACGTTGTTCTTGGCCATGAACGCGTTATTTGCGTTGATCTCCGCGACGATTTTCGCCGGCGGATTTTTGGCCTCTGGCAAACCGCCTTCCTCGTTCTGGGTGTCGAACCGCGCCTCATCCAGGCTCAGTGCCTTCGCCGGATCGGCGGCGGCGAGCATCGCTTCGGCGCGGCCCGGGGAGGTTTCCTTGATCACACCTACCGGCACGACCGAAAGCCGCAGGCTGCCATTCTGCAGATAGGGTTCCAGCGCCACGTAGGTCAGGTGGCAATAGATGCAATTCGGGTCGAGGAACATCACCAGGTGCTTGGCCGCCTTCGGGTTGCCCACCTGGAACTGGGGCACACCGCTCAACTGCTGCCAGATTTGCGCGGGCGGCGGGCTTGGCGGTGCCTGCGTCGCGGCCGCCGGCAGGTATTTTTGCGCGTAGCTGTCGGAGAGATTCGCGCCGTTGGGCCCGAACAAATCGCCCATGAAGATATAGCGCCCGTCTGCCGTGGTGTAGAGGATCCCGGCCTGGCCGGGGCCGGCCTCAATGCCGTAGCCATCGATGCCAGGCGCGACCTGGAAGGCCGCGAGGATTTTGGCGCTGCCATGCGCCAGCTTGGCGATTGCCGCGGCACCCGGCGCAAACGCCGCCGGGACCGTGAAGGCCGGGGCAGGGGGGGCTTGTGTCGCTTGCGCAAGGCAAGGCGCCGTGCCGAGCAGGGTGATCGCGAGCGCTGCCGCAGCGCGGGGAGCGAAGTTTTTAGGCATGAGACGCATGGTGAGCCTTTGCTAAGTCGGGGCGCCGTTTGCTGGCCCCCGTTGGAAGTAACGCTGCATATGGGCGCCGCCGGCCGCTTGGCCAGGGCCAGCTGCTATCTGCCAGCTTATGTCGCAACCGGAAAGCAGCCGCTTTTTTGAAAAAAAGCGGCGCAAAAAACTTTTGCTTCCTCTGGGACTTTGGCGTTGAAACCAGCACGGCTCAATTTATACCGTGCTCACCTGAGAATCCGGAACTTTATTGGGTTTATGATGCGGAAATTGTCCGTGACCTCATCGCACCAAATACTCCAGTTCTCCGGCACGTCGCGGCGTAAGAAATTCAGCATAGCGGTGCTGAAATCCCTAAAGCTTGCGTAGCATTTGTTGTGGGTAATGTGTCTGTGCATCAGTCCCCATAATCGTTCAATCGGATTGAGATGCGGGCAATAAGCTGGGACGAAATGGAGCTTAATCCGGCAGTCAGGCTGCGCCAGCCAGGCTTGGACCAAATTTGCGTGGTGGTATCTCGCATTGTCCAGAAAGACGTGGATCAATCGCATTCGGGGATACATTGCTTCGATTTCCATCAGCAGCAAGATGGTGCTCGCGGCATCCACCGTCAGCACATCTTTCATGATGGTCTGGCCAGTCTCAAGGTTGATGGCACCGTGGACGTTCAGGCGGTCCCGTCCGCTGCTCTGTTCCACCGCGACCGGCACTTCTTTCGGTGCCCAGCAGCCAACCGGCCGCACCGTATGGGTCGGATGCACAGCGTCAGCAAAGATCACCGTTTCATCGGCCTCGAGTTGGTTCAGCAGATTTTCATATGCCTTGATAAACGCCGCCTGCCTCTGCGGATCGAGCTTGCGCGATATCGCCTTCGGCTTGCGATGCTCCATGCCCAGCCGGTGCAACAACGCGATCAGGCCGGAGCGGCTCTGGTACTCAATGCCAAACGCCGCCGCGATCCAGGCGCCAATCGCGCGCGTCGAGCGCGGCAGGGTCTCGGTGATCCAGTCGATCAGCTGGGCCTGCTGTTCATCATTCAGGCGACAGGCACTGCCCTCATAACCAAAACTCGCCAGTCCCTCGATCCCGTCCTCCTCATACAGAAGACGCCATGTGCGGATCGTATCGTCGTCCAGAAGCAGAACCTTGGCGACCGCCGCGTAGCTCATGCCTTTATCAAGTAAAACCAGCGCGTTGGCACGCCGAGCCAGGCGATGCGCTGCCGAGCCGTCCTGAGCCAACTCGATCAGGTCGCGCCGTGATTCAGCATCCAGGAACACTTGCCGCTTCATGCCGCCAATAAGAATCGATCCCACCGCCGAGGGCAAGTAGGCGGCGGATTCTCACAGAGTCGGGGTATAGCAAAGTTTTTTTGCTTCTTTTTGTTCACAAAAAGAAGCCCTAACCTTCATGGCTGGAAGAATTTTCCAAACCTGCTGCAGCCTAACGCGCCGTTTGGCGCTTCGAGGAGCACGACAGCTCGCGCTCCGCCAAACCTCCCGTGTCCGCCCAGATTGCTCCAGGATCGCCCCTCCCGTTCTGGCGGCGATACGGCCATAATGCGGCCCCCCTCCGCAAATTGCCGCGACGCCGCATCGGTGATGCAGGGCGCCAGGCGGCCTTGGCGGCGACGATCAGCGCCCTCACCCCATGTCATTAACGTGTCACTCAGCGTTTATATTTACCTAAAGATTAAAGCTCGGTAGGTATTCGCTCTAGTGGAAGTTATGAGAAACAAATTCCCCGCAAGGTTGTTGTTCCAGGCAGGTCAGTTGCCCCGGGAGCTGCGATCTCCCGTGGCACCGGCGGCGTGGTTTGCCCAGGCCGGCTGCGCATGAGGGGCGCTGCTACGCCGTTAATCCGTTGATATAAAGGGATTTTACGATGAAAAAACCATCCCTGCCTGTCTTTTCCAGCGCCGATGACGTGCGCCCCGGGCGCCGCCGTCTGCTCCAGGGCGCCGCGGCGCTGGCCGGGGCCGGCCTGTTGCCGGCGCTCGGTACACCGTCTGCGCACGCGGCTAACGACGCGTCAGTGGTCGAGACAACCTGCGGCAAGGTGCGCGGCGTGCGTAACGGTGCTAGCATCAGCTTCAAGGGCATTCCCTACGCGGCCTCGACCGGCGGCGCCAACCGCTTCCTCCCGCCCGCCCCGGTGACGCCCTGGAGCGGCATCCGCGCCGCCGACAGGTTCGGCAATTCGGCGCCGCAGAACGCTGAAAAACCGACGGCGCTGTCCGGCTGGTATGTGTCGCTCGAGCCGATGAGCGAAAATTGCCTGTCGCTCAACGTGTTCACCCCGCAACCGGGGGAGAGCACGCTGCGCCCGGTGATGGTATGGCTGCATGGCGGCGGCTGGTCCACCTGCGCCGGCAGCGCGCCGGGTTTCGATGGCAGCGCGCTCGCCGCCCATGGCGAGGTGGTGGTGGTGACCGTGAACCACCGTCTGGACGTGTTCGGCTACCTGGATCTGAGCGGCAGCGACGAGCGCTTCGCCGATGCCGGCAATGCCGGTGTGCTGGACATGGTCGCCGCCTTGCGCTGGGTGCACGACAATGCAAAGGCGTTCGGCGGCGACCCAAACAACGTGACGATTTTCGGCCAGTCGGGCGGCGCCTCGAAAGTCACCGCCCTGATGGAAATGCCCGCCGCGAAAGGCCTGTTCCACAAGGCCATCGCGCAGAGCGTCTCCGGCGGCCTGCGCCTCACCGGGCCGGACGAGGCGGCGCGTATGGCGGCACAGCTCGCGGCACAGCTCGACCTCGCCAAGGCCGATGGCGCGGCGCTGCAGAAAGTGCCCGCCGCGCATCTGCTCGCGGCGATGAAAGGCGTGCACGACCAGTTCCGGCCGGTGCTCGACCAGCGCTCGTTCACCCGCAACCCGTTCGACCCAGATGCCGGCGCGTACATCCTGGACGTGCCGTTGCTGATCGGCAATGCGGCGACGGAAACCACGCTGATGTTGGCATCGCAGCCGAGCAATTTCACGATCGCAACCCCCGAGGTACAGCGCCGCCTCAGCCGCTTCCTGCAGGTCGATGCCGCGACCTCGGGCCGGCTGATGGCCGCGTACCAGGCCTCGCTCCCCGGCGCCTCGCCCTACGAGCTGCTGGCGCAGATCACCACCGATTACGTGTTCCGCCGTAACACCACCGAGATCGCGCTGCGTCAGGCCGCCCGCGCCAGCGCACCGGTCTATACCTATGTGTTCGACTGGCGCACGCCGGTGATGGGCGGCATGCTGCACTCGCCGCACACCTCGGAGGTGCCGTTCGTGTTCGGCACCGTGGCCAGCGCCAGCGGCCTGATCGGCAGCGGCGCCGATATCGCCCCGCTGACGCGACAGATGATGTCGACCTGGGCGGCCTTCGCGCATACCGGCAACCCCAACAACGCCACGCTGCCCAGCTGGCCGCGTTTCGACGCTGCCGCCCGCGCCACAATGCGGCTCGACCGGGACAGCCAGGTGGCCAGCAATCCGGGCGGGGCTGAGCGCGCGGCGCTCGGGGCTCTGCCCTTCTATGAATACAGCAAGGCGTTCAATTTCATCCATTCATAAACCGATCCCTGCCGGGGCACGACAAGATTTGCGCCGGCAGGAGATCAAACCGAGGACGCAGGAGCGTCACTCGCACGGTCTTCCATAAGGATAAAATGGCTATGAAGAACATTCCGATCATCGGAAAATTTGGTGCAATTTTGGCGGTATTCGGGCTGTTTTCCATCGCCGTCGCCGTCTACGCCACCGGTCAGATGCGGAGCTTGAACACCGGCTATGTCGCGTTGCGCAACGGCCAGACCGACGCGCTGCTGCAGCTGATCCGCAGCAATGTGGATATTCAGTTCATCCATGAAACTGCAAGCGGCCTGATGCGGAACAACAATCCGAACAGCGAGAAGGATCTTGCCGCGCTCCAGACCGAGCGCGCGCGCTTTGCCGAATTCATGGGAGATGCCGCCAAGGACGCCCCGGAGGAAGCCGAGGCCATCCAGGCCGTCACCGCGAAAGTGCTGCAGTTCTCGGCGGGGAGCTGCACCAACCCGGCTTTGCTCACCGCCTCGGCCGGCGGTAACGGCAGCAACGCGCCAACGGCGCAGGACTTGTTTCTTAGCCAGTGCGTGCCGCAATTCACCGCGCTGACCAACAGCATCCAGCCGATCGTCAATACGATCCGCAGCGAAGAGGCCAGTGATTTCGATTCGCTGAAAGCAACCACGAGCGACACGATCAGCATGACGTTCATTCTCATCCTCGGCGGTATCGCGCTGGTGATGGTTGGCGCGTTCTTCGGCATCCGGGCCTGGATCACCATGCCGGTGAAGGCTTTGCAGGGGACCATGGACCGGCTGTCCGGCGGCGATCTGAATACCAAGGTTGTCGGCATCGACCGCAAGGACGAGGTCGGCGGTATGGCGCGCGCGGTGCAGGTGTTCAGGCAAGCTGGCATCGAGAAGCAGCGGCTGGAGGAAGAGGCCGAGGCGCAGCGTGCCCGGGCGGAGCAGGAACGCCAGCAGCGCGACGCCGAACGTGCGGCAGCCGCGGAGCAGCAAGCCTTCGTGGTCGACTCGATCGCGACCGGGCTTGAGAAACTGTCCGACGGTGACCTCATGTTCCGCCTGACCATGGCGTTTGGCGGCGAATACGAAAAACTGCGCGAGGATTTCAACGGCGCGATGGCCAAGCTGCAGGAGACGATGCAGGCGATCGCCAGCAATGCCCAGGGCGTGCGCTCGGGCGCTGAGGAGATCACCCAGGCCTCCGACGACCTGTCGCGGCGCACCGAGCAGCAGGCGGCCAGCCTGGAAGAGACGGCGGCGGCGCTGGATGAGATCACCGCGACGGTGCGCCGCACCGCGGAAAACGCCAACGAGGCGCGCAACACCGTCTCGACCGCGAAGACCGATGCCGAGCGCTCGGGCAATGTCGTGCGCGACACGGTGCAGGCGATGGACGGGATCGAGACCTCGTCCAAGCAGATCGGCAACATCATCGGCGTGATCGACGAAATCGCCTTCCAGACCAATCTGCTGGCGCTGAACGCCGGGGTCGAGGCGGCGCGGGCTGGCGATGCCGGACGGGGCTTTGCGGTGGTGGCGACCGAGGTGCGCGCACTGGCGCAGCGTTCCGCCGATGCGGCGAAGGAGATCAAGGCGCTGATCTCGGCCTCGGGCCAACAGGTGGAGACCGGCGTAAAATTGGTGGGCGAGACCGGCAAGGCGCTGGCCCGCATCGTCGAACAGGTGGCGCAGTTGAGCAACCTCGTCACCGACATCGCCGCCTCCGCGCAGGAGCAGGCGACCGGGCTGCACGAGGTGAACACGGCGGTGAACCAGATGGACCAGGTGACGCAGCAGAACGCGGCGATGGTCGAGCAGTCGACCGCGGCCAGCCACAGCCTCTCCGACGAGGCGCAGGAGCTCGCCCGCCTGGTCGGCCAGTTCAGGCTCGGCCTGGCAGCAATGCAACCGGCGACGGATGCGGCGCCCCGCAAGGCGCTGCCGCTGGCCGCAAAGGGGAGCGGCGCGCGCAAGGCCATCGCCGCGCCGCGGCCCGGCCGCTGCTGACGACCAGCGCTGCGGAGAATTGGGACGAGTTTTAACGGGAAATAACTCGATAAAATAAAACCCGGAGCGTTCGTCTGAAAGGTGAACGCTCCGGGACAACTCGCATTCAAGAGACATGGAAGGCTTCTTTTTGTGAACAAAAAGAAGCAAAAAAACTTCTGGAAACTGGGCCGTGCAGGTTTCCACGCCACAGTCTCAGAGGAAGCAAAAGTTTTTTGCGCCGCTTTTTTTCAAAAAAGCGGCTGCTTTCCTGTTTCCACTTAAACCGAACCGGCACCAGGCGGGGCCGGTTCTAACGCCGTGGGCTTTACCCCGCCGACGCATCCTCGGCGTCGGGAGCGCCCGGTGCCGTTGCCCAGGCAAGTTCCACCAGTGTCACAATGCGCCGCCCGGCGCCGTCCAACTGGCAGACGATCAGCCCCTGCTCTTCCATATAGGTTAGCACGCGACGCGCACGGCCCAGTGACCGGGTGCCATAGGCCCGGGCAATTGCCGCATCGCCCGGGCAGGGCAGCCCCTCTTGCGCCGCGCGGGCGATCATCATGAAAATGCCCTGCATATCCTCTGGCAGGATGCCGGCGCGGGCGGCCACATCTTGCCAGACATCATCCTCCGCCATCTCGGCGCTGACGCCGGCGCGCGCGCGGGTCAGCATGCGGCGGAAGGTGCTAAGGTCTGGCGCCCCGGCGCCCAGCCCCTCGATCCGGCAGCGGACCAGAAAATCCTGGTAGAGCACGCCGATGGCGCGGAACCCCGCCTCGGGATCCGCCAGGATGGCGCTTAAGATGCGCTCCAGCCGCTCGCGCCGTTCCGCCAGTTGCTCCGGGCTCGGTGGCGCCTCCACCGCTTCCGCGCGGCTCTCTATCGCTGCGGGCTTCGCGGCCATGAGCTGGCTGAGCAGGTCGGGTGCCGGGGGCGGCGGCGGGCGGCGGGCGGGCCTGGCGGCCTCGGGCGGCGGGGCTGCCAGGATCACGGCGCGCGCATCCTCCAGCGTCGCCCCCGGCAGCGGCGTGAGGCGCGGCGTCGCATTACGCGGCTGGGTCTCCGTCGCGCCGATGCGCAAGCCCATAGGGTGGCGGGAGAGGGCTGGGCCCAGCGCCATGAAATGCCCGCGCGCCAGGTCCCGGAACGCTTCGGCCTGCCGCCGCTCCATGCCCAGAAGGTCGGCGGCGCGCGCCATGTCGATATCCAGGAAGGTGCGGCCCATGAGGAAATTGGACGCCTCGGCCGCGACGTTCTTGGCGAGCTTCGCCAGGCGCTGGGTCGCGATTACCCCCGCCAGCCCGCGCTTGCGGCCCCGGCACATCAGGTTCGTCATGGCGCCGAGGGAGAGTTTTCGTGCCTCGTCCGACACTTCCCCGGCGATAGCCGGGGCAAAAAGCTGCGCCTCGTCCACCACCACCAGCATCGGGTACCAATGGTCGCGGTCGACATCGAACAGCCCGCCGAGGAAGGCGGCGGCGCGGCGCAGTTGGTTCTCGGCGTCGAGCCCCTCAAGATTGAGCACGGTGGAGACGCGATGGATACGCGCCCGCTCGCCCGCCAGCTGCAGGCCATGCTCGGTATGGGCCTCGGCGTCGATCACCAGATGGCCGAAACGCTCGGCCAGCGTCACGAAATCGCCTTCCGGGTCGATGATCGCTTGCTGCACCCAGGGGGCGCTCTGTTCCAGCAGCCGGCGCAGCAAATGGGACTTTCCGGAGCCTGAATTGCCCTGAACCAGCAGGCGGGTGGCCAGCAGCTCCTCAAGGTCGAGCGTCGCCGCAGTACCTGACGTTGTGTGTCCCATCTCGATCGCAACCGTCATGTCTCGCCTCGAAGCCTCCTTGCGCAGAGGGGGCTTATCAACCTGACCGCAGCCAGTCGAGCACCCCATGGCCCGATGCCATGCAGGCCCGGAGGAGGCAGGAGTTACCGGCCGAAACAGAAAAGCAGCCGCTTTTTTGAAAAAAAAGCGGCGCAAAAAACTTTTGCTCGTTTGGGGCTGTCGCGTTGAAACAAGCACGGCCAAAAGGAGCGCAAAGCTTTGCTTGGAAGTGATTGTTCTAGAGCGTGATTGGTTTAGGGCAAGCCTTGTCGAAGCGAAGGGAAGCGCTTCTTTTTTGAAAAAAGAAGCAAAAAACTTTTTTCAACCGGGCCGTGCTGGTTTCAACGCCACAGTCCCAGAGGAGCAAAAAGTTTTTGCGCCGCTTTTTGCAAAAAGCGGCTGCTTTACTGTTCCAGCGGTCGCGGCTTAGCCCCCGAGCTGCGCCACCGGCGGGCGGCGCCGCGCGGCGAATTTTTGTTCCAGCGCCCGGCCGAGGGCGAGCATCGGCCCTTCGTTGAACAATGGCCCCCAGAGGCAGATCGAATGCGGCACCTCGCTCGGCTCCGCTTCTGCGGCCTGCGCGGCGGCTGGAAAAACACGTGAGAGCCCGAGCGGGTCCCGTGTCGCCGTGGTGAAGAAGCCGGAAGGCAGGCACAGGCAGGGATGGCCGGTGAAATTGGTGATCACCAGCATCGGCCCGGCCAGGCTCGGCCCGATCACCACATCCACCGGGCGGAACACCGCATCCATCTCCGTCATCACCAGCCGGCGCAGCCGGTCGAGCTGAACGTGATCGACGGCTGAGAGAAACCGCGCCTTGCGGAAGCCGTTCGGCCAGGCATTGGCGGCCTGCCAGGTCAGCGTGTCGTCCCGGTCGCTCAAGGTCAGCTCCTCGAACGAGGCAGCGGCCTCCGCCTGCAGGATGGCGATCAGCGCATTATAAGGCAAAGGGCGCCGTTGCAGGGGCACGAGTTCCAGCCCCAGCGCACGTGCGGTCTCAAGCGCCTGGAGGTCCAGCGCCTGTGCCGGCTCATGTTTGAAATCCTCCGGATAGTAGCCGACCCGCAAACCGGCGGCGGAGGCGGCGGAATCATACCCGAACGGGGCGGAAATCTGGAACGCATCCTGCGGGTCGGGCTGGTTCAGCACATGCAGCACGATGGCGGTGTCCTCGACCGTGCGGCAGATCGGGCCGATCTTGTCGAGCGACCAGCACAGCGGCATCGCGCCGCGGCGGGAGACGCGCCCATGGGTCGGACGCAGGCCGGTCGCGCCGCAGCGCGTGGCGGGCGCGACGATGGAGCCGAGCGTCTCGGTGCCGATGGAGAAGCCGACCAGCCCGGCGGCGGCGGCAGCGGCGGCGCCAGCGCTCGAGCCGCTGGAACCTTCCTGCAGGTTCCACGGATTGCGCGTGCGTCCGCCGAACCAAAGGTCGCCGTAGGCCAGCGCGCCGACCGTGGTCTTGCCCAGCATGACCGCGCCGGCCTCGTGCAGCAGGGCGGTGACGAAGGCATCCTCTTCCGGCACGCGGCCCTGATAGGGTTCGGCGCCCCAGCTCGTCTCGACCCCGGCCGTGTCGATGATGTCCTTCATGCCGTAGGGGATGCCGTGCAGTGGGCTCAGGAATTTGGTCTCCGCCGCCAAAGCGTCGAGCTCGGCCGCGCGGCGCAGCGCCGCCTCGGCGGTGATGACCGAGAAGCAGAACAGCTTGGGGTTAAGCCAGGCAATCCGGTCGAGATAGATGTTTGTCAGCCGCGTGGCGGTCAGTTTTTTGCTCTGGATCCAGCCGCTCAGAGCCGAGACCGGGGCGAAGGCGATGTCCTCGTCATCCGTCGGCAGCGGCACATCGGCTGGCGCAAATCGGAACGTCCCGACGGCGGGCGGCAGAAACCCCGGCAGCCTGGGGTCGAAGCGCGTGGCCGGGCCAAGGTCAGCTGGCAAGGAGACGGCGCGGCGCTGCTGCGCCCGCTCGATCTGCGTGGCGAGATTGTCCAGCATCAGCTGGCGTTCGGTATCCGTGTAGCGAATACCGAATAGCGTTTCGGCGGCGGCGAGGGTCTCGGCGGAGATCGGCAGGGGATCGGTCAAGCAAGGGCTCCCGGGTTTGCATCCAGCTAAAGGCCCCGGTGCGCTCTCACAAGGTTAGGGCGCGATCGGTTGAGGACAAATGATTTCTAAGGAAAGAAGGCTTCTTTTTGTGAACAAAAAGAAGCAAAAAAAACTTTTTTAAACTGAGAGGCTGAAAATAAATCGCGAACTCGTCGGGTTGATGATGATCGCGTGCAACTTGCCAGGACTTGGGAGCGGCTGAAGGACTGCCACGATGTCTCTCAGCCTACGTCGAAGCGGAGGCCCTGGGTGGCGGCACAACAATGAAGCGGCGGTTTTCCTTCGTATTGTTGCGTAACGAAACTGAAGGTTATGCGGGAATCAGGCGCCAGAAGCAGGCCATGTTATGGGCCAAGGCGTACCACAGGGCACTGGTCTTCACTTTCTCCAATCCACGCACCAGAAACTGTGTCAGTCCTCGATTGCGGGCCTGCGCGTTGGCGCATTCCGCGCTGGCCGCCCGCTGCTTGTAGATCGCCTTGGCTGCGTCGCTCCCCATACGCCGGCGCCATTCCGCCACCACCGGGGAATCATCAGGGTGCGGCGCATATCGATCCTGACTGGCGTCGCGTGGCCTCGGCACGGGCGCAAAGGTCTCAACACCGTTCTTCGCCAGCGCTTCGATGTCGTCGAACTTGACGAACCCGCCGTCTACCAGATGCTGACTCGGCCGTTCGCCATAGTGCTCGGTCAGGAGGTCATTCATCGGCGCCATCTTGCCCTTGTCCGAGCCGATATTGTCGACAGATACACCAGCGATAGCGGTGCTCTTGGTGTCTGTGGCGAACTGAACGTTGTAGGCGGGCCGGAAGCCGCCATCGGCCATCTTCATGATCCGCGCCTGTGCATCGGTAGTGGACGCCCGCGGCTCACGCGGCTCCTTCTCCCCCTCCGCCGTTTTCGTCTTGCCCTTCGTACCGTTGCCCTCGTCCTGCGCTTTCTTCGCGGCACGCTCGGCATCCCGGCGCGCCTGTTCCTGCTGCTGGGCCTGCAGTTTCGCGGTCACCGCAAGCGCCGCGCGCACCCGCTGCTCACGCTCCTCGACCGCGCGTTGGCGAGCCGCGGCTTGCCGACGGCTGGCAGACCCTGGATCGGTATCCAATTTCGCACGCAAGTCCTGGATCGCCTGCTCCGCTTCGCGCCGGCAATCCTGCAAGGTCGAATGCCGGCGAAACGATGCCGCCCCCGCCGAGGCGCGAACCCGCACCCCATCCTGGGCGACACGCTCCAGGCTCGCCACACCCGCCTGCACCAGCGCGGTGAAGCTGTCCACCAGCAGGCGCTCCAGCACCGCCCCATGATCGACCCGAAAATCCGCCAGCGTCTTAGCCCATCTTTGACATGATTCCGGTCATTTTGGAGGATTTTGGCCTGTTCCCGCAGAAGAAATGGCGGAAATTCGCCATTTCTTCTGCGTCTGATTTCTGTAGTGCCATAATATTTAGTTTTGCGTCGATTTTGGTTGATTTTTGCCGATTTCAGAGCGCAGTGTTGCCCCATGTTCATTCGGCGCACCAAGACCCGTAACGGCAAGACCGGAGAAGAATATTTTACCTTTCGGTTGGTGGAGACGGCCCGCATCGGCGGAGCCGTACGGCAGCACACGCTTTTGAATTTGGGGGCACATTTCGATCTGCCGCAGGCCGACTGGACGACCCTGGCGGTGCGGATCGAGGATGTGTTGCGCGCTCAGGCATCGCTGGTCACCCCCAGTCCGGCCATCGAAGAGTTGGCCCAACGCTACGCGGCGAGGATCGTCGCCCGACCCGGGGACCAAGCGGCGGCCGGGGATGGGCGTCCGGCCGCGGCGGATCGGTTTCACGACGTTGATCTCGATACATTGGAGCTCATCCGGCCCCGCCATGTCGGCGTGGAGCATGCGGCGCTGACAACGTTGCGGCGTCTCGGCATCGACGACAAACTGCGGGCGCTCGGCGTCAACAAGCCGCAGATCGCCGCGGCAGTGGGGAACATCATCGGCCGCATGGCTGTTCCGGCCAGCGAGCTGGCAACTCATGACTGGTTGCAACACCGCACGGCCCTGGGGGAGTTGATCGATTACGACTATGAGGGGATGGACCTGCAACAGTTGTATCGCTGTGCCGACACTCTTCTAAAACATCGCGATGCTCTCGAGGCCCATATCTTCGGGGCCACGAAATCCCTGTTCGATTTGAGCGAGACGATCACGCTCTATGATCTGACGAACACCTATTTCGAAGGAAGCGCCGCCGGCATCGGCAAGGCAAAACGCGGCCGATCCAAGGAAAAACGCAGCGATTGTTCGTTGGTGACCATGGGATTGGTGCTCGACGTCAGCGGCTTTCCCAAACGCAGCCGCGTCTTCGCCGGCAATGCCGGCGAGGCCGGCACACTGCAAGAAATGCTGGCGGAACTGGCCGCGCCGAGCGGCGCCACGGTGGTGATGGATGCCGGCATCGCCAGCGAGGCCAATCTCACCTGGCTGACTGAGCAGGGCTATCGCTATGTCGTGGTCAGTCGCAAGCAGACGCGGACCTTCGATTCCGAGAAGGCGATCGAGGTTCCGACCGCCAGAGGCCAGTCGGTACAGGTTCAGCGGGTTCAAGAGGCTGGCCGCAATGAAGTACTGCTCTACTGCTATTCACCGGCACGCGCCGAAAAGGACCGGGCGATCGACACCAAAAAGGCCGACTTCTTCGAGGCAGAGCTGACAAAACTGGCCGCCGGCCTGACGAAGCCCCGCGCCATCAAAGATCCGGGCAAGATCCGCGAACGTATCGGCCGCGCCAAGGAAAAGTACGCCCGTGCCGCCCAGCACTACACCATCGAGCTGACGCTGGACGAAGCAGGCAAGACCGTTACCGCCATCACCTGGAAAAAGGCGCCGAAGGCCAACTCTTCCATGGCCAATCCCGGCATCTATTGCCTGCGCACCACGCTGACCGAGCCGGACGACGCCACGCTATGGCGGATCTATTCTATGCTGACCAATCTGGAGGCGGTCTTCCGCTCGCTGAAAACCGACCTCGGCATGCGCCCCGTCTACCATCGCATCGAGCGCCGGGTGGAAGGCCACCTGTTCATCAGCCTGATCGCCTACTGCATCGTGCACACCATGCGCCTGCAGCTCAAGGCCCAGGGAATCAACAACTCCTGGGATACCATCCGCGACACCCTGTCGAACCAGGTGCGCATTACCACCACCCTGCAATGCCGCGACGGACGGACCGTTCATGTCCGCAAGGCTAGCCGCCCAGAACCCCATCAACAGGAAATCTACGCCGCACTCGACCTCTCACCCAATCCGGGCGGCACCCAGCGCACCATCGTTTGATCTGCTGCCCCACAGCCCATGAATAAAAGTAGTGCCATACGAGGGCGGGAAAATAACCCATCTATATGATACAAAACAACTTTTGTGAGAAACATGTCAAAGATGGGTTAGCGTTCATGCTGACCCCGCCGCACAGCCATCGGAACGCGACGTGTTCCTCGCACAGCCGTGCCAGTTCACGGGCACTCCCGATCCCCTTCACCGTTGCATACAGCCACAGCGCAAGCAGGATGCGCGGATCCGCCGGTGGATGGCCCGGCCGGCCATCTACCGCCTTAATTGTCTCAAACAGCATCGTCAGGTCGAGACCCTCGACAAAACGCCACACCAGACGCACGCAATGACTGTCCGGCACCAGTTCATCGAGACTGAGTGGCCGCCATTCGATTTGGCTGCGCTCGGCATAACGCAGCCGAGGCAACCCACCGCCAACTCGCTCCGGTGTCGCTTGCTCTGGCAAAGCCTCGAACAACACAGCCAGATTTACCCGATGCCATCGTAGACCTTCGCCGGACTTTCAGCCGGAGATTCTAGCCGAAACAGCGCCTTGCACCAGGTCCCGGCGAAAGATTTTCAGGCTCTGAGCCGTGTTGGTTTCAGCGCCACAGGCTCATAGGAGCAAAAAAACGCTTTTTTCAAAAAGCGGCTGCTTTCTAGTGGCCAGCCTGGGCCGTCTGCGCAGGCAGCGCGCCGCCCGTCTTTGCGGGGGAAGCGAGCGGTGCCGGGAGGCGCCGGGTTTTTGCCAGGACAGACAGGCGCCAGGTCAGGAATTGGGCGCCGGCGACGGCGAGTGCGGCGAGCAGATAGACCGATGGATAGCCGAGATGACCGATCACCATGCCGGCGAGTGGCCCGGTCGCGCCGAGGGACACGTCCAGAAACACGGTATAGGCGCCGATCGCGGCGCCGCGATTGGACACCGGCACGGTCAGCAGCGCCTCCACCGCCAAAGCGGGGAAAATCAGCGATAGGCCGAACCCGGTCAGCATCGCGCCGCAAATCGCAACCCAAGGGCTGGGCGCCAGCCAGAGGATGGCCAGGCCGAAGAATTCGACGACGAAAGAGATGAGGCTGCAGCGGTAGCCGCCGAATTTTCGGATCGCGCCGGAGAGGAAGATCCGCACCGCGGCGAAGCAAGCGCCGAACGCTGTGAGGGCGTAGGCGGCGCCGCTCCAATGATGGCTGGAGAAATACAAGGTGATGAAGGCGATGATGGTGCCGAAGCCCATCGAGCCCAGCGCCAGAGCCGCGCCGAAGGGCAGCATGCGGCTGAACACGGTGCTAAGGGCGATCGGCTTGCCGCGCACAACCGGGACCGGCTTGCGGAACACGCAGAGCGTCAGGCCCGACAGCGCCAGGCCGGTGGTGACCAGGCCGGTGGCGGTGAGGCCGTCGATATGGCCGAGCATCACGCCGAGCGGCGCACCCGCAGCGATGCCGCCATAAGAAGCGACGCCGTTCCAGGACATGACCTCGGCGGTATGCTGGGCGCCGACCCTGCCGATGCCCCAGGTGATGCAGCCGGTACCGACCCCGCTTTCTGCCGCGCCGAGGAACAGCCGGCTCAGGCACAGCCAGAGCAGGATGGCAGGCGCACTGCCGCGGGTCGCGGCTTCCAAAACGCAAAGCCCGCTGAGCGCGCCAAAGCTCAGCCCGCCGAGGACCGCCCATTTGGGCCCTAAACTATCGGCAATGCGCCCGACCGGCGAGCGCGTCACCAGCGTGGCGGCATATTGCAGGCTGACCAGGAAACCGGCCAAAGCGGCGCTATAGCCGAGCTGGTTGTGGACGATCGCGGGAAACACCGCCAGCGGCAGGCCGATCAGGAAATAGATGATCAGGTTGAAGAACACCGTGGCAAGAATTTGCACGGTTGCACTGCGGGGGGGCGCCGTCCGCGTTGTGGCGGCGGCGTTCTGGCTGGTATCCATGGTAGGCGGCATGTCCTGGTGGCGGCGGCTTGCATTTGCGGCAGAGCAGACGCTGTTGCCAGTGCAAATCGGGCATATGTGCTGCCTGATTTGATGCGGCGTGCAAGGGGCTGCGCCCCTTGCCGTTTTGTCAGGCCGTGGTTAACGCCCGGGCGATGAGGCGTTCGGCTTCAGCGAACAGTTCCGGCGGTACGTTTTTGCCGGAGGCGGCGACATTCTCGTTCACCTGGTCCGGGCGGGAGGCGCCGATGATCGCGGCGGCGACGTTTTTCTCGCGCATCACCCAGGCGAGGGCGAACTGGGCAATGGTCATATCCGCCTTGGCGGCCAGGGGTTTCAGCGCCTGCACTGCTTGCAGCACGGCCGGCCGCAGCCAGTGCTGGCGGAAGGCGGTGTTCATGCTGTCATTGGCGGCGCGGCTGTCTGGCGGGAGCGGCGCGCCCGCCAGATATTTGCCGGTGAGGATGCCCTGGCCGAGCGGCGACCAGACGATCTGCGAAATGCCGGAACGGGCGCAAAGCGGGATGACCGCCTGTTCGGGGTCGCGGTGCAGCAGCGAGTATTGTGGCTGGCTGGAGACGAACTTGACCACATTCGGCAGCGCCAGAGCCGCGGCGATTTTATCAGCCGGCCATTCCGAGAAGCCGATATAGCGGGCTTTGCCGGCGCGCACGATCTCGCTCAGCGCCGCCATGGTCTCTTCCAGCGGTGTCTCGGCGTCGTAGCGGTGGCATTGGTAGAGATCGACATGGTCGACCCGGAGCCGGGTGAGCGAGGCATCGATCTGCTTGAGAATCTGCGCGCGGGAGAGGCCGTGATCGGCCTCGGTCATCGGGAAATAGAGTTTTGTGGCCAGCACGTAGCTGTCCCGCGGCCGGCCGGCGAGGGCTTCGCCCAGCACCGTCTCGGCGGCACCGCGGCCATAGATATTGGCGGTGTCGATCAGCGTGACGCCCAGCTCCAGAGCGCGGTGCACGCAGGCGATGGCGGTGTCCTTCTGCACGCCGCCCGGGGTGGTGAGCCAGGAGCCGAAGGCGATCTCGGACACGGTCAGGTCGCTGTCGCCGAGTTTGCGGTACTTCATGAAACGTCCTTTCGATCGGCTCCGTGCAGGAAAGAAGCCGTTTTTTTGGAAAAAAGCGGCGCAAAAAACTTTTGGTTACTCTGGGCCGGTGGCGTTGAAACCACGACGGCCCAGGAGCAGAAAAAGTTTTTTGCTTCTTTTTGTTCACAAAAAGAAGCCTTCTTCTTCTAAACTCAGCGCTCAGGCCTTCGGCATGTCGTCTTCGATATAGATCTGGATGATCTCGTCGAAGGATTTGTCGGCGACGAAGCCCAGCGCCTCGGCGCGGCGTGGCGCGAAGGCTTTTGCCCAGCCATTGACGATCGTCTCTATTTTTTGGTCCGGCTGGCGGCGGATCAGGCTGACGGCCTTCGACCCGGCGACGCGCTCAAGCGCGGCGATCTCCTCGGCGACGGTGACGGAGAGGCCGGGCAGCATGATGCTGCGGCGCGCGCCGAGCGGGGCCAGGTTGATGCTGGCCGCATGCAGCAGGAAGCCGACCGCGGCGCGCGGGCTCGCGAACCAGTGACGCACGGTGTCCGGCACCGGCAGGATCGCCTCCATGCCGGAGAGCGGCTCGCGGATGATGCCGGAGAAGAAACCGGAGGCGGCGAGGTTGGGCTTGCCCGGCCGCACGCAGATGGTGGGCAGGCGCAGGCCGATGCCGTCCATGATGCCGCGGCGGGAATAATCGGCCAGCATCAGCTCGCCCATCGCCTTCTGCGTGCCGTAGCTGGTGAGCGGCGTTAACGCGAAGTCGTCCTCGATGACATCGGGCAGCGGCGTGCCATACACGGCGAGCGAGGAT
Organism: uncultured Pseudomonadota bacterium; assembly: GCA_963780465.1. GTDB lineage: Bacteria > Pseudomonadota > Alphaproteobacteria > Acetobacterales > Acetobacteraceae > Acidocella. Next base: position 216,688 of record CAWACI010000002.1, read on the forward strand.
GTGAAGACCACGCGCGGGTAATAGCCGGAGCGCTCATGTTCCAGCCGCACGGCGTCGAACAGCAGGCGCGTGCCGTCCAGGTTGATCGTGTAGCCTTTTTCCAGATTGGCCTCCGCATCGCCGGAGACGATGGCGGCGAGGTGAAAAATCACATCCGGCCGTTCGGCGATGGCGCGCTGCGTGGCGGCGGGCTCGGCGATGTTGGCAGCATAGGCATTGAACTTGCCGGGGAAGCCTTCCGGCGCGGCCGGGGCGATGACGTCGATCAGCGTCAGCGTGTCGACTTTTTTACCATCGAGACCGCCGTTTTTCACGATCGCCGTGGTCAGTTTGCGGCCGATCATACCGGCGGCGCCAATAATCAGAACATGCATGGGGGACGAACCTCTGTTGGAAGGGGACGGGTGCTTAGAGCTTGGTAGGATTAGGTCGAAACAAGTCAGCAGCCGCTTTTTAAAAAAAGCGGCGCCAAAAATTTTTGGTTCCTTTGGGCCGGTGGCGGCGAAACCGGTACGGCCCAGGAGCAGAAGAGTTTTTTGCTTCTTTTTTTCAAAAAAGAAGCCTTAACGCATCATCGTGAGGGCGCGTTGGAAAAAATTCCGGCCGCCGAAATTGCCGGATTTCAGGGCCAGCAGCATCTCGGTCTGTTCGCCGGCGGTGCGCAGGATCGGCACGCCGGGGGCGATTTCCGGCCCGACCAGGAAGGCGCGGAGTTTGAGGCGGTCGACGACGGCGCCGGAGGTTTCGCCGCCGGCGACGATCAGCCGACGCACGCCGCGCGCCACCAGCCCGGCGCCGATTTCGGCCAGGCAATGCTCGATCCGGCTGCCGACTTGCTCGCGGCCATGCAGCTTCTGCAGTGCCGCGACTTCCTCTGGCGTAGCGCTGCTGGCGATCAGCATGGGGCCGGAAGTCAGCTTTTCGTCGGCCCAGTCGAGCGCTTCCTCAGCCACCGGGTCACCCGAGAGAATCCGCCGCACATCCAGCCGCAGCACCGGGATTTCGGCCTCGATCGCGGCGATCTGCTCCAGCGTCGCCTGCGAGCAACTGCCGGCGAGGAGGGCGGCCTTGCCACCCACGGCCAGCGCTTCGGCGGTTTCCCGCGGATGCGGCGTGACCTGCTTGCCGGCGATCAATGCGCGGGCGAGGCCGAGGCCGAGGCCGGAGGCGCCGACCGAGACCGGGTTCTGCAACGCGGCCTCGCCGACCGCCTGCAGATGCGCATCCGCCACCGCATCGACGATCGCCGCTCCTTTACCTTCGGCGGCCAGAGCCTCCAGCGCCTCGTGGATCGCGTAGCCGCCATGTTCGACCGTGGCGAAGGGGATGAGCCCCACGGGGTGCCGGCTCTGCCGCGCCAGCACGCGCACCAGGTTGGCGTCGTGCATCGGGTTCAGCGGGTGGTCCTTCAGCGGGCTCTCATTCAGAAGCACCTCGCCGACGAACAGATGGCCCATGAACACGGTGCGCCTGGTCTCCGGGAAGGCCGGGGTGACCACCACCGGGCCGGATTTGAAATCCTGCCGGAGCGCGTCCATGACCGGGCCGATATTGCCCTGATCGGTGGAATCGAAGGTCGAGCAGACCTTGAACAGGATATGCTGCGCGCCCTGTTCGTGCAGCCAGGCGGCGGCCTGGCGCGAGAGCGCCACGGCATCGCCCGCGGCGATGGAGCGGCTTTTCAGCGCGACGACGATGGCATCGACATCCGGCAGTTGCAGATCGGCGCCGGGCACGCCGATGGTCTGTACGGTGCGCAAGCCGGCCTGAGCCAGCGTGTTGGCGAGATCGGAGGCGCCGGTATAGTCGTCGGCGACGGAGCCCAGAACGAGGCTCATGCGGATTTCCCCGCATAGGGCTTGAACCAGCCGAGGCCGTCCACGGTTTTGCCGCGCGGACGGTATTCGCAGCCGATGAAGCCGGCATAGCCGAGCCGCTCCAGCTCCGCGAACAGGAACGGGTAGTTCAGTTCCTCATCATCGGGCTCGTTGCGCGACGGCACGCTGGCGATCTGCACATGGCCGGTAATGTCCAAGTATTTGCGCAGCCGCGTCGTCACGTCGCCATGGATGATCTGGCAGTGATAGATGTCGAATTGCAGTTTCAGGTTCGGCAGCGCGGCCTCCCTGATCAGCGCGGCGGCGAGGTCGACATTGTTGAGGAAATAGCCGGGAATGTCGCGGTTATTGATCGGCTCCAGCAGCAGGTCGAGATTCTGCGCCGCCAGCGCCTCGGCGGCGTGGCGCACCACACGGCGGTAATGCGCCATCAGCACGGGATCCTGGGCGTCGGCCAGCCCGGCCATCAGATGCAGGCGTTTCACGCCGGTTGCCTTGGCATAGGCGAGCGCCTGATCGACCGAGGCGGTAAAATCCTTCTCCCGTGCCGGCAGGGCGGCGAGGCCGCGATCCCCGCCGGAAAAATCGCCGGGGTGAAAATTAAACAATGCCTGGGTCAGTTTGTTTTTTTGCAGCGCCGTGGCGATCGCATCCGGCGCGTAATCGTACGGGAACAGATATTCGACCGCCGTGAAGCCGACATCGGCCGCTGCCGCGAACCGGTCAATGAAGCTCCATTCGTTGAACATGAAGGAAAGATTGGCGGCGAATTGAAGCACTTGGCGTTCTCCGTGTTATGGCGATTATATTATGGTCGTTGGCCGGCATGGACTGCAGGCGCGGAAGCGTATGTCACGCGCCTTGAGCGTATTCCAGAAAACCGAGCGTATCGAACTCATTGTCAAAGAAATTATATCAGGCCTATCATGTCCGCAAGGTGAGGGTCGTTCATAGACGATCCGCTTTCATGTCATTCGGGAAGGGGTGTCCGTGACGGATCTGCACGAAGAGGCCAAGCTACGCGAAAGCATCTGCCGGTACGGGCGTTCGTTGTTCGAGCGCGGGCTGACGCCGGGCTCGTCGGGCAATATCAGCCTGCGGTTGGAGGATGGCGGCTGGCTGGTGACGCCGACCAATGCCTCGCTCGGCTTCCTCGACCCCGCGCGGTTGTCGCGGCTGGATGCGAACGGCCAGCTGATCAGCGGCGACAAGCCGACTAAGGAAATTCCGTTGCACAGCGCGCTGTACGAATCGCGCGGCGCGGCGCGGGCCATCGTGCACCTGCATTCCACGCATTCGGTCGCGGTGTCGATGCTGCCGGAGATCGACCCCCAGGCGGTGTTGCCGCCGCTAACCCCCTATTACCTGATGCGCGTCGGTAATGCCGCCTTGGTGCCCTATTATCGCCCGGGCGACCCGGCGGTGGCCGATGCGATACGCGGCCTGGCCGGGCGCCATGCCGCGGTGCTGCTGGCCAATCACGGCCCGGTGGTGGCGGGAGAGTCGCTGGAGGCCGCGGTGTTCGCCACCGAGGAACTGGAGGAAACCGCGAAACTCTACCTGCTGCTGCGCAACATGAATCCGCGCGTGCTGTCGCCAGGGCAGATCGCCGATCTTGCGAAGGTGTTCAAGCTGCACGATCTGGCGCATCCCGGTGAGGACCACCATGACCATGGCTGAAGGCCAGGCTTAAGTCGAAAGGGGAAAGAGGCCGCTTTTTTGAAAAAAAGCGGCGCAAAAAACTTTTGCTGTTATGGGCCGGTGGCAGCGCAACCAGCACGGCCCAGTTTAAAAAAAGTTTTTTTGCTTCTTTTTGTTCACAAAAAGAAGCCTTCCCCTTCGTTTAGGGCTTGGCATGCGGCTGCTGCCGGAGCGGCAACATGCGGGTTAAAATGTCGTCGCGGACAATAAAATGGTGAAATAACGCTGCCGCGGCGTGCGCAGCAACCAACCCCATGAATATCCAGGCCACGATATTGTGGATTTCATAAACAAGATTGCTGGTGGCCTTTGAAAATGGGCCGAAGGGGGAGGGGATGAGCAGCCCAAAAAAGGTCAAAGCATGGTTGTCGGTCCAGCGTGTTAGAATGCCGAGAACAGCCTGGACCGCCAGCAGGACGTAAAGGACATAGTGCACGGCTTTGGCGGCGATCGCCATAACGCCGACGCCTGAGCCTCTGACTTTATGGTCTGACGTCAAGCGCCAAATGATACGGATCGCAAGTATAGCCATAAGAAGCAACCCGAATGAAATGTGAACCTTATCCAACTGATGCCGCTCGGGCTTTAAAAAAAATGTCCTGACCTCCTCAAGGCCGAACACGAGGAAGACGAGCACGGCGGTAGCCCAGTGCAAGGCAATTGAAAGGCGATCGTAGCGCATGGCTTTGTCGTTTGCCGCGACGCGGGGGGGCGTCATGATGTGGTCGTAAGAATTTTCCATTTTATTTGTCTTCAGGTCCGGTCGAATGCCCAAGGTTGCCTGGGGAATTCCTTGATCAAATGAAATGCGCTTTGCGGGTCATCAAAATCGGCATAGGGGGCGATCATTGCTGATCGCTCCCCTGCCACACCACCCGGCATGCGGGTCCGCACCGGGCGGTTCGAGAGATTGAGGTTAGGCAAGTCTGGGCATTCCGATCTGGTCGGCCCAGGCGATTGTGAGGACGGCATTGAGGAGCATCCCGCTGTTGCGCCACCAGCTACGGGCGTTTCCTGCTACCCGCTGGGCTACATTGGGTTTGGCCCCCAAGGCCGTCAGTTCCCGGAAGATCGTCCTACCGCGCTTCCACTGTTTGAGTTGGATGGCCCGCAGGCGATGGCGCATCCATTCGTCCAGCTGTCGCCAGACGCTGGGCGTTTGCGCCAGCCTGAAGTAGGCCCTCCATCCCAGTACGAAGGAACGCAGCCGCTCCGTTACCATGTGCATCGAGCGTCCCGTTACACGGGGCGTCAATTCACGGATACGGTCCTTGAACGTTTTGATCGCCTTACTGGCGACGCGCCGTTTGACCACACCACCCGGCGCCGCCCAGAAGGCGTAGCCGAGGAATTTGCGGCCAAAGACGGAGGCGATGGCGCTCTTGGCCTCGTTCACCGTCAGGTGAAGCTGACCGTAGAGCCGCCGCAGCAGGGCCATCACCCGCTCCCCAGCTCGCCTGGACCGAACATAGACGTTGCAGTCATCGGCATAGCGGCAGAAGGCGTGGCCCCGCCGTTCAAGCTCCTTGTCCACTTCGTCCAACAGTAGGTTGGCCAGCAGCGGTGACAGCGGTCCGCCCTGCGGCGTGCCCCTGCTCCGCTTGATGGTCACATCCCTATCGGCGATGTCGGCGTTCAGATAGGCGCGAACCAGGCGAATGACGCCTGGGTCAGGGACTTTCCGGCGCAGACGGTCGATCAGGATGTCGTGGTCAACCCGGTCGAAGAATTTCTCCAGGTCCACATCCACTACAACTCGCCGCCCGGACTGCACGAACGACTGCGCCGCGAGGACGGCATCGTGCGCGCTTCGCCCCGGACGGAAGCCGTAGCTGTGCTGGCTGAAGCTGGGATCAAGGATCGGCTGAAGGACTTGCAGGAGCGCCTGTTGGATCAGGCGGTCCTGCACCGTGGGAATGCCAAGCTCGCGCTCGCCGCCCCCCGGCTTCGGGATTATCACGCGGCGCACCGGCGATGGCCGGTACGTCCCCTTCAGCAAGCTGTCGCGGATGGCGGGCCACGCGGTCCGCAGCATCGAGGCCGTCTGGTCAATGTCCAGCCCGTCCACACCTGCCGCGCCCTTGTTGGACCGCACCTGCTTCAGCGCCCGCTGAAGGTTCTCTCGCGCCAGGACCGCCGTAAGCAGTCCTGGCCCCGTGTCGTTCGTGGGCCGAGGCGAATGTTCGGCTTCGTCAAGGCGTGAGCCATGGCGGGCTTCACCCGCTTCCCTCTCCTGCCTCCCGGTCACTTCCGGCATCTGACGCATGGCCTCGCATTTCCTCGGGTGAACTTCACTCTCTCTCGTTCGGCCCTTCGCCAACGGTCGCCCGCTGACTACTACGGCCTCGGCTGACTTCTCGCTCCGGCTCAACACCGTCGCCCTTTCAGGCATGAGGCGAGATCTCCCCAGGTAAGAACGCACTCCTTCACTGCGCGACCGCCAGATTTACGCCATCGACCTTTGGTCACAAGAGCTTCGCGGCTTATGGCCCGCTCGTCCTGGTCGGCAACGCCTCATATCCAGTTCTTGTTCATCAGCCCGCAGTTTCGATCCACGCTTCCTCCCCACGGTCGGTCGCCCTGCCGCAGTTGCGCTTCACTTCGCTCGCTGTGACCAGCTTGCGGCGGGACTTCCACCCGCAAGAATGCGCCCATGCTGGGCGCACCATAACAAGGGCGCCCCGTAAGGGGCGCCCCGTTTGTGTTGTTTTTAAGTCCTAGCAGCCTCAGCCGGTGATGGGCACGGAGAGGGAGAAGAACACGCTGCGGCCTGGGATGGTCCAGTAGAGCGGCGTGTGGTTGGCGGTGGAGCCGGTGCTGTCGAAAATCTGCGTGGCGTTGGTCAGATTGTCGACGTTGAGTTGCACCTTCACCCGCGGCAGATGTGGCGCGGCGTTGTTGATCGTGTAGCCGATGTTGAGGTTAACGACGTTATACGGATCGTACCACTGGCCGGGCACGTTGCCGGCGACATGGCCGTTATTGTCGTAATGGCCGCCGGACCACTGGTCGATGATCGAGCCGTAGACATTGCCGCGGGAGTAGATCAGCCCGGAATTCGCGGTGAATTGCGGGGTTTCGGCAACCGGTGTGTGCTGCGCCGTGGTGTTCGCATCGTTCAAGCTGCCATTGCCGAAAATGCTGAAGCCTTGGCCAAGGTTGTAGGTGGCCTCGCCTTCGATGCCCTTATAGATGACGCCGCCCTGATTGTAGTAGATCGTATTGGCGCCGACCGTGCGGCTGTTGATGTAGTTGATAAAGTGCACGAGATAGACGTCGGCGCCGAGGGCCAGGCGCTGGCTCTGATAGGCGACGCCGCTCTGGTAGTTCCAGGTCTTTTCCGGGGCCAGATTGCTGGCGTTCGGGTTGATCGTATACAGATAGTTCAGTTCGGGCGCGAGATAGCCTTCGGCCACCTGCGCATAGGCCGAGGTGTTCGGGTTGAAGGCATAGCGCGCTTCGAACGAGGGCAGGGCCGCGCCGTAGTCATGCTCGTAGCCGAGCGGCTGTCCGGTGCCCTGGTTCACCGCCGCGTTCAGGTCGCGCTTGAAGAGCGCGTATTTCACGCCGGGCGTCAGGGTCAGGCCGGCGATCGGCTTCATTTCGAACTCCATATAGGGTTCGAACGTGTCCATGCTGTCGGTCATCAGACGGTCGATCGCCTTGGTGGGCGACACGGTCCAGGGCGGATTCGGCTGGCCGCCATTGCTCCAGTCGACCTCGAGCTGCGAGCGGCGGTTGCTCTGGTGCTCGTACCAGAAGCCGAATTTGATGTCGCCGAAGGGGATATCCTGAACGAAGCGCTGCATCGTGCCGACGCCGCGATATTTCATCGTCATCGACTGGCCGGGCACGTCGTCCGGGTTGTAATAGGTGCCGTTCGGGGTGGTGCCGCCGAGATCGGTGCCGTTATGGCCGACATGGTAATAGGCGTAGCTGTAGAGCTTTCCGTCATAGGTCAGGCCGTCGCCAAGATGCGAGGTCAGGTCAGCGGATTCTGAATCCGTGGTGATGTGGTCGTTGTTGTAGCCCCAGTAATCCTGGGATGCCGGATTGTTGGAGAGACCGAAATTCGGACCGTATTTTTCGATCTGCGCCTTGGTCGCGCCCATCGGCACGTCCTGGTAGATGCGGTTGTACAGCGCGGTGAGCGTCAGCACGGTGTTGTTGCCGATCGGCTGCACGAACTTGCCGAAGAAATTGTTGCGCTGCTGGGAGGAGTTGGTGAGATAGCCGTCGGTTTTCAGGTTTTCGACATCGACGAAGCCAGAGGCGCCGTTATCCGAGGCGATGGTACCGGTATCGGCTTCCAGCCCGCTGAGATACGTGCCGTAGCTGCCGACCGTGCCGTAGGGGGTAAAGGTCATGACGGGCAGAGGATCTTTCGAGCGGATCGAGATCGTGCCGCCGAATGTGGCGTAGCCGACCGTATCCGCGCCGCCGGGGCCGCGATCGACGATTTCCTGGCCGATGTCATTGGCCATCAGATACGAGGTGCTGTGCTGGGTGAAGGTGTTGGAGTCCGCCCAGGGAATGCCGTCGAAGGTGACGTTGTACTGGCCGTTCTGGAAGCCGCGAATGGAGAGCTGGCGGTTTTCCGTGAAGCCCGGGCCGTTCGGGTCGGTGCCGACCACGGACGGGGTGATCTTCGCGATGTCGTCGTAGCTGGAGGTGGGGCTGAAATTATTCTGGATGGACTGCCGGCTCACCACCGAGGTGGGCTGTGTCGAGGTCAGCGGCGCGACCGACGGGGCGAGATAGGGGGCGGAGGTCGGATCGGACGAATAATCGGCAGCGCCGCCAGTATAGCCGCTGGAGAGCACCGAGCCGAGATCAAGATCGACCGAGCTGGAGGTTGCGCTGGAGGTCGATGACTGCGCTTGCACGGCGCTGGTGAGGGCGGCCAGGCCGATGCCCGTGGCGAGGCCGATATGCAAGGCGCGGGCAGCACAGAAGCTGCGCAAGACAGACCTCAGCCGAGTAGTATTCGTTACTAACATCAACAGTCCTTTACAAACCTAAACAAAGCGAAGCGGCTACTACTCGAGTTAAGGGGAATTAAGTTTTACAAAATTTTGATATTTATGTTGCGGTCGTGCTGTGTTGCGAATGATTTTTAATTTAAGAATAAATATTTTCTTTGTAAGAAAATTGTATTCTTGTAATATACATTACAACTTCTTCTGAGGTTTTCATGGCTGCATTCTCAAGCGGTGGATGGGATTCCGCGTGACTCTTCAAGCGGGCCAAGATGCGCTAGTTGTAAGAAAATTTCGTTCTTGGAGAGAAGTTTGCGTTGCCAAACTCAGGGCGCGCTGATTGAGATAGAAGATGATGGTTGCTGCAAGGCGCCAGTGCGATTTCCGTTTTGAGATCAATCGGGCTGATGCCCTCCGGATTGACCATGCGGTGAGCGCCGCGTCGCAGATGGAAGGTGCGGTTTTGGCTTGCCTTTAAAATATGCCGAGTTTGAATTGGTTTTTGTGGATGCGGTGGAGATGTTCACTGCCGGTGATGGTGACTTTGGCCCGGCGACATCTTTTGCAAGCAAGGCTGAGGAAAAGTCTTGCCTTCACTCTGCGATATTCTTATTCGATGGTTGCTGAGATGTTTTGATGGCCTCAGCGTGGTGACTTTCCGAAGCTCATCCTCCTCCGGCAAGTCGCGACAGCGAGATGGGAAGCTGGCGCAGCCGTCAAACGTTATTATGCGAGGTGGACAATTTTACGTCTTCAGCAGTTTCCGCAAGGATGATTGGCAGTGGCTACGTCCCGAGAGAGGGGGGGCGTCTGAAATCCCCCCCCTATTGCCGTCGCGATCGACTGCGCGAAATGCCGACGCTTGAGCAACTGATCGGAGCGGCTCAGCGCCCCTCGCGGTCGAGAAGCGTTCGTTTGGCTTTGACCAGGGCGGCGAGGCAACGGTCGCGCCAGGCCTTGCGCGCGTCAAGCTGGCCCGCGGGCAGAATTTTCCGCCGTTGCGCCTCGATCGTGGCGACCAGGGTGTCGCCCCAGGCGCGCGGATCGGCTTGTTCCTTCGCGAGATCGTAATACATCGGGCCAAGCTTGGCGCAATAATCGGCGAGACCGCCTTGCGCATTAAGATCGATGGTCTCGAACGGGCCCATGAAGAACCAGCGCAGGCCCAGCCCGTCGGACATTGCCGAAATCGACCGCTTTGGCGTCGCAGATCCCATCTTCCACCAGCCTGAAGGCCTCGGCCAGCACCGCGCTTTGCAGGCGGTTGACGACGAAGCCGGCAATCTCGCGGTTCAGCCGGATCGGCACCTGGCCAACGCGCTGCATCAGCGCCTCGGTGCGCGCCACCACCTCCGGCGCGGTCCAGGGGGCGGGGATGAGTTCCACCAGCGGCACCAGATGCGGCGGGTTGATGGGGTGGGCGACCAGGCAGCGCGCCTGGCCGGGAAGTGCTGCGGTGAAGGACGAGGCGGGCAGGCCGGAGGTGGAGCTGGCGAGGATCGCGCCGGGTTTTGCCAGAGGCGCCATCTCCCGGTACAAAGCCTGCTTGACCGGCAGCCGCTCAGGCGCGCTTTCCTGGATGTAATCGGCGTCGCCGACCGCCTCGGCCAATGACGCTGCCGGGCGCAGCCGTGCACACACCGCCTCGGCGCTCTGGCCATCGAGCAGATCCTGCGCCGCCAGCGAGGATGCCGCGCTCTTTGCGAAACCAAGCGCCGCGTCCAGCGCTGCCGGGGAGGGGTCGTACACGGTTACGTCAAACCCCGCGCGGGCGAAAACCAGGCTCCAGGAGCCACCGACCAGACCGCAGCCGATGATCGAAATTTTCATCTGTTCAGACCGCATGGCGTGGGTGCGGAGATGTGGTGGGTTCCATGCTGTTCGTTTCCCTCTGTTTTGTTTGTGGTCGCTGGCGTGAATGTAGTCACGCAAGCAGAAATTTGGCCAGAGCGACAACTCCCATGGCGGTGGGATTTGAGTTTCCGGCTGTCAACGATGAAAAACATAACGAAAGGTTATATTGGTGCGGAATGTTTTGTGACCTTATCTTGGATCAAATGCGGCTTCTGATGAAGCTGGCCAGACCAGATGTTCGCCTGAGATAGGGGGGGGGCCGTTTCACAATATGCAGGATTTCGAAGGTTGCGCTGGATTGGCCGGCGCGGACCATTATGCATGGGAGATGAGTCATGGAGAAGTCTATCACCCTGATTAACCTTGATGTGCATACAGGGCAATTCATTAAACTGCTGCGATCATTTGTGTGGCTCGGCTTCGGTTGTCCTGGAAATGCTCGATTGCCCTTGTGGGTGACCGTGAAACCGAGCGCATGACTTTGAGAGCGAAGCTGGTGAGCGAGAAGACATTACGGGGTGCGTTGTCGAGCCGGTTGGTGTAGCCATCTTCTCCGAGCATGACGTCTTTGTTTCGATGCATGATCTCGATACCCCAATGCTTGCGGTTGAGGTTGAGAAGGTATTCAGCCGATGCTTCGTCTTTGGTCAGGCTGGTGATGAGATAGGCAATTTCCTGTTGCTCCTGCCACACGCCCTTCACCCTGCGTTGGCGTGAGCGGGTCACACGGCATATCTGGCTGACGGTTGGCCATTCCTGCGTGATGTCTGCGGCTTGGGCCGGCAACACTTCGATCTTGCGCCGTTCGATACGTCCATGCGCCTTGGTGGCGCCGCTATCGAAAGTTGCGAGGGGGAAAAACCGGCTCCGCGAAGGCCGTTTCAATATTTTTTCGCAATGTCTTTTGGTTGTTTTTGACGGGAAGAAGGTAGTCTCCGCCAGCGTCCACCACGGTCTGTGCAATGGCCCTCTGGCAGAAGATCGCATCACCGGTGACAATCCGGTCGCGCAAATCAAGCCGGGCGAGTAACTTCAGTGCATCAGGAATTTCCAGCCCCTTGCCGCGTGACGCCTCATGCGAAAGGATCGTCTGCAGACCTCCACAAAAAGCTGACAGCACGTGCTCGGCGCGGCCATCTCCATCCTTGCTTGCCCGCAGTGTCTTGCCGTCTATGGCAATATGACGGTCATCACTGTTATCCGCCAGCACGACCGCGCCCAGGATATCGGCAACGGCCTGGGCATCGAGGATGCGCAGCGTTTCGGTCAGCCTCGCGTGACAGGGGGTATGGCCACGCATAAAACCCAATTGCCGTTTTTGCACGTGCGTCAGACTTCGCCCCAGAAGAAACGCTGCCTTCATGCCCCGCCGCCCACAAAGCATGGAAACCAAAATCAGACCGAGGATCGACCAAAGCCTGTAATCCCGTCCTTGCCGACCACGCGGATCGGGGATCCGTTCCAAAACCTTCTTCAACTCCATCGCCCAAACCTCAAAATCAGAGGTACTACCAAATCATATAAAATCGCGTCGGATCAATAGGATATGGACTTCAACAAATTGCCCTGATGTGCATAAAAACACGGTTGCCGAAGCGGGCCTGCGGAAGGAGGGTCGCGATCTCGCTACGATCGCGAACACGCCGGCGGCTTTGAAGAAGCGGCTCATCAAGTTGGCTGACACGGGTCACGAGCTGAGGTTTTGCTATGATACGGGGCCTTGCGGCTACGGCATTCAACGATAGATCACCGCGGCCGACCACGAATGCATGGCGGTGGCGCCATCGTCGATTCCAAAAAAGCCTGGCGACCGGGTTAAGTCCAACCGGCGCGATGCGATCAATCTCGCCAAGCTGCACAGGGCCGGTGAGTTGACCGCGGTGATAGCCGCCGCGATCGCGCGGGAACGGGTGGGCTTTGTCTCGCCGATCGCAGATCATGCGCAACCAGGAACCTAATGCGTTCTGATCGATATCGAACACCCGACAAGAAACGAGGCTGCTATCGCAATGATATGCTCAAAACTGGGCAAGGCCGGAGGTACGATCACGGCTAGGAGAACCCTCGAAAACACTATCAGCCGGATCTTGTCCGATGCTGGGCTCCAGGCCGAGTAAGCTCCGCGACGCATCACAGGTCCGGCGGTAAATAACCCGCGTATCATAGGATGAGCAACCGTCGTTTCATGATCGTGCTTCCTGCCCTTCCCTGTGGCGGCCGTACTGAAAAATCTTGCAAAAGGAAGTAATGAATTTTAACCCCTGCCGCTTGAAATGGCGAACATGAGAGTGTTCTGATTTGAAACCGGCCACCACCCCGCCACGAACGGCCCCCTGGCGTTCTACCCCTTTTGGTTTGTGTTGCCGGCACTCACGTGCTGATTTCGTTTGAATTCAGCCCAGGCAATGTAACCGTCGTGCCGGTCATGGCAATTTTTTGAAGTCAACATCAGATTGATTAAACACGATTTTATGCGATTATGTTGGGCGTCTGATCTTGAGGTTTTGGCGACAGAGTTGAAGAGAGTTTTAGGCCGGATCCCCGATCCGCCGGCAATCCCATTGGATACCCAAGCTATATATGTTGGACGAGACTCAAAATTTTGTCCTTGATTTTCCGCCGCGAAGGCGTCTAATTTTTTTTCGACAAGGTTCTGGCAAGGTTTGGTTAATAAAAGTCCCGTCTGAAGGACGACATTGAACGAAGGATACGCGAGAGATGTTGTCCAAAAACTCGTTAACCCGTATGCCATGACGTATCGTTCGCCATCAGAAATGGTAATCTGGATGAGTTCGCAAGGTATGAATGAGGCTGTATCGAATAGTTTTCACGTTATAGGCCATTGTTTTGGCCGCAGAAGGTTCGTCGCGGGATTATTTCCTACGATCAGTCTGTTTTTAAATAAAAATGCTCTGGCAACGACAACAGCCGACGCCGAGTTTTTTCATATGTCGCATTTTTTGACTGGTCGCGAAATCGATGAAGGTTTTGCCGAACGTTTCTTGAAAGCATTGAGATTTCAGGATGCGGAGTTTGATAAAAAAATGGCGCATCTGGCCAGGTCTATCGCATCGCAGGCGCCGAAGAGCATCGATGCGCTTGATATGGGCGCGCTATCGTCCGTCGACAAAGCCTGTGCTCTGACGATCATATCGGCGTGGTATACGGGGGTGGTTGGTGCCGGCTCTGAAGCAGTTGTCATCACGTTTAATTCGGCGTTTCTCTATGACGCGACACGTGACGCGATTGTCGTGCCAACCTACTGTGTGTGGAAGCCGAGTTACTGGACGCAGGCACCGCCAAAGGCCCCAATGACAGGTTTCACAATCCAGTCTCTACCTCCCCCTGTTTGGATTTTTTGATAATTTATCGACAAGGGAAACTGCATAGGATTTATCGGCATTGACAGAATCATTGATTGCTGACGTGGTAATAGTCGGATCCGGTGTTGCCGGTGGGCTGGTGGCCAACGAACTTGTTACTGCCGGATTGCAGGTCATGATTCTTGAGGCGGGGCCGCGCGTCGATCGATGGAAGATCGTCGAAAATTATCGCAAAAATCCCATGAAAAACGACTTTGAGGCGCCGTATCCACCAGGGGCGCTTGCACCTCATCCCCAGTACAATCCAGCAAATAATTATCTAATCCTGCGCGGTCCAAATGCCTCGGCTTATGCTCAGCAATATATTCGCTATTTCGGTGGTACGACATGGCATTGGGCAGCCTGTGCGTGGCGTCAGATGCCAAACGACTTTAAGCTCTTTAGCACCTATGGTGTTGGTCGCGATTACCCGATCTCTTATACTGACATGGAACCATATTATGATCGCGCCGAAATAGAGCTGGGAGTTTCGGGGCCGCAACATCCTCAGCTTCAGTCGCCCGCCCAGAGGGCAAACCCTTATCCCATGGATGCAATTCCCTACGGCCATAATGACACGGTATTTACGCGTTTCGCCGCCGTGGCGGGGTATACAAATGTCCCGGAGCCTGTTGCCCGTAATTCACAAATTTACGCCGGCCGCCCGCAATGCTGCGGCAATAATAATTGCATGCCGATCTGCCCGATTGGCGCGATGTATAGTGCTGATGTTCACGTCGGCAGCGCTGAACGCTCTGGCGCCCGGGTGATTACGGAGGCGGTCGTCTATCGGGTTGAAATTGGAGAGAAAGACAAAGCGGTTGCGGTTCACTATTTCGACGCCGACAAGCAGTCCAAGCGTGTGACCGGAAAATATTTTGTGATCGCCGCCAACGGCATCGAGACACCGCGCCTGCTCCTGAATTCGGCCGATGACGCTTGTCCGCATGGCGTGGCCAACAGTTCCAATCAGGTCGGCCGCAACATGATGGATCATCCCGGGATCAGTATGAGTTTCCTGGCAAAAGAGGAGATGTGGCCAGGGCGTGGTCCAATCGAGATGAGTTCGATTGTGGACTTTCGCGACGGGGATTTCAGGCGGGACATGGCTGGCGTAAAGCTGCAATTAAATAACATGAGTCAGGCCAGAAATGCCGGATTTACAGCATTATCGATGGGACTGACTGGACAAAATCTGGACGCGGAAATCCGCTATCGCGCAGCACATACGGTCCAGATCAATTCGCTGCATGACATACTACCGAATCCGGAAAATCGGTTAACGCTCAATTTCGATCACAAAGATCCTCTGGGCATACCGCGGCCACAGATCTATTACGACGTTGGATATTATACGCGGCGCGCAGGTGCTCGTACCCGCGACGTTTACAGGCGATTGGCACGGGCGATGGGGGGGGCTGAGATCGAGATTACAAGGTCCTTCTTGCCGAACAATCACATTATGGGCGGAACGATCATGGGCAATGATCCGACGAGCTCGGTCGTGGACGGAGATTGCCGGACACATGATCACCAAAACTTGTTTCTGGCGACAGGCGCCGTCATGCCGACGGCGGGTACGGCGAACTGTACCTTAACGATCGCTGCCCTGGCCCTGCGGGTCGCCGACCGCATCAAGGCTGCTTTCGTTCACGGATAGAGGATGACGGCCAAGTGACGGTTGTGCCGAGATTGTCTTCTGCTCACTTATCCCAGGATAATTGAATCTCCGTAGAGAAGTTGCCCGTCCAACTCCAAAAATTCAATGTTGATTCCACCCGGAACGCTCGTCTGAACCATATGCCAGGCCGCCGGGAAGCGTATGCTCATCGGCCCCGTGAAGGTGAGGGGCAAAATCTGGGAGACCAGTCGAAAGTCGACCTTCCCAAAAAAAAAGTCTCTCCACGCCGCGTCAGTTCCGCCTAATGAAAGTCCCCAACTGGCAAAGTCGAAAGCCGTCCAGCCGCATCCGTCGATCCACGCCTCTGCCCAGAAATGATTGGTTGGCGCAAGACGATAGAGCAGATTACCGCTGACCATCCGGGCCGGAATTCCTCGTGCCCGGCATAACGAAACGAACAAAGCTGACCCGAGCTGACAATCATACCATTTATGATCCAACACCCAATCACAAGCGGCCTCGGCGGCCACTTGATCGTAGTGGATCGCGCCGCACCAAAGGTGATCCATCATGTATGTCCAGAAGGATCGCACGATGTCCCAAGGCTTATCCATCGCGCCGGCGAGTGCGTCCGCAAGATCTTGAACCCGAGATGAAACCTGCACGAGCCCCTCAGCCGATCGGCGATAAATCTCCTCTTCGGCAGGCAGGAGTTTTTCCGTGCCCGCCGAAGCACGGGTTGCGGTAAAGGTTAAGTTCACGCCGATCTCTATAATCTGTGCGGGCGGCGTTTCCAGTTCAACTTCCATTCGTCCGGCGTTAAATCTCACTTTGGCTGACAGGGATGGGTCAACCACCGGACGCATCGTGAGGTCGGTGACATATGCACAAATGAGTGGCACAGGCAGACGCAGGCGCACTCGTGCGCCGGTTTCGAACCGCCGCAAGTCGAAACGTCGCCGCAGCGTGAGGTTGAACTGTTTTGTCAAATCTACTTGAGCGCCTTCTAAGGCAAGCGCCCGGCCCGTGTGGACATAATGATCCGCCCAGAAGTGGTCGAGACCGAGGCGGCCCGTCCAAATCAGAAAGTTCACCACTTCGACGGGATCGAAGTAACGCAATCCACGATCATCCCGTCGAACCCCCAAGCCGAGGCCAATCCATCTGTCTAATGCCGCTCTGGTTTGTCTGGTTGCTTCGGCGCCGCCGGCACGCTCCCTTTCGAAAGCCCATCCGGCCAGAAGCAAGACGTCGATCATCCGTGTTTCCGGTAAGGTCCGGTAGCGATCCGAAACAAGAATTCCCAGGCAATCAACACTTGGATCGCGCGTCTTAATCGACGAAAAGTCTACCATGAATTGCACTTTCCGCTTGATGTGTTTGGGAAATAATGTCGTTGCCATAGGCTATCAGGCATGATAGCTATTAGAAAATAACATCAAAGTTATTCGTTTTTTACAGGGCAGTGAAGGGCGCTGTTTATGAAAATTTAACTTTTAGGACGATGCCATGCCGCGTCTTAATTTGTTTTTAAAAGGCAATGTAGATCTCCATGATACGCTTCATTCCTGCAGGATTGCGGGCGCGTTGCTCTGGAACGGACTTAACGAAGTCCTGCGCGTGAGCCATCCCGATGCGCTGATACGCATTCGGCACGAAACTTGGACGCGTTCGGACGCTTTGCTTGAGGCGACGGGCGTTCCGCCAGCCGAGCTTTTAGAGCGTAATTTGCCTCTTGGCATTTATCCTGCGACATCGCAGTTCAGCACAGCCGTGTTCGAAACCACGGCTGACGTCATCGTGTTGTCTGTGCAGCCAGATGTTGCGACGGGCCTGGTTCGCCATCGGAAGGGTGGGTTTCTGCTTTATCCTTATAATTTTGATGCATGGTCTGATCCAGACAAAACATGGCTGGAAAAAAACTGTATCAGAACAGCGCCTTTGACGTGTGAGGACATGGTCCGGAATTTTACCGCGATCATAGAACGGATTCGTGAGACGACAAGCGCGCCAATTTTGGCTTTCAACATGTCGCCCATCGTTCCGGGTGAAACTGTCCACTGCTTTCAAGGTCTTGGCGAGACATTTTCCACGCGCGTGCGGCGATTTAATCTTGGCTTAATTGAGGTGTCCGACATAACGGGAGTGTCAATCGTAGATGTCGACACCATCATTGCCCGGGCTGGCGCTCAGACCCATAAGCTCGATGCCGTTCATCTGACACCCACCGGATACCGGCTGATTGGCGAAGAGGTCGTGAGAGTGTTGGCCGATCTTGGCATTCTCGAGGCCAGGGCGGAGGTCGCATGCGCGGCAGCGTGATTGTTCGATCCAAAGATGAGGCGGATCGTTTACGCCTGACCCTTGCCTCCCTGGTCCAGCAGACCGAAAAGGCTGAGATCATCGTGGTCAATGATGGCTCGACGGACCATACCCAGGCCGTCATCGCCGAGGCGGCGGAGACTTTTCCGATCATCGGTATTGACCATGCCGAGCCGCTTGGCCGCTCAGCAGCGGCTAATGCCGGTGCCGAGCGTGCTTCGGGCGATGTTCTGATCTTTCTCGACGGTGATACACTGGCAGCACCTAACCTTGTTGCCGCGCATCTTGACATCCATCGCAGCGCCGGCCTCGGAGGGCGGGGGCGCGTTGGCCGTGGTGAGACATACCATTTGCGTTGTACCCGCTTCTTTGCCGACCCTGAAACCGGCTCGCCGCAGCCTGATCAGGCAGAGCGCGTGGCGCGCCTGAGTGAGGCAGAGCTTTCCCGTATACGCGTAACGCGCAGCGATATCGCCGAACGTTTTGCGACGATCGATGAGCGGGCCAGTCCCGGCATATATCCGGGTGCGGGACCACGCCTGCTCTATGAAATGGAGATGGACGCGTTGCAGGCCCATCCGGGCTGCGATGTTCTCTGGGTTGCTGCTTCGGGGAGCAATCAATCTGTCAGCCGGGATGCCTTTCTTGCAACAGGTGGCTTCGACGTTTCGCTGACCATCAACGAGCACCGCGAATTGGCGTTGCGTCTATGTCAGGCCGGGTTGCGAATGGTGCCGGTAGCAGCCAGAACCTATCACTTGACCCACCGCACCGGCTGGCGCGATCCTCTCATTGACGCCGCGTGGGAGGAGATTTTCTACCGCGCACATCCGATCCCGGCTGTGCCGCTGCTTTCTGTGCTATGGTCGAGCCTAGCAGACCCTCTACCGTTTCCAACCTCCTGTCGTATCGTCTCGTTTCCCGCACTCTCGGACGCGGCCCGGCGTTGCGACTCCGTTTTCGGTATTGAAAACGTCCGCGCGGCACATTTCCGTTTCTCCGAAATGGCAACGGGTAACGCATCGTGAGTTCGGCGGTACGGATTCCTTTGTATGCTGTCGTTGGGGCTTCCGAGCGACCGGCCCTTGAAGTCGCTGCAGCGCTCTTATCCAAAGAACTTACTGCTGCGGCAGGATCGCAATTTTCGGCGCATTGTGAGTTTCTGCCGACAATTTCTGACATAGAAAAAACCCGCGATGGTTCGATAATCATAACATCTTTCCTGCCTGAACTTGAAAATTTGGCGGAGCCATGGTCCGAGGTGGAAAAACGCCTGCGCGCGGCTTACCAACGGGCGGCTCAACGTGACGATTTTAAAATTTTTGTGATAACGGTCCTCAGGCATGTCGCGCCCGACGAATGGGGAGAGCAAACGGAGCGGCTTCGTGTCCGGATTGCGCGTCTCAACCTCTTCGCGGCGGAGATTTCGCGCGAGACTGGTTGCAATGTGATCGACATCGACCGTGCGCTTGCTGATATCGGGGCGCAGGTTCTTCGCACCGATTACCGGTTAGACGGCCCATATGCAGTGGATGCCGTAGCGATCAGTATCGCCCTCACGCTTCTGGCTTTAGGTTTGGATGAGTACGCTCCCTATGAGGCTCAGGAGACGGCGCGCGCGGTCATTACAGCGCAGTCGTCATCCTGGAGGAACAATCTGGCGCCGCCGCATGAGATGATCCGCCGGGATGTCATGTCTCTGGGTATCGGACGCCGCAAGCAGCGCGCTTCCTTGGTCGTCAACACTGTGCAGGAAAAACATGTGAGTCGGCTTCTGAATGGTGTGTTGACGCGCCAGATCAGCCTGTCAGATGCCGTCGCAAAACTGACCCACGTGATAAGCCAACGCGGTTGGCTTGAGAGTTTCGTGACTCTGTTTTCGGGCGTGATCACTTTGTTGCGCGACCGAGTGCGTGCGGTGAGGTCCCATCAATGATCTTGTCAAGCCGCGCGTCATCCATCGATGCGCTCAAAATGATGATGTTGATACGCGCTTTCGAAGCCACTTTGGCGCGCCGCCGGGATCATGGCTTCCAGTTGCTGTCCGCCGGAGAGGAGGCGGTCGCCGTCGGCCTGTGCGCGGCGCTTACCGATGACGACCAGCTTCTGACCAGCGGCCGTTCGATCGGCCCGGCTCTGGCCCGTGGCCTTGACCCCGCCCGCGTTATGGCGGAACTCCTAGGCAAGAGCAGTGGGTTTAATAAGGGTAAGGGAGGGCGTGGCCATTTGTCTGCACCAGACATGGGCTTTTTCGGCGCCCATGCTGTCGTTGGCGGTAATATCAGCATCGCCGCCGGCGTTGCTTTGTCACGCCAGTTGGCAGCTGCGCCCGGCATTGTCGCGATCCTCTTCGGTGATGGTGCCTGCGGTGCCGGCGCCCTGCACGAAAGTCTCAACATCGCCGCGATCTTCAAGCTTCCTTTGCTGTTCATCTGCAACAATAATCAGCTCTCGGTGGCCACACCGCGTGCCGCCGCTCTTGCCCCTACCCAGCTCTCGGACCTTGGGAACGCGTTTGGCATTCCATCGCGTACCGTGGATGGCATGGATCTTTCTGCGGTTGCACGCGCGGCCGGCGAGGCCGTATCCAGGATCCGAGAGGGGGGTGGCCCCGCATTCCTCGAATGCATATCCTGGCGTTTTGGAAGCCATTCCACAACGGCGCGCGAGACCCGCAGTCAGGCTGATCTGGCCGACTTGCGCAGCCGCTGTCCGATCGCGCGATACAGCGCGTCCCTGCGCGCTGCGGGGCTGCTTGACGAGGTCGGGTTCCAGGAGCTGGAGGGAGACGTCGCTGCCATCATGGAAAGAGCGGTTAACTTCGCAGACGCTTCGGCGATGCCCGACGCAACGGAGGTGCTGACAGATGTTCTCTGAGGTGACGGCCACAAGCGATACGATTGTCAAAATGTATTTTCGGGAGGCAATCATCCGCGCCTTGCGCGAGGAGATGCGGGATGATCCGAATATTATCCTGCTTGGTCAGGATATTGGAGCGTTTGGCGGCTCGTATCGCGAATTTGACGGCTTGTACCGGGAATTCGGCCCGCGGCGTGTGCGGGATATGCCGGTTGCCGAAGCCGCCATGGTTGGGGTTGGCGTTGGCGCCGCCGCCGCCGGCCACCGGTCGGTTGTCAGCATCACCTACATGGATTTTCTCATGTTGGGGTTTGATCCGTTGATCAACTATGCCGCCAAGTTGCGCTATAAAACCGGTGGCCAGCTAAGCGCGCCAGTCGTGGTTAAGACGACTGCAGGCGCGCGTGGTCAGGGTGTGGCACACTCGCAATGTCTGGAAGCCTGGCTCATGTCGGTGCCTGGCCTGAAGATCGTCGCCCCGTCCACGCCGGCTGATGCCTATGGCCTTTTGAAAGCCGCCCTGCGTGAGACTGGCCCAGTTGTCTATGTTGACCACAAACGTTTGTTTCCCATTCCTGGAGACGTCCCGGTTGGCGAGGAGATCACGCCGATCGGCCTTGCGGCCATCCGCCGGGTTGGTGCGGACCTGACGATCACAACCCATTCGTTCATGACGCGGGTGGCACTCGAGGCAGCAGAACTTCTGGCTGCCGAAAACATTTCAGCGGAGGTCATCGACCTGCGTAGTCTTGCGCCCCTGGACATGGACACGGTGACTGCTTCCGTTCGTCGCACAGGTGTTTTGCTGACGCTCGAGGAAGGGCAAACGACATGCGGCGTCGGTGTCGAGGTCGCGACACGGGCCCGAGAGCGGCTTGGCCGGGCTGGCAGCGCTCTGCGGACTGCTCGCGTCGGCGCACTGCCTGCACCCGTCTCCTCAAATCCGGTCCTCGAAGCTGCCTGTCTACCCGACGCTCACCGCGTCGCCGCGGCCGCTCGTGCCCTGTTCACTGGCGTGGAGAGCTTTGCCTAAATCCTCTCGGACACAAATACAACACACTCACGGAGCAGTTCTGAATGATCTACCAGATATCCGTCCCCGGCCTCGTAGCAGATGTCGAAGAGATCCGTGTCCTCGAATGGCATGGCGGCATCGGCCATGGGTTCGACACGGGCGAGCTGATTGTTGAACTTGAAACGCATAAGGCACTTGTTGAGGTGCGTGCCGGTCAGCAAGGTGTCCTTCGGCAAATCTTTGTGGAGGAAGGAAGCTGGCAAAAAATTGGCTTTCCGCTTTGCCTTATGAGCGACACGTCCACCGAATCGCTGCCTGATTCTGTTGAATCCGCGCGAGATCTTCTGGTTGCGTTCGAGATCACATAACTTCGGAATTTGTAATGCGTCTGGCGGTTAAGTTGCCTTCAGACAGGCAAAGATTTCTGCCCGTATTACTGCCTGCATCAGGCCGCTTTGATGTACGCCGTCAGGCAAATGGACGGCGCCCCCAAGGTTAGCTGCAATGCTATCGATGTCGATGATCGAAACACCCCGCTCTTCCGCCAATTCATGCAGCATCAGATTCAATTCCTTGGCGGCAATTGTCTCCAATGTTTCGGCCATCGGCGCATCGAAGGCTTGATAACTGGTAATGTCTTCTTGCCCAGATGTAGACATGCGATTGATAATCAGAAATCTGGTGCCGAGTTCTGGGGAAACCGTATCGATCAGGCGGATATAATCACGCTTTATGTCCGCGACAGTCCGCACGACGGGCTTGAACGAAGCATTGAGCCAGGCCCGTATGGCGGGGCCGGCTGCGGTCTGAAAATGTCGCATGACATGCAGCGAATAGCCAAGTTCTCGGTGCCGCAAAATCGTTGGAAATTCTGCGTTCAATGAAAGGAGAATGGCAGACGGGGGGGCGGTTCGACGCAGGCCGGACGGAGTCAGAAGCGTCTGGCATTCACGTATCGGTGATCGTTCGAGTGCTGTCAGCATGGTTCCGGCGAAAAACCAATCATCGGCGGAAGGCGCCATGCGGCCTTCGGTCAGCGCGCGCCGGAGATCCGCAGCGATCGCCTGAAATTGGGCAGGGGTTCTTGAGAATTGTTCCAGCAAAACCGGGGCGCACGGCGTGACAGGATGGTCGCTGACAAAAACGATTTGGGCTGGAAACGGTGCTGCTTCGAACATCTCGGTAAAAGCCCCAAGGTCGCCGCGTAACGGGCCTGTGGAATCGCAAATGCCCAAACCTAACAACGTAGGGCACGACGACGAGGGGGCGGTATGAGGCAGATTTAAACCTGGCTGATCGAGCCACCAAGCCCGGCTCCGACTATGCCAGCCAGGCAACAAGCCAGTGTCAGTGCTCGCCAATGCGCTCATTCTCCGTCCCGCAAGCATCAGCAAACGCAGCACTCCGGCCGTCTCGACCGTCTCCGCATGGAGAGTTTCGGTGTCATATGTATCGAGAAAGCCAAGTACCGCGTCAGCGTTCCAGGGTTGTACGCCAAAGAAACTGAGATGACCGCCAAGCGAGGTGCCAGCCGCTTTGCGGATCCGGCCACCGACCCTAGGCGCAAAAGCCACCTGAAATTCCCGCTCGCCTTCGAAAGGATTGGCGGCCATCCCTACGCCTATCTTTAGTTCAAGACCGATATTGCAATAGGCAACCACCTCGTTGGCCTGGCACTCGTGCCCGTCCTCACAGAGCCAGGTCACGCCTGATCGTTGGATGGAAAATTTGTCATCCTGCAGGACACCTAATTTAAGCGGCAGGGGAGTCAATGCGCGCTCCCTGACCACATGTCCGTATGGTAGACGATACCCGCCACAGCGCTGCGAACCGGTCGCGCGGCGCTCCCCTCAACGGGCTCGTCTGGCGCCGTGCTGAAAATTGCGAGCGGCTGTGTCATGTCCCAACTTGTCCCCGCCGTGACCAGGAGCCTGCGCAACCAAAGATTTTCGCGCAGCACCAAGCGATAATAGGAAATTGGCGGGCAATCCTGGGCAAAGGCGTTACCAAGATCCACGCTTAGATCAAGGATCTTATCGCCAGACCGCATCTTTGTGTCGGATCGCGTGTAGATGCATTCGATTAACGCTCCCGACATATACGGGCTAATTTTTGGAATTCGCAAATCGTAAAGCAATGAGGTAATCCTATAGTAGTTACACTTTGGATCAGCCAGTGGTAACGATAGCGGCAACCCGGCTATATGAAAAGAGGAAACGATAGAATGGCGACTGTTTTGCGTAACGCTCCGCCCTCGGATCCGCTAGTTAGTTGCCTGATGGTAACGCTTCCTGTGCCTCAGCGCTTTGCCTACGCGCGCGCCAGTATTGAGGCGTTCTGCTCTCAGACTTATTCGAATACAGAAATGGTTCTGATCATCAATGGCGGCACTGCGAGCGGCCGTCAGCGCCTGAAGGAACACGTCGCGGCTTTAAATCGTTCGAACATCCGAATCATCGAACCTGAAGGCGAGCTTTCGCTTGGGGTCCTGCGCAACATGAGTGTCGAGAATGCCATCGGAGACGTCCTCTGCCAATGGGATGATGACGATCTGCATCATCCCGAGAGGCTGCAATTTCAGGTTGGAGCCCTCCTCCTGGGGGGCTATGACGCCTTGTTGCTGCAGGATGTCATGCAGTATTTTCCAGGCCCGGACAAGCTCTACTGGACCAACTGGTCAGCAACGCCAGCCGGCGGCCATCCAGGCACGCTTATCGCGCGCTCTAAGGCAGAGATCCGCTATCCTACTATCGGGCAAGATGCCCGGCTGGGGGAGGATCTGCGGGTTGCACTGGCTTTAAAGGAGCAAGGAAAAATAGGCTATCTTGCTGCCATGCCACATCTCTTTATCTATGTTAGCCATGGCGAAAACTCCTGGAACTCAGAGCATCATCGACGCTTGATTGATGATCTGGCAATCTCAGCCGGCCTGTTACGACGTCGGGAAGCACAGCTTCGCGACGGCTTGCGTCCGTTTGGGTTCCCTCCCGATAAATTGCAGGTCAGCGGCAGTCGCGGGTTGGGGTTCGTTCTCTGACGTATGCCAAGCCGATGGGCTTTAATATTTATACGATCGTTCACCGCTATAAGTACGGCCGGCCCCTGCGTCAGGGGGCGCCCTCGGGCGTGACGCGGCCGCCTTACACTGCTGAACTGTCTGGGGGCCTTTTGTGTCTTTAAGGCGTCATCTAGCCTGGATGGCGGTTTCCCAATCCTGGTTTTTCTTCATTCAGTTTATCGCCTCGGCGATTCTCGCCAGGTTTATTAGCCCCTATGAGATGGGCATTTATGCCGTGGCCATGGCGATAACGGGCATCCTCAGTATCATGCAGGCAACTGGGCTCATTGGATTTATCGTCAGAGAGCCAAAGCTGACAGATGACCTAATGGCTTCGACGTTCACGATCAACGCCGCAATCTCAATATTGGTTTCGATATCGATCGCCGTTGGCAGCGTATATGCGGCGAATTTTCTACACGAAGCAGGTGTCAGGCGCGTGATGTTCGTTGTCGCGGCTCTGCCAGTGATCGGCATGTTCGAGTTTTTGCCAGCGGCTAACCTGGAGCGCGAAGCCAATTTCAAGGCCATCGCTTTGATTGGAAGTTGCCGCACTTTGATCGCGCAGGGAAGCAGCGTCGGATTGGCGATCTACGGTTTCAGTTACATGAGCATTGCCTACGGTCAGGTAGCGGGCGCCCTGTTCAGCGCCACCGCATACTGCGTTGTGGGGCGTCGTTTTTTTAACTTGAGGCCGCGCCTTATGGAATGGCGGCGTGTTACAAAGTTTGGCCTTCAAATGCTGGCGATCTCTGGCGCTTATGCGATCGGAGGCCGCATGAGTGATCTCTTGCTCGGACGCTTGCTCAGCCTCACGGCTCTTGGGCTTTACGGCCGGGCCGCAAGCCTGAACAATTTAATTCAAGACAATATCTATATGGTTATTGTTCGTGTTTTGTTCGTGGATATTGCGCAGCGCGTCAGGGATGAAGAGTCGCTGCGGGAAAGCTATTTGGCCACCATCGAGATCCTAACGGCAATATTATGGCCAGCATTCGCGGGGCTTGCGATTGTTTCTGGTCCATTCATAAACTTTGTTTATGGTGCAAGGTGGGTCGCGGCCGCCCCGCCTCTCTTCATGTTGGCCGTTGCATCTATGGTACACGTGACGGTCAGCCTGAGTTGGCAACTATTCGTAGTCCGCCAGGAGGTAACGCGACAGACCAGATTGGAGTTCATGCGGACGAGCGTGGGGGTTGGATTGTTTGGAATTGGTTGCTCGTTCGGTCTCACCGCCGCCGCGGCAACACGGATTATCGAATCCCTATTTACCGTTGCAATTTACCGGCCGCATATCGGGCGAATGACGGACACGCGGGCCAGGGACTTTTTTCCGATCTACCAACGGAGTGGGTTGCTTACTTTATGTACGGTTGCGCCGGTGACAGTCATTATGGCCGCGCATGGTTGGTCGTCAACCACATCTTTGGTCCAGATTATGGCAGCAATTATATGTGGCGGGGCAGTGTGGTTTCTTGGAATTCTATGGCTTGATCACCCACTTGCTGCGGAAATTCGCCGTGTCAGACAACATCTCGTGAACGGGTTTGCCAACAGTGACCGCTGAGAGCTAGTTTTTTGCGGGCGCGGTGCGATCGTCGGAAACTCTCTCATTCCGAGCGATATTAGCATGTGACAGGAGACCGTTTTGATAGGAAGGGGAATTCAGGGGGGCTTTGCGATTGATTAAAAATCTTTCTCTTGCCGGAGCGGCCTTGCGGGCAATTACTGTAAATCACTTATCTCAAGTTGGTTTAAACCGTAACGTTATTAGGTGAATGGCTACTTTTTTCGGGGCGAGAAGTGTCAAGATCGCCCACATACCGATGATCATCCGATACTTGAGTGATGCCGCTGGAAAATGCCATATCGCCTGGAATGTATCATACATCGCACGCTTTCGGCTATCATTGGTAAGTGGATGCAGGTCTGGAGAAACTCTTAATGATGCCACTCGGAGCTGTAAAAGATCCATGCTTTTAAATAAATTTTGTTCGTTAAGTTGGATTCCAACAAGTCCGGCGGTGCGACAGGCGAACCGCCACCGTGCCTCCGCACGGGCGACCTCGCGGCTGAATCTGCAAGGATCAGATAGAAGATTGCTGTCGTTGTCAGCGTGTCTTCGATAAAGTGCAAATGGCTTCGCGATGGTGATGACATCACCAAGGAATGGAGCTGCAGCAAGGCAAGCTGAATCACAAAATGCCCCGCAAGAGTCATCTAGAGGAAAGAGCTTTTCTAAAAATTTTCGTGCATAGGCATTTCCGGATCCCGGCGGCGTAGGATATGCCGTGGTCTCTTCTGCCCAATGGCGAACTGCCTCTGGAGTTGGCATTCGGTCATACTTTGGAAAGATTCGGCCTATTGGGTCGCCATTGACGTCAACGCGCATCATCTGGAACTGAACTTTGCTAACTTGTTCAGTCCATACGGCGGCGACTTCAGCAGCGACGGAAGGAAGGAGGATGTCGTCCGAATCGAGAAAAATGACCGCGTCGCCGGTGGATCGAGCGAAGCCCATGTTGCATGCAACGCGGTGCGTGCTGTTGGTCTGAAAGATTGCCGTAATTCGGGTTCCGAATGTCTCGATCACTGCCCGTGAATTGTCGGTAGATCCGTCGTCAACCACAATTACTTCGATATCGGGCCAATCGACATCGAGTGCGCTTTGGATCGCTTTGCCTACGAATTGGCCATAATTATAATTTGGAATTATGATGCTAAATTTCATTAAGTGCTACTCCACGGCGTTTTGTCGCGATCTTGGTCGTTTGCAGAAAAACTAAGAATAAAAAAGGGAGATCCTGATGGAGATGGGTTTTATTCGGTCGCTCAGATGAACGGAAGGCCAAATGGCTACGGCATTTCAGCAATCAAAGCTACGACGTATTTTCGGTAGTGAAATGCGCGGCGTGGTAACGCATTGGCTCCCTCCTTGAACACTTCACCTCAAAAGAATGTGAAAACGATCTCAACAATTCAGGGTATTCACCAACCCAATCGCAGAACGCTCTAGCGCAACGAAAAAATCTCCATAGGTTCAGACTTGCCGCATAAAATATGCCATAGGCCAAGCCAGTTGCCACGCACCCGTCCAAGGCGGTCAATAAACGGTTCAGGCCTGAACGCACGCACATGGTTGGCAATCAGGTTCCGTAGCATCAAAACCGCGGCCTTTTTCGGCCGCATCGTACCTTTGCGAACCAGATAGGCTGGATTGACCATCTGTGAAAAACCCAGTGCCAAGCCTGGGCTTCGCCCCTTATTTACGCCACGATGCAGACCGGCGAAGGCG
This sequence comes from uncultured Pseudomonadota bacterium, assembly GCA_963780465.1. GTDB lineage: Bacteria > Pseudomonadota > Alphaproteobacteria > Acetobacterales > Acetobacteraceae > Acidocella. Next base: position 244,592 of record CAWACI010000002.1, read on the forward strand.
TTGGTTTTAACCACACGGCCTTTGCGCATCAGCTGGCCGGCAAAATCGATATCTTCCTGCCAGGCATAAAGCGGCAGGTTCTCGTCGAATTGCAGGTCCTGCACCGCGGCAGCGCGGAACGCCATGTTGCAACCGTAGAGCTCATCGGTTTGGACGATGCTGTACGGTACGGGCAGCGTCCTGCTTGACGTATTCACCACCTCCATGGCGGCGTCGTACGGTATGCCGCCATGCTTCACGCCGTCGCGCAGCACCAGCCCCGTGGCGCCCACGATACCTGGATTTTCCGCAAACAGCCGGGCGATGCCGGCAAGCGCGATCGGCGTCGGCAAAAAATCATCGTCGTAAAAGACCAGCACATCGGCCATGCCCTGAAGGGCATCCAGCCCGCGATTGCGCTGCCCCGTTAACCCCTTCGGTCCCATGATGACATCGATCGCCGGATCCAGATCAGGCGGCAGATCCTCCTTCCGCTCCACGGAAAGAATAATTTTTTCCGGAAGAAGGGTTTGTCGGGCCAGCTGGATGAGAAGTTGGCCGATCTCTTCTCCGCGATTGACCGAAGCCACAATGACCGCAACTTTCACGGCGTTGATCCCGGAAGTTATTGCAAATCAGCACCTAGCATGACGCTGCGGAAATTAAAACGCTTTTGTTCCGATCTGCTCAATGGTCTCAGTCCGCTAGCGCCAGCCATTCACCTATGCCCAGCCGGTCACGCCCGGTTTGACGCGGCGGCGCGCTGGATGAATCGCTCGCCCAGCACTACTCGATCCCTGGAGCAAGCAGTTTCGCAGCGGCGAGTTGACCGGTTTTGTGCCGCTTTCGATTGCACCGGAGGCATCGGTGCTACCGGCGTACGTTGGCAGCACAGGTCCAGACCCTGCGAGCCTCGACCCGCATAATGGCGCGCTTCACGCCTTTCGGGGCCGGCGCGGCGATCTGGTCAAGATTTTGTAGTGGGACGGCCAAGGTCTCTGCCTGTTCTGCAAACGGCTGGAGCGCGACAAATTTCTTTGGCCCCCGGCCAAAGACGGCGCGATCTCGCTGACCGCGGCACAGCTTTCCATGCTCGTTGAAGGCATTGACTGGAGGGCGCCCGTGAGAAGCTGGACGCCGGAGGTTGCGTGCTGAAGCGCGACAAAAAATGTGCGATTATCTTCAAAAATACCGTGCATTCACCAGAGAAATTTTCTAAATTTTGTGCTGATAGATGCGGCCGGAGAGATCGCCAGTTTGTGTGCCAAGCTTGCCGAACGTGAGGCGGAGTTGGCTCCGGTGCGAGCCGAACTCACTGGAGCTCATCTCCTGATCGAATCCGCCCCGGCCAGGCCGTCGAACTGCCGCATCCCCCTGGAACCGGACTGGCCGGTTCGTCCTCATTTCAGAGGCAGACCGCATGCATACCGTCGTTTATTTTTTGCATTTCCTTGTCGCGATCGCGGGCATGGCCGCCATTGTCCGGCTGGCGCGCAAGCAGGCTCTGCCAGCCGGTGTAATGCCGGGTAGAGACCTGCCTGTGTGGTTTTTTTTGCTGGGCGTTTTGGCAATTGCCGTTTTCGAAGCGGTGAGCTTCAAGGCCAGCAGCCCGCCCGATCCGTTGTGGGATTTCCTCAACGCCTATTACCCAGCTGGCAAGGCCGCATTGCACCATGATTTCAGCTATGCTGCGAGGCTTGATCGGGAAGGGAACGTCGGGCTTCGTCAATATACCCGTTGTGGCCTATTTGTTTGCGCCATTTGCGCTGTTCCCGCCGAAGATCGCGGCGGCGCTCTATACGCTCATCGGGATGCCTGTCACGGTAATTGCCTGGTTCCTCCTTGTCCGTGCGTTCAAGCTGGAACTCAGGGAACGCTGGCTTCTGGCATTTCTCTTTCTGGTCAATGGCCCACTGTTGAATGGAATCAAGTTCGGCAATTTGAGTTATTTCATCCTTTGCGCCCTGGCCGGGGGGCTTGTGCTTGTGCGTGAAGGCCGATCGGGAGCCGCGGGGGCGTTGCTTGGCGTGGCAACAGTCATCAAGCCACCATTAGCGCTGTTTGGACTCTTTTTTCTATTTCGCCGCGATGTGCGTGGTGTTTTTGGCTATACGGCCGTGGGTGTGGTGACGGTGCTTCTGTCGCTCCTTGTATTCGGCTTGGCCGATAATTTGAAATGGTTTCAAATCTGTATCGTGCAATACAGTCATAGCTGGCTATCGACCTTCAGCGTGCAGTCGATTTCCGCTTTTGTGATTCGGTTCAGGCCAGGCATTGGCATCGACTACACGGATTTAATCGCCCAGATACCGACACATGGTGAACGCCTCATCGCCTCAATACTGACCGGGCTGCTTGTGATCACCGCCGCAGCAGCCTGTATCAGGGGCTCGTCTCGTATGCTTCCGCACACGGAACAGCAGGCTGGGTTACGGCGCGATCTTCAATATCTTCTCGTGCTTTGTCTTGTCCTCGTCTCAAGCCCCCTGTCCTGGGATCGCTATTACTCCTGGCTGCTCATGCCTGCCGCCTTCTTCCTGGGATCGAGGCCGATTTTAACGTCATCGCAGACGGTCCGCTGGCTTGGCTGGCTGGCAATTGCCCTGGTGACGCCTCTGGTGATGCGGCCCAATGCGCTTGGCGCACTTGGCCAGACGAGCATATACAGATTATTCGTGGTGTCGCATCTGCTATATGGTGCGCTTCTGTGGTTCGGGCTTACGGCCTGGTGGCTCGTAAGCTCGGTTGGGCGGCTGGCTTCACGAAATAAATCTACGACGGATGAAGCTTCGCAACAGGGTGCCCCAAGCCTGGCAAAGTAGCAATGGCTGGGGGCCTCAGGTCTGGGGCGCTGACGCGATTGCGAAAAATCTTGTTGCTCTTTCGAAGAGAATCGCGTTGAGATCGGCTCGATAGCTTCGACTTCACCTTTGAGGGGCACTCAGACAGTGCATAGTCCAGCTTTTTTTATCTATACGGGCGCCACGATCATGGGGGTGGCCGTTATTTTTTGGCTGGCGCGACGTCAGGCTTTGCCTGAATGGCCATTGCCGCTGTGGATGGTCAGTGTGCTGGCTGCTTGCGTTCTGGCGTTAGAATTGTTGGGCTTCTGGGTAAGTACACCAGGATACCGCTTCTGTGATTTTCTGTCGGCCTACTATCCTGCGGGTCAAGCCATGGTGCATCATGACCATGCCGCCTTGAGGGCTTTAACTAGTCAAGGTGTATTCGGCTTCGTCAACATACCCGTCGTGGCCTACCTATTCGCACCGTTTGGCATCTTCGGCCGCGATGTGGCGATAGCATTGTTTACCCTTACGGGGCTTGGATTTACCGTGGGGTCATGGTTCCTTCTGTTGCGCATGCTCAGACTTGACCTTAAGGCACGCTGGCTTCTAACTCTACTCTTCGTGGCCAGCGGCCCGCTTATGAATGCCATCAGACTTGGCAACACCAGCCAAATGATTCTCTTTACCTTGATTGCCGGGCTGATGCTCATTCGCGCCGGCCGCTCGGGGGCGGCAGGGGCAGTGCTGGGTGTGGCCGCCGTCATCAAATTGCCGCTGATTTTAATGGGTCTGTTTTTCATGTTCCGGCGTGACTGGCGAGGGGTCGCAGGGTTTTCAGCTGTGGGTGCCATGACAGGTCTCCTGTCACTTGCTCTCTTTGGATGGTCCGACAACCTACATTGGTTTCAGGCATCTGTAGTGGAATTCAGCAGGAACTGGCTCCCCTCTTTCAATGTCCAGTCGATCGCAGGATTTCTGATGCGGCTGGATGCGCATGCGAGACTAAGTGAGTGGGTGCCTCAGATGCCCACCCCACATCAAAAACTAGTGGCGCATATTTTTACGGGACTGGTCCTTCTTGGGGCGGTGCTCGCCTGCCTCCGCCTTCCGAGAAAAATGGGAGCACTGAATGAAACCGACGCCAGCGCGCGGAGGGACCTGCAGTACCTGCTTGTGCTCTGTCTGTGCCTCGTGTCCAGTCCGCTGACGTGGTCCCATTATTATGTGTGGCTGCTCATTCCGATGGCCTTTTTTTTGGAAGGACGACTGCCGCTGTTCAACGCTCAGGCGGTCCGATGGGTAGGCTGGGTGGCTATTGCTCTGGTCACTCCCCTGGTCGGGTGGCCATGGGCAATCCACAATTCCTTGCTGATGATCGTCTACAGAACGATGATCATGTCACATCTTTTTCTGGGCGGTTTGATATGGTTTGGCCTGATAGGCTACAGTCTGGCCAGAACAGGACGGGCTTCTGGCGTCGGCAGACCGGATGCGTTCAGGGTACAGCAGACCGGGCGATGAGGCCCACGCCAAGGCATATCACGACAATGCCGACAATCTGGAGGACGTGAACGGGCTCCCTCAGGAACACCACGCCTAGTAATGCCGCCACGACGTAGCCAAGTGAGGCCATCGGGTAGGCAATGCTCACCGGCAAATGCGACAGCACGACGAGCCAGGCGAGGATGCTGAAGCCGAAGAGAACCAACCCTCCCAGCAGCGGCGGAGAAAAGACAAGCGCCAGCACCCAGGATACCAAAGGCTGCGGCGATGACGCAGTGTTGAAATCTACCATCGCGATGCGAAGCAGAAGTTGCGCGATCGCGTTGAACGTAACACTTAACACGACGATGCCGTAGATCATTGCCTGACTCATAGGGCCATGAATCCCACAGCAGCGATTAAAGCCAGGGTAATCAGGCTGTTGCGATCACTCAGGGCGAAGACAACTGGGTCGTCATCGATCTCGCGGCGATGGCTCAGCAAGACAACTCTGGATATCCAGTACAATAGCAGCGGGCATGCCAAGTATAGCCTGCGCGGGTGATGGTAAAGTGTAGCGATAACTGGATTGGCGATATAGAGCGAGAAAACAATCACGGCGGAATATCCGGCCGCCGCGGCCAGGGCGATTAGCGGGGGAAGATCGGTGACGCGGTAACCGCGATTGGTCGGGTCCGCCAGTCCGGCATCCAGTCGCATGGCCATCTCCGAATGTCGCTTAATCAGCGCCAACGACAGGAAGATGAACATCGCGAACGCCAGCAGCCACTCCGAAATCGGTATGGACAGCGCATAGGCTCCAGCCAGAAGTCGTGTGGCGTAAAGTCCCGCCAAAGTCACCACGTCGATCAGCAATTTTCGCTTCAAGAAAAACGAGTAAGCGTTGGTCATCGCATAGTACAGGCCTAGCGCCCAAAAAAACATTGGCGGAAGCATGAGGGCGATCAAGAACGCTGCCACCAAAAGCCCGGCACTGGCTGCAGCACCTTGCGTGATGGGGATGGTGCCTGCCGCAAACGGTCGCGAGCGCTTCGTTGGGTGCAGCCGATCTGATGCAATGTCGAGCAAGTCGTTGAGAATATATACGCTGGACGCGCAGAGGGAAAACGAAGCGAAGGCGAAGCAGGCCAATTTGAGCGCGGCAAGCGTGAGCGAGTGTGACATCAGCAGTGGTATGAAAATCAAGACGTTCTTAGCCCATTGATGCGGGCGCATCATCTTCACATACGGCTTCCAGGCTTTCGTTGGCTTTCGTCCAGAATCCAGGAACGCTGCGTCGGACTTCAGGTTCAGTAAGGCACGGCGCACACTGCCGTTCGCGTTGACGGCCAAGGCCATGTTCGCCGAACGCCAAATCACCAAATCGTCCCGGGAGTTACCAATATAATCGAAATCCGTAGCCGAAAATTCCGTAGCCAGCCTGGATATCTTGTTATCCTTCGAATTGTTCGTCTTTTCGTCCGAACCCATATAGCCATCGAAAAGGCCAACATGGTCATGAACCTGCTTGACGTATTTTTCGTTGGAGGCCGAGGACAAATAGATCTTGCGAGTACCGGCACTGGCTTCGACGAAACTCATGACGCCTGCATTGTAAGGCAGGGTCGCGACATCCACCTCGATGTGTTGCGCGATCTGGTACTTCAACACGTGCTTACCGGCAACGGCCCACAGAATCAGCTTGTAGGCCTTGAAGGGATATTTGGCGAGAAACGCCAGAGCGGTCTCCAGCAGCAAGTCGGTGTTGATCAACGTCCCGTCAAGATCGACGACCAAAGGTCTGGCTTCGGCCCCCGCCGAGTCAATGGCATTTTGATACTGCACTTTCTGCCTTCCGTCCCGATTTGGCTCAGCAAGATATGCGCGGACATGATTATGTTATACTGAACACCCCTCTGCAATAAAAAAGCAAGAAAAAGCTGTGTCACTGGTTCTGTTGCAAACTTTTTGGTTCGCCAGAAAGAGGTGTAGCCTGTGTCTGAGTTGATTGTCTGTGGGGCGGCAGTTCACGCGCCGGAAATCGGCGATCGTCTTGAAGGGCGGGCGCAGACGCCGCAGCAGCCAGGTCACCTCGCTATTACGATGCGTCCGCCTCCTGTCTGCGGCTCGACCGCACTCGGTTCAGGTAGCCATAGATGTACACATTTCGCAGATCCGTGGGTGCATAGCTCAGGCGCCCCATGACCTTCGGTGTCACACGGGAAAATCCCGCCGCCACGAGGTCCACCCCATCGACAAAAGCGCCAATAAAGCGAACTGGGTTGTCCAGTCATCCACGGGCTCGGGCAAAAGCAGCGTCTGGGAATGGTTATGACCGGTTATGCGTGCCATGCCGGATATTGCTATAGCACAGGGAGCGCCGGAATTTCTTGCCCAGACTTTTCACACGGTCTGCTTGAAGCGGATTCCAACCCGCCATATCGTCTAATACCATGCACGGACCGCCGTCTTGCCCTGCCGGTGACATCATCCGCGAGACTAGGCTCAGAACAACTGACACTGATGGTAATGGATGTTCCCGGTTTGTTGTGTACCGCAGTGAGCCGTCTTGGCCATGCTTGGCGAGAATACCCCAGGAATTATGGGGCTTAGTGGTGGAGCCGGCGCGATTCGAACGAGCAACCTTGCCTTTGCAGAGCGATCACGTTCTAGCGCCGGTGGTGCTTCGTCATCGCAGCATCGACCACCGACAGGATCTTTTTCCGGAACGTCTCCTCGGAGAAGCGCAAGGCGTTTTTTCGGCATAATGCCTGTGAAAATCTGTTTTCGGCAGTTTCGAACTGCCCGACCGCGGCAATGATCGAGTCCGCCGTCTGGGCGTCGAACAGAATGCCTGTCGGTGTGTCCGCGTTTTCAAGGATGATATCCCGCGCGCCGCCTTCACCGAAAGCAATGACGGGCGTGCCGCAAGCCTGAGCCTCGACGGTGGTGATGCCAAAATCCTCTTCGGCGGCAAACACCATGGCGCGCGCGCTCTGCATTAGTCTGATCAGTTCGTCATGTTTGGCCGGCGGCCGGAGCGTGATGTTCGGTGCGTTGTTGGCGGCATTGACCACCTGGTTCTGGTTGGCGCCGGCGCCAAGCACAGTGAGTCGGTGTTGCGGCATGCGGCTGAACGCCTCGACGATGAGTTCGACCCGCTTGTACGGCACGAAGCGCGAGGCGACCAGAAATCCCTCGCGCGGGCCCGAGGCCGGGACGAAATCCTGTACCGCCACTGGCGGGGCAACAACGATGGCGTCGCGCCGGTAGGTTTTTTGGATGCGGCGCGCAACGTAGCTGGAATTTGCCACGAACACGTCGACGCCGTAGGCGGCGCGGGCATCCCATAGCCGTATTTTGTGCAGCAGCCAGCGCACATACATGCTTTTCAGACCGCGCTCGATGCTACTTTCCCGCAGATATTGCGCCTGCAGATCCCAGGCGTAGCGCATCGGCGAATGCACGTAGCTCACATGCACCTGCCTCGGCCCGGTGAGCACGCCTTTTGCCACCGCATGGTTGCTGGAAATGACGAGATCGTAGCCGCCGAGATCGAACTGCTCGACCGCGAGCGGCATCAGCTGCAGATATTTGCGGAAATGTCGGCGTGCCAGCGGAAGTTTCTGAATGAAGCTGGTCGTGATCTTGCGCCCATCGAGAAAGCCGCGCTCGTCACCCGGCAGGTAATCGACCACTGCGAACACGTCGGCTTCGGGGTAGCATTGCAGAAATTGCGCCAGAACCCGTTCTGAGCCGGCATAATGCTCTAGCCATTCATGAACGATGGCGACTTTCATGGTGCGCTCCGTCGGTAACGCGCGATGATATCGTGGAGTGTTCCGGCCGCGCGGTCCCAGGTCAGCGCCCGGGTGTGCGTCGGTCCGGCGCGGCGCAGTGCATCGTTCAGCTCCTGGTTGTCAAGAACGTCCATGACACGCGCGGCAATTGTGTCGGGGCGTGCCGGGTCGCAATAATGGACAGCCTGACCACAGCTTTCACGCAGCGCTGGAATATCCGCGGCGACGACAGGACAGGCGCAGGCCATCGCCTCGATGGCCGGCAGTCCAAATCCCTCGTAGCGTGAGGGAAAGACGAAACATCCGGCGTTCTCGTACAATGCCTTCAGCTCCGCATCGGTGACGCGGCCGATGTAACGCGCCGGCTGCGGTAAGGTAAACTCGCCTGCCGATTGGAAGGCGAGGCCACCGAGGCCGCCGGCGATGACTAACGGTATGTTACGCGCCGCGAGCTGCCGTGCGAGCGCGCCGAGCGCCCGGAGGTTTTTGTGTGCGGACAGTGTGCCCACTGCGAGCACGAAGCCGCCGCGATGAAAATTATGCTGTTGCAAGATGGCGTCGTTTGACGTGATGCGACTGACATGGTCCGCGCCTTCCGTCATGACCGTGATCTGCTTCGGCACAACGCCGAGGTGGCGGATGACTTCCTGCCGTGAAAATTCAGAAACCGTGACGACGGGGATCCGCCGGCGCGTCAACCAGCGTTGCATGAATTTGTACCAGGTGCGGAATTTCCAGGAATAGGCTTCCGGCGTGCTGAACACGCCGGCATCGTGAATGACGATGATTTGCCGGCGTGCGAGCAGGGGGGCGGTATTGCCGAGATTGATCAGGAAGCCATCGCGGCTGGCGTGCGGCAGATCCCATTGCTCCCAGACCTGGCCGTGCATCCGCCCGACCGCGACGGCGCCATGAGCGGCGGTGCCGCCGGCTGGCATCAGCAGCCGGACGTCTGGCTCGAGGCGCTGCAATGCGGTGGAAATCTCGATGGCGAAACGTTGGACGCCGGAGAGGCTTTGCGTGGCAAAGCGGCCATTAATATAAAGCGGTTCCAGAATACGTAGCCTTTCCTGCCATATGACGTTGATTGACCTGGTTGCCGTCAGGCAGCCAATGGAGGTCGCGCAGGCGTGAGGCCGGAAGAATCGCGGCCGCGGTTGCTGTGGGGTGTCGGACGTCATCAGCTATTTTCATTTGCATGGCCAGTGGCGGAACAAGCTAAAATAGTGGTAAGCTGAAGGTGCGAAGGCGAATTGTCTGCAATCGTAAAGAATGTCTATAAATTATCAGAATTCTGTTGCGCTATCAATGCAACGTTGTTCTTGTTCTTGTTGTGGAACGCTTCCTATTATTAAGATTTTCCGTTCTGGTGCGGGTATTTAATACAGAAATTTGAAAGATTTTCTTTATTTGAACGTGAAAACCTGCGATACCTTCGCGCAGGTACAGCAGATCGAGGCAATAAACAACGAGCCAATAAACATCGAGGCAATAAATATGGACAACATCCGTTCTGGGAAGAAGGCCGCTGTTTCACGGGCTGCATACTACGCCAAGCAGCTCTCGGTTGTAGCGCTTTGTGCCGGTTTGGCCGCCTGCGCCGAGGGGGCGTTGCAATCGCATCCGATCGTGAATGTGTCGGCGACGGTTCCCTCCGCCGTTGTTTCGAATATGACGCAGACCATTCCCATGCCGCCGCCGGTGCACTCGCCGGGCCAATATAACGAAAATAGACCATACGAACTGGGGCAGAACGATGTAATTTCGGTTTCGGTCTATCTGCACCCTGAGTTGTCCGCACCCGCGTTAGGGAGCCTGGGCAGCAATGGTGGCGTGATGGTAACCAGCGATGGCACGGTCGGTCTACCGCTGGTCGGTAACATCAAGGTGAGTGGTCTGACCACGAGCCAAGCTCAGCGCCGTATCCAGGATGCGTATGCGACCTACATCAATAACCCGAACGTAACCGTTCAGCTCGTCAGCCCGCAGAGCCTTCGCTATTATCTGTTGGGCGAATTCAGCGCTCCTGGTGTAAAATATCCTGGACATGCGCTGGACCTGTTGGATGCGCTGTCGCTCGGAGGAACCGTGAATTTAGCGAATGCTGACCTGTACCAGGCCTATATCGCAAAGGGCACACAAAAGCTGCCCGTTGATATACACGCATTGTTGGCAGATGGGGATCTCAGCCAGAACATCATGCTGGAGTCTGGTGACACAATTGTGATTCCGCCGTCCTCCACCGAGGATGCATTTGTGTTTGGCTCGGTCGGCAAACCGGGTGCGGTGCCGTTTCAGGCTGGATCCCTGTCGCTGTTGCAGGCGCTCAGCGTTACGGACATGGATCTGACCAATTATTCGTCCTCCAAGCTGAAGCAGATTCACATTATCCGGACGCATGGGAATAAGGCGAACTTTATCATCGTCGATGCGAGCAAGATCGTGAATGGTGAGGCGATGCCCTTCCAGTTGGAGCCAGGAGACATTGTGTTTGTGCCGGCGAATGGTCTGGCGTCGTGGAACCAGGTCATGAACCTGCTGTTGCCATCACTGAATACGATCAACAGCATCCTCAATCCGTTCGTTTCCATTAAATACCTCTCCACAGGCACACTTTACTAGGGAGATCGTGATGGCGACAACATTGCCTGCGACGAGTTTTGCGCAGCCGAATGATACGATCGACCTCGGCGACGTCAGCTCCCTGCTGCGCCGTCGGGCGGGAACCATCGGGATTTTTGTTGTCGGCGCGACCCTCTTCGCGATCATCCACGTGCTGCTGGCGACGCCGCAATTCACCGCCCATGGGGCGATGTATCTGGGCGACGCCAGCAGCGCCGCCGCACCGTCAACCGCGGGGAATGCCTCGGACCTGAATTTTCTGTCCGATTATGCGAACCAGAGCGACGTGAACACGCAGATCGAGCTGATCACCGCCGGGGCACTGGTGCAGCATGCCGTGCTTGAGACTGGGCTGAACGCGCAGATCACGCCGGCCAATGCGCCGCCGATGACCTATTGGCGCTGGCGCTTCCTGCATGGCGGCCAGACCTCCGCCTTTCAGCCCGGCCCGGACACGCTACAGGCACTCTATGCCACGATGCCGGGCAGCTTCCGCATCGTTCTCGGTCAACATAACGACTATACGTTATGGACGCGCGGGACATGGTTTACCCAGCCGCACGTGGTTTTGCATGGCGAACTTGGCAAACCCGCCTCGGGAAACGGCAACCAGATGCTGATCGAGGGGGCGTCCGCGGATTTTCATCCTGTCCCGGGCAAGGTTTATGACGTAACGATCTCCTCGCCGGTGGCCCTGGCGGAAGGTTTGCTGAAAGGCGCGCTCGTCGTATCGGCCGGCGGCTCCGTGGAGCAGCCGACGAAAATCGCTTTCCTGCAATTCCGCTGGTTCAACCCGTATCAGGCGCAGGCATTCATCAACCAGATGATGCAGGATTTCATCGCCACGCAACTGTCATGGAAGACGGAATCTGCGTCGACGACCGAAAGCTTCGTGACCAGCCAGTTGGCCAATGTCAGCGCCTCGCTGGCCAAGGCCGACCAGAATCTCGCGGCCTACCAGTCGCAGACCGGCATCGTCGATGTGCCGCAGAACGCCCAGTCGATGATCACGCAGCTCGCGCAATACGAGACGCAGCGAACCACGCTGCAGTTGCAACAGGAAGCCCTGCAGCAACTCGACAACGAGATGCAGCATCTGAACGGGCCACTGAACCCATATCTGATCAGCCAGGTGAATGACACGGTGCTGGCGAACCTGACGAGCAACCTGTCGGACGCTGAGACCAAGCTGAACCAGCTGCGCGTGCAATACACGCCGTATTCGCAGGAGGTGAAGATCCAGGACGCGCAGGTGGCCCGGATCGAGGAATCGATCCGCACCATCGTGCATAACGACCTCGCCGCGGCCGATAAAAATCTCGCGGGGCTGAATGCGATCATCGCCCGCTTCCAGAGTGAGATTAAGCAGATGCCCGCGGAATCCCTTCGGGTGATCTCGCTGAAGCGCTCGACCGACGTGCTCGGCCAGCTTTACGTGCTGCTGATGGAGAAGGAGGAGCAGGCGCAGGTCTCCAAGGCGGCGACGATCATTAATACCCGCATTGTCACGCCGGCGAATATGCCGCTGTTCATCACCTCGCCCAAGGCGGTGATCGACATCGTGTTCGGCGCCCTGGCGGGGCTTGTGGTCGGTGCTGGGCTGGTGTTCGGCCAGCGCGCGATGTCCGGCCGCTACGAGACCGAGGAGCAGATCCGCTCGACGGTGCGCCTGCCGGTCTATGGCACCGTGCCGCGGCAGCTGAAATCCGAGATTGCGGCTAACGTGTTTGGTCCCGAACAGCGCAATTCGTTCTCGGAATCCTTCCGGTTGCTGCGGCGCAGCATCTACCGCAACACCGCAGCGGGAAAGACGATGGTCATCCTGATCATTTCCGCCAGTAAGGATGATGGCAAGACCACGGTCGCGGTCAATCTGGCGAAGAGCCTGGCGGACGACGGCAAAAACGTGGTGCTGGTGGATGGCGACCTGCATCTGAGCCGCCTGCATGAGCTGCTGAAGTTGAAATCGACGGTCGGGCTGACCGATTGCCTGGAGACGAGCGGGGAACTGCCGATTCAGGATTGCCCGGATGAGACCTTCAAGGTGTTGTCGGCAGGCTCGGCGCCGCTGCATGGCAAGCAGCATTTCAACGAAAAGACAATGGCGCCGGTCTTCGCCAGCCTGTCCGGCAAGTTCGACTATGTCATCGTCGACACCCCGCCATTACCGAGTGTGTCCGACGGCATGATCTTCGGCAGCTTTGCGGATCTGATCCTCTCGGTCGTCAGCGTGTCGCATACGCCGAGGCGGACGCTGAACATCCATAACGAGTTGATCGCAACGCTTGACCGGCCGCACGGCATCATCATCAACGAGACTGAAGCCCAGATTATGGGTGAGGGCGACGCCTATTTCATGAATGAGACCGGCAGTGGTTTAAAAATTTCCGGCTGGCTGAAACGGTCCTGAACGCTTCATGCGCTACCTGAAAGGGGAGGCCTGGCCTCCCCTTTTTTGTGGAGACGGATCGTGACGGGAGTGGTGAGCGCAGAGTGGGGCGCCGTTGGCGCGGCATGTGCCCGAGATGCAACCCGGCACGGTGGCTGGACGAACGGCGTGACTGGGTACGATGATATGACGGCGTGGGACCGCTATGCCTCCTGATGGCGCCAGCCATCGCGAGCCGTCTTCCACCGCCTTGCGTTTAGGAAGACCGCAGATCCCGTTCGGCGGCAAGCGCGGAGGGGCGGGCAAAGGCGGCAAAGCGGGGCAGTGGGGCTTGGAAGGTATGGGCCTCCCAACGCATCCGGCCGGCCGCAGCGATCAGCAGCGCCAGTTGCAGATAGAAATCCGGAGAGGTGATGCCCGGACCCGACAGAACGCTGGCCGCCAGAAGTCCGAGGATTGATCCGGTACTGCCATGGATGACCAGTTTCAGTGCCGGCAAGGTTGCCAGGCGTTGCGCGGTCCTGACATGCGAAAGGATACGCGAAACAAACCAGAGCAGCCCGGCAATGCCCCAAATGCCGATGCCGGCGGCAAGGCCGGGGATGAGGCTCGATGAGCGGTTACTACCCCAGCCCACGCCAAGCCCATCGCTCTCCGCCACCTCGCGCAGGCTGACGAGATCGGTCGAGGTCCGGTCCTGATAGGAGGATGATCGCTGCTTGTTCAGCGTCGCGTTGGTGATGCTGACCGCTTGATGGGCTAGGCCAGGTGCGACCACGGGAGCGGTTGCGATCGCCAGCGCCACGACCACGCCGGCGCCAAACAGTCCCGCAAGCACCCGTTTTTTTAATGCGCCCGAGCCGATCACGAATGCGTACAGCGCCAGCCCTGCGAGCATGATGGCCAGCGCCGCATAGCCAGTGGTGGACGTGCTGAGCAGGACCACCGCCAGGCTAAGGGCGAAGGTAAGCCGGGTCAGCAATGCCCGGTCGCCATTGAATAGCATCCAGCCGCTGGCGCCCACGGTGCCGCATAGATAGGAGGCCAGGGCCGATGGCTCGCTGAACGGGCCCGTGATCCGGATCACCGAGCCGATGCTCTCTTTGGACAGCAAGGCCCAGCCGGGGTTGGACAGAAAAAACGAGGTGGGAAACCAGATGCCGGCGCTGTTGCCGGCAAACTGCCAGAGCGAGATGAAGGCCACCATCAGTCCAGCATACAGATAGGCGTTGAAGACGCGTTTCATATTGACGCCGAGTGTCGTCAGATACAGCGCGGCCGAGATCGTCAGCCCCGCATTGATCAGGAGATACATGTCTTGGGTATAATTGCCGGCATTGGGGCTGAGCGGGGTCAGCACGCTGAACCCGCTCAGCTTCTGCGGCCAAACGGAAATCTCCCCCTCGAAGAAGAGGGGCATCAGGAACGAGCTGACCAGCGCGCCGAGTACGACTAGAATGAAGGGGGTGAGGGCGTACCATACGCCCTTTGCCGCCGGATAACGGGCGTTGATGACAAAACGCAGCAGAAAATAACTGATGAACAGGATGGACGGAGCCAGGCCGGGGGCGACACCATAGCCGCCCAGCACGACCACCGCCGCCGCGGCAAAGGCGGCGCCGATAAACACGAATTGCAGCAGCCGCATCGGCGTGCGCCAATAGAAAAGGCAGAGTGGCAGAAACACCGCACCAAGAAGTGTAATCATCCGCTTGATCCACACAAAGCCACAAAATTTTTATACTACCGAAGAGCATGCGTTTGATCAACATTGCGAAGTCGTTAAGAGTGTGGCGAGAAGCGCCCAATATGGATGGGGCTCGGATCAGGACGCATTCTTTAAGACAGAAGGCGGCTGAGGTTGGGATGTACTTGCGAGAACAAAGTCTGTGCGCGGCGGTCTTAGCGTGCGGCTATGCGGCGCTAGCGGTAGAGGGGGCGGTCATGGTCCAGCGTTTGCTTGCGGCTTTTGGTTGGCGGGATAGATGGTGTGGTGCCGCGTTCGGCCAGGCTGCTTTCATAGCTCAGGATGTGTAGGCGCCTAGTGCCCCGCGTCCTTGATTTTGCGGCGAATTTCTGATTCGACCGTTCCGGTAATGCCGGAGATGATTTGTGACTGCGAGACAAGCCGCCGTGAAGAAATACGTTGTAACGCTCAGCGACGAGGAGCGGGAACGGCTCGGCACCTTGATCGGTACCGGGAAGCGGGCTGCCCGGCAGGTGCTGAAGGCGCGCATCCTGTTGAAAGCGGATGCATCGGATGCCGGCGCGTGCTGGAGCGACAGCGAAATCGCCGCGGCGCTGGAAACCAGCGTCGACACGGTCGCGCGGACCCGGCAGAGGCTGGTTGAGGAGGGACTCGAGGCGGCGCTGAACCGGAAGCATTCGCCCAACTCTGCAAGGAAACCGATCTTTGACGGCGCTGCGGAGGCCAAGCTGATCGCCCTGGCCTGTTCCGAACCGCCCAAAGGGCGTTCGCGCTGGTCACTGAGGCTGCTGGAGGCCAAAGTGGTTGAGCTGGAAATTGTCGATCGTGCCAGCGACAACACGATCGGACGGACACTAAAAAAAACATTCTCAAGCCACACCTGAAGAAGCAATGGGTGATCCCACCAGACGGCAGCGCCGCGTTTGTCGCCGCCATGGAGGATGTGCTTGAAATCTATCACAAGCCGCATGATCCGGACTTTCCGCTGGTTTGCCTCGACGAGACCTCGAAGCAACTGATCGCCGAAACCCGCCTACCAATTCCGGCCAAGCCGGGAATGCCGGCACGACATGACTATGAGTACGCCCGTAATGGCACCGCCAACCTGTTTATGCTGTTTGCCCCGCTGGAAGGGTGGCGGCACGTCAAGGTGACGGATCGGCGCGCGACGATAGACTATGCGCAACTTCTCAAGGAACTGTCTGACACGCACTTTCCCGAGGTGCAGAAGATCAGGCTCGTGCAGGACAATCTCAACACTCACAAGCCAGCCTCACTCTACGAGGCTTTCCCCGCTGCCGAGGCGCGTCGGTTGGTCGAACGGTTTGAGATGGCATTACACCCCGAAACACGGGAGTTGGCTAAACATGGCTGAATTGGGGAGCTCAGCGTTCTGTCGTCGCAGTGTCTCGACCGGCGGATCCCCGATAAGCAGGCTCTGATTGACGAGGTCGCCGCTTGGCAGGACAACCGCAACCTGAACCATGCGAAGGCGAACTGGCAGTTCACCACCGCACAAGCTCGCGTCAAACTGAACAGGCTGTACCCGGCATTATGAGCGACTCGCGGCACTAGTGCTGAATCCCCAGGTGAATGTTTCCCAGTGCTTTTTGTAATGCTTCTGCAAGACGTATTTGATGCGCTTGCGGCTGGAAATCGCCTGCAGGTGCTCTGCAAGTTTCGGGAATTTCCTGACGATGTCGAGATAGGGCTTTTTCGGCCTATGTACGCGGCATCATGGCCGCCGGCCCAGATGGGTTCCGCGAATGACATCCAATCAGGGCAACGGCATAGAATGCCTTGGAATTGGGCGGATTTTGTCATTCGTCGGTTCGACCGATCATCATCTCTTGCTATGCTCTTAAACCCTCGGCACCGGCGCGCGGATTAGGCGGCGATCGGCTGACGCCGATACGCTTCACCACGCGCCATCATGGCCCAGATGATCCGGGCCATCTTGTTGGCCAAAGCGATCGCCGCGACCTTCCGCGGCCGGCGCTCCAGCAATTGCAACAGCCAGGCGGTAGCCGACTTGCTGCCTGGCTTGGCGTAGCGGATCACCGCCATCGCCCCGACCACGAGCAGTTGCCGTAGCCTCTCACTGCCTGCCTTACTTATCCTCCCTAAGCGATGCTTTCCGCCAGTGGAATGTTCTCGTGGCGTCAGCCCAATCCATGCCGCAAAATGCCTTCCGGTCTCAAAGTTCGCGGGGTTCACGGTCAGCGCCATGGTAATCGCGGTGATTGGCCCGACGCCGGGAATTGCGGCGAGGAGCTTGCTGACCGCGTTGGCCTTGTGCTGTTCGAGCAGTTGTTTCTCCAGCACCTCAATCTTGGCGTCGAGATCAGCGACATGCTGGCCCATTTGCTCAAACATCGCTTTTGCAATTGCCGGAACCGTTTCATCGACCAACAGAACAGCAAGCAATGCGTTAACGTTCGCGCATCCCTTGGCGGCAACGATGCCGAATTCCGCCGCGTGCCCCCGCAACGCGTTGATCGCCTGGGTCCGTTGGTTCACCATGAGCTCCCGATGCTTCACGATGATCGTCGCAGCTTGGTCATCCGCCGATTTGACTGGAACGGTGCGCATGGTTGGACGTGATGCCGCCTCACTGATCGCCTCCGCATCGTTGCGGTCGTTCTTGCTCCGCTTGACGAACGGTTTCACGTATTGCGGCGGGATCAACCTCACCCGGTGGCCCATGCCGCCGAGCACCCGCCCCCAATGGTGCGAACCGGCGCAAGCTTCGAGAACCACCTCCGTGGGCGCCAGTTTGGCGAAGAAAGGTTCGACCTGAGCGCGCCTGATCTCGCGACGCAACACCGGGCGCTCCTCCTTATCGACCCCGTGGATCGTAAAAACATGTTTGGACGTGTCGATCGAAATACGTTTAAATTCCATTGGGCGGCCCTTTCATTGGGTTCGTTGTTCGACCCTATATTGGCACATTCGATGCCGTTGGGCCGTCCACCCCAACAGGGCAGGAACACGCCATGCCAAGGCTCGGGGTTGCCCATGAAATGGTAGATGATCGGATGAATTTTGCCCTCGACCCGGGAATTGAGCAGGAAAATGGGGAAATTCCAGGCCAGGGACATGGGGATCTGGCGGTCGCCGCCGATGATGTTCAGCACGTCCTGATCGGGGAAGCGTGAGGTCAATTTTTTTGCCGGAACATCGCCCATGCCGCCTGGCCGATCTCATCCCAGAGGTCCCGGTTGAGTTGAAATACTTGTAGGTGTTTCCCAGCGGAATCCAGACTGTGCTGAAGTACTCTGCTATCCTCTGGCTCGGATATCCGGCCTTGGCAAGTTTGAATGTCATCGGGTCGGTCGCGGCCATGAAGTGGCCGGCGGGCACTGCCGCATCGATCAACGCGTCGAGTGAGCCGCTGATCTGCGTATCGCCGTCGATATACAGAAGCTGCTGGTATTCCTCGGGTACGAGGCGCGCCAGAAACAGTCGCGCGAGCATGGCGCTCGCGCCATCGATCGTTTTATGGTCGGCTTGAAAAAAAGAATTTCTTCGGCGTCACAGGCGTTTTTGAACGCCTGTGCGGTCGCGGCGTCCGCGCCAAAACTAACGATCGCCACATCCGCCTTTGTTGCGGAGGCGGCGGCTCTTGCCTGCACCGCACTCACGAAGGTTGGTAGAAGGTAGGCTGGATCACTGGTGTAGCAGATGCAGCAAGGCGGCATTCGTGGTGATCCTGTCGAACGGATGACGGTTGAGTTTGACCCTGCTTGGACACGTTCAGCTGGAGTCTTTTAGGGCACAGGCTGAACGGAAAACAGGGAAAGTCA
Source organism: uncultured Pseudomonadota bacterium (assembly GCA_963780465.1). Classification (GTDB taxonomy): domain Bacteria; phylum Pseudomonadota; class Alphaproteobacteria; order Acetobacterales; family Acetobacteraceae; genus Acidocella. The sequence goes on from CAWACI010000002.1 coordinate 263,167, forward strand.
CCCATCTATAGAAGTTCTTTGTAAAATCACGGTAAAAGTTTTGATATCGTGATGAGCTTCGGTCGTTTGGTTAACGACGCGTCGGCGCGGACATGGGACCTCCATAAGCTGGGGCGAGGTCAGACGGTCGCTGGGCCCGCCGCCGCCGATCGCGGGGGCGAGAAACATATGCATTGGCTGACCGAATTCCGGCGGCGTCGGTGTCGAGCGGACGTTTTGTCGATTTAGATAGACACTCGTTCCCTTGGGTTCAATGAAAACCCCGAACCTATTGTAGCCCGCAGAGAGGCTGCCGGACAGCACGTCGATCGCGCTGGTCAGTGCAGGCTGTCGGTGTCGCTGGTCCACAGATGTTCAGAAACCCGGTAGGCGCCATGGAACGCACCATAATATTCCCGCCGCGGCGTGTAAATGAAAGATTGGCAATAATTTTTTGACATGGATACGAAATGGTCTTTTGTTTTCGTGCGGTGAGCGCGAGAGCCGCGTTTCCGCACCGATCCGTTTTCAAAATCTGGCCGAGCTTTTTGAAGTGGCTTACGTCTAATGAGGTATTATATATGTTTGGCTATGACATGCCCGGGCCGTATGCCGTTCAAGGACGCATTCAAGACGATCGGCGTATGGGGCTTATGCTGCTTCGCCGGGAGGATTTGCGCGTATGACTGAACGGGTGGAGTCAGTCGAGGCACATCCCAGCGGGCGCCGCTTGGCCCTTGGTGCCGGTGCTTTGGGCATGGTCGGCATCCTTAAAATGGCGATTCAGGTAGCGACGCTGCCGGTCATGGCCCGTCTGCTCGGCCCGTCGGAGGTCGGTGTCTACGCGCTCGCGATCCCTGTCGTGACGTTCGTGACAATGCTGGCCGATGGTGGGCTGGGTATTTCTCTGGCGCGGGAGCCGGAATCCTCGCGCGTCTGGTCAACCGCGTTCTGGGCGTTGCTGCTCACCGGCATCGTGCTGGGCCTTTTTTTAAACTTCGTCGGTATTGCCGAGGGCTATATCACGCATCAGCCGCGCGTGCCCGGAATGATGGCGGCCTTGTCGGTTACCGTCGTGTTGCTGACCGCGTCTGTCCCTTCCTTGGCACGGCTCGACCGGCAGGGGCGGATCGCGATCGGCGCTTTTGCCGATCTGGCGGGGAATCTTCTCGGTGTCAGCATCGGCGTGACCCTGGCCTTCCGCGGCGCCGGCGCCTGGAGCCTGGTCGCGCAATATATCACGCTGTTTTTCGTGCGCGCCGTGATCATCAATTCCTTCGCCTTCGTCAGGCCGAAACTTGAGTTTTACCCGCTGCTGCTGCGGCCGCATATTTCCACCGGCGGGCAGGTCGTGGGCACGAGAATGGCCGATTACTTCGGCCGCATGGTGGAAAATCTCGTGATCGGCCAGACATTGGGCACCGCCATGCTGGGCCGCTATTCCTTTTCCAATCAGATCACGCGTTATCTGGCCGGAATGGTCAACGATCCATTATGGATGACGCTCTATATCCGTGCTCTTCGCGCCGAGCGGAACGAAACGATCGGATTTCATCTGCAGATGAGCCGGACTTTAGGGTTCCTGCTGTTTCCCATTTCGGTCTTTGTGATGGTCTCAGCGCCAACGCTCGTGCCGGATTTTTTGGGGGCGAAATGGATCATCGCTATTCCGCTGATCCAGATCCTGTTGCCGTCTTATGTCATGACCGCCATTTTTTCGCTGATCGGTGCGCCCTTGCTGGCGATGGGCCGCTATGACGTGCAATTCTATGGCCAGGCGGGGCTGAGTTTAGGACGTATTCTCGCGGTTTGTCTCGGTCCGTGGATCGGCATGATCGGCATTGCCTATGGCGTGACGGCCGTGACCACGATTTATGCCTGCGCCATGCTGATTGTTCCGGCAACGCTCACGGGCTGCCGCCCGCTGCCGGTGCTGAGGAATTTGCTTGGTCCGCTCATTGCCAGCCTCGTCCTAGGGGTCGTCTGCTGGCTGCTCCTGCGCTCGCCGTCGCCGGGTGTCGTGCGGGTTGCGCTCGCGGTCGTGCTGGGTGCTCTCTCTTATTTCGCTGTTTGTCTGCTGGTCGACCGCGCCAGGCTGGTTCAGGATTTTCGGCTGGTGAGCCAGATGCTGCTCCAGAAAGGGTAGGGGGCCTTTTCGCAGCGCTTTGGTTGCCCGGCGCGATAAACGATCGCGGGAATTCAAACTTGAATTGTGCAGATCTCTGCGTCAGGGTATGGCGAGCAGCTGCTTCGAGAGCTCCACGTGACGCCGTGCATAGCCTTGTGAGGTCAACTCGTCGGCATAAAGGCGCTGTCGCGCGTTGCTGATCAGCGTCGTCCGGCGTGCGTCGTCTCGCGTTAGAAGCTCGATCGCCGCGCGGAGCAGGGCCGCATCCTGGCTATCGACGTAGAAAATCTCGTCCGGGGTGAAATAGTCATCCAGCCCGCCGACCCGGCTGCAGATCACCGGCAGCCCGAAAATGGTTGCTTCCTCGATCACGGTAATGCCGGAGGCGTGCAAATTCGGCTTCAGCGCGATGACGACCAGATCGGCCCAATCGAACAGGGCGAATAACTCGTGGTTGTTTTGTGGGCGAATGACTTCGATGTTGCGCGCATCGCTCACGGGCTTGATGCTGAAGGTGGCGAGCTTAATCTCGATACCAGGAACATTTTTTGTTGCGCGGATCAATGTGTCCCAATCGCGATGCCGATCATTGCCGAGCGACAGGACGCGGACAGGTCGCCCTGCCGGGCTGGATTTCGTCATCGGATCGTAATCCGCCTTGATGCCGAATTTGACGAGTTCAACGCGCTGCGCGGGGAATAATTCCGCGGCCACGTCGCGATTCAGCGGAGAGTGAACGGAAAGGATGTCCGCAGCCCGCAGGAGTTTCCGGTATATGGCTTTCTTCAGGCCGCTGAACCGGGGCCATTCGTCGTAAAGCCACACGCTTTGCGCGATAATTTTTGGCCTTCTTGCCGCCTTGAAGAGAGACATGACCGAAAGTACCGCGAGCGATTGCGATTCCGTATGCGTCCAAACGATGTCGGCCGAGAAGATCTCCCGGCGGTTCCGCCAGGCATGGACGAGGTCGAATCCGGTTAGGACCCGCAGCGCATAGCGCCAGTATTTTTGCAGCGCGTTCTCCGCATGATCCTTGGAGTAGACGATGCGCGCACCGAAGGCCTCCGCATGATGGTAACCATAGGGAAATTCCTCGTTCAGGCCGACTGTTTTCCCCGCCTTCCAGGCCTTTTGCCATTTCAGCGCATCGAAGCCGTAGGCAAGATGCACGTAGGCGTTGATGGAAGGGGTTGATTGAATTGGTGACATGGGGGCTTGGCCGCTCCCGATTTACGATGCCAATATGGTATTCGCCGGCGGAGACCGCAATGTATGAAATATGTGCTTTGCCGCAGGAAGCATGGTTGCCTTCCTTCGATGCTGCGCGAGCTGCTGTCTGGCAGCCGGCTTGTGTATCGACTGAGGCGGGGAATGCCGGGTGCGCGGTTCAGCAGAATGGGTTGCCGGCATCGGACAAGCGGCGCCGCGTTACGCGCAGCAGCTTGTAGGTGATGGTCGAGCGGGAGACGATGTAGCGTGGCGAAACGGTGGCGCCGAAGCCGGCAAAAAATTTGCGGAACCTTTGCTGGCAACCCCATCGAAATCAAAAATTCGTCCGCTGGCGGCGGCGAATTTGATCGCGGCCCAGATTGCTGCGGCGGTCGCGCCATAGGTGCTGTCCTGCGTGCGTGTGGACATGAGATAGTAACAGGAGGCGTCGTCCCAGACGATGAAGATCGCCGCTTTGTTGACGCCGAGCTGGTCTTTGACCAGGAAGAATTTTCCGCAGTTCTTTTCCAGGCAACGGCGTGTCAGGCGGCGCGCAAGTTCGAGGTCGACATTTTCCGCCTGGCCGAGGCTATGCACATTACGCCGATAAAAATCGATGAAGCCATCCGGCTCGAGGTCTTTTGAGAGAGTGTATAGTTTCTCGCCGTTGCGGATAGCGTTCTGGGTCTTGTCGCGCATCCCGGCCCAGATGGATTTTTGATCTCCTGGCCAGATTTCGAACGTGAACTGGACCGCTGCATCGAAACCGGCCGCTTGAAACGCGACCACATCGGTGATGCTCCGATGCATTTTTTGCCGAAATGAGGAGAATCTCGGTAATTTCGGGATGAGATCCGAGGTGATCGAGAGTTCTTTCAGGTAGCGTGTCTGCCGGCTGCCGGCTGCCGGCGCCGGGGGCGATCATCGGGCCGAGAAAATGTGTGAAGGCCGGCATGTTGCTGCTGGTAATACCGTAGCGGTTCTCGCGCCGGTAATACAGGTGCCCCATAACTTTCCCGTGTTCGGTTGCTTTCTACGGCCTCGATCCGCCCCTGGGTCACCAGGTCGAGCCACCAGGGTTGATGATAAATCGTCGGCGCCATCAGCGCCGGAGGCGGGGGCTACCGCTTGAGAAAAAACGGCACAGAACGTTGTAAAAAATCATTTTTCTCGGCAATTTCGGTCACGCACCTGCCTCCCGAAAGCGTCTGTGCCAGACTAGGCAAAATGTTTTTTGATCATAACGGAAAGGCGTGCAAAATATTGCGAATTGATCCCGTTTTTGTTCCGTTCCCGCCAAGCATGGCTTGCATGCCTAGTTAGTGCCTGACAGAAAACTCTGATTTTTTTTTAGCGCGCAGCGCCGTCGTCTGCATTTGTGACGCGATCTCCGGCGCATCGAAACGAAATTGTTGAATGATCAGGAAAGAATCAAGTAATTTCTCTAAATATCCCGATACCGAACGAGTTTGAGGCGCACGTCTCTCAACGCCTCCGATTGCGCCTTTCCTCATGCATGCTATGCTGCTTTTTTGTAAGGTCCTCGATGACGGTTGGCATCTTTTTGCCGGAGTACAGTCCCGAGGCGCTGAATGTTACGCGCAACCACCGCAAGGGCAACGTAACGCCTGAACCCTGCAATGCCATGGTCCGGACACTTGTCCAGGCCGTGGGCCTCCAGCGCATTAATGGCCGATTCGACGGCAGAATGCTGCTGACGTAAGCGGATGAACTCAGGCTCGGATTCTCTTGCCCTGTCCAGCGCTGACAGCCTGCCCTTCCTGGGAAGCACGAGCAAATCCAGGCTCTCCGCGAGTTTTGCCTGGTTGACCTTGCTGTGGAATCCCTTGTCGAAGCTGAAGGCCATAACCTGACCGAAGCGTTCCTTGGTCTCTGTCACGATCGGCACCGCGATCTGCTCGTCGCTGATTTTCTCCATCACCTTGTGGTGCAGAATGAACCTCAGCTGGTCCTCAACAATGCAGACGCGCAGTCCCAATTCCATCGGCACGCCTGCCTTGCCCTTGCTGATCCACTCGGTATGCGGCTGGAAAATAGAAAAGACCTTCTCCCCATGCGGGATGGTCTCGCCCAGCAGCACCCGACGACGGATCTGCTCGATTTGCCGCTCGGCATGGCCGATATATTCATCGAGCACACCCAGGAAAACTAACCTGGGCAAAGGCTGCTCTACGAGCAACGCGCGCAGGCTGCGTGCCCGTTCCAGGTAGTCTGCCGCCAGTTCCAGATAGGCCCGATGCGCTTGTTGGATTTCGTCCTGCTTCGCAAGGCGTTTCTGCTCATCCTTGCCGGTTGAATGCTTCAGCTGTTGGATGTGGCGATGAGATTTCTTGAACTTTCGGATCAGATGGGCGCTCTGGCGCCACCCGGGCAGTCCATGCGTCTCAGAGAGTTCAGAGCAGCTCTCCACGGTCTTGCGAATGGCATCGTACAGCAGGTTGATGTCGGTGGGATAATGGACGTTCGTCTCCACCACAAAAGAGTCACAACGCACCTCTAGACCTGCGTCCGGGCTTTTTTTTAGCGTCTGATGACCTGCACTGACAACGATCTGGTTGATCCGGTCGAGTAACTCGGGGGTGAACAGCTGCAGGTTATCCTTCAGTGTCTGCAACTCATAGTGGCTCTCGTCGGACCAATCGCTGTGTCCAAGCATCTTGCGAAGAGTGCTGTGCTGGTTGGCCAATTCCTGAACCCGGTCATAGTCGATGTTCAACCCCAACCGGAGCACGCCCAGAACCAGGATCTTCCACTGCTCCATGCCGGGACGCCCCGTCTTCCGGCTGGCCTTGCCTGCCCCGCCGCTGCGCTCGGGAAGGATCTCTGCAAGGACCGAGAAGACCCGCTCACGTAATTGCGGGTCCGTGTAGAGGTGTTGCAACCCGCGTAATAGCTGCGGGATATCATCGCGGGACTTCGGGTCCAAAACGATCGAGGAGATGTCCGTCTGACCAAACATCATTTGAGTGTTGATAACTTTGCGCAATTTTCTCTTAACGAAGATTTGCCGGTTTTGCTCTGCCAGAACGGTTTGCCAACCCATTTCTATGGGGAGAACCGAAGCCAGCCGTCAAAAATTAGCGGAGTTGCTACATCAGATCAAGATTCTTCGAACCGACAACTTTAGAAAACGTCCGGTTTAACACGGGTATTTTGGGGTTTTCGGCCAAACACTAGTTAAGGACCATCAGCCGGGCAGGGAGGCTGACGTGGCGGCCGCCTCTCTCCGCCGGGTCCAGAACATCGTGACGATCGCCATGAGCGCAGGACCGACGAACAAGCCGATCAACCCCCAGCTTTCGATACCGCCCAGAATGCCGAGCAGGACCATCAGGAACGGCATATGCGTCGAACCGCCGATCAGCTTAGGCCTGACGAAATGGTCGGCGATAAAAATCACGGTCAAGCCGAATATGATGATGCTGACCGCCGCGATCTGGCTTTGCCCGAGGGCGATGAGCCCGGCGATCATGACCACGGCCACGGCGCAGAACGGAAGCATGGCGGCGACCGCCGTGATGATGGTCAGCAGTGCGGCATTGGCAAGGCCGAAGACAAAGAAGGAGAGCCCGATGACGATGCCTTCACCGATGCCGACCAGGACCAGCCCGGAAATTGTGCCGCGCACCGAGTTGATAACCTGCAGGAAGATTGATTCGCCGGTTGAACCGATGAGCTCCATGGACAATTGGCGCGCCCGGCCGGCCAGTTGCGCGCCATCTTTGAGAAAAAAGAACAGGGTGACGATGGTGAAGAGGATCAAGGTCACATAATGCGCGGCGTGGAGTGCCAACATCTGGCCGTGCCGCAGCGAGGGGGTTTGTTGCAAGGAGGTGTAGGTCTGCTTCAGGGCGTTGCTGGTGGCGAGATGCTCGTTCCACCAGGAGGTGACCTGGTCCCGGCCGAAGGGGAGATGGTTTAGCCAGTCGGGGGCGGGCAGTCCGTTCTGGCTCACATCGTTAAGCCATTGGAGGAGCGGCCCGACATCGGCTGCGGCTTTGACGGAGAGCCATGTGATGGGGAGAATGAACACCAGTGCGACCGCGCCGGTCAGGCCTAGAGCCGAAACCTGCGCGTTGCAGCCGAACTGGCTCTGCATCTTCAGATGAATTGGCCACAGGCCGATGGCGAGCACCGTGGCCCAGGCGAGGGCCGGGAAGAAATCCCGCACGGTATAACCCGCAATGGCGAGGAGGGCCGCAATCAGCACGGCGCCGGCGGCAGTTTGAAAACGCGACGGCAGTTGTTGCATGGCGGGCGCCGATCCTTTCGTAAGACGTGAACGCCCGGGTAAAAGCGCCGGGGTGAATGACCAAGCACAATGCTGGCTCAGGCGAAAGGGCTCGGCGCCAGGCCAGGCGGCCGATGATGTGACGGTTCAAGGAAAACCCCCGGCGCCTTGCCGACGGTGCTCAGCACCGGGACACTTGGCCGGGGGGGAGGGCCTCTGCTATAGCGCGCTCCCTCTCAAGAATATGGATGCTACATGACCCTGAAATCTTTTTCCCTCGCCGCTTCGCTCATTCTTGGCCTGGCCGCCTTCGGCACCAGCCAGGCCCGGGCGGCAGGTTGCATCTCTGGTGCCGCTGCCGGCGCGGTGGCCGGGCATTTGGCGGGCCATCACGCGGCGCTCGGCGCCATTGGCGGCTGCATCGCCGGGCATGAGATCGCCAAGCATCGCGAGGAGCATGCCCGCGAAATGCAGATGGAGCAGCAGCGGAGCAATGGCGAGAGCGGCCAGCGTTCTCTTTGAACCAATCGGGCGGCCGGATGCCCTGTGGAGCCTGATAGGCTTAAGGGAGACAGGAAAGCAGCCGCTTTTTTAAAAAAGCGGCGCAAAAAACTTCTGCTCCTTCAGGACTGTGGCGCTGAAACAAGCACGGCCCAGGGGCAGAGGAGTTTTTTGCTTCTTTTTTTTAAAAAAGAAGCGCTTCTCTTCTGCTCAGGCGTGCAACCCTGGCGCCTCTTGCCCGGTGCGCGCGACATATTCCGTATAGCCGCCATCATATTGGTGGATGCCCTCCGGCGTCAGCTCCAGCACCCGGTTGGAGAGGGCGGCCAGGAAATGCCGGTCGTGCGAGACGAACAGCATGGTGCCCTCGAACTGCGCGAGGGCGGTGATGAGCATCTCCTTCGTCGCCAGGTCGAGATGGTTGGTCGGCTCGTCCAGCACCAGAAAGTTCGGCGGGTCGAACAGCATCAGCGCCATCACCAGCCGCGCCTTCTCGCCACCTGAGAGCACGCGGCAGCGTTTTTCCACCTCGTCGCCCGAGAAGCCGAAGGCGCCCGCCAGCGTGCGCAGCGCCCCTTGGCCCGCATGCGGGAATTCCGCATCCAGCGTCTCGAACACGGTGCGGTCGCCATCCAGCAGATCCATGGCGTGCTGGGCGAAATAGCCCATTTTCACGCTGCCGCCCAGCGTCACCGTGCCTGCATCAGGTGCCGTCGTACCCGTCACCAGCTTCAACAGCGTGGATTTCCCGGCCCCGTTCACGCCCAGCACGCAGCAGCGTTCCTTGCGCCGCACCAGCAGGTCCAGCCCCTGGTAGATCGCCCGGTTGCCGTAGTGTTTGTGCACGCCCCGCAGATTCGCCACGTCCTCGCCCGACCGCGGCGCCGGGCGGAACTCGAAGGCCACGGTCTGGCGGCGCTTGGGCGGCTCGACCCGGTCGATCTTCTCCAGCTTCTTCACCCGGCTTTGCACCTGGGCGGCGTGCGAGGCGCGCGCCTTGAAACGCTCGATGAAGGCGACTTCCTTGGCCAGCATCGCCTGCTGCCGCTCGAACTGCGCCTGCTGCTGCTTCTCGTTCAGCGCGCTCTGCCGGGCGTAGAATTCGTAATCGCCGGAAAAGCTCGTCAGGTTGCCGCCATCGATCTCGATCACTTTATTGATCACGCGATTCATGAATTCGCGGTCGTGTGAGGTCATCAGCAGCGCGCCGTCATAGCCGGCCAAAAACTGCTCCAGCCAGATCAGGCTCTCAAGGTCGAGATGGTTGCTCGGCTCGTCCAGCAGCATGACCTCGGGGCGCATCAGCAGAATGCGGCCGAGCGCCACGCGCATCTTCCAGCCGCCGGAAAGCCGGCTGACATCGCCGTCCATCGTCTCCTGGCTGAAGCCCAGGCCATCCAGCACTTCCCGCGCCTTGCCCTCCAGCGCGTAACCGCCCAGCTCCTCGAAGCGGGCCTGCACATCGCCGAAGCGTTCGATGATGGCATCGAGCTGGTCGGCCTGGTCCGGGTCCGCCATCGCTTCTTCCAGCCTTGCCAGCTCGGCTCCCACCTCGCTGACTGGGCCGGCCCCGGCCATTACCTCGGCGATTGCGCTGCGGCCGGCCATCTCCCCCACATCTTGGCTGAAAAAGCCAATGGTAACGCCGCGATCGACCAGGACCTGGCCCTCGTCGGGTTCCTCCTGCCCGGTGATCATGCGGAACAGCGTGGTTTTGCCGGCGCCGTTGGGGCCGACCAGGCCGATCTTCTCGCCCTTTTGCAGCGCGGCCGACGCTTCGATGAAAACCAGGCGCGTGCCGTTCTGCTTGCTGATGTTGTCCAGGCGAATCATGGGTCCTCGGGCGGGTAGAATGGTCGCGAGGCTCTTAAAGCAAGTTTGTGGGGGCGTGAACCGCCATGGTGGGGGCAAGCCGGCCAAGCCGGGGAGTTCGGCCGCGCATGGAGCGCACGGTTGTTTTTGTCGCGTATCATGCAGCATGAGAGCGTGATAGGATTAGGTTGAAACAGGAAGCAGCCGCTTTTTGAAAAAAGCGGCGCAAAAACTTTTGTTCATCTGGGACTGTGGTGTTGAAACCGGCACGGCCCAGTTTAGCAAAAATTTCTTGCTTCTTTTTTTCAAAAAAGAAGCGCTTCCCTTTGTCTCAACATGACTGGTCCTAAACCTGCCACGCTCTAGGGGGAGGCAATATCGTTTCGGACCAAGGTCATGTATTGGCTGTGTGGTGAACGACGGCAGCGGAATTACTGACGCCGGCACAGGGGTAAAAATAATCTATCGCCGGCTGTTTTGGGTTCTGGGTAGGGTGGTGTCCCGGAGCGAGCGAAGACAGTCTCTCTGCGCTTCAGGAGCCCAGGTTCAATTGTGAATGAGCTGAATCAAAAAAACAGGAGCAGGCCGCACTTGCCCTGCCTAACTCGCGGCTAACGCCCCTGTGTAAGCGCGCAGATACCGGTTAATGTCTCGGAACAGGCTGAATCCGCAGCGTGGGTTCACTTCCAAAAGTCGGATGCGCCCATCCACAATCTTGTAGTCTACACAGCACGTGCCATTGAACCCGATGGTTCGCAATAATGCGGAGAGCTCATCAATAATGCGGGCGTCGACATCAGCGTCAATCACCTCCGAGACCGGCGCCAGGGCGTTCCCTTTAACGGAAAACTCTTGGGCCATTTCATACTCATTGCTTGAATGATAGATCACCATGCCGTCCACGATCAGCATATGCGTGGCATATTCAGTCCGGCCGGGCACATAAGCCTGACAAAAATATTCGTCTGAGGTCAGACGCGCCGCGTGCCGGACCTCATCTGCCGCATCACGAATGACAAAGATCTCGTTTCCGGCGCTTCTTCAGGACATAAGGAAAGGTTCGTTCCGCAGTCTTGTTAATTGGCGGGATCATCCAGGCAAAATCGCTCGCCATGATAGTCTCGTTGAAAATTCTCTTGTCCACGCAAAGATCGATCACTCGAGCGTCGGGAATCAGGTATTTTTCGTTCCGATCTCCATACCGGTGGCGTAGAGCGGTGGCATCCCATAGGTTTGTGGGGACGGCATAGTCAGTCAGATGAAGGTCAAAATTAGAAAAATCAACACAGTCGAAAGCATACGAATTGAGGTCTATTGTCCCCCGCACCAAGCTGTCCCAGTTCCCACACCGCCCGAAAACGATCTTTTTTATTCGATCTTCAATAGAAATGAAATAATTCATTAGTATTGCGTATGGTTAATATACTTCGTTTTTTGCTTCGATATGGCCCGGCCATCGCCTCTGGGCAACTTGCCGATATCTCATGCCCTGATCCGGCGGGCGACAGCCACGCACCGCTCCCGTTCCTCCAGGAAGACCCGGCAGCGTTCCTCGCCGTGCGCGATCAGCCGGTTGATGTTTTCCGGGCTGCGGTCGAGCTTTCCCTCGTAGTCCAGTGTCTGCTGCATCTCCTCCGACATCTCGATCCACGGTATGTAATACGGCTTGTCCGGCCCTTCCGCGAAGGCCTTCGGCATCAGGACGGGACGCGTGTACTCGATATGAAATCCCGGCCGGAACGCGTCACCCAGGATCAGGTCGTTGAGCACTTCCACCAGCTTGAGGTTCTGGAACAGCGAGACATTGCCCTCCAACTGATTGCGCCGGTCCGTGATCTCGTTCGGGAGCACTGGTATTTTCGTACGCGTCGTGGGGTTGATCTTGATGACCCAAAGTTCGTGCGGGACATTGCCCTCGCCCACAACACTCCTGCGCACAAGGTCGTCGATCGGCGGGTTGTCGGAGAACAGCCCGTCCCAGAGCGCGTCACCATCCACCTCCACCGCCGGAAAAAGGTTGGGCACGGCGGCGGAGGCCAGGATGTGCTCGATCTTGATCACCTCCTTGCTCGAGATGAACTTGCGCAACCGCCCAGACAGCACGCTGGCGGCGCCGATGACCAGCACCGGGCCGGTCGGCTGCACGCCCCAGGAGGCGATTTCGTCGAAGTCGATATGCTTGCGCAGCAGCGCCGCGAGGTCTGTGAATTCCTTCCGGTGGGCCTGCTTCACCCACTGGCTCATGGCCTGCATCAACGGCATCCCCGGGCTGATCTGAAACGATGCCAGGCTGCCGGAGTTGACCTTGCGCATCCAATCGATGATCGCGGCGTTGATTATCAGCTCCCACTCATTTTGGGTTGTGTTGTCATGCCAAAAATCGATCAGCCGTCTCCAGATCGGTGTCTCGTTCTTGCGTATGGCGTACCAGATGAGCATGGCACACAGCGCACCGCCCGAGGTTCCGCTAATACCGACGAGTTCGAACTTGTCCTGAAGCCCGGTCTCCGACAGCGCCTTCAGCACACCGACGGTGAAGGCCGTCTGGCTCCCTCCGCCTTGGCAGGCGATTGCGACCTTCGTTCTCATGTCAGCTCCCCAGGGTCGACGCCGATACGACTGGGAATTCCCTGATAACCGTTGAATTCCGCCATTTCGATAAATCGTATCATGTTCACCGCGTTTGTCCCACCGGCGCGGCAACACATTTCCTCGTCCACGGAACAGCTTCCAAAAAAATGCGATCTTCCCGGTCGTTGGCGAAGTGGGCGTGAGATCGGCGACCGCTCGGCACGACGGTTTGCGGTGATCTGCCGTGTTCGCTTCGGCGCGCCCAGCCGTTCGGCGCTGCGCAGCGGGAATAGAGACGCCCATCATCCCTGAAATGTCATCGGATTTATTGGGTTTTAACCCGAAAATCGTTCTGGACTACCGCGAGAGGCTTGCCATATTGACTCTGTTCTACAGAAGCATGGGTATGGGACGGGCAGCCAGCTGCTCGATGATTAAGGTCCGTGGCGGGTGGCGATGGGCGATGCCGGATGAACCCCGCGGTGCCGTCTTTCAGTTCGCGTTGCCATCCGGCCCGCAGGAGGGATCATGACCAAATCCGCTATCGTCCCCCGAGAGGAGGAGCCTGTGGTGTTCATTATCGATGACGATTCGTCGGTGCGTGAGGCTTTGGCGGATCTTCTTCGTTCAATCAACCTGAACGTGCAAACCTACTTGTCCGCGCAGGAATTCCTGCAGCGGCAACATCGAGACTCACCCGGTTGCATTGTGCTCGATGTCAGGCTGCCAGGGATGAGTGGGCTGGAATTCCAACATGCCCTGATAAAATTGGGCGTTGACCTTCCCATCATATTTATCAGCGGTTATGGCGACATTCCCATGTCTGTTCAGGCGATGAAATCCGGGGCCATTGAGTTCCTGACCAAGCCTTTGAACGAGCAGGCGCTGCTCGACGCGATCCAGGCGGGGCTGGAACGCGATCGCGCCCGGCGGGTCCTCCGTAAGAGCCTGTGAAACAGTTGTGGACATCGGGTAATCGCGGCCGGGACAGAGGACAGAGATTTCCCATATTGCCGTGACCCAGGCGCTGTTGCCTGGTGTTTTCCCGATGGGAGGCTGATTTATGACCCTATTTGTCGGCTTGGATGTTTCTTAAAGGATGACGGCGATCTGCGTCGTTGACGATGCAGGTCGAAGGGTATGGCGTGGCCAGTGCGCCTCCGACCCCGAACAGACTGAGCAGATGGTGCGGCGGCACGCCGGGGAAGATTGCTCGCATTGGGCTCGAAACGGGCCCGATGACGCCATGGCTTGTGCATGAGTTGCGGGGGCGAGCGCTTGACGTCACTTGCCTGGACGCCCGGCATGCTCGTGCCGCACTCAAAATGCAGATCAACAAAACGGATCAGAATGATGCGGAGGGACTAGCGCAAATCATGCGCACGGGTTGGTACCGATCTGTGCATGTGAAATCTTTTGACTCCCACCGGGCTCGTGCCTTGCTCGGTGCACGAGCCCAGCTGGTCGGCATGACGACGCGATTGTCGAACAACATCCGCGGTGTGCTCAAGACTTTCGGCATGCTGCCCGGGGCCATGGGTGGACTTCCATTCGACCGCCGCGTTGAAGAAATTCTTGTTGACCGCGACGATGTAGCACCGATCGTCCGTCCGATGCTCGCGGCCTGGCGACAACTGCGGGTGCAGATTGCAGCCTTCGACAAGGCGGTTCGCTCACTTACGAAGTCGAATCCAACATGCCGCCTGCTGATGAGCGTTCCGGGCATTGGCGTACTATCAGTGCTTGCCTATGTCAGCAGCGTCGAGGATCCGACGCGCTTCTCACGATCACGATCAGTCGGCGCGCATTTTGGGCTGACGCCAAAACGATATCAGTCAGGCGAAATCGACCGCAGTGGCAGGATATCGAAATATGGCGATTCCCTTACCCGCACGCTTATGTATGAAGCGGCAACTGTGCTTCTGAGACGGGTCAAGCGGCCGTCAAGCTTGCAGGACTGGGCGCAGGCGATTGCCAGGCGATCGGGAGAAGGCAAGGCGCGCGTCGCACTTGCCCGAAAACTTTCTGTGATCCTGCATAGCATCTGGCGCTCAGGCGAGCCATTCCGCTGGTCGGAACTACAGGTCGCCGCCTAATGAGGTCTTCGACGAGATCCATCCGCGCTTTGCCACGGATGTGATGGTTGCCCCCGGGGCGAGGGTACAGGTGGCTGCACACGAGGCCGTTGGGCTGCGTCAATCAAACGCAAGTCCGCTGTGGACATTGCAGCGCCTGTGCTTCGGACCAGATGTTGCGGCGGATCTGTCCGACCGCGGAGAGAACCGTGACCCCGGTACGGCGACGGCAAAAGTAAAAGGGCTCCTCGCTGTTTCACGTGGGTAGCTTGAGTTCGAGCCTTCCGGCGATGAGGCCGAAGATCGCCTTGAGGTTGTGGGTTGACCGATCCCCCTCGTGCGTCCCAAGGGCGCCGAGTGTCCCGCCGTGCTCGCGCCGGTCAAGGGCCAGCCGCCGCTGACGCGGCGTTGGCCTCCGGCCACCCTTGACCACCGCTGCGCTCGGCGGCCTGCCAGATGCGCAGGTCGGAACGGAGGGATGGTTGGCAATCGAACAAAGGGATACACGCTGGGCAACTCAACCAATAGTTAGGCCGCTACCAACGCCCAATAGCGAGGAGGCAGTAAAAGCTCATTGACAAAGGAGAGGCGATTAGAGAACTGCCCGTAAGGGGCAGGCCGGTGGGACAAGACCGGCATTCGAGCCCATGCCGCAGTGCCCGCGGCAACCAGTTGTGCCGAACTCACGAACAAAGCGCGATCGGATGCGGTGGACGGCGCCAGAGAGGAGCCAAAAGCGCCTCGTTCTGATTTGTTCGTGCCTTTTTGTGCTATGGGGGCGTTAGACTGGAGAGCAGAATGCAGGACGGAATTGTCTTCAAGATCTTATTGCCGAGCGAACTGGCTACGCTGGAAGGCGAGGGCAGCTTTGCCGGCGCTGCTGTCGATATTGCTGAAGGCTTCATACATATGTCGACAGCCGATCAGCTTGATCGGACGCTTCGCAAGCATTTCGCGGGCAACAACGATGTTGTCATCACCGCTGTCGATCTCCAGGCGCTCGGCGATCAGGTCAGATGGGAAATGTCGAAAAGCGGCCAACTCTATCCGCACCTCTATGGCCCGCTACGGCTCGATGCTGTCGTTGCTTACGGCCCGCTTGCACGGAACGACGATGGATCGGTACGCCTGCCCGTCGACCTTGGAGGCTGATCGCTTTAAGTGGAAGCAGGAAGGCAGACGCTTTTTTACAAAAAAGCGGCGCAAAAAACTTTGGCTCGTATGGGCCTGTGACGCTGAAGCCAGCACCGCCCAGGAGCAGAAAAGAAGCGCTTCTCTTCGCTTCGGCATGACTTGTCCTCAACCGATCGCGCTCTAGTTCGTCGCGGTTGTTACCTTTTCCGGCCAACGGGGGAGGACACGTTGCCGTGCGGTGTCGAGCCGTCATGCCGGAGTAGGGACGGCAAATAAGCCGGATGCTTCGCAGCGGCTTTAGGTTTGTTTTTGCTCAGAAAATGGCGTTTTTTTGGCGATTTTGCTGTTTTTTGCGCCAAATCGTGTCGTGCAGGCAAAATAACGCGGTCTTGGCACCTTGCGGCGATTCTGCAAAATAACCATGCTTACGGAAATGTTATGCCGGTGTCGTCCCTGCGGCGCACCGGTCTGTTGTGTTGAGGGGCGTCATGAAATTAACCGGCTGGCTTGCCGTCATTCCTTTTATCGGCATGTTTGCCGGTCCGATTCTTCATAACAGCGCGACGCCGTTCATTCTCGGCATGCCGTTTATTCTGGGTTGGATCACGATCTGGGTGCTGCTCACCTCGGCGATCATGGCGGTGATTTATTGGCTTGACCCCGTGCGGCTCGCCGACAAGGAGGATGCACAATGAATATCTCTCTGATGCTGATCGCGATCACCACGGTCTTCGCCCTGGTGCTTGGTATCGTTGCGCGCTCCCATCATAAGATGAGCCTGGAAGAATGGACCGTCGGTGGCCGGCATTTCGGCGCGGCGCTGGTGTTCCTGCTGCTCGCCGGTGAAATCTACACTACCTTCACCTTTCTCGGCGCCTCCGGCTATTCGTACGGGCTCGGCGCGCCGGCCTTCTATATTATCTGCTACTCCACGCTCTCCTATATAATGTCCTATTTCATGCTGCCGAGAATCTGGGCCTATGCGCGCCGCTATGCGCTGGTCTCGCAGCCGGATTACTTCGCGCAAAAATACGACAGCCCGGTGCTCGGCGTGCTGGTGGCGCTGGTCGGCGTTGTCGCGCTGGTGCCGTATCTTGTGCTGCAACTCACCGGTCTTGGGATTATCGTGCAGGTGGCGAGCTACGGCGCGGTGTCGAAGGCGCTGTCCATCATCATCGGCGCCGCCGTGGTCACGCTCTATGTGACCATCTCCGGCATCCGCGGCTCGGCCTGGACGGCGATCGTGAAGGACATCATGATCATCGCCGTCGCCGCCTTCCTCGGCTTTTATCTGCCGATCCATTATTTTGGCAGCATTGGCCACATGTTCGCGGCGGTGAACACCGCGAAGCCCGGCTTCCTGGCCTTGCCCGCGCACGGCCAGAGCGTTTCCTGGCTGGTCTCCACCGTGCTGCTCTCCTCGGTCGGCATGTTCATGTGGCCGCATTCCTTTGGCGCCGCTTTTACCGCGCGTAATGCCGGGGTGTTTCGCAAGAACGCCGTCGTGCTGCCGCTCTACCAGCTGGTGATGCTGTTCGTGTTCTTCGTCGGTTTCACCGCGGCGCTGGTGGTGCCGGGGCTGAAGGGGGCGGAGACCAATACGGCGCTGCTCAAAATCGTCGTCGCCACCTTCCCCCATTGGATGGTCGGCATCGTCGGCGCGACCGGCGTGCTCACCGCTTTGGTGCCGGGTTCGCTGATCATGATGACCGCCGCCACGCTGTTCTCACGCAATTTCGTGGCCCCGCTGCGCGGCGGGCAGAGCGATGAGGCCACCGTGCGCCTGGCGAAACTGCTGGTGCCCGTGGTTGCCGTGATCGGCTGCTATTTCGCGATCTCCGGCAGCAGCACCATCGTCGCGCTGTTGCTGATGGGCTATAACTTCGTGACCCAGCTTTTCCCGGCGGTGATTGCCAGCCTGATGCGCCGCAACCCGGTGACCAAGGAAGGTGTGTTTGCAGGCATTCTCGCGGGTGTCGGCACCGTGGTCTATCTCACACTCGCGCATGCGACCATCGGCACGCTTCTGCCCGGCCTGCCGGATGTGGTGAAGGATTTCAACGTCGGCGTCATCGCCTTGCTCGTCAATCTCGTGGTCCTTATGGTGGTGAGCGCGGTGACCGCAGGCCGCCGCGTCGCACTCGCAAGCGAGGCCTCGGAGTAATTGTCATGACCGACCACATCGCCGCGCTGACCGCGCTGACCCGTGACCTCGTTTCGATTGATAGCCGGAGCTTCGTCTCGAATCTCCCGATCGCCGAGCGTATTGCGGCCGAACTCGGCGATTTCGACGTGGAATCGCTCGATTACGTGGACGTAAACGGCACCGCCAAGCGTGTGCTGGTGGCGCATCGCGGTGGCCCGGGGGGGATCGCCTTCTCCGGCCATATGGATACCGTCCCGGATACCGGTTGGCAGGACGACCCGTGGTCCGGCCGGAGCCATGCAGGAATGCTGCACGGTCTGGGTGCCACGGACATGAAGGGGCCGGTGGCTGCGGCCATTCTGGCGGCCCGCGCCTTGCCGCTCAGCGTGCCGGTCAGCCTGTTCATCACGACCGATGAGGAGACCACCAAGGAAGGCGCGCGTGAAATCGTGCAGCGCTCCGCCTTGGCGCGGGAGGCGAAACCGGGGATGATCCTGGTTGTCGAGCCGACGCAAATGACGCCGGTGCGGGGGCATCGCAGCCACATTCTTTTTACCTGCGTGGCAACCGGCGTGCAGGCGCATAGCGCGAGCGGGCTTGGGCGAAATGCCAATTGGGCGCTGCTGCCCTTCGTGGCCGAGATGCAAACGCTGTACGACCGGCTGCGCACGGACCCGGCATTACAGGACCAGGATTACGCCCCGGTGTTCAGCGATCTCAACCTGGTGCTCGACAACCACGGTGCGGCCATAAATGTCACCGTCCCGAAGGCGACCGCGCGCCTGAAATTTCGCTATTCGGCGAAAGTCGACCCAGCCCCCGTGCTCGAGGCGGTGCATAGTGCTGCGAAGCGCACGGGCGTTACGGTGACCGAGGCGCGCGAGGGCTCGCCGCCGGAACTGCCGGCGGATCACCCTTTGGTGCGCCTGTGCACGGACATCACCGGCAAGCGCTCCGGCACCGTTCCCTTCGGCACCGATGCCTCCGTGTTGCAGGCTCTGGCCTCCTGTGTGGTGATGGGGCCGGGAGACATGAGCGTGGCCCATGCGCCGGGCGAAGCAGTCTCCATCGAGGAACTGGACGCGGCGATCCCCGTGTTCATGCGTCTTGCGGAGTTGATTGCCGAACGCAGATAGCGTTTCGCGGCCTCTCGGCCGTGCTGGTTGCGCGGAAGCAGGAAAGCTGCCGCTTTTTTGGAAAAAGCGGCGCAAAAAACTTTTGCTCGTTTGGGCCGGTTTCGTTGAAACCACTACGGCCCAGTTTCGCAAAGTTTTTTTGCTTCTTTTTGTTCACAAAAAGAAGCCTTCCTCTTCGTTTCAACATGACTTGTCCTAAACCGATCACGCTCTAGTGTTCTGTGAGGCAGCATCTCTGGACCTGGTCCTAACGATCCTGGGCGACGATGCTAAAAGTGCGAGACCTCCTCCACCTCCCATGTTACAATTCGTCAAACTTGCGGTATGGCTTCGGAATAGAAAAATGGTCCGGGAAATTGTAGATGATGCGGCATCGGGATAATCTCGAGATCGTGCTGGATTGCGTTAGGTTATACATGACTTGAAGCAGGGATAGCGGCTTGAACCATCACAGAACGGGACCGACGAGCCGCAGCATAATGCGCCTGGAGCATTGCACCCCCCCGGTCATGCGGCGCCGTTTTTCGTGAAGGCGGTTTGGTTTCATTAACATGATGCCACTGTTTTTCCCGCATCGTTTAAAAACGCGGAGCGTTGGCGCGTGACTTGGCTGGTGCGCATCGCTTTGGCACGGCCCTATACGTTCATCGTGCTGGCCATCGCCATCCTGATCGCCGGTACGCTGGCCGCCATCAACACCCCCACCGATATTTTCCCTGCCATCCGCGTGCCGGTCATCGGTGTCGCATGGTCCTATACCGGCCTGTCGCCCAACCAGATGGCGGGGCGCATCATCACGCCCTATGAGCGTTCGCTCTCCACCACCGTCAATAATGTCGAGCATATCGAGAGCCAGTCTCTGCCAGGCATCGGCATCGTTAAAATCTACTTCCAGCCCGGCGTCGATATCCGCACCGCGACCGCCCAAGTCACCTCGATCTCGCAGACGGTCCTGAAACAACTGCCTCCCGGCGTCACGCCGCCGTTGATCCTGAACTATGACGCCTCGACCGTGCCGGTCCTGCAGGTCACCACCTCCAGCACGACATTGAGCCAGCAGCAGGTGCTCGACCTGACGCAGAATTTCATGCGCCCGGTGCTCAGCACGGTCCCCGGCGTCGCCATTCCTTATGCTTATGGCGGCCTGGTGCGCCAGGTTCAGGTCGACCTCGACCCGCAGGCGCTGCAGGCGGACGGCCTCTCGGCGCAGGATGTGGAAAATGCGATCACCTCGCAGAACCAGATCCTGCCCGCCGGCACGGTCAAAATCGGCTCCGAGCAATACACCGTCAATCTCAACGATGCTCCCAGCACGATCGCGCAGCTCAACAACCTGCCGATCAAATCCATTGACGGCGCGACCATCTATATCCGCGACGTCGCCAATGTGCGCGACGGCTCGCCGCCGCAACAAAGCGTGGTGCATGTCAACGGCCGCGCCGCCGTCCTCACCTCCATCCTGAAAACCGGTTCCGGCTCGACGCTCGCCGTCGTGCAGGGGGTGAAGAACAATCTGGCGGCTTTCGCGCAGGCCCTGCCGCGCGGCTTGCAGGTCGGCACGCTGAACGACCAGTCGCTGTTCGTCAAAGCGGCGGTCCTCGGCGTGATCCGCGAGGGCGTCATCGCGGCCAGCCTGACCAGCCTGATGATCCTGATGTTCCTCGGCAGCTGGCGCTCCACGGTGATCATCGCGACCTCGATCCCGCTCGCCATTTTATGCTCGGTGATCGCTCTGTCCGCGACCGGCCAGACCCTCAACATCATGACGCTGGGCGGCCTCGCTCTGGCGGTCGGCATCCTGGTCGATGACGCCACCGTGACGATCGAGAACATCAACTGGCATCTCGAACACGGCAAGGAGGTAAAAGCCGCGATCCTCGACGGCGCGCAGCAGATCGTCACCCCCGCTTTCGTGTCGCTGCTCTGCATCTGCATCGTCTTCGTGCCGATGTTCGCGCTGAACGGCGTGGCGGGCTACCTGTTCGCCCCCCTGGCCGAAGCCGTGGTCTACGCCATGATCGGCTCTTTCTTGCTGTCGCGCACCTTGGTGCCGACCATGGCGATGTATCTGCTGAAGCCGCATGGCGCGGCCGAGGCGGCGCACAAGGCGCTGCGTTCGCATAACCCCCTGGTCCGCTTCCAGCGTGGTTTCGAGACCCGGTTCGAACATTTCCGCGCCTTCTATCGCAACCTGCTGGCGATGGCGCTCGCCTATCCTAAACGCTTCGTTCTCTTCTTCCTGCTTGCGGTCATCGCCTCGTTCGGCCTCGCCCCGTTCCTTGGCGCGAATTTCTTCCCCACGGTGGATTCCGGCCAGATCGCTTTGCATGTGCGCGCGCCCGTCGGCACCCGGATTGAGGATTCCTCGATTTTGTTCGGTGAAGTCGAGGCGCGGATCCGCCAGGCCATCCCGGCCGATGAACTTAGCTCGATCGTCGATAATATCGGCCTG
The DNA here is from genome assembly GCA_963780465.1 of uncultured Pseudomonadota bacterium. Classification (GTDB taxonomy): domain Bacteria; phylum Pseudomonadota; class Alphaproteobacteria; order Acetobacterales; family Acetobacteraceae; genus Acidocella. The sequence continues at coordinate 284,562 of CAWACI010000002.1, forward strand.
CCGATCAGCTCGATCAACATGGTCTATAACAATTCAGGCGTGATCGGTTACCAGGACGGCGACATCTTCGTCAGCCTGAAGGCTAACCACCACCCCACCGCGGACTATGTCCGCCGCTTGCGCAACATTCTGCCCGCGGCTTTCCCCGGCACCACCTTCTCCTTCCTGCCGGCCGACATCATCAGCCAGATCCTCAATTTCGGCTCGCCGGCACCGATCGACGTGCAGGTCGTCGGCCTGAACCAGAAGGCCGATTTCGCCTACGCGATCGACCTGCTGCGGCAGATGCGTAGCATCCCCGGCATTGCCGATCCGCGGATCCAGCAATCGCCGGACAACCCGCAGCTCAACGTCAACGTCAACCGCTCGCGGATCGCCGAATTCGGTCTGACCGAGCTCAACGTCACCACCAGCCTCTCCACTTCGCTGGCCGGCAGCTCGCAGACCGCCCCGGCCTTCTGGCTCGACCCCGTCAACGGCGTTTCCTACCCGATCGCCGTGCAGACACCCGAATACCGCGTCGACACGCTCTCCGAGCTGGAGAACACCCCCATCACAAACGGCGCGCAGGGGAGCCACCTCCAGGTGCTGGGCGGCATCGCGAAGATTTCGCGCACGGTATCGAACGCCGTTGTGAGCCATTACAACGTCCAGCCGGTGATCGATATTTTCGCCACCACGCAAGACCGTGACCTCGGCGGCGTTGCCGGCGATATCCAGACGCTGCTGCAGAAAAACGCCCAAAATCTGCCGAAAGGCGCGCATGTGGTCATCCGCGGCCAGGTCGCGACCATGCACATCGCCTTCCGCGGCCTGTTCCTCGGCCTGCTCGGCGCCATCGTCATGATCTACCTGCTGATCGTGGTGAATTTCCAATCCTGGCTGGACCCGTTCGTGATCATCACGGCGCTTCCCGCCGCCCTTGCCGGCATTATCTGGATGCTGTTTGCGACCCACACCACGCTCTCGGTGCCGGCGCTGACCGGGGCCATTATGTGCATGGGGGTGGCGACCGCCAATTCCATCCTGGTCGTCAGTTTCGCCCGCGAGCAGCTTGCCGCCGGCAAAACCGCCGCCGTCGCCGCGATCGAGGCCGGCGTCACACGCTTCCGCCCGGTGCTGATGACGGCGCTGGCGATGATCATCGGCATGGCGCCGATGGCGCTTGGCCTTGGTGAGGGCGGTGAACAGAACGCCCCGCTCGGCCGCGCGGTGATCGGCGGGCTGATCTTTGCCACCTGCGCCACGCTGATCTTCGTGCCCACCGTGTTCAGCCTCGTGCATGCACGCGACAACAAAAACCATTCCGGCAAAGCGCCGACAGGAGCTTCCGATGTCCGAGGATGATGAGATCCTGAAGTACACGCCGCAGAAGCGGCTGAAACTCGCTTGCGTCATCGTGCTGGCCGGCGCTGCCGGCATTGTCGCCACCGGCATCGTCAGCCGCGACCATGCCAGCGCCAGGCTCGCGGCGGTCGCCGCGGCGCAGGCGCTCCCCATCGTGAACCTCGTCAGCCCATCGGCCGGCGGCGTGCGCAACCTCGTGCTGCCGGGTGATATCCGCGCCTTCAACGAGGCGCCGATCTACGCCCAGGTCAGCGGCTACCTGCAGAGCTGGAACGCCGATATCGGCACGCGGGTGAAGGCCGGACAGGTGCTGGCGCTGATCGAAACCCCGGATCTCGACCAGCAGTTGGCGCAGGCGCAGGCCAATCTTGAAACCGCCATCGCCAACGAGCATCTCGCAGCCACCACGGCGCAGCGCTGGAACGCTTTGCTGGCGCAGGATGCGGTCTCGCAGCAGGATGCCGATGACAAAAACGGCGCCCTGCAAGCCAATATCGCCGAGGTCGCCGCCGGCCGCGCAGAGGTACAGCGCTTGCAGGCGATGGAGGCTTTCAAGCGCATCACCGCCCCGTTCGACGGGGTCGTGACCAGCCGTTCGACCGATATCGGCGCGCTCATCACGGTCGGCGGCCCGAACCAGGCCCCGCTCTTCACCGTCGATGACGAACACCGGCTGCGCATTTATGTCAGCGTGCCGCAGGCCTATTCCGCCGACATCAAACCCGGCATGACCGCGCAGTTCACCGTGCCGGAATATCCCGGCCAGAGTTTCAGCGCGACCCTGGTTTCCACCGCCGAGGCGATCAACGCCAATACCGGCACGCTACTGGTGCAGTTCCAGGCGGATAACGCCCAGCATAAACTGCAACCGGGCGACTATGCGCAGGTCAGGTTCAACCTGCCCGCTGACACGCGCGCGCTCACCATACCGTCCAGCGCGCTGATGTTCCGCGATGCCGGCATGGAGGTCGCAACGCTTGGGCCGCATAACCGGGTACGGCTGCAAACCGTCACCTTGGGCCGCGATTTTGGCACCGCCGTGGAAATTGCCACCGGGCTGAACGCGGGCGACCGCGTCATCAATAACCCGCCCGACGTGCTGCATACCGGCGATATCGTGCAGATTGCTGCCAGCGCCGCCCCCGGAAGCCATGAATAGACGCGCCGGTGCCACCGTGCTGGCCCTCACTTTGGCAGGCTGCTCGCTGGCGCCCAAATACGTGCCGCCCTCGCTGACCACGCCCGTCGCCTACGCCAATATGGGTCCCTGGACCCCGGCCGGCCCCGCCGACACCGCCCCGCGCGGCGATTGGTGGGTGATCTATAACGACAAGACGCTGGACGGGCTCGAGCAGAAAATCGACACGGCTAATCCCGATCTCGCCATCGCGCTGTCGCGCTACGACCAGGCAAGGCAGTACGCGGCGGAGGCGGCGGCCGCGACCTATCCGGAAGTCGATCTCGCCGGCAGCTTCTCGCAGAACCGCCAATCCAATGACCGCCCGCTGCGCGCCGGCGGCCCCGATGAGTATGGCAACAACATTTTGTTAGGATCGTTCACCTACGAGCTCGACCTCTGGGGCCAGGTCCGCAACACGGTCGCAGCCGGCAAGGACGAGGCGCAGGCCACGCGAGAGGACGCCGCCTCGCTGCGTCTCAGCCTGGAAGCACAACTCGCCGACGCCTATTTCAGCCTGCGCGGTCTCGATGCGCAGGAACAGCTATTGGTCGCGACCACGCAGGCCTATGCCAGCGCCCTGCGCCTGACCCAGTTGCAGCATAGCGGCGGCATCGTCTCGGGCCTCGATCTCGGCCAGGCGCAGACACAGTATGACAGCGCCCGCGCACAGCAAACCGACGTGATCGCGCTGCGCGGCGTTGTCCAGGACGAGATCGCCAGCTTGGTCGGCGTGCCGGCTTCCGTGTTCAATATCGCGGTCAACCCCGCTTTGCCCCAGCCGCCGCAAATCCCGGTTGCTGCCCCTTCCTATTTGCTGCAGCGCCGCCCCGACATCGCCGCCGCCGAACGCCGCGCCGCCGAGGCCAATGCCCAGATCGGCGTAGCCCGCGCCGCCTTCTATCCGGAAATCACCCTGGACGCCGTAGGAGGTTTCCAGAATGCGGGCGGCGGGCTCAGCCTGTTCAACGCCTCCAACAGCCTGTGGTCGCTTGGCCCCTCCCTGGCGCTGAGCGTGTTCGATGGCGGCCGCCGCAAAGCCGCCGAGCAAGTCGCCGTGGATCAATTCAACCAGGCCAGCCAGTCTTACCGCGCGACCGTGCTGACCGCCTTCCAGCAGGTGCAGGATAACCTCATCCTCTGCAACGACCTCGCCAGCGAAGCCGCGCAGCAAGCCGACGCCGTAACCGCCGCCGACCACACCGCGAAAATCGCGCTTTCGCTCTACACGCTGGGGGCGGTCACCTATCTCAACGTCGTCACCGCGCAGACCGCCGATCTCGACGCGCAGCGCACGGCCCTGACCATCGCGACCCGGCGCCTGCAGGCAAGCGTTGACCTCGTGCGCGCGCTCGGCGGCGGCTGGAAGGGGTAGACCGCTCGGAGTGAAAGAAGCGCTTCTTTTTGAACAAAAAGAAGCAAAAAAACTTTTTTAAACTGGGCCGTGCTGGTTTCAGCACCACTGTCCCAAACGAGTAAAAATTTATTGCGCCGCTTTTTTTTAAAAAAGCGGCTGCTTTCCTATTTCTACTTAAACTGACCAAGCTCTAACATTCGACGCTGATGCGAAGCAACAACGAATAGGAAGGTGAGGGAATGAGTGCCAGGGAACGTGTCCTGATCACGGGCGGGGCTGCGGGCATAGGGCGGGCGGCGGCGGAGCGCTGCCGGGCCGAGGGCTATGAGGTGGTCGTGATCGATCGCGAGGGCGACGGCATTCGCGCCGATCTGGCGAGTTCCGAGGCCACGGCAGCGGCACTTGAAGAGGCGCTGCGCGGCGGGCCGATCACCAGGCTGGTCAACAATGTGGGGATCGTCCTGCCCGGGCCGGTGGAGGCGCAAACGCCAGCCGATCTCTACCTCGCGGTTTCGTTGAATCTCCGCTGCAGCCTCCAATGCCTGCAAGCCCTTCTGCCCGGCATGAAGACCGCCGGCTTCGGGCGTGTCGTTAACATCTCTTCCCGCGCCGCGCTCGGAAAGGAGTTGCGCACGGTCTACGCGGCGACCAAGGCGGCCTTGATCGGCATGGCCAAGGTCTGGGCGCTGGAACTCGGCCCCCACGGCATCACCGTGAATGCCATCGGGCCCGGCCCGATCCGCACTGAATTGTTCGACCGGGCCAATCCGCCTGACAGTCCGCGCACGCAAGCGATCATCGATGCGATCCCGGTGCGCCGGGTCGGCACGCCGGAGGATGTGGCGAATGCCATCGCCTTTCTGCTCGATCGGCGCAGTGGCTTCGTCACCGGCCAGACGCTCTATGTCTGCGGCGGCATGACCGTCGGCGCTGCGGGAAGCTGAACGGCTTGCGCAACTTTCTTTCCGCTCTGCGCGGCAGGGGCATGAACGAGGGTGGGATGGGCCGCCGGTAGGCCATGCCTTTCCAGATCACATAGCGTTGGAGCGAGATTGGTTTAGGGCAAGGCATATCGAAGCGAAGCAAAAGACTTCTTTTTGTGAACCAAAAGAAGCAAAAAAACTTTGTTAACCTGGGCCGTGCTGGTCTCAACGCCACGGGCCCAAAATAATTAAAAGTTTTTTGCGCCGCTTTTTTTCAAAAAAGCGGCAGCTTTTCTGTTTCCACTTAAATCTATGAGGGCACCTCGAAAACCGGCGGGGCGGGAAAGACCCGCCCCGCCGCGCCTGTGTCAGTGACCCAGATGCTTGTCCATGAAGGCGGCTTCTTCCGTGAAGGCCTGCCGGTCCTCAGGAATGCGGTCGTCGATGGAGAACTGGGCGTGGGACATGCCCTCGAACACCAGAAGGTTTGCATCCACGCCGGACTGCAGCAGTTTCTGGTGGGTGCGGACCGTGTTGCTCAGCATGAGGTCACGCGTGCCTGTGGCCAGGATGGCCGGCGGGAAGCCGTGGAAGTCGCCATTGAGTGGCGAGAGCAGCGGGTCGGACAGGCTATGACCATGGGCATAGAAAATGGCCGCAGCGGTGCACATCGCGGTCGGCGATGGCGACACCAGCACGTTGTCGACCAGAGCGTTGGTCCGGGAGGAGTTGCCCTGATCCACCAGGTCCGCCATCGGCGTGTTGACCCCGATGGCACCCGGCATCGGCAGGTGGTCCTGCTTCACGCTCAGCATCATCTCCAGCGTCAGCGCGCCGCCGGCGGACCGGCCGAACACACCGATATCCTTCGGATTCGTCGTCTTCAGGGCGGCTTTGTAGACCGTCATCGCGTCATTGAGCGCCGCGGGGAAATAGGCCGTGGGCGGCATCCGGTAGTCGACGGAGATAACGCGCATGTGGCTCATGCCCGCCATCAGCAGCGCCTCGGGCAGGGCTGCCTCGCCACCGCTCAGCACATAGCAGCCGCCATGGACGTGGATGAGCAGGCGCTTTGCATTACGCGCCGGGATGGTTTCTGGCGTGAGGTAATAGACTTTCACGCCGTCGATCGTGCCGGGCTTGATTGTGACGTGCAGCCGCTGCGCCATCGGTCCAACCTGCGCCGCAACGCCGGCGGCGAGCGTGTTGGAATACTGCTGCCAGCCCTCAGGCGTGGTCGGCGGCGTGTTCCAGCCGGCGCTCAGCGGCTTGGCGATCACGGCCTGCAGTTGCGGGCTGACGTCGGTCGGAACGGGAATAGTCTTCGCGGGCTCATCGCGCGGTGCCAGGGTCGTTTGCGCCATGGCGGCGGGCGCCAGCAACATGAAGGCTGCCGCGGCAACTGCGCGGGCTTTGTATGGGCTGTACATCATTATCTCTCTTCGTCTTCCCCCGAAAACCGGGTGGGGAGCTTATCCCCTGCAAGCGGGGCAAGTGACAAGCAGGCATTTTTTCCGTTGCTCGGGAAACTGAAGACAATATCCGATTAACAAGATCGCTCGGTATCGTTCGCTGAATTTGCCGGTTCTTTGGCTGTTTTTGCTGCATAATTGATCGGGCAAAGTCTACCCTGGCCACCCGAAATAATCTGCGCACAAAGTGAAGGGGCCGCTTTTTTGAAAAAAGCGGCGCAAAAAATCTTTTACTCCTCTGGGCCGGTGGCGGTGAAACCAGCACGGCCCAGTTTAAAAAAGTTTTTTTGCTTCTTTTTGTTCACAAAAAGAAGCCTTCCTCTTTGCTTACAGAGGCGTTGTCTCAAACCTGTCGCTGGCCGGGGCGCACCCCGGCGGCGAGGGCGGCGGCGATGCGGTCGAGCGCGCCGGGCAGATCGGCGATCGAGTCGATCACCATATCGGCGCCCGCTTCAAGCATCTCGGCCGTGGCCCGGGCGCGCAAAGCGGTGCGCTCGGCCTCGGGCAGGCTGGCCAGTTCCTCGACCGTCAGACCGACCATGTTGCCGCTGAGCGAAACGCCCACGGTCCAGGTGCCGGCGGCCACCCCCTCGCCGATGCCGGGGATGGTGTCATCCACCTTCACCACCGTATGCGCCGGCCAGAGTCCCATGCTGGCCATGGCGTGCCACATCATCAGCGGGCTCGGCCGGCCGGCGGCCAGGTCGCCCGCGCAGACGACGATTTCGGGGGAGAAACCGCGTTCGGCGGCAATCGGCATCAACACTTCCATGATCGGCCGCGTGTAGCCGGTGGTGGAGCCGATGCGCAGACCGCGCGCCTTGAGTTGCGCAATGGTCTCGAGAGCGCCGGGGATGAAGCTCGCATGGTCGCGGACCGAGGCGACGTTCAGCGGTTCAAATACCTCGAACACGGCGTCGATATCGGCCTCGCCGAACGGGCGGCCGAATTTCGCCTGCCAGGCGGCGGCGACGTCCGGGGCCTGGCCGACCATGCGGATATGGTCGCGCTTGGCCATGCCCATCGGCCCGCGCGCATCGTCGATCGTGATGGTCACGCCGAATTCGGCAAAGGCTCTGACGAACGCGCCCATCGGCGCCCGGCTGCCATGGTCGACCACGGTGCCGGCCCAGTCGAAGATCACCGCTTGCAGTTCGTGCCGATCGGTCATGTGCGAAGTCCTATAAAATTTGATGAGGTACGAATTTGCCAATGCCGGACAGCCGAAAGAACCGCGATCAGCGTCGCGGCGAGAGCGCCCGGTTGCAGGCTCGCGGCCTCAAAGCGCAGATCGCCCCGGTAGACAAGACGGATAACGCCGGCGGGTGATCCGTCCGGCAGTTGTCCCGCTTCGGGGGCTGCAATAGACTCGCGGCCAACGACAGAAGGTTTGCAACAATGATCCATGTTCTCGCCATCATAACGACGAAACCGGGCAAGCGCGCCGATGTGCTGGCCGCGTTCCATAGAAACATCCCCAACGTGCATGCCGAGGCAGGCTGCATCGAATATGGTCCGGTGGTGGATGCCGAGGGGCTTGGCCAGGTGGCGTTCGGGCCCGATACATTCGTGGTGGTCGAGAAATGGGCCAGCGCCGAGGCGCTCGACGCGCATGCGAAGGCGGCGCACATGGCCGCTTATGCCGCCGAGGTCAGGGACATGATCGCGCAGCGCGCCGTGCATATCATGCGCCCGGCGTAAGAGTAAGCGCAGGCCGCCGCGGCGTCAGCTTGCGGCGGCGGTTTGCGGGGAGGCGGCCGGTGCCACGCCCGGCGCATCCCAGCGGTCGCAGAACGCCTCGATATCCGGCGTCTGGAATGCGGCCAAATGCTGCATGATCGTCTCGAACGGCCAGTCCCACCAGGCGATGCGGGCGAGCCGCGCGGCGATTTCGCGCGAGAAGCGTTCCCGGATCGGCCGGGCCGGCACGCCGCCGACGATGGTGTAGGGTGCGACATCCTTGGAGACCACGGCGCCCGCCGCGAGCACCGCGCCATCGCCCACGGTCACGCCCGGCAGAACGGTCACGCCATGGCCGATCCACACATCGTTGCCGATCACCACCTGGTCACCGTGGCGTGCGGCGAAAAATCCCTCATCGCGCGTCGCCGCGGGGCTGTAATATTCCGGGCAATAGGTGAAGCGGTGCAAGGAGGGGCGGTCGATCGGATGATTCGGGGCGCCGATCCGCACCCGGGCGGCGATCGCGCAGAACTTGCCGATTGCCGCATCGGCGACGATGCAATCCGGTCCCAGATAAGAAAAATCGCCGATCGACGCATGTTCGATGCTCGAGCGCTGCAGAACTTCGCAATGCTGGCCGATGACCGCCTTGCGCAGCACGACGCTGGGGTCGATCACGGTTTCCGCGATTTTGGGCCGTTTCAGTTCCATGCGCTCGTCCTCTGGCCGGTTCGCAGCAGCCTGGGGGCTGCCGGCTTGGCGGGGCATCGGTTAGACGCGAATGCCGCCCAGCGTGTGCCCTCCATAAAATGTGGTCCGGAGCACGCCAAGGGGAGCACGAAAATGTCATGACATGAACGTTGCGGCCCGGTGGAGGGAGGGCAGGTTGGCCGCAAACGGCGGCGTCCTCATCTTTTCAATGTTTTGCGGGCCAGCCGCGGCCTGGCCCGGGGCGATGGCGGCGGCGCCTGCACGTAAATATATGTTTTTACTTCATTTAGTGTGTTGGGAGAATTCGCGCACTAAATATTGTTTTTCTGGTTCGGCCAAGGCATAGAAGAGGGTAAACCAAGGAGCTCATCTCTTCCTGCGCCATGGACCGCCTTTGGCGGGCAAGGGGCGGGGAGGCGGGGCTTGTATGGACCGCGAATGACCACCGACTGGCTGGTCAACAGACAGGATTATGCGATGAACGTGATTGCCGAACGGCCCAGAATCCCCGCCCATGAGCGGGTTGCCCCCATCTCCCGCCAGATCTGGGCAGATAAATACCGGATGAAACAGGCCGACGGCACGCCGATCGACATCACCATCGAGGACACCTGGCGCCGCATTGCCCGCACGCTGGCCGCGGTCGAGTCGCAGCCGAAGCTGTGGGAAGAGCGGTTCTATGCCGCCCTGGAGGATTTCAAGTTCCTGCCCGCTGGCCGCATCATCGCCGGCGCGGGCACCGAGCGGCGCGTGACGCTGTTCAATTGCTTCGTGATGGGCGATGTCGAGGATGATCTCGGCAGCATCTTCGCGCATCTGCGCGAGGCGGCGCTGACCATGCAGCAGGGCGGCGGCATCGGCTACGACTTCTCCACCCTGCGGCCGAAAGGCGCGATGGTGAAGGGCGTCAGCGCGGATGCCTCCGGACCGCTCTCGTTCATGGATGTGTGGGATTCGATGTGCCGCACCATCATGTCCGCCGGCGCGCGGCGCGGCGCGATGATGGCGACCTTGCGTTGTGACCATCCCGATATCGAGGCGTTCATCGCCGCCAAGCGCGAGCCCGGGCGGCTGCGCAACTTCAATCTTTCGGTGCTGGTCACAGATGCGTTCATGGCGGCGGTCGATGCCGATGCCGACTGGAACCTGGTGTTCGGCGGCGTCACCTACCGCACCATCCGCGCCCGCGCTTTGTGGGACAGCATCATGCGCGCGACCTATGACTATGCCGAGCCGGGCGTGCTGTTTATCGACCGCATCAACAACCGCAACAACCTATATTACTGCGAGACCATCCACTCGACCAACCCCTGCGCCGAGCAGCCGCTGCCGCCTTACGGCGCCTGCCTGCTGGGCTCGATCAATCTGGCAACGCTGGTGCGCGAGCCGTTCACGCCTGACGCGCATGTCGACGAGGCGGCGCTGGAGGACCTGGTCGCGGTCGCGGTGCGCATGATGGACAACACCATCGACGCCTCCGGCTTCCCGCTTGAGGCGCAGCACCAGGAGGCGATGGCCAAGCGCCGGATCGGGCTGGGGCTGACCGGCCTCGCCGATGCGCTGATGATGGTGGGGCTGCGCTACGGCTCGGACGAGGCAGAGGTGGCGGCGGAGCGCTGGGCGCGCCAGGTGAACCGTGCCGCCTATGTCGCCTCGGCGCAGATCGCCGCGGAGAAGGGTGCGTTCCCGCTGTTTGACGTGGAACCCTACCTCGCCGGCGAGACGGTGCGCGAACTCGATGCCGATGTGCGGGCGCTGATCCGCGAGCACGGCATCCGCAACGCGCTGCTGACCTCGATCGCGCCGACCGGCACGATCTCGCTGCTGGCCGATAACGTCTCCTCGGGCGTGGAGCCGGTGTTCGCGCACAGCTTCGTCCGCAAGGTCACCGAGCCGGACGGGTCGAAGCGTGAGGAGCTGGTCGAGGATTACGCGGTGCGCGCCTATCGCGCCAAGTTCGGTGCCGATGCGGCGCTGCCGGATTATTTCGTGACCGCGCAGACGCTCACCCCGGCCGAGCATATCCGCATGCAGGCGGCGCTGCAGCGCCATGTCGACAGCGCGATCTCGAAGACCGTGAACGTGCCCGAGGACATCAGCTTCGAGGCTTTCCAGGAAGTCTATCGCGAAGCCTATCGCCAGGGCTGCAAGGGCTGCACGACCTACCGGCCGAACGCGATCACCGGCTCCGTCCTGTCGGTCACGCCGGAACCGGCGAGCGATGCGGAGGCGGTGGCGGCGGCAGCTACGGTGTCCGTCGAGCCGAACCACTCGCCAATTCCCCGCCCGGGCAAGCTCGCAGGCAGCACCTACAAGCTGCGTTGGTTGGACGCCAAGCATGCGATCTACATCACCATCAACGACATCGAGGAGGCCGGGCAGCGGCGGCCGTTCGAGGTGTTCATCTCCTCGGCGAATATGGAGCATTTCAGTTGGGTGGTGGCGCTGACCCGCATGATCTCGGCGGTGTTCCGCCGCGGTGGCGAGGTGGCGTTCGTCGCCGAGGAGCTGAAGGGGATTTTCGACCCGCGCGGCGGGCAATGGAGCGGCGGCCGTTACGTGCCGTCGTTGATCGCGGCTATCGGCGGCATTATCGAACAGCACATGCTCGAGACCGGGTTCCTGGTCGTCGAGGGACAGGCGCCCCATCAGGTGCATAAAACCGAGAGCAAACCTGCGGCCGGCTTGCTCGGCATGCTCTGCCCCGAATGCGCGCAGCCAGGGGTAACGAAAGATGGCGCCTGCCTGACCTGCCACCATTGCGGCTGGTCGAAGTGTGGCTAAGTAGGAAAAGGCTACTTTTTGTGAACAAAAAATAGCAAAAAAACTTTGCTAACTTGGGCCGTGCTGGTGGCAACGCCACAGGCCCAAGCGAGCAAAAGGTTTTGCGCCGCTTTTTTAAAAGCGGCCGCTTCCCTTATTACTTCAGGCCGCTGCGATCGCCTTTTGTGCCATCGCGACAGCGCCTTCCTGCGATTTCGCGCCGCCGACGAAACGCCGCACATGCACGAACACCGCATCGGCCACGCCGCTGGCGGCGGCGAGCGCCTCAGCCTGCAGCCCTGCCCAGGCTTCGGGCAAAGGCAGGCGCTGCGCGAAGGACCCCGGCTCCGGGGGCATGGTATCGACCATCCAATTGCCGTTCGAGGCCGGCGAGACCGCGAACAGAACCGGCAGCTCATGGGTGAAGATCACGTTCTTCCAGGGCATGCCGCGCGCCAACACCAGGATGCGCGGATCGGTGCCGGCCTGATGTGCGGCGAGCACTTCCGCCTCCGCCGTGAGCCGTGACCGCAGCCCGTCGACCTTGCGGCGCAGCACGCCTTCGGCAAAGGCCGTTGCCTCGAGAAACGCCGCGTCGCCCGCGGTCGGACCGTTTGCCGCCGGGTCGTCCCAGCTTGGGTTGAAATCGCCGATCAGCGCGGCGAGGGCGAGGGAGTCGCGCTTCACCGGACCCTCGACCGACACGCCGTTATCGACCTCGTCGATCCGCTTGACGATGCCCTCGTCCAGCTCCTTGGCGATCGCCGCCGCCAGGGTTGGCGCGTCGGCAGGGCTCAGCAAGGCGGCAATGGCGCGTTCGCCGTATTCCTGCCAGATCAGCCCGGCGGAGGAGAACGGCGTGCCGTCCGCCCGCGCAGGCGCGCCCGGCTGGTGATGGTCGAAGCGGTTGGCCGCCGCGTCGTACACGCTGCCCACGTCCCAGACGATATCCCCGCTCTCGATCAGCTCGGGCTTGCGGGTACGCAGCAAAACATGGTCGTGGCCGGGCGCGTGCAGGCCCAGGGCCAGGCGCAGCACGGCATAGGCGAAGACCTCGTCGCAATGGAATTTGCCGCTATGGGTGACGAGGGTGGGAAGTTTTGGGCTGGGCGTCATGAAAAGTCCGATCCGAAAAGGTCGCGGCAGCTTTAGAGGCTGATGGGGGGAGAGGAAACAGGAAAGCAAGGAAGCGGCCGCTTTTTGAAAAAAAGCGGCGCAAAAACTTTTGCTTCCTCTGGGACTGTGGCAGCGACATCAGCACGGTCCAGTTTCAAAAAAGAAGCGCTTCTCTTCGCTCATGGGGGCGAGACGGCGCTTGTCAACGGGCCGGGCGGCGGTTGCCCGGCATCGTGGAATGTCGGTTGAACGGCCTTGGCGGCGCGGTATGAGCAGGGGGGCAAAAATCCGCGCCGGGTGCCGGCACGGTTTTTTAGATCGAACACTCATTGCAAGAATAGAGACTGCTGATGAAAGTTTACGAATACAGAGCCTTCCCCAACCCGGCCCGCGTGCGCATCGCACTTGCTGAGAAGGGAATGCTGGACCAGGTCGAGTTCATCCAGGTCGACGTGCCGGCCGGCGAGCATCGCAAGCCGGAATTCGTGGCCAAGAACCCCTCCGCCGCGGTGCCGGTTTTGGAACTCGACGATGGCACCTGCATCGCGGAATGCACCGCGATCACCGAATATCTTGACCATGCAGACGGCAAGCCGAGCCTGACCGGGCGCACCCCGCGTGAGCGCGCTCTGGTGCACATGATGCAGCGCCGCGCCGAGGCCGGCCTGCTGGACGCCGTGGTCACCTATTTCCACCATGCCACGCCGGGCCTGGGCCCGAACATCGAGCTCTACCAGAACAAGGAATGGGGCGAGTACCAGCTCAAGCGCGCGCTCGAGGGCATGCGTTACCTGGACACCGTTCTGGCCAAGCAGGCTTACCTGGCCGGCGAGGCGTTCTCGATGGCCGACATCACGGCGTTCGCGGGGATGAGCCTGTTTGACTTCCTCGGCCTTGAAATGCCGGCTGGTCTGGAGAACCTGAAGGCCTGGCGCGCCCGCGTCGCCGTCCGCCCGAGCATCAGCGCTCTCTGAGCCGCAGGAAAGGAAGGCCGTCATGGAACTGAACGCCGATTTCACGCAGCGCGCCGCGGTTCATGCCGCGACGCTGGATTGGGCCCCGTCGCCCGTCGCCCGTCGCGGGCGTGGATCGGCGGATGCTGGATCGTATCGGCGAGGAGGTCGCGCGCGCGACCTCCATCGTCCGCTTCGCGTCCAACAGCCTTTTCTCGCCGCATGTTCATGGCGGCGGTGAGGAGTTCTTCGTTCTGGAGGGCGTGTTCCAGGATGAGCATGGCGATTTTCCGGCCGGCAGCTATATCCGCAACCCGCCGCAATCGCGGCATACGCCCGGCTCCGCGGCGGGTTGCGTCATTTTCGTGAAGCTCTGGCAGTTCGACCCGGACGACCGGACGCAGCTCAGGCTCAACACGACGGCACTGCCCTTCATCGCCGCGCCGGATCGGCCCGGTGTCGAGGCCAAGCCGCTGTTTCAGGACGCGCGCGAAACCGTCCGGCTGGAGCGCTGGGCGCCGGATGCCCGCATCACCCTGCCTGATCTCGCCGGCGGTGCGGAGATTTTGGTCTTGGAGGGATCGTTCACCGAAGCGGGTGAGAATTTTGCGCCGCATTCCTGGCTGCGGCTGCCGAAAGGCGCCAGCTTTACGGGCCAGGCCGGCGCGGCTGGATGCCTGGTCTGGGTCAAGACCGGACATCTCGCGGTGGCGCCAGCCGCGCCGGGGGATGGTCGCGGCCGGGGCTAAGCAGAAATTCACGGCTCGGCCAACGGAAGGGACTATGCCCGTACTGCCCGATGCCTGTGGGGACTGGGTGAGTGGCGGCACCGTCCGTTGGCCAGACAATCAGAATCTGCTTAGAGCGTGATAGGGTTAGGTTGAAACAGGAAGCAGCCGCTTTTTGAAAAAAGTGGCGCAAAAACTTTTTGCTCCTCTGGGACTGCGGCGTTGAAACCAGCGCGGCCCAGTTCAAAAAAAATTTTGCTTCTTTTTTCAAAAAAGAAGCGCTTCCCTTCGCTTCGACACGACTTGTCCTAAACCTATCACGCTTTAGGCGCAGGAAAGCAGCCGCTTTTTAAAAAAAGCGGCGCAAAGACGTCCTTTTTGTTCACATAAAGCCCCCTTAACGAACCTGGGAAGAGGGTTGTGCTGCAGAGGCACGGAAATGGGTTCCAAATGAACTGAAAGCCGTATCGTAAAGCTGCGTAGAAGATGATGGCAGGCCCATCGGGATCGGCTTTCAGGAGCAGGTCTCAAACCAGTCCGAGCCGCTTCGGTAAAGAGCTGTGGTGGTTAGCGTCGGATCAAAAGTTCTAAGCTCTGACTTAGAGCAGGTGAGTGTCCAAAAGATGAGCGCAAGCAAACCTACCGAAGACGCGTCGTTAAGGTATCAAATGTCGTCAAAATCAGGGGCGCCTTCTTCTCCTGGGACAAGTCCGCAGGGAGCCTGATGACTGGGCGGACGGCGACCGGCGTATAGGGGGCATGAGTTGGACACAGGCTTTTGCGCGGAACTGCAGGAACCAGTTCTCTGATGACAAGGGAGAAGCACAAGCGGCCAACACCGCGAGGCGAGAGTACCGATGCGGGGAATTGGGGCGGACCGCTCCGTAGTAGTGCTGAAGTCCCTGTAATGGGGGTGGAGCGAAGGGGGCGGGTCACTCTCGGCGGTGTTGGTAGGTCAACGAGAAATCGGAGGAACCTGGCGATGTCGGCGGAAGGCGGCAGCCTTCGACGAGTGGCACGAGCCGTATGAGGCGAGAGTCTCACGTACGGATCTGTGAGAGGCTCGGGGTGCAATTCCCCGGGCCTACTCGGCGGGTTAATAAGGCGGCTTGGCCTTGGCGTGTTGGGCTTTCGCCGCTTCGGCCCACCAGGCGAGATCATTGGCGAAGCGCGGGAAGGCGCTTGCCAGGGCCTTGCCCGGCTCGCCCTGCGGAACAGCATGTTCGTCGAGCGTCTGGCTGATCGGCCCCACGGTGAGGGTGCTGGAAATCACCACCATGCCCATTTCCGCCAAAATTCCGTGCCAGGTGACATTCGACCGGATGCCGGCATAGCGCCCGGCGGAATAGCTGGCGATCGCCGCCGGGCGCCAGAACCATTCCTCGAGAAAATGGTCCGTGAGATTCTTGAGCCCCGGCTGGATGCCCCAATTATACTCTCCGGTCACGAACACGAAGGCGTCCGCCGCCTTGATTTTGGCCGCAAGTGTTTCCAGCGGCGCAGGTGCGCCGCCGGGCGGGTGTTCCTTGTACATACGGTCCAGCATCGGCAGCCCGATGGCTTGGGCATCGATCAGCTCCGCCGCCTCGCCGCGGGCGGTGAATTGCCCCACCAGATAGTTCGCGAGCCGGATGCCCATACGGTCGGATCGGTAGGAACCGTAAAGTACGAGGATGGATGACATGGCGCTGCTCCTGATCGAGGGGTGCTTCAGTTGTGAAAGCGGCCGCTTTTAAAAAAGCGGCGCAAAAATTTTGCTCCTTTGGGCCTGTGGCGCTGGAGCCGGTACGGTCCAGATTCCAGAAGTTGTTGGCCTTCTTTTTGTTCACAAAAAGAAGGCCTTCATCGTCGCTTAGTAGGTGGCGCGGCCGCCGGAAATGTCGAACACCGCACCGGTGGAAAACGAGCATTCCTCGCTGCACAACCAGGCCACGAGGGCGGCGATTTCCGGCACCAGGCCGAAGCGCTTCATCGGGATTTTCGACAGCATAAAGGCAATCTGCGCCTCGGTCATCTGCTCGAAGATCGGCGTGGCCACGGCGGCGGGGGTGATGCAGTTCACGCGGATCTCCGTCTCCGCCAGCTCCTTGCCGAGGGATTTGGTGAGGCCGATCACCGCTGCCTTGGACGTGCTGTAGGCGGCAGCGTTCGGGTTGCCCTCCTTGCCGGCGATGGAGGCGATGTTGACGATGCGGCCATAGCCGGCGCGCCGCATGTGCGGAATAATCGCGCGGTTGCAGTAATAGACACCGTTCACATTGATATCGATCACCTGCCGCCAAGCCTCGACCGGGTAGTCCCAGGCCGGCATGTTGGGACCGGTGATGCCGGCGCTGGCGACGAGAATGGCGATGCCGCCCAGCGCCCGCGCGGTCTCCGCCGCAGCTTCCTCCACCGCTTGAGGGTCGGTCACGTCCAGCGTCCGGCTATGCCCGGCATTGAGTTCCGCCGCCACCTCCGCGACCGCCGGATTCGCATCCCACAGGCTGACCTGCGCGCCTTCGGCCAGCAGCCGCTCGGCGATCCCGCGGCCGATGCCCGAGGCGCCGCCGGTGACGACCGCGGTGCGGCCGGAAAATCTCTGCTTGTCCATGGTTAGTTGTTCCTCCCGTTTTGTTTGTGTGGATAAGTTTAGAGCAAAACAGAGTTCAGCGAAGAAGAGGAAGGCTACTTTTTGTGAACAAAAAGTAGCAAAAAAACTTTGCTAATCTGGGCCGCGCTGTTTGCAACGCCACAGGCCCAGCTAAGCAAAAATTTTGCGCCGCTTTTTTCAAAAAGCGGCTACTTCCCTACTTCCCTTCTCCACCCTAATGGGCCCACGCGTCGGCGAGGATCATGTCGGCCGCCTTCTCGCCGATCATGATGATCGAGGCATTGGTGTTGGCGGAGACCAGCCGGGGCATGATCGAACCGTCGACGACCCGGATCGCCTCGGCGCCGTGCAGTTTCAGCGCCGGCGAGACCACCGCGCCGGAATTGGCGCCCATCGCGCAGCTTCCGGTGGGATGGTAGATGGTGGTGCCGCGTTCGCGGCAATAGGCGAGCAACTCGTCATCGCTGGCGATGCCGGTGCCCGGCTCGTATTCCTCGAGCAGATAGTCTGCCATCGCCGGCGCATGCACGATGCGGCGCAGGATGCGCAGTGATTCAACGTTCACCCTGCGGTCGGTCTCGGTGGTCAGATAGTTCATGCGGATTTCCGGCGGAATGGCCGGGTTGGCGCTCTGGATGCGGATAGAGCCGCGGCTCTCCGGGCACAGCTGGCAAACGGAGGCGGTGAAGCCGGAGAAGCGATGCAGCGTATCGCCCATCTTGTCGGTGCTGAAGGGAATGAAATGCACCTCGCAATCCGGCGTCTCGTAACGCGGATCGGTCTTGAAAAAAGCCGTGGCGTAGCCGGCGGCGGTGGTCAGCGCGCCGCGGCGGCGCAGCAGGTAATCGAGCCCGGCGGCAACGCGGCGGCCGAGATGGTGATAATCGTCGTTGACGGTGATCCGCTGGCGGCATTTGAAGACCATGCGGACCTGCAAGTGGTCCTGCAGGTTGCTGCCGACGCCGGGGGCATCCTCGATCACCGGAATGCCGTGCTGTTGCAGCAGGGCGGCCGGTCCCCAGCCGGAGAGCTGCAGGAGTTGCGGCGAGTTGATGGCACCCCCGGCGAGAATCACCTCGCGCGCGGCCCGGGCCTGTCTGGTCTGTCCTTCATGGCCGAACTGCACGCCGATGGCGCGTTTGCCCTCGAACAGCACTTTATGCGCCAAAGCGTTGGTGATGACGGTGAGGTTGGGCCGCTTCATGGCCGGATGCAGGAAGGCGACGGCGGCGCTGCAGCGGCGGCCGTTGCGCGAGGTCATCGGGAAATAGCCGACGCCCTCCTGCTCGCCGGCGTTGAACTCCTCGCGATGCGGCAGGCCGGTCTCCATGCCGGCGCGAATGAACGCGTCGCACAGCCTGTGCCGGTGCGGATAGGAGACGGCCAGGCCGCCGCCCACGCCATGAAAGCTGTCCGCGCCCCGCGTGTGATCCTCGGATTTTTTAAAATAGGGCAGGACCTCGTCGAACGACCAGCCGGGATTGCCGAGCTGGCGCCAAAGGTCCCAATCCTGCCGCTGGCCGCGCAGATAGATCAAGCCGTTGATCGAGCTGGAGCCGCCCAGCACCTTGCCGCGGGGCTGGAAAATGCGGCGGTTGTTGAGCGCCGGCTCGGGCTCGGTCTGGTACATCCAGTTGACCCGCCGGTCCTTGAACAATTTGCCATAGCCGATCGGGATGTGGATCCACATGTTTTTGTCGGCACCGCCGGCCTCAAGCAACAGCACGCGGTATTTTCCTGATTCGGTCAGGCGATTGGCGAGCACGCACCCGGCCGAGCCGGCGCCGACGATGATATAGTCAAAGACAGTCTCGTGCTCCGGCCCCTTATTGGGCATGAACGATCCTCCGCGTTGTTATCTCCGCCGCGCTTGCTGCGGGCTTGGGTGGTCTCAGCTTAGCTTTGGCCGCTGCCGCGCGATAGAGCCTGTTAGGCTGGGCTTGGAGTAGAAAAGCAGCCGCTTTTTGAAAAAAGCGGCGCAAAAACTTTTGCTCCTTGGGCCAATGTCGCTGAAACCAGCACGGCCCCAATTAGCAAAGTTTTTTTGCTTCTTTTTGTTCACAAAAAGAAGCCTTCCTCTTTGCTGAGCCGTGTTAGGTCCTGGAGCTATCATGCTCAGGTCGTGCCGGCCGGCGGTGACGCGGAGTCGCTGCCGCGGCGAAAGACGGATGGCGGGGGTGGGGCAGGCACATCACGTGCGTATGGCGCTGCAACCCTTTCAGGAATTTAAGCTTTTTCCTTGACTGGAATTGTCATTGACACCGCGGAGGCGCTCCAGCTAGGCCAGCAGGGTGTCAACTGAAGCATTAAAGCTGCCCAAAATTCTGATTCGGGGCCGTAGTTTCATGGCTTTGATCGTCGCTCCCGAAGCGCCGTTCGAAGTCGTGGCTCGCGGCTTTGGATGAACAAATGCGCCGTTCAGCCGGGTTTTTCGCGGACCGTCCGATCATCGCGAATCTGGCCGCAATCGACGATGGCGGGCAGCATCTGGGTGATGTGCTTGACGCTCTGGCGTCGAGGGATTTGCGGATTGTGGGCGTGGAGGGGATTGACCTCGACCGCCTGTCCGGCACGGGCTGGGAGCGTTTGCCGACCCTGCTTCAGGGCCGCGAGATGCGTGCCCAGGCGGCCAACCAGGAAATCGCCGTGCCGATGCCGATGCCGACGGCGCCGGACCAGGTCCAGGATCAGGATCAGGCCACGGAGCCGGCTGCGGAGCCAGTGCCGGCGCGGCCGCCCTCGATGCTGATCGATCGGCCGGTCCGCTCCGGCCAGTCGGTTGTCTTCGAGGAGGGGGACATCATCGTTGTCGGTCCCGTGTCCTCGGGGGCGGAGCTGATTGCGGGCGGGTCGATCCATGTCTACGGCGCGCTGCGCGGCCGTGCCATTGCTGGGATCCGCACCGGGGCCACCGCGAGGATTTTTTGCCAGAAGCTGGCGGCCGAACTGCTCGCGATCGACGGCATTTATGATATGGCCGAGCATTGGGGGGGCAAACTCCATGACCATGCCGTGCAAATTCAGCTCGACAAGGACAGCCTGAAAATTTCGCCGCTCGATTAGGGGCGTTCCGTACAGAATGCGGGAAGAGGAGTTGTAATGTCTAAAGTATTGGTCGTGACGTCCGGTAAAGGGGGCGTTGGCAAAACTACGAGTTCGGCATCGCTGGGAGCCGCGCTGGCGAAGACCGGGCAGAGCGTCGTCCTCATCGATTTCGATGTCGGCCTGCGCAACCTTGACCTGGTCATGGGGACAGAGCGGCGGGTGGTCTTCGACCTGGTGAACGTGGTCCAGGGGGATGCCAAGCTGGCGCAGGCTTTGATCCGCGATAAGCGGGTCGACACGCTGTCGATGCTGCCGGCCTCGCAGACCCGCGACAAGGATGCGCTGACCGAAGAGGGCGTGGGACGGATCATCGCCGAATTGCGCGAAAAATTCGACTGGATCATCTGCGACAGCCCGGCCGGGATCGAGAAGGGGGCGATGATGGCGATGCGCTTCGCCGATATCGCCGTGGTCGTCACCAACCCGGAAGTCTCTTCGGTGCGCGATTCGGACCGAATCATCGGCATGCTGGACTCCAAGACCCAACATGCCGAGAACGGCAACAAGCTGGAGAAGCATCTTTTGCTCACCCGCTTCGACCCCGCGCGCGCCGCCCGCGGCGAGATGCTGAAGGTGGACGATGTGCTGGAAATCCTGGCGATTCCGCTGCTTGGCATCATCCCGGAAAGCGCGGAAGTTTTGACCGCCTCGAATATGGGCTGCCCGGTGACGCTGAATAGCCCGGAATCGGCCCCGGCCCGCGCCTATGTCGAGGCGGCGCGCCGTTTGCTGGGCGAGAAGGTCGAAGTCACCATGCCGAGCGAACGCCGTGGTTTCATGAGCCGCCTGTTCACGCGAAAGGCGGTGGCATGAACATTTTCGACATTTTCACGCGGAAACGCTCGGCGCCGGTGGCGCGCGAGCGCCTGCAATTGCTGCTGGCGCATGAACGCGTGCTGTCCGACCGTGCCGATCTGGCGGCGGTGCTGCAGGAGGAAATCCTGGCGGTCATCGCCAAGCATATCGCGATTGACCGGGACAAGGTGAACGTGAAGCTGGACCGGGGCAGCCAGGTTTCGACGCTCGAGATCGATATTGAAATGCCCGAGAGGGTCGTCGCGCGCGACTGATCGCGTCATGACCCGGGTATGTCGATCGGTTCAGGATGAGAGAAGGAAGCGGCCGCTTTTTGAAAAAAGCGGCGCAAAAACTTTTGCTCCTCTGGGACTGTGGCGTTGGAACCAGCACGGCCCAGTTGAGAAAAGTTTTTTTGCTTCTTTTTGTTCACAAAAAGAAGCCTTTCTTTTCGTTCCCTAACGGGCGGCGGGGCGGCCGAGTTCTGTAAGCAAGGCGGAAGCCGTGTCGTCCCAGGTGGGCGTGCGGAATTCCGCGGCGATGCGCGCTTGCATGTCGGCGACCCGCTCGGGCTGTTCGATCAGTCCGCGGATGACCTCGTACATGTCGTGTAGATTTTCCGGGTCGTAATAGGCACAGAAATCGCCGCCTGCCTCGGGGATGGCCGAGCGGTTGGAAGCGGCAACTGGCCGGCTATAGCTGAGGCTCTCGGTAACCGGCAGGCCCCAGCCCTCGTACAGAGATGGAAACACCGTGAACGCGCAGTGGCGATAGAGGCTGGCGAGCTCGGATTCGGAAGGCGCTTCGATCAAGCGGATTTTTCCATCCAGCCAGCGGCAATTTTCCAGCTGTTGCATCAGATCCTTGGTCAGCCAACCGACCTTGCCGGCGAAAACAAGCTGGGGAACGGCCGATTCGGGCATGGTCTGCAAAAGGCGGCGCCAGACGCGCAAAAGCCCGACATGGTTTTTTCGTCCTTCCAGCGTGCCGACCGTCAGCACATAAGGGCCGTCGATCAGCGAAGGCGCGTTCGTTTCCGCGGGGGCCGTGTGCCCCATCGGCAGGATTTTTTGCGGCGGCAGGCGTTTTTGCGCGGTGCCGAGGCAGGAGGAAAGGTCGCGGCCGGTACTTTGGGAATTGACGAACAGCAAGTCGGCGTTGGGCGCCACCTCGTATAGCCAGCCGTCAAAATTGTTTTCCAGAGCGGGTGTGCACCATTCCGGATAAAGCGCCGGGATCAGGTCGTGAACCAGCAGGGCAAAGCCGACGCCCTGGGCATGCAACCAGGTCACAAAGGCCGCGTCGTAATGGCTGACCCAGGAGGCGCCGATATTCACGAACCAGTCGCCCGCCGCGAATGTGATGTCGGTGTTGTCCAGCTCGAACTGATGGCCCCCGACGCGGCTGCCCGCCAGGCGGCCGGGGCGCAACGCGGCCAGGCTTGCGGCGCCAAGCTCCCGCGCCGCGCCGGCTGCCGCCGCGGCGGAACGCGCGACGACCCCGAGCGGCAGGCGGAATTGCGGCGGCAGGCGCCGCGCGGCCAGGCCGATGCGGGAGGGAGATGCTGTGGTATGGCGGTGCGGCCGCGACGTGGCGCCCGTTTCAGCCGCTGCCATGATCCCTGCTTCCAGTGCGGGGAAGTGCACTGCCCGGTAGCCCGTTCGTCCCGGTCCCCGGCGGCAGAATTTGACGTCGCCACGCGCCCCCGCCTGGTGCCAGATCGCACGATAGGTCTCAAAGCTGAGGCGTTGGATACCGGTCGGACGCGAGGTGCTCTGGAAGAATCTGATCAGGTCTTCAACATCGAACCAGATCGTCATAGCGTGTCCCTCACCCGAAAACGATATTGCGTGATGATATGCTCCAGTGTGAAGCGAACAGACCGGATGGCCGTACAGCATTGCTTACCAGTGGGGCGTGGCGCGAACAATCTGGGCTGGATAAAATTCCGATGGCGTGGAACCTTCCCTTGCGGGGCAACACGCCGCCATCAAATCATAGCGAAACCGTTATGAAAAGCTTAGGCGAGGCGGCCGCGTGGGGTTTTTGGCGGGATCGGGCACAATCAGGCCATAGCGGCATGGACCGGAAGGGAAGAACAAAAATGCGGAACACGATCTGGCTGGCATTGCTCGGTGCTGTCATGGCGCATGCGGCCGGTGCCGCGGTCTTGCCGTCACGCACACCGGGGCTGTGGCAGAGCATCTCCACCGTGCGCGGCCCGGACGGGCAGGTTTTGCCCAATGCGAGCGATGTCGTGACGGTCAGCTGCGTGGATGCCGACAACGATATAAAATTTTTCACAAGTGGTGAGATGGCCTGTACGAGCCTGGATGTCTCCGGTGCGGGGCAACGCTTCACCATCCTCGGTGCCTGCACCGCGCAGGGCAGGCCGCTGAAGATCCGTGAGACCTTGTTCTATGCCGACCCGCGAAACGTGCAGCTGCAAGCCCAGCTCAGCGGGCCGAGCGGTCCGATCCGCATTACCGCAAGGCTGCAATGGCAGGGGGAATGTCTGCCGGGCATGATGCCGGGGGACGAGGGAAACATCGTCAACGGCGTGTTCAGCAAGGCCGATAACATCAACGATCCGGCCAACCAGTAGCGGGATGAGAAAACTTGGACTGATGACGGCGCTGGGATTCGCCTCCGGCCTGCCGCTGGCGCTTTCCGGCTTTACGCTGTCGATGTGGCTGACCTCGGCGCATCTGGCGCTGGGCGTGATCGGGCTGACGGCGAATATCGGCCTGGCCTATACGCTGAAGTTTTTATGGGCGCCGGTGTTTGACGAGGTGCCGCCGCTGTTCCTGGGGCGCCGCCGCGGCTGGCTGGTGACCGTCCAGGTGCTGCTGGTCGCCTGTATCGCAGCTTTGGCCTTGTCGGACCCGGCGGCGCATGCCGGGCTGACCTTGGCGATCGGCGCAATGCTGGCGTTCATCTCCGCCAGCCAGGATATTCTGATCGACGCCTGGCGAATCGAGAGTTTTGCGCCGCGGCTGCAAGGTGCGGCGCTGGCGGCTTATGTCTGGGGCTATCGCGTGGCCATGCTGGTTTCGGGCGCGGGGGTCATCGCTTTGTCGGTGCGGACCGGCTGGCACGAGGCGATCCTCCTGGTGGCGGCTCTGGCGTTCATCGGTCCGCTGGCAACCCTGCTGGCGCCCGAGCCGGAGGTGGTGCGGCAAAGCACGGAGGCGGGATTCGCCGTGCGTTTCACGGCGGCGGTACGGGTGCCGTTCGTGGATTTTTTGTCCCGGCGGGGGGCGCTGGTGATCATCGCCTTCATTGTCTCGTTCCGTCTCGGCGAGGCCCTGGCGGGTAGCATGCTCGCCCCTTATTACACCTCGCTCGGCTTCAACCGGGCGGCGATCGCGGTGGCGAACGGCCCGGTCTCGCTGCTCGCGACGTTGGCCGGGGCGGCTTTGGGCGGGGCGCTGGTGGCACGGCTGGGCGTTGGCCGGGCGCTGCTGGTCACCGCCTTGTTCCAGACGGCCGCATTGCTGATGTATCCGGCGCTGGGGCTGTTTCCCGGGCATCCGGCCATGCTGGTCGCCACTTCCGTGGTCGAGTCCTTCGCCGGCGCGCTCGCTTATGCGGGGTTCCTCACCTACCTCTCGGGGCTGTGCAATCCGGAATACACGGCCACGCAATACGCGCTGCTGTCCTCGCTCTCACCGCTCGCCCTGCACACGATCGGCGGGCTGTCCGGCGTGATGGCCGCCGCCATGGGCTTTATCCCGTTCTTTATCGCCACCAGCTTCGCCGCTCTGCCGGCGATGGCGCTGATGCTGGTGATCCTGAAATTTTACCCGCCCGGCGAGCGCCGGGCGGCGGGGGTGGTCAGGGCGTGATAAAGTGAAGGGAAGGCTTCTTTTTGTGGACAAAAAGAAGCAAAAAAACTTTCTGCCCGGTGTTGCGTCGCGAGATCAAGCGCGCTCAGGTCGAACCGTTCTTCGCCAAACTGGCAGAAACGGAGGTTGTTCTCGAAGCTTGCGCCGGTTCTCACCATTGGGGGCGGGTGCTCGGAAGCATGGGCCACCGGGTGAGGTTGATCCCGCCGCAATACGTGAAACCGTTCGTGAAGCGGAGCAAGAACGACCGCAACGATGCGGAGGCAATCAATGAGGCGGCATCACGTCCAACCATGCGCACGGTTCCCGTCAAATCAGCGGATGACCAAGCCGCGACGATCATCGTGAAGCATCGGGAGCTCATGGTGAACCAACGGACCCAGGCAATCAACGCGTTGCGAGGGCACGCGGCGGAATTCGGCATCGTTGCCGCCAAGGGCTGCGCGAATATCACGGCATTGCTTGCAGTTCTGTCAGCCGAGGAAACGGTTCCGGCAACTGCAAAAGCAATGTTTGAGCAAATGGGCCAGCATGTCGCCGATCTCGACGCGAAGATCGACGCGCTGGAGAAACAGCTGCTCGAGCAGCACAAGGCCAACGCGGTCAGCAAGCGCCTCGCCGCAATTCCCGGCGTCGGGCCAATCACCGCGATCACCATGGCGCAACCGTGAACCCAGTGAACTTTGAGAGCGGGCGGCATTTTGCGGCCTGGCTCCCCGAGAGCATTCCACGGGTGGCAAGCATCGTATGGGAAAGATAAGTAAGGCAGGCAATGAGAGGTTGCGACAGCTGCTCGTGGTCGGGGCGATGGCGGTGATCCGCTTCGCCAAACCAGGCAGCAAGTCGGCTACCGCCTGGTTGTTACAATTGCTGGAACGCAAGCCGCGAAAGCTCGCGGCGGTGGCTCTGGCCAACAAGATGGCCCGGATCATCTGGGCCATGATGGCGCGTGGTGAAGCCTATCGGCGTCAGCCGGTAGCCGCCTAATCCGCGCGCCGGTGCCGAGGGTTTAAGGGCAGAGCAAGAGATGATGATCGGTCGAACCGACGAACAACAAAATCCGCTAAGCTCAGCGGCATATAATAAGCCGTCAAGTTGTTTGGATGTTGTTCGCGGAACCCATCTGGGCCAGCGGCCATGTTGCCGCGGATACAGGCCGAACGCATGACCGCTTTCGAACCGCCATCAAATCTCGCACATCCGCACTTGAACTCAACGGGCCGTCCACGCATGGAGCTTTGGGCGTCTTCGCTGCGTGAAGTGAAGGGGCGTATACGGCCATTGTTCACGCAGGATCGTGTTGCGGCGTCGGCTGGCGATTTTCTTGATGCGCTGCTCGGCAACGAGCCGCGCAAGACGGGATGGATGCGCGCCGAGGCCGCAGGTGATCCAGGCCCCTGGCGGCAGCAAGCCCTGTTGGGGCGCGGTCGCTGGGATGCCGACGCATTGCGCGATGTCGTGCGGGACTATGTGGTTGAGCATCTGGCCACGGACGATGCCGTTCTCGTGATCGATGAGACCGGATTCCTCAAACAAGGCCGCACGTCATGTGGCGTTGGCCGGCAATACACGGGCTCCGCGGGCAAGATCACAAACTGCCAGGTTGGCGTGTTTGCGGCCTATGTCTCGCATAAGGGCCATGCATTCATCGACCGGGCGCTGTATCTGCCGAAGGCATGGGCAGCCGATCCCATGCGGATGCAGGCCGCCCATGTACCTGATACTATCGCGTTTGCGACCAAACCGGCGCTGGCTTCGATGATGATCGGCCGGGCGATCGCCGCCGAGGTCGCTGTCCGCCATCGCGCCAACGCCATCACACCGAAAAAAACGAAGCCCAGGCCAGGAAAGAACTCATCCGATGGTTCGTCCAGGAAGTCAGGCGGCTCGCCCTGAAGCTCGCTCAGCACCAACTGCCCGTCGCGCGCATCCTTCAATGGTCAACATTCAGACGGGCCCATCAGGCAGCAGCCAGACACGCCCACCTTAAAAAATGCAATTTAAACTGGGCCACGCTGGTTTCAGCGCCACGGGCCCAATCGAGCAAAAGTTTTTTGCGCCGCTTTTTTCCAAAAAAGCGGCTGCTTCCTTCAACCGAGCACGGTGATCGCATCGCCCGGCTTGATCTCGCCGCCCTGCAGCACCTCGGCGAACACGCCGAGGTGGAAATGGGCGAAATGCTGCTGCAGCTCCTTCACCGGGTTGGCGTCGCGCTCGGCCGTGTCGGGATTCACCCCCGTGGCGCCGCAGCGGGTGGTATGTGCCCGCACGATCATGGTCGTGTCGCCGACGAGGATTTTTTGTCCCACCCAGGCGGATTCGGCCCAGGGTTCGATGTTCTCGATATAGACATTGGCGCGGAACCGCCTTTTGTCACGGGGCGCGCCGGCGGCTGCCTCCAAAGCGGCCAGTGAGCCAAGGCCGATGAAGCTGACCACCTGTGTCCGGTGGTCGCAGAAACTATGGTCCTGGATATGATGGAAGAGTGGCGCCTTGCCGCTCTCGCCATAGCGTGCCTCCTCGCCCAGATATTCGCTCAGGAACGTGGTCAGCGCGTTCTGGCCGACAGCGGTCAGGGGCTCTGCCTCGAGGCTCTGCCCTTCCGGCGTGGCGATGGTCAGGCGCCCGGTCGCATCGTCGAACCGGCTATGCAGCCGCGCGATTTTGGCGTTGCGCAGCAGGCACATGAAATTCCATTTCGGGATCCAGGCCGGGGTCTCCGGATCGAGCGTGGCATCCCCCTGCGCCAGGGCGAAGGCGCGGTCCCAGGGCAGGCAACGGCCTGGGGTGAGGCTGACGCGGGCCATCGGCTCCGGTGTCAGGCCTTTCACGGGGTAGCGGTATAATGATTCTATATGCATCGGTTCCTAACCTCTTGAGGCAAATCATGGCCTTGCCCATATCGTGCTGGCAAGCCCTGACCGTCGCCTGTTGAGGGGCGGTCGGGGCGGTTGCCTGAGAACAAGGAACCAGACATGGATTTTGAAAAATTTACGGAACGCGCCCGGGGTTTTGTGCAGGCGGCGCAGACGATCGCCGTGCGCGAATACAACCAGCAGATCACGCCTGAGCATTTGTTGAAGGCGTTTCTGGATGATGAGGAGGGCGCGGCCAGCGGGCTGATCCGCATGGCGGGCGGCGATCCGGCCGGTGTCAAGCTGGCGGTCGACGCGGCGGTGGCGCGGACCCCCAAGGTGCAGGGGGCGGGCGCCGGCCAGCCGATGATCACCCCGGACCTGATGCGGGTGTTGGACGCTGCGCAGCAGGGCGCGGCCAAGGCAGGCGATGAATATGTGGCGCAGGACCGGTTGCTGGTGGCGCTCGCGGCGAGCGATACGCCGGCCGGCCGCGCCTTGAAGGCGGCCGGTGCGACGGCGAAGGCGCTTGAGCAGGCGGTGAATGAGCTGCGCAAGGGCCGCAAAGTGGACAGTGCCACTGCGGAACAGCAGTTCGACGCGTTGAAAAAATACGCCCGTGACGTGACGCAGCTGGCCCGCGACCAGAAACTCGACCCGGTGATCGGCCGTGACGAGGAGATCCGCCGCACCATCCAGGTGCTGGCGCGGCGCACCAAGAACAACCCGGTGCTGATCGGTGAGCCTGGCGTGGGCAAGACCGCCATCGTCGAGGGGCTGGCGCTGCGTATCGCCAATGGCGACGTGCCGGAATCGCTGAAGAACAAGCGTGTGCTGGCGCTGGATCTTGGCGCGCTGGTGGCCGGCGCGAAATTCCGCGGCGAGTTCGAGGAGCGGCTGAAAGCGGTACTCAAGGAGATCGAGAGCGCGGAAGGCGAGGTGATTCTGTTCATCGACGAGATGCACACGCTGATCGGCGCCGGCAAGGCGGACGGGGCGATGGACGCCTCCAACCTGCTGAAACCGGAGCTGGCGCGCGGCGCGCTGCATTGTGTCGGCGCCACCACGCTGGATGAATACCGCAAGCATGTGGAGAAGGATGCGGCGCTGGCCCGGCGTTTCCAGCCGGTTTATGTGGCTGAGCCAAGCGTGGCCGACACCATCTCGATCCTGCGCGGTATCAAGGAGAAATACGAGCTGCATCATGGTGTTAGAATCACTGATGCCGCGTTGGTAGCGGCCGCGACCTTGTCGAACCGCTATATCACCGACCGGTTCCTGCCTGATAAGGCGATCGATCTGGTGGACGAGGCCGGGTCGCGCCTGCGGATGCAGGTGGATAGCAAGCCGGAGGAGCTGGACGAGCTGGACCGGCGGCTAATTCAATTGAAGATCGAGCGCGAGGCGCTGCGCAAGGAAAATGATCCGGCCTCGGCGGAGCGCCTCGCCAAGCTCGAGCAGGAACTCGCGGCGCTGGAAGAGAAATCCAACACGCTGACCGCGAGATGGATGGCGGAAAAGGACCAGCTGACCGAAACGCAGAAGCTGAAAGAGCAGCTCGATCAGGCGCGCAACGACGTGGAGCTGGCGCAGCGCAAGGGCGACCTCGCCCGTGCCTCGGAGCTGCTCTACGGCAAGATCCCCGAGCTTGAGAAGAAGCTTGCCGAGCAGAGCGATGGCCGTCTGGTCGATGACGCGGTGACGGAGGAGAACATCGCCGCCATCGTCTCGCGCTGGACTGGTGTGCCGGTGGAGAAGATGCTGGAGGGCGAGCGCGCCAAGCTGCTCCACATGGAGGATAATCTGCGCCAGCGCGTGGTTGGCCAGGAGGCGGCGTTGCTTGCCGTGTCCAACGCCGTGCGGCGGGCGCGGGCCGGCTTGCAGGATCCGAGCCGGCCGATCGGCAGCTTCCTGTTCCTGGGCCCGACGGGCGTCGGTAAGACCGAGCTGACCAAGGCGTTGGCGGAATTCCTGTTCGATGACGAGCGGGCGATGGTGCGGATCGACATGAGCGAGTTCATGGAGAAGCACGCGGTCTCCCGGCTGATCGGCGCGCCGCCTGGCTATGTGGGCTATGATGAAGGGGGCGTGCTGACCGAGGCGGTGCGCCGGCGCCCGTATCAGGTAATTCTATTTGATGAGGTCGAGAAGGCGCATGAGGACGTATTCAATATTCTGCTCCAGGTGCTCGATGACGGGCGGCTGACCGACGGGCAGGGGCGGACTGTGGATTTCCGCAATACGATCATCGTGCTGACTTCCAACCTCGGCAGCGATATTCTGGCGGCGCAGGCCGAGGGCGAGGATGTGCGCATGGCCGAAGCCGCGGTGATGGCGCGGGTCCGAGAGCATTTCCGTCCGGAATTCTTGAACCGGCTGGATGAAATTGTGCTGTTCCGCCGTCTGCAGCGGGCCGATATGGCGACCATTGTGTCGATACAGCTTCATCATCTGGAGCGCCTGCTGGCGGATCGGAACAACCGCATCGCGTTGGACGAGAGCGCGAAAGCCTGGCTGGCCGATGCTGGGTATGACCCGGTTTACGGGGCACGGCCGTTGAAGCGCGTCATCCAGCGAAACCTGCAAAATCCGCTGGCCGGGCTTATTCTCGAAGGCGCGGTGAAGGATGGCGATACTGTTCAGGTGACCGCCTCCGATGCAGGATTGGTCATTGGCGGTCATCTCGCGGAAGCGGCGTAAGCGCTGAATCTCAGGAAATTCCTGGGGCGCAGGCTAAATTGGCGGCTGGTCATGCTTGCAATGCATGGCCGGCTTGCCTGTGAAGAAAACGCAGTTCTCCCGGTTGATTGTTAGTTCTGGTCTGGATTTCTGGCAAAAACTGCGATCCCGCCAATCCATGACCAATCGTTGACAGTGGGTGCTGGTGAGGCGTAGAAGGCGCTCCACGCTTTGAGCGTCGGCTGGTTGCGAGGTACCGGAAACGGTGCCTTTTTAGTTGGCTGAGGTTTTGAGCGGCAGGTTTTGTTATTTGACAATTGAATAGGCTGGGAAG
>CAWACI010000002.1:317500-422666 GCA_963780465.1 uncultured Pseudomonadota bacterium
ATGGTTGGTGGGTGTGAGCCTGCTGCCATAAATTGCAAGAATACCGAGTGTTCAGAGGCATGATGAATGATCTGCCTGCGCAGTCATACATTGTTGGGTTTTGTCTTCCATGCGTTGAATTAAAATTCGTTGTCGTTCCTAGCGGCGGTGAGTTTTGAGGATTTGGTGGACCAGAAACCTGATGAATGGTTCCTGTGCATGGCGGGTAAGCGGATCGGGTTTGTTCAATCATCCCGGTTTGTGGTGAGGATTAGGAAAATTGAACGACAAAAGGGCATTCGGTGGATGCCTTGGCACCAGGAGGCGATGAAGGACGTGGCACGCTGCGAAAAGCCATGGGGAGCCGCGAGCAGGCTTTGATCCATGGATGTCCGAATGGGGCAACCCCCTCGTAAGAGGATCGTGCACTGAATACATAGGTGTACGAGGCGAACCCGGGGAACTGAAACATCTCAGTACCTGGAGGAAAAGACATCAACAGAGATTCCGCTAGTAGTGGCGAGCGAACGCGGAGTAGGCCAGTGCCTTACATTTAGTTAGCAGAACGGTCTGGAAAGTCCGGCAATAATGGGTGATAGCCCCGTATGCGTAGGCTGTGTGTAAGGACTTGAGTAAGGCGGGACACGTGAAATCCTGTCTGAACATGGGGGGACCACCCTCCAAGCCTAAATACTCCCTGGTGACCGATAGTGAACAAGTACCGTGAGGGAAAGGTGAAAAGCACCCCGACAAGGGGAGTGAAAAAGACCTGAAACCGGATGCCTACAAGCAGTCGGAGCACCTATTGGTGTGACGGCGTACCTTTTGTATAATGGGTCAGCGAGTTTCTGTTCGCGGCAAGCTTAAGCCGATAGGCGTAGGCGCAGCGAAAGCGAGTTCTGAATAGGGCATTCAGTCGCGGGCAGAAGACCCGAAACCAAGTGATCTAGCCATGGCCAGGCTGAAGGTGGGGTAACACCCACTGGAGGGCCGAACCCACGCCTGTTGAAAAAGTCGGGGATGAGCTGTGGCTAGGGGTGAAAGGCCAATCAAACTTGGAGATAGCTGGTTCTCCGCGAAATCTATTTAGGTAGATCGTCGTATGTATACCTTCGGGGGTAGAGCACTGGATGGGCTAGGGGGTCCCAAAGACTTACCAAACCTAACCAAACTCCGAATACCGAAGAGTTTTGTACGGCAGACAGACGGTGGGTGCTAAGGTCCATCGTCGAGAGGGAAACAGCCCAGACCACCAGCTAAGGTCCCCAAATTATGGCTAAGTGGGAAAGGATGTGGGAATTCCAAAACAACCAGGAGGTTGGCTTAGAAGCAGCCATCCTTTAAAGAAAGCGTAATAGCTCACTGGTCTAATTAAGAAATCCTGCGCCGAAAATGTAACGGGGCTCAAGCCATATACCGAAGCTGTGGGCGTGATTTATCACGCGGTAGCGGAGCGTTCCGTAAGCCTGCGAAGCGGCATCCGTGAGGAGCCGTGGAGGTATCGGAAGTGCGAATGCTGACATGAGTAGCGACAAACAGTGTGAGAAACACTGTCGCCGTAAGTCCAAGGGTTCCTGCGCAAGGTTAATCCGCGCAGGGTTAGTCGGCTCCTAAGGCGAGGGCGAAAGCCGTAGTCGATGGGAAACAGGTGAATATTCCTGTACCTGCTAGAAGTGACGAATGCGAAATGTTGTCAGGTCTTATTGGATTGACCTGGCTTTTTAAGCATTCCAGGAAATAGCTCTAGCGTATAGACCGTACCCTAAACCGACACAGGTGGACTGGTAGAGCATACCAAGGCGCTTGAGAGAACTATGCTGAAGGAACTAGGCAAATTACTTGCGTAACTTCGGGATAAGCAAGACCCAATTGTGGGCAACCATGATTGGGTGGCACAAAAGAGGGGGTAGCGACTGTTTAGTAAAAACACAGGGCTGTGCGAAGTCGAGAGACGACGTATACGGTCTGACGCCTGCCCGGTGCCGGAAGGTTAAGAGGAGGTGTGCAAGCACTGAATTGAAGCCCCGGTAAACGGCGGCCGTAACTATAACGGTCCTAAGGTAGCGAAATTCCTTGTCGGGTAAGTTCCGACCTGCACGAATGGCGTAACGACTTCCCCACTGTCTCCAGCATAGGCTCAGCGAAATTGAATTCCCCGTGAAGATGCGGGGTACCCGCGGTCAGACGGAAAGACCCTATGAACCTTTACTGCAGCTTTGCAGTGGTATTAGGAGAGTGCTGTGTAGGATAGGCGGGAGGCATTGAAGCATGGGCGCTAGCTTGTGTGGAGCCAACCTTGAAATACCGCCCTGAACTCTTCTGATATCTAACCGCGTCCGGTTATCCCGGACCGGGACCCTGCATGGTGGGCAGTTTGACTGGGGCGGTCGCCTCCCAAAAAGTAACGGAGGCGCGCGATGGTGGGCTCAGGCCGGTCGGACATCGGCTGCTGAGTGCAATGGCATAAGCCCGCCTGACTGCGAGAGCGACAGTTCGAGCAGAGACGAAAGTCGGCCATAGTGATCCGGTGGTTCCACGTGGACGGGCCATCGCTCAACGGATAAAAGGTACTCTAGGGATAACAGGCTGATCTCCCCCAAGAGTCCACATCGACGGGGAGGTTTGGCACCTCGATGTCGGCTCATCACATCCTGGGGCTGGAGCAGGTCCCAAGGGTTCGGCTGTTCGCCGATTAAAGTGGTACGTGAGCTGGGTTTAGAACGTCGTGAGACAGTTCGGTCCCTATCTGCCGTGGGTGTTGGAGACTTGAGAGGATCTGTCCCTAGTACGAGAGGACCGGGATGGACGTACCTCTGGTGTACCGGTTGTCGCGCCAGCGGCATAGCCGGGTAGCTATGTACGGAAAAGATAACCGCTGAAAGCATCTAAGCGGGAAACTTACCTCAAAACTAGGTCTCCCAGAGGGTCGTGGTAGACCACCACGTCGATAGGCCGGGTGTGGAAGTGCGGTAACGCACGCAGCTAACCGGTCCTAATCACCCGATAGAGTTCAATAAGTCCCCCTCACCAACCCCCATACACAGCAATCATTCATCGCCACAAAATAAAACGCACCAAAACCAAACCCAGAAAAAAGCTTTGATAGGCTGGAAGACCTGGTGGCTCTGGCGGGGAGCCTACACCCGATCCCATCCCGAACTCGGACGTGAAAATCCCCAGCGCCCATGGTACTGTGTCTTAAGGCACG
The DNA here is from genome assembly GCA_963780465.1 of uncultured Pseudomonadota bacterium. Classification (GTDB taxonomy): domain Bacteria; phylum Pseudomonadota; class Alphaproteobacteria; order Acetobacterales; family Acetobacteraceae; genus Acidocella. The sequence goes on from CAWACI010000002.1 coordinate 320,688, forward strand.
GGAGAGTAGGTCGCCGCCAGGTCCTCCAACCTATCAATACAATACAAAAAAACCGCCCAATAACGCAGAAAATGCGATAAAGGGCGGTTTTAACGTCTAACGCGGGGTGGAGCAGCCCGGTAGCTCGTCAGGCTCATAACCTGAAGGCCGCACGTTCAAATCGTGCCCCCGCAACCAGCTTGATTTGCGATAGCAGAACAGACACCGAACCATCCGCGCCAGCGCAGGCGGTTTTTTTGTTGGCGCCGAAGAGCCAGAATGCCGGCCAGGGCGCCGCGGACCTCGATGTGCAATTGGCCGTTCTCCGGCACCAGCCGCACCTCGTCGATTAGCCTGCGGATGATGGAAAATGCCTCATCCTTGGTTTGCGGATCGGCCAGGGCCTCATGCAGCGCCGTAACCTTTTCCCGGTAGATCTTGGCGAGGTTCGGATGCAGGGCCGGTTCGGCCCGGCGGGTTGGCCAGCAGGGCCTGTGAGCTCGTCTTCGCGGGCTTCCAGCGCGATCATCTCATCCTTGAGCGTCCGTGCCGGCATGCCGTCGCCGAGGGCACGCACCAGGGTTTTTTGCCGGGCTTTAACGCGCACCAGTTCCGCCTCGGCGGCCGTGTATTGGGCGTTCTGCTGGGCCAGGATCGAATTGCGCTCGGCGATATATGCCGCGAGCGAATTCCTGGTAGATCGCCGGGTCCATCAGCCGGCCCTTGAGACCCGGAGAGGACGATGTCATCCAGGGCGCTCGACGCGGATGTTCAGCCGGTTGTCGCAGGTGCCCTTGTTGCGCGCCGCGGCGCAGCCGAACAGATTGGCGCTGATCTTCACATAGCCGCCGCCGCAGGCGCCGCAGCGCATCAGCCCGGTAAGCAAATGCTTCGGGCGCTGGTGCGACCAGAAACCGGGGGTGGCTTGGTCCTTCGGCGGCAGTGGCGGTGGGGCGGGCAATTTTCTTGCCGGGCCTCGCTCCTGCCGCGCTTTCACCGCCTGCCACAGCTCGTCATCGACGATCCGCAACTGCGGCACCTCGGTGATCACCCAGCTCTCCGGCGGGTTCGGGCGGGAGACGCGTTTGCCGGTGCTCGGGTCCTTCACGTAGCGCAGCCGGTTCCAGACCAGGCGGCCGATATAGAGCTCGTTGTTGAGGATCCCCGTGCCGCGCTCGGGGTTGCCGTTGATCGTGCTTTGGCCCCAGCCCTCGCCGCGGGGGCCGGGGATCCGCTCCTTATTCAGGCCGTTGGCGATCAGGCGCGGCGATTTGCCGGTCGCGAATTCCTGGAAGATGCGGCGGACGATCTCCGCTTCGTCGGGATTGATCTCCCGGTCGCCGGCGCTCACGCTGCCATCGGCGGCAAAGCTGCGGACGACCTCATAGCCGTAGGAGTTGCCGCCGGCGGATTTGGCGGCCTCGATCTTGCCTTGCAGGCCGCGATGGGTTTTGAGCCGCAGGTCCTTCAGGAATAGCGCATTCATCGTGCCTTTGAGGCCGATATGCATCTCGCCGATCTCGCCTTCGGCGACGGTGAACATGCGGATGCCGGCGAAATTGAGGCGTTTGAACAGGCCGGCGATGTCTTCCTGGTCGCGGGACAGGCGGTCGAGGCTTTCGGCCAGGACGATGTCGAACCGCCCGCGGGCGGCATCGGCTCATCAGGTCCTGCAGGCCTGGGCGCAGCAGCGACGCCCCTGAGATGGCCCGGTCGTGATAGCTGCCGGCGACGATCCAGCCCTGGCGGCTCGCATGGGCCTGGCAGAGCCGCAGCTGGTCGTCGATCGACGCCTCCCGCTGCAGGTCGGTCGAGTACCGGGCGTAGAGGGCAACGCGAATCGTCATCAAAGCCTCGCTGCGAGGGGAGGGTGCCCGACGTTACCATAGGCCCGGCAGGTGGCAATTGCGGTTACAGCCGCTGCCGGTAGGATTTTGAGCCCAGAACGCCAGAAGCCCCCCAGCCTGATGGGGCTGGGGGGACTACCGTCCGGCTGGCGGGGATGGACGCACAGCCGCCGGTCCTGCCATCGGCCGATCCGGGCCGATGGCAGCCAGGCCCCTTTCGGGCGCGTAGCCCGGGAAAGTGGACGCCGACGACGCGCGGGGCTTCGACAGCTATCGACCCAAGGCGGGCATAGGCCGGCCCGGGAGGTGATCTCAGAAGCGGACATTCAACGTCGCCCAGTGCCGACGGCAACGCATTCATTACGAAAGACTGTCGATTGGCAACGCTTATTCTGGCGGTAATTCCGCGATACTATCCCGCAATCCAGAAAATTCGGGATAATAATAAAGAACTTGTATTCTGCGGTAAGCCTGCGATATTGATAACAGATCGGAATGTTTTGTGCCAAAAAAAGCATTCGCACATAGATTTTTGGGATAAAATCATGTCGCCCCCGCTTCCAATTACCTCCAACCACAGCCGTTTTGAAGTTCTTGACGGCATGCGCGGTGTTGCTGCCATCTCTGTGATGGTTGTTCATTTCCAAAATCAGAATGAACCGTTCCTCAAAAATGGGTTCATCGCCGTTGACTTGTTTTTCATGCTGAGCGGGTTTGTTTTGGCTCACTCATATGGTGCCAGATTGCAACGTAATATGGGGTACTTCGAGTACATTCTAAAACGGATTATTCGTCTTTATCCTATGTTTCTCTTAGGAGTTGTTGTTGGCGCCCCTGTACTGTGGCTGGATGCAAAATCAGGGTTAGCTACTAATTCCACGCGAGATATCTCTGGAAGCATATTTTACAATTTCATGTTTATTCCTGATCTCAATAGTTTTAAGGTTCGAGACATAGGAGATTCTGGAGAAGCGACCGGATTGATTTTTCCTACAAACCTCCCCTTATGGTCTTTGTTTTTTGAAATGGTTGCCAGTTTTGCATTCCCATTTTTGTTTAAATTAAAACAGAAAGATCTTATCAGGCTTATATTATTCAGTTTGGCCGCCTTTTTGTTGTACGGCTTTGCACGTGCTTTTCTAGATTTCCGTTATGGGTTTGATTTAAGTGGCGGCTGGAGCGCCAACAGCTTTACGGAGGGATTTCCTCGTGTATTTTTTGGATTCTCATTCGGAATTTTATTATACTCACTCATTGATGATGCGCGATTAGTCAAACTCCGTGCCGTTTTAGGACGTTTAATTTCGCATCCTTTCACTCTATATCTGTTGGTAGTTCTTCTTTTGCTGTTCCTCACTCGGCGATGGGATTGTACCCTGCGTTCACCATTGCCGTAGTTGCGCCATGCCTTGTTTGCGTTGGCTCAACGATGTCTTGCAGAGGAAACATAAATATGAAAGCTGCGCGGTTTCTCGGCTGGATGTCGTACCCAATTTACTGCCTTCACTATCCAGTTGGTCGCGCCGTTTTCCTCCTGTCAGACGAGGCGCATTATTCAACAAGATTTGCCTTTTTTACTTCCATCATCTTGACGTTCGCACTCGCCCTTGCTTTTATAAAACTCTATGAGGAGCCGGTCCGAGCCTATCTTTCTAAACGGCTATCAGCGTTTTTACGTTACCGTATTCAAGCCGCCGCCGGCTTCGTAACCCACCGATCGACAGCGGAGGGACGGCTTCCCACCCGACCCGGTCTTTAGCCGAATGTCCGGTATCAAAAACCCCTGTTCCAGAAGCAGGCCGTCGCAAATCCACCCATCTCAGTCATCGGGCTGTCTGGGTGGCATGTCCGCTTCCGACATACAGGCGAGTGTCGATGAACAACGAAGTTGGTGAAGGGTATCGGATGCCGCCCAGCAATGTCAGGGGACGACAGCTCAGCGTCCACCTGACATTGCCATCTTCGCCTCGATGATCGCCTGAAACGTCAGAACCGCAGAAACCTGCTGGCTCCGATTGTAGTGCTGCTCCACCACCTCCTTCGAGATGCCCAGGAGGGGCGCCGCCAGGTCGGGGTGTTCTGGGGCGCGTAGCGGCGCTGTCGTGGCGATCGCGTGCCGGAAACGGTGCGGCCCGAAGGTGACATCGAACCGCGCCTTCGAGCGCCTGCCGACCATCCCCTCAATTCCCTTGCGCTCTAACTGCTTGCCGTTGATGCCGATCCAGAGCGCGTCATGGCGTTTGCCCCGCAGGAGCGCCGGCCAACCGTCTCAAGATATTTCTCGATATAAGGGGTCAGGCTCTTGGGCAGCGTAAAGACATCATACTTGCCGGTCTTGACCTGTTCCGGCTGCAGCTCGGCGCGGTAGAAGTCGGCGATCCGGGGAACCCATGGCCGATCCGCAGCAGCGACATCGACCGCAGGCGCCGCGCCCGCGAGGCGAACATGGCGATCAAGAGGCCGTTGCGGTACCGGATCAAGTCGGCGCGGCGCGGGGCGTCCAGCTTCGCGGTCTGCATCAGCCGGAGGCCCCATTTGAACAGCACCTTGGCGTCGGGGACGACGACCGTCCGCGATTGCGGGCGCAGCATCTCCCGGATCGTGACGCCGTTCCCAGAATTTGGGCGCTCAGGATCGTTGGCCCCGGCGGCCTCGCGCATGTCCTTGGCGGGGCGGGCGCGGGCCGCCTTTACCCCGCACGGCGCCAGGCCAATGTCCCCAATCCCGCCATGCCGGCCAGTGTACCGCCCTCGGCCTTCAGGCCACAAATCAGCGCCCCCGCCGCCACCGTTGGTATGTCGCAGCATAAAGCCGGCATCGATCCGGTGGTTGGGTGGCTTGTCGGTTCGAAAGGCGTGAGCAAAGGTCGTGACTACCGGCTGCATTGAGACCGCAACCTCGTGGCCGCGCGTCGAATATGGACGTTTGCATCGAGTAGGATGAGACGATCACGCGTGAAAACCGCTGCCAGATCGTCTATGATACACGTGCCGAACCGTTCAGCCTCTTGCCCAGTACGGGACGCAATGTCGCGTATTTGAACGGTAAAGGCGTGCTGAGCGCCGTCGAGCTGGCACCGTTTGACCAGATCGATATTGGTGAAGTGTCATGCTTGGCTGGGCATAAAAAGGAATCAGGGAAGAGCTTATCCAAGCCGTCAAACTGTCCGAGCAAACAGGATCATCTGAAACTTTGATCGCGGACGGCTCATCGCAGGCGGCCCCCTTGCATGTATGATAGGGACTGACTATTTCTCGAAAGGAACAAGGTAAGCCAAGGTCCTCATTGTGACACAGGTTTGCATAGGATCATCGCCATGGCGATTTTAAGCTATGTTACCTCTACGTCAATGCCATACTGGGACGGCGGCCGGGTTCTTTTTGAGATCGTTGACGGTAACGCCTACATCCGTGCGCGATCTCGCGAATGGCCCTGGAAGAGATCAGCCAGAAGAGCTGTTTCGGGAGAGCCTATTTGCCTGTATGCTTCGCGAGCGCACGCGAGCCTGCGCTGAAGCCATCGACCGGAAAGCCGGGTCTAGCGACTGACGAGAATCCGCTGTCAGATTGGGGCGCATGGTTTTCTCATCTGCGGATAACGCTCGATTCGCCGGTTCGTCAGAATTCGCCGACCAAGCACGATAGCTGCGACGCCAAAGTCAAAGAGTTAAGGTTTACCATGGCAAACTCATCAACTGGAAAATATCGGATAAGACCTTTCCTGATATTTGGGGGCGGCGCTAGCGATGCTTCCGCTTTTTTGCTTTAGCGCAGCGGCGAGTGACCTTCGGGTTACGATCGAAGGCGTAGAGTCGTCATCGGGAACATTAATGATCGGCCTCTACGACAGCGAAGAACATTTTCTTACAGCGATCGGGAATGCTGGAAAGGTGGGATTACTGAACGACCGTTCGCGGCTCGTCGGAATCGCAATGAGAGCCAGTGCCGGAACGCAAAGCGTGGTCTTTACCGACCTCAAGCCCGGCGCCTATGCCGTCATCGTGTTCCATGACGCGAACGACAATGGCAAGCTCGCCGAGAACTGGTTGGGGAGGCCGACGGAGTGTTACGGGTTCAGCAATAACGCGGAAGGCTTCTTGTCGGCGCCTTCCTTCAAAAATGCGAGCGTTCTCGTAGGTAGTTATAACCTATCAATCGTCATAACGCTCAAGTGTCCACAGTAACAGTGGAGCGATATGAGCAGCTGCCAGGCAGGTGGATAAAAACTTTAAGCCGAAGCTGCGCTCGTAACCAGACAGGACGTATGGAAGCAGCCGTCTATTGCCCGGCTCTGACTGAACCGTAGTGGGCTAATGTGACATGATCTTGTAAAATTGGGCTGCTTTTCATAAGAAATTCCCGGTTAGAACGTTTTTAATTGGTTTGTCCGTATCCGCATTTTATGAAGTAGTTTTTGCATTCCTGCGGCGTGTAACGATCGAGAGAGTTTCCGATGCTCTGCCATAGTCTTTCAAGACTTCTGGGTTCGGCGCGGCGCAGCAGGGGCTTTAATTTGAAAAGACCTGCTCGATCGGTTTCTAGTGGATAAAGTCCAACATTTGAGTCCGATTTAGGATTCCCATCCAGGCAGCAAGATGCGAATTTGCGGTATGCTCAATGGTATCACAGTGACAGTAACCGCCAAGGACCGCGCCAAACTGGAATCGGTTGTGGCCGATCGGAACAGCCCGCAAAAACATGTCTGGCGGGCGCAATTATCCTGCTGACTGCCGATGGCTGCGGCACGGCCGAGATCATGCGCGGCAGCGGCACCAGCAAAACGGCTGTCTGGCGCTGGCAAGAACGCTTCATGACCGAGGGCATCGCGGGCCTGTTGCGCGACAAGACCCGTCCGTCGCGCATTGCGCCACTCGGGGCGGCGGTGGAGACGAGGGTCGTGCAGGCAACACTCTCTGACCCTCCGCCTGGCGAGACGACGCACTGGACGGCGCCCGCCATGGCCAAGATTCAAGGCATCAGCGTGAGTTCTGTGTAGCGGATTTGGCGCCGGCATGGCTTGCAGCCGCACCGCACGCGCCACTTCAAGCTTTCCAATGATCCCGAATTTGCCGTCAAGTTGCGCGATATTGTTGGCCTCTACGTCAGCCCGCCGGCCCATGCCATTGTGCTTTCCATCGACGAGAAAAGCCAGATCCAGGCACTCGACCGCACACAGCCTGGCTTGCCGCTGAAAAAGGGCCGCTGCGGCACGATGACGCACGACTATAAGCGGCATGGCACGACCACTCTGTTTGCTGCCCTCAACGTGCTGGACGGAAAAGTTGTCGGCTGCTGCATGAAAAAACACCGGCACCAAGAATATATCCGCTTTCTCAACGCCGTAGAGGCAACTATACCAGCCGGCAAGCATGTCCATGCAATCGTCGACAACTACGCCACCCATAAACATCTGAAGGTGCGCGAATGGTTGGAGGCGCATCCGTGGTGGACTTTCCACTTCACGCCGACATCCGCCTCCTGGCTCAACGCTGTCGAAGGCTTTTTTGCCAAGCTGACGAAGCGGCGCCTTGCCCGTGGCGTGTTCCGATCGGTCGAGGAACTCAAAGACGCGATCGGACGGTTCCTCAACGAAAACAATCAAGACCCACGGCCGTTCCAATGGACAAAAAAGCCCAGCAAAATTTTGGCCGCCGTAAAACGAGGGCACCAAGTGTTAGATTCTATCCACTAGTCCGGGCGACAGGGCAGCAGGAACAGCAAGCTTGCGCGGCGCGCCTCAATGGCTTCGCCGTACGCCGGCGACCCGATGGCTACCGAGACTATCGGCCACCACGATGTTCCGTGGTCTCAGCGTGGGGCGAGAAGCTGTTCGATATAGGCGCGGAAACCGCGGCCATTGATCGGCCTGTTGAGCGGCAAAGGGGCGACGATTTCATCGTGCCGCAGGCCGCCCAGAAACGTGCTGGTGTTCCAGTGGCCGTAAGGCGCCTTGCGCCATGACCGTATCGAGGCGCCATGGCTGCTCGACGGACCCGTCGATGGGGAAAGCCTCCTGCATCTATACCGGTTTTTGGTGTTGCAGTGGCCATAACATCCCCTCCATTTTTTTAGAATTCCGCTCTGATGCTAGTCGCGCACAGGCTCAATTGCTAAATAATGATCAAAACAGCTCGACGGTCTCAAAACCATCAAAGGAAGGAGCTAATTGTTTCGCAAGGCTACGACAAACTTCCGCAGATATCAATACGATGTCAACGCTATGGCATGGCTCGCGCAACATGCGGAAGGGGCGGCTGTACCCCGGATCAGACTGGGGTATCCTGAACCGGGACGAGATCCGTATCTCCGGCACCCAAGAGATTTAAAACGTAAAATAACCAAACAACATATCGCACTTACAAATAATCTTGCGACTCACCATATGAATCACGCAGATCCTTTAGGGCACTTCTATCAACTCCGTTTTTGACCGATAGGAAGTGATAAAAAACCGATGAAAGGTTGTGGACGGCAAGGGCTTTGCGCGGTTTTTTGGTTTTTACCTCCGGTTTCCTCCTTCTATTTACCCATTTTTTAGCAATTGGACGCACCTATCCTGTCGTGGCACTGGCACGCATGAGAAAGGTAAAGCGCGAGATGTTGTAGGCCATAGTCTCGATCCCGATTTTGGCCTTGGCGCGAGCAATGCCGATTGTGCGAACGTAGCAACCATTCATCGCCGTTTCGATATGACCAAAGACATGCTCGACCCGTACGCGCACACGGGAACGCGCTTTATTGGCGGCTTCTTGTTCCGGCGTCAGCGGTCTGTTGCGATAGGCGCGTTCGTGAATGTGGGATGTGCAGCCCTTTTCCTTCAACCGCGCCTCTTGCTCGTCCGAACGGTAAGCGCTGTCAGCCCAAGTGTCTTGGCTGTCGTTGCGTGGATCAAGAATATTGTCCAACTCCTGACTGTCGTGGACGCTCGCGTCCGTGACTTTGTATTGGCGGATGAGCTTGTGCTTGCGATCAACATTGACGTGGTTTTTATAGCCGTAAAAGGCGACGCCGTTCTTCTTTGTCCAGCGAGCGTCCGTGTCCTTGTGCGCTTTCTTTTTGTCGCTCCAATCGGCGGGAGCTTCGCCTTTCTTGATCTTCTCGTTGTCGTCTCGCCCGTTGCGCTGGCGCGGCGCTTCAACAAAGGTGGCATCGATAATCTGGCCTCCACTCGCCTGAAAGCCCGCAGATTCCAGCATGGCATCGAATTGCGCGAACAGCTTCTCTACTGCTTTGGCGGCGATCAACATCTCGCGGAATAGCCAGATTGTACGCGCATCAGGAACGTTATCGTGCAGTTGCAGCCCTAAAAACCTCATAAAGCTCAGGCGATCAAGAATTTGATATTCGGTTTGTTCATCCGACAGGTTGTACAAAGCCTGCAACACCAGAACTTTGAACATCAAGACCGCATCAAACGGAGGACGTCCTCCTTTGTCCCGCGGCTTCCGTGCCAACGCCGTGTCCAGAACAGGCCGAAACGCCTCCCACCCCACAAACTGATTAACACGTTCAAGAAAATCTCGCGTTTTCAGCAGCTTCGCGTGCCGCTTGGATACGTCGAAAAATCCCGGCTGTTTCATCCGTCCGCTCCTGAATAGGGCTCAGACTCTTTGAACAGATGCTGACGACTACATCAATGGGGTTTTTAGAAGTGCCCTTTAGATCGCCGGTTGCGCCGCGGACCCGTAAGGCCCAGCACTGGTTCGCTCCCTGCGGCACCGCCAGCGGTCCAGGGCCATTGCCGGGCGCAGTTTCTTGGTTCGGCTGAACGCCGTGTCTCTGTTCCCAGCCTAAAATTTTCAGGGCGCTGTCGCCAAATTCCGTCAAGCCTGGTCGAAGACCACCGCGAAGCGGGCTTTACGGAATTTGGCGACAGCGCCACGCTCCGGCAGGTCGGGCGTGCAGCACGCACCTACCCCAGATAGCGTGGAAGCCATATTCTTCATGACGCGCTAATCGAAATGGAAAAGAACCGGTCAGTTGCGCCCTTATGTCCGACCTGTGATGCGGCACTTGCCGCTGGCCATCATGGGTGTTCGCTTACGTGTTAGGCACCAATCTTCCCGGCGTGCTCAAGGCACAGTGATCCCACCGGTATTGCCTAAACTGTATGTACTTGACTACAGACTTTCCCATCACGCTGTTCTGCGTCTCCTGCCGGTTAGAAGGGCTTTCGCCCGTCGCCCACCAAGCACAGGGTTGTCATGCCACAACTTGCGCTGCAGTTACGACGTGTCCCTTTGCGTGGTAGACCTCGTTGCGCGTCATCAACGCCCATGCGATGCGCGCTATCTTGTTCGCCAATGCGACTGTCACCAGCCTGAAAGGGCGGCGTTGGAGCAGACTATCGGTCCAAACTCCAGCGGCACTCTTCCATTGCCGTGCCCGGAAAGTCATTGATTGGGCACCCAGAACTAGACACTTTCTTATCTCCCGGTTGCCCGTCTTGGTGATCCTGCCAAGCCGGGTTTTGCCGCCGGTAGAATGCTGCCGCGGTACCAGGCCCAGCCACGCTGCAAAATCCCGAGCCCTCTTGAATACACCAAAGTCGGCTACTGTCGCGGCGATCAGCGACGCTGTGATCGGCCCGACACCCGGGATCGTGGCCAGCCGGCGCGCTGCTTTGTCCTGCCGCGCGTGAGCGATGATTTCGGCTTCAAGTGTCTCAATGCGTTCTCCCACCGCCTCACGCTGGTCAAGCAATTCCTTGCCTGCCTGGCGAGCTTGCTTCGGAATGCTTTCATCCGCATCGACGAACGCCATCAGCTCAACGAGCTTGTCGATGCCTTTTGGAACGATCAGACCAAATTCCGCCGCGAGGCCACGCATGGCGTTCGACAGCATCGTCTGCTGCTTGACCAGCAGCGCCCGAACCGAATGCACAGCCAGTATGGCCTGCTGCTCTACGGTTTTCACCGGCACGAACTTTATATTTGGCCGGCCTCCGGCCTCGCAGAGGGCTGCGGCATCGGCCGGATCGTTCTTCTTGCCCTTCTTCACAAACGGCTTGACCGCCTCAGGCGCGATCAGCTTCACATCATGGCCGAGGCCGATCAGCACGCGAGCCCAATAGTGCCCGGCCCCGCACGCTTCCAAGTAAATTGTGCACGGCTCGAGCTTCTCAAAAAAGGGAATCATCTCGCTCCTTTGTAGCTTGCGCTTGGTTGTCGCCTTTCCGGTCTCGTCGACGCCGTGCACTTGGAAGATGGACTTTGCGGTATCCAGTCCAATTCTGGGAATGCTCATGGTGGGCGGCTCCTTTTTACAGGTCGTAACGGACCCGTACTTTGGCACATCGATGCCACTAGGGGCCGTCCGCCCAGTCGGGCCAGAACCGCGACCTGCTGGGGGTTGGCGCCAGCCAGCACGCGGAAACCGTGGCGTGAGTTCGTGGCCGGCTTTGTCCAGGCGACCAAGATTTATGAGGTGAATCACCGTCAACGACGGAGATTTACGATGCCCTAAAATATCGCCCCCGATGCGCATGGGCCCCTCTTTGAGGCGTGGGAGCGCGCGTCTGCCCAAGATGGGGTAACATCACGCATGGAGGGACGTCGAGTTTCTGACCTTCGCCGAGGCGGCTGTTTTGGTGCGCCGGAGCGAGCGGACGCTGCGCGAATGGCGGAAAGCCGGCCTGCTTCGCACCCATAAAATTGGCCGCGCGAAGCTGATTTTGGCGGCGGATCTGCCGCCCTTGCTGTTCGGCGGCAAGCCTCGAAAAATCAACAGTGATTCCAGTGAGTTGAACGCTCTCAGCAGATCCTCCAATAGTCAATTTTGATAAGTAGAATGTGCTAGCGACTGATGATTCGCCGGTTCTCGCCGGTTTTGGCCATAAACCTAATGAGTGGACACCCAAAACCAGCGCAGCCGCCCTATGGCGCGCCGCATGTTGCCGAAGCGAGTTCGCGCGGCGTGGTGAGGCGCCTCGCGTGCGGCTTTTCACCTCAGAAACGGCACCAGTGACAGTTGCTGTGCCGTCAGGCGAGAGAGGGGCGCGGGGGGGAGGGGCTGGCGTAAGCTGCTAAAAAACGGCAAAGAAAAAGCCCTATAATTAATCATATGCTCAAATTTTGCCGGTCTTGCGCTCTCATTTGAGCGGATGGTATGATATTTTCTCACAATCTTTGTATTTTTTGTGCATTGTGAAGGCGGCGTCACGTCCGTTTTATGACGAAATTATTTGGTGTAGATCTGGCGAAAGGGAGCAAATGACGGTGAGCGTGCTCAAACCTGCAATTTCCGACGGGCTGATGAAGCGCATCGCTTGGCGCCTCGCGCCGTTGATGATCGTCATCTACATCGCCAACCAGCTCGACCGCGCCAATGTCGGCTATGCGGCGCTGACCATGAATGCCGAGCTGCATATGAGCACGGCGCAATACGGCTTGGCCACCAGCCTGTTCTTCCTCGGCTATATTCTGTTCGAGGTGCCGAGCAATCTCTGCATGCATCGGTTTGGCGCGCGGCGGTGGATAATGCGCATCCTGGTCACCTGGGGCGCGCTCTCCTCGCTGACCAGTTTTGTGCCCAGCTCGCATTGGCTGTTCGTTGCCCGGTTCTTCCTGGGGGCGTTCGAAGCGGGGCTGTTCCCCGGCATGGTGTTCTACCTCACGCTCTGGATGCCGGCACGCAACCGCGTGTGGATGATGTCGCTGTTCGTCACCGCCATCCCGCTCACCGGTACGCTCGGCGCTCCGGTCTCAACCTGGCTGATGGCGCATGCCGATGTCTTCGGCGTCACCGGCTGGCGCGCGATGCTGCTGCTGGAGGGCGTTCCCGCCATTCTGCTCGGTGCCGTGGTCTATTTCTGGCTGCCGGACGGGCCGCAGGCGGCGCGCTGGCTGTCGGACAGCGACAAGCGGGAAATCGCCGCGGCGCTGGCGAGCGAGCAGGCGCAGGCCGCTGCCGCCACGCCCTCGGGAAGTGCCTGGCGCGCGCTCGCCAACGGCAAGGTCTGGGCGCTCGGCCTGGTCTATTTCGGCACCAATGCGGGCGTCATCGGCCTGCTGTATTTCCTGCCGCAGGTGGTGAAGTCCTTCCAGGTGGCGTTCCACGTCAAATATTCGCTCACGCAGATCGGCTTGATCACGGCCATTCCGTTCGGCACGTCCGCGATCGCCATGCTGGTCTGGGGCCGCCTTGTCAGCCGGCACAACATGAACGCCTGGCACGTCGCCGGGCCCCTGCTGGTCAGCGCCGCCGCACTTGCCTGCGCCTTGTACCTGAAATCGCCTTACGAGACGATCATCGCGCTGTCCATCGGCACCTCCGCCTGCTTCAGCAGCATCACCACCTTCTGGCAGTTGCCGAGCCGTATCCTTACCGATCGGGCCGCCGCCGCGGGCATCGCGTTGATTACCAGCATCGGCGTGTCCTCGGGGTTCCTGTTGCCTTACTTTATCGGCTGGATCAAAGATGTGACCGGCAGTTTCGCCCTGGCATTCATCGGCATTGCCGTCGCCATGGTGATCGCCTCGGCCGTGGTGGTGCTTCTGGAGACGCGCCAGCGCGCCATCGCCGTGGGGCAGTTCGCCGGCGAATAAGCGGGGGGTGGCCATGCGCCGTGGGGTTCCGAGCCTGAGTACGCTGCAAGCCTTCGAGGCTGCCGCACGGCATGAGAGTTTTTCCAAGGCGGCGCTGGAACTCTCGCAAACCCACGGCGCTGTCTGCAAAAAGGTGAACGAGCTGGAAGCGCAGCTCGGCATCGCCCTGTTCGAACGCGTGCGCCAGCGCCTGGTACTCTCGCCCGCTGGCGCGGAATATGCCCGGCGCATCCGCGTGCATCTGGATCAGATCCGCCGCGATACGCAGGAGCTGGTGAGCCAGCGCAACGAGGTGCAGATCCAGCTCGCCGTTGGCGTCACGTTCGCCTCGCAATGGTTGATCCCCCGGCTGGCGGATTTTCATGCCGCCAATCCGGATCTGCGGCTGCACATTATGGGCCGCGATCAGCCGACCTTCTTCGATAATTTCAGCTTTGACGCGGCGATCTATTTCAGCCAGCGTCCCTGGCCGGCGATGCCGGGGCACAAGCTTCTGAGCGACGGCGAGATTTTGGCGGTGGCCGCGCCGGTGCTGGCCGGCGGTGGGCTGAGCCTGGCGCAAATCGCGGCGCTGCCGTGGATTTACTCACGCGACCTGCCACGCGCCTGGCTGTCCTGGTCGGAAACCGCGGCGGCAAGACCGGTGGAGCACGCGGCGGAAAACCGGCATTTCGAGATGTTCATCATGGCGATCAGCGCCACGCTTGCCGGGCTCGGCGTCGCTCTGCTGCCGCGCATCCTGATCGAGCGGGAACTGCGTGCCGGTACGCTGGTGCAGGTGCATCCGCACACCCTCGCGAACCCTGAGACGCTCTATTACGCTTTTCCCGCACAGAAGCGCGGCTGGGAGCCGCTCAGCCGCTTTGAGCGCTGGCTACTGGCGGCGATGGACCGCGACGGCGCGTCCGGGGACGGCACCGTCGCGGCGGCGGGTTAGGGCAGGCCGAGTTCGCTGTTCAGCTTGCGCAGGTCCGGCGCGTCGCGCAGCAATTGCTGATACAGCCCCTGGAAGCCGAGCCAGAGGACGTAATCCGAGCCGAGCTGTTCAAACGTGGACTGCGCATCTTCCTCGGACAGTTCCTCCACGCTCCCGGCGGCTTCGGCCAGCAGCTGCACCTGGCAGCAGCGCTCCATGGCAATGAAGCGGAAGGCGGCGGAATCGACCGTGGAGCCGACGGTCAGCAGGCCGTGATTGAGCAGGATGGCGGAACGCGCGTCGCCCATGACGGCGGCGATGCGGCGCCCTTCATTCTGCGCCAGCACGACGATATCGCCCTTGAACAGCACGTGGTCGCGATAGAACAGGCAGGATTCCTGGTTGATCGGCGCCAGCAGGCGCGACCGGGCGGAGAAGGCGCGGCCATAGGTGGTGTGCGTATGCGCCGCGGCGACCACGTTGGGGTTGGCGCCGTGAATGCCGCAATGGATCGCCGCCGCCGCCGCGTTCACCGGGCCAGTGCCATGATAGACATGGGCCTCTTCGTCGATGCAGATCAGGTCGTCGGGATGGATCGAGGAGAAATGCTGCGCGTAGGGGTTCACCCAGAACCGGTCATGGAATTCCGGGTCGCGCACGGTGATATGACCGGCGATCCCCTCGGCCATGCCGAACCGCGCGAAGATGCGGAACGCAGCGGCGAGTTTGAGCTTCCGGTGGAGCCGCTCTTCCTCGAACGTAGCAAAGTTTGGCGGCTCCGGAAGCGGGCCGCCAATCGGTTTGGGGATCCGGAGGTCGTTGGCTTGTAGAAGGCCCATGGCGCATTCCTCAAAATCAGGTGTTACCAAAACTGTATTCTCCCTCTGTTTCCGAAGTGCAGTCCAGCGAAAAATCCTCACAGCTTTGAGCAAAACCCTCACAGCGATGTTTGAAGCCGGACAGTAGAGCTCGGCAGATTAAAGCGGGAACAGAAAAGCAGCCGCTTTTTTGAAAAAAAGCGGCGCAAAGAACTTTTGGCTCTCTGGGACTGTGGCGTGGAAACCTGCACGGCCCAGTTTCGTAAAGTTTTTTTGTTCACAAAAAGAAGTCTTTTGCTCCGCTTCGACATGACTTCTCCTCCCTGCCCGTCTGCCAGTATGTTATCCGCTTAATCAACCCCATTAGAAGGAGCATCCGAATGCCCGAAGCGTCAGATAAATTCCCCGGAATGCACAGCGAGGCCGGACGCCAGGCGCGTATCGATCTGGCGGCGGCGCTGCGGCTTGCGGTCGCCAATGGCTTTCACGAGGGAATCGACAACCATTTCAGCCTGGCGATGCCGGACAATAAAGACAGCTTTTTGTTGAATCCCTATGGCCTGCACTGGTCTGAGGTGCGTGCCAGAGATCTTTTGGAAGTCGATTTTCAGGGGAAACTGATTTCCGGTACCGGCATCGCCGATCGCACGGCGGTCTGCATCCATGGTCCGTTCCATAAGCGCGGCTTTGCCTGCGTCCTGCATACCCACATGCCCTTCGCAACCGCGCTGACGCAGCTTGAAGACATGACCGTGGAGATGATCGGCCAAACCGCGCTCGGGTTTCATGACGATATTGCTTACGACTATGCCTATGAAGGCCTGGCGCTCGATGTCGCCGAAGGGGAGCGAATGGCCGGGATCATCGGCAAAAAATCGGTGCTCATGTTGGCAAATCACGGCGTGATTGTGTGCGGCAAATCAGTAGCGGAAGCCTTCAACAGCCTCTATTTCCTGGAGCGCGCCTGCCAGACGCAAATTTTGGCAATGTCGACGGGGCGACCGCTGCGCCGGTTGTCGCCCGAGGTGGCGGAAAAAACCCGCCACCAGATCAATCACCAGCAGTTGTCCGAAGGGCAGAACATGTACGATTATCACTTTGCGGCGCTGAAGCGGCTGCTTGATCGGCGTGAGCCGGATTACGCGGATTAGGCTGACGCTGCCGACGCCAACCTGTCGCCTCTTGAAGCCTGGTGCGCCTTCGAACCATATATGTTGGGGTTTCCTCGAGAGCCCCGGAGCTGAAATATTGTGATTAGCGTTTTTGAACTCTTCAAAGTCGGCATTGGCCCATCTTCGTCGCATACGATGGGGCCGATGCGCGCGGCGCGGAATTTCATTGAAACGCTGCGCCAGAACAGCCAGCTCGACAGCACAACGCGGGTGAAGACCGAACTGCTCGGCTCGCTCGCCTGGACCGGCGAGGGGCATGGAAGCGGCAAGGCGGTGATCCTGGGTTTGGCCGGGGAGACGCCCGAAGAGATCGATCCGGCGCAAAGCGAAACGCTGATTCTCGCCGCGGAGACAACGCGCCGGCTGCGTCTCGGCGGGACGCATGATGTCGCCTTCAGCCCTGCCGACGATGTTGTTTTCGACCGCGATTCCCCCACGCCGCGTCACCCCAACACGCTGGTCTTCAGCGCCTATGCGGCCGATGGCGGCTTGTTGCTGGCGCAGCGCTGGTGCTCGGTGGGCGGCGGCTTCGTGCTGCCGGAGGATGTCGCCGAC
The DNA here is from genome assembly GCA_963780465.1 of uncultured Pseudomonadota bacterium. Classification (GTDB taxonomy): domain Bacteria; phylum Pseudomonadota; class Alphaproteobacteria; order Acetobacterales; family Acetobacteraceae; genus Acidocella. The sequence goes on from CAWACI010000002.1 coordinate 337,520, forward strand.
CTGCCGGCGCAAGCGCCGCGCGCGGTGCCCTATCCTTTCAGCACCGGCGCCGAGCTGCTGCGGCTGGGGCATGAGACGGGGCTGTCGATTGCGCAGATGGTCCGCGCTAACGAACTCGCGTTGCGCCCGGAAGAGGTGCTGACGCGCTATCTCGACCGGATCATCGATGTGATGATGACGACGGTCGAGCGCGGCATGCAGGGGCAGGGGGTCTTGCCGGGCTCACTCAAGGTGCGTCGCCGCGCCGGGGCGCTGCGCGAAAAGCTGGAAGCCGATGCGGGGCTGAACAACCTGGCGCCGCATACGATCATGGACTGGGTGAGCCTGTTCGCCATCGCGGTGAATGAGGAAAATGCGGCCGGCGGGCGGGTGGTAACAGCGCCGACGAACGGCGCCGCCGGCGTGGTGCCCGCGGTGCTGCGCTATTACCGCGAGTTTTGCCCGGGTGCGACCCGCGAGAGCATGCACCGTTTTCTGCTGGTGGCCACCGCGATTGGTGGTTTGTTCAAGAAAAACGCTTCCATCTCCGGCGCTGAGGTCGGCTGTCAGGGCGAGGTTGGCGTCGCCGCATCGATGGCCGCCGCCGGGCTCGCCGAGGCGCTCGGCAGCACCAATGAGCAGATTGAAAACGCGGCCGAAATTGCGATGGAGCATCATCTGGGCATGACCTGCGACCCGATCGGCGGGCTCGTGCAGATTCCGTGCATCGAGCGCAATGCCTTCGGGGCCGGCAAGGCCATCAGCGCCGCCTCGCTGGCGCGGCGCGGCGATGGCGTGCATCGAGTCTCCTTCGATCACGTGCTCGATACGATGCGGCACACGGGCCAGGATATGATGGTCAAATATAAGGAAACATCGCAAGGCGGGCTTGCCCTGAACTTTGTGGAATGTTGAGGGAAGGCAGGCGCCAAGCGCGGCCATAAATATCGGCGCAAACGGCGCGTTCATGCTGCGCGTGCTGCATGGCCGCGCCACAGCTGTGTGGCGCCATGGCAGCAAATTCCACGCAACGATTCTGGCGACGGCATGATCAAAATCAGCCGGCTTGGGATCAAACGATCATCATCGGAGCGGCTCATGATGGTTGCGGGTTCTGTCACAAATTTTGCAACCGGCTGAAGCTGGTCGAACAGACGGAACAGGATGAAGGCTTTGCGTTTGCCGAGCCTGGTCTTCGCAAGGTCATCGTGATGACCGATGGCCTTGCGAAGGAAAGCGCATTGCCGCGCTCGCATTGCGTTGCGCCACGAAGTTTGTAAAGAACTGTCGGCCCCTGCGCCGCGTAACCGTTACGGCAAAGGGTGACGTTTCATTGTCCAGGCTAACTGATTTTTAATCCAATGGTCGTGCGTGATGAACGCGTGGGCCGCAACGAGAAGGCAAGAGGTCGTATGCCCGATACCATTACGATGCCAGTCTACAACAATTTCATCGGTGGCGTCTGGGCGCCCGAGGTCGACCGCATGCCGGCGATCAGCCCCGCGACCGGCGAGACGCTGGGCTCGCTGCCGCGCAGCAGCCGCGAGACCGCTAACGCGGCCGTGCGGGCGGCACGCGCCGCACAGGCCGGCTGGGCGGCGCGCCCGGTCTGGGAGCGTGCGGCCATGTGCGTCGCCATCGCGGCCGAGATCGACGCGCGCCGTGACGATATGGCACGCACCCTCAGCCAGGAGCAGGGCAAGCCGCTCGCCGAAGCGACTGCCGAACTCCGCAAGGCGGCCGACGGGTTCCGCCTCGCCGCCGAGCTCGTGAAGCACATGCGCGGCGAGGTGATCCCCGCACAGGACCCGCACAAGCTGGTGTTGACGATCCGCCAGCCGCGCGGCGTTTATGCGGTTATCACACCGTGGAATTTCCCGGTGAACATCCCGGTTGAGTATCTGGCCCCCGGCATTGCCACGGGCAACGCCATCGTCTGGGTGCCCGCGCCGAGCACCTCGATCTGCGCCGTGGCGCTCATGCAGGCGATGGAAGCCGCCGGCCTGCCGGCCGGCGTCGTCAACCTTGTCATGGGCGAAGGGGCCACCGTCGGCGACGAGATCGTCGCCCATCCGGACACCAACGGCATCGGCTTCACCGGCAGCGCCGCGACCGGCAAACGCATTGCCGAGCGCGGCGCCGGCAAGCCGATGCTGCTTGAGCTCGGCGGCAACGGCCCGGTCCTGGTGTTCGAGGATGCCGATCTCGACAAGGCGGCGACCGCCGCCGCGAATGGTGCCTTCATCAATGCCGGGCAGATCTGTGCCGCGACTGGCCGCCTGCTCGTGCATCGCAACGTCGCGGATGCCTTCGCGGCGCGCCTGGTCGAGAAGGCGAAGGCGGTCGTTCTCGGTGATCCGCTGAACCAGGGCGCCACCATGGGCCCGCTCAACAACGCCAATGTTGCGGCCAAGGTGCGCGCGCATGTCGAGGATGCGGTCGCCTCCGGCGCGACCGTGCTGACCGGTGGCCGTGCACGGCCGGATCTCGGCAGCGACCTGTTCTTTGAGCCGACCGTCATCGCGGGGGTGACGCGTGCCATGCGGGTGAACCTCGAAGAGACGTTCGGGCCGGTGCTGCCGATCGTCACGTTCGAGACCGACGCCGAGGCGCTCGACCTCGCGCTCGACAGCGCATACGGTCTCAGTGTTGGTGTGTTCACCACCGACCTGGAGCGCGGCATGCGCTTTGCCGAGGCCATCCCGGCCGGGATCGTCAACATCAACGCGGGAAGCAACTACTGGGAACTGCATCTGCCATTCGGCGGCGGCACGGGCACAAGGAGCGGCGTCGGCCGCCTGGGCGGCAAACTCACGCTCGAGGCCATGACCGAGATCAAGATGATCACCATTCACCGCAGCTGACGCGCGCGGGAACGTATGGTCCCGGATCGGCGCCAAGGCGCATGGCGCCGATCCAATGCGCACCGCCTCAAAAAGGAAATATGGTCGCCAAGCGCAAGGACGAAAGGCGCATCGCCACGCGCTATGACCGTTATGCCCAGACGTTCTACGCAGCCATCTGCATCGTGGCCTCAGGCGCCTTCTCTCTCAAAGGATGGCGCCTGAGCTTGGCTTGCTTACTTCCCTGCAGGAAGGCTAGGGGAGGGGCGTGGCCAAACCGACGCGCATTGATCCCCGCCTGATGCAGGAAGGGCGCCGTACCAAAGGCGCGCTTTATGCCAGCATTGCATTGGGGCTGATTTCCGGCTGGGCGGTCATCGCGCAGGCGGTCTGCCTGGCGCAGATCGTCAACGGCATATCCTTCCGCCATTTGCCTGTGGCCGCCCTGGCCCCCTGGTTCTACGCCCTGGCCGCCTTGTTCCTGGCCCGCGCCGGCCTGGCCTACGCGGCCGAGGTCACCGCCGCACGAGCCTCGGCCCGCATCAAGACCGAATTGCGCGCCGCCCTCCTCTCGAGGCTGTTCGCGCGTGGCCCCATCCATGCGGCCGACGAGGCCAGCGCCGACATCGCAGCCACCCTGCTCGAAGGGGTCGAGGCGCTGGAACCCTATTTCTCGCGCTATTTGCCGCAAATGGCGCTGTGCGTCGCCGTGCCGCTCGCCATCCTGGCGCTGGTCTTCCCGCTCGATCTCTATAGCGGCCTCATCCTGCTCGTCGCTGGGCCGCTGATACCTTTGTTCATGGTCTATGTCGGCTACCGGGCAGAGGCCATCAACCAGCGCCAATGGGACAAATTGCTGCGCCTCGGGACGCATTTCCTCGACGTGCTGCAGGGGCTCACCACGCTCAAACTGTTCGGCCGGGCGCGCGACGAGATCGCCATCGCGCGGCGCATGTCCGAGGATTACCGGCGCACCACCATGGCGGGCCTGCGCATCGCCTTCCTCACCAGCGCCGTGCTGGAATTTTTCGCCTCCCTCGCCATCGCCCTGGTGGCGGTGCTGTTCGGCGCCAGGCTGATCCACGGCCATATCGCCTTTTACCCGGCCTTTCTGGTGCTGCTGCTGGCCCCCGAATATTTCGTCCCCCTGCGCGGCCTCTCCGTGCATTATCACGCGCGCATGTCGGCCATCGCCGCCGCCAAAAGCATTTTCGCCCTTCTCGATGCCGAGCTGCCGCCGCAAGGCCGGCAAACCCTGCCGGACCTGCCCGCCATCGGCATCGTTTGCGAAAACCTGGCCTTCTCCTACCAGGGCACTGGGGTGCTGGACGGGCTGACTGCAGAGTTTCCGGCCGGCAAGATCACCGCCATTGTCGGCGCCAGCGGTGCGGGAAAAACCACGCTGGCCCGGCTGCTGCTGAAATTCGCCGTCCCTGAGGCTGGGCGCATCACGCTCAACGGCGCGCATGATCTCGCCGAGCTCGCACCGGACTCCTGGTGGCGGATGCTCGCCTGGGTGCCGCAAAACCCGCGTCTGTTCCATGGCAGCATCGCCGATAACCTCCGTTTGGGCCGCCCGGACGCCACGCCGGCGGAGCTGCGCGAGGCCGCCCGCCGCGCCCGCGCGCTCGATTTCATCGAGGCCCTGCCGCAGGGGTTTGAGACGCCGGTCGGCGATCAAGGTGCCGGCCTCTCCGGCGGCCAGATCCAGCGTGTCGCTTTGGCCCGCGCCTATCTGAAGAACCCGGCTGTGCTGATCCTGGACGAGGCCACCGCCAATCTCGACCCAGCCAGCGAGCGCGAAATTCTCGATGCCATTTCCGATCTGGCGCAAGGGCGCACGGTGATCGTCATCGCCCATCGTCTGGCGGCGGCGGCGCGGGCCGACCAGGTGCTGGTCCTGGCGGATGGCCGCATCGCCGAATCCGGCCCGCCCGCCGCCCTGCTGGCCGCCTCCGGCCCCTATCGCGCTTTGGCCGAAGCCTATGGCGAGGTGCCGTGCGCGATCTGATCCGCCTGACCAGCCTGTTCCGCCCCTATCGCGGCTGGATGCTGGCCGGGCAGGCCCTCTCCTGTGTCACCATTCTCGCCAATTTCTGGCTCATGACGCTCTCCGGCTGGTTCCTCGCCGCCACGGCCATTGCCGGACTGTCCGGCTATGCGGCCCAGAATGTCTTTAATTTCTTCACCCCCGCCGCCTTCGTGCGCTTCTTCGCCACGCTGCGGGTGGGCTCGCGCTATGCCGAGCGGCTGGTGACGCATGAGGCCACCTTCCGCCTGCTCGCGGCTTTGCGCGTCTGGTTCTACACGAGGCTGGAGCCGCTCGCCCCGGCGGCCTTGCAGAATTTCAAGGCGGCCGACCTGCTTTCGCGCCTGGTCGCCGATATCGACACGCTGAATCTCTTCTATCTGCGCGTCTATGTGCCGCTGCTCACCGCTTTCATCGCGGCGCTGATCATGACCGGGTTTTTCGCTCTGTTCTCGGGCCCAGCGGCACTCATCCTGCTCGCGGGGCTGGTGCTCACCGGGGCGGCAACGCCGGTCCTGACCGCCAGTGCAGGGCGGGTTGCGGGGCAGGGGGCGGTGCAGGCCAGCGCCGCGCTGCGGGCCGATTATGTCGAGGCGGTGCAGGGCATGGGCGAGCTGCTGATCTATGGCGCCGCCCCCGCTTTGTGCGCCCGTGCCGCCGCCGGCAATGCGCGGCTGCTGGCCGCCCAGGCGCGGCTGGCCCGGGTGTCGGGCCTCGCTCTCGCCAGCTCGGGCCTTGCCACCAACGTCACGGTGCTGGCCGTGATCCTGGCGGGTGGCGCCAAGGTGGCGGCCGGGCATCTCGGCGCCGCCGACCTGCCTTTGCTGGCCCTGGGCACCATGGCCGCCTTCGAGGCCGTTTCCCCGCTGCCCGCCGCTTTCCAGAATCTGGGCCAGATATTGGCCGCCGCGCGCCGCATCTTCGCGCTCGCCGACACGCCGCCCGCCGTGCCGCCGCTCACCGCCCCGGCCCCGGCGCCGCAAAATTATGACCTGCGGCTTGAGGATATCTCGCTGCGCTACAGCCCCGATGCGCCCTGGGCCCTGCGCCATGTCTCGCTGGCCATCGCCGAGGGCAGCCGCCTCGGCATTACCGGCGCCACCGGGGCGGGCAAGAGCACGCTCATCAACCTGCTGCTGCGCTTCAACGAGTTCCAGGAGGGCACGGCCCGCTTCGGCGGCCATGATCTGCGCGCCTATGGCAGCGCCGACATCGCCCGCTACGTCACCATCATCTCGCAGCGCAGCCATCTCTTCCACACCACCATCCGCGACAATCTCCTCCTCGCCGACGGTGCCGCCAGCGAAACGCGGCTCTGGCACGCGCTGGAGGTGGCGCAGCTCGCCGCCTTCGTCCGTGCCCAGCCGCAAGGGCTGGACACGCTCATCGGCGAAGCCGGCGCAAAACTCTCCGGCGGGCAGGGGCGGCGCCTCGCTCTGGCCCGCGCCGTGCTCCGCCCCACCCCCTGGCTCATTCTCGACGAGCCGACCGAGGGGCTGGATGCCACCACCGAGCAGGATTTTCTGCGCGACCTGGCGCCGCTGCTGCAAGGCCGCACCGTGCTTTGCATCACCCACCGGCCAGCGCCCCTGGCCCTGATGCAGCAGGTGCAGGTGCTGCGCGCCGGCCACATCCTGCCGTAAAACAACGGAAATTTTCTCCCCAGCGTGCTGAGCTTGCCGCCAGCTTGATCCAGATCAAGGGCGGCGCCGCGAGAGACGCCTAAGGACCGTACCCGTACAATCCGCGTTTGCCCGTCTTGGCGAGACCGGGTCCATCAGGGCCGTCCAGCTGCCGTAACCTGCGGCAGCTGGACGGGGCTGAGGTGTGGCGATTGCGGGGACTGATGTCACTTATGGAGCACAAGCTCATGCCGTTAATTGATCCGAGCGTCGTCGATCTGTCGCGACTGCAATTCGCGCTGACCGCGCTCTACCACTTCTTGTTCGTGCCGCTGACGCTCGGCATGACCTTCATGCTCGCCGCGATGGAGACGGTCTACGTCATCACCGGCAAGGAAATCTACAAGGAGATGGTGCAGTTCTGGGGCAAGCTGTTTGCCATCAACTTCGCCATCGGCGTCGCCACCGGCCTGACCATGGAGTTCGAGTTCGGCACCAACTGGTCGATGTATTCGCATTTCGTGGGTGACGTGTTCGGTACCCCGCTCGCGATCGAAGGGCTGATGGCCTTCTTCACGGAGTCGACCTTTATCGGCCTGATGTTCTTCGGCTGGGACCGGCTCTCCAAGCCCGGCCATCTCGCCGTCACCTACATCACGGCGCTCGGCTCCAACCTCTCCGCGCTGTGGATCCTGGTCGCCAACGGCTTCATGCAGAACCCGCAAGGGGCGAGCTTCGATCCGGACACCATGCGCATGCAGTTCACCTCCTTCGTCAGCCTCGTCTTCAGCGAGGATGCGCAGGCGAAATTCGTGCACACCTCCATCGCCGGCTTCGTCACCGGTGCGCTGTTCGTGATGGGCATTTCCGCCTTCTACCTGCTGCGCAAGCAGCATATCGCGCTGGCGGCGCGCTCCTTCCGCATGGCGGCGCTGTTCGGCGTCATCTCCTCCATGGCGGTCGTCACGCTGGGTGACGCGCTCGGGCGCCTCGACTATCTGGTGCAGCCGACCAAGATCGCGGCCATCGAGGGGCTGTGGCAGGATTCCAACGCGCACAGCTCCGCCGCGGCCGCCCCTTGGCTGCTCTTCGCCGTGCCGAACAATGCGACCCAGAGCAACAGCCTTGAGATTCGCATCCCCTATGTTCTGACGCCGCTGATCACCCATTCGGAAGACAAGGTCATCCCCGGTCTGCTGACCCAGGAGCAGGAGGCTGGCCCGCACATTCTCGACGGCATCAAGGCCATCAATGCGCTGCAGGCCTATGGCGTGAAACATGACGCGGCCGACCTCGCCGCCTTCAAGGCCAGCGAGAGCGACATGGGCTACGGCTTCCTGGCGCAGCGCAACGCGCCGAACCAGGATTTGACGCAGATCACCCCGGCCAACCAGGGGGCGATCGTGGCGCAGACCGAGAAGCAGATCGTCCCCAACGTCTTCGTCACCTTCTGGGCCTTCCGCATCATGATGTTCCTGGGCTTCTACTTCGTCGCCTTGTTCGCCTTCGCCTCCTACTACAGCCTGCGCAAGCGGCTGCTGCAGGCGCGCTGGCTGCTGCAAGCGGCGATGTGGTCGATCCCGCTGCCGATCATGGCCACCGAGTTTGGCTGGATCACGGCCGAGGCCGGGCGTCAGCCTTGGAGCGTGTATGGTTGGCTGCCGACCTTCCAGGCGGCCTCCTCGCATCCGCTGGGCTATATGGTCTTCTCGCTCATCGGCTTCGCGCTGCTGTATTCCTGCTTCATCGCGGCCGAATTGTATCTGATGTTCAAATTCGCGCGCCTCGGCCCGCAGCCTCATCACGACGCCGCCCATGAAGCGGGTGCCGTGCCGATGTTCGCCGCCAACCCCGCCGAATAACAGGAGCCCTGTCTCATGGAAATTTTCGTTGCTCTCAAAGTGATCTGGGCGGTCTTGCTGGGGGTACTGCTATGCGGGCTCGCCATCATGGTCGGCATGGATATGGGGGTTGGCACGCTGCTGCGGTTTGTCGGTAAGACCGATGCCGAGCGCCGCACCGCGCTCAACATCATCGGCCCGCATTGGGACGGCAACCAGGTCTGGTTCATCCTGGGCGGCGGCGCCATCTTCGCGGCCTTCCCGACCCTCTACGCCACCTCCTTCTCGGTGTTCTACGTGGTCATGATCCTGCTGCTGTTCAGCATGATCATGCGCCCCGTGGCCTTCGAGTACCGCTCGAAAGTGGATGCCAGCAAATGGCGCGGCACCTGGGATTGGGCCTTCCTGATCTCCGGCGCGCTGCCGATGATCGTCTATGGCGCCGCCTTCGGCAATGTCATGGAAGGTGTCGGCTTCCATTACAGCTGGACCGGGCAGTATTATCAGGATGAATCATTCATCTTCTATCTGCTCAACCCGTTCGCGATCCTGTGCGGCGTGCTCTCGCTCGCGCTCTCGCTGCACCAGGGCGGCGCCATGCTGATGCTGCGCGGCGAGGAGCCGATCTATGGCCGCGCCCGTTCCTTCGCCCTGGCCGGCGCGCTGGTGGCCGCGGTGCTGTTCCTCGTCGGCGGCATCTGGATCGCGCATATCAACGGCTTTGCCTTCACCTCCGCCGTCAACCCTGCCATGGCGCCCAGCCCGCTCTCCGGGCCCAGCGTCGCGATGCGGGCCGGAGCGTGGATGCATAACTACCAGACCTACCCCATCCTTTGGGTGCTGCCACTGCTCGGCTTCATTGGCATGCTCGGCGGCGCCGCCATGGCGGCGTTGCGCAAGCCGGCCATCGGCTGGTGGTGCGGCGCCGTGGCCTGGATCGGTGTCATCTTCACGACAGGGGCGAGCATGTTCCCATTCCTGATGCCGTCCTCGACCAATCCTGCACAAAGCCTCACCGTGTGGAACGCCACTGGCAGCGCCTATAATCTCGGCTGGATGCTGGGCTTCGCTTTGGTCTTCGTGCCGCTCATCATGGCCTACACCTCATGGTGCTTCTACGTGATGCGCGGCAAGGTGAAGACCGCCGATGTCGTTAAAAACCCACATGGCTACTAAGGAGTTTTACCATGGGTAATATCTTCAAAATCATCGGCTTGGCCGTGGTTCTGACACTTGGCATCGTGCTGGCCGTGGTCGCGGGCGATTACGGCCCCTGGTACTTCGCCTGGCTGGTCGGCACGGTCATGATCGTGCTCATCTCGGCGGCAGGTGCTGTGCTGTATGACACGCAGGAAAACCCGTACAAGGAAGAAGAGGTCTGAACATGTTCGGCGATCTCGAAGATTTCATCATCCTCATCCCCTTCCTCTATCTGGGCCTGACGGTGGTCGCGTATTTCATCATGCGCAAAAAATTCCCCTGAAACCGTAGCCTTGCGGCCGGATCGGTGATTCGGCCGCAAGGCCGGCAGCAACCAGCAACAAAAAACCCCCGCATGGCCCATGCCGTGCGGGGGTTTTGCGTCGAAACGAAAACCGGCGAGGGCCGGAAAGACCGACCCTCGCCGGGCAGGGCAGCGCGCCCTGCCGTCGTCAGTGACCCAGATGTTTGTCCATGAAGGCGCTGATCTCCGTGAACGCCTGCCGGTCCTCAGGAATGAGGTCATCGATGGTGAACTGGAAGTGGGACATGCCCTCGAACACCAGCAGGTTGGCATCCACCCCGGACTGCAGCAGCTTCTGATGCGTGCGGACCGTGTTGCTCAACAGCAGGTCACGTGTACCGGTGGTCAGGATGGTCGGCGGAAAACCGTGGAAATCGCCATTGAGCGGTGAGATCATCGGGTCGGCCATGTTGTGACCGTGCGCATAGAACAGAGCCGCGGCCTCGCAGAAGCCGCTCGGCGACACCAGAACGTTGTCGACCAGGGCATTGGTGCGCGAGGAATCGCCCCAATCCACATCATCCGCCATCGGGGTGTTCACGTCGATGGCGCCCGGCATCGGCAGATGCGCCTGCTTTGCCCGCAGCATCATTTCCAACGTGAGCGCGCCGCCGGCGGAACCGCCGAACACGCCAATATCCTGCGGCTTGGTCATCTTCAGGGCGGCCTTGTAGACCGTCATCGCGTCATCGAGAGCGGCCGGGAAATAGGCCGTGGGCGGCATCCGGTAGTCGACAGAAATGACGGGTATGTGGCTGAACCCTGCCATCAGCACCGCCTCGGGCAGTGCTGCTTCGCCGGGGTTCAGCACGTAGCAGCCGCCATGGACATGGATCAGCAGGCGCTTGGCGTCGCGCGCCGGGATGGTCTCGGGCGTGACGCGATAGACCTTCACGCCGTCAATCGTGGCCTGCTCGATCTTGACGTGCAATCTCTTCGCCATCGGCTCGACCACGGCCCCGGCAGCGGCGGCCTCGGAGGCGGCCATCTGTTGCCATCCCTGGGGGGTCGTCGGCGGCGTGTTCCAGCCACTGCGCAGCGGATGAGCAATAACGGCCTGCAGTTCCGGGCTGACATCGGTGGGAACGGGAATGGTCTTCGCGGGCACATCGCGTGGCGCCAGCGTCGTCTGCGCCATGGCGGCGGGCGCAAGCAGCATAAGAGCTGCCGCGGTGGCTGCGCGGGTTTTGTATAGGCTATGCATAATGATCTCTCTTGTTCGTCCCCGGTTTCCCAGGTTGGTCCCTTTTTCTCGGAAAGCCGGTCGGACAACAAGTGGGCGGCATGCCGTGCTGATGGTTGTGTGCCAAAAGTTCGCGGGCGCTTGGCAACGCTAACAGCTGTCACCTTCGACGAGTGCCTGATAGGTTTAAGGGGAGGCAGAAAAGCGGCGCAAAAAACTTTTGGCTGGGCTGGGCCCGTGGCGTTGAAATCAGCACGGCCCAGTTTAAAAAAAAGTTTTTTTGCTTCTTTTTGTTCACAAAAAGAAGCGCTTCCCCTCGCTTAAACACGGCGCGCCCTCAACCTGTCATGCCAGTGCCGATCGAGGGATTGCTGCCGATCAAGTGATGGCACTTATCAAAATATCTTCTGAAAATTCGATCCGTACCTTGAGGAGAATTTGAGGCGACCGACATGCGTATATCTCGCATGCGTATTCTGCGTTCCGCGTAGGTCACAGCTTGCTCTTGCCAAGATTAGAGGTTTAGGGCAGGTGCGCTGACTGTATGATAGGGAGTACCTACGAATGCCTACCGTGACGCTTAGCGTAAATGGCGAAGTTCATCACATTGAGGTTGAGGATCCGAACACCCCTCTGCTCTACGTGCTGCGCGATCATCTGCATCTGCATGGCCCGCGCTTCGGCTGCGGCATGGCGGAGTGCGGCGCCTGCACCGTGCATATCGATGGCCAGGCGACTCGCTCCTGCGTGTATCCCCTCTCGGCGATCGGCAAGGGCAAGGTGGTGACGCTGGAAGGTCTCGGCACGCCGGAGCATCCGCACCCGCTGCAGACCGCGTTCGTGGAAGAGCAGGCGGCGCAGTGCGGCTACTGCATCAACGGTATGATCATGCAGTCCGCCTCGTTCCTGGAGCAGAACCCGCATCCGACGGAAGCGGATGTGAAGCAGGCTCTGGCAAATAATCTGTGCAAATGTGGCACCCATGCGCGCATCGTGCGCGCGGTGGTGCGCGCGTCGGTCGCTTAACGAAGGGATTGCCGAAATGAACGCAATTATCAGCCGCCGCCGCCTGGCGCAGGCCGCCGCCGGTCTCGTCGTCACTTTCTCCCTCCCCGTAGGCCGCGCCCTGGCGGCGGCGCAGGTTGACCCCTCCGCCATCCCCACCGACGGCTTTGGCGGCAAGCCTGTCTCGCCCACCATCGTCGAGAGCTATATCGCCATCCATAAAGATGGCCAGGTCACGCTCTATACCGGCAAGGTGGAGCTTGGCACCGGCGTACAGACAGCCCTCACGCAGATCCTTGCCGAAGAGCTGGACGTGCCATTCGCCGCGGTGTCGACGATCACGGGTGACACTGCCCTTACCCCTGACCAGGGTCCAACCAGTGGCAGCCAGACGATCCAGGCCGGCGGCATGCAGATCCGTCACGCCGCCGCGACCGCGCGTCGCGAGCTGCTGACGCTGGCCGCGAGCCACCTGAAGGCGCCGGTTTCGGCACTCACCGTCAAGGACGGCGTGGTGCATGCCGCTGCCGGCGGCTCGGTCAGCTATGGCGAGCTGCTCTCCGCCTGGAAGAAGCTGACGCTGAAGGTGGACAATACCGCGCCGGTGAAATCGCCGGCGGATTACACCCTCGTCGGCAAATCCGTGCCGCGCGTGGACATTCCGGCGAAGATGTTCGCGACCTACACCTATGTGCAGGATTTCCGCCTTCCCAGCATGCTGCATGGCCGCGTGATCCGTCCGCCCGCCGTTGGCGCGACGCTGCTCTCGGTCGATCACAGCTCGGTGCCGGCTTCGGTGCAGATCGTGCGCAAGGGCAATTTCCTGGCGGTGGCCGCGACCGATGAATGGGCGGCGATCAAGGCCGCGCAGGCGCTGAAGGCGACCTGGTCGGATGTGGCGAACCTGCCGGATCAGGCGAAGCTCTTCGACTACGTGCGCAGCTCACCTGTGACGCGCGACCAGGTGACGAGCTCGGTCGGTGATGTCGACACAGCACTTGCCGCCGCCCCTCGTAAACTGAAGGCAACCTACGAGGTCGCCATCCAGAGCCATGGCTCGATCGGCCCGTCCTGCTCGGTCGCGGCGATGGAGGATGGCGTGATGACGGTGTGGACGCCCGCACAGTCGAGCCACAACCTGCGCAAGCAGCTGGCGGCGATGCTGAACATGCCGGCGGAGAAGGTGCGCTGCATTTTTGTCCCCGGCGCCGGCTGCTATGGGCGTAACGGATTCGAGGATGCGGGCGGCGATGCTGCGCTGATGGCGCAGGCGCTGGGCAAGCCGGTGCGCGTACAGTGGATGCGCCAGGACGAACATGGCTGGGATCCGAAGGCGCCGCCGGTGGTGATGGATATGGAAGCCGGGCTCGACGCCTCGGGCAAGGTGGAAGCCTGGAACGCCTTGTTCTGGTATCCAGAAACGACCGGCGTCAACGTGTCTCTCCTGGGCGCTGATCTGGCGGGGCTGCCGAGCGATGGCGGCAATAATCCCGGCAACATCGTCCTCAACTCGAATATCCCGTACCGCTTCCCGAACATCAAGACGACGGCGCGTCGTCTGGACAACACGCCGCTGCGGCCAGGCTGGCTGCGTACGCCCGGGCGGACGCAGAACACCTTCGCCAACGAGTCCTTCCTGGACGAAATCGCCGCTGCCTCCGGCGTCGATCCGCTGGATCTGCGCCTGCAGATGATGAAGGATGATCCGCGCGGCCTTGCGACGCTGCAGCGAGTTGCGGACATCTCCGGCTGGCGCAACCGGCCGAAGGCCGACCCGCATGCCGCGGTCGCCACCGGCTGGGGCATCTCCTATCTCAAATACGAGATGGATCGCACCTATGTCGCGGCCGTGGCGCAAGTCGCCGTGGACCGTTCCAGCGGCGCGGTGCAGGTGAAGAAATTCTTCATCGCCCAGGATTGCGGCCAGGTGATCAACCCGGATGGGACGCGCAACCAGATCGAAGGCAACGTGATCCAGACGCTGAGCCGCGCGCTGAAGGAGCGCGTGACGTTCGACCGGCGCATGGTGACCAGCCTCGACTGGTCGACCTATTCGATCCTCACTTTCCCGGAAATTCCGGAGATCGAGATCGCGCTGATCGACCGTCCGGACAGCCCGCCTTGGGGTGTCGGCGAGGCCACCACCGCGGTGGTGCCGCCGGCCGTCTCGAACGCGATTTTTGCCGCCACCGGCGGACGCGTGCGCTCGATGCCGTTCACCCCGGATGTGGTGAAGGCGGCGCTGCAGCCAGCCTAACAACCGGTACCTGTTTCCGGCGGCGACGCCGCCGGAAACAGGGCGGGTGTAATGAAAAAACGGTGCTGCAGCCTGCTTCTTTAGGAAGAGGCCGCAGCACCGTTTTTTAATGTCCGCCCGCATGTTCGCCATGCGGGCGGGTGGAAAAATTAGTTGGCTTTCAAGCCGGAAAGATAGTTCGCCACCGCCTGGCGCTCATCCGGGCTGAGTGCCGCCGCAACCTGATGCATCATCGGGTTGCTCGCGGGGTTGCTCGCAAAATTGTTGAGCGAGGTCAGCAGCGTGGTTGCCGGAAGCCCGGCCAGTGCCGGCGCCTGCAGCGCGGGGTTGCCGCCATAGGTTGCCCCATGGCAGGAGGCGCAGGGCATCGCGCCATTGCCGTTGCCGCTCTGCGCGATCGTTTGCCCGTTCGGTGCCGCAGCCATCAGCAGCAAAGCGATCGGGGCCAGCGAATATCGTACTATCTTCATTTAGATTTCTCCGGTCCGGATATGGTGAAGTTAGCCAAATTACCGCACAATGTACCGGCTCTCAACCATCTTGGATCTTTTTCAGACAATCGCCTTATGAAAAGAACGAAAAAACCCAGGTTTTTCGTCGTGTTTATAAACATAATCCGACGGAATGAGTTTTGTTTTAACGCAGGCCGCGCCAGCCATTTCTGTGCAAGGCTGTTATGCGGCACACGCGACAAGACAGGTTAGCTGCATAAAAATATACGCCTCGACAGGACGCAGAACAGGACTAGCGAATGAACGACAATAGTGTGCCCGAAAAATTTGTGACATTTCAGCAGCAGAATCTTCGCGCTGTTCATGCGAGCGCGGAGATCTCGCGATGAGGTCGTGCGTCACACCGCTGCGTCTTGCGGCAGGTCTGGTTATCGCTGGCGTCGTGGGCCTGTGCGCCACCATTGGTGCCGCCGAGGCCTTCGGCGGTATCGGCGGTGACGCCGCCGCCACGCTCCCTGTTCCCGTCACCCCGGCACTGCTGCAGCGCGGCGCCTATGTGGCGGTGGAAGGCGATTGCGTGGCCTGCCACACAGCGCCCGGCGGCCAGGCTTTCGCGGGCGGCTTGCCGATCGCAACGCCCATCGGCACCGTGTTCACCAGCAACATAACGCCTGACAAAGCCACGGGAATTGGTAATTATACTTACGGCGCGTTTGAGCGCGCGGTGCGTCGCGGCATCCGGCCGGACGGCGCCGCGCTGTATCCGGCGATGCCGTTCCCCTCTTACGCGCGCATGAGCGATGCCGATCTTCAGGCGCTTTATGCCTACTTCATGCAGGGCGTTAAGCCGGTCTCTCAGGCGAACAAGCCGGAGGCGATCGCCTGGCCGCTCTCGATGCGCTGGCCGCTGACCTATTGGCGCTGGATGTTTGCCCCGGCGGTAAGGCCGGAGCAGACGGTGGCGAGCAACGATCCCGTTCTCGACCGTGGCGCGTATCTCGTTGAAGGTCCGGAGCATTGCGGCACATGCCATACCGATCGCGGGCGCGGCCTGCAGGAGGAGGCGCTGACGCCGCAGCAAGGACCGCATTACCTCTCCGGCGGTGTCGTGGATAATTACCTGGCCAGCGACCTGCGCGGCGATGCGCTGAGCGGTATTGCCGGCTGGAGTGAGGCGGACATCGTCGCTTTCCTGCAAACGGGTCGGAACAGCCACGCCACCGCGTTCGGCGGCATGGCAGACGTGGTCGAGGACAGCACGCAGCACCTGCAGCCGTCGGATCTCGCCGCCATCGCGCATTTTTTAAAGTCCTTGCCCGGCGCCGGACCAGCGCTTGAGGGGCCGCAGCCAGCTTTCACCTATGAGCCGGCAGTGGCGCAGGCATCCGCCTCGACGCCCGGCGCGAAGGTCTACGCAACCAACTGCGCGGCCTGTCATATGTCAACCGGCACGGGGTTCTCTGGCATGTTCCCCGCCTTGGCGGGCAATCCGGTGCTCAACAGCCAAGATCCCATCTCGCTCATTCACATCGTGCTGTCCGGCTCGACGATGCCGGCAACGCAGGGTGCGCCGATGCCTGCCATCATGCCGGGATTTGCAAGCCAATTGTCCGATCAGCAAGTCGCCGACGTCGTCACGTTCATCCGGTCAAGCTGGGGGAATAAAGGCGGCCCGGTTGATGCTTCGCAGGTGACCAACCTGCGCAGCGCGATCCACGCACCACAGGCGGCAAACGCCCGATAAGCGCGCGTAAACGGCCAAAACGAAAAGGGCGCCGCAAGGCGCCCTTTTCACGTAGAGCCTGATAGATTCAAGGGAAAACAAGAAAACAGCCGCTTTTTTGAAAAAAAGAAGCGCTTCTCCCCGCTTCGACATGACTTGCCCTAAACCTGTCTCGCCCTAGGCGGCTGAGGGCGTTGGACGATGAAAACGTCACGCTCCAGAAGCTGCGGGCGGCCGCACCAGGCACGGCCGCCCGCAATGCCAATTACTGGCCGGAATCCTTGGTGGCCAGCTGGCCGATCGCCGCCCAGTCCAGGTTCTCCCCGCCATTGGCCATCAGCGTCAAAAAGCGGTCGCGCAGCAGGCTGGCGAGCGGCATCGGCACGCGCAGCTCATCCGCGGCGGTCAAGGCCAGGCGGATATCCTTCTGCCCCAGCGGTGCGGCAAAGCCAGCCGGCGTGTATTTCTGGTTCGCGATCAGCCCGCCATAGGTCTTGTACACCGGGGCCGCGAACAGCGTGGAGGTCAGCATGTCCAGATAGGCGTGCCGGTCGACACCGCCTTTGCTCACCAGCGCCATCGCCTCGCCGAGCGACTCGATCACCGAGGCGAGCAGGAAATTGCCGCTGAGCTTGACCAGGTTGGCGGCGGACGGCTTGTCGCCGAACACGAAGGTCCGCTGGCTGATCACCTCGAACAAAGGTGCCACTTCCTGCAGCGCCTGCGCTTCACCCGCGGCGGTGATGAACAGTTTCGCGGCGGCGGCGGCATCGGGGCGGCCGAACACCGGGGCGGCGATGAAGCGCTGCCCGGCCTTGGCATGCGCCTCGGTCAGCCGTTCGGAAAGTTTCACGCTGATCGTGCTGCAGGAGACGTGGATCGCGCCCTTTTTCAGCGTGGCGAGAATGCCGTTCTCGCCGAACACCAGCGCCTCGGCGGCGTTGTCATCCGCCAGCATGGTGAACACGACGTCGCCCTGACAGGCTTCGGCGGGCGTTTTCGCCAAAATTGCGCCCTGGGCAACCAGCGCCTCGGCCTTGCCGGCCGAGCGGTTATACACGGTAAGCTCATGCCCGGCCTTCAGCAGGTTGGCGGCAATGCCGCTGCCCATCTGGCCGAGGCCTAAAAATCCAATTTTCATGGTGACTCCGAAGTTGCGACCCGAAGCAGATGGGGCGCAACTCGCGGATTGGAAGGTCAGCCAGCCGTGTTATCCAGTGCGGCATGGCATGCGCCGCACCGGATGGGCCAGGATCAGCCCTGGTTGTTCTTGCTCAGCCCGATGCCGACAAACAGCGCCTCGCCCTGGCGGATGATGCGCAGCGCGATCGCCGGTGCGCCGGCTTTGCGCGCGGCGCTGATCGCCGCCACCGCATCGTCCGGCGTGGTGATCGTCTTCGCGCCGATGCCCACCAGCAGGTCGCCCGGCTGCAGCCCGGCCTGGTCGGCCAGCGAGTTCGGCCGCACCGCGGTGATCACAGCACCCGCGGCGCCGGCCGGCAGGTTCAGCTGGCTGCGGCTATCGGGCGTCAGCGGCGCCAGGGTCAGGCCCAGGGCCGCATGGTTCACGGTCTGTGTGGGGTTGCCGCCCTGCTGGAAATCAGCGTTCGGGTTGGCCGGCATGGTCGCCACCGCCACCGACAGGTCGTGCGGTTTGCCGTCCCGCAAATAGCTGATCTGCGTGTCGTGGCCGGGATCCACATCGGCGATATCCGCGGCCAGGTCGCCGGGGCCGGTCACCTTGGCGCCGTTCACCGCGGTGATCACGTCGCCCGGCTTCAGCCCGGCGCGGGCGGCGGGGCTGTCGGTGGAGACGGCGGCCACCAGCGCGCCGTCGGTCGACGGATCGGCGCTGGGCAGACCCATCGCCTGCGCCATCTGCGGCGAAACCTGTTGCGCCGCGACGCCGAGATAGCCGCGCGTCACCTTGCCGCTGGCGACCAGCTGCGTGACCACGCGCTTCACCATGTCGGAGGGGATGGCGAAGCCGATGCCGACCGAACCGCCGGTCGGGGTGAGGATCGCGGTATTGATGCCGATCACCTGGCCGTGCTGGTCGAAAAGCGGGCCGCCGGAATTGCCCTCGTTGATCGGCGCGTCAATCTGGATGAAGCGGTCATACGGCCCGTCGCCGATATCGCGGCCCAGCGCCGAGACGATCCCGGCCGTCACCGTGCCGCCGAGGCCGAACGGATTGCCCATCGCCACCACCCATTCGCCGGGCTCGACCGTCTTGGAGGAGCCGAGCTCGACATAAGGGAGGGGGTGGTTGACGCTGATCTTCAACACGGCGAGGTCGGTTTTCGGATCGGTGCCGATGATCTTCGCCGGATAGCTCTGGCCGTCGGAAAGCGTCACGCTGACGGTTTTCGCATCCTTCACCACATGGTTGTTGGTGACGACGATCCCCGACGGGTTGATGATGAACCCGGAGCCCTTGGCCTCGACCGCCTGCGGCTGTGCCGTGCCGCCGCCTTGCATGCCGCCAAAGGGAAAGCCGGGCGGGAAGCCGGGAATCTGCGGGAAGCCGGGCGGCGCGCCGTTATCCGCGCCGTCGCCATTGCCGTCGCCATTGTCGTCGGCGGTCTGGTCGAGCTTCAGATGCACGTCGATCGATACGACCGCGGGCGTCACCCGCTTGACCAGGTTGGTGAAGTCGCCGACCGGCGTGAAATTGCTCTGCACCGCCGCAGTCTCGTTCAAGGCTGCGGTGTCATCGGCCAAAGCGGAGCCGGCGATCAGGCTGCCCAGCGCCGTTGCGCCAAGCAGCGCCAGGGTCAGCGCCGTGCCACGGTTCATTTTATTGCGCATTTTAAACACTTTCTCCTGCTCGCGTCATGGGAACGGACTTGAAACGCCGCTTAAGGCAGGTTTTCTATCCGATGGTAAGGTGACAGCGTGAAACAATAGTTACCCGAATGCCACAGGCAAAGGAAATCTGCAGTATTTGTGGCGGCTTTGTTACAGTTTTTCACGGCCTGACTAGGCCTATACCTCGTCGCGGACATCCACCAGCACGATTTCCGCAGCTTGCTGCGCTTCGATGTCGATGTCCGGCTGGTCCCGGAACGCCACACCGTCCCGCGGCGCCACGGTCTGGCCGTTGACTTTGATCTCACCGCTGGTCGCGACCAGATAGCCCGCGCGGCCGGCCGGGAGGACATAGCGGGCGCGTTCGCCCGAGGCCAGCTTGGCCGCCAGTACCGCCGCATCGGCGTAAAGCGGCAAAGCATCAGATCCTTTATCCGCGGGCCGGCCGCTCGCCAGCACCTGCAGCCCTTCGCCGCTGGCACGCGGGAATTCCCGTGCCTCCCAGCCGGGCGCCACACCTTTCTGGTCAGGCAGGATCCAGATCTGGAACAGCCGCGTCGTCTCGGTTTCCTTGTTCAGCTCGGCATGGGTGATGCCGCTACCGGCATGCATCACCTGCACATCGCCCGCACCCGTTTTGCCTTCATTGCCCAGGCTGTCCTGGTGGGTGATGGCGCCCTGGCGGACAAAGGTGATGATCTCCATGTCCTGGTGCGGATGCGCGCCAAATCCGGTGCCCGGCGCGATCTCGTCATCGTTCCAGACGCGCAGCCGGCCGACGCCCATGCGCGTTGGGTCACGGTAATGGCCAAAACTGAAATGATGCTTCGCGTTCAGCCATTCGTTACGGAACGCGCCGAGTAAGGCGAAAGGGCGGATTTCGATCATGACATGGTCTCCGTACGGGCCGGAATTCAGGGATGCGGCGGCGAACTGCCAGCCGCGCCGTGCCTTAGCGGTTCATCAGCACCGGCAAGGCGGCGTTTTCTAGCACGTAACGGGTCGTGCCGCCCAGGATTAGCTGACGCAGGCGCGAGGCCGAGGAATACGCGCCCATCGACATCAGATCGGCGCCCCAATCCGTGGCCGCGGCCAGCATGCCGGCGCCGACGATGCGGTCGATCGGCCGGAATTCCCCGATATCCGCCGTCACGCCGTGATGCGAAATATATTCCACCACCTCGGCGGCGGTCGGGCCGCGGCGGAAATAATCTTCCGAGGTCAGGACCCGCACCGCCTCGGCCTGGCGCACGAAGGGCATCACCGAGGCCAAGGCGGAGGCGGCATAGGCGGTGCCGTTCCAGGCGATGGCAATGCGCTTGCCGATGCTTTGCGGCGGCTCCACCGGCGCCAGCAGCACCGGGCGGCCGGAATCGAACAGCACCGCATGCAAAGCGTCGGCGGCGGCCACATCCTCGCCGGCCAGCGGGTGCGGCACGATGGTCAGGTCGGCGAGCCGCGCCTGATAGGCGATGATCTCGTCTTCGCGGCCGGTCATGGTCGTAAAGCTGGCGCTCGGCTCGTTGCTGCCGCGCACCGCGGCCCCTATTGGCACCGCCTGTTCCTCGGTCGCCATGTCGAACATCTCGCGCAAGCCAAAGGCGCGCGAGCCGCTCTCCCGCTCGGTGGCGCTCATCATCTCTTCAATCATCGCGCCGGACAGGCCTTCCCCCGCCAGTGGCGCGATATCGCGGGCATCGATGCGGATATGCAGCACCTGCAAATGTGCGCTCCACATTTTCGTGAGCATCAGCCCGGCATGCAGGGCGGCCTTGGCCGAGGCGGAACTGCTGACCGGAAGCAGGAATTTACGCACCGACATCGACGTCTCCCTGAATAAACCTGTTTCCCGAATGTATCGTAATATTAGGTCATTCGGGGGCTAAAAAAGCAACGTCCCTGCCGCGATGCAGCAGATGCTCACCGCTGTCGACGGTGATCGTGGTGCCGGTGAGCGACGGCGTCTGCACGATGAACAAAGCGGCGGCGGCGATGTCTTCCGGCGCTGCGCCGCGGCGCAGCGGGTTGGCCCGCCAGGCACGCGCGAAACGTTCCGGCGTCTGCTTCACCCCCGGCAAGGTCAGGCCCGGCGCGATGCCGCAGACCCGGATCGCCGGCGCGAAAGCCTGCGCCATCATCTCCGTCGCCGCCGCCAGCGCCGCCTTGGTCATTGTGTAGGCGAAGAAATCCGGGTTCAGGTTGCTCAATTTCTGGTCGAGCATGTTGATGATCACGCCGTGCTCCGGCGCTTGCGCGGCGAAAGCCTGGGCCAGCAAGACCGGGGCGACGAGGTTCGGGCCGAGATGCGCCTGCATCGATGCGGCACTCACCGAACCCGGCGCATCGAACACGAAATGCGAGGCGTTGTTGATCAGCCCGCCGAGCGTCCCGCATTCCGCGACAAGCCGCGCCGGCACCGCCGGATCGGCCAGATCGCCCAGCACCACCCGCGCCCCCAGTTCATCGGCCAAAGCCCGCGCCTCCGCCGCCGAACGGTGGGCGTGGATGATGACGGGATAGTCGGCAGCGGCCAGTTTGCGCGCGATGGCGGCGCCCAGGCGTTTGGCGCCGCCGGTGATCAGGATCGGGTTCATGTCGCAGGTATATGGGCGACCACGGCGCCTCGCCAGCCCCGGGGCGGCGCGAATGCAAGCGAAGAGAAGCGCTTCTTTTTTTGAAAAAAAGAAGCAAAAAACTTTTGCGAAACTGGGCCGTGCAGGTCTTAACGCCCCAGGCCCAGCCCAACCAAAAGTTTTTTGCGCCGCTTTTTTTCAAAAAAGCGGCTTCTTACTTGCTCCGCCCTGGCGCCTAAAGCATGTCGCGCAGGCGGTAATAGCTCGTCGCCAGTAGCAGTGCCGGCACGCGAAAGGCCCGTCCGCCCGGAAAGCGCGCATGCGGGATGCGGGCGAAGGTGTCGAACCGCTCGGCCTGGCCGGCGATCGCCTCGGCCGCGAGCTTCCCCGCCAAGCCGGTGAGCGCCACGCCATGGCCGGAAAACCCGTGGCAGAACAGGATATTGTCGGTCAGCCGGCCGAAATGCGGCGCGCGGTTGCGGGTGATGTCCACATTGCCGCCCCACAGATAGTCCACGCGCGCATCCTTAAGCTGGGGGAAGACGCGGATGGCGCGGGCCAGCATGGAGGATCGCAGCGAAGGTGGGGGGAGGGTGGAGTAGGACACCCGTCCGCCGAACAGCATCCGGTCATCCGGCGCGCGGCGAAAATAATCGAGCACGAAATTCAGGTCGCTCACCGCCTCGTTGCCGGGGATCAGCGTTTTCATGTCGGCGCGGGGCTCGGTGGCGATGATATAGGTGCCGACCGGCATGATGTAGCCTGTGAGGGGCCGCATTAAATCCCCCAGATACGCGCCGCCGGCGGTGAGCACGAAGGAAGCCGTCACCTGATGCCGCCCAGCCTGGATTTTGACGCTGCGGCCGGGTTCCACCTTGCTGACCCTGGTCTGCGCAAACAGCTTTGCGCCGGCGCGCTGCGCGGCCTTGGCAAGGCCCAGTGTGTAATTGAGCGGGTGGATATGCCCCGCCAGCGAATCCTCCAGGGCGGCGAGATAGCGCGGGCTGGCCAGCCGGGTGCGCAGTTCCTCGCCGCGCAGAATCCGCCCAACAGGCGCGCCCAGTTGTGCGTATTCCTCCTGCGCTGCCTCCAGCTCGCGCACGTGGCGCGGCTTGATCGCGGCATGCAGATAGCCCCGCACCAGGTCGCACGGGATGCCAAAGCGCCGGATCTGCGCGTGCAGCAGGTTCACCGCCTCGATCGACATGTCCCAGAGCCGCTGCGCCCGCTCCGCGCCGACCAGGGCCTTCAGCTTCACCTGGCTGGCGCCGAACCCCGCCAGCACCTGGCCGCCATTGCGGCCCGAGGCGCCCCAGCCAATCTCCTGTGCCTCCAGCAGCGCCACGTCATAGCCGCGTTCGGCCAGATGCAAGGCGGCCGAAACCCCGGTGATGCCGCCGCCGATGATGGCGACGTCGACGGTCAGATCCTGGTCCAGCGTCGGCGCCGCCAGCTCAACCCGCCGCGTCGCCTGATAATAATTCGAGGTCATTCAGCTCATGTAGCCTAAATTTCCGGGGTCCGGGGCCTTTCGGCCCCGGCTTGTGCAGGGCAGAGCCCTGCCCTTAAACGTTCAACAACAAATGTTCCCGCTCCCAGGAGCTGATGACGCGCAGATAGGTCTCATATTCCAGCCGCTTCACCGCCACCAGCACATCGACGATCTTCTCGCCCAGCACCTCGCGCATGGCGGTGGAACTATCCATCACGTCCAGCGCCTGGGAGAGTTCCCGGGGCAGGGTGTATTCGCCGGAATAGGCGGAGCCGACCTGTTCTTGTGTTGCTTCCAGCCCCTCCACCATGCCGAGGTACCCGCAGGCCAGCGTCGCGGCGAAAGCCAGATACGGGTTGGCGTCCGCCCCCGGCACGCGGTTTTCCACGCGCATCGCCGAGGCTTCGCCGAACGGCACGCGCAGCCCGCAGGTGCGGTTGTCGTAGCCCCATTGCAGGTTGATCGGCGCGTTGGAGAAGCGGGTGAGCCGGCGATAGGAGTTCACGTTCGGGGCAAAAATCGGCATCACCGCCGGAATGTATTTCTGCAGCCCGCCGATATAGGCGCGGAACAGCCGGCTCGCCTTGCCGTCCTCCCCCGCGAACAGGTTTCTCCCGGTTTTCGGGTCGACGATGCTCTGATGCACATGCATGGCGCTGCCCGGCTCGCCGCCCATCGGCTTCGACATGAAGGTGGCGTAGATGTTGTGCCGCAGCGCCACCTCGCGCACCGTGCGCTTGAACAGAAACACCTGGTCGGCGAGATCCAGCGGATCGCCATGCAGGAAATTGATCTCCACCTGCGCCGCGCCCTCCTCGTGGATGAGGGTGTCGAGGTCGAGATTCTGCAGGTCGCAGAAATCGTACATCTCCTCGAACAGCGGGTCGAATTCGTTGACCGCGTCGATCGAGTAGGCTTGCCGGCCGGTCTCCTGCCGGCCGGAGCGGCCCACCGGGGGGGCCAGCGGATAATCCGGATCGGTGTTGCGCCCGACCAGATAAAATTCCAGCTCCGGCGCCAGCACCGGCTTCCAGCCTTTCGCATCGTAGAGTTTCAGCACGCGTTGCAGCACCTGGCGCGGCGCCATCGGCACCGGCGTTCCGTTCGCGTACTGGCAGTCGTGGATGATCTGCGCGGTCGGCTCATGCGCCCAGGGCACCAGCCGCACGGTCTGCGCGTCCGGCACCAGGCGGATGTCGATGATCGCCGGGTCGGTCAGCGTGTCCTGCGGATCCTCGGGGTATTCGCCGGTCACGGACTGGATGAAAATCGCCTCGGGAAGGCGCGGCGCGCTGCCGTGCAGGAATTTCTGCGCCGGCATGATTTTGCCGCGCGGGATGCCGGTGATGTCCGGCACCAGGCATTCGACTTCGGTGATCCGGTGTTCGTCGAACCAGTCGCTGAGATTGATTGGGTTCATGGTTTCCTCAAATGCTGCAGCGTGGACATGACCACACGCCGCTTGCCGGCTTGCTGGAGTATGTTCGTCCAGATCTGGTTGAACCGTCTATACCGCGCACCGCGAAAGGGTTGCAAAAACGTGAGCGCCGCAGCTCGCAATTCCCTGTTTTTATAAACCCCGCCAAGTCTCGCCCAGGAAAAGCAAAGCCGTCAAGAATAATTGACCGCAAAGAAGGAGGCTTGCTACACCCTGCTCCTTTTCAGGGGCCTTGCGGCGAAGCATGGCGGCGAGCGCCGGACGGCGTTGAGTATTCTAAACATGGAACCAGGAATGTCCGCAGCAATCGGCGAAACCACGGATGATGTCGGATCGCGCCTGCGCCTGGTCCGGCAGATCTACGGGCTGACGCAACGTGAGCTGGCGCGCCGCGCCGGCGTCACCAACGGGGCTATTTCGCTGATCGAGCAGAACCGCGTCAGCCCGTCGATCTCGTCCTTGAAAAAAATCCTCGACGGCATCCCGCTCTCGCTGGCGGATTTTTTCACAATCGATTTTCCCGCCTCGGACAACGTGTTCTTTCGCGCCGGGGAACTGACCGAAATCGCCTTCGGCGCGGCGATCTCGATGCGCATGGTCGGCCGCTCCTTAAAGGAGCGCGCGTTGCAGATGCTCTACGAGACCTATCAGCCCGGCGCCGATACCGGCGATGCGATGCTGCGCCACCACGGCGAGGAATGCGGCATCATCGTCTCCGGCAGCCTCACCGTCACGGTCGGCGCGCAGGAGCGCGTGCTGCAGCCAGGCGACGCTTATTACTTCAAAAGCGACATTCCGCACCGCTTCCGCAATGCCGGCCCGGAACCCTGCGTGCTGATCAGCGCCAACAGCCCGCCGAGTTTCTGAACCATTGGGCGGCACGCGGCCGCGAAAGAAAGGCTACTTTTTGTGAACAAAAAGTAGCAAAAAAACTTTACTAAACTGGGCCGTGCTGTTTTCAACGACACTGGCCCAGAGGAATAAAAGTTTTTTGCGCCGCTTTTTTTCAAAAAAGCGGCTGCTTATCAGGCTGCTAGAAATGATCCTTGGCGGTGCGCAGCTTGCGGAAGGCTTCCGCATCCGGCGCGCGCAAAAACGGATTGGTCGCGCGTTCCACGCCCAGCGTCACCGGCAAGGTCGGCCGCCCCGCGTCGCGCAGGGTTTTCACCTCTGCCGCGCGCTCCTGCAGGGCCTTGTTGTCCGGGTCCATTGCCAGCGCGAATTTCGCGTTCGAGCTGGTATATTCATGCCCGGCGCAGACCAGCGTGGCATCCGGCAGGTCCTCGTATTTGCTCATGGAGCGGAACATGTCCTCGGCCGTGCCCTCGAACAGCCGGCCGCAGCCCATGCTGAACATGGTATCGCCCGGCAGCAGGATGCCGCCATCGGCGATGTAGTAGGAGATATGGCCGACGGTGTGGCCCGGCGTGTCGATCACCCGCGCCTTGGCGGCGCCGAAATCGACCGAATCCCCCTCATGCACGGCGATGTCGAGCTTTGGTAGGCGGTGCGCGTCGGCGGCATTGCCGACCACCACCGGCCGGTACCGCGCGAGCAGCGCCGGTACCCCGTCGATATGGTCGGCGTGATGATGCGTCAGCAGGATCATGTCGAGCTTGCCGCCGGCCGCCTCGATGGCCGCAATCGCCGGCTCGGCCTCGGCGGGATCGACAATCGCCACCTTGCCGGAGACCGATTCCTTCAACAACCAGGAATAGTTGTCGCTGAGCATGGGGATGGGGGTCGCGCTTACTGTCACGTCTGTCGCTCCATTAGAGATCGGCGTGTATATAAGGGCAATGGCGATCGATGCACGAGATACGGCGGAATTTTATGCCACCGGGCTGGGCCGGCTGACCGCCGCGCTGCTGCGCCAGAAGCTGCTCGGCATCTGGCCGAACTGCGCCGGCATGTCGGTCCTCGGCCTCGGCTATACCGGCCCCTATCTGCAACTCTGGCGGGAACAGGCGGTGCGCTGCATTGCCGTTTCACCGCAGCAGATGGGCCTCGCCTCCTGGCCGCTCGGCCGCGCCAGCCTGGCCTGCCTGTCGGAGGAAGACGCACTGCCTTTCCCCGACCTCTCTTTCGACCGCATCCTGCTGGTGCACGGCTTCGAGCAGGCCGACAACGCCCGCCGCCTGCTGCGTGAAGCCTGGCGCCTGCTGAAGGATGACGGGCGGCTGATCATCGTCGCGCCGAACCGCCGCGGCATCTGGGCCTATGCCGAGAGCACCCCGTTCGGCCACGGCCAGCCTTATTCCGAGCGGCAGCTGGCCCGCGTGCTCACCGGGCTGTTCTTCAAGGTCGAGACGCGCGAGCCGGCCCTGTTCGCGCCGCCGCTGCCCTGGCACCGCCGGGCGTTCGAGCTGTGGGAGCGGGCGGGCAGCACCATCGCCCCGCAATTCTCCGGCGTTACCATCGCCGAGGCCAGCAAGGATGTGCACGGTGTGGTCCCGCTGCGCCGCCGCGCCAGCGGGCGCCGCGTACTGGCCGATATTACGGGTTTTTGAGCGCCTTCCGGGTGTAACAGGATTAGGCGGAAGCGAGAAAGTAGCCGCTTTTTGAAAAAAGCGGCGCAAAAACCTTTGCTAATCTGGGCAGGTGGCAGCGAAACCAGCACGGTCTCAATTAATAAAGTTTTTTTGCTACTTTTTGTTCACAAAAAATAGCCCTTCCTCGTCGCTTCGATATGGGTTGTCCTACTCCGATCGCATTTTAGCCCCAGCCATCGGCGCGATTTGCGACAGCGCCAGGGCTTCGCCCGCCGCGGTCTCGAACGGGAGCTTGCCCGGCGCCGGCAGGTAGAGATACGGCAGGTCGATCCCCTCCGCCGCAAAGCGCTGCTTGACCCGGCCGTAGAATTCCCGCCGCACGGACCAATGTTGGCCCGGCCCGGTACGGATCTGGCCAGTGATCACCAGGCCCGAGGCGCCGAACTGGTCCAGGCCGAAAAGCTGCAGATCGTCGCGCATCATCGCCGCCCAGCTCGGTTCCGCACGCATCGAGCGGGCGATGTCGGTCAGCACCGCATAGACGCGGGTGAGGTCCTCCTCATAGCCGACCTCGATGGAAATCTGCGCGTAGCTGAAATCCCGCGTCATGTTGGTGACCGTGGTCACCGCCGAGAACGGGATGATGTTGACCGACCCATCGCTGCCGCGCAGGCGGATGGTGCGGATCGAGAGCCGCTCCACCGTGCCGCTCATGCCGGCAAGCGAGACGACATCGCCCACCTGCATCGCATCCTCAAGCAGCAGGAACAGGCCGGTGATGATGTCCTGCACCAGCTTCTGGCTGCCGAAGCCGATGGCGATGCCGAGCACGCCGGCGCCGGCCAGCAGGGGGGCTGCGTTCACGCCGATTTTCGACAGGCAGATCAGCCCCGCCACCAGGCCGATGGCGACGCCGATCGAGGCTTTCAGCATCGGCAGCAGCGTGCGCAGGCGCGAGGCCTGGCGGGTGCGGCCGGTGCTCGCCAGCCGCTCGATCCGGCCATTCAAAAAGTGGTTGGCGAACTCCCACAAGGCGAGCGCCACGGCGATGGTGATAATGATGGAAATGAAGGCGTCGATCAGGGCGCGGCTGATCGGATCGTTCAGCAGCCAGCCGAAGGCGTTCATCCCCCAGCCTTGCAGGATCAGCACGATCACCAGAATGCCGATGACGGTTCGGATCAGCCCCCGAACCAGCGGGTTATAGGCGCGGGCGCGGGCATAGAGTGCCGGGTGGCGGGCATCGGTGGTGTTCGGATCTGGAAACGCGCGTTCCAGCAGGTTGGAGCTGCCCTTCCAGGCCAGCCGGCCGATGATCAGCGCGGCGATGACCACCAGCACGATCCGCAGCAGCACGCCGAACGCGTTATGCACCCCGGCGGCCCAGGCGCTCCACAGCGCCAGCACGTAGAACAGTGCCGGGTAGTGCCAGATCCCCCCCAGCCTCTGCCGGATTCCGGCGGCAAAGCCCTCGGCGCCGGGCGTGCCGGCGATCCAGCGGCCGACGAGGCGGCGGCTGTTCCAGATGCCCAAGGCGATTTCCACATGGATCGCCAGCGCGATCAGCCGAGTCAGGACGGTGGCGCCGAGATCGCTGAGGCCGAGCAGCTCGCCGACCGAGACCAGCACATAGCCGAGAAAGCCGGTGGCAAGCGGCAGCCGCGCCCAGCGTATCACCCGTCCGGCATGGGACGAATCCAGCCGCACCAGGCGTAGCCCGGGCGTTTGCGGCGTCAGGAAAAAGCCCAAAAATTCCAGGATGAGGCGGCAGAGCAGATAGGCATTGGCGATGCCGATGACGGCCAGTACCGCCGGCCGTGTGGTGATCAGCGAGGTCGAGATCAGCATCTGGATGGTGACGGCGAAGCCGAGCAGCGGCACCAGCCGCAGGCCCAGATGCAGGAGGCCGAACAACAGGCGCCGCCCCCAGGCCAGGAACGTGAGTTTCCGCCCCGGCCGTTTCTCGGTCTCGCCGGCTTCGGCATCCGCCAGGCCCTGCTCGTCGTCTTCCGCCGGTTCCGGCGTCGGCTCCGCCTCGGAAACCGGGGTGAACCTTGCCGATGCGCGGCGTGCGACACCGGCACGCGGCCGTGTCAAAGCGAGATGCAGGACCCCCTCGACCGCCAGCCCGGGCAGGATAGTCATCAGCAGCGCCAGCACGATGTCAATGAGATGTTCGCGGCGGCTGGATAGGTTGGCGAAACCGCGGAGCCAGTTCAACACAGGGCCGAGCCGCGTGGATTGATGCATCGCGCTCAGAAAATCGCCGAAGCTGCGCGTCGCCTCCTTGCTGATCGCCGTGGAGACCGACAGGCCGATGGCGTCCGTTCCGAACGGGGCAGGGGCGTTGGGGTCGGACTCCGCATGGGCTTGTGCCCCGGCGCCGGTCAGGGCGGCGAGCGGCGAGCCGGGAATGATCGCGCTGTTGGCTGGATGCGCTGGCGCAGCTTTGCCGCTGGCGACGGGGGCGGGATGCGTCGCGGTCGTCTGCGCCGAGGCGCTGCCGAGACCGAGGCCAAAGACGAGGAGGCAGGCAAAAAGGGCAAAACGCATGGCTCCACCCACAAAGGATGTTGCCCCGTTAGTCAACCCGAACGGCGATAGGCAAACGCCCTCCCGCCTGCTTAGATGACCATTATGAGAACCATCCTGTTCATCCTGCTGGCGCTCGACATGATCGCGGTGGTCGTGGTGATGCTGGTCGGTGCCGTGGGCATGGCCAATCTCAGCCGCAACCCCCGCACCTCCAACCGGCTGATGCGCTGGAGGGTGATCTTGCAGGGAATCGCCATCGCCCTGGCGGTGGTGCTGATGACCACCGGCCGCTAAGCGCCATTCAGCGAAGAGAAAGGCTACTTTTTGTGAACAAAAAGTAGCAAAAAAACTCTTCTGCTCCTGGGCCGTGCCGGTTTCAACGCCACAGCCCCAGTTAAGCAAAAAGTTTTTTGCGCCGCTTTTTTCCAAAAAAGCGGCCGCTTACTTACCGCGAAAAATTCACAATCGCGGCGAAGCCTGTTTCGGTGCCGAAGGCCAGCCGCGCCCCGGCCGGATCCCATTCCATGGCGGTGACGGCGCCGCGGCCCGGCCCGCAGACCGGCAAAATCTGTTCCTTCAGCACGTCGGCGATGATCACCATCCCGGTATCGAACCCGGCGGCCACCACCTCGTGTTCCGGATGCGTGGCCAGGCGTTTGACGATGCCGTCTCCGGTGCCGAGTTCCATCGGCGGCTTGCCCATCGGCCCGCCGCCGAAAAACGGCCAGAGCACGATCGATTCCGCTCCCGCCGAGGCTAGCCAGCGGCCGGAGCGGGTGAAGCCGAGGGACTCGGTCTTGGCCGGGTAGCCGGCCATGCGCATGTGCTTGCCCTCGGGCAGCGTCCAGCCATGCAGCGCGTTCTCCTGCATCGAGGTCACCAGTGCCTCGCCGGCCGGGTGCAGGACGATGCCGGTATGGCTGCCCTTCCATTCCAGCTTGCGCGGGTCAGACGAGGAGGAGGTGAACCACAGCGAGGCACCGTTGTAATGCGAGGCGGCGACGCGTTTGCCCTTGGCGTCGAAGGCGATGCCGGTGACGGTGGAGGGGTGCGCCAGCGTGCGCAATGTCTCCCCGGCGCCGCTCAGCAGATGCAAACTCTTGCCCGCGGCGGCGGCGATCAGCGGGGTTTTGCCGGCGAAGGCCGCGACATGCTCGACCCATTTCGAGCCGAATTTGGCGATTTCGCTCACGCTGCCATCGGTGGCGACCGCCATCAGCCGCCCGTCATCGCCGCCGGAGCAGAAGCCGCCGGCAACGGGATGCGCGGCCAGGCTCAGCACCGCGCCGTCATGCACCGGAACCGTGGTCCAGGCCTGGGAATCGAACAGCCGAATGCTCCCATCGCCGAGCGCGAAACCGGCATGGGAGCCGGCACGGTTGAAGCGGGCGGCGACGACATGGGCGCCAAGCTCCGTGAAGGTGCCGCGCGAATTCAGTAACTGGTCAAGATCTGGCATGGCCGACTGTGTGCCGAACTACGTCCGCCAGGGCAAGTTTCCGTGCCGATGCGGGGCCGCCCCCCGCGCAGCTCCTTGCGGCGCTTTTATTCCGCTTGTCTTTCATTGTGGCGTCATGCCAAGGTTGCTGCATTCAATTATAAGGCAGAACTGCCGGTTGCCTGCGCGCGTATCGGCTTCAGCCCGCCCACGCCTTGAAACGTTTCCGTCCGCTCTGCGGACCAACGCGTTTATCAAGGGAGTCACATGATGCCGGACAAGCTTGCCGCACAGGATTGGGAGGGGATTGATACCGCCCATCATCTGCATCCGTTCACCGACCATAAGGCCCTGCATGCCGGCCGCACGCGCGTTATCACCAATGCCGAGGGCGTCTTCCTGCACGATGCCGAGGGGCGAAAAATTCTCGACGGCATGGCCGGGCTGTGGTGCGTGAATGTCGGCTATGGGCGGCAGGAGCTGGTGCGGGCCGCCGCCGCGCAGATGGAAAATCTGCCTTATTACAACACCTTCTTCAAAACCACGACACCGCCGGCCGCGGCATTGGCGCAGCGTCTGGCGCAACTGGCCCCGCCGGGCTTTGCCCAGGCCTTTTTCGCCTGTTCCGGCTCCGAGGCGGTGGACACGGCCCTGCGCATGGCCCGGGTCTACTGGCAGACGCGCGGCCGGCCGGTGAAAAAAATCATCATTGGCCGGGAGTATGGCTATCACGGTTCCACCATGCTCGCCGCCGCGGCCGGCGGCATGGTGGACATGCACCGCCAGGCCGGCGACCTGCCGCATGTTGCCCATGTGTTGCCGCCCTACTGGTACGGCTATGGCGGGCAGATGCCGGAGGCGGAGTTCGGCCGTTACGCGGCACGTCAGTTAGAAGAGAAAATTCTTACCCTGGGCCCGGACAACGTCGCCGCCTTTATCGGCGAGCCGCTGCAAGGGGCTGGCGGCGTGATCATCCCGCCGGAAACCTATTGGCCGGAGGTTAACCGCATCTGCCGCACGCATGAGATCCTGCTGATCGCCGACGAGGTGATCTGTGGTTTCGGCCGCACCGGCAGAATGTTCGGCAGCGAGCGTTTTGGCATCACCCCGGATCTCATCACCGTGGCCAAGGCGCTCACCTCCGGTTACCTGCCGCTCTCCGCCGTTCTGGTCGGCGATGGGGTCGCCGAGGTGCTGATCAACCAGACAGGCGAGTTCTATCATGGCTTCACCTATTCCGGGCATCCGGTCGCCTGCGCCCTGGCGCTGGCGAATCTGGACATCATCGCGCGGGAAGGGCTGGTGGAACGCGCCGCGCAGATGGGCGAGGTGTTGCGTGACAAACTGCGCGCGGCACTTGGGGAGCATCCCATGGTCGGCGAAATCCGCGGTATTGGCCTGATCGGCGCCATCGAGCTGACAGCCGATAAGCGGCACCGGAAATTTTTCGGCAAACGCGGCCGCGTCGGCACGATCTGCCGCGATTTTTGCATCGAAAACGGGCTGATCATGCGCGCCGTGCGCGACACGATGGTGTTCTCCCCGCCGCTGGTGATCTCGGAGGCGGAAATCGAGCAGCTGGTGGCGCTGGCGCAAAAATCCATCGACCAGACCTATGCGCAAGTGCGGGCGGAGGTGGCGGCATGATGGCCTTCACCCATCCCGGTCTTGCCGCCAAAATCGCGCTGGAAACGCTGGGGAGCGAGAGCGGGCTTGGCCCGGAACGGTTTGAACCCTTGCCGATCGCCCGGTCCGGTGCTCTAGAGCGTTTTGCGGATCTGCCGCAGATCGCCCGGATTTTTGGAAAGGATATTCAGCGCGTGTTCACCGCCTGCAAGCGGCAGGAGAGCGGCGAATTCCGCCGCCGCATCTCTGAGGTCGAATACGACGCGTATCTGCAAAACGCATGAGACACGTCACCGTTGCCGCCACGCAGATGGAATGTGGCACCGATAAACAAGCCAACATCGCCACCGCCGAGCGGCTGATCCGCCAGGCGGCAAAGCAAAGCGCGAACATCGTGCTGGTGCAGGAATTGTTCGAGACCCCGTATTTTTGCCAGGATCAGATCCACGCAAATTTCGGTCTGGCGACGCCGCTGGAAGAGAACGCCGCCATCGCGCGGTTTGCCCCGCTGGCCAAGGAGCTTGGCGTGGTGCTGCCGGTCTCGGTGTTCGAGCGCGCCGGGCAGAGCTTTTTCAACACCATCGTCATCATCGACGCCGACGGCAAAAAACTGGGCTTTTACCGCAAATCGCATATCCCGGACGGGCCGGGCTATACCGAGAAATTTTATTTCTCGCCCGGCGATACGGGTTTTAAAGTGTGGGACACGGCGTTCGGCCGCATCGGTGTGGGCATCTGCTGGGACCAGTGGTTTCCTGAATCCGCGCGCGTCATGGCGCTGATGGGCGCGGAGCTGCTGTTCTACCCCACCGCCATCGGCTCCGAGCCGCAGGACCCAGCACTCGACTCCCGCGATCATTGGCAGCGGGCGATGCAGGGCCATGCGGCGTCCAACGTCATGCCGCTGGTCAGCTCCAACCGCATCGGCACCGAGCGGGGGGCGCACGGCACCGCGCTCACCTTCTACGGCTCCTCCTTCATCGCCGATCCGACTGGCGCGAAAGTGGCGGAAGCCGGGCGCGCTGAGGAGGCGGTGCTGACCGCCAGCTTCGACCTCGACGCGATCGCGCAGATGCGCGCCTCCTGGGGCGTGTTCCGCGACCGCCGCCCGGAATTATACGAGCCGCTGCTGACCCTGGATGGCCGCCATGGACGCCCGGGCTGACGTGCCGATAGCAGGCGCCACGCCGGCGGAGCAGAAATTCGCGATGCCGGCGGAATGGGCGCCGCATGCGGGGTGCTGGATGATCTGGCCGGAGCGGCCGGATAATTGGCGCCTCGGCGCCAAGCCGGCGCAAGCCGCCTTTGCCGCGGTCGCCGCCGCCATCGCCCGGTTCGAGCCGGTGACGATGCTGGTCAGCGCGAAACAATTCACCAATGCCCGCGCCCTGCTGCCGCTGGGCGTGCGCGTGGTGGAGGCCAGCAGCAACGATGCCTGGGCGCGCGATGTCGGCCCCAGCTTTTTGCTCAACCCGGCGGGTGAACTCGCCGGGGTGGACTGGGTTTTCAACGCCTGGGGCGGCCTCGGCGGAGGGTTGTATTTCCCCTGGGACCTGGACGACCAGATCGCCGCGAAGGTGCTGGAAATCGAGCGGGCAAAGCGTTTCCGCGCACCAAAAGTTCTGGAGGGCGGGGCCCTGCATGGCGACGGCGAGGGCACGGTGCTGGTTACCGAATCCTGCCTGCTGGACGACAACCGCAATTCTGGCGCCACGCGCGGTGAGATGGAGGCGCTGCTGCGCGGTTATCTCGGCGCGCAAAAAATCATCTGGCTCGGCGCCGGCGTGCCGTTCGATGAGACCGGCGGGCATGTCGACAACCTCGCCTGTTTCGTGCGCCCCGGCACCGTGCTGCTGACTTGGTGCGACGATGAGAACGACCCGCATTACCAGGTCTCGCGCGATGCCGAGGCACGGCTGCTGGCGGCGCGTGACGCGCAAGGCCGCAGCATCGCCGTCGAGCGTATCCCCATGCCGACGCCGATGTACTTCACCGAGGCGGAAGCCGCCGGCATCGACCACGGCGCCAACGGTATGAACCGGGCGGCGGGCGAGCGTCTCGCCGCCTCCTACGTGAATTTCTACATCGCCAACGGCGCCATCATCGCGCCCTGCTTCGGCGTGCCGACCGACGAACCGGCGCAGGCGGTGCTGCAAAGACTATTCCCCGACCGGCAGGTCGTCATGGTGCCGGCGCGCGAAATTCTGCTGGGCGGCGGGAATATTCACTGCATCACCCAGCAGCAGCCAGCGAGCGGCGCCTGAGTTGAAGCAAGAAAGCAGCCGCTTTTTAAAAAAAGCGGCGCAAAAACTTTTGTTAAACTGGGACAGGGGCGCTGAAACCAGCACGGCCCAGTTTAATAAAAGTTTTTTGCTTCTTTTTTTCAAAAAAGAAGCGCTGCTCCCTAACCCATCTTTGACATGTTTTTCACAAAAGTTGTTTTGTATCATATAGATGGGTTATTTTTCTGCTCTCGTATGGCACTACTTTTATTCACGGTCTGTGGGGCAGCAGATCAAACGATGGTGCGCTGGGTGCCGCCCGGATTGGGTGAGAGGTCGAGTGCGGCGTAGATTTCCTGTTGATGGGGTTCTGGGCGGCTAGCCTTGCGGACATGAACGGTCCGTCCGTCGCGGCATTGCAGGGTGGTGGTGATGCGCACCTGGTTCGACAGGGTGTCGCGGATGGTATCCCAGGAGTTTTTGATTCCCTGGGCCTTGAGCTGCAGGCGCATGGTGTGCACGATGCAGTAGGCGATCAGGCTGATGAACAGGTGGCCTTCCACCCGGCGCTCGATGCGATGGTAGACGGGGCGCATGCCGAGGTCGGTTTTCAGCGAGCGGAAGACCGCCTCCAGATTGGTCAGCATGGAATAGATCCGCCATAGCGTGGCGTCGTCCGGCTCGGTCAGCGTGGTGCGCAGGCAATAGATGCCGGGATTGGCCATGGAAGAGTTGGCCTTCGGCGCCTTTTTCCAGGTGATGGCGGTAACGGTCTTGCAGGCTTAGTCCAGCGTCAGCTCGATGGTGTAATGCTGGGCGGCGCGGGCGTACTTTTCCTTGGCGCGGCCGATACGTTCGCGGATCTTGCCCGGATCTTTGATGGCGCGGGGCTTCGTCAGGCCGGCGGCCAGTTTTGTCAGCTCTGCCTCGAAGAAGTCGGCCTTTTTGGTGTCGATCGCCCGGTCCTTTTCGGCGCGTGCCGGTGAATAGCAGTAGAGCAGTACTTCATTGCGGCCGGCCTCTTGAACCCTCTGAACCTGTACCGACTGGCCTCTGGCGGTCGGAACCTCGATCGCCTTCTCGGGATCGAAGATCCGCGTCTGCTTGCGACTGACCACGACATAGCGATAGCCCTGCTCAGTCAGCCAGGTGAGATTGGCCTCGCTGGCGATGCCGGCATCCATCACCACCGTAGCGCCGCTCGGTGCGGCCAGTTCCGCCAGCATTTCTTGCAGTGTGCCGGCCTCGCCGGCATTGCCGGCGAAGACGCGGCTGCGTTTGGGAAAGCCGCTGACGTCGAGCACCAATCCCATGGTCACCAACGGACAATCGCTGCGTTTTTCCTTGGATCGGCCGCGTTTTGCCTTGCCGATGCCGGCGGCGCTTCCTTCGAAATAGGTGTTCGTCAGATCATAGAGCGTGATCGTCTCGCTCAAATCGAACAGGGATTTCGTGGCCCCGAAGATATGGGCCTCGAGAGCATCGCGATGTTTTAGAAGAGTGTCGGCACTGCGATACAACTGTTGCAGGTCCATCCCCTCATAGTCGTAATCGATCAACTCCCCCAGGGCCGTGCGGTGTTGCAACCAGTCATGAGTCGCCAGCTCGCTGGCCGGAACAGCCATACGGCCGATGATGTTCCCCACTGCCGCGGCGATCTGCGGCTTGTTGAAGCCGAGCCCACGCAGTTTGTCGTCGATGCCGAGACGCCGCAACGTTGTCAGCGCCGCATGCTCCACGCCGACATGGCGGGGCCGGATGAGCTCCAATGTATCGAGATCAACGTCGTGAAACCGATCCGCCGCGGCCGGACGCCCATCCCCGGCCGCCGCTTGGTCTCCGGGGCGGGCGACGATCCTCGCCGCGTAGCGTTGGGCCAACTCTTCGATGGCCGGACTGGGGGTGACCAGCGATGCCTGAGCGCGCAACACATCCTCGATCCGCACCGCCAGGGCCGTCCATTCGGCCTGCGGCAGATCGAAATGTGCCCCCAAATTCAAAACCGTGTGCTGCCGCACGGCTCCGCCGATGCGGGCCGTCTCCACCAACCGAAAGGTAAAATATTCTTCTCCGGTCTTGCCGTTACGGGTCTTGGTGCGCCGAATGAACATGGGGCAACACTGCGCTCTGAAATCGGCAAAAATCAACCAAAATCGACTAAAAACTAAATATTATGGCACTACAAAAATCAGCCGCAGAAGAAATGGCGAATTTCCGCCATTTCTTCGTCGGGAACAGGCCAAAATCCTCCAAAATGACCGGAATCATGTCAAAGATGGGCTAAAGCGCCTTCCTGAACGTCAAATTGATTCGCGCCCGGCCGGTGAGGGGGTGTTCGCCATCCGCCAGCGGCAGGATGCCGTGAAAATTCAGCCGCGCCGGGCCGCCCCAGACCAGCACGTCGCCGCTTTCCAGCAGGATACGGCTGGTTTTCGCCGTGCGTGTCTCGCCGCCCCAGAGGAACATGGCGGCAAGCCCCAGCGAGACCGAGACGATCGGCGCGCCGAAATCCAGCTCGTTGCGGTCCTGGTGCAGGCTCATCCGCCCGCCGGGGAGGTAGCGGTTGATCAGGCAGGCATCGGGGATGAAATTTTTGAAGCCCCCCGCTGTCGCGGCCGAGGTTGCCAGGGTCCGGAACATTTCGGGCATTTCCGGCCAGGGCTCGCCGGTTTCCGGGTCGGTTGCGGTGTAGCGGTAGCCGTGCCGGTCGGTCACCCAGCCGGCCGCGCCGCAATTGGTCATGCCGACCGACATCTTCTTGCCCCAGGGCGTGACCATCTGCCGGAACGGAGCCGCCTCGGCGATGGCTTGCACCGAGGCAAACAGTTCCGTGGCGGATTTGGCCGCAAAGCCGGGCAGGCGGGTCAGCCCTTCGAAAACCTCCGGAAAGAGGTCCGGCGTCAAATCACCACGTCGCCGGTGATGCAGGTTACGCAATCCCCGCCCACCCAGAAATCCGCGCCGTCCTGCTCCAGATAGACACGCCCGTCGCGGCCGATGACCGTGCCCTGCGCGGCGGTATAACGCGACGGTGCCCGTCCCGAGCCGATCAGCCAGCGCGCCAGCCCGGCATTCAGGCTGCCCGTCACCGGGTCTTCGTGGAGGCCAAGCTCGGGCGCGAAGCCGCGCACCTCGAAATCGAAGTCTTGCCCCTCGGCCGGGGCGACCACACCGAGATCCATATCCGCCATCAGCGCGTAATCGGGCTGCAGCGCCAGAACCTCCTCCCGGCTGCTGAAGAGCGCCGCGATCCAGCTCGGCTTGCGGCTTAGCCGCTGCGCGGCGACGATCGAGGAGGGGGCCACGCGCAGCACTGCGGCGATCTGTGCCAGGGTCTGCGCATCCACCTCCTCAGGTATCGCGGGCGGGGCGGCGAAGGCCAGGCGGCCGTCCTGGCGGCGGATGCGCACCAGCCCGATCTCGCATTGCTGTACGATCTCCTCGCTTTTCGGTTTGCCGCCGGCGGTAAGCCAGGCATGGCAGGCGCCGAGCGTGGGGTGGCCGGCGAAAGGCAGCTCGCTGGAGGGGGTAAAAATCCGCACCCGGTAATCGGCGGCGGGATCGGTCGGCCGGAGCAGGAAGGCCGTCTCGCTGAGATTGGTCCAGTTCGCGAAGGCCGCCATCTGCGCCGTGCTCAGCGCATCCGCGCCCAGCACCACGGCCAGCGGGTTGCCCTTATAGGGCACGGCGGTGAACACATCGACCTGGGCGAAGGAGAATTTGTTTTGCATGGCAGTACTTTATCGTAACGCGCCGTCCCGCCAAGGGGCAGAAAGTAGCCGCTTTTTGAAAAAAGCGGCGCAAAAACTTTTGCTCGTTTGGGCCGAAGGCAGCGAAACCAGAACGGCCCAGTTTAAAAAAGTTTTTTGCTACTTTTTGTTCACAAAAAGTAGCCCTTTCCGTGCTCTGCCTAGCCCAGCAGCAATTCCGCCGCGCGGCCGCCTTCCTGCAGATGTTTTTGCAGCACCTCGTCCACCGCCGCGAAGGAGTTCGAGCCGGTACCACACGCCTTCCGGGTACACCACGGCGCAGGGGCCGAGCTCGCAGCGGTCCAGGCAGCCGGCTTGGTTCACCCGCACATTCTGGATGCCCAGTTCCTT
The DNA here is from genome assembly GCA_963780465.1 of uncultured Pseudomonadota bacterium. Taxonomy (GTDB): domain Bacteria; phylum Pseudomonadota; class Alphaproteobacteria; order Acetobacterales; family Acetobacteraceae; genus Acidocella. Next base: position 376,685 of record CAWACI010000002.1, read on the forward strand.
CACCCGTGCCTTCATATAGTCGCGGATTTTTTCAGAGCCTTTCGAGGCGCAGCAGCCGCGCTCATGGCCTTCCGGGCGGCGGTTGCCGCAGACGAAGACATGGGTGGAAAAATAGGGCGGGGGATCGGTTGGCAGTCTGTTACCCAAAGCTGTTACTCCAAGAACGCGGCCCTATTTAAGGCAAATCATGCTGAAGCGAAGAGAAGTAAAAAATTTTTGTTAACTGGGCCGTGCGCGTTTCAACGCCACAGTCCCGGTTTTGCAAAAGTTTTTGCGCCGCTTTTTTCAAAAAGCGGCTGCTTGCCTGTTTCTGTTCAAGCCTATCACGCTCTAAGGGCTGATTATCATCAGCGGGAAGCCACAAATGCCGAACATGTTGAACGAGGCGTCCTCGCCATATTTGCTGCAGCACAAGGACAACCCGGTGCATTGGCAGGTCTGGGGGGCGGCGGCCCTGGCGGAGGCGAAGGCGCGCAACATGCCGATCCTGCTCTCCATCGGCTATGCCGCCTGCCATTGGTGCCATGTGATGGCGCATGAGAGTTTCGAGGATGAGCGCGTCGCCGCGCTGATGAACGCGCATTACGTGAACATCAAGGTCGACCGTGAGGAGCGGCCGGATATCGACCAGATCTACATGATGGCGCTGCACGCGATGGGTGAGCAGGGCGGCTGGCCGTTGACCATGTTCCTCACCCCGGACGGCGCGCCGTTCTGGGGCGGCACGTATTTCCCGCCCACGCCGCGTTTCGGCCGGCCGAGTTTCCCCCAGGTGCTGCAGGCATTGGCGAAAGCGTGGGAGACCGACCGCGCCCGTATCGACAGCACGGTCGCCTCGATGACCAAAGCGCTGGCCGCCAATGCGGCGACACGGCCGGGTGCCGCACCTGGGCCGCAAGTGTTGGACGAGATCCGCGAGCGGTTGCTGCGCGGCATCGACTGGACGCGCGGCGGTTTCAACGGCGCGCCGAAATTCCCCAACGCGCCGAGCTTCCGCTTGCTGTGGCAGGAGGCGTTCCGCAGCGGCGACATGCGGGCGGCGGATGCGGTGGACCTGCTGCTGACACGGATGAGCCAGGGCGGCATCTATGATCATCTCGGCGGCGGCTACGCGCGCTATGCGACGGATGAGAATTGGCTGATCCCGCATTTCGAGAAGATGCTCTACGACAACGCGCTGATCCTCGATCTGCTGGCCTTGGTCCATGCGCGGACAAAGAATCCGCTCTACGCCGCGCGGGCGCGGGAGACGGTGGGCTGGCTGGTGCGGGACATGCGCGAGGAGGGCGCCTTCGCCGCCTCGGAAGATGCCGACAGCGAGGGCGTGGAAGGGAAATTCTACGTCTGGGAGGCAACCGAAATTGCCGAGGTTCTGGGCGCGGAGGCGGAAATTTTTGGCCGCCATTACGACCTGCCCGAACATGGCAATTGGGAGGAGCGCATCATCCTGGAGCGCAAGACCCCGCTTGCCGATGCCGAGACCGAGGCGCGCCTCGCCGCGGCGCGGAGCAAGCTTTTGGCCCGGCGCAGCACACGCATCCGCCCCGGCCGCGACGACAAGATTCTGGCCGACTGGAACGCCTTGACCATCGCCGCTCTGGCACGCGCCGCGGTGGTTTTTGAAGAGCCGTCCTGGCTGGAGCGGGCGGCGCAAAATTTCGACTTCCTGCTGGCGAAACTGGGCGCGGCGGATGGCCGCATCGCCCATGCCTACCGCGCCGGCAAAATTTCCGCCGCCGGGCTGCTGGAGGACCAGGCGGCGATGATCCGCGCCGGGCTCGCGTTGCACGAACATACCGGCGACACCGCGCGGCTGGACCAGGCGCTGCGGATTCTGCGCGGCGCAGAGACGCATTTTGCCGACGGCGCTGGGGCGTTCTTCATGGTGGCGGACGATGCGGCGGACGTGCCGGGGCCGAAATCCCGCAACATCACCGATGGCCCGACCCCTTCCGGCATAGGCTTGATGGCGGAAAATTACGCGCGGCTCTACCACCTCACCGGGGATGCCGCCTACCGCGCCAAGGCGGATGCGGTGCTGGCCGCCTTCGGCGGCAGGGCGGACATGCTGGCCGCCGGGCCGGTGCTGCTCGCCGCCACGGACATGCTGGAGAACGCCGCCTGCGTGGTGGTGACCGGCGGCGATGCCGGCTTGGCCAAAACCGCACTTGGCGCCGCCGACCCGGCCGTCGTGGTGCTGCGGACTTCCGGCCAGGCGCTGCCCCCCGGCCATCCGGCTGAAGGCAAACCTACTGACCTGGCAGCAGCGTTCGTGTGCCAAGGCGGCAGTTGCGCCCTGCCGGTGACCACGTCCGAGGCGCTACACGGATTGTTGCGCCGGCTCGCCGAAAACTGATTTTTCCGCTCCCGCCGCCGGTGCGAAAAGCTTCTCGGAGGTCGTCATGATCACACGGCGCAAAATTATCCTGATGGGCACCGGAGTGGCGGGGCTGTTGGTGGCAAGGGGCGTGGGCTGGCCCGCCGTGGCGGCGCAGCCGGTCTACGAGGTCAGCTATACCGATGCGGAGTGGCGGCAGCGCCTGACCCCGGCGCAATATAACATCCTGCGCCAGCAACGCACCGAACCGCCGTTTTCCAGCCCGCTGCTGAACGAGCACCGCAAAGGCACGTTCAACTGCGCCGGCTGCGCCCTGCCGCTATTCTCCTCCGCCAACAAATACGACAGCGGCACCGGCTGGCCGAGTTTCTGGGCGCCCTTGCCGCATGCGGTGCTGACCGCGGATGACTCATCCCTCGGCATGGACCGCACCGAGGTGCATTGCCGGCGCTGCGGCGGGCATCTTGGCCATGTGTTCGATGACGGGCCGCCGCCGACCGGGCTGCGCTATTGCATGGACGGGCTGGCGCTGACCTTTACGCCGGCTTGAAGCAGCCGCTCAGATTGAAGCGAGGAGGAAGGCTTCTTTTTTGAAAAAAAGAAGCAAAAAACTCTTTCGCTCCTGGGCCGTGCTGGTTTCGCTGCCACCGGCCCAGCCCAACTAAAAAGTTTTTTACGCCGCTTTTTTTCAAAAAAGCGGCTACTTTTGCTGCGTTCAGCCCGCCAGCAACTTCTCCCGCGCGGCGGTTGCCAATTGATCGGCCCGTTCGTTCATCGGGTTCCCCGAATGTCCCCGCACCCAGCGCCAATCAATGCGGTGCTGGCCCGCCGCGTCCAGGATGCGCTTCCACAGGTCCATGTTCTTGACCGGATCGCCGGCGGCGTTGCGCCAATTTTTGCGCACCCAACCGGTATGCCAGCGGGTGATGCCGTTGCGCAGATATTCGCTGTCGGTGTGCAGGATGATGGTGCAGGGACGGGTGAGCGCCGTCAGCGCCTCGGCGGCGGCGGTCAGCTCCATGCGGTTATTGGTGGTCTCCGCCTCCGCACCGGACAATTCCTTCAGCGTGCCGCGGAATTTCAGGATCGCCGCCCAGCCGCCGGGGCCGGGATTGGGCTTGCAGCCGCCATCGGTCCAGATCTCGACGATGTTGTCGCCGCCGGTTTCGGCGTTGGTTTCAGAGTCCATAGGCGGAGGCATCCCGGGCGGTGTTGTGGAAACGCAGGCGGCGGTAATAATCCAGCGGGTCTTTCGGCGTCACCAGCGCGCCGGGCGGCGTGTGCAGCCAGTCATAGAGCCGGGTCAGCAGAAAGCGCATGGCAGCCCCCTGGGCCAGCACCGGCAGCGCCGCGCATTCGGTCTCGCTGAGTTTCCGGTGCGCCATGTAGCCGCGCAGCAAGGCGCGGGATTTGGTGATGTTGAAGCTAAAATCGCGCTCGAAGCACCAGGCGTTCAGGCAGATTGCGATGTCATAGGCGTAGATATCGGTCGCGGCGAAATAGAAGTCGATCAACCCGGAGATTTTTCCGTTCAGGAAAAACACATTATCGGGGAACAGGTCGGCATGGATATGCCCGACCGGCAGGTTCTGCGGCCAGGCGGCGGTGATGCGCGTGAGTGAGGCGGCCAGCTCGTCGCCGAGCCCGGCCTGCACGTCGTCGGCATGCGCCAGGGATTTCTCCAGCAGCGGCTGCCAGGAATCGGGCCCCAGCGCGTTGGCGCGGCGCGGCGCGAAATCCTGGCCGGCCAGATGCAGCTGCGCCAGTGCGGCGCCGAGCGGTTCGCAATGCTCGGTCACGACCCGGCGCGGCCAGACGCCGGGCAGGAAGGTGGTGATCGCGGCGACGCGCCCGGCCAGCGGGTTGAGGTTTTTGCCGTCCCGGGCGCGTACCGGGAGCGGGCAGGGCAGGCCGCCAGCGGCCAGATGCTCCATCAGCCCGAGAAACCAGGGCAGGTCGGCGGTGTTCACCCGCTTCTCGTACAGGGTGAGAATAAAATCGCCCTGCGTGGTCTTCAGCGCGTAATTGCTGTTCTCCACGCCCTCGGCAATGCCGCGGAACGCGACCATCCCGCCGATATCATAGTCGGCCAGAAACGCCGCGAGGGCTTCGTCCGTCACTTCAGTATAAACCGCCATACGGGTAGATGACCGCGCCGAAAAATTCTGGCAAGGGAGCCCCCATGAAACGTCAGATTTGCTCCTGGACCGCACCGCTGTTTTTCGTTGCCCTGGCCGGTTGCGCCGATGATGCCGCGCCGCCGATGTTCTGCCCGCAAGTGGCGGTGCTGAGCCAGGCCTCCACGCTGACGACCTTTCTGCCCGGGCGCTCGGATGTGGCGGCGCAGATCACCACCGCGCAGATTACCGGGGTCGCCGGTGCCTGCCAGCCGATGAAACAGGACCATGTGCTGCGCGTGACCTTCCGCGCCGGTTTCGCCGCCAGCAACGGCCCGGCGAACGAAGGCAAGACGCTGGTTCTACCCTATTTCGTGGCGCTGGCCCGGGGCGATCACATCATCTCCAAGGCCGATTACACGATCAAGCTGGACTTCAATGGTAATGCCAGCACGGCGCAGGCGACCAGCAAGCCGGTAACGGTGGAGCTGGGCAATGTGGGCAGCAGCCAGAATGTGCAGGTGCTGGTGGGCTTCGAGATGACGCCGGCCGAGCTCAGCTATGCCGCCGCGAACCCGCTGGCGGCGCCGTAGGGGACGGGAAGGAAGCGCTTCTTTTTTGAAAAAAAGAAGCAAAAAACTTGTCTTACACTGGGCCGTGCTGGTTTCAGCGCCTCAGTCCTAAAGGCGTAAAAGTTTTTGCGCCGCTTTTTTTAAAAAGCGGCCACTTCCTGTATGATTTAGAGGAGATCACTCGATGGAATATGTAAGACTTGGCCGCACCGGCCTGCAGGTGTCGCGCATCACGCTGGGCTGCATGACCTATGGCACGCCGGATCGCGGCGGCCATCCCTGGACCATGCCGGAGGAGGCCTCGCGGCCGCTGATCCGCCAAGCGCTTGAACTCGGTATCAATTTTTTTGACACCGCGAATGTGTATTCCGATGGCACCTCGGAAGAGATCGTCGGCCGTGCGCTGAAGGATTTTTCCACCCGCGACGAGGTCGTGATCGCGACCAAGGTGTTCAACCGCATGCGCCCCGGCCCGAACGGCGCCGGCCTGTCGCGCCGCGCGATCTTCACCGAGATCGACCACAGCCTGCGCCGCCTCGGCACCGACTATGTCGACCTCTACCAGACCCATCGCTGGGACTACGAAACCCCGATCGAAGAGACGATGGAAGCGCTGCACGACGTGGTGAAGGCCGGCAAGGCCCGCTATATCGGCGCCTCCTCGATGCATGCTTGGCAGTTCGCCAAGGCCAACTACATCGCCCGGATGAACGGCTGGACCGAGTTCGTCTCCATGCAGAACTACGTGAACCTGCTGTACCGCGAGGAGGAGCGCGAGATGATCCCGCTTTGCCGGGATATGGGCGTGGCGGTGATCCCCTGGAGCCCGATGGCGCGCGGCCGCCTGACCCGCGACTGGGACGAATCCACGGCGCGGACCGAGACCGATGAATACGGCAAGACGCTGTATGCCGGCACTGGGGATGCCGACCGCAAGGTGGTGGAGAGTGTCGCCGCGGTGGCGCAGGCGCGCGGCGTGTCGCGGGCGCAGGTGGCGCTCGCCTGGGTCGCGCAGAAACCGGGCATCACCTCGCCGATCGTCGGCGCCTCCAAGCCGCACCACCTGACCGATGCGGTCGCCGCACTGCAGCTGAAGCTGACGGATAAGGAAATCGCCACCCTCGAGGCTGCCTACGTGCCGCACGCGGTCACCGGGCATATCTAAGCCGATCGGGTTTGAAACAGAAAAAGCCGGGCGCGAGCCCGGCTTTTTTATTGAGTGAAGAGGAAGGCTTCTTTTTGTGAACAAAAAGAAGCAAAAAAACTTTTTTTAATTGGGCCGTGCTGGTCTCAACACCACGGGACCAAAGGAACAAAAAATTTTGCGCCGCTTTTTTAAAAGCGGCTTCTTTCCTGCTTCGACTAAGTATTCTCAGTACATCGAGGACAGTACGGTACGCAGGCGCTTCATTTCCTCGAGTGCGCGGCCGGTGCCGAGCGCCACGCATTGCAGCGGGTTTTCCGCTACCATCACTGGCAGGCCGGTGGACACGCGGAGCACCTCGTCCAGCCGGTGCAGCAGCGCGCCGCCGCCGGTGAGCATGATGCCCTTGTCGACGATGTCGGCGGCGAGTTCTGGCGGGCAGTTCTCCAACGCCACTTTCACCGCCTCGACGATCTGCCCGACCGGTTCGGCCAGGCTGTCGGCGATCTGGCGTTGCGACACGGTCACTTCGCGCGGCACGCCGTTGATCAGGTCGCGGCCCTTGACGAAGCGGGACGGGCCCTCATCGGCGCGGTCCATCCAGGCGGCGCCGATATCCATCTTGATGCGCTCGGCCGAGCTCTCGCCGATCAGCAAATTGAAAGTGCGGCGGATATAGGAAATGATCGCCTCGTCCATCTTGTCGCCGCCGACGCGCACCGAGCGGGAATAGACGATGCCGCCGAGCGAGATCACGGCCACCTCGGTGGTGCCCCCGCCGATATCCACGACCATGGAGCCGGAGGGTTCGGTCACCGGCAGGCTGGCGCCGATCGCCGCGGCCATCGGCTCCTCGATCAGCAGCACTTTGCGGGCCCCGGCGGATTCCGCGGATTCCTGGATGGCGCGGCGCTCGACCGCGGTGGAACCGGAGGGGACGCAGATGATGATCAGCGGCGAGGCGTAGCCGCGGCGGTTATGCACCTTGCGGATGAAATGCTTGATCATTTCCTCCGCGACCTCGAAATCGGCGATCACGCCGTCGCGCAGCGGGCGGATGGCGGAGATGTTTCCCGGCGTACGGCCCAGCATCTGCTTGGCCTCCTCGCCTACCGCCAGCACCTGCTTGCGGCCCTTCACATCGGCGATCGCCACCACCGAGGGTTCGGCCAGCACGATGCCGCGGCCCTTCACGTAAACCAGCGTGTTGGCGGTGCCGAGATCGATCGCCATGTCGGCCGACATGAGGCCGAGAAGTTTGGAAAACATCAAAACCCTTTCTTTCGCGCCGCGGCAAAAAAAGTCACAAAGCGCGGTCCACGCCACCCGGGCCAGGGATTACAGCCAAGGGGGGGCGCGCGGCAAGGCCCCGAACCGTTTGGAAGCAGCTTATGCCCATCGCCGGGATGGTGAGGAAGTCCCGTGACGTGACACTGGGGCGGCTCCGGCGGCGATCGGGGTTGAATTTTCCCCCGGCGGTGGAAACATAAGATAAACCACATCAACCAAAAGAGGTTTCGTTATGTTGCGAAAGCTGACGATGGGGGGAGTTCTGGCGGTGTCGATCATGGCGCTGGCCGGATGCGGGAACACGACCGGCTCACGTGCGGTCTCTGGCGGCCTGATCGGCGCCGGTGGCGGTGCGATCATCGGTGGGGCAACTGGTCTGGGCGCCGGCACGGGCGCGCTGATCGGCGCCGGCGCCGGTGCGTTGACGGGTGCCGCGACGACCCACCACTAGGGCCTGATAGGCTTAGGCCGAGGCAAGGAAGCGGCCACTTTTTGAAAAAAGCGGCGCAAAAAACTTTTGCGCCTATGGGACTGTGGCACTGAAACACCCGCGGCCCAGAGGACCAAAAAACTTCTTTTTGTTCACAAAAAGAAGCCTTCTTCTAAAAGCAAAGGCGGCCCGGAACCGGACCGCCTTTGCTTGTTCAGCCGCCGGCTTTGACGAGTCCTGCTGCGATCTGCCGCACGAAGGCGGCGGGGTTTTCCGGCAGGTCGCCTTCCTGCAGCCGGGCCAGGTCGAACAGCAGGCCCGCTTCCTCCACCAGCTCGTCCTTGCCGGCCAGGGCCTGGATCAGCCTGTGCTCCGGGTTGATCTCCAGCTTCGGCGGCAGGCCGAAGACCGGGCGGCCGGCGCGGCGCAGCAGGCGTTGCATCGCCAGGTCCGGCCCCATTTCGCCGGCGACCAGCATGGCCGGGCTGTCCTTCAGCCGGGTCGAGGCGGTCACGTCGGAGACCTTGTCGCCCAGCGCCGTCTTCAGCGCGCTGCAGATCGCGGCCATCGTCTCGGAGGCTTCCGCCGGCGCGAACAGGCTGCCTGCCTGTGACACGCTCTTGAATTTTTTCTCCTTGTAGCTGTCGGTCCGGGTCGGCCAGAACGCGTCGATCGGGTCGGCGAACAGCAGCACCTCGAAGCCCTTTTCGGCGAAGCCTTCGAGCTGCGGCGAGGTTTTCAGCGCCGCCGCGTCGTCGCCGGCGAGGTAGTAGAGGTCGCTCTGGCCTTCCGGCATTCGGGCGATGTACTCGTCCAGCGTGGTGGAGTCCTCCTTGGTGGAGGCAAAGCGCAGCAGCCCGGCGATCTCGGCGGCATGGCCGGTATCGTCGTACAGCCCTTCTTTCAGCACATTGCCGAAATTCCCCAGGAACGGCTTGAACGCCTCGGCGTCCTTGGCCTTGGATTTCAGCTCGGTCAGCACGCGGTTGACCAGCGCCTTGCGGATGCGGTCCAGCACCGGGGTGCTCTGCAGGATCTCGCGCGAGACGTTGAGCGGCAGGTCCTCGGTGTCCACCACGCCGGTGACGAAGGAGAGCCAGGACGGCAGCAGCTTGGCGTCGTCGGTGATAAACATGCGCTTCACATGCAGGCGCACCTTGGACTCGCGGTGCTCCTCGACCGGCATGAACGGCTTGGAGGAGGGCACGAACAGCAGGGCGGAAAATTCCAGCGTGCCCTCGGCGCGCCAATGGATCGTCGCCCAGGGTTCGTCGAAGGCATGGCCGAGATGGCGGTAGAAGCTCGCATAGTCCTGCTCGGAGATCTCCGATTTCGACCGGCGCCAGAGTGCGGCGCCCTCGGTCACGGCGGCGAATTTGCCGTCCTCTTCCAGCTCGATAGGCAACGCGACATGGTCGGCCCATTTGCGGATGATGGTCTTCAGCCGAAGCGGCTCCAGGAACTCGTCGGCGTCCTGCTTCATGTGCAGGATGATGGAGGTGCCGGCCTCCTCGCGGGCGGCGGGTTTGAGCGTATAGACGCCGGCTCCCTCGGATACCCATTCCCAGGCCTCCGCAGCGCCGGCCTTGCGGGAGATCACCTCCACTTTATCCGCCACCATGAAGGCGGAATAGAAGCCGACGCCGAACTGGCCGATCAGGCTCGGCCGGTCCTCGGGCTTTTGCGCGGCGAGGGAGGCGGTGAAGGCGGAGGTGCCGGAGCGGGCGATGGTGCCGAGATTTTCCGCCAGCTCCTCCCGGCTCATGCCGATGCCATGATCGGTGATGGTGATGGTGCGGGCCTGGGTGTCCATGGCGACGCGCACGGCCGGATTTTCAGGCAGGGCCAGCGTCTCGTCGGACAAAGCGAGGAAGCGGCGCTTGTCGGTGGCGTCGGCGGCGTTCGCGACCAGCTCGCGCAGAAAAATCTCACGGTCGGAATAGAGCGAATGCACCACCAGGTCGAGCAGGCGGCCGACCTCGGTGCCGAATGGGCGGGTCTCTTCAGCGGTGTTGATTTCGGACATGCGATCCTCGTTGAGCCAAAATTCAGGCGGATGAGTTAGGCGAGCAGCCGGCCGGGATCAAGACGGGAATGTTTGATCCTGTAACGAATGATCAGGGCTTAAGTTGAAGAGGGAGGCTTCTTTTTGTGAACAAAAAGAAGCAAAAAAACTTTTGTAATCTGGGCCGTTCTGGTTTCAACGTCACAGGCCCGGCCCAGCCAAAAGTTTTTTGCGCCGCTTTTTTTCAAAAAAGCGGCTGCTTCCCTATCCCAAACGCAGCGCCGCGACCGCGGCTTCGTGCAGTGCCGGATTGGCCGCGGCCAGCACGGAGCCATCGCTGCCCAGATGCAGTTTTTCGCCCGCCCAGTCGGTGACCACGCCGCCTGCCGCCTGGATCACCGGGGTGAGTGCTGCCCAGTCCCAGGGTTTGAGGTTGCATTCGACGACGATGTCGATCTGCCCCAGCGCCAGCAGCCCGTAGGCATAGGCATCGCCGCCCCAGTAGATGCGGCGGCAGAGGGATTTGAGGCGGTCGATGCGCGGCAGATGGGTGCCGAACATTTCCGGCGAGGTGGAGGAGAGCTCCGCCTGGGCGATGTCGGTGCCGGGCCTCGTGCCCATGCGGCCGCCGAACGGGCCGCGAAAGCGGGCGAGGCCGCTGCCGCCGAGCCAGCGCTCGCCGGTCACCGGTTGGTCGATGGCGCCGAACACCGGCACGCCGTCCTTCAGCAGCCCGACCAGGGTGCAGAAGCTCGGCCGGCCGGTGATGAAGGCGCGGGTGCCATCGATCGGGTCGATCACCCAGACGCGGCGCGCGTTTTGGTTATGAGGCGGCAGTTCCTCGCCGAGGATGCCGTAATCGGGGAAGCGCTGGGCGAGAACGTCGCGCAGCGTTTCCTCGGCGCGCCGGTCGGCGATGGTGACCGGGCTCTCGTCGGTCTTCTGCTCGGCGGTGACGCCGGCACGGAAATAGGGGCGGATCACATCGCCGGCGGCATCCAGCGCCGCCTCGACCCCCTCGATCCAGGCGCTGGTCATTGGCCGGGGAGCTTGATCGGGGAGTTGGAGTTCTTGTTCAGGTAAGCGATCACATCTGCCCTCGTCTGGTCGTTCTTGATGCCCGGATAGGCCATCATTGTGCCGGGTGCAAAGGTCATCGGGCTCTGCAGCCAGTCGCTCATTGTCTCCGCGGTCCAGTTGCCGCCGGCCTTGGGTTTCACCGCCGCGGAGTAATTGAACCCGGGATGGGCGAACATTTTTGCGCCCATGATGCCGTAAAGATTAGGGCCGACGACGGCGGCCCCGCCTTTGGTGAGCGTGTGGCAGGCGGCGCATTGCTCCTGCACCAGAGCCTGGCCCTTGGCGAGGTTAACGGTGGCGAACAGCGTGTTGATGCTGGGCGAGGCAGGGGCGCCGCCGGTTCCCGTGGTGGCCGAGGCGGGGGCGGCGGTTGCCGCACTTGCCGCCTGCACCTCCGCCGGGCTCGGCAGCGGCAGAGGTGCCGCGGCCAGCGTGCGCAGATAAGCGATCACATCGGCGCGGGTTTGCGTGTTCTTGATGCCGGCATAGGACATGGCGGTGCCGGAGGCGAAGCTGGCCGGGCTGGCTAGCCAGTCATTCATCTTCGCGTAGTTCCAATTGCCGCTGGCCTTGGATTTGGCCGCGTCGGAATACGTGAAACCGGCTTTGGCGAACATCGGGCCGCCGAGCACGCCGTAGAGGTTGGGGCCGACTCCGTTGGCCCCGCCTTGGGTGGTAGTGTGGCAGGCGGCGCATTGCTCCTGCACAAAAGCGGTGCCCTTCGCCACATCGGCGCTGGCGAGCAGGGGGATGACCGAGCTGGGGCCGGATGGCGCCGCCGGCGCCGCCGGGACGCCGGCGGTCGGCATGCCCGAAAGCTTGATCGCCGGAGTCTTCGGCGCCTCGTTCGGGACCAGAATATTGGCGATGCGGTTCGCGCCCCACAAAACCAGCCCCGCGGTGAGCAGCCCGGCGGCGATCTTGTTGGCAAGCAAACGGTCCCGACCTTTTCCGCTCATGCCGTCTTTTCCCCATTTTATTGATCTATTTGCGCTCAACCCTAGAGCCAATTAGGCAGGGGCGACAAGCAGCCGCAAAATGGAACGCACGTGCAGCCGATTATTCTGATTCCCGCCCGCCTGGGTTCGACCCGCCTGCCGAACAAGGTGCTGGCCGATATCGCCGGACAACCAATGATCGCCCATGTGCTGCAGCGGGCCCGCGAGGCCGCGCTGGGGCCGGTGGCGGTGGCCTGCGGCGAGGCGGAGATCGTCGAGGCGGTGCGGGCGGCGGGCGGCGTGGCGGTGATGACTGACCCGTACCTGCCCTCCGGCTCCGACCGGATTTTTGCCGCCTTGGAGGCTGTGGACCCTGAGGGGCGCTATGACACCGTGGTCAACCTGCAGGGCGACCTGCCGAGCATCGACCCGGCCTATCTGCAAGCCGTGCTGCAGCCGCTGCAAAACGAGCTTTTCGACATCGCGACCCTGGTCGCGCCGATCACCAGCGCTGAGGAGGCGGAGGCAGCGTCGGTGGTGAAATGCGTCTGCGCCTTTGCCGAAGGCCAGGCTGTGGCGCCGGCTTTGTATTTTTCGCGGAATCCGGTGCCCTCCGGCGCGGGGCCGCTTTGGCATCATATCGGCATCTACGCCTATCGCCGCGCGGCGCTGGCGCGGTTCGTGGCGCTGCCGCCTTCGGCGCTGGAGACGCGCGAGAAGCTCGAGCAGTTGCGGGCGCTGGAGGCGGGCATGCGCATCGGCGCGGCGCGCGTGCCGGTGGCGCCATTTGGGGTGGATACGCCGGCGGATCTTGCGCAGGCGCGGAAAATTTTGGAAGCAGGATCATGACCAGCATCGCCTTCCAGGGGCAGCCCGGCGCCTATTCCGACCTCGCCTGCCGCAACGCGTTTCCGGACATGGCCACGCTGCCCTGCGAGAGTTTCGAGGCGGCGATCGCCGCAGTGCATGAGGGCCGCGCGGCGCTCGCCATGCTGCCGCCGGAGAACTCGCTGGCCGGGCGGGTGCCGGACATGCATGCGTTGCTGCCGCAGAGCGGCCTCTCGATCATCGCCGAGAAATTTTTGCGGGTCGAGCACTGCCTGCTGGCGCCGCCGGGGGCGAGCCTCGCGAGCATAAAACGCATCCATTCGCACCCCGTGGCGCTGGGCCAGGTGCGGAATCTGCTCCGCGAGCTGGGGGCGACGCCGGTGGTGCAATACGACACTGCCGGCTCGGCGGAGATCGTCGCGAAGCTGAACGATATCGGCGATGCCGCGGTGGCCTCCTCTCTGGCGGCGGAGCTGCACGGGCTGCAGATTCTGCGCCGCAATGTCGAGGATGCCGCGCATAACACCACGCGGTTCTACGTGATGGCGAAGGTCCCGGCCTCGCCGCCGCCGGGCACGCCGAACCTGATGACGACGTTCATTTTCCGCGTCCGCAACGTGCCGGCAGCCCTGTACAAGGCGCTGGGCGGTTTCGCGACCAATGGCGTGAACATGACCAAGCTGGAAAGCTACATGGTCAACGGCACTTTTACGGCGACGCAGTTCCTCGCCGAGGTGGAGGGCCATCCCGAGGACCGGCCGTTGCGGCTGGCATTGGAGGAGCTGGAATTTTTTTCGTCCGAGATCAATGTCTTGGGGACATATCCGGCGGATCCGTTCCGCCTGGCGCAGCGCGCCGCCTAGAGCAAAAAGCAGCCGCTTTTTTGAAAAAAAGCGGCGCAAAAAACTTTTGCTTCCTCTGGGCCGGTGGCATTGAAACCAGCACGGCCCAGTTTACAGAAATTTTTTAATCTGGGCCGTGCTGGCCTCAACGCCTGAGGCCCAGATTTATAAAGTTTTTTGCTTCTTTTTTTCAAAAAAAAAGCGCTCCTCTTTTAGACCGGGCGGTCGCCCAGGATGGTGGCGCGGCGCACCCGGCGGTGATGCGGGAAATAATCCGACGCCGCGTAATGCTGGGTGAAGCGGTTGTCCCAGAACGCCACCGACCCTTTGCCCCAGCGAAAGCGGACCTGGAATTCCGGGGTTTCCAGGTGCTGGTACAGAAATTCCAGGATCGCCGCACTTTCCTTCCGTTCCAGCCCTTCGATATGCGAGGTGAAGGTGCGGTTGACGAACAGGCCGCGCCGGCCGGTCTTCGGGTTGGTGCGCACCACCGGATGCCGGACCGGGGCGTGCTTGGCGTAGGTCTCGCTCAGCTTGTTGTCCACGCCATAGGCGCGGAAGCGGTCCGGCGTGAAATTTTTCGCGAAATCATGGATCGCGTGCAGGCCGGAGAGGAAGTCCTTCAGCGTGGGGGAGAGCGCCTCGAACGCCGCATAGGAACTGGCCCAGAGCGTGTCGCCGCCGGAAGGCGGCACATCGTCGGCGTAGAGCACCGAGCCGAAAGGCGGGGTTTCGATGAAGGTGACGTCGGTATGCCAGTTGTTCTGGTGGCCTTTTCGCGTGTCGTCATATTCGAGGATCATGATTTCCGGCACGGTCTCATGGCTGGGATAGACCGGATGCACGTGCAACGCGCCGAATCGGGCCGCAAAATCGCGCTGCTGGGCGGGGGTGAGGGTCTGGTTGTGGAAGAACAGCACCTGATGCTCGTCGAGCGCGTCGCGGATCGTGTCGATCAGGGCGTCGGACAATTCGCCGGCGAGGTCGAGATGATGCACCAGCGCGCCGAGGGCCGGGGTCAGGCGCTCCAGCTCGAGCACGGGGCTTTGGCGTGTGGGAACGACGCTGGTCTTACGGATTGTGTTCATGGGATCTCCTCCTGTGAGGCGCCCAGCGGAGCATAGTTTGCCGATAAAGTCTATTGTAAAGGTGTGAAAAGTAGATTGATCCTGGCTTGCGCATTATGCGCATGCAGGCCAAACTCTGGCCGTGCTTCCCACAGTCTACATCAGCCACGGCTCGCCGATGGCGGCCCTGATGGATGGCCCTGCGCGGTATTTCCTGGAATCGCTCGGTACGTTTTTCCCCCGCCCGAAGGCAATTCTGATCGTCTCCTCGCATTGGGAGACCGATCTGCCGATGCTGAGTGCTCCGCCGATCAACGCGTCTGCGCATGATTTCGAAGGGTTTCCGGCCGCGCTTTACGGCCTGCATTACAACGCGCCGGGGTCAGGAGAGCTGGCGGCCAAGCTGTCCGACCGTTTGGCCAAAGCGGGCTTTTCCTGTGGCATCGCCCGGGAAAGGGGGCTGGACCAGGGCGCCTGGGTGCCGCTGCTGCTGGCCTTTCCCGAAGCCAACATCCCGGTTTTGCAACTGTCCCTGCAGCCGCAGCGCGGGCCGCGCCACCATCTGGCGCTTGGTGCGGCGCTCGCCTCGCTGCGGGAGGAGGGGGTGCTGATCATCGGCACCGGCAGTTTCCTCCATGACCGGCAGCGCTTTCAGATGCAGGGGGCGCAGCCAGGATCGGAGGATGACGCCAAGCTGGCCGCGTTCGTGACCTGGATGGACGAGAAAATCATGGCGCTGGATCTCAAGGCCCTGGTGGAATACCGGCGGCAGGCGCCCTTCGCGCTCGAGGCGCATCCGACCGAGGAACATTTGCTGCCGCTTTATGTGGCGCTCGGCGGGGCAGGCATGGCCTTTACCGCGACGCGGCTGCACCGCTCCACAGAGTATGGCGGGTGGCGCATGG
This sequence comes from uncultured Pseudomonadota bacterium, assembly GCA_963780465.1. Lineage (GTDB taxonomy): Bacteria > Pseudomonadota > Alphaproteobacteria > Acetobacterales > Acetobacteraceae > Acidocella. Next base: position 392,241 of record CAWACI010000002.1, read on the forward strand.
ATGCCTATGCGTTCTCGTAATGAGCTGTGCCGTTAGAGCCTGATGGGCTTGGGGCGAAGAAGGAAGCAGCCGCTTTTTGAAAAAAGCGGCGCAAAAAACTTTTGTTTTTCTGGGCCGGTGGCGCTGAAACAAGCACGGCCCAGTTTAATAAAGTTTTTTTGCTATTTTTTGTTCACAAAAGGTAGCCTTCCTCTTCTAATCCGCTTTGGCCTCGTCACGCCTGCGGCACGGAGCCCTGCGGCGGGCTGACGAACGAAGCGGGCGCCGGCGCGTCGGGATTGTTGACGTTCAGCGCGATGCTGGCGCCGAGCGCGTTGGCCATGCCGGTCGGCACCAGGATGGTCACGCCACGATCCTTGTTCATGTCGTAGATCAGGCCCATCTGGCGGATCTGCAATGCTACCGGATTGTTCGCGTAGATATGCGAGGCCTCGGAAATTTGTTGCGCGATCGCGACTTCCGCGCTGGCCAAAGTGACGCGGGCCTGTTTTTCTTTTTCCGCCTGGGCATTGCGGCTCATCGCGTCGTTGAGTTCGCGGGGGATTTTCACGTCGCGGATTTCCACTGTGATGTCGCCGATGCCCCAGCCGGTGGTCTTTTTCAGGATGTAGGATTTCAGCCGCTCATCCATCGCCTCGCGGTTGGAGAGGATGTCGTTGAGCGTGGTGGCGCTGACCACTTCCCGGAGCGAGGTCTGCGCGATCTGCGCCACCATGTTGCGGTAGTCGGTCAGTTCGGTCGCGGCGCGCTTCACGTCGTTAACCCGCCAGAACAGGATTGAATCGATCGTGACCGAAACGGCGTCGGCGGTGAGCGTGTCCTCGGCGGAGATGCGCGTGCTCTGCCGGCGGGTATCGACCACCGTGTAGACGATCTCGAAAGCGGGGATGAGGAAGTACAGGCCCGGGCCGCGCACCCCGGCGAAGCGGCCGAGGCGCAGCACCACCGCGCGCTCCCATTCCGCCGCGGTGCGCAAGGTGAGGGCCAGGATGATGCCGATGATGACGACGACGCCGCCGACGACCGGCTGGGCCAGGAAATAGGCGATGGCGGCGCCGGCGATGATGACGAGGAGGGCGATGACCGTGACGGCGCTGTTGGTGGGAAGCATTGCTTGTCTCCGCTTTGTTGCGCTGACGATAGCAGAGCTGACGCTGCTCCGCATCAACGGAAACCGTGACATCAACGCAACTCGGGGGCGCTGCTAAGCTCGCCCTATGCAAAGCGATATTCTGGTTCTCCTCGTGGGTGTGGTGGCGCTGGGCGCCCTGGTATTTGGCGTTTTGGCCTGGCGGGCGGCGCAAGCGGCGCCGCTCAGGTTGCAGCTGATGCTGGAGAAGGTGCTGGCGGGGGAGCGGGCGGAGGCGGAGACCACCCGCGCCGTGCTGGCGGCGGCCGAAGGCAGGCTGCAGGCGGCGATCCAGGCCGGGACGACCGATGCGCTCTCCAGGGCGTTCGAGCAGATCGGTGCGGCGACGCAGAGCGTCGCGAACACGGTGGATGCGCTGCGCCGCCAGGCGGCCGAGGATTCGCAGAAGACGCTGGGGCTGTTGGAGACGCGGCTGGGGGCGATCCAGGCCTCGGTGAACGAGAAGCTGCACGAGGCGGTGGAGCAGCAGATGACCAGCAGCTTCGCCCGCGTGCTGGAGCAGTTCGCGCAGGTGCAGCAGGCGATGGGCGAGGTGCAGTCGGCCGCGGCGCAGATCGGCGATCTCAAGCGCGTTTTCTCCAACGTGAAGACGCGCGGCGGCTGGGGCGAGGCGCAGCTGGGCGCGATGCTGGAGCAGGTGCTGCCGCCGGGTGCGTTCGAGCGCAATTTCGCGCTGCGCGAGGGCGCGCGCGAGCGGGTGGATTTCGCCATCCGCATGCCCTCACGCCAGTTGCTCTGGCTGCCAGTGGACTCAAAATTCCCGACCGAGGATTACGAGCGCCTGCTGCTGGCGGCGGAGACCGCGGATCTGGACGCCGAGCGCGCGGCGCGTGAGGGCATCGCCATCCGCATCCGGCTGGAGGCGAAGAAGATCGCCGAGAAGTATATCTGCCCGCCGGAGACCGTGGAGTTCGGCGTGATGTACCTGCCTTCTGACGGGTTGTTTGCGGAAGTGGCGCGTATTCCGAACCTGATCGACGAGATCCGGGCGCGGGAGAAGGTGATCATTCTCGGGCCGACGCTGCTGCCGGCGATGCTGCAGACCATCCATCTCGGCCATGTCACGTTGGATCTGGAGAAGCGGGCCGGAGAGATCGGCAAGCTGCTTGGCGCGACGCGGGCGGAGATGACGAAGATGGACGACGTGCTGGGCAAGCTGGCCGTGAACGCCTCGGCGATGTCGAGCAATATCGAGAAAGCGCGGGTGCGCACGCGGGCGATGGGCCGGGTGCTGCGCACGGTGGAGATGGTCGAGGCCGATACCGCGCGCGGGCTGCTCGGCCTCGAAGCTGACGAGGCGTTGGATTAGAGGGCGAAGCAGGAAAGCAGCCGCTTTTTGAAAAAAGCGGCGCAAAAACTTTTGGCTCTTTGGGCCTCAGGCGTTGAAGCCAGCACGGCCCAGTTTAAAAAAAAGTTTTTTTGCTTCTTTTTGTTCACAAAAAGAAGCCTTCCCTTCGCTTGGAAAAGCGGGTTGCACACGGCGCCAGCCGTGGCCAAACTTGGCGCATGAGCAAACATTTTTCCGATATCGCGGCCAAAACTCCCACCAAGGAAAGCCTGGCCCGAGCCTATGCTGCCATCAATGCGCGGCTCGATGCCGGCGATCTCGCGGGCGGGATCGGTGCCTGGGAGGCGCTGCGCCGCGAGGTGGAGAGCTGGAGTTCGCTGACGCATCTGCGTTTTGAGCAGGACACCGCTGATGAGGCCGCCAAGGCCGCGAAGGAATACCGCGACGAGCTGGCGCCGACCGCGACCAACCATGAGGTGGCGCTAAAGCGGCGGCTGCTGGCGCATCCCGACCGCGCCGCGGTGGCGGCGATTACCGGCGCGCATGCGCTGCGTCTGTGGGAGACTGACATCACCACCTTCGCGCCGGAGATCGAGGCGGATCTGCAGGCGGAGGCGAAATTGTATTCGCGCTATACTGCGCTGATGGCCTCGGCGAAGATCGAGATCGAGGGCCAGGTGGTGAACCTCTCTGGCCTGGCGCCGTTCCTGCAGAGCCTGGACCGGGACGTGCGGCACCGTGCCGAGGCAGCGCGTTCGGGGTATTTCAGGACGCACGCCGCCGCCTTTGACGAGATTTACGATGCGCTGGTGAAATTGCGGCACGGCATGGCGCGCAAGCTCGGCTTTGAGAATTACCTCGAGCTTGGCTACCGGCGCATGCGGCGAGTGGACTACGATGCGGCCGATGTGGCGCGCTACCGCGCCCAGGTGGTGGCGCATGTGGTGCCGCTGGTGGGCCGGATTCTCGAGGCGCGGCGGCAGGAGCATGGCTGGGAGCGGCTTTATGCCTGGGACGAACCGCTGACTGACGCCAAGGGTAATGTCGAGCCGGCGGGCGACGAGGTGTTTCTGCGCGCCCAGGCACAGAAGATGTTCGATGCGATGGATGGGCGCCTGGCCGCGTTCTACCGCATGATGAACGAGAACGGGTTCATGGACCTGGACAACCGGCCGGCCAAGGCGCCGGGCGGGTTCTGCACCTCGTTCCCGACCGAGGGGCTGCCGTTCATTTTCGCCAATTTCAACGGCACGCATCACGACATCGACGTGTTCACGCATGAGATGGGCCATGCCTTCCAGAACCATCAGAGCCGGGACCTGCCGGGCTTTGATTATCTCTGGCCGACCTTCGAGTCCTGCGAGATCCATTCGATGAGCCTGGAGCATCTCGCCTATCCGCATATCGGGCTGATGGTGGGCGAGGCGGCGGCGGAGCGCTACCGGCGCATGCATCTGATCCAGTCGCTGGCGTTCCTCCCCTATGGCGTCTGCGTGGATCACTTCCAGCACGAGGTGTACGCCAATCCGGAGGCGAGCTCGGCCGAGCGGCATGCTATGTGGAAGCGGCTCGAGGCTGTTTACATGCCGTGGCGGGACTATGGCGATATCGCCTATTTTGGGAAAGGCGCGCGCTGGCAGGCGCAGCTGCATATTTACGGCATGCCGTTCTACTATATCGACTACACGCTGGCGGAATGCTGCGCGCTGCAGTTCTGGGTGAAGTCGCGCGCCGACTATGCCCGGGCGCTGCGGGATTATGTTGATCTCTGCGGGCGTGGCGGTGCGGCGCCGTTCCAGGCGCTGGCGGCCTCGGCGGAGCTGATCTCGCCGTTCCAGGAAGGCGCGCTGTCGGACGCGGTGGCTGAGGCGGCGCGGGTGCTGGGCGCGTAAAAGCTTGCCAGGGCAGGGCAGGCGGCGCAGAACAGCAACATGCTGCGGCGTTTGCTCCTGCTCTCCTGCCTGGCTCTGACGGCGTGTCATCACAACCTGTCGCCGCAGGATGTGAGCATTGCCGGACTGCTGCCGCCGCTCACTTTGTCGATGACCGATGTGCAGGCCGGCAAGCCGGTCACAGCGGCGGATTTCAAAGGCAAGGTAACGCTGCTTTATTTCGGCTACACCAATTGCCCGGATGTGTGCCCGGCGACGCTGTACAATGTCAGCCGGATTTTACGACGCCTTGGCCCCGATGCGGCGAAATTTCAGCTGTTATTCGTGACCGTCGATCCGGACCGCGACACGCCGCCGGTGCTGGCGCAATATACCGGGCTGTTCGGGGCGAATTTCATTGGGCTGCGCGGCGCGCCGGACCAGCTTTACGCGCTGGCGCGGCGCTATCGTGTGGTATTCTCGGTGGTGAAGAAGCCGAACTACGAGGTGACGCATTCGGCGGCGGTGTATGTGTTCGATGCCGACGGAAAACCGCAATTCATCATTGCCGGGCTGGACAGTACGACGCCGGATTTGCAAGGCATTGCCGCGGATCTGGCGAGCCTGACAGGCGGTTAGAGCAGGAAGTGGCCTGCAGCAGTTTCAGTTAGGCCAGGTCAAGGCCTTTACGGTGCAATACGAGACCGCCGGCCGTGAATACGGCGGTGGGCGGCATGATGAAGGACGGCAGCTTGGCGGGGCTGCTGAAAAAACGGAACCTTGCCTCCGACACGCTGCCGAAATAGCGTTTCCTCCCGTTCGTGAACGGGACCCACGCGGACGCCGCGGTCGCGACCGTTTTGCGCGATGTTGATGGTGTTGCGTTTAGCGCTGCCTATCGGGAACTCCTTTAGAAATTCCGTTTTCAAGTTCTCGTTCGGAAACGCGTTCATCTCAGCATCATTATCCCATGTCAGCCAACCGGGGATTCCCGTCGGCCGCCACCCGCTGCGTTAACTGCCTGTGAGTAGTTTGAACGGGTACCACGCACCTCCCGCCGGCCAAGGAAGTTCTTGCTCTAGGGCTACGACGGAATCAGCTTCGCCCAACCGTATAGAGCGGCGATTTGTGGGAGAGACCATTTCAGAGGTAAATGGTACCGGAAAAATCATTGTGCATTTAAGCGCCTTCCGGGGCTGGGAAGCCGGGCTTACGTCAAAAACGGGAATGGCGTTGTCGAGCACATCCATCTTCGTTGAACGGCATTAATCGTCTCCCGATTAATGCCTGCCTAGCGTCAGCCTGTCATTTGCCACCGAACACCGAGACCCTTCTTGCCATGTTCTCTCCGCCGCATAGCGGATGATGCCAGCAACTGCATCTTCCGCTTCAACCTCGCCCTTTATTTTGTACTCGACAACCTTGCGGTCACCGCACTTGTTAACAGAAGGCCCGCATTCCCGAGTAGAGTTGTACAGTAGGGCGGCTACCAACAAAAATTAACACAGGAATGGCAATAAAATTTTATTGACATACAAAGCTTCGTTTTCGTAACGTTAATTTTTGAACTGTGACGTTGGACCCACGCGCTGTCACCGGCGGCGGAAAAATGCGTCGATTTGGTTGATTACTGTAAAAAGGGCCGAGAAGCTTGGTTGTTCAATATGTGGTGTGATCCGCCCCCCGCGACGCTTCGAGCGGCTCACGCCACGCATCGAACTTTAGATTTTTCTGTCAGCGTCTTCATTGGCAGTTTGGTTACATCGGGGCGGGGAGGGAAAGAGGAAGTCAGATGAGGACATTTGAGAGCCGTCTTGTCAAGACGGGGGGCGGCCGGCGGGATTTGATTACATTCGCCTTGGCCTATCCATTGCCGTCATCGCATTTCACTCTTTTACAGTTGGAAATAACGAGGACCTGCTCTGGACTGGGCCTATTGGCCCACTTTGTTTCGCAGTCGTTCCTTCCTTTTTCGTCTTAAGCGGCTTTCTCGTTTCCGGAAGTCTACATCGTAACGACCTGCCCTCTTTTCTTACCCTGCGCGCATTGCGGATATTTCCAGCTCTTTTTGTCGAGGTCGTTCTCTCGGCTCTGATACTTGGGCCGCTCCTCACGACGCTGCCGCTCTCCGAATATTTTTCAAGTCAAATGTTTCAAAATTATTTCTTGAATGTGTTGGGCGACATTCATTATTATCTGCCGGGAGTCTTCGATAATCCGCCTTATCCGGAGCCGGTCAATGTTCAGCTCTGGACCGTTCCCTTCGAACTGCAGTGCTATCTTGGACTTTCCTTGCTTGCGGTGGCGCGCCTGCACAAGCGACCGGCCCTGTTCATGGCCCTTATCATTGTTGTTTCGGTCGGCGCCTTTGCGCACGGCCTCATAACGCATCACTTTTATTCGGGCAAAGGTCGCCCCACTGGTTCTTTCATAATCCTGTCATTTCTGTTTGGCGTTGGCCTGTACAATCTGCGGGGCCGCATTCCCTTTTTGTGGTCCCATTTCGTGATCGCCGCGGTCCTCGCCTACCTTTTTCTTTCTCACGGCGCGACCCACTACCTCGCGATTCTGCCGCTTGCATACGTCACCGTGTTCCTCGGGCTCTGCGACCCGCCGCGTACATCCTTTGTTCTTGGCGCTGACTATTCTTACGGGATGTATCTCTATGGATTTCCGATCCAGCAAACCATCGCCTTTCTTCTGCCAGATGCACGAATTTGGTATGTCAATTTTGTTTTGAGCCTGATTGTGGCCGCATGCTTCTCTGCCTTCTCATGGCACGTCATCGAGAAGCGTGTTCTGATGCGAAGGAAGGGAATTGTGACGTCTGTCCAGGGCCTGGCGCTCAGAAATTCTGTCTTGCGCCAACTGTTTCAGTGGGAGACTGGTTGATGAGATTTTGCGAGACTAATAACAAATTAGGATGTCTGGAGCCGAAGAAAGTATTCGAAAACCATGCCAGCGACCCTTCGAATGACGCCCAATAACAGCCGTTTTGAAGTTTTGGACGGCATGCGCGGCGTTGCAGCGATCTCTGTGATGATTTTTCACTCCCAATATCAGAATTACCCATTTCTCAAAAACGGGTTCCTCGCTGTCGATTTGTTTTTCATACTGAGTGGGTTTGTCTTGGCTCACTCATATGGTGCTCGCTTGCAAAACAATATGGGATTTTTTGAGTATATTCTAAAGAGGATTATTCGTCTTTATCCTATGTTTTTCCTGGGAATAGTTGTTGGCACCCCCGTATTGTATCTTGATGCAAAATCGGGATTGTCTGCCGTTTCCATGCGATCGATCGCTGGAAGTGTATTTTATAATTTTACGTTTATGCCCTATTTTAACACTCTAAATACCGGGGATGCTGGTGTCGTGCCAGGATCAATTTTTCCTGAAAACCCTCCGTTATGGTCTTTGTTTTTTGAAATGGTTGCTAGTTTTTTGTTACCGTTTTTTCTCAAATTAAAACGGAGAGATCTTGTCAGAGTTACGTTCTTCAGTTTTTTTTCCTTTTTATTATACGGCTTTGTGTATGCTTTTCTAAATTACCATTATGCGTTTGATTTAAGTGGAGGATGGCTCACAGACAATTTTACGGAGGGATTTCCTCGTGTGTTTTTCGAGTTTCCTTTTGGAGTTTTTCTGTACTCACTCATCGATGATGCACGACTAGATAAATTCCGTGCCGTTTCAGGGCGCTTTATTGCGCATCCTTACGTTTTATATTTATTGATAATTTTTGTTTTTACTTTTCCGCACTCGGCGATGGGATTGTATCCTGTGTTTATTCTAGCCGTCGTTGCGCCAAGCCTTGTTTACATTGGATCAATGATTTCCTGCCGGGGAAACATAACTGCAAAAGTTACGAAGTTTCTCGGGTGGATATCGTACCCGATTTATTGCCTTCACTATCCGATCGGTCGCGCCGTTTTTCTTCTGTCAGGAAAGGAACATTATTCAAAGAGTTTTGCCTTTTTCGCTTCGATCGTCATGACGTTTATGATCTCCATTATTTTAACAAAATTCTATGAGGAGCCGGTCCGAGCCTATCTTTCAAAACGACTGTCAGGATTTTTCCGTTCCCGTATTCAAACGGCCAGGGTAGATAAGTTGGCTGACTTTGCATGAACGCCGTTAAATGGAAGCTCTGCCGGGGCCGAGGGAGCAGTTCCCCACTGCGTGGGATCGGGGCGGCGTTTATGTGGCGGAAGAGGTGTCCTCTTTTTGCGTTAAAATACTATTATTTATCAAATATACCGTGCTCACTTGAGAATCCGGAATTTTATTGGGTTTATGATCCGGAAATTGTCCGTGACCTCATCGCACCAAATACTCCAGTTCTCCGGCACGTCGCGGCGTAAGAAATTCAGCATAGCGGTGCTGAAATCCCTAAAGCTTGTATAGCATTTGTTGTGGGTAATGTGTCTGTGCATCAGTCCCCATAATCGTTCAATCGGATTGAGATGCGGGCAATAAGCTGGGACGAAATGGAGCTTAATCCGGCAGTCAGGCTGCGCCAGCCAGGCTTGGACCAAATTTGCGTGGTGGTATCTCGCATTGTCCAGAAAGACGTGGATCAATCGCATTCGGGGATACATTGCTTCGATTTCCATCAGCAGCAAGATGGTGCTCGCGGCATCCACCGTCAGCACATCTTTCATGATGGTCTGGCCAGTCTCAAGGTTGATGGCACCGTGGACGTTCAGGCGGTCCCGTCCGCTGCTCTGTTCCACCGCGACCGGCACTTCTTTCGGTGCCCAGCAGCCAACCGGCCGCACCGTATGGGTCGGATGCACAGCGTCAGCAAAGATCACCGTTTCATCGGCCTCGAGTTGGTTCAGCAGATTTTCATATGCCTTGATAAACGCCGCCTGCCTCTGCGGATCGAGCTTGCGCGATATCGCCTTCGGCTTGCGATGCTCCATGCCCAGCCGGTGCAACAACGCGATCAGGCCGGAGCGGCTCTGGTACTCAATGCCAAACGCCGCCGCGATCCAGGCGCCAATCGCCCGCGTCGAGCGCGGCAGGGTCTCGGTGATCCAGTCGATCAGCTGGGCCTGCTGTTCATCATTCAGGCGACAGGCACTGCCCTCATAACCAAAGCTCGCCAGTCCCTCGATCCCGTCCTCCTCATACAGAAGACGCCATGTGCGGATCGTATCGTCGTCCAGAAGCAGAACCTTGGCGACCGCCGCGTAGCTCATGCCTTTATCAAGTAAAACCAGCGCGTTGGCACGCCGAGCCAGGCGATGCGCTGCCGAGCCGTCCTGAGCCAACTCGATCAGGTCGCGCCGTGATTCAGCATCCAGGAACCCTTGCCGCTTCATGCCGCCAATAAGAATTGATCCCACCGCCGAGGGCAAGTAGGCGGCGGATTTCACAGAGTCGGGGTATAACGTAGAAGACAAACTGAAATTCCACCCACAAATCAACCCAAGCATCAAGCTCAGCCAGCGCCCAAAATTTCATGCGATGGCGTCCAGTGATGCGGGGCGGAGCGACAGGCGGGCTGCGCCGCACCACCATGGCTTGCTGGCTCGGCGCGACGTTCCAACTCGGCGCCACATTCGGCACCGGGTTGACCGCCCGCACCAAGGCCCCAATGGCGCTCGGCGGGGTGAAGCTGGCATAACGGCCGCACATCCCGATACGCTACACCGACTTATCGGGAGCGAGCGACCGCTATTGGCCGATATAACTTGATAAAAAATTTCGGGGCTATGTAAGCCGGTCGGTGGCGGAAACACCGAGGCGCTCCCCACCTCCGTATGGGGCTGGGGCAGGCTTAGGATTATCGCCGATCACTGTCGCTTCACGCAGCCATCGCGAACATTAAACGCGCTGCGAGCAGGCGCTAACGCCAGCAATCTTACGTGTCCTGCTAGCTATATGCTAGCTAGGCGGTTTTCGACTCTCTCGCCGAACCTAATAACCTATTGAAAATGCTGGCGGACCCGACGCGATTCGAACGCGTGACCTTTGCCTTCGGAGGGCAACGCTCTATCCAGCTGAGCTACGGGTCCGTGCCGTTACCCTTTAACGATAAACCTGAGCCGGGGCAACGCCGCATTTGCTTGAGCGCCGCAATGCGGCATTGACTTCAGGTCACTCGACCATGGCAGTATTTGAATTTCTTCCCCGAACCGCAGGGGCAGGCCGCATTTCGCGGTGTTGCCGCCCAGGTCTCGGGCCGTGCCGGGTCCACCTGGCCCGCCGAAAACCCCTGGTCGAGGGCCGCCGCCTGCACCACCGGCTCGGCCAGCGCCAGCGCCCCGGTCATGCCGCCGGGCAGCGGATGGCTCTCCATCACCGGCTCCGGCGGCGGTGCCGGCGGTGCTTCGCCCACGGTCACATGCGCCAGCACATTCGTCACCCTCTCGCGCAGCTCGTCCAGCAGCCCGTTGAACAAGGCGAACGCCTCGCGCTTATACTCGTTCAGCGGGTCGCGCTGCCCGTAGGAGCGCAAGCCGATCCCCTGGCGCAGATAATCCAGCGCCAGCAGGTGCTCCTTCCACACGTGGTCGAGCGTCTGCAGCAGCACCGATTTCTCGATGTAATTGTTCAGCTCCGGTCCGAATTTCTCCGCCTTTGCCGCCGCTGCCGCGTCGGCCGCCGCAACAATCCGCTCGCGGATGCCGGTCTCGTCGATCCCCTCTTCCGCCGCCCAGTCGGCAATCGGCAGATCCAGGCCGAGCATGCGCTTCAGATCCTCGGCCAGTTCCGCACTCTGCCACTGCTCGGCGAACGCCTTCTCGGGGATACGCACTGCCACCAGATGCGCGATCACATCCTCCCGCATCTCCGCCACCACGCCGGACACCGAGTCCGTGGCCATGAACTCGCGGCGCTGGGCATACACCTCCTTGCGCTGGTCGTTCATCACGTCGTCGTATTTCAGCACGTTCTTGCGCATGTCGAAATTGCGCGTCTCGACCTTTTTCTGCGCCTTCTCCAGCGCCTTGTTGATCCAGGGATGGACGATCGCCTCGCCCTGCTGCAGCCCCAGGCGCTGCAGCATGCCGCCCATCCGGTCGGAGCCGAAAATGCGCATCAGGTCGTCTTCCAGCGACAGGAAGAAGCGCGATCCGCCGGGGTCGCCCTGGCGGCCGGAGCGGCCGCGCAGCTGGTTGTCGATACGCCGGCTCTCATGCCGCTCGGTGCCGATCACGAACAGCCCGCCCGCCGCCTTCACGGCATCATGGTTCGTCGCGATCTCGGCGCGGATCTGCGCCGGCTCGGTGCCCGGCTCCAACTGCACCCGCATCTCGTAATTGCCGCCGAGTTTGATGTCGGTGCCGCGGCCGGCCATGTTGGTGGCGATGGTGATCGCCCCCGGCGCGCCGGCCTGGGCGACGATCTTGGCTTCCTGCTCATGGAAGCGCGCGTTCAGCACGTTGTGCTTGATCTTTTTCTTATCCAGCAGCGCGGAGATGATCTCGCTCTTCTCGATGCTGGTGGTACCCACCAGCACCGGCTGCCCGCGCTCCCGGCATTCCTCGATCAGCTTCGCCACCGCCTCGTATTTTTCCGCGGCCGAGCGGTACACCTCGTCGTCCTGGTCCTTGCGCGCCACCGGCACGTTGGTGGGGATCTCCACCACTTGCAGCTTGTAGATCTGCTCGAACTCGTCCGCCTCGGTCATCGCCGTGCCGGTCATGCCGGCGAGCTTGGGGAACAGCCGGAAATAGTTCTGGAAGGTGATCGAGGCGAGCGTCTGGTTCTCGCGCTCCACCACCACCTGCTCCTTGGCTTCCAGCGCCTGGTGCAGCCCGTCGGAATAGCGGCGGCCTTCCATCATGCGGCCGGTGAACTCGTCGATGATCACCACCTTGCCGTCGCGCACGATGTAGTCGACATCGCGCGTATACAGCACCCGCGCCCGCAGGCTCTGCTGCACATGGTGCACCAGCGATATATTGAAAATGTCATACAGGTTGCCCTCGGTCAGCAACCCGGCATCGCGCAGCATCTGCTCCACCGTCTCGGAGCCGCGCTCGGTCAGGATCGCGGTGCGCGCCTTTTCGTCCTTGTCATAGAACTGGTTCGCCCCATCCTCGCTCTGGCCCTGCGCCACCAGCGCCGCCACCACCGCATCCACCTTGGCGTAGAGCTCGGTCGGCTCGTCGGATGGGCCGGAAATGATCAGCGGGGTGCGCGCCTCATCGATGAGAATGCTGTCCACCTCGTCGACGATCGCGAAATGGAACGGCCGCTGGACCATGTCCTCCAGCTGGTACTTCATATTGTCGCGCAAATAGTCGAAGCCGAACTCGTTATTCGTGCCGTAGGTGATATCCGCCTCATAGGCGGCGCGACGCTGCGCGTCGTCCAGCCCGTTCACGATGATCCCGGTGGTGAGGCCGAGGAACCCGTAAAGCTGCCCCATCCATTCGGCGTCACGCCGGGCCAGATAGTCGTTCACGGTCACCACATGCACACCCTTGCCGGGGAGCGCGTTGAGATACACCGCCAGAGTTGCCACCAGGGTCTTGCCCTCGCCGGTCTTCATTTCCGCGATTCGGCCGGAATGCAGCACCATGCCGCCGATCATCTGCACGTCGAAATGCCGCAGCCCCAGCACCCGCTTCGCCGCCTCGCGCACCGTGGCGAAGGCTTCCTCCAGCAGCTCGTCCGGCGTCTCGCCCGCTTCCAGCCGCGCCTTGAATTTCGCGGTCTGCCCCCGCAGCGCGTCGTCGTCCAGCGCCGCCAGCTTTGGCTCCCAGGCGGCAATGGCGCTCACCTGGCGCCGAAAAGCTTTCAAGGCGCGGTCATTACTGGTACCAAATACGGCGCGGGCGAGGCTTGCGAACATTCTGTACTTCCTGGTGCGGCGGTCGATTGCCGCATACCTTACTATAAGTCGTCTCCGCGTTCACATAAGCGCCGCCTCCCGGGTGGTCAAACCCTTGCTCCGGCTCGGCAGTTAGCCCATAGGATCGGCAAAATACAGGAAGGGTTCTGCTTCATGCGTCGTACCTCGCTTTCCGTTTTCGCCCTCGCTGCCGGCCTGATCGCCCCGGCGGCTTTTGCCCAGGCACCCGCCGCTGCGGCCACTGCCGGCCACCCCCAGCCCGACCCCGTGGTGGCGACCGTCAATGGTATGAAAATTCATCTCAGCGACATCCAACAGGCCGCGCAGAACGCGCCGCAGCAGTTGCAGCAGCTGCCGCCCGATCAGCTTTTTCCCCTGCTCGTCAATCAGCAGATCGACCGTGACGCCCTGCTCGTGGCGGCGAATCACGAGAATCTCGAGAAGCAGCCGGCGGTCGCGGCGGCAATGACCGCCGCTGCGAATGTCAGCCTGGAAAACGCCTATGTGCAGCAGCATGTCTCCAGCGCCGTGACCGACGCCGCCGTGCAGGCGGAATACAATAAGGACTACGCCGGCAAGCCCGGCCCCGAGCAGGTGGACGCGCGGCATATCCTGGTGAAGACCCAGGCCGAGGCCGAGGCGATCATCGACCAGCTGAATCACGGCGCCAATTTCGCTGCCCTGGCGCAGAAGGACAGCATCGACCCCGGCGCCAAAAATGGTGGCGAGCTCGGCTGGTTCACCAAGGACGAAATGGTCCCCACCTTCGCCAACGCCGCCTTCGCCCTGCAGCCCAACCAGTACACCAAAACCCCGGTGCAAACGCAGTTCGGCTGGCATGTGATCCTGCTCGAGGGCAAGCGTACCGCCCCGACCCCGGCTTTGGCCGACGTGCAGGACCAGATCCGTCAGACCCTGGCCGACAACGCCATCCAATCCACCCTGGCCGCGGCGCGCTCCAAGGTAAAGGTCCAGGTTTTTAACCCGGACGGCACTGCCGGCACGCAAACCGCCCCCGCGACGGCCACGCACTAATGGCAACGATACCCGTCTCGCCGCTGGCCCTCCCGCTCCCCGAACTGCTCCCGGTGGCCGGGGTGCGGCTGGCCACGGCCGAGGCGGGTATCCGCTATAAAGGCCGGACCGACGTGCTGCTGGCGGAATTCGCCGAAGGCACGACCGTCGCCGGCGTGTTCACGAAGAATCTCTGCCCCGGCGCGCCGGTCACCTGGTGCCGCGAGGTGCTGCAGGGTGGCCTTGCCCGCGGCCTCGTGGTCAACGCGGGAAATGCCAATGTTTTCAATGGCATTTCTGGCATCCGCGCGGTGGAAACCACCGCCCATGCCGCCGCTGTCACGCTCAAGACCGATCCCGGGCAGATCTTCCTCGCCTCCACCGGCGTGATCGGTGAGCCGCTGCCGGCGCAGAAAATCGTCGCCGTGCTCGACGACCTGCAATCCCGGCTCGACGCCGACCGCCTGGCCGAGGCGGCGCGCGCGATCATGACCACCGACACCTTCCCCAAGGCCGCCACCCGCACGGCCAAGCTGGGCGGCCATGAGGTGCGGATCTCCGGCATCGCCAAGGGCAGCGGCATGATCGCGCCGGACATGGCGACCATGCTCGCCTTCATCTTCACCGACGCCGCCATCCCCGCCTCGGCCCTGCAGGCGATGCTGAGCAAGGGCGTCGATCACAGCTTCAATTGCATCACCATCGATTCCGACACCTCCACCTCGGACACGGTGCTGCTCTTCGCCACCGGCCAGGCCGGAAACGCCCCTACCGACGATCCCGGCCATCTCGCCGATTTCCGCCGCGCCTTGCATGAGGTGCTGCACGAACTCGCAATGCTGGTGGTGCGCGACGGCGAAGGCGCGCAGAAACTGGTGCAGATTACCGTGGAAGGTGCGGTCTCCAACGCCTCCGCCCGGCGCATCGCCATGGCCATCGCCAACTCGCCGCTGGTGAAAACCGCCATCGCCGGCGAGGACGCGAATTGGGGCCGCATCGTCATGGCGGTTGGCAAGGCCGGCGAGCCGGCGGACCGCGACAAACTCGGCGTCGCCGTCGGCGGCACCTGGATGGCGCAGAATGGCGGCGTGGTGCCCGGCTATGACGAGACCCCGGTGGTCGCGCATATGAAGGGGCGGGAAATCGACATCCAGGTCGATATCGGCCTCGGCCACGGCCGCGCCACGGTTTGGACCTGCGACCTCACCCACGGTTATATCGACATCAACGGCTCGTATCGCAGCTGAAGGGAAGAGGAAGGCTTCTTTTTTGAAAAAAAGAAGCAAAAAACTTCTGTAAACTGGGCCGTGCTGATTTCAACGCCACAGTCCCAGAGGAGCAGAAGTTTTTGCGCCGCTTTTTTCAAAAAGCGGCTGCTTTCATTTCCCCTAGACCCCATGTCCGCTGCGTGATCGGCGGCC
Organism: uncultured Pseudomonadota bacterium; assembly: GCA_963780465.1. Lineage (GTDB taxonomy): Bacteria > Pseudomonadota > Alphaproteobacteria > Acetobacterales > Acetobacteraceae > Acidocella. The sequence continues at coordinate 407,797 of CAWACI010000002.1, forward strand.
CGCCCTCATCATGTACAGTGTCGAGGGTTGTGCCGAATGGCCGGCACAGAGCCTCATACATGGAGGGCGGACCTGATGGACGATATCACGTTTGTTGGCTTGGATGTGCATAAGGCGACGGTATGCGTGTCGGTGGCTGAGAGCGGCCGTGACGGCGAAGTGCGGCAGATCGGTTGTCTTTGAGAACCGCCCGGAGGTTCTGAGCCGGATGGTCACTCGGCTCGGCAAGAATGGACGGCGGCTCAGCTTTTGCTATGAAGCGGGTCCCTGTGGCTACGGCCTGCAGCGTCTGCTGACTGATGCCGGGCACGAGTGCGTGGTGGTTGCGCCATCGTTGATCCCGATCAAAGCGGGTGACCGGGTAAAGACGGATCGCCGCGACGCGACGATGCTGGCGAAGCTGCATCGGGCCGGCGAACTAACCGCGATCTGGGTTCCCGATCACGCACACGAGGCGATGCGCGATTTGGTGCGAGCACGCGCGACCGCGGTCCGCATGCTGAGCAAGGCGCGGCAGCATCTGCAAGGCTTCCTGCTGCGCCATGAGCGGGTCTATCAGGGGCCTCGCGCCTGGACCCTGGCCTATCGGCGCTGGCTGACGACGGTGCGGTTCGAACATCCGGCGCAGCAGATCATCCTGCAGGATTATATCCATTCCGTGCAAGACGCGGAGACCCGGCGCGACCGGCTGACAGATCAGATTGAGGAACTACTGCCGAGTTGGTCGATGGCACCGGTTGTGGCCGCGCTGCAGGCGATGCGCGGGGTTGCCCTCGTGGCAGCGGTAACCGTTGTGGCCGAAGTCGGTGACTTTCGCCGCTTCGCCAATCCGCGTCAGCTGATGGCCTATCTCGGCTTGGTGCCGAGCGAGCACTCGTCAGGCGGCAGCGTCCGCCGCGGCGGCATCACCAAAGCCGGCAATGCGCTGGCCCGGCAAGTGCTGATTGAGGGGGCCTGGTCGCCACCGGCAAGCCGAAGGTCGTGGTCACCACGGCCATTGCTCGCGAAATGGTCGGCTTCATCTGGGCGATCGCCCGCATCGCGCAACCCAAGCTCGCATGAGAGAGAGCTGCTGAACGAGACGGAGGAAAAGACCCACCAAACAAATCTGGTGCGCAGGGCTGGAGGCAGGGCCGCGGTGGGGAATCCTCCTGCTCTGTTATGAGCCGGTCCCCGGACCGATGCTCGCTTCTAGAATGAGGCAGCCCCGAGACGGAACCACGGTCATGCGGTAGCCAACCCGTGCATGAGAGCTTGTTCAACCGGCGTCTTTGGGTCCTGTCTCCTGCCTTGGGCATCTCTATAGCCACGCCCGGTCATCCGCTGACGAGACCTGGGTTTTGATTGTCGCGCTACAGAAAGCGACCGCAAACTCACTCCGACACCCTCCTAGCCCATCTTTGACATGATTCCGGTCATTTTGGAGGATTTTGGCCTGTTCCCGCAGAAGAAATGGCGGAAATTCGCCATTTCTTCTGCGGCTGGTTTTTGTAGTGCCATAATATTTAGTTTTTAGTCGATTTTGGTTGATTTTTGCCGATTTCAGAGCGCAGTGTTGCCCCATGTTCATTCGGCGCACCAAGACCCGTAACGGCAAGACCGGAGAAGAATATTTTACCTTTCGGTTGGTGGAGACGGCCCGCATCGGCGGAGCCGTGCGGCAGCACACGGTTTTGAATTTGGGGGCACATTTCGATCTGCCGCAGGCCGAATGGACGGCCCTGGCGGTGCGGATCGAGGATGTGTTGCGCGCTCAGGCATCGCTGGTCACCCCCAGTCCGGCCATCGAAGAGTTGGCCCAACGCTACGCGGCGAGGATCGTCGCCCGCCCCGGAGACCAAGCGGCGGCCGGGGATGGGCGTCCGGCCGCGGCGGATCGGTTTCACGACGTTGATCTCGATACATTGGAGCTCATCCGGCCCCGCCATGTCGGCGTGGAGCATGCGGCGCTGACAACGTTGCGGCGTCTCGGCATCGACGACAAACTGCGTGGGCTCGGCTTCAACAAGCCGCAGATCGCCGCGGCAGTGGGGAACATCATCGGCCGTATGGCTGTTCCGGCCAGCGAGCTGGCGACTCATGACTGGTTGCAACACCGCACGGCCCTGGGGGAGTTGATCGATTACGACTATGAGGGGATGGACCTGCAACAGTTGTATCGCAGTGCCGACACTCTTCTAAAACATCGCGATGCTCTCGAGGCCCATATCTTCGGGGCCACGAAATCCCTGTTCGATTTGAGCGAGACGATCACGCTCTATGATCTGACGAACACCTATTTCGAAGGAAGCGCCGCCGGCATCGGCAAGGCAAAACGCGGCCGATCCAAGGAAAAACGCAGCGATTGTCCGTTGGTGACCATGGGATTGGTGCTCGACGTCAGCGGCTTTCCCAAACGCAGCCGCGTCTTCGCCGGCAATGCCGGCGAGGCCGGCACACTGCAAGAAATGCTGGCGGAACTGGCCGCACCGAGCGGCGCTACGGTGGTGATGGATGCCGGCATCGCCAGCGAGGCCAATCTCACCTGGCTGACTGAGCAGGGCTATCGCTATGTCGTGGTCAGTCGCAAGCAGACGCGGATCTTCGATCCCGAGAAGGCGATCGAGGTTCCGACCGCCAGAGGCCAGTCGGTACAGGTTCAGAGGGTTCAAGAGGCCGGCCGCAATGAAGTACTGCTCTACTGCTATTCACCGGCACGCGCCGAAAAGGACCGGGCGATCGACACCAAAAAGGCCGACTTCTTCGAGGCAGAGCTGACAAAACTGGCCGCCGGCCTGACGAAGCCCCGCGCCATCAAAGATCCGGGCAAGATCCGCGAACGTATCGGCCGCGCCAAGGAAAAGTACGCCCGCGCCGCCCAGCATTACACCATCGAGCTGACGCTGGACGAAGCCGGCAAGACCGTTACCGCCATCACCTGGAAAAAGGCGCCGAAGGCCAACTCTTCCATGGCCAATCCCGGCATTTATTGCCTGCGCACCACGCTGACCGAGCCGGACGACGCCACGCTATGGCGGATCTATTCCATGCTGACCAATCTGGAGGCGGTCTTCCGCTCGCTGAAAACAGACCTCGGCATGCGCCCCGTCTACCATCGCATCGAGCGCCGGGTGGAAGGCCACCTGTTCATCAGCCTGATCGCCTACTGCATCGTGCACACCATGCGCCTGCAGCTCAAGGCCCAGGGAATCAAAAACTCCTGGGATACCATCCGCGACACCCTGTCGAACCAGGTGCGCATCACCACCACCCTGCAATGCCGCGACGGACGGACCGTTCATGTCCGCAAGGCTAGCCGCCCAGAACCCCATCAACAGGAAATCTACGCCGCACTCGACCTCTCACCCAATCCGGGCGGCACCCAGCGCACCATCGTTTGATCTGCTGCCCCACAGACCGTGAACAAAAGTAGTGCCATACGAGGGCAGAAAAATAACCCATCTATATGATACAAAACAACTTTTGTGAGAAACATGTCAAAGATGGGCTAGAGCCTCTTTCGCCTCATTTGACGCATAACCCGCATTTCTGAGGTCGTTTGCGCACTCGTCTGGCTTGAACTCTTGAAGCAATGTGCTCGCTTCAAGGTTCTCTCGGCGGCCTTGCGGAGCAGGGTTTCGTCGGGCTCTCCCCCGCCCACTCGCCCTGGCCTGAGGCCGCACAGCGCCAATAAAAAGCCCCGGCAGTTTCCTGCCGGGGCTGATCGTGACGCGAAACCGTTTACTGGAGAATGATCTCGACGCGGCGGTTCTGCGGCTCGCGCACGCCCGGGCCGGTCGGCACCAGCAGATGCGTATCGCCATAAGCGTGGATCTCGATTTCCGACTGCGGCACGCCATCGGCGACCAGCTGCCCGGAAACCGCCTTGGCGCGGCGCATCGACAGGCCCTGGTTGTATTGCGGCGTACCAGAGGTGTCGGTGTAGCCGGAGACGTTCAGCGTCGTCACGTTCTGGGTTTTGCTGTCGGACGCGGCCTGGGCGATGATCTGCGTGGCGCGCGGCGTCAGATTGGCGCGATCCCAGTCGAAAAACACCAGATATGTCTTGGCCGGGGCGGGGGCGGGGGCGGCGGCCGGCGCAGGGGTTGGCGCCGGCGGCGCCGGCTGCGGCGTGAACAGCTGGTAGCGCAGGCCGACATTGATCTGGTTATTATATTCTTGCGCCACCTTGAAGGTCGCCGGCAGGCCGTTAACCGCCCCATTGAACTTGCGCGACCCGGCCAGCGCGACCAGGCGGTATTCCAGCGTCGCGGACAGGCCCGGCACGGGGGCGATCGGGAAGGCGATACCGGCGATGCCCTGATAGGCAAACGCGCCCTTGGTCTTGTTGAAGTCGGCGCCGCCCGGGGTGAAGCTATTGAATGCGTCTTCCTGGTAACCGATGCCGGCACCCAGATAGGGGAATAAATAAGGCAGGCCTACATCGAAATCGTAATAGCCGTTGGCGAACACGCCGTACCGGCCCTCATGGCCGCTGGTGTGATAGTCGATGCCGCCAAGGTTGAGCTTGTCGAAGCCGTTATTGATGTAGTCGCCTTCGAGTTCGGCGCGCCAGCCATTGCCAAACCCGTACCCGACCGCGCCGGTGATGTCATAGCCGTTATGGGTGACAATATGCCCGACACCGGCGCTCTGGCTGCCGACGCCGTTGACGAAAATGTTCTTGGCCCGCTGGCTGCTCTCGATGCTGTAGCCGGCGCCGAGGCTGACATAGGTGCCGGTGACTGGCTGCGCGGCGGCGGCGTGCGACAACGCGAACGGTGCGGCCAGCACGGTCGCGGCAAGTAAAACGTAACGGAAGCTCATCGTCGTGACTCCTCAGTGCGTTCAGATTTTCAGCGGACCCTTCGGACGTATCTGGCTATACCAGGGGGGCGGTGAAAGGGAGCCAAAGTCTTTCAAAAAACATGTGGCTAAAATGTCACAACTCATTGCAGCCGCCGGAGAGTTCGAAAACCGTGACTGGCCGGGGCAACGGGCCGGTTGATGGATTCATGGACGCCATGCGGCGAGCGGCCGGATTGGACTTTGCCGTAGTGCACCTCGCTCAGAGCCTCATCACGAGCACGGGATCGGGTGAGGCGCCAACGCAAGTGCAATCGGCAGCGCGACGGTAACGATCAAGGCCGTACGTTTTAGATCTTCCGTCGCAGCTTGGCTTCAAGCACCGCAAAATTCTTGCAGACCGTGCATAAATGTAAGCGTCGTTGTCGTGGTACAAAGTGACAAATAGGCTTTGTCGTGTCGCATCCGCTGAATTGGCATTCTGACCAATCCGGTCTGCCTCGTGATGCTCAGCTGCGTTGCGACGGCTTCTACGCGAGGTTGGTATGGCCGACACCTCATCGGCAATAATCGTTGCAAATTAAGTATGAAAAAATGGTAACTAATATCTTGTTCATAACGAAAGCTCTGCTGTGCATAGATACGCTATAGAAAATGAGATCGTAGACCGGCTGGTTAATAGATCCAAAAGGCCTATGGTTTAAACCGGTGCATTGGGGCTACGCCGCTTGAAGTAGCTGTTTCGACTTCGAAATGGTTGCTGGCACCCGGCCAGCGCGCGATTTAGAGGATCTCTCTCTTGCCCGACGGCAAACCTTCGAAGCACAGGACCCATATGTCCAGGGAGCGCCCACCGTTCGAGTGCATTGCATTAACCTTGCAAGGCGGCGGGGCACTCGGCTCATACCAGGCCGGCGTCTATGAGGCATTATCCGAAGCGAACCTCCACCCGGACTGGGTCGCGGGCATTTCGATCGGCGCGATCAACGCGGCGCTGATTGCAGGCAACGCACCTGAGCAGCGCGTCGCTAAACTTCGCGAGTTCTGGGAGGCCGTCAGCCAGCCGCCGCTGGGGGTTCCCTATTTCGCGTCGCTCAATATCACTGACGAAAAGTCCCATCACGTAGTCAATCAGACACGCGCCCTGGCCATCCTGCTGTTTGGTGCGCCGAATTTCTTCACGCCACGCCTGCCACCGCCGTTTCTACATTCGTTAACGGGGCCCGAAGGCTTGAGTTTCTACGACGTGGGACCGCTCAAAAATATGCTGGAGCGCCTAGTGGATTTCGACCGCATCAATGCGGGCGCCACCCGCTTCAGCGTTGGCGCCGTGAACGTAAAGACCGGAAATTTCGTCTATTTCGATACGACCACACACCAGATCGGCCCAGCGCATGTCATGGCCAGCGGCTCCCTCCCGCCAGGGTTTCCCCCGACCGAGATCGACGGCGAATTCTACTGGGATGGGGGGCTTGTCTCCAATACGCCGTTGCAATGGGTTGTAGAAGCCGGACCACGCAGAGACACCCTCGCATTTCAGATTGACCTGTGGTGCGCACGGGGGGAATTACCGCACGATCTGGCCCATATAGATCAGCGCCAGAAGGAGATTCGGTTTTCCAGCCGCACACGCGCAGGGACAGACCATTTCAGGAAGATGCAGGGCCTCCGCCGTGCGGCTGCGAAACTTCTAGAACAGCTTCCGGCTCCGCTGCGTCAGACGCCCGAAGCAGAGCTGCTCGAGAGAGAGGCTGATGAGAAGGTCTACAACATCATCCAGATGATCTATCACGCGAAGAAGTACGAGGGTGCGTCGATGGATTATGAGTTCTCTCGCCGGACGATGGAGGAACATTGGAAAGCTGGATACAACGATGCAGTTCGTACGTTGCGTCATCCCGAGGTTCTGCAGCGCCCAAAAAGCCTCGACGGCGTTTTTACCTTTGACCTCGCCGTGGATGGTCGTGAGTGAGGGCACGAACCTTTCTTATGGACGCTTCAACCCTTGAAAGATTCGCCGGGAGACATGACCCATGAGACCCAATTCCACCGCGGGCGACTACACCGGGACCGGTCAGGTGATCCCAGTGCGCTTCCGGACGCCCGCCGGTACGGTTCACAGACGAAACCAGGAACGTGAACGCCGTGCGGAAGAACGCCGCTTGTCTCTCTTAAAAATGGTGCAAAACAGAATTGATTGTAAAGTAGAAGGTGCGCATAAAATAATATTTCTCTCGAAAAAGTTTTTGTGTATATAGATTGTAAGGAATTTATATACAAAAGAACAATGCGCGTAGGTGTTGGAAAAACATGCATGTGGCTTGGCCTGATGCACAGATTTTTTCCTGCCAACAGACAGTCTAAACACTCAAGCTTTATTGCGAATTAAGATCGAAGTCGATTTCGTTTCGTTCGAAATCAATTACCGAAGAAATATCAGCAATGTATCAACTTGGCGGTCACGCACTCTGGGGTTACGCTGGTGCATGTCGGCGCGATGAATTCTGCCCGATGGTCGCAGGTTTCGGGCTTTTGCGGGTCGTGTCCGGAGAGCCTCCACCTCGAGCAACGCCAGATTTAATTTCACGATCGATCGCTTCTGATCATACGTTGACTCCTTGATGCCCCGGCAGCGCCGCATCATCCTTACCGCGCTTCCGGCCCTGGCACTGGCCGGCTGCATGGTCGGCCCCAACTTCACGACACCCGGGACCGATGTCGCTGGTCACTATCAAAACGCCGAAAATCTCCAGGCTGGGCCGGTCAACGATGCCATCTGGTGGCAGAATTTCCACGACCCGACGCTCAATAACCTCATTCAGGCAGGGTACGAAGATAATCTTTCGCTCCAGGTCGCCGGCGTGCGGGTCCTGCAGGCCCGCGCCCAGCTTGCCGCCGCCGTCGGTGAGCTTTACCCGCAGCAGCAAGGCGCGTTCGGCAACTATACCTATGAGCGCCAGAGCAAGGCCGCGCCCACCAATATCGATGGCACCGCCACGTTCTTGAATGTCGCCCAGCTTGGTTTCACGGCAAACTGGGAGCTGGATTTCTGGGGTAAATTCCGCCGTGCCATTCAGGCGAACGACGCCAATTTCCTGGGCTCGATCGATGCCTATGACGCCGCATTAGTGACCCTCACGGCGGATATCGCCACAAGCTACGTCAACATCCGTACGCTGCAGGCGCAAATTCAGGTCGCCCAGACCAACATCGTGGTGCAGACGGAAAGCCTGCGTATCGCGAATGCGCAGTTTCACGCTGGACAGACCAGCCTGCTGGACGTGGAACAGGCGCAAACGCAACTCGGTACCACTGAGGCGACATTGCCGACGCTGCGGGCCCAACTCGGCGTGCAGGAAGACGCGCTCGCGGTCCTGCTGGGCATCACCCCGGACAAGGTCGCCCCCTTGCTGGCAGGTAGCAGCGCCATCCCGCAGGCGCCTTCCGGTGTCGTCGTCGGCATCCCGAAAGACCTGCTCCGGCAGACGGCCGGATGTGAAACAGGCCGAACTCGCCGCCGCCAGCCAGTCGGCGCTGATCGGCGTCGCCAAGGCGCAGCTTTATCCGGCGCTCTCGCTCTCCGGCACTTTCGGCTGGGAATCCAGCACATCCAATCGCGCCTCGCTGGGCGATCTGTTCAACTGGTCCAGCCGTGCCATCACGCTCGGCCCCTCGGTACAAATTCCGCTGTTCAATTACGGCCAGCTCACCAACCAGGTGCGCGCGCAGGACGCCGCGTTCGAACAATCGATCCTGAATTATCAGAACATCGTCCTGCAGGCGCAGCAGCAGGTGCAGGACGCCATCACCAATTACGTGCAGGCGCAAAAAGCCGTGGCGGCGCTTGACGTCGCGGTTCAGTCGGCGGTGCAGGCAACCAATCTCGCCATGATCCGCTACGTGGACGGCGCCACCGATTACACCACGGTACTCACCGTCGAGCAGGCCCAGCTGCAGGTCCAGAATTCACTGGCAATCGCCCAGGGGAATGTGCCGCAAGCACTGGTGGCCCTCTACACCGGGCTTGGCGGCGGCTGGCAGATCGCCGAGGGCCATGATGTCGTTCCCGACAGCATCAAGGCCGACATGGCCCGCCGGACCAACTGGGGCGGTCTCCTCGCCCCGGCCAATCATGCGGCGCCCACGACCAGAGCTCAGCAGTTCAAACAAACCTATGTGCCGAATTGGTGACCCGTATGAGACATAGCGTTGCGCCGAAACGCCGCCTTGCGCTGCTGGGCGGGCTGCTGCTCACCGTCCTGCTCGCCGGCTGCAAACCCAGCAACCGCTACCATGCGCCGCCGCCGCCGCCCGTCACCACCAGCAAGCCGGTGCTGATGCCCATGACAACCTATCTCACTGTCACCGGCAGCACAGTGGCGGTGAATTCGGTGCAGCTTGTCGCCCGCGTCTCCGGCTATCTCGATGGCATCGACTACACCGACGGCAGCATCGTCAAAAAAGGCCAGCTTCTGTTCGTGATCGAACCAGAGCCTTACGCCGCCAAACTCAAACAGGCCGTGGCCGCCATCGCGCAGGCCAAGGCGCAGGTGCTCTACGCGCAGTCGCAATACGACCGGCAACTCCAAATGATCAAGCAGAACGCCACATCGGAGGCGAATGTGGAGCAGTGGCTCGCGACGCGTGACTCCGATGAGGCCGCGGTGATCGAGAACATCGCCAATGCGGACATCGCCCGCATCAATTACGGCTATACCAGTGTCTCCGCCCCGTTCGATGGGCGGGTCAGCCGCCATCTCGTCGATGTCGGCAATCTCGTCGGCAATAGCAGCGCCACCGTCTTGGCCACCATCGACCAGCTCAATCCGATTTATGTCTATTTCAGCGTCAACGAGCTCGACCTGCTGAAACTCCGCGCCGCCCTCATCGCCCTGGGCCGGAACCCGGATAACGTCCGCGGCGCGCCGATCTTCGTCGGCTTGCAGTCCGAGGCCGACTACCCGCATCCTGGAAAAATCGATTACGTCGCCACCAGCCTCGACCCATCGACCGGCACCATCGAGGTCCGCGCTGTGCTCGATAACGACAGCAATCTTCTGCTGCCCGGCCTGTTCGTGCGCGCGCGGATCCCGCTGGGCAAACCGGTGCAGGCGCTGGCGCTGCCGGACGCCGCGGTGCTCAGCGATCAGGCGGGACCTTACATCTATGTCGTCGGCGCCGATAACGTCGTGGCGCAGAAACGCGTGCAAACCGGCGTGACGGAAAACGGCATGATCGCCGTCACCGGCCTGAGCGCCGCCGATCAGGTCATCGTCGATGGTCTGCAGAATGCCGCCCCCGGCACCACGGTGGCGCCGGTCGAACATGATGTCTCCGCCCCCGTAACCAACGATCCCGGTTAGGGACTTCCCATGATCTCAGAATTTTTCATCGAGCGGCCGGTTCTCGCCAATGTCATCGCGGCCCTTTTCGTCCTGCTGGGGCTGGTTGCCATCAACACCTTGCCGATTTCGGAATATCCGCAAATCGTCCCGCCGACCATCGAGGTCACCACCAGCGACCCGGGCGCCGACGCCAAAACCCTGGTCAATACCGTCGCTCTGCCGATCGAGCAGCAGGTCAACGGCGTGGCGAACATGCTGTACATGCAGTCCACCAGCACCAGCGCCGGCAATTATACGCTGATCGTCACCTTCAAGGTCGGCACGGATCTGAACTTCGCCCAGGTGTTGGTGCAGAATCGCGTGTCGGCCGCGCTTGCCCAACTGCCAAGTTCGGTGCAGCGCCAGGGCGTTGTCGTTCAGCAAAAATCCACGGCGATTCTGCAATTCATCACTCTCACCTCGCCGCACAAAACCTATGACGGCCTGTTCCTCAACAATTATGCCATCATCAACATGCAGAACACGCTGGCGCGGCTGCCGGGCGTGGGCAACGTGAACGTCTTCGGCACTGGTGAATACGCCATGCGCATCTGGCTCGACCCTGAAAAAATGCAGGGTTTCGGGCTGACACCCGCCGATGTCATCAACGCGCTGCGCGAACAGAACGTCGCCGTTCCCGCCGGGCAGATCGGCGGTCCGCCTGTCTCATCGCCGCAGGCTTTTCAGCTCACCGTCAATGTTCCCGGCCTGCTCTCCAATCCTGATGAATTCGCCGACATCATCGTCAAAGCCGCCGGCGCAGCCAACCAAGCGGGCGGCGTAACCTCCAGTAAAATTGTTCGCATCCGCGATGTCGGGCGTGTTGAACTTGGCTCGGTCAACTACAACATGCTTTCCAACTACAATGGCCAGCCCAGCGCCGCCATCGCCATCTATCAATTGCCGGGCGCCAACGCGCTTACCGTCGCTAATGAAGTCCGCAGCACGGTCGCGAAAATGGCGAAGCAGTTTCCCCCGGACATCCAATACGACATTCCCTTCGACACCACGATTTTCGTTTCCGCCTCGGTCCATGAGGTTTACAAAACCCTGTTCGAAGCCGGCTTGCTGGTTCTCGTCGTGATCATGCTGTTTCTACAAAGCTTCCGCGCCACTGTGGTGCCGGCCACCACGGTGCCGGTCACCATCATCGGCGCCTTCGCCGCCATGGCCGTGCTGCATTTTTCCATCAACATCCTCACGCTGCTGGGACTGGTCCTGGCGATCGGCATCGTGGTCGATGACGCCATCGTGGTGGTCGAAGGTGTTACGCACAAAATGGAGGCCGAGGGAGTCGATGCCAAAAAAGGCGCCATCGACGCGATGCGCGAGCTGACGAGCCCGATCCTCGGCATCACCCTGGTGCTGATGTCGGTCTTCATTCCCGCCGGCTTCATGCCCGGCATTACCGGCCAGATGTACGCGCAATTCGCCTTGGTCATTGCCTCAACGGCGCTGATCAGCGCCATCAACGCCTTAACGCTCAAACCCACTCAATGCGCGCTCTTTCTCAGGCCAGCGGTACCCGGCGCGCGCAAGAACATTGTCTTCCGCACGTTCGACCGGCTCTACGACCCGCTGGAAGCCGCTTATGTGAGGCTCATCGACCGCATGGTTCACCGCAGCGGGCTGATGGTTGTCATCGGCCTCGCGCTCATCGGTCTGGCCATTTTTGGCCTCAGCCGGATTCCCTCCGCCTTCATCCCGATCGAGGATCAGGGCTACATGATTATGAGCGTGCAGCTGCCGGATTCCGCTTCGATCGGCCGCACCAACGCGGTGCTCGCCCAACTTCGTGGCAAAATCGCGAAATTGTCCAGCGTTGAAAGCCAGATCACCATCAGCGGCGTTTCGCTGCTCGATAACAACGCCACGTCTTTTCAATGCCGGCGTGATCTACGTCATGCTGAAACCCTGGGACGTCCGCGGCAAGGCGGAAGGCCTGCTGCCGGTTTATGACGCGCTCAACAAAATCGCCGCCGGCACCCTTGACGCCAAGGTGCTGGTTGTCCCGCCTCCGCCCATCCAGGGCCTTGGCCAGTCGGGCGGTTTTCAAGGGGTGGTCGAATTGCAGGATGGCAGCTTCGACTATGCCAAGCTGCAACAGGTTACCGACCGCGTCGACAGGGATGCGAGCGCTCAGAGCGAATTGAAAAACCTCTTCAGCACATACCGTTCACAGGCGCCGCAGGTTTTGGCCGCGGTGAGCCGCACCAAGGCGCGCGCGCTCGGCGTTCCCGTTGGTGCTGCCTACGACACTTTGCAAACCTATCTCGGCTCGTCTTATGTCAATCTTTTCACGAAATACGGTCAGGTTTTCCCGGTTTATGTTCAGGCTGATCCCGCCGCCCGCATGACCGCCGCCGCTGTACGCAACTATACCGTCCGCAACAACGCGGGGCTCATGGTGCCGCTCGGCACGCTGGCGGACATCACGCCAAGCCGCGGTCCGCCGATCATCACGCTTTACAACACCTACCCCGGCGCGTTCGTCAATGGCACGGCGGCGCCTGGCTACAGCTCCGGCCAGGCATTGACCGTGATGGATGATCTCACGAGGCATGTTCTCCCCTCCGGCTTTGGATTTGAATGGACCGCCACCGCCTTCCAGGAAAAACTCGCAGGCAACGCCAGCACGCTCATTTTCGGCCTGTCGCTGCTGCTGGTCTATCTGGTGCTCGCCGGCCAATATGAGAGCTGGATCACGCCAATCGCGGTTTTGCTGGCCGTGCCGCTCGCCCTCCTCGGCACCGTCGCCGTGCTCACGGCACTTGGCCTCGCCAACAATCTCTACACCCAGATCGGCCTGGTTCTGCTCATCGCCCTTGCCGCCAAAAACGCCATTCTCGTCGTCGAAGTCGCCCGCGAGGAACGCCAGATGCACGGCAAAACGATCCTCGAAGCGGCGGTTCTGGCGGCAAAAATCCGCTTCCGGCCGATCGTCATGACCTCTTTCGCCTTCATTCTCGGCGTCATGCCTTTGGTCTTCGCTTCGGGCGCGGGCGCCAATTCCCGCAAGTCAATCGGCATTGCGGTTGCCAGCGGCATGATCGCCTCCACCTGCATCGCGGTGGTCTTCGTGCCGTCCTTTTACGTCGTATTGCAGCGCTTCAATGAGCGCGGCAGCAAACAGAGCAGGGCAACACCGGCCCCCGTAGCGGATGAATGAGCGCTGGCCTTCGATATCCTCGCATCCAAATGTCGGCATGCCGGCTGGTCCTAGATAGCGTTGACATTCACTTGGTCCAGATGAATGCGCTGACGAGGCACAGGATGGACAGGAATGCCCTTGGTGTTTGGTCGTAGCGTGTTGCGATCGCCTGAAGTGTTTGATTTTCAGGAAGAAGCGTTCGACGAGGTTTCGTTCACAGTAAAGGGCAAAATCGCAGGGCACCTGTGGCGATGTTTTTCTCGGCGGAATCACTGGCACGGCATCCTGGTTCACGATGGTTTCACGCAGTGCCTTTGAATCATATCCCTTGTCGGCCAGGACATGACCCGCAGGCAGCTCGGCGATCAGTTCCTCGGCCTGGGTAATGTCGTTGACTTGGCCAGGAGTAAGGATGAAGCGTAGTGGATTGCCTAAAGCATCGACGACGGCATGGATTTTGGTGCTCATTCCACCGCGCGAGCGTCCGATCGCGCGAGCTTCAGGCCCCCTTTTTTGCCCGCCGCATGTTGATGCGCACGGACTATGGTGGAATTGATCATGACGTACTCAAAGTCGGGGAAATCCGCCATGGCGGCAAAAAGCCGGTCCCAGACCCCGTTCTTCGACCAGCGCGAAAAGCGGACGAAGACGCTGTTCCAGTTGCCGAAAAAGGCTGGCAGATCGCGCCACGGCGAGCCCGTACGGGCTAACCAGAGCACAGCTTCAATAAACAGCCGGTTGTCCGCACCGGTCCTGCCGGGATCGCTGCTCTTGCCCGGCAAATGAGGCTCCATCCGCGCCCATTGATGATCTTTTAATATCAGCCGAACCCCAGTCATTCAAAACTCCTCGCGAACAAGGAGGGTAAATTACATTTGCGGCCGAGCCGGAATCCTGAATGTCAACGCAATCTAGATTGCGGGCAGCGCATGCCAGCGTCTCCGCCGTGATCGGGATTGGCGCGCGGCGCGCGATCATTTGCGTGTCGCGCCAGATGTCCGCCTGCAGGGCAATTGTCTGCGCGACCAGTGCTGGGACATTGGCCTCAGAAATCGCGGTGGTGAAGGCGAGGCGGACACGTGCATAATCCTCAATTTTGCCGGCGATCGCGATCCCTTCCGCGTCGTCGACCAGGTTTGCGCGCAGCCAGGCCGTTCCGATGGCGTTTGCTTTCACCTGTACGAGGTCCCGGCGGGCCTCGAAGCGGTTTTGTGCGTCGCTGATCGACAGACCCAGGGTAAAGGCGAGCAAGCCGATTATTCCCGCCGTCAGCGTGGATGTCGCTGCAATGTCCTCGCTTTTCGTGCCTTTCACTGTGGCGGCGCGTCGCCCGAGGCGATAGCCAAGCTCAGAGGCCAGCGGGAGCGAGAGGAATAGAAAGGCCGCTACCGCGGCCAGGCCAAGCGCGAAGAGCTGCCCGAAAAAAGCCAAGCTCATCCAGCGCTTCCAGTTGGATATACCTTGCTGCGGCAGGCGATCGCCACCCTACGGGGCTCTATGCGGTTCAGGTTCAGCTTTGGTTTCCGGCCGGTGAAGGCGGAGGTGGACTG
>CAWACI010000003.1:0-200000 GCA_963780465.1 uncultured Pseudomonadota bacterium
GGCCCCGGCGACTTGGTCGGACGGCAGCGCAGACGTTTTCCATGTCGCTGATGGTCTTGTTGACCTCAACGCGGGCCGCTTCGATCAGCTCAGAGTTGCACGCGTCGCCGATTGCGCTGTTGGAGTAGCCGCCGCACAGGGGTGAGGGTTCCGAGGTAAACCTGGATGCCGAACGCGTTGAGCTGCTGCTGGATGATCCGGTAGTTGTCAATCAGCAGCGCCTCGTCGGCCGCGCTGCCGTCTTCCCAGAGGACGTCTTCAAGGCCCTCGTCGAGGATGACGGTGCCGACGCCCGGCTCCGCCGGGACTGTCCGGTCCAGCCGGCCAACCAGGCTCTGCCCGCCGGGCACACCGTCGCCGTTGCCGTCGATGCCGTCGCCGTAGGGCCCGCCGTCTTGCACTACGAGGTTGGACTGGACGCCGGCGTCGACCACGCCGTACAGGGGGGCGTTGGCCCCGTAGCCCTGCTCGGTCGCGGCCAGTTGGGTCAACTGGAGCGCGAGCTGGCAGGCCAGCCTCTGGCTAGGCGCGTCCGGGGCGTCCTGCTGTGCGTCGGCGATGCTCCCGTCGATCACGTTGTCTCCGGCGACCACCACCGTCGGCTCTGCGGGGTACTCGGTCAGACTCGCTTTGTTCGGGCCGATCTCTTCCGCTGGAGTGGTCACATCCACCCCGGTGAGGACCGGAACCGCATAGAGGGAATAGCCGCCGCCGTTGCTCGTGAACGGAGTGCCGGTTGTGTCGGCAGTCTCGTTCGGCGTGGACGACGACGCGAACCAGACCATGCCGCCGCTGGGATAGGAGCTCATCGGCATGAGTGAGCGAGGCGTTCTCCAGGTACAGGCTGACGAGCAGGTCCCTGCCCGCCGTGACCGGAAAATTCAGGGTCAGCGGATCGCTGTAGATGTCCCCGCCGACCGGGACGGTCGCCGATGCCCTGGCCGCCGAAGATCAGGGTCTGCATTGTGTTCGCCTGCGGCACCGCCCCGCTGATCCGCGGCGCGATCGTCACCACGCCGATCCTCGGCGAGGCCCGGCGTCGTCAGTGGACCAGAAGCCCGGGTTCGACAGCCGAATGCGGATTTCCGCGCCAGCCGGCACGCTGACGTTCGGCGATACGGCGATCCTGACCGTCTGGTTTCCCAGGTGTCCCCGACCGGTGGGTAGAACGCGTCCTCGATCGGCGACTCGAACGCGCCCGTCCATCCCTGTCCCGCTGGCGACGTCGGCGACGCGGTGCCTGCCGCCCCATCGACGGTGGTTCCCGCGCCTCGGGGTCGGCGGTGGTCGTGTTGCGCAGTGCCATGCCGAGGACATGCAGCGACGGCAGGTTCTCGGCAACCCCCATGCCGACGGTCGCCGCGACCGAGTTGCCCACATCGAGAAGGTGATCGACGTCACCGTGCACGACGGGTTGAGCGGGACCGCGAACTCGTAGACGTTCGGGCCGTCGGCCTGCTGTCCGCCGGGGTGGTCCGGGGCAGGGAACTCCGCCACCGCGATGTCGCTCGGCCCGCTCACCCAGGTTCGGATCGCCAGCGTGTACGACGCCTGCGCCAGACCGTTGGTGCCGCCGTCGGTGTAGTACTCAATGGTGCCGGTCGCGGCGTTGCAGCTTCCACGGTGGTGTTGACCGAGATCGAAGCAGGCGCACCCGGAGCCGGTCACCGCGTACCCCACTCGGGGTGGACGGGCGCCGTGGCGTCCCGGCGTGCACGGTCGCCGAGTGGTCAAGTTCATCCCGACCCACGCCCGGCACCTGCACGTTCGAGCTGGTCGAAGTGGCCAGGAAGACGAGCGCGCTGCCCTGCGCGTTCGTGCTGCCTGCCGCCCCGGTACTGCCGGTGCCGATCACCTGTCCGGCGGACAGCAGGTTATCGGCCGTGTCGCCGGTCGTGCCGAACGAGCGGCAGCGTGAACGTGGCCCGGGCATCGATGGTGAGGTTGCCGCCCGACTTCCAGCCGTCCGACCCCGAGCTCCGCCTCGTCAGAGCGCGTGGTTCAAGCCGTCGGCGTTCGCGTTCCCCGGCGACCCCCTTGGGTCGAGGTCATCACATGTCGAAGGACTGCCTGTCGGTCAGAGCGTCGTCGAAGTTGGCCTGCAAGGTCGAGCCGCTGGTGAACATCGCGGCCGGGTCGGCCGCGCCGGTGAAGGTCCAGGAGTATCCCGAGGTGGCGCCGTTGGTGGTCCCTGACTCGTTGCCTGCCGGGTCAACCGCGTACACCCACAGGTCATGCGGCCCCGGCGACGGCACCGTGATCGACAGCGTCGCGCTCTCTCGCCCGTTGCTGTTCTTAGTTATCTCGGTACAGTTGGGCTCGGCCGCGGTGGTGGAGCAGGTCTGCGCGGCCGGGATCGTCCCTGAGGTCGGCGGGGTCTGGTCGAAGCCCCACACGAACCCCGACGGTGGGTCCACGGGCCCGGTCGACGCCTGCGTGATGGTGAACTTCACGGTCGACCCGACCGTCTCGGCCGTACCCGACGTGAAGCCGCTACAGGACCTGTCATGGTCGGCGCGTCCGGCCCCTTCGGGTAAACCGCGAAGTAGCAGGGGGCCGTCCACGACGCCGCGCCGGATGAGGTGACCGGCCGTCGTGCCAGACCCGTTCTGACCCGAAATAGCCGCTGCCCATCGGGCTCTGTGCCTGCGCTCTCCACTCCATCACCGTCCCGACCGCGAGCGTCGACAGGACCGAAGAGGACAACTCGTAGGGCACCTGCGCGCCGGTGTCGGTGGGGATGGCGTCGTTCACCGTGGTCCACTCGGACGACGTGGACACTTTGTACTGGATGTTGCCCTGAACGGCTCCATCGTCGGGGTCGCTGTACCTCGCGTTCAGGTTCAGGCCGCTGTTGGAGTCGGTTGCGCCGATCCGTGGCGGATCGGTGGAGTTGTGGCAGTCCTGGGTGTCGCCGCCGCTGACGGCCGACTCCGATAGGTCCGACGGCGCGTTCGGGGTGTCGGTCCAGTACACGTCCAGCGTCGGGTTGTTGGTGAACTGCTTGTGGTCAGCGCTGATGCCATCGCCGTTCTCCCACAGTCGCACCGTAATGTTCGCCGGGACCCCGCTCATAGCGTTGAGGTCGGGCGTCAGGTTGAATCCGGCCGCCACCTGGTTGCCGGTGTCCTCTTTGGTGTCGCAGCTGCCGTTATCGGCGGGGATCGGGTCCGACGCGGTGACGTCCCCGGCCGCGGGGCCGGGGCCAGGCCAGCCGGTGCCGGCCCCCATCCCGTTAATCCAGTCGGCGTCCACTGTCGGGTCCGTCGACGTCGAGCAGGACGACGAGTAGTTCTCCACCACTTGGAAAGACGCGCGCATTAGGACGGCCTGCGATGCGAACGCCTCGCGCGGGAGTGGCAGCTGGTATAGCGCGTAATCCGTGTCCTTGAACTGACACGCGCCCTGCTGGAAATCGTCATAGCCGACCGGCAGGCCGATCGAGTACGGGGGGGTGTTGTCGTTATAGTGCGAGTCTCGGCAGTCCGTCGTGTCGCACGCCACAGTGCCGTTGCACGCCCCGGTGCCCGGGTCGGACTGAACCGCGTCGAAGTCCTGGTCGTTCTCCGTTTGGTTTTCTTCGGTGAATGACGGGTCAATGTAGACCGGGAACCGGGTTGACGACGACGCCAGCATCCGTGCGTCCGGCGTCAGCGACAGGACCGATCCGTTCCCGGACACGCCCGCCCGCACGCCGGCCAGCAGCGCGCCGCCCGCTGGGCCAGCCCACGAGGACGTCGGACCTGCTCCCGCCGGAGCCAGCGCCGCATCGGCCTCCCGCGCTGACGTCACCGAGGCCCGGACTGCGGCCGTACTCGCACCAGGCAGGACCGAGGACGAATCCCACATCCTTGGCGCCGCGGCCGTGTACGCGCTGCTGGCCCTTGTCATCTCCGCTGCCAGACCGCCGCCCGCCACCGTCCGCAGCGCGGCCGTGCCCGAAGTGCTCACGCGCAGCGAGAGCCGCGCGAGCGCGGGGTTCCTGGCCGCCGCCCGCGACCCGACCACGAGCACCTCGCTGAATCCGCCGGCCTGCAGGCTCGTCGCCGTCAGCACCAGGTTCACGCCCGGAAAAACGTTCAGGTACACCGCAGACGGGCCGGACACCGTCGGCTTCGGCAGTCGTCCGGGCCACCACAGCGACAGGCTCGTCCCGTACGCCGCGATCTCCGCCATCGGGCTGGTCCCGCCCCCGGAGAAGCTCACAGCGTCCCCCGGAACCGCCACCGGCCCGAGCCGACCGTTCGTCCCCGGCACTAGCCGGGTGCTCACCGCCACCCAGCCCGCGCCGTGCCGGACGCGTACCGGGAGAACGTTCTCGCGGGCCGACAGCACCCCGCCAGGCTCAGCCGTCACCAGCGTGGTTCCCGTCGTCAGTGCCCCCACAACCTGGGCCTTGCCCGTAGCCCGAGCCTGCTTCATCGCCGTGTCTTCGGCCGCCAGGGGCGCGCTGCCTTGCTGTTCGCCGTCCACCGTCGGCAGGTTGCTGTCAGGGGCAGGGCCGTTGGGCACCTGCCAAGGCTTTCCCAGCGCGGTCGGAGCCCCGCCATTCACCTCTGCCGCAGCGCCGACGGCGCCGGCTATACCAAGTGGGAGCAGCAAGGCCAGACAGGCGGCCAGCAATACTAGGGCACGATGAATAGAACGCCCAGCCGCCACCGCTCGCTCCCTCAGGTCTCCGCCGACACTGAAAACGCAAACCAGTGCCAGCTCGACAGAACTGCGAACTGGGCACTCAACGTGACCCGAGCATCACGCACAAGTCACAGCACTTGAGAATGCTGCCAACTCATGGCATGTCCCGTCAATACAAAACATTAAGAAACTCTGACGACCAACACCAACGATCGTAAAGAGATCTAGAACAAAGCAGATCAACATACATTATTCGATAATTAACAGAAAACTACATATTTTCTTAGCTTTTCTCCCGATTTATGTCGAGATATTGTGAATATAATTTCGACTATGTGCTTCGTGTCGACAGGGGTCGATTCGGCGTGGGGGTGTCGGCCCGCCAAGTCGTCGCGAGTCGGCTGCGGGCCTCCGCAGAAACACAAATCCCCGGGCGCGAAGACCCGGGGAACAACGAAGAGGGACGCCGGGAGGGCGCCCCTGGTTCGTTTGTGATGAAGCTCACTGCACCCGCGTGTGGCGGGCTGAGCAGCGCTGCCTGAGATCGTCAGGTGAGCGCGGGCTCGCGATCCAGAACGAGCATGTCCTCATCGTGGGCCGAACCCCGAGGCAAGCGCGTCGTTCTCGTCCTGAAGCCGGGCAAGCTCGGCTTCCAGGTCGCGAACACGCTGCTGGAGGCGACGCATTTCAGAGACCATACGCGGGTCGGGACCGCCGACGTGGCCAAATAGAGCCTTAGACATGGTGAAAGGTCCTCCACACTGAGTGACCAGAGTGGGCACTTGTGATCCGCACGCCCATGCGTACGGGCAACAGATACAGGGTCTCACCCTGACCTATTGCGGTCAAGCCGAGGACAGCCTGTCACCCGTTATGTGCCTTATCTTATCAGAAACCTGCCCGCTGAACAAACGTCGAAACGTACAAACCCCCATATCTAGGGGGTTGCCGCCCGCCGGACCCTACCAGTGAGCATTGCGAGGGCGAGGCTGGCAACGCGGACAACTATACGCTGAGCGGTTCATGAACGTGTCTCGTCTGATCGGCGCGCCGCACCGGCCGCAGGGCTCGCCCTCGCGGCCGTAGGCGTTCAGCGAACGATCGAAGTAGCCGCTCTCCCCGTTCACGTTCACGTAGAGCGCGTCGAATGACGTCCCGCCCGCCTTGAGCGCCTCGGTCAGCACCTCGTTGACCGCCGCGAGCAGAGTCGAGACCTCGCCCCGGCGCAGGGTCTCGGTCGGCCGGGCCCAGTGCAGCCGGGCCCGCCACAGCGCCTCGTCGGCGTAGATGTTCCCGATACCGCTGATCAGCGACTGGTCGAGCAGGGCGCGCTTGATCCCGGTCTTGCGACGGCCGAGCCGCGCGGCGAATTCCTTCGGGTCGAAGGCGGGCTCAAGCGGGTCAGGCGCGATGTGCGCGATCGGCTCGGGCACCAGACCGAACCCATCCGGGCCGGGGCTGGCTGAGCCGACCGGGAACGCGGCCACCAGCGGGGCCAGCATGAGATGGCCGAACGTGCGCTGGTCGGTGAAGCGCAGGTCAGGGCCGCCGTCGGTGAACGTGAAGCGGGCCCGGACGTGCGAAGAGAGCGGGCGGTCGGGCTCACCCACAAGCAGCTGGCCGCTCATGCCGAGGTGGGCGAGGAGCGCCTCTCGTCGTCGTCCAAGGCGAACCAGAGGTACTTGCCGCGTCGTTCGGCCCGAATGGAGCGTGCGGTTGGCCATCGCGGCGGCGAAGCCGTCGGGCCCGGCCGGGTCCCGGCGGACGGCGCGCGGGTTGAGCACCTGCGCGGTTGCGATCGTCCGCCCGACCACGTGCCGCTCAAGGCCAGCGCGGACGGTCTCGACTTCCGGCAGCTCAGGCATCGACAGCGTCGGCTCGAGCCGGGCTGCGGCGGAACGGAATCCGATAGCGCGGCAGTGACCGGTCCAGTGGACGGATCGGTGATAACCACCGTACGTTCCAGCCTCGGGATGATTTTGATCTTCGCTTTTTTCCGCGGTCTCCGCCGTGATCGAGCGGTACGCGGCCTCGGCGGCGAGCTGCTCGGCGGCCTTCTTCGACCGGCCCTCGCCCGCGCCGAGCTCGCGCGCGCCCACCTTGACCACCGCGCGGAACATCTTCTGGTGATCGGGGCCGCTGTCCTTGACCTGGTAATCGGGCACTCCCAGGCCGCGGTCGGCGGTCAGCTCCTGCAACGACGTCTTCCAGTCGAGGCCGGCGCCGAGCAGCGCCGAGCGCTTGATGACCGGGTCGAAGAGCCTGTGCACGAGGCCGCTGGCCTCGTCTAGCCCGCAGTCGATGTAGGTGGCGCCGATGACCGCTTCGAGCGTGTCGGCCAGGATCGACGGCTTGTCCCGGCCGCCGGTGCCTTCCTCGCCCCGGCCCAGCCGGACGAAGGAGCCCAGGTTGAGCTCGTGGGCCGCGACCTCGGCGAGCGTGCTCATCTGGACCACGGCGGCGCGCAGCTTCGCCAGTTGCCCTTCAGGCAGGTCGGGATGCCCCTTGAACAGGGTGTCCGTCACCACCAGGCTGAGCACCGAGTCGCCGAGGAACTCGAGCCGCTCGTTGGTGGGCAGGCCGCCGTTCTCGTACGCGTACGACCGGTGGGTCAGCGCGCGCTCAAGGGTATCGGCGGTGATGGGGACGCCGAGGGCACGGCGAAGTCCCGCAGGGTCTGCCGCCTCGGCCCCGTCCCCGTCGTTACGTCGTCCGCTCATCGGCGCTCCCTGTCGCGCAGGCTCAGGACGGGTTAAGAACCTGCCGCCGACGGTAGGTCCCGCACGTCGGGCAGGCCGCGTGGGGCAGCTTCGGGCTGTGGCACTGCGGGCACTCGACCAGCGTCGGCGCGGTGGCCTTCCACTGCGCACGCCGGTTGCGGGTGTTGCTGCGCGACATCTTCCGCTTGGGAACAGCCACTTCAGCTCTCCTGTCAGTCTTCTACTCGGTCGCCGTGATCTAGATCACAGCTCGTGTTCACATTGAACTGCGCGAGCGCACCCCAGCGGGGGTCCACTCGCTCGCCGTGCCCGTGGCCGGGCCCGACGTCAGCCAGCTTGGCGCCGCACTCCGCGCACAGCCCAAGGCAGTCTTCACTGCACAGGGGCGACAACGGCAGCGCGAGCACCACCGCGTCACGGAACGCAGGCGCCAGGTCAAGGAAGTCGCCGTCGAGGAAGCGCTCCTCGCCGTCGTCTTCGCCCTCACCCGGGTCCGGCAGGTACCGGTAAAGCTCCTGGAAGCTGACCTCCACGTTGGTGGTCAGCGGATCCAGGCAGCGTGCGCACTCGCCCGTCAGCGGGGCTATCGCCGAGCCGGTGACGAGCACCCCCTCGGAGACCGCCTCGAAACGCAGATCGAGTGCCACAATCGCGCCGGCCGGAACCAAGACTAGCCCAGAGCCGAGACCTTCGGGCGCAATCGCCGTCCGCTTCTCGTCCCTGAACTCGCCCGGACCACGGCCGAGCACGCGCGTGTCAAACCTGAAGCCGTCGTCGTGCACGGCCGGTTTTCCGTTTCCTTTGGGCATCACAGTTTATCGTCTAGGTAAATGGGTGGACCGACCTATCAGCGTACCTCCTCCGGTCCACTGCTCGGCAAGCTCCGGAGCAGCCCGCTCCGGCCGCCGCTACTCTTCGGCCAGGCGCGCGCGGAGCAGGCCGAGGACCGGCTCGGGGACCAGGCCGCTGACGTCGCCGCCGTACCGGGCGACGTCTTTGATCAGGCTTGAGCTGAGGAACGAGTACAGCGGGTTGGTCGTCATGAACAGCGTCTCGACCTTGGCCAGGCGGTAGTTCATCTGCGCCATCTGCATCTCGTACTCGAAGTCGCTGACCGCGCGCAGCCCTTTGACCACCGCCGTGATCCCGTTCGAGGCGCAGAAATCGACCAGCAGGCCGTGGAACCGCTCGACCCGCACGTTCCCGTAGCCCTTGGTGACCTCGCGGAGCATGTCGACCCGCTCGTCCACGGTGAACAGGGACTTCTTGGTGATGTTGATGAGGACGGCGACGAACACCTCGTCATAAAGGCCCGCCGCCCGGCCGATGATGTCCAGGTGCCCGTTCGTTACCGGGTCGAACGAACCAGGGCATACCACTCGCTGCACGCGGTATCACTCCTCATGCGCCGCTGCGCGGCGTGTCAAGCCTCCGACCGCGACGCGGTACCGGACTGCCTCGATCCCGCCTCGCTGCCATGCCAGCCATACCAGAAGGTCGCCTCACCGTACCTTCGCGATTTACTGGGCAGATACCCAGGGGGCCAATCAAGCGGCCCTGACCGGGTTGCCCGCTCGATCACCACCAGCGCGCCGTCGGCCAGCCAGCCGCCTTCGAGGAGCGTCAGCACCCGGGTTACCGACTGGTCGGTCAGCGCGTACGGGGGGTCGGCGATGACCAGGTCGATAGCGGCCGCGCGCTTATCGCGCGGCGGGTGGGAGAGCAGGCGCTCTACCCGATCGGTGGCGACGGTTGCGCCGGGAAGGCCCACGCGGCGACGTTCGCCTTGATCATCGCGGCTGCGCGGGGGTCGGACTCGACTAGCAGCACGCTGTTCGGCGCCTCTGGACAGGGCCTCGAGGCCGATCGCGCCCGAGCCCGCGTACAGGTCAAGGACGCCTTGGCCGGCGAAAGTGCCGAGCTCGGACAGGAGCGAGGCGAACAGGCCCTCGCGGGCGCGGTCGCTGGTCGGCCGGGTCGTGGTGCCGGGCGGGACGGCGAGCCGACGTCCCCCGGCCTGCCCGGCGATGACGCGTGTCATGGCTTCAGTGTCGCCGGCCGGCCGTCGCGCCTTGGCCCCGTCGCGCCTTGGCCCCTCACGCCTTGGCCCCTCACGCCTTGTCGAGGAACTCGGCGCGGCGGTCGCCGAGGAGGTCATCGATCGCCTCCTTCAGCGCCTGATGCGCGGTGAGCTGCGGGTCGGCCGCGACCAGGGCCGTCGCCTCCTCCCGGGCGGAAGCGATCAGGTCCTCGTCGGCCAGCAGCCGGAGCAGCTTCAGGCTGCTGCGACGGCCCGCCTGGGCCGTTGGCGAGCCGCGGCTTGCCGACGGCTGGCAGACCCTGGATCGGTATCCAATTTCGCACGCAAGTCCTGGATCGCCTGCTCCGCTTCGCGCCGGCAATCCTGCAAGGTCGAATGCCGGCGAAACGATGCCGCCCCCGCCGAGGCGCGAACCCGCACCCCATCCTGGGCGACACGCTCCAGGCTCGCCACACCCGCCTGCACCAGCGCGGTGAAGCTGTCCACCAGCAGGCGCTCCAGCACCGCCCCATGATTGACCCGAAAATCCGCCAGCGTCTTAGCGTTCATGCTGACCCCGCCGCACAGCCATCGGAACGCGACGTGTTCCTCGCACAGCCGTGCCAGTTCACGGGCACTCCCGATCCCCTTCACCGTTGCATACAGCCAAAGCGCAAGCAGGATGCGCGGATCCGCCGGTGGATGGCCCGGCCGGCCATCTACCGCCTTAATTGTCTCAAACAGCATCGTCAGGTCGAGACCCTCGACAAAACGCCACACCAGACGCACGCAATGACTGTCCGGCACCAGTTCATCGAGACTGAGTGGCCGCCATTCGATTTGGCTGCGCTCGGCATAACGCAGCCGAGGCAACCCACCGCCAACTCGCTCCGGTGTCGCTTGCTCTGGCAAAGCCTCGAACAACACAGCCAATTCACCCGATGCCATCGTAGACCTTCGCCGGACTTTCAGCCGGAGATTCTTAGCCGAAACAGCGCCTTGCACCAGGTCCCGGCGAAAGATTTTCAGGCTCTGAGCCAAGGATTTGTAGGCCCGCACTGTCCCGGCGGCATCGACCATCTCGACCGGGAGGCTGGTGCGCAGCACGTAAAAGCCATCGAACCGGGCTTCATCGGCGATGGCCTCGGCCTTGCGGGTAAAACCGAAGGCAGTGTCGGTGATGGTCAGCTCGAAGTGCTTGGCCATCTTGCGCTTGCCCAGGACGGCGCCGACGGCCTTGCCGATCTCGGCCGCCCCGTGCAGCGGGTTCTTCTCACGCGTCACCCGCGCCTGGATCTTGCTCAGGTCGGCCTCGGTCAGCGCCAGCAACTCGTCGCGCTTGCGCCGTCGTTCCTCGGCCAGCAGCGGGTTTTTGCACACTACCAGCCGCTCGCCCGGATAGTCCGGGCTGCTGATCTCGGCCATATCCCGTGTGTCGAACAGGGAGAGTTGCAGCGGACCGCTTGGCGCTGCCAGTTGCTGGATCGCTGGGCCGCGTAGTGCTGTGATCCAGTCCAGCCCGGCGGGCCGCAGCGCTTGTTCGATCCGCGCACTGGTGATCATGCCGCGGTCGCCGACCATCACCACGTGGCGCAACCGGAAGCGTTGCTTCAGCTTGGTGATCTGGGCCGTGACGGTGGCCGGATCGGCAGTATTGCCTTCGAACACCTCGACCGCCACCGGACAGCCATCCGCGGCACACAGCAGGCCGATCACCAGTTGCGGCCGGTCACCGCGGCTGTCGCGGCTGTAGCCGTGCTGGGCCAGCGGACAGCAGCGTCCCTCGAGGTTTAGACAGGAAGCAGCCGCTTTAAAAAAAACGGCGCAAAAACTTTTGTTTGTCTGGGCCGGTGGCGTTGAAACCAGAACGGCCCAGTTTGATAAAGTTTTTTGCTACTTTTTGTTCACAAAAAGTAGCCTTCTCCTTCGCTCTAGAATGCCGCTTCGGCGAATATCCTGCTCACATCGCCGCGCCAGGCCTGTTCGTAGCGTTGCAGCCAGAATTCCGCCTGGGTCGGCGCCCCGGCGGCGATTTCCTGCAGCGGCGCCAGATAGATGCGTTCGTCCGCGCCCGCCGCGTTGCGTTTCGCCCGGTTCTTCAGCCCGTCGGCGGCGATGGCGACAGCCTCGCGCGCCAGGTCGCGCAGCGTGCCGGCGCCATAGGCCGTATGGATGCCGGTTTGCGGCACGGCGGTGCGCAGCGCCAGGATCTCCTGGTAGGAGAGGGGCTTGATCAGCGCCGCGGCCGCGGCGAGCGCCGCCGGGTCATAGAAAATCCCGGTCCAGAAGGCCGATTGCGCCAGCATCATATCCGGCTGCCCGGAATCGGCGCCGCGCGTCTCGATATAGCGTTTCAGCCGCACATCCGGGAACGCCGTGGTGCTGTGATCGGCGAAATCCCCCATCGTCGCGATTTCGCCGGGCAGCGCCGCGAGCTTGCCTGCCATGAAATCGCGGAACGAGGAGCCGGCCGCGTCGTGATAGACGCCGTTGCGGTAGACGAAGTACATCGGCACGTCGAGCAGCCATTCGGTATAGGCCTCGAAACCGAAGCCCTGGTCGAAGATCACCGCGGGAATGCCCGAGCGGGCGTTATCGGTATCGGTCCAGACCTGCGCGCGGTTGGAGAGCAGCCCGTTCGGCTTGCCCTCATAGAACGGCGAATTGGCGAACAAGGCCGTCGCCAGCGGCTGCAGCGCCGCGCCGACGCGCATTTTCGTCACCATGTCGGTTTCGGAGGAGAAGTCGAGGTTCACCTGCACGGTGCAGGTGCGCTGCATCATGTCCAGCCCGCGTGTGCCGACCTTGGGCATGTATTCGCGCATGATCTTGTAGCGGCCTTTGGGCATGAAGGGCATGTCCTCGCGCCGCGCCAGCGGGTGGAAGCCGAGCGGCGCGAAGCCTAGCCCAAGCCCGGGGGCGACCGCGCGCAGCCGCGCCACATGCTCATCCAGCTCCGCCTTGGTCTCGTGCAGGGTGGCCAGCATCGCGCCGGACAGTTCGAACTGTCCGGCGGGTTCCAGCGACAGCGATGCGCCATCGCGCTTCAGCCCGATTGTGTTGCCCCGATCCAGGATCGGCGCCCAGCCCTCTTTTTCCTGGATCGTGGCCAGCAGATCGCGGATGCCACCGGCCTCGTCGTAGCTAGGCGGCAGGGAGTCGCTGAGATGAAAGCCGAATGCCTCGTGTTCGGTGCCGATCGTGAAGGCTTCGGCGGGTTTCGCACCGGACGCCAGATACGCCGCCAGATCGCGGGCATCAGTGATCGTCGTGATGTCGGCGTCTCCTGGATTCGACAAATTCTACTCCTCTGGTGGGTCGGATGCGAGGAGCAGCGCGAGCCCGGCGATTGCGGCAGTTTCGGCCCGCAGGATGCGGCGCCCAAGTGACACACGGGTAACAATGGGTGCGGCTGCGATACCTTCAAGCTCCGCATCGGTAAAGCCGCCCTCGGGGCCGATCAGCAGCGCGCTGGGCTGGGCTGCGCCGGGAGCAGGCGCCAGCACCGCGGCGTTGCGGCGCTCATCCGCGACATAAAGCCGCCGCTGCGGCCAGGAGGCCATCAGCCGCGGCAGCGGCAGCGGCGCGCGGATTTCCGGCACCACCAGGCGTTCGCACTGCTCCGCCGCCTCGATGGCGATGGACCGAAGCCGCTCCAGGTTCACGTGGTCGGCCTGGGTGCGCGCGGTGATCACCGGCTGGATGACCGAGGCGCCGAGTTCCGTCGCCTTCTCCACCACAAGGTCGGTCTTTTGCCGCTTCAGCAGCGCAAAGCACAGCCAGCAATCGGGTTCGGGCTCCGGCGCGCGGGTCTGGTGCCGCACGTTCAGCACCGCCTGTTTGCGCGAGATCTGCGCCACCTCGGCCTGCCATTCCCCTGCCGTGCCATTGAACAGCCGTAAGGTGTCGCCGGCCTGCAGGCGCATGACATTGCCGAGATAATGCGATTGCGCCGCCTCCAGCGGCACTTCCGCGCCGCCGGCCAAAGGTGTGTCGACGAATAAGCGAATTGACGTGGTACTCATGCCGCGCACATTACCATCCATGGATGGATTTACCGATATCCGCGCGCGCGGCTGGGTGCGGCATTTGCCGGAATGGCTGGTCCCTTATGCGCTGCTGGCGCGGTTCGACCGGCCGATCGGCTCCTGGCTGCTGTTCCTGCCCGGGCTGTGGTCGATCTCCCTTGCCGCGCCGGATATCGTGATGGGGATCTGGCTGGTGGTGCTGTTCGCCGTCGGTTCGGTGGTGATGCGCGGCGCCGGCTGCGTGGTGAATGATCTCTGGGACCGCAAGATGGACGCGCAGGTGGAGCGCACGCGCGGCCGGCCGCTTGCCTCCGGCCAACTGCGCCCGCGCGATGCGCTGGTGTTCCTCGCCATTCTCTGCCTGATCGGGCTGGTTATTTTGCTGCGGCTGAATGTGGCGGCGCGCATCCTCGGCGTGCTGAGCCTGGTTCCCGTGGCGCTGTACCCGCTGGCCAAGCGCGTCACCTGGTGGCCGCAGATCGTGCTGGGGCTGGTGTTCGGCTGGGCGGCGCCGATGGGCTATGCCGCCGCCGGCCATCTCGATTGGCCGGTTTTGCCGCTCTATCTCGCCGCGATCCTCTGGATCATCGGCTACGACACGATCTACGCGCATCAGGACCGTGAGGACGATGCGCTGATCGGCGTGAAATCCACGGCAAGGCTGTTTGAGCATAACACCAGGAGCCTGCTGGTGGTCTGCTATACCGGCACGATTCTTCTTCTCGCAGTTACGATGGGCATGGCAGGGCTCAACCTGGGCGGCATGCTGGCGCTGATGCTGCCGGCGGGGCTGCTGGCCCGCCAAGTTGCGCAGCTCGATGTCAACAACCCGCATCGCTGCCTGGCTTTGTTCAAATCCAACCGCGAGGTCGGGCTCGCCGTGGGGCTCGCTATTCTTATAGGGCAGCTATAGGAAAGCGGCCGCTTTTTGAAAAAAGCGGCGCACAAACTTTTGGCCGGGCTGGGACTGTGGCGTTGAAACCAGCACAGCCCAGTTTAATAAGGTTTTTTTGCTGCTTTTTGTTCACAAAAAGTAGCCTTACTTTGCTTCTGTTGACCTTAAGCGGCGATTGCGTAAGGTGCCCGGCACCGGGGTGCCCGCGTTTCGCGAGCTGAGATCATACCCGCCGAACCTGTCTGGGTAATGCCAGCGAAGGGAGCCTGAGTGTCTAAGACCCTCGCATCAATTCGCGTTCCCGCCACGACGCGGCCTCCGGGATTTATCGCGGCCTGCGCCGCCTTTCCCAAGGAACCGTTCCGCCCATGAAACTCGATCGTCGTTCGTTTCTCGCCGCCTCGGCCGCGACGCTGGCTGCCCCTGTGGCTTTCGCGCAGAGTGCGCAGAAGACTAAGTTCACCGTGATCCTCGATTGGTTCGTCAACCCGGACCATGCGCCGCTGTTCACCGCCCGCTATATCGGCGCCTTTGACCGCGCGGGGCTGGACGTGGCGCTGGTGCCGCCGACCGACCCAGACTTGCCGCCGCGCCTGCTCGCCGCCGGCAAGGCCGATGCCGCGCTTAGCTACCAGACCCAGCTTTACCTGCTGGTCGATCAGGGCCTGCCGCTGCGCCGCACCGGCACGCTGATCAACAAGCCGCTGAACACCCTCACCGCCTTGAAGCGCAGCGGCATCGAGAAGCTCGCCGATCTTAAGGGCAAGAAGGTTGGCTATTCCGTCGCCGGCGTGGAGGAGGCGCTGATCGGCACGATGCTGCGCCATGCCGGGCTCAGCCTCGCGGATGTGACGCTGGTGAATGTGAATTTCCAGCTGGTGACGGCGCTGATGTCGAACGAGGTGGACGCGGTGATCGGCACCTACCGCACTTATGAGGACATCCAGCTTACCCAGTCCGGGCTGCAGCCGGTGATCTTTTTGCCCGAGGATTACGGCGTGCCGCCCTCGGACGAGCTGATCCTGCTCTCCAACACCTCCGGCCTCGCCAACCCGGCTTTGCCGAAGTTCCTGGCCGCGCTGCAGGAAGGCGCAAATTATTTGGTCAAGCATCCGGACGAGATGCTGGCGCGTTTCGTGAAGGATCAGCCGAGCCTGAACGACAAGCTGGACATCGCCTCCTGGAAGGCGATGCCGGGTTATTTCGCACAAGCTCCGGCGCATCTCGACGCCGCGCGTTACACCACCTATCGCGACTTCATGGTGCGGGAAAAGCTGATCAAAAAATCCCTGCCGCTCGAAGACTACGCGGTGCAGATCAAGGTCTGAGCCATGGCCCCGCCGGGCATCGTCGTCGAGAACCTGACCCTGCGCTATGCCGGGGCCAGCGTGTTCGAAAACCTGAGCTTCGACGTCGCGCCCGGCCAGTTCGTGGTGTTGCTGGGGCCGAGCGGGGTGGGCAAGACAAGCCTGCTGCGGATCATCGCCGGGCTGGAGACACCAGCCTCCGGCATGGTGCGGGCGACGGACGGCGAGACACTCGCCGGCCGCATCGCCTATATGGGCCAGCAGGATTTTTTGTTCCCTTGGGCGAGTGCGCTGGACAATGTGATGCTCGGCGCGCGGCTGCGCGGCGAAAGGCCGGATCCGGCACGCGCCAAAAATTTGCTGGCGCGGGTCGGGCTCGCGGGGCGGGAAGGGGCGTTGCCGGCAACCTTGTCCGGCGGCATGCGCCAGCGCGCGGCACTCGCCCGCACCCTCTACGAGCGGCGGCCGATCGTGCTGATGGACGAGCCGTTCTCGGCGCTGGATGCGCTGACCCGGGCGCGGATCCAGGACCTGGCAGCGGAACTTCTGGCTGGCTGCACGACGCTGCTGATCACCCACGACCCGCTGGAGGCCTGCCGCCTCGGCCACCATCTGATCGTGCTTTCAGGCCACCCGGCCCGGCTCGGCGCGCCGATCGAGGTGCCCGGCATCCCGCCCCGGGCGCTGGATGATGCCGCTTTGCTGCGGACCCAGGGGCAGCTGATGCGCCTTTTGAGCGAGATGGCATGATTTTGGTCCGCCCGTTCGTCACGTTTTTCGGGTTTTTGCTCCTCTGGTGGGGGATCACCCGCTTCACCGCCATCCCGGCTTTCATGCTGCCGCCGCCGGGGGATGTGGCGCAGGCGCTGTGGGATCAGCGCGACCTGCTGTTCTGGAACACGCTCACCACACTCACGGAGATCCTGCTCGGGCTGCTCTTCGGCACGCTGCTCGGCGCCGCCTCGGCGCTGGCCATCGTCGCCTCGCCGCTGCTGCAGCGCTGGCTGATGCCGGTGCTGGTGCTGAGCCAGGCGATCCCGGTTTTCGCCCTGGCGCCGTTGCTGGTGCTCTGGCTCGGCTTTGGCATCACTTCGAAAGTGGTGATGGCGGTGCTGGTGATCTTTTTCCCCGTCACCGCGAACTTCGCCGACGGGCTGCGCCGCACCGATCCGGGCTGGCTCGACCTCGCTCGCACCATGAACGCCAGCCCCTGGGCGATGCTGCGCCATGTGCGCCTGCCGGCGGCGCTGCCGGCCTTAGCCTCCGGCCTGAGGGTGGCGACCGCGGTGGCGCCGATCGGTGCGATCATCGGCGAATGGGTCGGCGCCTCCTCGGGCCTCGGCTTCGTGATGATCAACGCCAATGCCCGCATCCAGACCAACGTGATGTTCGCCGCCTTGTTCATCCTCGCGGTGGTGGCGATCCTGCTCTACATGCTGGTGGACCAGGCACTGCGCCGGCTGCTGCGCTGGTCGCCTGATTCCACGGGGTTAAACTGAAATAGGCAAGCCGCCGCTTTTTTGTAAAAAAGCGGCGCAAAAAACTTTTGCTAAACTGCGCCTGTGGCGCTGAAACCAGCACGGCCCAGTTTAATAAAAGTTTTTTTACTTCTTTTTGTTCACAAAAAGAAGTCTTCCCCTTCGCTTACAGCGCCGCGCCTGACCCGTCGCCCGGGGCCTGCGGCGGCGGCGGGTTTTCCAGCTGGTCCCAGTCGAGCGGCGGCAGGCTGGCCGCTTTCTTCCCGTTCACCATCACCGTGCCGTTGCCATAACTGGCCTTCATGCTCAGCGTCTGGCCGCCATTGGCCGTGCTGGAGAGATAGGGGGAGAGCGCGGCCTCCATCGCGTTCACGGTCTCCTGCACCTCTGGGTAGGCGGTTGTGATGGCCGCGGTGAAGGCGTCCAGATGGTCGGCGGTGAGGGTGGCATTGCCTTGCGGCTGCACCTTGGCGTCGAATGTCACGTCGCCATTGGCGTGGAGCGCGCTTGGGCCGATCGCGAGGTCGATATTGGCACTGCCGCTGCCGCCATGCGCCGCCCAGTCGTGCACGCCCTGCGCCACGACCCGCGTGCGGCCGTCGCGGTCATCGGCCGGGAGCGCGTTATAGCGCGCCGCCAGCGCCGGCATATCCGCCGGCACCGGCCCGTTGATGTTTAGGCTCCAGCCCAGATGCGTGATTTTGCCGTTGAACGGGATCGAGGCCAGTCGCGTCAGCAGCGGCGAGATGGCGATATTGTCCAGCGCATCGCTGGTGGAAAGCACGCTCTGCCCGGCCCCGGCATGGCGGTTGAACGTGCTGTGCGAGCGGTACGCATCGGCGTGCAGCACCAGCAGGCTGCCGCTGCTCGCCAGCAGGTCGATGTTCTGCGCCTCTGCGTCCACCGCGTCGAACGGCGCCGGCTCCTGGCGCAGCAGTGCGGACAGGTCCAGATGTTCGGTTTGCGATACGCTGCCGAAAGTCAGCGCGAAATCGCCGCGAGGGGTGTTGAGGTTGATGTGGTGCGGCAGGTTGAAATGCAGCAGCAGCGGTGCCGCGGCATCGATTTCCATGGCGAGGGCCGGCAGGGTGATGGCGAGCGGCGGTGCGGCGGGGCTGGTCTGCACCAGCAGCCGCAGATCGTTCACCGTGACCGTGGCGGCCAGCGGTGAGCCGCCGCGCTGGATACTGTCATAGCTCACCTGCACGGCGCCATTCGTGGCCAGCCCGTCCGCCCAGTGGGTGAAACCGGCCTGCAGCTGTGTTAGCGCGTACCACCGCAGCCCCAGCCAGGCTCCCCCCACGACAACGACGACCGCGAGCAGGGTTCTGATGATCGCCCGCATGAACATCTTCTCCGTTCAACCTGATATGTCTGCGCATAGTGCCTGACCCTTGACCATCGGCCAAGCGTTGGGCCCTTTGGGCGGCATGAAGATTTTTACCCATTGGCGGGGCCTGCCCGGGGCGGCGCAAGGCGCGGCTGTCGCACTTGGCAATTTTGACGGCGTGCATCTCGGCCATGCCGGGGTGGTGCGCGCCGCCCGCGCCGCCCGGCCCGACGCGCCGCTCGCCGTGCTCACCTTCGAGCCGCATCCGCGCACGTTTTTCCGCCCGCAGGATCCGCCCTTCCGCCTGACGCTGAGCGCCGAGCGCGCCGCGGCGCTTGCCGCTCTGGGGGTAGATATCCTCTACGAATTGCCCTTCGATGCCGCTTTCTCGCACCTCACCGGCGCTCAGTTCATTGACGACGTGCTGCATGACGGTCTGCACGCCGCGCATCTGGTCTGCGGCGGGGATTTCGCCTTCGGCCACCGGCGCGGCGGCGATGTCGTGCTGCTCACCCGCCGCGCCGGCGAGCGCGGCATGGGGCTCACGGTGGTGCCACCGGTGGTGGACGGGCAGGGACCGATTTCCTCCACCCGCATCCGCCGCCTGCTGCAGGATGGCTATCCGGAGCATGCCGCGGCTTTGCTGGGCCGCAACCACACCATCCGCGGCACGGTCGCGCATGGCGACAAGCGGGGGCGGACCATTGGTTTTCCCACCGCCAACATTCCGCTCGGCGCGCATCTGGAGCCGGCGCGCGGCGTGTATGCCATCACGGCCCGGCTGCCGGATGGCGGCACGGTGAAGGGGGTGGCCAATATCGGCCTGCGCCCCACGGTGGGCGGCACGGAATCCCGGCTGGAGGCGCATCTGTTCGATTTTTCCGACGACCTCTACGATGCCGAGCTGACCGTGGCGCTGCACGCGTTTTTGCGCGAGGAGCAGAAGTTTCCGAATTTCGAGGCGCTGAGGGCGCAGATCGAAGCCGATGCCGCCCAGGCCCGCCTGCTGCTTGACAGCCAGGCAAAACCCGCCAATCCCCTAACGCCATGAGCGATACCAAGGCCGATTACAAATCCACTGTGTTTCTCCCCAACACGGCGTTCCCGATGCGCGGTGAACTGCCCAAGCGCGAGCCCGAGATGCTGCGCCGCTGGGAGGAGATGGGGCTGTGGCAGAGGCTGCGCACGCAGTCCAAAGGAAAGCCCAGCTTTATCCTGCATGACGGCCCGCCTTACGCCAACGGCAACCTGCATATTGGCCACGCGCTCAACAAGATCCACAAGGATGTGATCAACCGCGCGCAGGCGATGTCCGGCCGGGATGCCGACTACATCCCCGGCTGGGACTGCCACGGCCTGCCGATCGAGTGGAAGATCGAGGAACAGTACCGCAAGAAGAACAAGGATAAGGACGAGGTTCCTGTCCTGGAATTCCGCAAGGAATGCCGCGAATACGCGCAACACTGGCTGGACGTGCAGGCCGAGGAATTCAAGCGCCTTGGCGTCGCCGGCGACTGGGCGAACCGCTACGCCACCATGGATTTCCCCTCCGAGGCGCGGATCGCCGGCGAGATCGGCAAGTTTCTGCTCAACGGCGCGCTGTATCGCGGCCTGCGCCCGGTGATGTGGAGCCCGGTGGAAAAAACCGCGCTCGCCGAGGCCGAGGTCGAATATTACGACAAGAAGGATACCGCGATTTATGTGCGGTTCCCGGTGTCGAGCGTCGGTTTCGGTAAGGAAATGCCTTTTGGCGGGAACCTAGCCGCTTCAAATCGTGGGTCGATCATCATTTGGACGACCACCCCCTGGACCATTCCGGGTAACCAGGCCATCGCGTGTAACCCGACGGCAAATTATTCGCTAATTGAAGTCAAATCCAAAAAAGAAGCTTCTCTGGCAGTTTTGGGGGAGAGGCTTCTAATTGCCTCCGATCTCCTTGAACAATTCTGCAAGGAAGTTGGTGTCGAAACCTATTCCCACCTTGGGGAGGAAGCTGGCTCGGTATTCGCGGAGGTCTATTGCAAGCATCCGTTGCACGAAAGCGGGTATCCATTGAGGAGCAGCGGAACAAACCGTTTGCCAGCCAAAAACCAAGGTGAAGTGCGTGTTTTGATGGGTGACTTCGTCACCACCGACGCTGGAACGGGTTTCGTTCATATGGCGCCGGGCCATGGCGAAGATGATTTTTTTCTGTGCCGCGAGAAGAACATCGGCGTGCCGGACACGGTGCAGGGGGATGGCACCTATTACCCGTCCATGCCGCTCTTCGCGGGCGTGCATGTGTACAAGGCCGCCGACCCGGTCTGCGCTGCGCTGCTCGCCGCCGAGGCGCTGCTGCACCGCGAGGAGTTCATGCACTCCTACCCGCATTCCTGGCGCTCCAAGGCACCGCTGATCTACCGTGCCACGCCGAACTGGTTCATCCGCATGGATGGCGAGGAGCAGATCAGGGAAAGGGCGCTGGCCGCCATCGACGCGACCAAATTCGTCCCCGAGATCGGCCGCAACCGCATCCGCTCGATGGTCGAATCCCGGCCCGACTGGTGCATCTCCCGGCAGCGGGCCTGGGGCGTGCCGATCCCGATTTTTGTGCACAAGACCACGCATGAGCCGCTGCGCGACCAGGCGGTGATGGACCGCGTGGTGGAAATTTTCACTGCCGAAGGCGCGGATGCCTGGTACGCCCGCCCGGCGCAGGATTTTCTCGGCCCTGAGCACAAGGCCGAGGATTACGAGCAGATTTTCGACATCGTCGATGTCTGGTTCGAATCCGGCTCGACCCATGCCTTCGTGCTGGAGGCGCGCGGCCTGCCGACGCCAGCCGACCTCTATCTTGAAGGCTCGGACCAGCATCGCGGCTGGTTCCAGGCCTCGCTGCTGGAATCGATCGGCACGCGCGGCCAGGCACCGTTCAAGGCGATCGTGACGGACGGCTTCGTGCTCGACGAGCAGGGGCGAAAAATGTCCAAATCGCTCGGCAACGTCACCGCGCCGCAGGAGGTGAACGACAAGTATGGCGCCGACATTCTGCGCCTCTGGGTGATGAATTCCGATACCTCCGAGGATTTGCGCATCGGCCCGGAAATCCTGAAACAGCAGGCGGAACTGTACCGCCGCCTGCGCAACAGCCTGCGCTGGATTCTCGGCTCGTTGGACGGGTTCTCCGAAGCGGAGCGCGTGCCGGAGCAGGATTTCCCGGCGCTGGAACGGTTCATGCTGCACCGGCTCTGGGAGCTGAATGCGCTGATCCGCAAATCGGTGGAAACGCATGACTGGACCGGGGTCTATCCCGCGATCCATAATTTCTGCGCCACGGATCTGTCGGCCTTTTACTTCGACATCCGCAAGGACTCCCTGTATTGCGATCACCCTGGCGCGCAAAAACGCCGGGCCTGCCGCAGTTTTCTGGATACTCTGTTCACCTGCCTGACCGCCTGGTTGGCGCCGGTGTTGCCCTTCACGGCGGAGGAAGCTTTTTGCGCGCGCCATGGCGAGAGCGGTTCGGTGCATCTGACGCAGTTTCCGACCATTCCGGAGGCATGGCGCAATGACGCGTTGGCCGAGGACTGGGCGAAAATCCGCGAGCATCGCACCGGTGTGACCGGGGCGATCGAGCTGATGCGCAAGGACAAGCAGATCGGCTCCTCGTTGCAGGCTGAGGCCGTTCTGTCGCCTGAGGCGCAGGCGGTTCTGGGCGATGCCGAGGACTGGGCGGAAATCTGCATTGCCTCTGCCGCCTCATTCGGTGCGCAAAACACCGCTTCCATCGCCCCGGGGCAGAAATGCGAGCGCTGCTGGCGTGTTCTGCCGGAGGTAGGGGCGGACCAGACACATCCGACGCTTTGCCGTCGCTGCTGCGAGGCGGTGTGAGCATGGACCGCCGTCTCGCCGGTTACCTGCTCGCCGTGCTAGTGCTCGTGGCCGATCAGGTGAGCAAATACTGGGTGCTGCACGGGCTGCATCTGCAGGACGGGCATTTTCTGGTCCTGCTGCCGGTGCTGAATTTCGTGCTGGTGTGGAATCACGGCATCACCTTCGGCATGTTCGCCGGTGATGGCGCGAAAATCCTGCTCGCCACCATCGCTTCCGCGGTGATCATCGCCCTGTGCGTCTGGCTGTGGCGGAGCGAAAAATGGCTCAGCGTGCTGGCGATCGGCGCGATCACCGGCGGCGCCATCGGCAATGTCGCGGACCGGCTGCATTACGGCGCGGTGGTGGATTTCATCCAGGTGCATATCGGCGCCTGGTCCTGGTATGTCTTCAATGTCGGCGATTCCGCGATCGTCTGCGGTGTCGTGGCGTTGATCATTGACGGCCTGCTGACCCGTCCCCCCAGTTGCAGCCAATGACGGGCGGCGATAGGAAGGCGCCATGACAACAAAATTCGCTGCTGCCGGCTGCACCATCGTTCTCGCGCTCGCTTTGACCGGTTGCAGCGACGCGACGAAAAAAACCTTTGGCCTTGAGGCCAATCCGCCGGATGCGTTCCAGGTCGGCACCCAGGCGCCGCTGGCGCTGCCGCCGGAACTCGGCCAGATGCAGCCGCCCAATCCCGGCCAGCCGCGCCCGCAGCAGGTGGACGCCGCGCAAGCAGGTGCCGACGTGATCAACCCGGAAAACGCGCTGACCAGCGCGCCCGCCACCGCCACCGCCGGCGAGCAGTCGCTGCTGCAGCAGGCGGGCCCGACGCCACCTGCGGGGATCCGCGCCGAGGTCAACCAGAATGCGCTGATCGCCAGCAAGTCGCCGGGCTTCGTCTCGCAGCTGATGGGCAACGGCCCGAAGCCGGTGCCGACTGTCAACGCGCCGGCCGAGGAGCGCCGCCTGCAGGAGAATGAGGCGTTGGGCCGCCCGGTGACCAGCGGCTCCACACCGCAGGATAGCAATGAACCGCCGGGCTTCTTCCAGAGGGTGATGAATTTCTTCTGAGCACCGGCGGAAAATCTTCCGATGGCGCCAGGATTGCGTTAAATTTCGGTTATATCCGCGGGAGGCGACCGGTGAAATTTCGCATTTTAGCCTTGGCCCCGCTGCTGGCCATGCTGGGCATGGCACCGGCTCTGGCGCGGACCACGCTGGTGCTGGCGCAGCCCGGCCCGCGGGCGGTGGTGGCAGCGCCACCACAAGTGCTGGTGATGTCCTTCAGCGCGCCGCTGCAACTGGCCTATTGCACTGTCACCGTTACTGATTCCGGGGGGAATCCGATCCCCACGGCACGGCCGCAGCCTGTCGCCGGGCAGCCCGACGAGTTTGCCGTTCCGGTGCAGATCACTCAGGCCGGACGCTATACTGTCACGTGGGTGGTCTCCGCCTACACCCAACGCAGCAGCGGGCGCTACTCGTTCACCGTGGCGCAATAGCGCATGGATGGCCCCGCCTGGCTGGCGCTGCGGGGCGTCTGCCGCGGGCTGCAGATGGCGGGGTCTTTCGGCTTGTTCGGGACATTACTGCTCGGCGCCACATTGCTGCGCCGCCATCGCCTGCCCGAGCTGAAATATCTGGCCTGGGCCAGCCTCGCCGTGGCGCTGCTGGCCGGGCTTGGCTGGTTCCTGGTTCAGGCTGAGGATTTTTCCGAGGCACAGAATTTTTCCGATTATGTCGCCTCGCTTTCCACCGTCGCCTCGTACACGCGTTTCGGCGTGGTGCTGACCGGCCGTTGCGCGGCCCTGGCGGTGGCGGTGCTCTGCTTTCAGTTGGGGCGGGTGCGGCTGGCGGCGGGGCTGGCCGGTGCTGCGATTGCGGCCGAAGCCTGGTTGACCCATGGCGGGGCGATGACCGGAACACTCGGCATGCTGCTGTTGGCGACCTCGATTCTGCATCTGCTCGCGGGGGCCAGCTGGATCGGCACGCTGCCGGCGCTGTATCTGGGGATTCGTAACCTGCCGGCGCCGGACGCCGCGGCGCTGGCTAAAAAATTCTCGCCGCTGGGGATCGCCTGCGTCGCCGTGCTGCTCGTCACAGGCTTGATCGCGTATCTGGTCCTGATCGGCCGGCTGGCCGCGCTGTTCACCTCGGCTTACGGCGTGGCCGCCCTGGTGAAGACCGCCGGTTTTGCGACCCTTATCGGGCTCGCCGCGGTAAACCGGCAATGGCTTGCCCCGCGCTTGCCGGCGACGCGGCAGCAATTGCTGCGCATGATCGGCGCGGAAATCCTGGTCGGGTTGGTGGTGCTGGTCGCCGCCGGGTTCATCCTGCAATTCGCTCCGCCCGCCATGGCCGGGATGCAGATGTAGGGCTGGAGCGCGAGCGGAAGGCTTCTTTTTGTGAACAAAAAGAAGCAAAAAAACTTTGCTAAACTGGGCCGTGCTGGTTTCGCTGCCACGGGCCCAGCCAAGCCAAAAGTTTTTGCGCTGCTTTTTTCAAAAAGCGGCTGCTTTCGGTTTCAACCTACCCGTCTTTATGGATCCGGCGTCAGCAGCCGGCGCAGATAGGCATGTGTCGTCGTTGGCAGGTTCGGGTCGGCGTCGCGCTTGATGATCTCCTGCTGGATCGCATCCGCCGGGTTGCGGCGCTCAAAGCCGAGATCGGGCGTGGCGTTGTTGTCGTTGGAGCCGTTCTGGTTGTCGCCAAAACCGTGTGCGCCGGGCATGCCGCCGCCATTGACGTCGATCGAGAGGGCCCTCAGCAGGCTGCGCTGCAATGCCGCCGCGGCCTGCTGAAGGCCCCGAATGGCGGCGGATTCGGCGGATTGCGCGCCGCCTTTATCCTGCCGGCTGAGGGCCGATTGCGCCGCCTGCATGGCCGTTCCCGCCGGGCTCAGTCCCGGCAGGTTGGCGATGCCAGCCTTCCGCAGCCCGGCATCGAGGCTTTGCAACCCGGTGCGCAATTGCCCCTGCTGCCCAGGCGTGGCCTTGCCCTGGGCGGTCTGGTCGAGCAGATGCGCCTGGTTTTGCATCAGCCTGTTGAGATCCTGCGCGCTCTGTGCCGCCGCCTGCGCGCGTGCCGCCTCGGCGGCGGAGATCGGCCGGGCCGATTGCAGCGCGTGCAGCGCCGCGGCGAGCTGTTGCAATTCCGATCGCGCCTGCTGCTGACGTCCGGCCTGCTGATCAGCGGTAATCTGCTGCGCCATCTGGTCCAGCGTCGAGGTGTCGAAGTTTGCTCCCGCCTGCCCCTGCTGCGCGGAGGCGGGGGGATGCAACGCGGCCAGATGCTGGGCCAGGGCCTGCTGCATGGCCTGCAGCAGACGGTTGAGTGTGGCGTTATCGGTATCCCCCCGCTGCAGCGCCTGCAGCAAGGCCTGGGCCGCGTGCGCAAATGTCTGGGACGGGCCGTAATCCGGCCCAGCCTCGATCTGCCGGATCAGCATCAGCAACCGGTCCACGGCCTCGGCCGGGCTGGTGCCTTGCAGGCGCAAAGCGGTGGCGAGGGCAGCGAGTTGTAGATCAGCGGCGTAGGAGATGGGGCTGGGAGGGAACTGCGCCGCATGCAGCAATTGCCGGGCGATGGCGGGGGATTGCTCGGGCATCAGCGCCAGATTCTGCCGGGCGATGCTGAGCAGCAGCGCCGTCGGGTCATGCAGCGGCATGGCCGGTAAGGTTACGCTTTGCGCGCCGGAGACCGCCTGCAGTCCGGCAAGGTTTTTCGCGTGCAGCGTCACGTCCACGGCGACGCCGCCATAGGGCGAATCGGCAATATCAAGCCGTACCGTACCCTTTCCGGTGGCCGCTGGCAGCACCGCGCCCTCCGGCAAAGCGTGCGGATAATCCTGCGGCCGCAGCACGGCCCGCAGCGCGGCGAGGCCGTAAGGGTCGGCCGCTTGCCAGGAGAGTTTTGGCGCGCCGCGATCCAGGGTGATGGGGGCCA
This sequence comes from uncultured Pseudomonadota bacterium, assembly GCA_963780465.1. GTDB lineage: Bacteria > Pseudomonadota > Alphaproteobacteria > Acetobacterales > Acetobacteraceae > Acidocella. The sequence continues at coordinate 26,217 of CAWACI010000003.1, forward strand.
GGGTCAGAACTGGCGCGCCCGGCGGCACGGCCGTGACCCGCCACTGCGCCAGGCGGTGCCACCACGGGCCGATGCTGAGCATCCCCGAGGCGCTGAGCACCCCGTCGGCACGGCGGCTTTTTTCGCCCAGCGTGGCGGTCGGCAGTTTGATTCCGGCGAAGCGGATCGCATCCGTGCTGCCATCGACGATGACGGTGAGCTTGCTGCCCCGCAGCGCTGTGACCTCCTGGCCTGGCGTCAGCAGCACCGGCGCCTGGCCGGTATAGGCGGGGGGCGTGATCCAGGCGCTCACCTGCGGGCCGGCGAACGGCCAGGCGGGGGCTGAGAACGCGCCGGCAAACCGGGCCGGTAGGTCCGGCCCCGCGATCACGAGGCCGGTCGCGAGCAGCAGCCAGAGCAAAGCGCGCAGGGAATACGGGTCGCGGATCGCCGCCAGCGGAGCCGGCCAGCCGGTACGGGCCCGGGCCAGCGATGCGGCGGCCTGCGCCCGGTGCGCCGCCCAGATTTCCGCCGCCCAGGCGCCGCTGGTCTCCGGTTCGTCGGCAAGCGTTAGCAGTGGCCTGTGCTTCAGCCCGGAGGCCGCCTCGATCCGGCGGTCGATTTCCGCCCCATGTGGCGGGCGGATGCGGAAAATCTCCCAGCCGAGCGTGAGCACGGCAAGGCCAATTGCGGCGGCCAGCAGCCAGAAGCTGCCGAGCCCAAAGATCACCGCCACCAGCCAAGCGGTGAGAATACCGGCGGCGGGCATTGCCGCGTGGCAGAGAATTTCAGTCCACAGCACCCAGGCGGCGCGCCGCCGGAGGCGGCGCAACTGCGTTTCAGGTGCTGCCCCGCTCATCCCGCCAGACGGGGCAGCAACTCGTCTGCCCAGAGATTTTCGATGGTCTGGCGCGGCGTGATCAGATGGATTTTGCCGCCCTCGATCAGCACCGCAGTGGCGCGGGGGCGGGCGTTATAGGTGCTGCTCATCACCGCACCATAGGCGCCGGCATCAAGGATCGCGACCCGCGCGCCGGGTGGCATCGCGGGCAGGTCCCGGCCGGAGGCAAAACTGTCGGCGCTTTCGCAGACCGGGCCGACCACGTCCGCCGGGCTGCGGGCGGCGCGGAAGCTGACCGCGGAGACCGGCAGGAGGCCGTGCCAGGCATCGTACATCGCCGGGCGCATCAGGTCGTTCATCGCCGCGTCCAGCACCACGAAGCGTTTGGCGCCGTGTTTTTCTAGGATCACCGAGGCCAGCAGCAGCCCGGCGGGGCCAACCAGGTAGCGGCCGGGTTCCAGCAGTAGCTGCACGCCGAGATCGCCAACTTCCTTTTTGACGACGTTGGCAAAGGCGGTGAGGGACAGGCCCGGCTCGTCGCCATAGCCGATGCCGAGCCCGCCGCCGAGATCGAGCACCGAGACGCTCTGCCCGGCGTCGCGCAGGGCGCGCACCATCGCCGCCGCCTTGGCATAGGCTGCCGCGTAAGGCGCGGGGGAGAGGATCTGGCTGCCGATATGCAGGGCGATGCCGACCGGCTCGATGCCCGGCAGCTGTGCCGCGCGGGCATAGAGCGCCGGAATATGCGGCGCCGGGATGCCGAATTTGTTATCAGCGAGGCCGGTGGTGATTTTCTCATGCGTTCCGGCATCGACATCCGGGTTCATGCGCAGCGCCACGCGGGCGGTCCGGCCGGCTGCGGTGGCGATGGCGGAGATCATCTCCAGCTCTTCGGCGCTCTCGACATTGATCTGGCCGAGCCCGGCGGAGATCGTTGCGCCGAGTTCCTGCGCCGATTTGCCGACGCCGGAGAACACCACATCGGCGGCGGCAATCCCCGCCTTTTGCGCGCGCAAAAACTCGCCGAGGCTGACGACGTCGGCGCTAGCACCAAGGGATTTGAACAGGCCGAGAATGGCCAGATGGTCGTTGGCCTTCACCGCGTAATGAATATGCGCGTTAAGCCCGGCGGTGGAGAGTGCGGCGGCCAGGGCGTGATAGCGCGCGCGCAGCGTGCCGGCGCCATACACCCAGCAGGGCGTGCCATGCGCCTCGGCGATGGCGTTGAGGGGGACGTCCTCGAAGCATAGCCCGTCTTGCGCATGCATGGTGAAAGCCGGGCGGGAGGCCAGCAGGTCCTCGAGTTCGGGATCGGCGGCGAGCGGTTGGGCGAAGGCCATGTCAGTTCGCCGGATAGACGTGCGGGTAGGTGATGTCTGCCGCCGGGCCGGGCGGGGTGGGCGCGCCACGCCGGCCGCAGGCGGAGAGCGCCAGGCAGACGGCAAGCGCGATCAGGCAATGCTTCATGACAATTGGTCCAGCCATTTCTGCGCCGCGCGGGCGACATTGCCGGGGGCGGTGCCGCCATAGCTTACGCGGGATGCGACCGAGGCTTCAACCGTCAGCACGTTGAACAATTCGGCGGTGATGCGCGGCTCGATGCTCTGCATCTCTGCCAGGCTCAGCCCGGCGAGGTCGAGGTTTTTCTGCTCCGCGAGGCGGACGATCTGCCCGGTGACGTGATGCGCGTCGCGGAACGGCATTTTCAGCACCCGCACCAGCCAGTCGGCGAGGTCGGTGGCGGTGGAGAAGCCGGAGCCGGCCAGCTCCGCCATGCGCGCGGTATCGGGCTGCATGTCCCGCACCATGCCGGCGGTGGCGGCGAGGCAGAGGGAGATCGCCGCGGTGGCGTCGAATACCGGCTCCTTGTCCTCCTGCATGTCCTTGGCATAGGCCATCGGCAGGCCCTTCATCACCGTGAGCAGGCCGACCAGCGCGCCGGTGATGCGCCCGGTTTTCGCGCGCGTGAGCTCCGCAGCGTCCGGGTTGCGTTTTTGCGGCATGATCGAGGAGCCGGTGGTGAACGCATCCGACAGCGCGATCAGCCGGTAGGGCGAGGAGCACCAGATGATGACCTCCTCCGCGAAGCGCGACAGATGCATCGCCAAAATCGACACGGCGGCGAGATATTCCAGCGCGAAATCGCGATCCGATACGGAATCGAGGGAATTGGCCGTGGGCCGGTCGAAGCCGAGTGCTGCGGCGGTGGCGGCGCGGTCGATCGGGAAGGAGGTGCCGGCGAGTGCGGCGGCGCCGAGCGGGCATTCGTTCAGCCGCGTGCGCGCATCGGCGAGCCGCCCGGCATCGCGGTTCAGCATTTCCACATAAGCCAGCAGATGGTGCCCGAAAGTGACCGGCTGCGCCGTCTGCAAATGGGTGAAGCCCGGCATCACGCTGCCCGCATGCTCGGCGGCGCGGGTGGCGAAGGCCAGCATCAGGTCCTTGATCTGCAGCTGCAGATTGTCGATGGCGCCGCGCACATATAGGCGGAAATCCGTCGCCACCTGGTCGTTGCGGCTGCGCGCGGTGTGCAGGCGGCGGGCGGCCTCGCCGATGCGCTCGGTCAGCCGCACCTCGATATTGGTGTGGATGTCCTCCAGCGCGTCGGCGAACGTGAAGCTCCCGGCCTCGATCTCGCCGGCGATGGCGGAGAGGCCGCTATTGATCGCGGCGGCGTCATCGGCGCTAATGATGCCCTGCGCGGCCAGCATCGCGGCATGGGCGCGGCTACCGGCGATGTCCTCGGCCCAGAGTTTCGCGTCGAAACCGATGGACACGTTTATCGCTTGCATGATGGCATCGGGTCCGGCACCAAATCGTCCGCCCCATTGCAGCTGCTGGGAAGTTGGAGTTTCGCTCTTGTCAGTCAAACCGTCACGCCCGTTCTCGCTATCCCGCCGATCCCTTATCGCCGGTGCCTCAGGCTTAGCCCTCGCCGGGGGCTTGGGCAATTCCGCCGCCGCGCAAATTGCCGAGGCGGATCTGCCGGATGCTGCCGTGGCGCTGACCAAGGTGATGCCGGAAGCGGCGCCGCATCTGATTTTCACCGACGCCAAGGGGCGGCAGCTGAGCCTGCGCGACTATCGCGGCCATGCGCTGGTGGTGAATCTCTGGGCCACCTGGTGCCCCCCTTGTGTCGCGGAAATGCCGAGTTTTTCCGCGCTGGCACCGAAAGTGAAAGACAGCGGCGTGCTGATCCTGCCGATCTCGATCGATCTGACCGGGGCGGCGGTGGTGTGGCCGTTCTTCGCTCGCCATGGCATCAACGACCTGCCGGTCCTGTTGAATCAGGACGGCAGCAACATGCAGGCGTTGCGCAGCAATGGCATTCCGGTGAGCGTGGTGATCGACCCGCAAGGCCAATTGGTGGCGCGGCTGGATGGTGCGGCGAACTGGAACACGCCGGATACCGTCGCGTTTCTGCGCGGCCTCGGCCGCAGCGCGCCGACTGGCGGCCAAAGCGGGAGTGTCCCAGTCTGACCGCCTTTTAGATGAAGGGTCGGAAGCGCTTCTTTTAAAAAAAAGAAGCGAAAAAACTTTTTTAAACGGGGGCCGTGCTGGTTTCAGCGCCACCGGCCCAGAGGAGTAAAAATTTTTGCGCCGCTTTTTTCAAAAAGCGGCTGCTTTTTTCCTTGCCTTGTTGGAACTTCAGGCGTTGCCGACCGCGGCTGCGGCATTGGCGGCCTGGGCACGGCGCGACTGCCACAGCCCGACGAAGTCGATCGGCCCCAGCATTACCGGCGGGAAGCCGCCGTCGCGGGTGACATCGGCCAGGATGTTGCGGGCGAAGGGGAACAGCAGACGCGGGCATTCCACCAACAGCAACGGCTCCTGTTGGTCTTCCGGGACACCAGTGAGGGTAAAAATGCCCGAATAGGACAGGTCGGCGATGAACACGACCGTCGGCTTCTCCGCAGCACCGTTGCCGGCGGCGGGCATGGTTGCCTCGGCGCGGGTCGCTAGGGTCACTTCGAACACGGTCTGGCCTTCCTGGATGCGGCGGACCTGCACGTCCAGATTGATCGTCACCGCCGGTGCGGCGCGCAGCATGGTATAGATCGCCGGAGCGTTCGGCACCTCGAAGGAGAGGTCCTTGGTGTACTGGATGTTCAGGACGAGCGGCGGCTGGGGCTGGGTCGCGGATTCTGACATATGACGGAGTTCCTGCTATGCTATGCGGCGCCCGCCTAGCACGGCGGCAAGGCTATGATAAGAGAGCGGAATGAGCGCAAAAATTTTCATCGATGGGCAGGCTGGCACCACGGGGCTCGGCATTACGCAGCGCCTTGGCGCGATGCCGGGCATTGCCCTGCTCACGCTCGATGAGGCGCATCGCAAGGAGGCCGCGGCGCGGCGCGAGGCGATGGCAGAGGCGGATCTGACCGTGCTGTGCCTGCCGGACGAGGCGGCGCGCGAGGCGGTGGCGCTGGCGCCGGAGAACGCGCGGATTCTCGACGCCAGTTCCGCGCACCGCGTTGCGCCCGGCTGGGCCTATGGCTTTCCCGAGCTTGGGGCCGGGCAGGCGCAGGAGATCGCCCGCAGCCGGCTGGTGTCGAATCCCGGCTGCTACGCCACCGGCGCGATAGCCCTGCTGCACCCGCTGATCGCGGCCGGAATCCTGCCGCCGGGGCATGACGTCACCATCAACGCGGTTTCCGGCTATTCCGGCGGCGGCAAGGCGATGATCGGCGCGCATGAGGCCGAAGGCGGTCCGGCCTTCGAGGCCTATGCGCTGGGGCTGGCGCATAAGCATGTGCCGGAGATCATGCTGCGCGCCGGGCTGACGCGCCGGCCGATTTTTACGCCCTCGGTCGGGCATTTCGCGCAGGGCATGCTGGTTTGCATCCCGCTATTTCTCGACCGTCTGCCGTGTACCCCGGCCGGGCATGAGATCGCCGAGGCCTATCGGGCGTTCTATGACAGATCGGAGAATATTTCTGTCCATCCCGGCATTTGGTCCGGCGCGCTGCGGCCGGAGGCGGTGAACGGGACCAACCGGCTGGAAATCTTCGTCTGCGCCAACGGCGCCTACGACCATGCCGTGCTGATCGCGCGGCTGGACAATCTCGGCAAAGGCGCCTCAGCTGCTGCCGTGCAAAACATAAAACTGATGATAGGAGACGTTGCCGATGCCTGATTCCCACATTGCCGCGAAACCATCTGGCCTGCTCTACGCCCTGAACGGCGTGGCGCCGAGCATCGACCCGACCGCCTGGATTGCGCCGACCGCGGTGCTGATCGGCGATGTGCGGGTCGGGCCGGGCGCAAATATCTGGTTCAATTGCGTGCTGCGCGCCGACACCAACCCGATCATCGTTGGCGCTCGCTCCAACATCCAGGACGGCACGATCATCCATGTCGACCATGCGGAGAATTTCACCGAGATCGGCGATGACGTGACCGTCGGGCATGCCGCGATCATCCATGCCTGCAAGCTGCGTAACCGCGCCTTCATCGGCATGGGCGCCACGGTGTTGGATGGCGCGGTGGTGGAGGAGGCCGGGCTGCTCGGCGCGCGCGGCCTGCTGGGACCGGGCAAGCGCATCGGCCGGCAGGAGCTCTGGACCGGCATGCCGGCGCGGCTGGTGCGGGTGATGAGCGATGCGGAGCGGGCCGGCTGGGACCAGACCGTGCCGCATTATGTCGGGCTCTCGAACCTCTATCGTGGCGGGCTGACCGAAGCGTAGAAATCCGTTGGCAAGCGCGCCGCGCGGTCCTACACCGGAATCATGACGGATGTGGAATTCGATACCGCGCTGGTAAGTGCTGCTTTTTCCCTCGCGGCGGAGGAGGGCTGGCGCAAGGTCTCGCCCGCCGCGGCGGCACGTCGGGCCGGGCTCGACCTTGCCGAGGCGCGGCAGCGTTTTTCTGGGCAGGCCAGCATTCTTCGCGCCTTCGGGCGGCTGGCGGATGCCCACGCGCTGGCCGGCGCGCTGACCGAAGGGGCGGTGCGCGAGCGCCTGTTTGATATTCTGATGCGCCGGTTTGATTTTCTGCAGATGCATCGCGCCGGTGTGCTGGCGCTGCTGCGGGTGCTGCCGCTGGAGCCGCCGCTGGCTCTGTGCCTGGCGCGCGCCACCGTGACATCGATGGGCTGGATGCTGGAGGGGGCGGATGTCTCCGCCAAGGGGGTGCGCGGCGAGCTCCGCAGGAAAGGCCTGACCTTGGTCTGGGGGTATGGTCTGCGCGCCTGGATGCGTGATGACAGTGCCGACCTGACCGCGACCATGGCAGCGATGGACAAGGCGCTGGACCGCGCCGACGCGCTCGCCGCGCGTTTCCAGCATGCCCCCGTGCACGCGCCCGAGGCGCCGCCTTTCGAGCCGCCGGCCGGGCCAAGTGAGCCGGATTTGCCTTTTCCGGAAGATCCGTCTGAAGTAGCCTGAACGCGGCCGAAACGCGGCCGGCAACAAGGGGGAACATCCATGGCCGACAAATCAAGCAGCAAGAAATCTGGCCCGGCGGAGGCTGCCGCACCAGGCGCTGACAAGACCGCGTTCGAGGCATCGCCCGCCGGCCAAGGTGCGGCAATGATGCGCGATTTCGATTTCAAGAAAATGCTGAAGGACATGAAGCTGCCGCCAATGCCGGATCTGGAAGCGGTGCTGGTGGCGCACAGGCGCAATCTCGAGGCGCTGTCCGATGCCAATCGCGTCGCGCTGGAAGGTGCCCAGGCGGTGGCGCGCCGGCACATGGAGATCATGCAGTCCACCATGTCCGACCTGACGAAAACCTTGCGGGAGATTTCCGCGAGCGATGCGCCGAACGAGCGCGCCGCCAAGCAGGCTGATCTGCTGAAGCAGGCGTACGAGAATGCGGTGTCGAATACGCGGGAGCTGGGCGATCTGATCCAGAAATCCAATACCGAGGCGATGCAGAAGCTGAACCGGCGCTTCTCCGAGGCGATGAGCGAGATGAAAGACGTGTTCCACAAGAAGAAATAGCGTTCTGACCGAAAGGAAGGAAGCAGCCGCTTTTTGAAAAAAGCGGCGCAAAAACTTTTGCTCTTTTGAGACTGCAGCGGCGAAACCAGCACGGCCCAGTTTGAAAAAGTTTTTTTGCTACTTTTTGTTCACAAAAAGTAGCCTTCCTCTTCGCTTAAGGGACGCTTCCATCGCGGCGACCCGCCTTTCTTTTCGCACCCGGCGGCGCATATTAGGCGCATGTCCACCGCCCTGTCCCGGACGATGCCGGTCACTTTCATCCCTGAGAAGCCGGAGCCGCGCGCGCCGCTGAAGCCGCTGCGTGTCGTCTCCGCGTTCGAGCCAAGCGGCGACCAGCCTGCGGCGATCAAGCAGTTGCTGGCGGGCATCGCGGCCGGGGAGCGCGACCAGGTGCTGCTCGGTGTCACCGGCTCGGGCAAGACGTTTACCATGGCCAAGGTGATCGAGGGCATCCAGCGCCCGACCTTGGTGCTGGCGCCGAACAAGACCCTGGCGGCGCAGCTCCATGCCGAGATGAAATCCTTCTTCCCCGACAATGCGGTTGAATATTTCGTCTCGTATTACGACTATTACCAGCCGGAAGCCTATGTGCCGCGCTCGGATACCTATATCGAGAAGGATTCCGCGATCAACGAGACGATCGACCGGATGCGCCACGCCGCCACCCAGGCGCTGCTGGAGCGTTCCGACGTCATCATCGTCGCTTCGGTCTCCTGCATCTACGGTATCGGCTCGGTCGAGACCTATTCGAAGATGGTGGTGCGGCTGGAGACCGGCGGGCAGATCGACCGCGATACGTTGGCCAAGGCGCTGGTGGACCTGCAATACCGCCGCAACGACATCGCTTTTGCCCGCGGCTCGTTCCGGCTGCGCGGCGAGGTGGTGGATATTTTCCCCAGCCAGTACGAGGACCGCGCCTGGCGGGTGACGCTGTTCGGTGACGAAATCGAGAAGATTTCCGAATTCGACCCGCTGACCGGCGAGCAGACCGCGGTGCTGGAGAGCATCAGCGTCTACGCCAACAGCCACTACGTGACGCCGCGGCCAACGCTGAACCAGGCGATCCAGCGCATCAAGGCGGAATTGAAGCAGCGGCTGGATGAGCTGACCGCCGAGGGCAAGCTGCTGGAGGCCGAGCGGCTGCAGCAGCGCACCACCTTCGATATCGAGATGATGGAGACGACCGGGGCCTGCAAAGGCATCGAGAATTATTCCCGCTACCTTTCGGGCCGCAACCCCGGCGAGCCGCCGCCGACCTTGTTTGAGTACCTGCCGGCCAACGCGCTGCTGGTGGTGGATGAAAGCCATGTGACCGTGCCGCAGATCGGCGGCATGTTCAAAGGCGATTTTTCGCGCAAATCCATTCTGGCGGAATTCGGCTTCCGGCTGCCGAGCTGCATCGACAACCGGCCGCTGAAATTCGAGGAATGGGAGACGTTCCGGCCGCAGAGCGTGTTCGTCTCGGCCACTCCCGGGCCGTGGGAACTGGAGCGGACCGGCGGAAGCTTTGCCGAGCAGATCATTCGCCCGACCGGCCTGGTCGATCCGGTCACGGAAATCCGCCCGGTGGAGCACCAGGTGGACGACCTGCTGGGCGAGTGCCGCAACGTGGTTGCCAAAGGCGGGCGCGTGCTGGTGACGACGCTGACCAAGCGCATGGCGGAAGATCTGACCGAGTATCTGACCGAGCAGGGCATCCGCGTGCGCTATTTGCACTCAGATGTGGACACGCTGGAGCGGATCGAGATCATCCGCGACCTGCGGCTTGGCGCCTATGACGTTCTGGTCGGCATCAACCTGCTCCGCGAGGGGTTGGACATTCCGGAATGCATGCTGGTGGCGATTTTGGATGCCGACAAAGAGGGTTTCCTGCGTTCCGTCACCTCGCTGATCCAGACCATCGGCCGCGCCGCCCGCAATGTGGATGGGCGGGTGATCTTGTATGCCGACACCATGACCCGCAGCCTGACCCAGGCGCTGGAGGAGACCTCGCGTCGCCGCGCCAAGCAGACCGCCTGGAACGAGGCGCACGGCATCACCCCGCAAAGCGTGCGCAAGCATATCGGCGAGGTGATCCATTCGGTGTTCGAACAGGATTACGTGACGGTCGCGCCGGTGAAGGATGCCGGGGTGGACGAATTCGTCGGCAAGGATCTGGGCGCTTCCATCGCGGTGCTGGAGACGCGGATGCGCAATGCCGCGGCGGATCTGGAATTCGAGGAGGCGGCACGGCTGCGCGACGAGATCAAGCGGCTGGAGGCGCTCTCCCTTGGCCTGGCGCCGCCACCGCCGGCGCCGCACCGGCCAAGGGAACGCGGTCCAGTGCCGCTCGGCCCCGGCGGCGGGGGCTATGACCCGGCGCTGCGCAAGGGGCGGGGCCGCAAGAAAAGTTGAATTAAGTCCGGTACCGGAATGAATTGCGGCAGCGCCTGAAATCGCGCAACATGTCTGCAAAAGCGGAGGAGACATGATGATGGTCCGGCTCGCGCGGGTTTTGCCTCTTTTCCTCAGCTTGGCGGCGGGTAGCGCCGTGGCTGACACGCCGGTCGCGAAGCCGCCTGGGTTGGCTTCGTTGGAGACCATGGTCGCAAATCTCGGCTACACCCCCACGGAGTCCGCCAACCAGCAGGATTTTTCCATCGTTTGGTCGGGTAAATACGACTACAAGTTGCATTTCAACCTCTCCCATGATGGCACGCTGGCCTATGCCTATGCCTATGTCGATCTGACGACGCTGCAGCCCGACCAGTTGGGGAAATTGCCATTCACCAAATTGCTCGAGACCGACGATGCCGGAGATTTTTACTATTCGATGGAGAGCCATAACGGTCATGAGAACTCTGTATGGCAATGTCATCATCCCGGTCTCTGGGCTGACGCCGCCAACCCTGCGTAGCATTCTGGTCAATGCAGTCGAAAAACTCGACGCCGATGACAAATACTGGAACACCGATCTCTGGAAATAAATTTTGCGCCTCGGCTGCGCCGCTAGATAGCGTTGACATTCACTTGGTCCAGATGAATGCGCTGACGAGGCACAGGATGGACAGGAATGCCCTTGGTGTTTGGTCGTAGCGTGTTGCGATTCGCCTGAAGTGTTTGATTTTCAGGAAGAAGCGTTCGACGAGGTTTCGTTCACAGTAAAGGGCAAAATCGCAGGGCACCTGTGGCGATGTTTTTCTCGGCGGAATCACTGGCACGGCATCCTGGTTCACGATGGTTTCACGCAGTGCCTTTAAATCATATCCCTTGTCGGCCAGGACATGACCCGCGGGCAGCTCGGCGATCAGTTCCTCGGCCTGGGTAATGTCGTTGACTTGGCCAGGAGTAAGGATGAAGCGTAGTGGATTGCCTAAAGCATCGACGACGGCATGGATTTTGGTGCTCATTCCACCGCGCGAGCGTCCGATCGCGCGAGCTTCAGGCCCCCTTTTTTGCCCGCCGCATGTTGATGCGCACGGACTATGGTGGAATCGATCATGACGTACTCAAAGTCGGGGAAATCCGCCATGGCGGCAAAAAGCCGGTCCCAGACCCCGTTCTTCGACCAGCGCGAAAAGCGGACGAAGACGCTGTTCCAGTTGCCGAAAAAGGCTGGCAGATCGCGCCACGGCGAGCCCGTACGGGCTAACCAGAGCACAGCTTCAATAAACAGCCGGTTGTCCGCACCGGTCCTGCCGGGATCGCTGCTCTTGCCCGGCAAATGAGGCTCCATCCGCGCCCATTGATGATCTTTTAATATCAGCCGAACCCCAGTCATTCAAAACTCCTCGCGAACAAGGAGGGTGAATCACATTTGCGGCCGAGCCGGAATCCTGAATGTCAACGCAATCTAGGAGGTTTGACCTGCTTCGAGGAGCGGTCATTATGCCATCATGAAACCTGCTCTTCTGCTCCTCACCGCGCTCGCCATTCCCGGGGTTGCCCGCGCTGAAGGCCTCACCGGTCAGCACGCGCTTTATGATCTCACATTGTCGAAAGTCCGCACGCATGACGTGACGGGGGCTGTCGGGCAGATGAGTTTCGACGTCGTGGACGGCTGCACCGGCTGGGCGACCACGCAGCATCTCACACTGTTGGTCCGCAACGTGGACGGCTCGCTGAACAAATCGGTGACCGATTACATCACCTGGGAAAGCAAGGACGGCAAGACTTTCACCTTCACCCTGCGCGAGCGCGACAATGACGGGAAGGAGGTGGTGGATGACGCTGGCTCGGCCGTGCATACCGGCGATAATGGCGCGGGGATGATCACCTACACGACCCCGGCCAATACCCGTATGGCGATGCCGCCGGGCACGCTGTTTCCGATGGCGCATACCGAGGCGCTGCTGGCCGCCGGGCGGCAGGGTAAAAAATTCATCTCGCCGCCTTTGTTCGACGGCACCACCGCCGATGGCACGCAGGCCACCTTCGTCGCCATTCTCGGCCATCAGGGGCCGATGCCGAACCGCTTCGCCGCACTCAGCAATATTCCGAGCTCCGATGTCGACATCGCCTTCTATCCGCGCAAGCCCGGCGACCAGAACCCGGATTTCCGCACGCAGATGCGCTATTTCGAGGACGGGGTGGCGGCCAATCTGGTGCTGGATTTCGGCGACTTCGTGCTGACCGGCAAGCTGGAGAAGCTGACGATCCCGCCCTCCGCCTGCAGCAGTGGGAAATAAAAAAGGCCCGGGAAACCGGGCCTTTTTTGTGAGAGGAAGGCTACTTTTTGTGAACAAAAAGTAGCAAAAAAACTTTACTAATTGGGGCCGTGCTGATGTCAGCGTCACAGTCTCAAAAGAGCAAAAGCTTTTGCGGCGCTTTTTTTAAAAAGCGCCTGCTTCCTTTTTGAGCCTTACTTCTTGGCGCGGGCCAGGCTGTCGGCGATCGCCTTCTCGGCGGCGGCGCGGTCGGCCCAGCCGGTGATCTTCACCCATTTGCCCTTTTCGAGATCCTTGTAGTGCTCGAAGAAGTGCTTGATGACGTCACGGGTGATGGCGGGGAGCTGCGCGACCTCGGTGATGTCGCTGTATTGCGGGTGCACCTTGTCATGCGGCACGCAGACGATCTTCTCGTCCTGCCCGGCCTCGTCTTCCATCTGCAGCAGGCCGATCGGCCGCGCGCGGATCACTGCACCCGGGACCACGGCGGTCGGGATCAGCACCAGCGCGTCGGCCGGGTCGCCGTCATCGGCCAGCGTGCCGGGAATGAAGCCGTAGGCGGCGGGATAGGTCATCGGCGTGAACACCACGCGGTCCACCACCAGCGCGCCGCTGTCCTTGTCGATCTCGTATTTTACGCCGGACCCCGCGGGGATCTCGACCACGACGTTGATGTCATGCGGCACGTCCTTGCCGGGGGAAAGCTTGCTCACGTCCATGAAAGGGGCTCCCTGTTGCGATCTCCCGGCCCTATACTCCGGCTACCGCCGGCTTGCCAGCAGCGCTTGACGGTAACGCCCGGCGCGTTGATAGAATCGTCTCAAGGCGCGGCGAGCGCCCGGCGCGCCGGTAGCTCAACGGTTAGAGCGGACCGCTCATAACGGTTTGGTTGCGGGTTCGATTCCTGCCCGGCGCACCAATGATTTCAACAAGTTGTTTGATTGAATTGACGCTCCGTGGAAGCGCCGGAAATTGCAGGGCAACATCTGGGGCAACAACGGGAGGTACAGATTTTCACTTTAAATGTGCCGAAACTACTCAGTTAAATAATCAGAAAAGCGAGTTGAAATACGGTTCTCAATCCACAACCAGGGATTAATGAGTTGTCCTTGAAGATATTCGTGCCGACACTAAACGATAGCCGTAATGATTTTCATCATATCTATCGAATTTGGCAAACGTGCCTAACTAGGTCATAATCTGTACGAGATAGCAACAAACAATTCGCAAGTTGTAACGAATTAGTAGCGGTTTTGGCTGGGGGCGACGCCGTAATTAATACAAAACGGCCAAAATGTTGCGAAGTAAAAACAAATATTACCCTGTTCCCGGCGGGTGCTTCCGGGCAGCTATGGGCCTGCTCCCGCGATCGTCACTGCCCGTGCGACGGAGACTGCCGGGTTTGCCGTGCATCGCCTGGTCACGGGTGGCGCATGCCGCCGGCGGCCTGTTTTGCCGGCCTTCTGTCCGTTGCGGCGGCATACAACTGACCTATCCCTGGCGGGATGAAGAATGCGCTGGACACTGCGTCGCGTCCCGGCGGTCAAGGCGCCCGGGCGGGAAAGCCGGCGGGCAGCCGTGGCGTTGGGGAGTTCTCCGGCGTTTGCCGCGTCCACACGAAAAATCAACGCCGAGCTAGATCAAGCACTTCGCGGTCTTTATTCAACACAGCCGACAACGCGCGCGCCTCGCTAGGCGGGCGGGGGGCGGTTTTGCCCTTCCCGCGCAAGAGGCCCCCCGTTGCCGCTCAGGGCCGCCGCCCTTATACCCGGCTCAACCGTCGTAGAAGGCAGAGACCATGGCCGCTTATCAATATGTTTATGTGATGAAAGACCTCACCAAGGCCTATCCGGGCGGGCGCGAGGTTTTTAAAGGCATTACTTTGTCCTTCCTGCCGGGCGTGAAGATTGGCGTGCTCGGCGTCAACGGCGCCGGTAAATCGACGCTGCTGAAGATCATCGCCGGCATTGAGAAGGAGTATGGCGGCGAGGCCTGGGCCGCCGAGGGGGCGCGCGTCGGGTATCTGGCGCAGGAGCCGCATCTCGACCCGAACAAGACCGTCGGCGAGAACGTCGCCGAGGCGTTCGCCGATCTGCGCGCCGCCCTGGCCCGTTTCAACGCCATCTCGGATGAATTCGCCGAGCCGATGGACGACGCGAAGATGGACGCCCTGCTGGCCGAGCAGGCCAAGCTGCAGGAGATCATCGACGCGCAGGATGGCTGGGACCTCGACCGGCGCATCGAAATCGCGCTGGATGCGCTGCGCTGCCCGGCGCCGGACCTGCCCGTCGGCCCGCTTTCCGGCGGTGAGCGCCGCCGCGTTGCCCTCTGCCGGCTGCTGCTCGAAAAGCCTGATCTGCTCCTCCTCGACGAGCCGACCAACCATCTGGACGCGGAATCCGTCGCCTGGCTGGAACGCACGCTGCAAACCTATGCCGGCACTGTCATCCTGGTGACCCACGACCGCTACTTCCTGGATAACGTGACCAATTGGATCCTGGAGATCGAGCGCGGCCGCGGTATTCCGTACGAAGGCAACTACTCCTCCTGGCTGGAGCAGAAGCGCAAGCGCCTGGCCCAGGAAGAGAAGGAAGAATCCTCCCGCCAGCGCGCTTTGGCCGAGGAGCAGGAATGGATCGCCTCCTCCCCCAAAGCCCGCCAGACCAAGTCCCGCGCGCGCATCCAGCGCTATGAGGAAATGCTGCAGAAATCGCAGGAGCTGGCGACCGGCGTGGCGGAAATCGTCATCCCGCCCGGCCCGCGCCTCGGCGGCACGGTGATCGAGGCTGCCGACCTGCACAAAGGCTTTGGCGACCGCGAGCTGATCGACGGGCTGAACTTCAAGCTCCCGCCCGGCGGCATTGTCGGCGTCATCGGCCCCAACGGTGCTGGCAAAACCACGCTGTTCAAAATGATCACCGGCCTCGACAAGCCGGATTCGGGCTCGCTCAAAATCGGCGAGACCGTGAAGCTCGGCTATGTCGACCAATCCCGCGACTCGCTCGACCCGGAGAAGAATGTCTGGGAGGAAATCTCCGGCGGCACGGATGTTATTCACCTGGGTAAACGCACCGTCGCCTCGCGCGCTTATGTCGGCGCCTTCAACTTCAAGGGCTCCGACCAGCAGAAGAAGGTCGGTATTCTCTCCGGCGGTGAGCGCAACCGTGTGCATCTGGCAAAGATGCTGAAATCGGAAGCCAACGTCATCCTGCTCGACGAACCGACCAACGATCTCGACGTCGATACGCTGCGCGCTTTGGAAGAGGCGCTGATGGAATTCCCCGGCTGCGCCGTGATCATCTCGCACGATCGCTGGTTCCTGGACCGGCTGGCGACGCATATCCTCGCCTTCGAGGGCGACTCCCATGTTGAATGGTTTGAGGGCAATTTCCAGGCCTATGAGGAGGATAAACGCCGCCGCCTCGGCCTGGAAGCTACCGAGCCGCACCGCATCAAGTACCGCCCGCTGACGCGGTAATTCGCACGGCCGTGCAGCGCGAGCGTTGGCAAACCCAGGGGGGCGCTGTCCCCCTGGCCCTCCTGCCAAAGGCCGAACCCTTGGAACTCAAGATTCAGGCTTTGAGCGGGGATGCCCTCCCAGCGGTGGAGAGGCTTGGAGGCATTCCCGTTCAAAGCCTGGGCGGATTCCAAAGGCTTCGTCTTTGGCGGGGGTTCCAAGGGGGCGGCGCCCCCTTGGGGGCTGCCGTGCTGCGATGACCGCCATCTCGGCCTGGTGTGTGACCACGGCGCGGCTGCGGATGACGCCGGTGGGGTATCGGGACCTGCGGGATCTGACCGCGCTGAAGGGCGATCCGCGGGCTTATGCGCAGATGCTGGGGGGCGTGCGCAGCCCGGTGCAGGTGGCCGAAGATCTGGCACAGGAGATTCAGGATTGGGGCGCGCACGGCTATGGCATGTGGGCGGTACGGGCGCTGCACGGGCGGTTTCTGGGCGTGACCGGGCTGATGGCGCGGGCGGACGGGCGCGGGGTGGCGCTGCGCTTTGCCTTCTGGCCGGAGGCGCGGGGGGTTGGGCTGGCGCGCGAGGCGGCCGGAGCGGCGCTGAATTACGCGCATGGCGCGGCCGGGCTGGAACGTGTGGTAGCGGTGGCGCGCGAGGATAATTTCGCGTCGCGCATGGTCCTCGGTTCGATCGGCATGGTCGAAACCGAGCGGTTCACACGTGACGATATTTTACTCTTTGTTTATCAATCTGTTCGGCGGCATGCGGTTGGGTGAAACCTCCTTCATGACAGGATTTCTTTATTGCCTCGGCGCTGCTTTCAGGTAACACGACAGGTTGTGACCCACGACCAACACAAAGCGATCATCGCTTTCATCCAGGCCGTTACAAACGGCGATCAGCCGCCGATGGATGTCGAGGCGGATGCGATCATCCGGGCTTTGTTCGTGCGTAATCCCGATGCGGCCTATCGCGTGACCATGCTGGCGATGTCACTGGCGGCGCGTTCAGCCACGCCGCAGCCGCCGGATCTGCCGCGGCACCGCGGCTGGCTTTCCGCCCTCTTCGATAAGCGCTCCGGTTCTTCATCGTCGACGGAACGCCGCGAGCCTGTGATCAGCTGAGCCGGCCGTTACAGCCGGTAACGCGCGGCCGTCACCACATCCTCGTTCAGCGCCGCGCGCACGGCCGCCTCGCCGGCGGGTGAGGCCAGGACCACCACCCGCCTGAAGAATGGCGCGGCACCTGTGGCGCGGGCGCGGAACATGCGCCCGAGCGCGTCGGCGGCGGGGCCGCGCGGGGTGCAGCAGGTGCAGTTCAGCGGATGGCCAAGCGTGGCGCGCAGCGAAAACCGCATCGCGTAGCCGTGCGGCGGCATGTTCTGCCCGTCTTCCAGCAGGACGTAGTCGTCCGGTTCCGGCCTGATGCCGAATAAAATCGGGATCCGCATGTCTGTGGCCTGCATCATTCCCTGGACATGGGGGTATTCCCGTGTATCTGACAAGCATGTCCAGACCACATCTTCTCGACGCTCTGTCCCGCAATGTTCTGCTCTGCGATGGCGGGATGGGATCCCGCGTGCAGGCGCTGACCCTCGATATCGAAAAGGATTACTGGGACAAGGAGAACTGCACCGAGGTGCTGAACCTGTCCCGGCCGGATCTCGTGCGCGAGATCCATCGCGGCTATTTCGAGGCCGGGTCGGACATGGTGCAGACCAACAGCTTTGGCGGCTCGCCGATCACGCTGAGCGAGTTCCAGTTGGAGGACCGGGCGTTCGAGATCAACAAGATCGCCGGCGAATTGGCGCGCGAGGCGGCGGAAAGCTTCGCCGACGGGCGCACGCGTTACGTCGTCGGCTCGATCGGGCCGGGCACGAAGCTCCCCAGCCTGGGCAACATCGCCTACGATCCGCTGGAGGAAGCGCTTTTTATCCAGTCGCAAGGCCTGATCGCCGGCGGCGTTGACGTCATCCTCATCGAGACCTGCCAGGACACGCTGCAGATCAAGGCCGCGGTGAACGGCGCCAAGCGCGCCCGTGCGGCGGCGGGGAGCGGCATCCCGATTTTTGTGCAGGTGACGGTGGAGACCACCGGCACGCTGCTGGTGGGGCCGGACATCGCCGCGGCGGCGACCGTGATCAACGCGCTGGACGTGCCGCTGATGGGGCTGAACTGCGCCACCGGGCCGCAGGAAATGGCCGAGCATGTGCGCTACCTCAGCCAGAACTGGCCGGGGATGATCTCCGTGCAGCCCAATGCCGGGCTGCCCGAGCTGGTGGACGGCAAGACGCATTACCCGCTGAGCGGCGCTGAGATGGCGAGCTGGGTGGAACGCTTCGTCGTCCAGGACGGGGTGAACCTGATCGGCGGCTGCTGCGGCACGTCCATCCCGCATATTTCGGCCCTCGACGCGATGCTGAAAAAGCTGGGCAATCCGCGCCCGGTGCCGGTTGCGCGTAAATTCCATTGGGTGCCCGCGGTGGCCAGCCTGTATGGCGCGACGCCGCTGCGCCAGGAGAACAGCTACTTTTCCATTGGCGAGCGCTGCAACGCCAACGGCTCGAAAAAATGGCGCGAACTGCAGGAGGCCGGCGACTGGGATGGCTGCGTGGCGATGGGCCGCGAGCAGGTGGCGGAAGCCTCCAACGCGCTCGATATCTGCACCGCCTTCGTCGGCCGCAACGAGGTGGCGGAGATGAACGAGGTGATCACCCGCTTCACCTCCTCGGTGAACGCGCCGCTGGTGATCGATTCAACGGAAACCCCGGTGATCGAGGCGGCGCTGAAACTGCATGGCGGCAAGCCGATCATCAACTCGATCAATTTCGAGGATGGCGAAGGCCATGCCACGGACCGCCTGAACCTCGCGAAAAAATTCGGTGCCGCGGTGATCGCGCTGACCATTGACGAGGTCGGCATGGCGAAGGAGCCGGCAGACAAACTGCGCATCGCGCGGCGGCTGGTCGATTTCGCCTGCAACAAATACGGCCTGCCGCAGAGCGATCTGCTGATCGACCCGCTGACCTTCACCATTGCCACCGGTAACGAGGACGACCGCAAGCTCGGCCAGTGGACGCTGGAGGGCATCCGTATGATCCGGGAGGAATTCCCGGACGTGCAGATCATTCTCGGCCTCTCCAACATCTCCTTCGGCCTGAACCCGGCGGCGCGCGCGGTGCTGAACTCGGTGTTTCTCGATCACGCGGTGAAGGCCGGCATGACCGGCGCGATCGTGCATGTGTCGAAAATCCGGCCGCTGCACATGATCGATCCGGCAGAGGTAAAGGTTTGCGAGGACCTGATCTTCGATCGCCGCACCGAAGGCTACGACCCGCTGCAGAAACTCCTGGAAATATTCGCCGACCGCAAGGCCGCCGACGCCACCAAGAAGAAGCGCGCCGATACGGTCGAGGGCCGCTTGAAGGACCGCATCGTCGACGGCGACCGCAAGGGCCTCACGGCGGAGCTGGACGAGGCGCTGCTCACCAACAAACCGCTCGACATCATCAATAACATTCTGCTCGATGGCATGAAGGTGGTCGGCGAGCTGTTCGGCGCCGGGAAAATGCAGTTGCCGTTCGTGCTGCAATCCGCCGAGACCATGAAGGCGGCGGTGGCGTATCTGGAACCGATGATGGAGCGGGTCGCGGGCGAGGAGCGCGGTATCATCGTGCTCGCCACCGTGAAGGGCGACGTGCACGATATCGGCAAGAACCTGGTCGACATCATCCTCACCAATAACGGCTACAAGGTCGTCAATCTCGGCATCAAGGTGCCGCTCGCGGACATGGTGGCGGCGGCGCAGGAGCATCGCGCGCATGCCATCGGCATGTCCGGCCTGCTGGTGAAATCCACCGTGGTGATGCGGGAGAATCTGGAGGAGATGTCACGCCAGGGGCTGGAGATTCCGGTGCTGCTGGGCGGTGCGGCGCTCACCCGCAACTATGTGGAGGATGATTGCGTCGGCACCTACGCATCCGGCCGCGTCGCCTATGCGCGCGATGCGTTCGACGGGCTGCATTTGATGGACAAGGTGACCGGCAACGATTTCGACAACTATCTTGCGGTCATCCAGTCCAAGCGCCAGGGCAAGGCGCGCAACACCAAGCGCAAGCTCGGCCAGGCGGATGAGAAGGCGTTCGCGCCGGTAGATATGAGTACGGCGCAGGCGCGCCGCCGCCGCATCACCCAGAGCGAGCCGGTGATCACGCCGCCCTTCTGGGGCAGCCGCATCATCGAGGCGGCGCCGAAAGCCATCGTGCCGTTCATCAATGAGCGCTCGCTGTTTCAGTTCCAATGGGGCTTCCGCAAGCAGGGCAAATCGCTGGAGGATTTCCTCGGCTGGGCACGGCAGGAGCTGCGGCCGGTGATGAAGCGCATGCTCGACCTGTGCGAGGCGGAGCAGATCCTCAAGCCGCAGGCGATCTACGGCTACTGGAAAGCCGCTGGCCAGGGCAATGATCTTTTGCTCTTTGCCGAGGACGGCACCACCGAGGTCGCGCGCTTCCCGCTGCCGCGTCAGCCGAAGGAGGACGGCGAGTGCATCGCCGACTTCTTCCGGGATGTGGACGATGCCGAGCGGGACGTGATCGGCTTGCAGGTGGTCACCGTCGGCACCCGCGCCTCCGACGTGGCGCGGGAATGGTTCGAGGCGAACCGCTACCAGGATTACCTGTACCTGCACGGTATCTCCGTGGAGATGGCCGAGGCGCTGGCCGAATACACGCATAAGCGCATCCGCGCCGAGCTTGGCTTCGCCGCCGAGGACGATCGCGACATGGAGAAGATGCTGCAGCAATCCTATCGCGGCTCGCGCTACTCCTTCGGCTACCCGGCCTGCCCGAACGTGGAAGACCAGGACAAGCTGTTGGCGCTGCTGGGCGCGGAACGCATCGGCGTGTCGCTCTCCGATGAGTCGCAGCTGCACCCGGAACAGTCGACCAGCGCGATCGTGGTGCTGAATTCGAAGGCAAAGTATTTTTCGGTGTAAGGCAAGGCCAGGGCTCTGCCCTGGACCCGCTGGGGCCGAAAGGCCCCAGCCCCTGATAATGACGACGGCGGAGGGGTGACCCGCGCCGAAGGCATTTATGCTTTTTTGTCTCGATCTGTGTTTTTAGCCCCCGAATAAATCTATCGGGGTCAGGGGCCTTCCGGCCCCTGCGGGGTTCCAAGGGGCAGCGCCCCTTGGCCTCCCTACAAAACTCCTTATTTTTGCCCCCATGACCCAATCCTTTGAAATTGTCGCCGGAGACATTGGCGGGAACTCATGCGCGCTACGCGATTGCGGAGATTGTCGATGGGCGGGTGGTGAGGCTGGGCGAGCCGGTGACCTTGCTGACGCGCGATCATGCCAGCCTGGCGGCGAGCTGGGAGGCGTTCGGGCGGGCGTTGGGGCGGGATTTGCCGCTTGCGGCGGCTTTGGCGGTGGCGTGTCCGATCGCTGGAGAGGTGCTGAAGCTGACGAACAATCCGTGGGTGATCCGGCCGGGCACGTTGCAGCAGGAGCTGGGTGTGGGGGCGGTGACGCTGGTGAATGATTTCGGCGCGGTGGGGCATGCTGTGGCGGCGCTGGGAGCCGAAAATTTCCGGCATCTGGCGGGGCCGGATGGGCCGCTGCCGGAGGATGGGGTGATCACCGTGATCGGGCCCGGGACCGGGTTTGGCGTGGCGCATGTGCTGCGCCGGGGCGGCCAAGCGCATGTCATCGAATGCGAGGGCGGGCATATCGATTTCGCGCCACTGGATGCGCTGGAGGATGCGATTCTTGCCCAGCTGCGGCAGCGTTTCGCGCGGGTTTCGGTGGAGCGGATCGTCTCCGGGCCGGGGCTTCTGAACCTGTACGAGGCGCTGGCGGCGATCGAGGGGCAGAAAATGACGATCCGGGACGACAAGGACCTGTGGACGCAGGCGATGGCGGGCCAGGACCGCCTGGCGGCGGCGGCGTTGCAGCGTTTTTGTTTGAGCCTGGGCGCGGTGGCGGGGGATTTGGCGCTGGCGCAGGGGGCGAGCGCGGTGGTGATCGCCGGCGGCATCGTGCCGCGCATTGCCGAGATGCTGCCTGGGTCGGGCTTTGCCCAGCGTTTTACCGCCAAGGGGCGGTTCGAGGCGATGATGGCGGGGATGCCGATCAAGCTGATCACGCATCCCCAGCCGGGGCTGCTCGGCGCGGCCGCCGCGTTCGCGGCGGCTCACGCCTGAGGGACGTTACACCAGCCTGAGCGCGGCCTTGGTCAGCGCGCCGTCCGGCGCGGTAAGGGCGGCGCCGATGGTGAAATGGTCGGCGCCCTCGATCGGCAGAAGTTCCGACGGCACCTGCGCCGCCAGCCGCTTTTCGTGCAGCTTGTTCGAGTCATTCACCAGGGCCGGCAGCTCGACCGTGCCATAGGCGATTACCGCGGGCTTTTGCACCACGGGCAGGCGCAACGGCGACAGGGCTTCGATTTCCGCGGCGGTCAGCTTCACCTGCTCGTTGATGAACGTGTCCTGGATCGGCCCCAGCTCGTACACGCCTGAGATCAGCAAAGCGGCGCTGACCACGTCATGCGCCATTGCCAAGGCGGCGAGATGCGCGCCGGCTGACCAGCCGCAGAGGACGACCTTGCCGGAGATGCCGTGCGCGGCGCGGTGCGCGGCGAACCAGCCCAGCGCCGTGGTGATCTCGGCGGAGATCTCGGTAAGCGAGGCGTTGGGGGCGAGCGTGTAGCCGGGCATCGCCACGCTCCAGCCATGCGCGGCGACACCTTGGCCGAGATGCGCAAAATCCTCGCGCGTGTTCTTGTACCAATAGCCACCATGGATGAAGACTAGGCACGGCGCCTGCGGGGCAGTACCGGGGTAGAGGTCCCATTTCTCGCGCTCGCGCGGGCCATAGGGCAAATCAAGATGCCCGCTCCGTGCCGCGCGATACGGCGCCGCTGCGGCACGGCCAGCCGCCACCAGCAGCATGCTGTCGGCCACTGCTGCCACGTTGTCATAGGCCGCGTCGCGCTCGGCCTGGCTCATACTTGCCCAGCTCATGCCGCGTCCCCCGGAAAGGCCTGTACGATCGATTGCTCCGTCACTCTTTTGTCTCCGCTATTGTCGGTCAGTTGCCAGCGCCCACCGGGAACGCCCTGCGGATATGTCGGCGCCCTCGGCCGGTCCGCAAGACGCTGATTTTCTGCGACCTGCGGGATGGCGGATCGCCGTCGCGGCGTGTTGCCGGCCTGGGCGCGAAAAATTGTTGACTTTGGCATCGAGAGGGAAAACGCTGCGGAAAAACGGAGCGAAGGCGACGATCATGGCCGCGCCAGACGACACTCGAAAATAAAAATCCGGCCGGAACGGCCGTGACGAGGAGATGCCAATGGACACGATCACGCGTTTCGGCAGGACCATCCTGCGGGTGGAGGACCAGCGCCTGACCACCGGCAAGGGGCGCTATGTTGGCAACATTGCCGCCGAGCATGCGGCGCATCTGGTGTTTGTGCGCTCGCCGCATGCGCATGCGGAGATCCGGAGCATCGATGTCGCGTCCCCTCGGGCGGCGCCGGGCGTGATCGCGGTCTATACCGAGGCGGATCTGGCCGCCGCCGGCGTGGGGCCGCTCGGTACATTGCCGATGTTCAAACGTGCGGATGGGGGCGACATCGCCGCCCCGCCGCGGCATTTTTTGGCGAAAGACCGGGTGCGGCATGTTGGCGAGCCGGTGGTGGCGATTGTTGCCGAGACCAAGGCCCAAGGGCTGGATGCGGCCGAGCTGGTGGCCGTGGACTATAGGAGCCTGCCGGCGGTGATCGACCTGCACGAGGCGCTGACGGGTGCTGTGAAACTCTGCGACGCGGCGCCGGATAATGTGTGCGCCGAAACCACCCATGGCGACGCGGCCGCGGTGGATGCGGCTTTTGCCCGGGCGGCGCATGTGGTGCGGCTGAGCGTGCTGAACCAGCGGCTGGTGGCCAACGCAATGGAGCCGCGCAGCATTCTGGCGCTGCCGGAGGGTGAGCGTTTGGCCGTGTACTATGCTAGCCAGGCGCCGAGCCTGGTGCGGGAAATGCTGGCGAAATCCGTGCTGCACGAGCCGGAGGAGAACATCCATGTCGTCGTCGGCGATATCGGCGGCGGGTTCGGCATGAAAGCGAGCGTACATAACGAGGAGGCGGTGGCGGTGTTCGCGGCGCGGCGATTGGGCCGGCCGGTGCGCTACATTGCTGGGCGCGACGAAGAGTTTTTGTCCTCGGTGCATGGGCGGGACCAGTATTCCGACGCGGCGCTGGCGCTGGATGAACAGGGCAAGATTCTGGCCATGAAAGTCGATACGCTGGCGGCCACCGGCGCGTATCTGATGCCGTTCGGGCTGCTGGTCCCGCTCGCGCTGGGGCCGAAAATCCTGCCCAGCGTGTATCATGTGCCGGCGCTCCATGTGCGGGTGCGTGGCGTGCTGACCAACACCATGTGCACCGCCGCCTATCGCGGCGCCGGGCGGCCGGAGTCGATTTATATCATCGAGCGGCTAATGGACGCGGCGGCAGCTGAAATCGGCATCGATGCTGCGGAGATCCGCCGCCGCAACTTCATTCCGCCCGAGGCGATGCCCTACACCACGGCGATGGGCGAGGTGTATGACAGCGGAAATTTTGCGCATTTTCTGGAGCGGGCGCTGGAGAATTCGGATGCGCCGGGTTTCGCCGAACGCCGGGCGGAGGCGGCAGCGCGGGGCAAAAAGCTCGGGCGCGGCATTACCTGCTATGTGGAATGGACCGGCGCCTATGCCTTCACCGAGACGGTGGACGTGATCGTGACCGGCGACAACCGGGTGATCGTGCATTCCGCCACCCAGGCGATGGGGCAGGGGTTGGAGACCGCCTATACGCAGCTGATCGCTGACCGGTTCGGGATCGATCCGGCGCGGATCAGCGTGCTGCAGGGCGATACCGATCTCGTGAAGGGGCCGGGCTCCTATGGCTCGCGCTCGGCCTTTGTCGGCGGGTCGGCGGTCATGAACGGCGCCACGACATGGATCGACACCGCCCTTCCGCTCGCCGCCGAGGCGCTGGAGGCGGCCGCCGCGGATGTGAGGTTCGAGAAAGGCACCTTCCAGATCGCCGGGACCGATCGCGGCATCGACATGTTCCAGCTCGCCGGCCAGCAGCCGGAGCAGAAGATCGGCATCAAGGCGACGCATACGGTGGAGATGTCCAGCTGGCCGAATGGCTGCCATATCGCCGAGGTGGAGGTGGATCCGGAGACCGGGGTGGTCGAGATCCAGCGCTACACCACGGTGGACGATGTCGGGAACGCGATCAATGAGATGCTGGTGCGGGGGCAGCTCCATGGTGGCATCGCCCAGGGCACTGGCCAGGCGTTGCACGAATTCTGCCGTTACGACTTGGAGAGCGGGCAACTGCTCTCCGGCTCGTTCATGGATTACCAGATGCCGCGCGCGGAGGATTTCCCGAGTTTTAACATCACCATCGACCAGAGCGTGCCGTGCCGGACCAACATGCTGGGCGTGAAGGGCTGCGGCGAATCCGGCACCGTGGCGGCGACCCCGACGATCATCAACGCGATCCTCGATGCGCTGCGGCCGCTCGGCGTTACCGACATTGCGATGCCGACAACGCCGTTTACGGTCTGGCAGGCGATCCGGGCGGCGGCCGGTTCAAGAAAGTAGCCGCTTTTTTTAAAAAAGCGGCGCAAAAAACTTTTGCTCCTCTTTTGGGCCGTGTCGTTGAAAGCAGCACGGCCCAGATTAAAAAAGTTTTTTGCTTCTTTTTTGCAAAAAAGAAGCCCTTTTTTGCCCTTTGCCCTTTGCCCTTTGCCCTTTGCCCTTTGCCCTTTGCCCTTTGCCCTTTGCCCTTTGCCCTTTCGTCCCGGTGTGGCCCGCGTCAAACCATGCGGGTGCGGCGCAGCGTCAGGCGGACGCCGATGTTGATCGCTAGCACCACCAACATGACCAGGAAGGCGGCGGCGAAAGCCAGCGCGTGAGATTGCGGGTTCGGCTGGTCGATGAAGGTCCAGATCACGTAAGTGAGGTAGCCGACCGGTTCATGCGTGAACTTGCCGTTCCACAAAAAGTTGGACCAGCCGGCGGTATAGATCAGCGGCGCGGTCTCGCCGACCGAGATCGCCAGCGCCAGCAATGCCCCGGTCATCACGCCCGAGGCCGCACCCGGCAGGATGATCTTGAACACCACTTCCGGCTCGGTGGCGCCGAGCGCGAAGGCTGCCTCGCGCATCGAGACAGGTACTTGGCGCAAGGCAAGTTCGGTGATGCGCGCCAGATAGGGGACGATCAGGATGGCGATGGTGATGGCGGCGGCGAGCAGCGAGAAGTCCCAGCCGAGCGAGGTCACGAACACGATGTAGGAAAAATAGCCGAGCACGATCGAGGGCGTGCCGGTCAGCACGTCGGACAGGAAGCGGATGACCGAGCCGACACGGTTGTTGCCGTATTCCGAGAGATAGATGCCGGCGCCGACACCGACCGGGACGGCGATCAGCATGCCGAACAGCGAGATCAGGAACGTCCCCTCGATGGCATTGAGCAGGCCGCCGCTGACGCCGTTGGTGACGCTGGTGAACAATTTGCCGGAAAACGCGGCCACGCCGTGAAAGGCGACGACGCCGACGATGTCGAGCAGCGGGCCGATCACGCAGAGCAGGGCGATGCCGCAGGCGATCCAGCCGATCTGGCTGGTCACAACCCGGCGCAGCTCCCGCGCTGAGCGGGCTTGGGTGCTGCGGACTTTAAGACTGGCGCTTGCGGACATTGAGCGCTCCCGAGGTAAGGAGTTTGGCGCCGGCATTCACCGCCAGCGTGATGATGAACAGCGCCAGGGCGATTTCCGCCAGCGACCGCACGGCCATGTTGGTCGGGTCGGACTCGGCGCTGTCGAGCTGGGTCAGGATGAACGAGGCGATGGTGGAGACCGGGCTGAAGATGCTGTGCGGCAGGATGTTGATCGCGCCGCCGGAGACCATTGCCACCGCCATGGTCTCGCCCAAAGCGCGGCCGAGCGCCAGCACGATGCCGCCGATCAACGTGGTGCGGACCATCGGCAGCATCGCCTTGGAGACGACCTCGAAATGCGTGGCGCCAAGGCCGAAGGCCGATTCGCGGTTTTCCTTGGGCACCTGCATCAGCGCGTCGAGCAGCGTGGTGGCGATGATCGGCGTGATCATCAGCGCCAGCACGATGCTCGCGGCGAGCAGGCCGTAGCCGTTGCCGGTGGGGCTGATATAGTGGCCGATCAGGGGGATCAGCACCGCAATCCCCCACAGGCCGAACACCACCGAGGGGACGACGGCGACGAGTTCGACCAGCAGGGAGAGTGCCGGGCGGATGCGGTGCGGCACGGCCTCGGCGAGAAAAATGGCGGCGCCCACCGAAAGCGGCACGGCGATGAGGATGGCGATGAACGAGGACAGCAGCGTGCCGGCGACGAACACCAGAATGCCGTAGCTGGCGCCGCCCGGCACGGTGAAGCCGCGCGTGACCACCGGGTCACTATACAGGTCGCCAAGATTCCAGGTGATGCCGGTGACGAAACCCAGCCCGTTAAAGCCGATCGCCGGGGCCGAATAGATCAGCAGAAACAAAATCACCGCGCAAAGCGCGGCGGGGATCAGCAGGCTCAGGGTCATAAGGGAGAGACGGAAGGGCCGGATTTTCATGGGGAACCCCTATCATGAAACCCTCCCGGTTTGCACCGGGAGGGGCAGCCAAAAAGCCTTACTTGATTTTCGCGATCTGCGTCTTGGAAAGCATCTGGATCGCGGTCGGCAGCGGCAGGAACTGAACCTGGGTCAGGTACTTGGGATCGTTGCCCTCGGTCACCGCCCAGTTCAGGAAGGTGCGCAGTGCGTTCGCGGTGGCCGCGTCCTGCTGCTTGCTGCTGACGATCGCATATTCGTAGTTGGCGATCGGGTAGGCGTTGGCGCCAGGCGCGTAGATCATGCTGATGCGCTCATCCGGCGGCGTGTCGGTGACGACGGAGGAGGCGGCAGCGCCCACGGTCTCAGCGGTTGGCAGCACATACTGGCCGGCTTTGGTCTTCAGCTCGGCGACGCCCAGCCCGGCCTTTTCGGCCTGCGCGGCGTAGCTCACGCCGATATAGGCGATCGAGTACGGGTTCGCAGCGGCGGCGGAGACCACGCCGGAATTACCGTTGGCGCCGATGCCGCCGGACACGGCCGGCCAGGACACGGCGGTGCCGTAATGCACGGTGCTGGCCCAGGACGGGGTGGAGTTGGAGAGGAACTGGGTGAAGATGAAGGTGTCACCCGAACCGTCGACGCGGTGCACCGGAATGATCACATGCGCCGGCAGCTTCACGCCCGGGTTCGCGGCCTTGATGGCACGGTCGTTCCACATGGTGATCTTGCCGGAATAGATGCCGGCGAGAATCGGACCGGAGAGCTTGATGTGCTCGTTGCCCATGCCCGGCAGGTTGTAGTTGACCGCCTGCGAGGAGATCGCGAGCGGGATGTTCAGCATGTCCGGGTTCTTTTTGACCATCGCATCGGCCATGTACGCGTCGGACGCGCCGATCTGCACCAAGCCCTTGATCGACTGCGCGATGCCCGCGCCGGAGCCGGTCGAGGTCGTGGTGATCTGGACGTCGGGGTTGGCGGCGGTGAAAGCCGGAACCCAGATGTTGAACAGCGGGTATAGCAGGCTGGAGCCGGTCTCGACCAAGGTGGTCGCGGCGTGCGCGGTGCCGGTGGCGGCAACGGTGGCGGCGAGGGCGAGAGCGGCAACACCAGAGCGCAGAGCGGTGGAGCGGCTGAGCACGTTAGAAAGTTTCACGTTCGCGTTCCTTCGTTTTAGAGTCCCTTGAGTGGGCATCCCTGTCGAGTGGCGGGGGAATAGCCCCCTTCCGTACCGGACCGCAATAATCAATGGTTATGACAAAGGCGACATGGGTTTGGTTGCTGTTTTATGACATTTGTAGGCAGCCGGACCGGCTTTTCCGCATAAAATCAGGCAGAAGCCGGCATGGCAGAAGCATAAAAAACATATAAATTTTACGTTGTCTGATGGCGGAACGCATCATAGAAGCTGACCATGCAGGAGAAGAATCTGGGCCATCTGACCCATGGAATGCTATTCACCGGGTTTTTTCAGGCCGGCATTATCGGCTTCGGCGGGGTTCTGCCGGTGGCGCGGCGGTTGATCGTGGATGAGCGCAAATGGTTGACCCAGGCGGCGTTCAACGACCTGCTCAGCCTGTGCCAGTTCATGCCGGGCGCGAACATTGTTAATTTCGCTTTCGCTTTCGGTGCGCGGCATCGCGGCCTCAGCGGTGCCGCGGCGGCGGTTCTCGGCCTGCTCGGCGCGCCGGTCTGCATCGTCATGACGCTCGGCGCCGTCTATGCGCGCTACGGCCAATTGCCCGCGGCGCGCCACGGGCTCGCCGGGCTGGCGGCCGCGGCGGCCGGACTCGTGCTCGGCACTGCGGTCAAGATCGCCACACCGGTGTTTTCCCGGCAGACGAATATTCTGGTCGCGGTCGCGGTGTTCGCGTTGGTGCTGCTGCTGCGCCTGTCCTTGCCGCTGACCATGATGGTCATGCTGCCGGTATCACTGTTTTTTGCCTGGCGAAGCACCGTTTGAGCATCCTGGTCCAGCTCGCCGGCCTGTTCGGCCGCCTGTCCCTGCTGGCGGTGGGGGGCGTCAACAGCACGCTGCCGCAGATCGCCCGCGACGTGGTCACCGAGCATCACTGGCTGACGGCGGCGCAATTTGCGCAGCTTTTCGCAATCGCCAATGCCGCGCCGGGGCCGAATGTGATGATTTCCACGATGATCGGCGCACATCTGGCGGGGATAGCAGGGGGGATCGTCGCGACGCTGGCGATGATTCTGCCCGCCGGCCTGTTGGTGATTTTGGTGTCGAAAATCTGGGAGCGCTACCGGGAGAAACGCTGGCGGCGGATTATCCAGGCGGCGCTGCTGCCGATCACCGTCGGGCTGGTCCTGGCGGCGGCCGGCGTACTGGTGCGCCAGGCCGATACCGGCGTGCTCACGGCGCTCATTACGCTGGTCAGCGCCGGATTCACTTGGCGCTCGCGCGTGCACCCGCTCTGGCTGCTTGGCGGCGGGACGCTGCTCGGTCTGCTATTGGCCTGAGGGTTGGAAACAAGAAAATGGCCGCTTTTTTGAAAAAAAGCGGCTGCTTCCTAACGCAGGTGCTCGGCAAAAAACGCGAGGCTGCGCAATTCGGCCAGCTCGCAATCCTTGGGGCTGTAGCTCGGCCGCGCCTCGCAGCCAAAACCGTGCTGCGCGCCAGGATAGGTGAAGATCTCCACGCCCGGCTGGGCTTCGCGGATGGATGCAACATCCGACATCGGAATGCCGGAATCCGCCTCGCCGAAATGCAGCTGCACCGGGCAGTTGGGCTTTAGGTTCTTTTGCGCGGCGATGCCGCCGCCATACCAGCCCACGGCGGCCTTGAATTTGTGGGTTTTCGTCGCGCCGAGCCAGGCGAGTGCGCCGCCCCAGCAATAGCCGATAATACCGACCGGGCGGTCGCCGAATGCGGCGGCCGTGGCTTCGATGTCCTGGAGCACCGCGCTTTCGGGGATTTTTGCGCGCAGTTCCAGGCCCTTGTCGCGGCCGGCAGTGTCGTAGCCCAGTTCGACATTGCGTTCGGCGCGGTCGAAGATCGCCGGGCAGAGCACGCGGTAGCCGTGGCTGGCCAGGCGTTCCGAGACCAGGCGCATATGCGCGTTCACGCCGAAAATCTCCTGCAGGACGACCAGGCCGCGCGGGGCGTTGACGTTGCCGGCCTCGAAGCTTTGGAATTCATGCCCGTCAGCGGCGGTCAGTTTCATCATCGAGCGTTCCAATCTTTATACAAAAAGCAAAATATCAAGGCTGCGCGTAGGGAGCGAAATCCCGTGCGAGCACCTCGTAGATCGTGCGTTTGAAGGCGACTGCAAGCCCGGGCAACTCGGCCAGCTCGACCCATTTCCAGGCGTCGAATTCGGGGTGCATATGCGCATCCAGCCGGATCTCGGCATCCTTGCCAAGGAAGCGCAGGGCGAACCATTTTTGCCGCTGGCCACGGTAGCGGCCGCGGAACGCCTTGCCGATCAGATCCGGCGGCAGGTCGTATTGCAGCCAGTCCGGATGCTCGGCGAGGATTTCCGCATGGGCGGTGCCGATCTCCTCCTCCAGCTCGCGGAAGATCGCGGCGCGCGGGTCCTCGCCAGCATCGATCCCGCCTTGGGGCAGCTGCCAGGCCGCGTCGGCCAGGCCGGCGCGGCGCGCCACCAGCACGCGGCCGTCAGCGCCGAACAGCACGGCGCCGACATTGAGCCGGTAGGGGAGGTTGGAAATATCAGCCATCACTGTTCGTCCACGCCGAGATATGCGGGAAGAGCGCCCGGGCAGGCCTCAATTCGAGGCCGTGCTGGTGCCCACCGGTCCCATCGCCGCGACCAGTTTCAACGCCATCTGCAGCTGGAAGTCGGTGGATGGGTTGGACAGGTCGAGCGCCGGCCAGGTTGCGGGCGGCTTGTCCGGAATGGTCTTGGCGACGGCGGGCAGCGGCGGTGCCGGCGGCAGCGGTGCGGTGGTCTGGCCGGACGGGTTGGTGAAGGAATGCAGCAGGTCGGTCTCGCGCAGCTGCGCGAACGCGTCCTCAGGCGTGCGGGTGTCGGACACGGCGACATCCGGCGTCACGCCGTAATCCTGAATAGATTTGCCCGAGGGTGTGAAATACAGCGCCGTGGTCAGGCGCAGCGCGCCGGCATTATCAATCGGCATAATGGTCTGCACCGAGCCCTTGCCGAAGGTTTTCGTGCCGAGCACCAGGGCGCGGTGGTTCTGCTGCAGCGCCGCGGTGACGATTTCCGCCGCTGAGGCGGTACCGGAATTGGTGAGGATGACGACCGGCGCGCCATGGGTGATGTCGCCGCCGGCCTGGGCGTACCAGACCTGGTCATCCTGCGGATGCCGCCCATGGGTGGAGACGATCTCACCGCTGTTCAGGAAATCGTCGCTGACCGCGACCGCCTGGTCGAGCAGCCCGCCGGGGTTGTCGCGCAGGTCGAGGATGAAGCCGTGGATGTTGCCATGGGCCTGGGTTTCCAGCGCACTCACGGCCTTGCGGATATGCGGGTCGGCGTTTTCATCAAAACTGTCGAGGCGGATATAGCCGATGTTGCCGGCCGGGCTGGAGAGCAGCCGGTCCTTCACGTCCTGGATCTTGATGACCTCGCGGGTGAGGGTCACGTGCACCGGCGTGTTGATGCCGCTGCGCTTCAGCGTCAGCGTCACCTGCGTACCGGGGGCGCCGCGCATCTTCGTCACCGCGTCGTCAAGGTTCAGGCCCTGGGTGGAATGCCCGTTGATTTCCACGATGATATCGCCCGGCTTGATGCCGGCACGCGAACCGGGGGTGTCGTCGATGGGGGTGATCACCTTCAGCAGCCCGGCCGCCTGCGTCACCTCGAGGCCAAGGCCGCCGAACTGGCCGGAGGTCTGCACCTGCATGTCGGCATATTGCTGCTGGTTCATGTAGCTGGAATGCGGGTCGAGCCCGGCGAGCATGCCGTTGACGGCGTTGTAGATCAGCTTGTCCGACGGCGGATCGATCACGTAGTTTTCTTTGATCTGCGTGAGGATGTCGCCGAACAGGGATAGCTGCTGATAGGTGCTGTCGCTTGGTGCCTGCTGGCCCATCGCCCGTTGCAAAGGCTGCGCCACCGTGCCCATCGCCAGGCCGGCGATAAACACACCACCCAGCATCAAACTGTTCCGCAACCGCATGCTGTTTATCCTTGTCTGATCCGGACCGCGCGGCGCTGCCCGGTAAGGCGGCCGTGGTCACCATATATTAGATAGTATACGCAGCCGTTTATCCAGACCTGAGTGCCACAGGATATGGCCGCGGTGGTTAAAAATGCTTGTGGGCGAGCCAGGAGATGGGGTCGACCGGCGTGCCGTGCTGCCGCAACTCTACATAGAGCACCGGTTGGCGGGTTGGGGCGGCCGGGTCGTAGCCAAGCATGGCGCCGACCGGCTGGCCGTGGGCGAGGCGCTCGCCGGAGGCGACGTCCAGCGTCGACATGCCGGCCAGGACCACACTGGTGTCGCCTCCGCAACTGGCGATGACGACATGGCCATAGGAGGGAAAGGCGCCGGCGAACAGTACGGTGCCGGCGCAGGGCGAGGAGACGCGGGCGCCGGGGGCGGCGCTGTAGCTGATGCCCTGTGCCGGCCCCGCCACGGTGGCGGCGCCATAAACCTGCAGGATATGCCCGGCGACCGGCGCGCCCTCCCCTTCGGGCAAAGCGGGCTGGCTGGCGGCGCGCTGCGCCGCTTGGGAAGCGGCGGCGCTGGCGGCGGCGAGGCGCGTCAGCTCACGCTGCGCGGCCGCACTCGCGGCCTCCTCCTGCGCGGCGGTATCGGCATCGGCCATTTCGGTGCTCCGGGCACCGGTGATCTGCGCGGTGAGTTGCGCCTCGGCGGCCTGCTGCGTCGCTGCTGCCTGCGTCAGGTGAGTCTGGGCGTCGCGGGTCTGGTTCAACAGCATGGCCAGCTGCGCGGTTTCGCTTTTCACGGCCTCGGCTTCGGCCTCGATCTGTGCGGCGATGCCCTGCATCACCGCCAGCGCCCGCACCGCATTCGCGGGGGGTTGGGGCACGGCCAGCATGGTCGCGGCTGGTTGTGCCGCCAGGCGCTGCATCACCGGCAGCAATCTGCCCAGTGCATCCTGCGCGGTATGGAGGCGTTGCGCCGCTTGGGTTTGCCGCAGCTGCAGGCTGGCGAGAAGCTGCGTGTCGGTGGCGGTCTCGTCTTCGAGGCTCCGCAGGGCGGCGGCGGCCTGCGCCTGTTGCACGCCCAGCGCCGCGGCGCGGATGGCGTCGGCCTGCGCGTGTTGCCGCGCCAGCACGGCGGCTTGCCGATGCGCGCTAAGGGCCGCCTGCGCGGCGCCGCGCGGGTCGGCATGGGCCAGACCCGGCAGTAGTGCCAGCAGCAGTGAGGCCCGGCGGCGATTCACGTAATGAGGGGTTTTCCGGTCATTGCAGCCGGCTGGGCAATGCCGAGCAAAGCCAGCAATGTCGGCGCGAGATCGGCCAGAATGCCGTCATGCAGTAGCGTGCCCGCGGGCGCGCCGGCCAGGAACACCGGCACCGGGTTCAGCGTATGCGCGGTGTGCGGGCCGCCGGTGGTGGGATCGCGCATCATTTCGCAATTGCCGTGATCGGCGGTCACCAGCAGCGCGCCGCCTTGCGCCAGTACGGCATCGGCGATCGCGCCCAGCCCGGCATCGACCGTCTCGACCGCCTTGATCGCCGCCTCCAGCACGCCGGTATGACCCACCATGTCCGGATTGGCGAAGTTGAGGATGATCAGGTCGAATTTTTTTTCGTTGATTGCCGCCATGGCTTTCGCCGTCAGCTCCGGGGCCGACATCTCCGGCTGCAGATCATAGGTGGCGACTTTCGGCGAGGGAACCATGATCCGCTCCTCGCCCGCGAACGGAACCTCGCGGCCGCCATTGAGAAAATAGGTGACGTGCGGGTATTTTTCCGTCTCGGCCATGCGTAGCTGTTTCAAGCCCTTGGCCGCGACCACGCCGCCCAGCAGATCGTCCATGCGCACCGGGGCGAACAAGGTCTGCATCAGCGGCGCCAGCTCGTCGCTATAGGCCGTCATGCCGAGTGCCGCACATAGGTTTTGGCGCTCGCGCGGAAATCCTTGGAAATCCGGATCGAGCAGGGCGGCGAGAATTTCCCGCACGCGGTCGGCGCGGAAATTCACACAAAGCAGGGCGTCGCCGTCGCGGAGTCCGGCATAGCCGCCGATCACGGCGGGCGGGATGAACTCATCGGTCTTGCCGGCCGTGTAGCTGGCGGCAATGGCGGCCGCCGCGTTGGGGAAATGCGCGCCCTTGGCCGAGGCGATCAGCTCATAGGCAAGCTGCACCCGCTCCCATCTCTGGTCACGGTCCATGGCGTAATAGCGGCCGATGACGGTCGCGATCTGGCCCGTATCCCCGAGGCTGGCCTGGAAATCGCGCATGTAACCGGCACCTGATTTAGGGGCGGTGTCGCGCCCGTCCATCCAGGCATGGACTGCCACCGGAATGCCGGCCGCGTGCAACAGGCCGGCCAAAGCGGCGGCGTGGTCCTGATGCGCGTGCACGCCGCCTGGCGAAATGAGGCCCAGCAGATGCGCGGTGCCTTTGGTTGCCTGCAGTTTTGCGATGAAATCCTGCAGCGCCGGTTTTTTTGCCAGCGAGCCGTCGTCGATCGCGGAGTCGATGCGCGGCAGTTCCTGCATCACGACGCGGCCGGCGCCGATATTGAGGTGGCCCACCTCGGAATTGCCCATCTGCCCCCGCGGTAGGCCGACCACCTTGCCAGACGTGGTGAGGAAGGCGTGTGGCGAATTGGACCAGAGCCGGTCAAAATTCGGTTTGTTCGCCAGCGCGACGGCGTTGTCCTCGCGACGTTCATTCCAGCCGAACCCGTCAAGAATGACGAGCATCACGGGCTTTGCGGGCATATCCGGTCCTTTTGAGTCAAGCTGGCGTTGTCGGCGCAAATGTCGCGCTCGGCAAAGGCGCGTCAAGGGGCACAATGTTCAACCCGATGGAACGTTTTATCTGATCCATGAGATTGGCGCGGCGGCGGAATTGGAGGGGAGTTAACACGACAAGTTGATCTAACCTGTAGTTGTAAAATGTGGTTGTACTTTTTGCAATCTAAAGTTAGTACCGCGGCAAGGTTGCGGCTGGGTTGGTTATTGGGGCGAACTTCGTGTTCGCGTGGCCCCGAGGACGTTTTTGGCCAGCTCGATTTAAGGGGTTTGTTGTGAAAAATCTTCCTATTGTCACGAAGTTTCTCGCCATTCTCGGTGTGTTTGGCATTTTCGTGGTGGGTAGCACGATTTACACGACGAGCCAGATGCGGACGATCGGCAGCGCCTATAATCATATGATCAATAACCAGATCCGGGCTTCCGATGAGCTGGCGCTGGCCAGCCGCGGCTTTACAGGCACGCATGTCAATTTTGCCGAGGTGATGATCGCCACTACGGAAGCGGGAGATCAGGCATCGCTGGCGACTGCCGCCAAGGATGAAGACCAGTTTAAGGTTGGTATGGATCAGGCGGCCGCTCTGGCCCCGCAGGATGCCGCTGCCATACAGGCGCTGAAGGCCCAGGCGTTGCAACTGCTCGACGGCGATTGCAGCGCTGCGGTCAAGCTTGGCAGTGCCGCAACCGCGACGGCCGATGTGATCAGCTCCCAGGCCCTGTTCCTCAAAACCTGCTCGCCGGGGTTTCCTGGCGTGACCGCCGCGATCGCGGCTGAGGAAAATCATCTCGCCGACACGGCGCGTGCGGATCAGTCCGCGCTGACGGTGGCTATCGGTAGTACGATATCATGGACTTACGCCATCATCCTGGGCGGTCTCGTGCTGGTTATTGTGGGTGGATATTTTGCGGTTCGAGCCTGGGTGGCGGATCCGATCAAGGGGCTGCAGGGGGTGATGAGCCGGCTGGCGGGTGGCAACCTACAGGCCAGTGTCGGCGGTGCCGAGCGTAAGGACGAGATCGGCGGCATGGCGCGCGCGGTGCAGGTTTTTAAAGATGCCGGGCTGGAGAAACGGCGTCTGGAGGAGGAAGCTAAGACTGCGGCGGAGCGTGCCGAGGCGGAGCGTGCGGCCAACGAGGCGGTGCGCGCCGAGGCGGCGGCACAGCAGCGTTTGGTGGTGGAAGCGGTGGCAACGGGTTTGGAAAAACTCTCCTCCGGCGATCTGCTGTTCCGTCTGACCACCGATTTCGGCGGCGATTACGAGAAGCTGCGCGCCGATTTCAATGCGGCGATGGAGAAGCTGCAGGAGACGATGCAGGCGATCGCCGCCAACACAAAAGGCGTGCGCTCCGGCGCCGAGGAGATCACCCGGGCCTCCGACGATCTGTCGCGGCGCACCGAGCAGCAGGCGGCGAGCCTGGAAGAAACCGCGGCGGCGCTGGATCAGATCACCGCGACGGTGCGCCGCACCGCCGAGGTGGCGAACGAGGCGCGGAACCTGGTTTCCACCTCGAAGGAAGATGCGGAGCGCTCCGGCGCGGTGGTGCGGCAGACGGTGGGGGCGATGGCCGGGATCGAGACCTCGTCGAAGCAGATCGCCAACATCATCGGCGTGATCGACGAGATCGCCTTCCAGACTAATCTGCTGGCCTTGAATGCGGGTGTGGAAGCGGCGCGCGCCGGCGATGCGGGACGTGGCTTTGCCGTGGTGGCGACCGAGGTGCGGGCACTGGCACAGCGCTCCGCCGATGCCGCCAAGGAGATCAAGGCGCTGATCTCGGCCTCCGGCCAGCAGGTGGAGACCGGGGTGAAGTTGGTGAGCGAGACCGGCCAGGCGCTGGGCCGGATCGTCGGCCAGGTGAGCCAGCTTAACGGGCTGGTGGCAGAGCTGGCGGCCTCGGCCAAGGAGCAGGCGACCGGGTTGGGCGAGGTGAACGCCGCGGTGAACCAGATGGACCAGGTGACGCAGCAGAACGCGGCAATGGTCGAGGAATCGACCGCGGCGAGCCACAGCCTGGCGGAAGAGGCCGAGGAGCTGGCGCGGCTGGTCGGGCAGTTCCGGATTGGCAAGGCGGGGCCGGAGACGGCGCCCATGGCGAAGGTGGTAAGGGTGACGAAAGCGGCGGGGAAACCCACGGCATTGCCCGACAAGACCGCGGCCATCCCCCGCAAGGTCGGGGCGCGGGGTGCTGTCGCTATCGCCGCCGCTGTTGAAGCTGACTGGGATGAGTTCTAAGCTGTAGGAGTGATGAGAGTCCTGTTCCCGGAAGTTAACCAACCCTAATGTCGTTTAATCAAACAGCCGACCAGAGTGAGGGCATTGATGCCGACCGTACTTATTATTGATGATTCCGCCACGATGGTAATGAGCCTTGGGCAGATTCTGCAGACGGCTAACTATGAGATCGCCACAGCCAATAACGGCAAAGAGGGGCTTGCGCTGCTTAATGGCGGCCTGAAACCTACCGTTATTCTGACGGACTTAAATATGCCGGAAATGGATGGAATCGGCTTCATCAAGGAAGCGCGCAAGCTGCCGGGAACCAAGTTTACACCGATCATCGTGCTGAGTGGCGAGGCAGATGGGCGCAAACGGGACGAGGCGAAAGCGGTTGGCGCCTCCGGTTGGCTGACCAAACCCCCGAAACCCCCCCAGCTGCTGTACGTGGTCAAGCAGCTTCTTCCCGTCGCCTGAACGCTGGAGTGGCCGAATTGAACGAGGGGGGCGCAGATGTTTGACGCGACGGATGATGTGCAGACGCTGGACCTTCTAGCCGCCGCGCGCACCCCGCAGGTGCGCTCGCAGTTGATGGAGAGCCTTTGCGAGTTGATCATGCGCAAGGTCAGCTTCATGATGTTCCAGAAGATGCGCTGCAAGACGACGATTTTGAGCTGCGTCAACGGCGTCGTCAGCCATGATGCCGCCCTATCGTCGTTTCCTGACATCATGCTGGCGGGGGTGGTGGATTTGAAGCCCTTGCATGGCCGCGCGATCATTGCGGTGGAAGGGGATATGATCGGCGCTGTTGTCGATGAGCTTTGCGGCGGAACCAGCACCGATATGTATGTCCGCGAGGAACTTTCCGTGATGGAGGTGCGCGTCGGCAAGCAGATGATCGATATCACGATCGCCGCGATCGCCGAAGTGTTCAGCAATCTCGTCACTCTGGATGGCACGGTTTCGCAATACGAGACCTCGCGGGGGATGCTTTCGGTCGACGAAGCGCAGGCCTGGATGATCTCGACCACGGGCATTTTTGAGTCGACCCTGGGCTTCGGCTCGATCAAACTGATCGTTCCCTACGCCGCGTTTGAATCGCTTGAAACAAAAATCAACTCGCGAGGTGCCCTGATCGCGGCGGGTGAGACCGACGCGAAATGGACGCGGATTCTGGACCAGCTGGTGGATGAGACGCCGGTGGAGGTGCGGGTCGAAATCGCGCGGGCGCGCGTGGCGATCGGCCTGCTCGACGCGCTACAGGAGGGAGACAGCCTGCCGTTGTCGTTGTTTCCAGAGGCGATCGGCGTCATCGGTGGGATCGATATGTTCGTCGCCGAATATGGTCAGAGCGAAGGCTATGTCTGCTGTAAGCTGAAATCATCGCTGCGTGAAGACGGCGATGTGTCGGCAGCGGCGATGCCGGGTGCACTGGAAAGCCGGGGGCGCGTACAGATGCTGTCGCGGCAGAAGGGAGTCGTGCAGCGTATCACCGTCGCTCTGACGGTTGAACTTGGGCGTGTGCACTTGTCGTTGACGAAGCTGCGGCAGTTGAAGGAGGGGCAGTTGCTGCTGCTTGATCAGCTGGCCGAAGAACCACTTGAGATTTTTGCCAATGGGCGCCGCTTTGCCTATGGCGAGGTTGCCGCGGTGGGGAAGGGACAATATGGAATTCGATTCCTGGCGTTGGCGGACGACGGTGATGGCGCGGAAGCGATGGCCGCCTGATGTGCGGCATTGTGCTGCCGTTTCTGCGACCCGCGTCGCTGATAACGCATAGAAATGAGTTTTAACGCATGCAATATAACGAAACTTCTAATGCCTTGACGTTGCCTGCCAATCTTGATTTGGCGGCGGCGGCCCCCTTGAAAGAGGCGTTGTTGGCACGCCGCGGGGAGAAGATACGTGTCGATGGCAGCCATGTCTTGCGTGTGGGCGTGCCTTGTTTGCAGGTTTTGATGGCAGCACGCCAGGCATGGATTGATGACCATGTGGAATGGGTCAGCGAGACATTTTCGGCCGAATTCGTGGCAGCATTGAACGAGCTGGGCATTGGTTTAGAAAGATTCGGTCTGGAGAAGGAACTGGCCAAATGACGACAACGATTTTGACAGTCGATGATTTGCGATCGATGCGAGACATGCTGAAACATTCTCTCAGCGAGGCAGGCTACCGCGTCGTGCAGGCGGAAGATGGTGTGCATGGTCTTGAAGTGCTCGAGAATGAAACCCCTGATGTCATCGTCACGGATATCAACATGCCGCGGCTGGATGGATTTGGCTTCATCGAGGCGGTGCGGCGTGACGCTAAGCGGCGCGGTACGCCGGTTCTGGTGCTGACGACCGAGGTGGATGCGGAGAAGAAGCTGCGTGCGAAAGATGCCGGTGCCACGGGATGGATCGTAAAGCCATTTGATCCGGTGAAACTGGTTGCGGCGATTCGTCGCGTTACAGCCTGAGCGCGGGAGTAAGAATTTTGGACCCCATGGCCGCCATCCGGCAGACTTTTTTTCAGGAATGCGAGGAGCAGCTTGCCGAACTGGAGACCGGCCTCACGCATATGGATGGCGGCGCGGCGGATTCGGAAACCGTCAACGCGGTGTTCAGGGCGGTGCATTCGATCAAGGGAAGCGCCGGAATCTTCGCGCTTGATGATCTGGTCCGCTTTGCGCATGTGTTCGAAACTACGCTCGATGCGGTGCGGAGCGGACGTTTGCATGGCACGCCGGCGGTTATAAAAATACTGCTGCAGGCTTCCGACATTCTAAGCGACCTGGTGCGCGCGGCACGCGGTGATGGTGCGGCTGACGATGCGAAGACACAGCAGGTGGTGGCGGAGCTGACCAAGCTGATCGCGCCACCGGCCGCGAGCGGCGCTGCGGCGGCACCGCCTGTAGCGGCCAAGGAGACGCCGCCGAACGAACCCGCGGCTGCCCAGGTCTGGAAAATCTTGTTCAAGCCACGGCCCGAACTTTACGCGCATGCTAATGAGGCGCTGCCATTGCTGCGGGAGCTGGTGCGGCTGGGCGGCATCGATGTCACAGTGGATGACGGCACGTTGCCATCGTTGACGGATCTCGATCCCGAAGGTGCTTATCTCGCATGGACCGTGATCCTGCATGCGGCCTGTGATGAGGCGACGATTCGCGAAGTGTTTGAATTCGTCGAAGATGATTGCGTGCTCGAGATCACGCCGCAGCCATCGGCGGATGCCGTCGCGGGCGAGGACGAGTTCGATTGGGGCGAAGGCGTCGAGTTCGAGATTTTCGCCCCGGGCGAGGCCGGTACCGATTTTGAAATCTATGCGCCGGCAGCCGTGGAAGCCGCACCGGAACCGGTCGCGGCAGTGGAGGCGCCGCATGTCGAACACCTCGCGCCGGGCCCGGTCGAGGCGATGGCGGTGAAGGCTGAATCCGGTGCGCCGGTGGGCGCGACGATCCGTGTCGATCTCGATCGCGTCGACCGTTTGATCAATCTGGTCGGTGAGCTGGTGATCAATGAGGCGATGCTGAGCCAGCGCGTGCTGGAGGCGGGCATCACGCGCGCTTCTGCTGTGGCGATGGCGTTGGAAGAACTTGAACACCTTACGCGCGAGATTCAGGACAGCGTGATGGCGATCCGCGCGCAGCCGGTGCGTTCGGTTTTCATGCGCATGCCGCGGCTGGTGCGCGAGGTGGCCGCGCAGACCGGCAAGCAGGTGCGCCTGCTGACCGAAGGCGAGGGCACGGAGGTCGACAAGACGGTCATTGAGCGGATCTCCGATCCGCTGACACATATGATCCGCAATGCGATCGACCATGGGCTGGAATCTCCCGAAGGGCGCGAGGCGGCGGGCAAGCCGCTGGAGGGCACGGTCAAGCTTACCGCGGTGCACCGCTCCGGCCGTATCGTGCTCGAAGTGTCCGATGACGGCGGTGGTATCAATCGCCCGCGGGTGAAGCAGAAGGCGATCGAGAACGGCCTGATCTCCCCAGACGCGCAGCTGACCGATAACGAGATTGACAACCTTATCTTCCTGCCGGGGTTCTCAACGGCGCAGACCATTTCCAACATTTCCGGCCGCGGTGTCGGCATGGATGTGGTGCGGCAGTCGGTGCAGGCGCTTGGCGGGCGCATTTCCATTACCTCCACGCCAGGCGTCGGCTCGACCTTCACCTTAAGCCTGCCGCTGACCTTGGCGGTGTTGGATGGCATGGTGGTGCGGGTCGGCAGGCATACGTTGATCGTACCGCTTGGCACGGTGATCGAAACCCTGAAGCCAAAGGCGGAAAACGTGCATGCGCTGGACGTGCAGATGCGCGTTCTGTCGCTGCGCGGCGGCTATATTCCGCTGATCGACGTCGCCATGGTGCTCGGCTACAGCGACGCGCCGCTCGATCTTGCCAAGGCCGTAGCGCTGCTGGTGGAAGGCGAAGGTGGACGGCGCGCCGTGCTCCTCGTCGATGCCATCGATGGTCAGCGGCAGGTGGTGATCAAGAGTTTGGAGGCCAATTATCGTGCCGTGCCCGGCATCGCCGCGGCGACGGTGATGGGTGACGGCCGGGTCGCGCTCATTCTCGACATCGATACCATCGTTTCCGTCACGCGTACCGAGGCGGGACGGCTCACGGATGGCGAAGCAACGGAAATCACTTACAGTAGCGAGATGAGTTCATGTTTGATTCCCTGACAGGGCATATGGACGCGCGAGAACTCATTGCCTTTCGCGTCGGGATGCTCGAATGCTGCATCGATATCATGATGGTGCGCGAGATCCGTGGTTGGACGCAGACCACGGCACTCCCGAAGTCGCCGCCTTACGTGCGCGGCGTGATCAATCTGCGCGGCGCGGTGCTGCCGGTCGTTGATTTCGCGGTCCGGCTTGGGTTGCCGGAGACCGAACCGACCGAGCGCAACGTTATCATCGTGGTGCAGAGTGGTTCGCAGCAGATCGGCCTGCTGGTCGACGCCGTTTCCGATATTCTGACCTCCACCGATGCGGAAATCCATCCGACGCCGGACGTGTCTTCGCCGATGCTGAAGCAGTTCGTCCGCGGCCTGCTCTCAGTTGATAATCGGATGATCAGCCTGATCTCGCTAGAGAACGTGCTGCCCGCGCTCGAACCCGAGATGGTATGACGACGAACCAGACCGAAGCCGGCCTGGCGACCTTCCCAGGGGGCACTGATACCGGCGAGTTTCCGCTGACGACGCGTGACTTCAACCGTATTGCGGCGATCGTTCACGCCGAGGCGGGAATCTCGCTGCAGAGCAATAAGATCAACCTGGTTTATTCGCGTCTGGCGAAGCGCCTGCGGATGCTGGGTTTGCGGAGTTTCAAGGATTATTGCGCGCTGGTCGCCAATCCGGAGGAACAGGCCGAGCGCGGTGCGATGATCCGCGCGCTGACGACCAACGTCACCCGGTTTTTCCGGGAGCCGCACCATTTTGAGCATCTGAAGATGACGATGCTGCCGGCGCTGCGGGCCGAGGCAGTCAAAGGACGGCGCGTGCGTTTGTGGTCGGCAGGTTGTTCGAGCGGTCAGGAGCCGTATTCAATTGCCCTGACGTTGCTTGCGGCGTTTCCGGACGCGGCCGCATACGATATTAAAATTCTCGCCACCGATATCGATGAGAACATGATCGAGAAAGGGCAGGTGGGGGTTTTCGACCGCAGCGTTATGGCCGACGTCCCGGTCGACCTGCGGCAACGCTGGTTCGATCCGGTGGCGAACGGCTCGGGCGCGATGCAGGCCGGCGAGGAACTGCGCGCCCTGGTGGCGTTCAAGAAGCTCAATCTGACCGGTGAGTGGCCGATCAAGACCACGTTCGACGTGATCTTCTGCCGCAACGTCGTCATTTATTTCGATGCCGAGACGCAGATCAGGTTGTGGTCGCGGATGATGCCGTTAATGGCGCCGAACGGCGTGTTATATATAGGCCACTCCGAACGCGTCACCGGGCCAGCCGAGAAGCAGCTTGTCAGCGACGGCATCACAACCTACCGTCCGCAGAGCTGGAGGCGGAATTGAACAAGCCGGTTAAGGTGCTTATCGTCGACGATTCGGAGACGATGTGCCGTTTTATCGCAGCCATGCTGCAGACCGACCCGGAGATTGAAGTGGTCGGCTTCGCCGGCGATCCGACCGAGGCGCGCGAGGCGATCAAGCGGCTCAACCCAGACGTGATCACGCTCGATATCGAGATGCCGCGCATGAACGGCCTGGAATTCCTCGAGAAGATCATGCGACTGCGCCCGACGCCGGTGATCATGGTGTCTACCCTGACGCAGGAGGGGGCAGATGTTTCCCTGCGCGCGCTGGAGATCGGCGCCGTTGATTGCGTGGCGAA
Organism: uncultured Pseudomonadota bacterium; assembly: GCA_963780465.1. Lineage (GTDB taxonomy): Bacteria > Pseudomonadota > Alphaproteobacteria > Acetobacterales > Acetobacteraceae > Acidocella. The sequence goes on from CAWACI010000003.1 coordinate 70,172, forward strand.
ACCAAGCATCGGCAACACGCACAGCCTGGATGTGCTGGCCGATCTGGTCAAGGCGGCCGCGAAATCGCGCCATGTGATCCGCCGGGCGGGCATGGTGGGCGGGCAGGAGCAGGAGGAGTATGCGCCGGATGGCCGCGTGCTTGGCATCGGCGCCTCGACCGGCGGCGTTGAGGCGCTGATCCGCATTCTCTCGGAATTTCCAAAAAACTGTCCGCCGACGCTGATCAGCCAGCATATGCCGGCAACGTTCACGAAAAGCTTTGCGCAGCGGCTGAACAAGCTCTGCCAGGCCGAGGTGGCGGAGGCGGTGGATGGCGCGCCGGTCGTGCCGGGACATATCTATCTCGCGCCAGGCAACACACATTTGGAAATCACCAAATCGGCGGTGCCGCGCTGCCGGCTCAGCGACACCGAGCGGGTCAACGGCCACCGCCCCTCGGTGGATGTGATGTTCAGGTCGCTCGAACGCCATGTGGGCGAGCGCGCGATCGGCGTGATTCTCACTGGCATGGGGCGCGACGGTGCTGAGGGGTTGCTGGCGATGCAGCGCGCCGGGGCGATGACGTTCGGGCAGGATGAGAGCAGCTCGATCGTCTATGGTATGCCGAAAGTGGCGTTCGAAATCGGCGCCGTGGCGCGCCAGTATCCGCTCGACCGGATCGCAGCGCAGGTGCTGCAGATTTCCAACGTGCACCGCAAGGAGCGCGTCTGATGGCCGCAGTGCATACGCAGACAGAACGTTAGAAACGACGACATGCCTCCTTTGGAAAACATGCTGCATGAATATCGCCGCATCAACATCGTGCAGGGCGAGCAGCACGTCGACAACAGCCCGGATGTGGTGCTGACGACGCTGCTAGGCTCCTGCGTGGCGGCCTGTCTCTGGGACCCGGAGGCGGGCGTCGGCGGCATGAACCATTTTCTGCTGCCCGGCAGCGAGCCGGAAGCGGGAGACTCATCCGGCGTGTCGATGCGTTATGGTGTCTATGCGATGGAATTGTTGGTCAACGCCCTGTTGCGCAAGGGGGCGCAGCGCGGCCGGCTGCAGGCGAAACTGTTCGGCGGCGCCTGCATGGTGCAGGGGCTGACTGATGTCGGCGAACTCAACGCGGCCTTCGCGGAAAGGTTTCTGCGTGCGGAAAACATTCCGCTGGTCGGCGGCAGCCTGCGCGGCACCTATGGCCGGCGCATCCAGTTCTGGCCCAGCTCCGGCCGCGCGCGTCAGGCGCAGTTGCAGCGCGAGCCGTTGGCGATTTTCCAGGAAGAGCGCAATGCCGCCTTGCCGAAACCGCTGGGCAATGCCGGCGTTGTCGAGTTGTTTTGACGCCGTAAATGAAGGTGGAAACCATGAACCAAATCGGCGCGGGAGCTGAGAGCCTGCAGGACGTATTGGCGCGTCTCGGCAGCGAATGTGCCGAGCTTGGGCAGTTGGCGGAACATCTGCAAGCGGTGCTAGGGCCAGCGCTGCTGCGCATTGTCGACGATCCGGAATGCCATCGCAATGTGCAGAGACTGGATCTGATCGCGCAGCGGCTTGCCGGTGTCACGAGCTTTCTCACGGCGTTGCGGGAGCAGGCGTCTCCCGGGTGGACTGCGGATGCCGATGCGGCCGCGCGCGGCGTGACGCTCGCCGAGCTCGCGCGGCGTCTGCGCGGCGAGCCAGGTGCCGACCATGGCCACGATGACCATGAAGCCGGTGTCCTGGAAATGTTTTAGGGGGGAAGAAGAAGGCTTCTTTTTGTGAACAAAAAGAAGCAAAAAAACTTTTGTTAAACTGGGTCGTGCTGATTTCAGTGCCACAGGCCCAGAGTCGCAAAAGTTTTTGCGCCGCTTTTTTCAAAAAGCGGCCACTTTCTTGTTGGGGGCGTCAGGGCCGTCCCGCGCGGTGATAGGGATGGCCGGCCAGAATCATCTGCGCGCGGTAAATCTGTTCGGCGAGCATCGGGCGCACCAGCATATGTGGCCAGGTGAGGCGGCCGAGTGATAGCTTGGCATTGGCCCGGGCGATCACCGCGGCGTCGAAACCCTCCGCGCCGCCGATCAGAAACGCGAGTTTCTTCCCCGTTTCGCTCCAGCGCGCCAGCAGCCGGGCGAGTTCCTCGCTGTCGGGCGTCTGCCCGCCGGAATCGAGCGCGATGACGAAGTCCTGCGGGTGCAAGGCGCCGAGCAGCAGTTCCGCCTCACGGCGTTTGATCTCCGCCACGCTGCCCTGGCCGGGGGAAAACTCGGCCAGGGTCAGGGTTGGTTTGATGCGCGCGGCGTAGCGGGAGAACAACTCGGCTTCGGGGCCGTTGCCGGCCTTGCCGATGGCGAGCAGCCGCACTTACTCCTCCGGTCCGGCCTCGTCGGCGGGGGCGTCGGCGGCCACCTCGTCCAGCTCGGAACTCCACATCTTCTCCAATGCGTAGAGCGTGCGGGCTTCCGGCTTGAACAAATGGATGATGATGTCGCCGGCATCGATCAGCACCCAGTCGGTGCCGTTCGCACCTTCCATGAGCACTTTTTTGAAACCGGCCTCGACCAGTTTTTCGTTCAGATGCGTGGCCATCGCGGAAATCTGCCGGTCTGCGAGGCCGGTCGCCACCACCATGCGGTCGGCGAAGCTGGCGCGGCCGGCAAGGTCGATGGCGACAATGTCTTCCGCCTTGTCGTCCTCAAGGCTGGCGCAGATCACCTGCTGCATGCGGTCCAGCTCGGGCTGGGTCAGCTTCGGCGCGGCTTTCTTGCGGCGCGGGCCGGCGATGGCGGCTTTTTTGCGCGGCGTGCCGGGCATCGCGGGCAGCGATTCGGCGGGGGCGGCCTTGGCCGCGCGTTTGCGCGGGGCGGCAGTGCCGCGCGGTGCCGGCGGCTTACGGGTCGGTGGACGGGTTATGACGACACTCCTTCAATCTTCCGGCGCAAAGCGGTGGCGGAGGCCGGATTCTCCTTGACCGGGAGCAGAATCCAGCACGGTGCCCCCGCCATCGGCAGACATAGCCCAGAGCGCGCGGGAAGGCGATGCTTTCTAAACCGGGCTGCGGCCTGGCCGGCCAGAGCCGGGCGGGTCGTGCCGGGGCGCGGCAGCACCAGCATCGGCATCGCGCGCATGATCCGCAGCCAGTTGCCCCAGCGCGGCAACTGCAAAAGGTTGTCAGCCCCCATCAGCCAGACGAAATGCTGCGCGGGAAAACGGCGGGTCAGCTCGCGCAACGTGTCCCGGGTGAAGCGTGTCCCGAGGCGCTGCTCGATATCGGTGGCGATGATGCGGTAGCCGTCGGCGATTTTTGCCGCCGAGGCCAGGCGCTGCGCGAAGGGGCCCATGCCGTTCGCCGCTTTCAGCGGATTACCGGGGGAGACCATTAGCCAGAGCTGGTTCAGCCGCAGATGCGCCATCGCCTGGCGGGCGACATGCAGATGGCCCTCATGCGCCGGGTTGAACGAGCCGCCGAGCAGGCCGACCCGCAAGCGATGGCGATGCCCGTAGCGCGGGATGGAAAAGCTCATGCGGACGGGAAGACGGTTTGGGCCAAAAAGTCAGAGCCGGATCTGGCCCGTGCCACGGACCACATAGCGGAAGGTGGTCAGCTGCTCAGGCCCGACCGGCCCGCGCGCATGGATGCGCCCGGTGGCAATGCCGATCTCGGCGCCAAAACCGAACTCGCCGCCATCGCAGAACTGGGTGGAGGCGTTCCACATGCCGACCGCACTGCTGAGTCGGCTCAGGAAATGGGTCGCTGTTGCCTCGTCCTCGGTGACGATGGCGTCCGTATGCTCGCTGCCATGCACGGCGATATGGCCGAGCGCCGCATCCACCCCATCGACGATGGCGATGTTCAGCACCGCGTCCAGCCATTCAGTGTCGAAATCCTCCGGTCCGGCGGCGGGGAGGGAGGGGAGGATCGCCCGTGCCCCTTCGTCGGCGCGGAATGCGCAGCTCAGGGCAGAAAGGTCAGCCACCAGCTCCGGCAGCAGACGGTCGGCAATGGCCTTGTCCAGCAGCAGCGTCTCGGTGGCGCCGCAGATGCCGGTGCGGCGCATCTTTGCGTTGGCGAGGATGCGCCGCGCCATGGCGAAATCGGCGGCTTCGTGGATATAGGTGTGGTTCAGCCCTTCGGCATGGGAGAGCACCGGCACGCGCGCTTCGCGCTGCACGCGCTCGACCAGAGATTTGCCGCCGCGCGGGATGATCAGGTCGATCAGCCCGCTGGCCGCCAGCATGGCGGCGACGAAGCCGCGATCGGTGCTGGGCGCCACCTGCACGGCGTCGGCCGGCAACCCCGCGGCGCGCAGCCCGGCGGTCATCGCCTGGTGAATGGCAGCGGCGGACCAGAAACTCTCCGAGCCGCCACGGAGCAAAATGGCGTTGCCGGATTTAATGGCGATGGCGGCGGCATCGGCGCCGACATTGGGCCGGCTCTCATAGATCATGCCGAGCACGCCGAGCGGCTGGGCGATGCGGCTGATGACGAGCCCGTTCGGCCGGGTCCAGCTGGCCAGGGTGCGGGCCAGCGGGTCGGGCAGGGCGGCAACCTCTTCCAGCCCGCGCGCCATGGCTTCCACCCGCGCTTCGTTTAGCATCAGCCGGTCGGCGAAGGCAGAGCCGCCGGAAAATGCTGCCAGATCCCGTGCGTTGGCGGCAAGAATCGCCGGCGTTGCGGCGCGCAGCGCGGCGGCGGCTTCGCGCAAGGCGGCATCGCGCGTGGCGGCGTCGGCCTGCGCCAGCAAGGCGGCGGCAGCGCGGGCCTTGGCGCCGGCTTCGGTCATTCGTTGCGCGTTGAGGTCGGGTTCGGCATTCATGGCGGGCATGGTTGCCTAGTCCTGGCGGGAAGATCAACTGCGCGCTATTTCTGCGGACACATGCCAGACCTCAACGATTCGCTGATGCGGGACCGGGCGGCGCCGGCCGGGCCCCTGCTGCACACCACGCGGTTGCTGCTGCGTCCCCTGGAACCGGGAGATGCGGCGGCCTTCCACCGCTTGATCAATGACTGGGATATCTGCCGTAAACTGCCGGATGCGCCGTTCCCCTATCCGGCGGATCTGGCGGCGCAATGGATCGCCGCAGCCAGCGCCGACCGCGCCGGTGGGCAGGCGGAGCAATTCGCCGTGGTGGACCGTGAGAGCGGTGCGCTGCTGGGCTCTGCCGGGCTGCGCCTGTCGCGCGACCGCAAGACCGCCGAGCTCGGCTATTGGCTGGGCCGCGCCTTTTGGGGGCAGGGTTTTGGGCTGGAGGCGGCGCGGCGGCTAACGGAGTGGGCTTTCGCGGCGCTGCCAATCGGGCGCATCACCGCGACCGTGGCAGCGGATAACGATGCCTCGGCGGCGGTGCTGCGGCGCCTGGGGTTTGCATCATCGGGCAAGGGCGCACAGGTGTTCCAGTGCCGGCCGGGGCAGAGACTGCCGGTGCATCATTACATGATGGAGCGCGAGGTGCCGATGGCCACCGAGGCGGCGCCGCCTTCCGCCGTGCTGCTGGTGGTGGCTGTGGCGCTGATCGATGGTGACGGGCGGATCCTTCTGGCGCGCCGGCCCGAGGGCAAGAAGATGGCCGGCATGTGGGAGTTTCCCGGTGGCAAGGTCGACCTGGGCGAAACCCCGGAAGCGGCGCTGGTGCGCGAGCTGCGCGAGGAGCTGGGCATCGAGGTGTCCGCCAATGATCTGGCGCCTTTCGTGTTCGCCTCGCACCCTTATGACAGTTTCCATCTGCTGATGCCGCTGTTTTTGTGCCGGCGCTGGCAGGGCCAGCCGGTCCCCAAAGAGGGGCAGGCTCTGGCCTGGGTGGCGCCGGACCGGTTGGTGGAATATCCGATGCCGCCGGCCGACCGGCCGTTGATTCCGATGCTGAGGGATTTTTTATGAGCCTTAAGAACCCGACCGCCGCGATCCTGATCGTCGGCAATGAGATCCTGTCCGGCCGCACACAGGACATCAACGTGCAGTTCATCGCCAAAAGGCTGGCGGCGCGTGGGATCGAGCTCGCCGAGGTGCGGGTGATCCCGGACGTGGCGGTGCGGATCGTCGGCGCGGTGAACGAGTTGCGCGCCGCCTACGGCATGCTGTTCACCACCGGCGGCATCGGCCCGACCCATGACGACATTACCAGCGAATGCGTCGCCGCTGCCTTTGGCCTCCCTTGGGAGATCCATGCTGAAACCGACCGGATCCTGAGGGAAGGCATGGGGGACCGCTACAACGCGGCGCGGCAGCGCATGGCGACCATGCCGCGCGGCGCCACGCCGATCACCTGCGAGGCCTCTCTGGCGCCAGGATTTTCGATCGGCAATGTGCATGTGATGGCGGGCGTGCCGCGCATCATGCAGGCGCAGTTCGTAGCACTTGAGCCGTCGCTGCCGCAGGGCACGCCGATTGCGATGCGCGCGGTGCACGGCATGGGGCTGCTGGAAGGCTCGATCGCCGCCGGGTTGTCGGCGATTCAGGACCGGTTCGAGGGCACCGATCTCGGCAGCTACCCGTTCAGGCGCGGCGAGGTGGGCGGCGTCGCCATCGTCGCCAAGGGCACGGATGTGGCGGCACTGGAGGCGGCAATCGCGCAGGCGACGGAGATGATCGCCGCGCAGGGCGTGATGCCGGTGCAGGGCGAGCCGCCGCCGGCATAGCGCCGGCGAGGCTTCAGTTAAAAGTAGGAAGAAGCCGCTTTTAAAAAAAATCGGCGCAAAAACTTTTGGCTGATCTGGGCCCGTGGCGCTGAAGCCAGCACGGCCCAGTTTAAAAAAGGTTTTTTTGCTTCTTTTTGTTCACAAAAAGAAGCCTTCATCACTTAGAGCAGTGAAGCGGCGATGTTGACCGAGAGCGCCAGGATCACGGTGTTGAACAGAAACCCGATCAGCCCCTGAAGCGTCGCGAGGCGACGCAGCTTCTTTGCGGTGATGTTGCAGTCGGAGACCTGGAAGGTCATGCCGAGCACGAACGAGAAATAGATGAAGTCCAGATAGTCCGGCTTGTCGTCCTCTGGAAATTCGATGCCGCGGTCGATCTCCTCGCGGCCGAGGTCGAACGAATAATATTCGTGCGCATAACGATAGGCAAAGGAGACATGGGTGGTCAGCCAGGAGAGCGCCAGCGTGGCGACGACGACGGCGATGTAGAACCCTTCAAGCGGCTTATGGCCGGAATGGTGGGAGAACAGGATGATCGCGGCGAAGCTCATGATCGCGCCGGTCACGGTGAGGGAGAAGACCGTCCATTCGCCCTCCTGATGACGCTTGGCGTCGAACACAATGTCGAGATGTTTAACGCGGAACATCGAGACGGCGGAGAGCAATAGAAAAATTGCGCTGCCGATGTCCCAGGCGAGCACAGCGCGCGTGGCGGTCGAGGAGATGGGGGAGAGCAGGAAATAGCTGGCGAGGCCGAGCGCATAGCCGGTCGAGAAATACGGGCGGGCGCGGAGGATACGGAGCAGCCGCCATGTCGTCATGGCAAAATATTAGGTGGCGCGGACAAGTCCCCGCAATGGGGCGACCTCGCCGCCGCCCGGAAATACCTGGCTAGAGCGGCGCGGGGAAGGCGCAGATGTTCGGCCCGCGCGCCCTTGGCCAGCCCCATATCCCCGTGTTGGGGGCAAGGTCGCGGTTCTGGAACAGTAGACTGGACGCAAGGCCAGGTCTCTGGACGCGACCGCTCGCAACCCGGCCGCCGGGCATGAAGGCGACGGCGGCGGTGCCAAGATCGGTGCCGCGCGTGCCGTTCATCGTCGTGGTGCGGCCGAATTCGGTCATCGTCAGCACCGTGACCGGTCGCAGGGGCGATGAACCGGCCAGAGGCGAGCTGAGCGCGCCGCGTGGGGCACTCCGATTGGTATCCTGGGGCCAGGGCCATAGTCGAAGCGTATGCCGGCCTGGGCGGCGGCGCTGTCCAGGCCGGCTCTTTTATCGCGGAAAACAGCGACTATGTGTTGTAAAAGGCGACGCCGGCAGGATGGTTTGCGGCAAGCGGGGTTGCCAAAACCCCCGCGCTGCCGCAAAAGCCCGGCCACGCGCGCTGCTCATGAGTGGCGGCGACCCTTTTGTATTTTTAGTCGCCCGTGGAGGCTCTTATGGCTGATTTCGACCTAGGCAAGATCCGCAATATCGGGATCACCGCGCATATCGACGCGGGCAAGACCACCACGACCGAGCGGATTCTGTATTACACCGGCGTGTCGCACAAGATCGGCGAGGTGCATGACGGTAACACCACGACCGACTACATGGAGCAGGAGCGTGAGCGCGGCATCACCATCACCTCCGCGGCCGTGACCTGCGAGTGGAAAGACAACCGCATCAACATCATCGACACGCCCGGCCATATCGATTTCAACATCGAGGTGAACCGTTCGCTCCGCGTGCTCGACGGCGCCATCTTCATCATCGAGGGCGTGGCCGGCGTGCAGCCGCAGTCCGAGACCAACTGGCGTCTGGCCGACCGCTACAACGTGCCGCGCATCATCTTCATCAACAAGCTGGACCGTACCGGCGCTGACTTCTACCGCGCCTTCGACACGCTGAAGGAGAAGCTGGACATCATCGCCCTGCCGCTGCAGCTGCCGATCGGCATTGAGGACGGCTTCCTGGGCGTGGTCGACCTGATCGAGATGAAGGCGATCATCTGGGAAGGCGGCGAGCTGGGCGCGAAGTTCCATGACGAGGAAATTCCCGCCGACCTGCTGGAGAAGGCGAAGGAATACCGCCAGAACCTGCTGGACACGGCGCTGGCCGTCGATGACGCCGGCATGGAAGAGTATTTCGAGAAGGGCGATGTTTCAGTTGAGACGCTGAAGCGCGCGATCAAGACCGGCACCATCACCGGCGCCTTCCGCCCGGTGCTGTGCGGCACCGCGTTCAAGAACAAGGGCGTGCAGCCGCTGCTGGATGCCGTGCTCGACTACCTGCCGTCGCCGGTCGACGTCCCGGGCATCAAGGTCGCCCCGCCGGAAGGCGAGGAGGAAGACCCGAACGCCCGCCGCATCAAGGCCGATGTGACCGCGCCGTTCTCGGGCCTGGCGTTCAAGATCATCAACGACAAATACGGCACGCTGACCTTCGTGCGCGTTTACTCCGGCACGCTGAAATCCGGCGACACGGTGTTGAACACCACCAAGGGCCATAAGGAGCGTATCGGCCGCATGTTCCAGATGCACGCTGACAAGCGCGCGGAAATCAAGGAAGTGCATGCCGGCGACATCGCCGCTTTCGTGGGGCTGAAGGATTCCGGCACCGGCGACACGCTGGCTTCGTCCGACGACCCGGTGGTGCTGGAGCGCATGGCGTTCCCGGTCCCCGTGATCGACATCTCCGTCGAGCCGAAGACCAAGGAAGGCATCGAGAAGATGACCCTCGGCCTGCAGAAGCTGGCGGGCGAAGACCCCAGCCTGCGTCTGAAGACCGACCAGGAGACCGGCCAGACCATCCTCTCCGGCATGGGCGAGCTGCACCTGGAAATCATCATCGACCGCCTGCGCCGCGAATACGGCGTGGACGCGAATATCGGCGCGCCGCAGGTGGCGTATCGTGAGACGATCTCCAAGACGCATACCGAAACCTATACCCACAAGAAGCAGTCGGGCGGTTCGGGTCAGTACGCCGAGGTGAAGATCGTGTTCGAGCCGCTGGAGCGGAACGAAGGCATCCACTTCGAGAACAAGATCGTCGGCGGCGCGGTGCCGAAGGAATACATCCCGGCGGTGGAAAAAGGCATCAAGAACCAGGCGGATACCGGTGTGCTCGCCGGCTTCCCGACGGTGGACTTCCGCTACTCGCTGGTTGACGGCAAGTACCACGACGTCGACTCGAGCGCGCTCGCGTTCGAAATCGCCGCGAAGGCCTGCTTCCGCGAAGGCATGAAGAAGGCCAGCCCGATCATCCTCGAGCCGATCATGGACGTGGAAGTCACCACCCCGCAGGACCATGTGGGCGACGTGGTGGGCGACCTGAACCGTCGCCGCGGCATGATCCAGAACCAGGAGAGCTCGGGCTCGACCGTGATCGTGCGCGCGCATGTGCCGCTGAAGGAAATGTTCGGCTACATCTCGCACCTGCGCTCGATGACCAAGGGCCGCGCGTCGTTCACCATGCAGTTCCACCACTACGATCCGGTGCCGCGCAACGTTGCGGACGAGATCATGGCGAAGTCTGCGTAAGGGTGAAGCAAGGCCAGGGGCGTTGCCCCTGGATCCCGAATATAGAAAACGGCGCCCTTTGGGCGCCGTTTTTGTTGGGGGCGATAGGGGGAGAGCCCGATCAGCGGAGTTTGAAGCAGGAAAGCAGCCGCTTTTTGAAAAAAGCGGCGCAAAAACTTTTGGCTTGGCTGGGCCCGTGTCGTTGAAACCAGCACGGCCTAAGTTTAAAAAAGTTTTTTGCTTCTTTTTGTTCACAAAAAGAAGCCTTCACCTTCCAAGACGTTACAGCGGCACGCTGGGCATGTCGCTCGGCTTCGGCGCGGGGGCGGCTTTGGCGAGGTTTGCCGCTTTCCAGAGATAGAGCGCCGCCGTGGAACGGTGGGGCGCGAAGGCTTGGCCGATCAAGGCAAAGGCTTTCGGTTTCGGCTGCGCCTCCAGGCCGTGGAGCAGGCGAAACCCCTCGCGGACGCCGAAATCATCCACCGGAAACACATCTGGCCGGCGCAGCGTAAAAATCAGCAGCATTTCCACCGTCCACTGCCCGACGCCGCGGATGGCGACCAGGCGGCGGATTAATTCCTCGTCGCTCAGGCGCAGGGCGCGGGCGCGGCTGGGGATGACGCCCTCCGCCGCCTTCGCGGCGACGTCGCGGAGTGCTGCGATTTTCGCGCCGGAAAAGCCGCAGCCGCGCAGGGCTTCGTCCGGCAAGGCGAGCAGCGCGGCGGGGGCGGGAAGGGTGTCGCCGGCGAGCGCCTTGAGGCGGCCAAGAATCGCCAGCGCGGCACGGGCGTGTAGTTGCTGATGTGCCACGGCTGAAAGAAGGGCGTGGTAGGGTTCGGAAAATTCCGGTTTGTCGCGCTGCAACCGCCCAGCTTTGGCGATGAAGGCGCCGAGCACGGGGTCGGCCGCGCTGATATGGGCGGTGGCAGCGTTCATCCTGGCCTGACGTCTGGTCTCTTGGTCATGACATGTCTGAGGTCACCGTGGCCGGGAATCCGCCGCACCGCAATACCGGCGCGGCGGCCTCGCCGGTTACGGATGGTGGAGATCGTTCTGACGTGGCGGCGGGGGCGCATGCGGCGCCTCCGGATGGAATTGCGGCATCGGCTGATGGAATTGTTGAATGGGCATTGGCTGGTGGAATTGCGGTGCCGGCGGCCGGACAGGCGGCGCCTCGTGAGGCTGTGACACCTGCGGCACCGGCTGGTGGAATTGTGGTGCCGGCGGCTGGGCCACGGCCGGTGTGGGCGGGTGGATGCCCGGCCCCTGCGGCCTGAGTTCCGGGCCCGGATGGAACGGCACGAAGCCGGCATGAGGGGCCTCCGCGGGAGTGTGCGCGATGACGGGCGCCGGCACGTCATGCCGTGCAGAGAAAGCGGTGGGGTGCGGCGCCGCGGCCTGCTGGTGCGGGATCGCGGGGCGGAGCGCCTGGTTGACGCCCTCGACCGGATGCGCCTGGCCGAACATTGCCGGCGTCATCGGCTGGCCGAAATGCGCCATCGGCGCGCCGCGCGCCATGGCTTCGGCGGGAATGAAGGTGGCGGCGTGGCGATTGGCGAAGTGGTCAATGGCAAAATTTTCGTGCCGGTCGGGATCGAAATGGCGCATATCCTCCCGGTTGATCCGCCGCAGATAATCGGGCGAGACGTGATAGAACGGGTAGAAAGGCTCGCCCGGCGCCAGCGGCACCCAGCCGACCGAATGCGAGGCGAGCAGCGAGGCGGTGAGCACCGCGCCGGCGGCGAGGCCGAAAAAGCCGACCACGGCCGGCGCATAGACCGGCTGCGCATACGGCTCATCGTAGCCCGGCGCATAGGCCGCCGATGGCACCCAGCCCCAGCGCCCGTCCGCATCGATCCAGCGGCCATAATGGAAGGGCGCGAAGCCCCATGGCTCCGCATCCACCCAGGTCCAGCCCCAGGGGGCGACATAGGCCCATTGCCCCTCGCGGAACGGCACCCAGCCGGTCCCGACATACGGATACCAGATCGCGCCATATTCCGGGCTCTGGGCCCAACTGCCATAGGCAGAGAGTTCCTCCACGCCGGTCATCTGCTGCACCAGCGGCGCGGCATAGGGTGGCGGCGGGGGCGCCATCTCCGTCAGCACATGGTCGATAAACGCGTCGTGCTGCAGCGGGGCCAGCTGCGCCGTGACCGGTTCGGTGCCGGAGAGCACAGCTTCCTGGCCCGCCGGCACCTGCATCTGGCCGATGCTGGCGGCGCCGGCCAGCACGGCGACGGTGGTCGGCGTCTGCGCATCCCCGGCATTGATGTCGTATTCGCCGGCCTGCGAAAGGCTCACCGTGCCGCGCGGCGTCGCGAGCGTAAAACTCTGGCCCGGTTGCAGCGCCGACAGGGTAAGGAACACTTCGCCCTGGCTTTCGGTGGCGGCGAAATGCGCGTCGTCGAGCGCGGTGATCTGCACTTCGGTATTGGCGCCGAGGGTGAGGCGGCTGGCGTTGAGTGCGATGGCCGCTTCCGCGCCATTTTGCGTGAACAGCGAATCACCGCTGGTGATGGGATAGTTGCGGGTCGCCGCGATCCACTGCCCGCTGGAGCCGGCGCCGTTATACGACACACCGCCGGATACGGAAGCGATCTGGCCGACCCGCGCGGGGGGCGCCGCGGTTTGCGCTTGTGCGTTCGCGGGCAGAGCGAGGCAGAGAGAACTGGTCGCCAGCAGGCACTGGCGAAGCAGAAGACGCGGTGTGAGCACGGGAGGAACTCCTTCAATCCGGCATCGTTGTACCTACGTGATGCAACGTAAACAGCGTACAAATGGGGACTGCGGCGGGATTAGCTACGGCCCGGCTTGTGGCCAAAACATGGTGGCACACGGCTTGTTGCACTGTTTTACAATCGCGACTCTTTAGCGCCGCAAACCTGCCGTAAATACTTGGCAAGTTTACGATCTGCCGTTGTGTTCGGCTCGAAGTTTTGAGGAGTGCCCGATGACTGTCCGTGCTAAGAAACTCTCTACTCGTACGATCGGCCTGGTCGCCGCGCTCGGCCTTGCGGGGCTGTCGCTGGCCGGCTGCGTGTATTATCCGTCCGGCTATGGCTACGGGTATGCACCGGGCTACTACGCACCGGCCTATGTGGCGCCGGCGCCGGTTTATGGCGGCGTGGTGATTGGCGGTTGGGGTGGCCATCACTGGCACTGATTCGCGCTACGGTGAATTTTCATATCATCGGGTCGCGTTCGCGCGGCCCGATTTTATTTTAGGATCCGATAGGCTTAGAGCGAAGCAGGAAGAAGCCGCTTTTTGAAAAAAGCGGCGCAAAAACTTTTGCTCCCTTGGGACTGTGGCGCTGAAGCAGGCACGGCCAAGTTTAACAAAGTTTTTTTGCTTCTTTTTGTTCACAAAAAGAAGCCCTCTTCATCCTTTAAATCCGGCGCAAAATTTCCGCGACCAGCGCATCGATATCCGCTTCATCGGTGCGGTGATTGACGAGCGCGACGCGGACGGCGCGGCGGCCGTCGATCGTGGTGGTGGAGGGGGCGAACAGCCCTTCCTCCTGCAGATCGGCGACCAGCGCGTCGGTCTGTTCGGCGGTGAAGCCGGTGATGCCAAAACACACGATATTGAGTTTAACCGGCGCCAGAAGTTCCAAACGGGTGCTGGCGCTGATTTGTGCCGCAAGGTGCTGTGCCAAAGCGCAGGTGGTTTCCACCACGCCTCCAAGCTGCGCGCTGCCATAGGCGGACAGCGTCATCCAGACCTTGAGGGCGCGAAAACCGCGGGAGAGATCCGGGCCGAGATCGCAGGGCCAGGGTTGGCCGCCGGCCAGGCCGCGCTGCGCCGCGGCGAGATAATTGGTGGCCTGGGCGAAGGTGGCGAATTCCAGCTCACGGTCGCGCACCAGCAGGCAGCCGGCATCGTAGGTCACCTGCGCCCATTTGTGGAAATCGAAGGCGACCGAATCCGCGCGCTCGATGCCGGCGAGGTTGGGTTTCAGCGCTGGCGCCAAGGCGGCGAGGGCGCCGAACGCGGCGTCGGCATGGAACCAGATATTTTCCGCCTGGGCGATGTCGGCCAGCGCGGCGAGGTCGTCGAACGCGCCGACATCAACGCTGCCGGCCGTGCCGACGATGAGGAAGGGCGTGCAGCCGGAAGCCTTGTCTGCCGCGATGGCAGCTCGGAGGGCGGAGATGTCCATGCGGAACTCTGCATCCACGGGGATCTTGCGCAGCGCAGCGGCGCCGAGCCCGGCCATGTCCAGCGCGCCGGGCACGCAGCGATGCACCCCGGCGCTGGCATAGGCGGTGAGTTTTTTATCCTGGATGCCCGCGCTGCGGCCTTCTGCGCCCAGAGCCTTGTAGCGGGCACAGAGCACGGCGCAGAAATTCGCCATTGAGGAGCCAGTGAGCAGCAGGCCGCCGGTTTCCGCCGGCATGCCGAGCATCTCGGCCGCCCAGGCAATGACCTGACGCTCGACCGCGATGCCGACATGGTCACGGCCGCCGCAATTGGCGTTCATTGCCCCGGTGAGCAGCTCGGCGAGCATCGAGACCGGATTGCCGCCGCCATGTACCCAGCCCATGAAGCGCGGATGCGTGTTGCCGGTGACATAAGGCTGGATGGATGTGGCGAAGGTCTCGTACAGCGCCTCGGGCGGCGTGGGCGTCGCGGGCAAAGGGGCACGGAAACCGGCCCGTACCTCTTCGGGCATTTTCCGCCAGACCGGGCCGTCGGCGATGGTGGCGAGATGGTCGATCATGTCGTCCATCATGCGGTGGCCCAGGGCGCGGAGGTCGGACCAGTTTTTCGGGTCTAGCGTGCTCATGCGGCGGTTATAGAGGGTCGGCGCGCCGGGCCAAAATCGACGCCTGTTAGGTCTAGGGGCAGGGCTCATTCCTTGAGATAGAAGGCGACTGAGGCTGCGATGCAGATGGCCGAGAAGAAGGTCTGGGCGCAGCGGTCATAGGGTGTGGCGATGCGTCGCCAGTCCTTGAGCTTTGCGAACATGTTCTCGATCTTGTGGCGCTGGCGGTAGAGCGTTTTGTCATATTCCAACGCCTGCTTGCGGTTTTTGGTAGGCGGGATACAGGGGATGGTGCCACGCTCTGCCAGGATATTGCGGAACCAGTTGCTGTCGTAGCCGCGATCAGCGATCAGCGATCAGCGCGCTGGCCTGTGGCAGGTGGGGCAGAAGCGCTCTGGCGCCCCTGTGGTCGCTGACCTGCCCGGCGGTGAGGTGCAGCAGGATCGGCCTTCCGGCCTCATCGCAGACGGCGTGCAGCTTGGAATTTAGGCCGCCTTTTGTTCGCCCCAGACAGCGGGGAAAGCCCCCTTTTGCGCCAGGCTGGCCGCCGTGCGGTGGGCCTTCAGGTGCGTGGCGTCGATCATGATCCGCTCCGGCTTCCTCCCCTCCGTGGCCAGCGCCACGAAGATGCGGTCGAACACGCCAAGTAGGCTCCATCGTATAAAGCGATTGTATAAGGTCTTGTGCGGGCCATAGGCTTTCGGGGCATCCTTCCACTGTAACCCGTTTCGGATCACGTAGATGATCCCGCTGATCACACGCCGGTCATCAACCCGAGGCACACCGTGCGATAGTGGAAAAAACGGCGAAATCCGCGCCATCTGGCGCTCACCCAGTAAAAACAGATCAGACATGGCAAAGGCACCTCCGCCATGTCCAGAATTACACCGTGCCGCGTCGAGACAAGAGATTAATGGGTCCTGACCCTAGATTGCGTTGACATTCAGGATTCCGGCTCGGCCGCAAATGTGATTCACCCTCCTTGTTCGCGAGGAGTTTTGAATGACTGGGGTTCGGCTGATATTAAAAGATCATCAATGGGCGCGGATGGAGCCTCATTTGCCGGGCAAGAGCAGCGATCCCGGCAGGACCGGTGCGGACAACCGGCTGTTTATTGAAGCTGTGCTCTGGTTAGCCCGTACGGGCTCGCCGTGGCGCGATCTGCCAGCCTTTTTCGGCAACTGGAACAGTGTCTTCGTCCGCTTTTCGCGCTGGTCGAAGAACGGGGTCTGGGACCGGCTTTTTGCCGCCATGGCGGATTTCCCCGACTTTGAGTACGTCATGATCGATTCCACCATAGTCCGTGCGCATCAACATGCGGCGGGCAAAAAAGGGGGCCTGAAGCTCGCGCGATCGGACGCTCGCGCGGTGGAATGAGCACCAAAATCCATGCCGTCGTCGATGCTTTAGGCAATCCACTACGCTTCATCCTTACTCCTGGCCAAGTCAACGACATTACCCAGGCCGACAGGGCGATTTATTAAACTGCTGCGATCATTTGTGTGGCTCGGCTTCGGTTGTCCTGGAAATGCTCGATTGCCCTTGTGGGTGACCGTGAAACCGAGCGCATGACTTTGAGAGCGAAGCTGGTGAGCGAGAAGACATTACGGGGTGCGTTGTCGAGCCGGTTGGTGTAGCCATCTTCTCCGAGCATGACGTCTTTGTTTCGATGCATGATCTCGATACCCCAATGCTTGCGGTTGAGGTTGAGGTTGAGAAGGTATTCAGCCGATGCTTCGTCTTTGGTCAGGCTGGTGATGAGATAGGCAATTTCCTGTTGCTCCTGCCACACGCCCTTCACCCTGCGTTGGCGTGAGCGGGTCACACGGCATATCTGGCTGACGGTTGGCCATTCCTGCGTGATGTCTGCGGCTTGGGCCGGCAACACTTCGATCTTGCGCCGTTCGATACGTCCATGCGCCTTGGTGGCGCCGCTATCGAAAGTTGCGAGGGGGAAAAACCGGCTCCGCGAAGGCCGTTTCAATATTTTTTCGCAATGTCTTTTGGTTGTTTTTGACGGGAAGAAGGTAGTCTCCGCCAGCGTCCACCACGGTCTGTGCAATGGCCCTCTGGCAGAAGATCGCATCACCGGTGACAATCCGGTCGCGCAAATCAAGCCGGGCGAGTAACTTCAGTGCATCAGGAATTTCCAGCCCCTTGCCGCGTGACGCCTCATGCGAAAGGATCGTCTGCAGACCTCCACAAAAAGCTGACAGCACGTGCTCGGCGCGGCCATCTCCATCCTTGCTTGCCCGCAGTGTCTTGCCGTCTATGGCAATATGACGGTCATCACTGTTATCCGCCAGCACGACCGCGCCCAGGATATCGGCAACGGCCTGGGCATCGAGGATGCGCAGCGTTTCGGTCAGCCTCGCGTGACAGGGGGTATGGCCACGCATAAAACCCAATTGCCGTTTTTGCACGTGCGTCAGACTTCGCCCCAGAAGAAACGCTGCCTTCATGCCCCGCCGCCCACAAAGCATGGAAACCAAAATCAGACCGAGGATCGACCAAAGCCTGTAATCCCGTCCTTGCCGACCACGCGGATCGGGGATCCGTTCCAAAACCTTCTTCAACTCCATCGCCCAAACCTCAAAATCAGAGGTACTACCGAATCATATAAAATCGCGTCGGATCAATAGGATATGGACTTCAACAAATTGCCCTGCCAGGCCGAGGAACTGATCGCCGAGCTGCCTGCGGGTCATGTCCTGGCCGACAAGGGATATGATTCAAAGGCACTGCGTGAAACCATCGTGAACCAGGATGCCGTGCCAGTGATTCCGCCGAGAAAAACATCGCCACAGGTGCCCTGCGATTTTGCCCTTTACTGTGAACGAAACCTCGTCGAACGCTTCTTCCTGAAAATCAAACACTTCAGGCGAATCGCAACACGCTACGACCAAACACCAAGGGCATTCCTGTCCATCCTGTGCCTCGTCAGCGCATTCATCTGGACCAAGTGAATGTCAACGCTATCTAGGTTTAGACAGGAAAGAGGCCGCTTTGTGAAAAAAACGGCACTAAAAACTTTTGCTCCTTTGGGCCGGTGGCGTTGAAACCATCACGGCCCAGGAGCAGCAAAGTTTTTTTGCTACTTTTTGTTTACAAAAAGTAGCCTTTCTTTTTGCTTCGCTTCGAAGAAGGCGCTTACTTCATCGCATATACGCTGTAATTGCCGTCATGCCATTTCCAGATGGCGTAGGCGGCGTTGACCACGTCACCTTTGGAGTCGAACGTTATCGGCCCGAGCACGGTCTGCCACGGACCGTCGGCCTTCATGGTTTTGGCAACCACGGCAGGTGCTGTGCTGTGCGCGCGCTTTGCAGCCTCCGCCCAGACCTGCACGGCGGCGTAGGAGTACAGCACGTAGCCGGTCGGGTCCTCGTGCCGCGCGTTCAGCTCGGCCACGACCTTCGCGGCGGCCGGGTCTTTTTCCACCGGCGGGGAGAACGTCATGAGCATCCCTTCGGCGGCGGAGCCGGCGATCTGCCAGAGCGCCGAGGTCACCGCCGCATCTTCCGAGAAATATTGCGGGGTAAATCCCTGGGCGGCACCTTCGCGCATGATCAGGCCGGAATCGGAATAATAGCCGCCGATATAGACCAGCGTGATGCCGGCTTGTTTCAGACGGCTGATCAGCGCGGAATAATCCTTGTCGCCGGCGGTGTAGGAGGTGTTATAGGCGACCGGCACGCCGAGCCGGCCAAGATTGCTGCGCACCTGGTCGGCGATGCCCTTGCCGTAGGTGGAGTTATCGTCCAGCACGGCGACTTTGGCGTCCTTGAAATGCGCGGCGATGTATTCCGCCGCCACCTTGCCCTGCTCGTCGTCGCGGCCGCAGGTGCGGAAGATGAAGGGCGAGCCTTCATCGGTGTATTTCGGATTGGTCGAGCCCGGGGAAATTTCGATGATGCCGTTATCGGAATAGACCTTGCTGGCCGGGATCGAGGAGGCGGAGCAGAAATGCCCGTCCACCATCACCACGCCGTCGCTGACCAGGGTGTTGGCGGCGCTCACGGCGGTTTTCGGGTCGCAGGCGTCGTCGACGGCGATCTCCTGCAGTTTCTGCCCGTCAATGCCGCCGGCGGCGTTGATGTCCGCGACCGCCAGATCGGCGCCGGTCTTCAACTGCGTGCCGAAGGCAGCGTTCGAGCCGGTGAGCGGACCGGCGACGCCGATTTTGATCTGCGCCTGTGCCGGAGTCGCGGCGATGAAACCAAGCGCCATGATGGCGGCGGTGCCGAGTAGGATGTTTCTCATTGTTTGCTCCTGTTGGCGAAATTATTTTGCTAGGCGTGGTAAAGTATGCGCCTAATTTATGAGCGCTATCAATGGCCGCCTTCGAGATACGCGGCGCGGATCTCCGGTCTGGCTAAAAGTTCGGCACCGGTGCCGGCCATGGTGATGGCGCCGTTCACCAGCACATAGCCGCGATGGGCCAGGCGCAGCGCCTGGTTGGCGTTTTGCTCAACAAGCAGCACGGTCAGGCCGGTCTCCTCGTTCAGCTGTTTGATCGCGGCAAAAATCTGCTTGATGACCAGCGGGGCGAGGCCAAGCGAGGGTTCGTCCAGCAACAGCAGCTTCGGCTTGCTCATCAGCGCGCGGGCGATCGCCAGCATCTGCTGCTCGCCGCCCGAGAGCGTGCCGCCGCGCTGCGAGAAACGTTCCTTCAGGCGCGGGAACAATTCGAACATCAGGGAGAGCTGCCGGTCGTAATCGGCGAATTTCACCACCTGCGCGCCCATCAGTAGGTTTTCCTCGACGCTCATGCGCGGGAAAATCCGCCGCCCCTCGGGCGATTGCGCGATGGCGCGGCGCGCGATCTGATGCGTGGGCAGGTTGGTGATGTCCTCGCCGCGATAGACGATGCTGCCGGATTTCGCGCGCGGGCTGCCGCAGATCGTCATCATCAGCGTCGATTTGCCGGCGCCATTGGCGCCGATCAGGGTGACGATCTCGCCTTCGTTGACGTCCAGATCGACGTCGTGCAGCGCCTGGATCGGCCCGTAGAACGTGTTCACGCCGCGCAGCGTCAGCACCGCGCTCACGAGGCGGCCTCCGTAGGGGCGGCGACCGGGGCGTCGGGGTCATCCTCGTCACCTTCGCCGAGATAGGCGGCGATCACGGTTGGGTCGTGGCGGATTTGTTCAGGCGTACCGTCGGCGATTTTCTTGCCGTGGTCGAGCACGACGATATGGTCGGAGATCTTCATGACGACGCCCATATCGTGTTCGATCAGCAGCAGTGAGCAGCCTTCGGCACGGATTTTCAGCAGCAGCGCGTTGAGTGCCGCTGATTCGCGCGGGTTGAGGCCGGCGGCGGGTTCATCCAGGCATAATAACACCGGGTCAGTGCACATGGCGCGCGCGATTTCCAGCCGGCGTTGCGCGCCATAGGGCAGGGAGCCGGCGGCGTCATCGGCACGGTCAAGCAAATGTGTCGCCTCGAGCCAGTGTTTGGCACGCTCAATCGCGTCCTTCTCAACGGCGCGGTAGCGGCCGAGACCGAGCACGCCGAGCACGCCAAAGCCGGTGGCCGCCTGCAGCCGGTTATGCTGCGCGACCAGCAGGTTCTCCAGCACCGACATGCCGTTGAACAGGCGGATGTTCTGGAAGGTACGGGCGACGCGGCCTTTTTTCGCGATTGAATGGCCGGGCAGTTTGTCCAGCCGCAACGCGTGGCCCGGCGCATGGGCAATGGTGATGCTGCCGGAGCTTGGTTTGTAGAAGCCGGTGATGCAGTTGAACACCGTGGTCTTGCCGGCACCGTTGGGGCCGATGACGGCGGTGATGTTGCCGCGTTTGGCCGCGAAGGTGAGGTCGTTGACCGCGGTGAGGCCGCCGAAGCGCATGGTGAGGGCGGCGACTGAGAGAAGTGTATCCGTCATGGGTCAGCCGCGCCCTTCCGAAACCATTTCCGCGCCGATGATTTTCGCGCTCCGTAATGAGACCGTGGGGCGGCGCGTGGAAATGAAGCCGCGCGGCCGCACCACCATGATGACGACAAGCGCCAAGCCGAAAATAAGCATGCGATAGATCTGCAGCGATTGCAGCAGTTCCGGCACGCCGATCATCACGCAGGCGGCAAGCACCACGCCGAGTTGGCTGCCGGCACCGCCCAGTACGACGATGGCGAGCACGGTGGCGGATTCGATGAAGGTGAAACTGTCCGGGCTGATGAAGGCCTGGCGGGTGGCGAAGAAGCAGCCGGCGAAGCCGCCGAACATGGCGCCGATGGCGAACGCCGTGAGCTTGGTGTTGCGCAGATTGATGCCGAGCGAGCGGCAGGCGATCTCATCCTCGCGTAGCGCCTCCCAGGCGCGGCCCAAAGGCTGTTTGCGCAGCCGCAGCGCTACCCAGTTGGTGAGCAGGGCCAGCGCCAGGATGATGTAATAGAGATAGGCGGTGCGCTGCTTCGGATCCGGGTCGATATGAAAGAAGCCGGCAAACGTGCCGGGGCCGCCGGCCATGCTGAAGGTGAGGCCAAACAGCGTCGGGTGCGGAATGTCGGTGATGCCGTTCGGGCCGCCGGTGAGCGAGACCCAGTTGGTGATGACCAGGCGGATGATCTCGCCGAAAGCCAGGGTGACGATGGCCAGATAGTCACCGCGCAGGCGCAACACCGGAAAGCCGAGGCACACGCCCCAGAGTGCGGCGAGCAGCCCGGAGATCGGCAGGCATTCCCAGAAGCCGAGGCCGAAATTCTCGGACAGCAGCGCAAAGGAATAGGCGCCGACCGCGTAGAAGGCGACATAGCCGAGATCCAGCAGCCCGGCGAGGCCGACGACGATGTTTAGCCCCCAGCCGAGCATGACATAGGTCATGATCAGCACGCCGAGGTCGATATAGGCATTGGCGATGCCGGGGAGCAGCGGCAGGAGGACCGCGAAGGTCAGCAGCGCCGGGGCGATATATTTGCCGGTGCGTGAGACCGACGCGGAGATTTTCGCCGTGGGTGCGCGCTGCGGCCGGTGCTCGTGCCAGAGCAGCATCAGGAAGCGGGCCGCGAAGGTGAGCGCCACGGCCAGCGCCAGCAGTTCCGGCCGGGTCGAGAGGGTGAGGTTGCCGGCATTGCTGTCGCCCAGTTTCAGGCCGAGGAACGGGCCGAACAGCAGCAGCGCGACCAAGGCGACAGCGGCGGAATCCTTGAGGTTGGTGGTGAGGCTCTTCATACTTTTTCCACCTCGTTGCGGCCGAGCAGCCCGGTCGGCATGAACATCAGCACGATCGCGAGGATGGAATAGACGGCGGCATCCTTATAGGCGACCGTAGCGTAGCCGGACCAGAACGCCTCGATCAGGCCGATCAGAAGCCCGCCCAGCACCGCCCCCGGCAGTGAGCCGATGCCGCCGAGCACCGCGGCGGTGAAGGCTTTGATGCCGGCATTAAAGCCGATGTAGAAATCGATGACGCCATAATAGAGCAGGAACATCACGCCCGCGACCGCAGCGAGCGATGAGCCGATGATGAAGGTGTAGCTGATCGTGCGGTTGGTATCGATGCCGAGCAAAGCGGCCATTTTCGCATCCTGCTCGACCGCGCGCATGGAGCGGCCGAGCGGTGTTTTGGTGACGATATAAGTGAACACGGCCAGGACCACGAGCGTGACGACGACGATCGCCATTTGCAGCCAGGTGAGCTGCACCGCAAAACCGTCCTGCTTCATCAGTGTGATACCGCCCGGGATGAGGCTGGGGATCGCCCGCTCCAGCGCGCCCTGGCTGGTTTGCACATAATTCTCCAGCACGATCGACATGCCGATGGCGGAGATCAGCGGCGCCAGGCGGAACGAGCCGCGCAGTGGCCGATAGGCGACTCTCTCAATGGAGAACCCGTAAAGGCCGCACAGCGCGGCGGACAGCACCAGTGCCGCCAGCAGACCCAACGGCACCGAGGTAATGCCGGACAAGGCGGTAAGCACGATGACGCCGATAAAGGCGCCGACCATGAACACGTCGCCATGCGCGAAGTTGATCATGCCGATTATGCCGTAGACCATGGTGTAGCCCACCGCGATCAGCCCGTAGATCATCCCGAGCGTGATACCATTGATGAGCTGCTGTAAAGCGTAAGCCATGCGGTTTCCCTGAGCCGGAGTTACCCAACCGGCAATGGATACGAGTGCCGCCCGCCGGTCAATGTCGGATTTTTATCTCCGGGGGGCTTTTCTTTCCTGTTCGGTCTTGCTACAGGGCTCCCACGTTGGGTGCATAGCTCAGTTGGTAGAGCAGCTGACTCTTAATCAGTAGGTCCAAGGTTCGAATCCTTGTGCACCCACCATTGTCCTCCAGATCTTATTGAAATAAGGCAAAGCCTTGGGCGCGAGCACGGGCTGCGCCATGATTGGCTTATGGCAGAAGTTTAAGCGCTCAGTTCTTGGGCGGGAGGGCGAAGCCGATCTGATTGCCGGAGGCCCAGCGCTTCTTCAGAGGGCCGATCATCTGCTCTTGCATCTGTAAAAATGCCGTTTCAGGCACGTCGATCATCACAGCGGTTTCGACGCGCAGGCCGGTGTCGGAAATATCGACAACCAGGCAGTCGATAGCGGTTTTTTGAAATCCGCCAAAAAAGAGTTTTCCCGTTTTCAGCGTCCGGGCGCGCCGCTGCTGGCGGCGTTCGTCATGCTGTGGATCGTTGGATAAATTGAAATCGCGCATGAACAACTGGATCAAAAAAGAGTTTGATAGCTTAGCTGAAACGCTCAGGTGAGACAAGCGAATGGTGAGGCCGGCCCGTTTACCTGTGAGTCAGATATTTATGGGGGTGCCGATGAGGCGGGGAATTTCCGCCGAGGGATGGGGGCGGCTGATCAGATAGCCCTGCACCTCGTTGCAATGCTCGGCACGGAGCAAAGAGAGCTGCTGGGCGGTCTCGACGCCCTCGGCGGTGGTCGTGATGCCGAGATTTTCGCACAGGCCAATGACCGCACGGATGATGGCGATGCTATGCGAGACGTTTTCGATCTCGTTGATGAAGGAGCGATCGATCTTGATGCGGTCGAAGGGGAAGCGGAGCAGGTAGCTGAGCGAGGAATAGCCGGCGCCGAAATCGTCCATGGCGATCGTGATGCCGAGCGCCTTTAGCGCCTGCAGCGTGGCGACGACGCGCATATCATCGGCGATCATCACCGTTTCGGTGATTTCCAGCTCGAGGCGCTGCGCCGGCAGCTGGCTGATGGCCAAAGCATGTTTGACCATCTCGATCAGATGCGGATCGGCCAGCTGGATCGCCGACACATTGACCGCGACGCGGATGTCTTCAGACCAGCTCGCCGCTTCGCGGCACGCCGCCTCGACGACCCAGGCGCCGATCGGCACGATCAGCCCGGTCTCCTCGGCAAGCGGGATGAAATCCGCCGGCGAGACCAGGCCGCGTGTCGGGCTGCGCCAACGCAACAGCGCCTCGAAACCGACGACGACACCGCGGCTAAGGTCGAGCTGTGGTTGGTAATGCAATTCGAACTCGCCGGCCTGCAAGGCCACGGAAAGCTCTTGTTTGAGCTCGTGGCGTTTGCGCATGCGCGCGTCCATGCTGGGCTCATAATAGGTGTAGCGGTTACGGCCGAGCGCCTTGGCGCGGTACAGGGCAATTTCCGCCGATTTGATCAGTTGATCGGCATCCCGGCCATCTTCCGGCACCAGGGCGATGCCGATACTGACGCTGGCCTGGATTGTATGGCTGTTGATCTGGTGCGGGCCTGCGAGGTCGAAGAGCAGGCGGTCGGCAAGGTAGGTTGTGTCCTTGGCCGAACCGATATCGCTTTGCAGAATGGCGAATTCATCGCCGCCAACGCGCGCGATGGTGTCGCTCTTGCGGACCAGCCCGCGCAGCCGCGCGGCGACGAATTTCAGCAGGCTATCACCGACCGATTGCCCCAGGGTGTCGTTGACCGCCTTGAAATGGTCGAGATCGAGATAGAGCACGGCGCAGGACCGGCCGCGCCCGGTCTGGTCGAGCGACTCCCGAAGCCGTTCGTAAAAACGCAACCGGTTGGGCAGGCCGGTCAGTAGGTCATGCGAAGCGGAGAAAGCCAGCCGGGTTTCCGCCAGACGCTGTTCGGTCACATCCGTGAAGGTTGCGACGAAACCGCCATCGGCGGTCTGCTCGAGGGCGATGGTGATCACGCGGTCGTTATAGAGTTCCTGGCTGAACACGGCGCGCTGCCGCCGTGCGATGACGGTCGCGATATCGACGTCGGCGACGTCGTTATTCGTGCTGTTCCATTGCGCAACGCGCGGCGGATGGCCGGCGGCGGAAAGCAGGGCCATGATTGCCGGCAGGGGCGTGCCCGGGAGCAGGCGTTCCGGCGGTATCTGGTATATTTCGGCGAAGCGCCGGTTGCCGACGATCAACCTGCCATCGGCGCCGAACAGGCACAGGCCCTGGGACATGCAGTCGAGCGCTGTCTCAAACTGGTGCTTTTGCAGCTGCTCATGTTCCACGGCGCTCATCAGAGCCTGCTCGGCGTGCTTGCGTGCCGTGCTGTCGACAACTGAGCCTTCATAACACACAAACTCACCATTCTGATCATGCACTTCGCGGACCGCTTCGGCGATCCGGACGATGGTGCGGTCAGCGAGATAGATCTGCGCTCCAAAATTGTCGACATGATCATGTTGCATCATTTCGCGGACAAACGCGCCGCGGCGCCCATGTCGACGTAGAACCGGGGGGCGATGGCGGTGAGGGGCTCACACAAGACCTGCGGGGAGGCGTAGCTATGGCGCGCGGCCAAAGCCTAGTTTGCCCTGATGTACCGGCCATTGCGAGAGGTTGGGAACATGCCGCAGGGCGTACTGTTGAACATTTTTGGTCCAGAGCGTCTTTCTTGGTGCGACCCGGAAGCGGCTGGCGCATCAGCGTCTCTAAAAAAAAACCACAGACGCCACAATAAGCTCACCCGACCAGCTGAGGCGGAGTCCGGACCGGCAAAGCGCATGAACATGATTGGCCGCTCGCTTAACGCCGCTGAGGCGTCATGCCGCGCAGGCCGGCAGGCGATACCCTGGCCGCCCAAGATGTGGCGGCGGGGAGCGCGAAATTGTTCATTGCCGAGAATAATAGAGGCAAATGAAACATTCGTAAAGCTGATTTTACAATCTTAAGTAGAATTTTGTAAAGGGGGGCGGAAATCGCTGCCGGAGCCGGGGCGATTGAGATGCTCCGTGCCGGCGCTTTCCTGGCCACGGCCAAATGCGAACCAAAACGCCCAGGGACCATGTTGGTGTATTCGGGTCAGTTAATTCGAGGCCGCTTCTGCTTCGAGAAGCGCCATATAAAAGCGCTACGCGCCGGCGCCGGCATTTTTTGGCGTCATAAAAGAACCAAGATGCAATTGTCTAACGCAATGACACCGATCCGTTTGAGCTCAGGTGCGGTGCAGCTTTTCCAGGACCTGAAAGATTTTGCCGGCGGACATCTGAGAAGTTTCTCTAATCTCGTGTTAGGTTGATATACGGAGGTTTGAATAAACCATTCGTCATGTAACAAATTGTCACATTTTGGCGAGGTTTCCGTAAGGCGGGTTTTTCATATCTCTGGCCAACAAGGCTTGAGTCCGGCCGTCTGGTCCGTCACAACCCGGCCATGGCTTCTCCTCCGCTGCTGCTCCTCACCGATATCCGTGTCACCCTTGGCTCCGTGCCGCTGCTCGATGGCGCCGGGCTCGGCGTGGGGGCGGGGGAACGCATCTGCCTGGTCGGGCGCAACGGCTCGGGGAAGTCGACCCTGCTGAAAATCGCCTCCGGCGAGATCGCCTTCGACGGAGGCACGCGCTTCCTTCAGCCCGGCACGACCATGCGTTACCTGCCGCAGGAGCCGGATCTCTCGGCTTTCGCCAATACCATGGAATATGTGGTGGCCGGCCTGGGGCCGAATGACGAGGAATACCGCGCCCGCTATCTGCTCGAACAGCTCGGCCTCACCGGTGCTGAGAAGCCGGAAAACCTTTCCGGCGGCGAGGCGCGCCGGGCCGCCCTGGCGCGCACTTTGGCGCCGGACCCGGACCTGCTACTGCTCGACGAGCCAACCAACCATCTCGACCTGCCGGCCATCGAATGGCTGGAATCCGAGCTGAAATCCCTCTCCGCCGGCATCGTGCTGATCAGTCATGACCGGCGTCTGCTGGAGAAACTCTCGCGCAGCATCGTCTGGCTGGACCGCGGCCAGACGCGGCGGCTGGACCGTGGCTTTGCGCATTTCGAGGCCTGGCGCGACGAGGTGCTGGAGCAGGAGGAAAAGGACTTCCACAAGCTCGGCCGGCAGATCGCCCGCGAGGAGGATTGGCTGCGCTACGGCGTGACCGCGCGGCGCAAGCGCAATGTGCGTCGCGTTGCCGGGCTGGCGGCTTTGCGCCAGGCCAAGCGTGAGCATAACCACCAGGCCGAGGCCTCGAAAATGGTCGCCGCCGATGCCAATCTCTCCGGCAAGCTGGTGGTGGTGGCCGAGGGGGTGTCGAAATCCTTCGGCGACCGGCCGATTATCAAAAAACTCGACCTGCGGGTGCTGCGCGGCGACCGGCTGGGCATTGTCGGGCCAAATGGCGCCGGCAAATCGACGCTGTTAAAGCTGTTCACCGGGTTGGAGACGCCGGATAGTGGCAACATCAAGCTCGGCACCAATCTCAACGTCATCACGCTGGACCAGCAGCGCGCCGCACTCGACCCTGCGGTAAGCCTGGCCGACACGCTGACAGGCGGCAAGAGCGACATGGTGCAGGTCGGCGACCAGCAGCGCCATGTGATCGGCTACATGAAGGACTTTTTGTTCAAGCCGGAGCAGGCGCGCACCCCGGTCGGCACGCTCTCCGGCGGTGAACGCGGACGGCTGCTGCTGGCCGCGGCACTGGCCAAGCCGTCCAACCTGTTGATCCTCGACGAGCCGACCAACGATCTCGACCTGGAAACGCTAGACCTGTTGCAGGAGATGCTGGGCGAGTATCCCGGCACCGTGCTGTTGGTCAGCCATGACCGTGACTTTCTCGACCGGGTCGCGACCTCGACCCTGGCTTCGGAAGGCGAGGGGCGTTGGGTGGAATATGCCGGTGGCTATTCCGACATGCTGACGCAGCGCGGCGAGGTGACGGCGGCGGCGAAACCGAAGCCGGCCCGCAATGCTGCCCCTGCCACGGCGCCCAAACCAGCCGCACCTTCCGGAAAACTCTCTTTCAAGCAGACGCATGAGCTGAAGACACTGAACGCGGAGATCGAGCGCCTGCAGGCCGAGATCAAAAAATGCGAGGCGGTGCTGGCGGAGCCGAACCTCTATAGCCGGGATAGCAAAACCTTCACCAACGTGTCGCAGGCGTTGGCGGCGGCGCAGGCAAAGCTCGGCACCGCCGAGGAACGTTGGCTTGAGCTGGAAATGCTGCGCGAGGGTTAGCGGCGGGGTGGCTTAGGGGACAAGAAAGCAGCCGCTTTTTGAAAAAAGCGGCGCAAAAACTTTTGCTCCTTTGAGCCAGTGTCGTTGCAACCAGCACGACCCAGTTTAAAAAAGTTTTTTGCTTCTTTTTTTCAAACAAGAAGCCTTCCCTTCACAACAAAAAGGGCGTTGCCGTCCCCGGCAACGCCCTTTTTGTTAGCGGGACCTGATTATTTCGGCGCGACGGGCACGACGGTCGGGGCGGTCTTCGGCCGCGGGTTGAAGTCCGCGGGGATGTGGTTGACGATGCCGAGCGCGTAATCCGTCGGCACGATGCCGATCACGCGGCACCCCTGGTTGTTGTCGGGCGGAATCGCTTCGACATCCGGGGTGATCGCGTACGAGGCCGGCAGTGGTTTCGCCTTGCCTTCCAGCCGCGCCGGGTCAAAGGCGGAGAGCAGGTTGCCCACCCCCGGCGTGAGATCGTCCGCCGGGCCGAGATTGGCCTGGTGGAACAGTTTCTCGCCGGCGGCGCGCGCCTGCTTCTCGTCCGGCAGGTCGGCCAGCGGCGGCAGGCCGTAGAGCAGGTCCAGAAACTTGATCACGCTGGCATGGTCGCCGCTCTCATGGCTCACCACATGCGCGCGGGCATAGGGCGAGATGATGATCAGCGGAATGCGCGGCCCGCGCGACAGTGGCAGGCCCTGCGGGTCGGTTTCCTGCATGGCCGGTGGCACGTGGTCGTAATCGCCTTCGGATTCATCGTAGGTGATGATGATCGCCGAATTCTTCCAGTACTTGCTCTGCGCGATGGCATTCACCTCGCGCGCCACCAGCGCCTCGGAAATTGCCGAGTCGGAATAGCCGGGATGGTCATCGTCGCCGATGAAATTATGCTGCACGGCCGGGTCCTGCAGTGCCGGCTTCAGGTTCTCGATATTCTTGAAACCGCCGCGGATATAGTAGACGCCGCCGGTCGGGGCCAGCTTGTCGGCGCCGATATCGGTGAAGAAATCGCCAAGACCGTGCAGATGCGCCGTCATCTCCGGATTGTTCGAGACATAGCCGAAATATTGCGGCGCGTTATGGTGGCCGATATAGCCGGTATGCAGCTTATCGCCCTTGTCGTTGGGCTCGTGGTCATAGCCTTCCTCGTACCAGCCCCAGGGCAGTGCCGCGACATGGCTGGCCGCGATTGCCGGCACATCCTGCTTCACGTCGGCAAGGTCTTCGGCAGGATCGCGATCCGCCGCCGTCACGGTCTTCACCGTATTGCCGGTCATGGTCAGCGGCAGCGAGGCATAGGTCTGGTTCAGCGCGTAAGGCGGGTGATCTTTCGGGTTTTGCGGCTGGCCGCTGGCATCGCCGCCGGTGCCCGAACCCCAGAGCGGATCGGTATCGGCCATCACCGGCTCGCCGACGTCCTTCGGCAGGCCCTTGGAACCCACCGCCTCGTCCGGATGCTTCACCCATTGCGTCTCGCCGGTCTGGCCCGCGATCATTTCGAGTGCCGTCGGCGTGGAGGGGCCGATCATGCGCTGGAAGAAATTGTCGAACAGCACGAAGCGGCTGGCGAAATTCCACAGATACGGGACGGTATCGCAATCCTCGTAGGCCATTTCCAGCTCGCCATGCTGCTTGGCTGCCAGCGAGGGGAATTTCTGGCCCGGCTTGATATATCTCTGTTCCTCAACCAGCGCGAAACGATCCATTTTCGCCTGGCCGTCGACCACGTCCATTTTATGCGCCATCGCGGCATGCGAATGGTCGACGTCGTCAATATCGGCGGCGTATTGCGCCGGGCCGATGCGGAATGGCGAGATCATCGACATCGTGCCGTCGGTGTTCTCGATCGGCTGCGAGAAGCCTTGGGTCTGCGCGGCAGGCTGGCTGTACAGCCCGTTGGCGCCGGGGAAGGTACCGAAATAGGAATCGAAGGAACGGTTTTCCTGGAAGATGACGAACACGTATTTCACATGCTTGCGCAGCAATGCGATTTCCTGCGCTTGGCTGATTGACGGCTCATGCGCCACCATCATGGCCCGCACCGCTTCGGGGCCGACCGGCTGCGGCGTGACCACCGGCTCGGCGAAGGCGAGCGGCGCCTGAAACATCGCGGCAGCGGCCGCAAGGGCCGTGCCGCGCTTAAACAGCTCTTTTACATGCATGCGTTATTTCCTCACGGTTTGAGCGACCAGAGACTGGCACAAATCGATGTCCATGCCCGGCCATGCGCCACTAACATTCATCATGAAATGTCTGCTAGCGCGCCCGTTACGTTTCTGCGAGGGTGCGAAGATGACCGTTTTATGGCATCCGCGGCGGTGCTTGGGGGGCAACAGGAAAGCAGCTGCTTTTTAAAAAAAGCGGCGCAACAACTTTTGTTCCTATAGGCCGGTGGCAGCGAAACCAGCACGGCCCAGATTGGTAAAGTTTTTTTGCTTCTTTTTGTTCACAAAAAGAAGCGCTTCCTTATTTGTCTGCCTTATCCGCGTACGGATTATCCGTGCCGCGCAGCATGATGCGGATCGGCACGCCGGGCATTTCGAACGTTTCGCGCAAGGAATTCACCAGATAGCGCTGATAGGTCTCCGGCACCTGCTCCGCGCGGGTGCCGAACAGCGCGAAAGTCGGCGGCCGGGCTTTCACCTGGGTGATGTAGCGCAGTTTCAGCCGGCGGCCTTCCACCAGCGGCGGCGGGAAGCGCTCCAGCGCCGCCTCGAACCAGCGGTTCAGCGCGCTGGTCGGAATGCGCAGGTTCCACTTCTCATACGTGTCGCGAATGGCGGGAAACAGTTTGCGCACGCCTTCGCCGGTCTCGCCCGAGAGCGGCACCACGGTGATGCCCTTCATCTGGCTGAGCGAAATGGAGATCCGGTCGAGTGCTGCCTGCCGTGCCCCGCCGCGGTCGTCCACCGCGTCCCATTTGGTCAGCGCAATCACGCAGGCGCGGCCCTCGCGCTCGATCAGCCGGGCGATGTGCAGATCCTGCTCCTGCACGCCGGCCACCGCGTCGACCGCCAGCACCACCATCTCCGCGCGCTTCAGCGCCTCGATCGAGGAGGAGGTGGACATCCGCTCCAGGCCTTCATCCACCTTGGCGCGCTTGCGCAAGCCGGCAGTGTCCACCAACCGGTAGAGTTTGCCATCCGGGCCGGTGAGGTCCACCGACACCGCATCGCGCGTCAAGCCGGGTTCGGGCCCGGTGATCATCCGTTGTTCGCCGAGCAGAAAATTCATCAGCGTGGATTTCCCGGCATTTGGCCGGCCGACGATGACGAAATGCAGCGGCAGGTTTTGCTCCGCCTCGTCCGACGGCTCTTCCGGGGCGGGGAGGCGCTCGGCGATCTCCCGCATCAGGTCGTACACGCCCTCGTTATGCTCGGCGGAAATCGCCAGCGGTTCGCCCAGGCCCAGCTCATAGGCCTCCATCGCCGCCGCAGCACCACCGCGGCCCTCTGCCTTGTTCGCGACCACCAGCACCGGCTTGCCGGTGCGGCGCAGCCAGGTGGCGAAATGCCGGTCCTCCGGCAGCAGCCCGCTGCGCGCGTCGAACACGAACAGGACCAGGTCCGCCTGGTCTACCGCCGCCCCGGTGGAGGCACGCATGCGGCCGGGCAGGGTGTCGGGTGCGGCCTCTTCCAGCCCGGCGGTATCCACCAGCAGCACTTTGGTGCCGGCCAAGACTGCCTCAGCCTCCTTGCGGTCGCGCGTCACGCCAGGCGTATCCGCCACCAGCGCGAGACGGCTGCCCACAAGCCGGTTGAACAGCGTGGATTTGCCGACATTCGGACGGCCGGCGATGACGACGTGTGGGATCGAGATGTTCATTTATAGGCCGTGAGTTTGCCGTCGCGGGTGAGCTGCAGGAGCAGCCCGCCCGCCGTAACCGGCGGCAGGTCCGCCGCCGGCGCGGCGAGTTTGGCGGTGCTCTTGATCTTGCCCTGCACGGCGTCGACGAAGGCGATTTCGCCCAGGCTGCTGGTCAGCACCAGCATGCCGTTGACCAGCACCGGCCCGGCCCATTGCACCGGCCCGGTCTTCTTTTTCATGTTGTGGAAGGCGGGCATTTGCAGCGCCCAGCTTACCAGCCCGTCATCGGCATGGATCGCGAAGAGTGTCTGCGTATGGTCGAGCAGGAAGGCGAAGCCGCCGGACAGGCAGAAAGGCTGCGTGCCCGAGGCGTCATGCGTCCAGACTTTCACGCCGGAATGCAGGTCCACCCCCATTACCGTATCGCCCAGGCTGATGGCATAGACCACGCCGTTGGCGATGACCGGGGCGGCGACGATGTCGGAAAAATCGAGCGTGCTGGCCTGCCCGAAGGAGGAGGCAAAGCTCTGCTCCCAGATCGGCGTGCCGGAATTGGCGTCCAGTGCCGCCAGCGTGCCGGAGGCGAAGCCGGCGACGATGATCCCGTCCGCGAAGGCCGGGGCGCCGGTGACCGCGACGGCGGTATTGCCCGGCGTCCCCACCTGGCCGGTGAAACGCCAGCCCGGCGTGCCGCTATGGGCATCAAAGGTGAGCAGCAGGTCGTTCTGGGTGATCAGCGCGATCATGCCGTTGGCCACCATCGGCGCCGTGCGGGTCGGGTAATCCAGCGTCTGGCGCCAGAGAATTTTGCCGCTGCCGGCGTTCATCGCGATCAGCTCGCCATAGCCGGTGCTGGCATAGAGCCGGCCGCCGTCATAGGCGATGCCGCCGCCGATATTCTGCTCGGTTGCGTGTTTCGGCCGTGTCGGCTGCCGCCAGACGCGGCTGCCATCGGCGGCGGAGAAGGCGGAGACCGCGGCATTGGCATCCATGCTGAAGACCATGCCCTGTGCCAGAAGCGGGCTGGCGAGCAGCGGCTGGCGGAAGCCGCCTCCGGTGCCGACAGAGGTGGTCCACTGTGGGATAAGCCCGGTCGGGCCGGCAACATTGCCCGGCGCATGCGCGGTATTGGCCAGTTGCTGCGGCCAGCTTGCCAGCGCCCTGGCGGGCGGCAGGCTGACCGGCGGGGCGTCCACCGCCACATCCAGCCCGCTGGTCTCCGGCAGAACCGGGATCTGCAGGCCGGGGATTTTGGGCTTGGGCGTGCTGCAGGCGGCGAGGAGGCCGAGCGAAAGGGTCGTCAGGGCCATGCGGCGTCGCATCATATGTTTTGTCATCCGTTCAGCTTCGCGAGCAGGCCGTCGGCGCGGTTGCGCACGCCGTCCGGTGTCGCCGGGTCCGAGGCGATCTGCGAGAACAACGCCTTCGCCAGATCGGTCTTGCCTTCATGCAGGTAGAGCAGCGCCTGGGTTTCCTGCGCCAGGCCGTGATACGGGTTGCTCATCGCCGCCAGCGGCTTGAGCCGCGCCAGCACATCCGCGTCCGGCGCGCTGCCGAGCGCGTGCTGCGCCCAGAGCAGAGTGGCAAGGTCGCGCAGCAGCGGGTCGGCGCTGGTATCGTTGCCGATGCCGATCCACAGCGCCTGCGCCTGGGCGGGCTCAGCAGCATCGTTGTACAAAGCGGCGGCGCGGAAATCCGCCAGGGTCTTGTAGCCTTCCGGCGCGGTCGCGGCGAAATCGGTCAGGGATTTCGCATCCTTCAGGCGCTGGTCATTGCTCAGATTCGGCCCGGCCTG
Source organism: uncultured Pseudomonadota bacterium (assembly GCA_963780465.1). Taxonomy (GTDB): domain Bacteria; phylum Pseudomonadota; class Alphaproteobacteria; order Acetobacterales; family Acetobacteraceae; genus Acidocella. The sequence goes on from CAWACI010000003.1 coordinate 104,006, forward strand.
GTCGATCGGCCCGGTCAGAGCCAGGAAGGAAGTGGCGGCTTTGTCGTTCTGCTTACCCTGGTACCAGGTGTAGGCCTGCTGCGCGCCGACGCCGAGCAGTGTCAGCACCAGCAGGACGATCAGCAGCCCGCCATAGCGGCGCGCGAGCGCGATCGCCCGCTCGGTGCGCAGATCCTCCGAAACCTCGTCAAAAATATCAACCACGTGACCTGACCCTAAGTTTAGCCCGGATGGTCTTAGCCGGGCCGCCCTCGCTATACAACGAAGGCACGCAGCCGCGCCATGACCCGGTCATGGCCGATCAGCGGCAACAGCGCGGCCATTTCCGGTCCTTGCTCCTCGCCGGTCAGCGCCAGGCGCAGCGGATGATACAGCGCCCGGCCTTTGGCGCCGGTGGCGGCCGCAATAGTGCCGGTCCAGGCTTTCCAGGTCTCTGCCCCCCAGGGTGCCGGGGGCAGGGTGTTCAGCGCGGTTTGCAGAATTGCGGTCTCGCCGGCCAGATCGGGCGGCGGGAAATCGGCGGCGACCACCTGCCACCAGCGCCGCGCCTCGCTCAGCAGGTCGAGATTGCCGCGGATCGCCAGCCAGAACTCCTCCGTCGTCCCCTCCGGCAGGCGCTCGCGCACGGCGGAAAAATCCAACTGGTGCAGGAACTTGCGGTTCAAAGCGAGCAATTGCTTGGCGTCGAAACGCGGCGGCGAGCGGCCGAAATCGGCAATGTTGAAGGCCTGGATCAGCTCTGCCAGGGGCAACGGCGCCGGGTCCTTGTTGGTGCCGAGCCGCGCCAGATAGGCGGTGATGGCGGCCGGCTCCATCCCGTCCTTGCGCAGCGATTTGAGCGAGATGCTGCCGATGCGCTTGGACAGTTTCTCGCCCTCGCCGCCGCTGATCAGCGGCAGATGCGCAAAGCGCGGAACCGGTGTTGTCGCCTGGACGGTGAACGGGGCGATCGCCTGGAACAGGTCGATTTGCACCGCGGTGTTCGACACATGGTCTTCGCCGCGCAGGATATGGGTGATGCCCATGTCCAGATCGTCCACCACGGAGGTGAAGGTATAGAGCGGCGTGCCGTCGGCGCGGATCAACACCGGGTCGGAGACTGTGCCGAATTTGATGCTGCGGCCGCCGAGCACGAGATCCTGCCAGGCGGCGATGCCGTCGGAGAGCTTGAAGCGCCAATAGGGGCGCTTGCCGTTGGCCTCCGCCGTGGCGCGCTGTTCGGCGGTCATGGCCAAAGCAGCGCGGTCATAGACCGGCGGCAGCTTGCGCTTGACCAGTGCCGCGCGCTTGGCGGCCAGCTCGTCCTCGTTCTCGAAACAAGGGTAAAGCCGGTCCACAGCCTTCAGTTTTTCGGCGATTTCCGCGTAACGGGCGGAGCGGTCGGACTGCCGCGCCGTCTCGTCCCAGTCGAGCCCCAGCCAGCGCAGGTCGTCATAGATGCCCTGCTCGTATTCCGGCCGGCCGCGCTCGGTGTCGGTATCGTCCAGGCGGAGCAGAAATTTTCCGCCCTGGTTGCGGGCGAACAGAAAATTCACCAGCGCTGCGCGGGCGTTGCCGACATGGAGATAGCCGGTCGGGCTGGGGGCGAAACGGACTTTGATCATCCGCGTGGGGTTAGACCATATTTTTGCGCCGGGGAAGTAACCGTTCCGGGGCCGGCCTGGAGGGAGATTAGTTGAGACAGGAAAGCAGCCGCTTTTTGAAAAAAGCAGCGCAAAAACTTTTGTTCGTTTGGGTGCCGGGCAGCGAAACCAGCATGGGTTGGGGCCGTGATAGGTTTAGGACCAATCATGTCGAAGCGAAGAGGAAGCGAAATTTTTTTTAATCTGGGCCGTGCTGGTGTCGTTGCCGCAGGCCCAGAGGAACAAAAGTTTTTTGCGCCGCTTTTTTGTAAAAAAGCGGCTGCTTTCCTCTTTCCGCTGACGCCTTCCCCTTCGCTTTAGCCCGTTTCGCCGGGTTTCTTGTAGGGGCTCTCCTCGGCCAGGGTCGCCATGGTCTCAGCCATACTGGTGCGTTCTGCCGCCAAAAACTCCGCGACTGCCCGGCGCAGCCCGTCGTGCTTGATCCAATGCGCTGAATAGGTGGGTTTCGGCAGGTAGCCGCGCTGGATCTTGTGTTCCCCCTGCGCCCCGGCCTCGACCCGCTTCATGCCATGGGCGATCGCGTAGTCGATCGCCTGATAATAGCAGAGTTCAAAATGCAGGAAGGGTACGTCCTCGGTGCTGCCCCAGTTGCGGCCGTACAGCACGTCGTTGCTGCGCAGGTTCAGCGCGCCGGCGATCGGCCTGCCGTCTCGCTCGGCGATCATCAGCACGATTTTCTCGCCCAGCCGTTCGCCCAGCAGCGGAAAAAATTCCGAGGTGAGATAGGCGCCGCCCCATTTGCGGTCCACGGTCGAGGTGTAGAAGGTGTAGAACGCGTCCCAGACCTCGCGCGTCAGCTCGCTGCCAGAGAGCGCCTTGAAGGTCAGCCCCTCCTGCGCATCGCGGCGTTCACGCTTGATGACCTTGCGTTTGCGCGAGGAGAGCGCGCCGAGAAAATCGTCAAAACTCTTGTAGCCGTCATTCTCCCAATGGAATTGTGTGCCGAGACGTTGCAGCCAGCCGGCCTTGCCCAGGGCTTCCCATTCCGCCTCGTTGCAGAAGGTGGTGTGCACCGAGGAGCAATCCAGCTCGTCCGCCAGTTGCTCGAGGGCCGCGGCCATCGTGGCGGCCGGCAGGCCCGGGCGGCATAGCAGGCGCGGCCCCGGCACCGGCGAGAACGGTACGGCCACCTGCAGTTTCGGGTAATAATTGCCGCCGGCCCGCTCATAGGCATTGGCCCAGCCATGGTCGAACACATATTCGCCGTAGGAATTCGTTTTCGCGTAGGCCGGGGCGATGGCGACGATGGCGCCGCCGGCATCACGCAGCACCGCATGGCGCGGATGCCAGCCGGTGCGCTTGCCGACCGAGCCGCTATCCTCCAGCGTTGATAAAAAGGCATAGGAGATGAAGGGATTATCGCTGGCCGCGCAGCCATCCCACGCAGCTTGCCCGATTTCAGCAATCTTGGGATATATCTCAAGAGATAGATTTGGTGTTCCATCCGCCATGCCGCACCATATGCGACGGGCGGGGCATTTCGCCAGTATTGATGAAGAGGATGACCATGGCTGACGGACAAAATTCTGCCGCTTCCCGGAAGCCGATCCGACTGGCGGATTATACCAAGCCGGCTTTTGCGGTCGACGAGGTGGTGCTGGATTTCGACCTCGACCCGACTGCGACCGTCGTGCGCGCGGCGTTAAAGCTGCGCCGCCAGGCGCCCGGGCCGCTGATGCTGGATGGCAAGCACCTCGAATTGCGTGCCGTTAAGTTGAATGACGAGACGCTCGGCGATAACCGCTACACTGTTACTGAAAAATCCCTGATCGTGCACGATGTGCCGGATGAATTCCTGCTTCATACCGAGGTGAGGATCAGCCCCGAGGCCAACACCGAACTCTCCGGCCTGTATATGTCCGGCACCGGTTTCTTCACCCAATGCGAGCCGGAAGGCTTTCGCAAGATCACGTATTTTCCGGACCGGCCGGACGTGATGGCGCGTTACAAGGTGACGATGCGCGCGGACAAGGCGAAATATCCGGTGCTTCTCTCCAATGGCAACAAGACCGGCGAGGGAGAGGAGGGCGGCAAGGCCTGGGCGAGCTGGGAAGATCCGCATCCTAAACCTTCCTATTTATTCGCGCTGGTTGCCGCCGATCTGGTTGCAGTGAAGGATTCCTTCACCACGGCCTCGGGCCGGCATGTCGATCTCGGCATCTGGGTCGCGGCCGGCGATGAGACGCGCTGCGGTCATGCGATGTACGCGCTGAAAAATTCCATGAAATGGGATGAAGAGGTTTTTGGCCTGGAATACGATCTGGACGTGTTCAACATCGCCGCGGTCAGCGATTTCAACGCCGGGGCGATGGAGAACAAGGGCCTCAACATCTTCAACACGGCCTATGTTCTGGCCAGTGCCGATACCGCGACCGATGCCGATTTCCAGAACGTGGAGCGGGTCATCGCCCATGAATATTTCCATAACTGGACCGGCGACCGCGTCACCTGCCGCGACTGGTTTCAGCTCTCGCTGAAGGAAGGCCTCACCGTGTTCCGCGACCAGGAATACATGGCCGACCAGTTTTCCGCCGCGGTGAAGCGCATTGCCGATACCCGCCTGCTGCGCGCCACGCAGTTCCGCGACGATGCCGGGCCGCTGGCACATGCCGTGCGCCCGGCCAGCTATCTCGAGATCAATAATTTTTATACCACGACGATCTACGAGAAGGGCGCCGAGGTCGTGCGCATGTACCGCACGCTGATCGGCCGTGAGGCGTTCCGCAAGGGCATGGATATCTACATCGCCCGCAACGACAATTCCGCCGCCACGGTCGAGGATTTTTTCGCGGCCATGCAGGAGGCGGCCCCGCATGTGGATCTGCAGCAGATCATGCGTTGGTACGAGCAGGCCGGCACGCCGGAAATCAGCTTCGACGAAGCCTATAACGCGGCGGCGGAACGCTTCACGCTCACCTTGCGGCAGGCCACGCGGCCGACGCCAGGCCAGGATGTGAAGGCGCCGTTCCTGATCCCCGTGGCGATGGCCCTGCTCGACAGGAACGGCCAGGAACTGCATGCAGAGACGGTGCTTCTCACCCAGCTCGAGCAGGTGTTCACCTTCGAGAACATCACGGCAGAGCCGGTGCCCTCGCTGTTCCGCAATTTCTCCGCGCCGATCAAGCTCAAAGGGCAGAGCCGCGAACGCCTGGCCTTCCTGGCGGCGAAGGACACGGATCTGTTCAACCGCTGGGACGCCTTGCAGCAATACGCGACGATCGTGCTGTTGGAGGCGGTGACGCGGCAACAGATGGGGCAGGGTTTCACGCTGGATGAAGGGCTGCGCGACGCTGTGGCGGCGACGCTGAGCGATGCCGCGCGCGACCCGGCCTTCGCCGCGGAGGCGCTGCTGCTACCGGGCGAGAGCCTGCTGGCAGATGCGATGGACATCGTCGATCCGGATGCCATACGCTTGGTGCGCGAGGCGACGCGCAAGGCTCTTGGGCTGGCACTGCGGGCGGAATTCGCTACCGCCTATGCGACGTTCGGCGATGCTGATGCGGCGGATATGTCCGGGCCGGCAATGGCGCGCCGGGCGATGAAGAACACCGCACTTGGCTATCTCTGTGCCGCCGGCGACACCGCGCTGGCTTTGCTGCAATACCAGGCCAGTACCAACATGACCGACCGTCTGGCCGCACTCGCCAACCTGGCCGAGCTGGTGGATGAAAGCCGCGACAAGGCTTTCGATGCCTTCTATGCGCAGTGGAAGAGCAACGCGCTGGTGCTGGACAAGTGGTTCGCGGTGCAGGCCCGGGCCGGCGCGCCGGACACGCTGCCCCGCGTTCAGGCGCTGACCCGGCATGCCGATTTCGACCTGCGCAACCCGAACCGCGTGCGTTCGCTGATCGGTGCCTTCACCGGCAACCCGGCAAAATTCCACGCCATTTCCGGCGAGGGCTACAAGCTTCTGGCGGACACGGTCATCGCACTGGATGAGAAAAACCCGCAGATCGCGGCGCGTCTCGTCACCGCCATGGGCAGCTGGCGCCGTTATGATGCGACGCGCCAGGGGCTGATGAAGGCCGAACTGGAACGTATTCTTGGCCGCGAGGCGCTGAGCCGCAACACTTACGAAATGGCATCAAAATCCCTAGCCTGATGGAGCACCGTTGATGATTGAGCTTTCCTACTGGACCACGCCGAACGGCCACAAAGTCACGATTTTCCTCGAAGAGGCGGGGCTCGCCTACAAGATCATTCCGATCAATATCAGCAAGGGAGAGCAGTTCGCCCCGGAATTTTTGGCGATCGCGCCGAACAACCGCATTCCGGCGATCGTCGATACCAAGCCTGTCGATGGCGGCGCGCCGATCAGCCTTTTTGAATCCGGGGCGATCCTCCAATATCTCGCCGAGAAGGAGCAGAAATTCCTGCCAGCCGATCTGCGCGGCCGCTACGATGCGCTGCAATGGCTGTATTGGCAGATGGGAGGGCTGGGGCCGATGGCCGGGCAGAACCACCACTTCGTGCAGTATGCGCCCGAGCGCATTCCCTACGCGATGGAGCGCTATATAAAAGAGACGAACCGTCTTTACGGCGTGCTGAACAAGCGTCTGGCGGATCGGGAGTTCATCGCCGGCACTTATTCGATCGCGGATATGGCCTGCTATCCCTGGATCGTTCCGTATGAGCGGCAGCAGCAGGATCTCGACGCGTTTCCGCATCTGAAACGCTGGTTTGAGAGCATTGCCGCGCGGCCGGCCGTGCAGCGCGCTTATGCGGTGGCGCAAACCGTGAACGTGACCCCGACTGTGACCAGGGAATCGCAGGCGTTGCTGTTCGGCCAGACGGCGCGGTGAGGCAGCGCTTCTTTTTGTGAACAAAAAGAAGCAAAAAAACTTTTCTACTCTGGGTCATGGGCTGTTTCGCCGGTACAGCCCGTGACCCAAAGGCCAAAAGTTTTTTGGTTCTTTTTTCAAAAAAGAACCACTTTACTCCTTATACATCACCCGCAACACCACGAACCAGTTCTCCCGGTTGCCGCGCAACGCGCCGGCATCGTTGGTGTGCAGATGCTCGAGCGTTACCGCATCCTCGACATTGCCGCCGATGATGCTGAGCGTATCCGGACCGCCGGCCGTGACGATGCCGCAATGCGCGGGGAAGCTATGCGCGGTCGGCAGGTCGGCGAAAGTGAGATTGCGCGCCTGGTCGCGGCCCAGGCAGACCAGATCGCCAAGCCTTGGTGCGTAGGTTTGGGGATTTTCCGCGATCAGCAGCGGGTCGCGGATCTCGCCTTTCGCCGCGCGGGCGGCGTAGTTGATATAGGTGGCGTGGTCCGGCGCGTAGGGAAACGCAGCACCCGCGCCGGCGATGCGCATGACATAGGAAATAAACGCCGCCGACCAAGCATAGTCGCCGTTCACCGGCACCGGAAACACCTTGCCCCGGCCGTCATGCTTGCCGGTCCAGCGCGCATCCGGCTCGCCGGCATTCATGCCTTCCCACCAATATTCGCCGACACGCTGCCACAGCCCGGGCTGGCGCTCGCCCATGGTGGCGTCGGTCTGCACGTAGCCGGCGTCGTTATTGTCGTCCACGCGCATGCCCCAGAGCCGCCATTCATCGGTGGCGATGGCGACCGCGGTGCTGCGCGAGAACGGCGCGTAGGGCAGGCGGGCGAAAGGCGGGGCGTGTGCGTCCGGCGCCACGCAACCGCCCAGCGCCAGCAGCAGCAACAGGCTTTTACGCAAGGTCGCGGAACATCTCGCGCAATGCGGTCTCGTTCGCGGCGCACAAGCCGCGCTCGGTGATCAGGCCGGAGACGAGCCGCGCCGGCGTTACGTCGAAGGCGGGATTCGCCGCCGGGCTGTCTTTCGGCACCACGCGGATAGTGGCGATCGAGCCGTCGAGCGCGCGGCCGGTCATGGTCGTCACTTCGGTCGCGGCGCGTTCCTCGATGGGAATGTCAGAGAGCCCGTCGCCGATCGTCCAGTCGATGGTGGAGGAGGGGAGCGCGACCCAGAACGGCACGCCATTGTCCCGCGCCGCCAGCGCCTTCAGGTAGGTCCCGATCTTGTTGGCGACATCGCCATTGCGCGTCACCCGGTCGGTGCCGACGATGACCAGGTCCACATCGCCGCGCTGCATCATATGGCCGCCGGCATTGTCGGAAATCACCGTGTGTTTCACGCCGTGTTTGCCGAGTTCCCAGGCCGTGAGCGAGGCGCCCTGGTTGCGCGGCCGGGTCTCTTCCACCCAGACATGCACGTCGATGCCGGCATCATGCGCCATGTAGATCGGCGCCAGCGCCGTGCCCCAGTCGACCGTGGCGATCCAGCCGGCATTGCAATGCGTCAGCACGTTCACCGACCGGCGCTTCGACGCGCGTGCCTCGATCAATGACAGGCCGTGCTTGCCGATCGCCTGGTTGGTCGCGACATCCTCGTCGCAGATCACCGCGGCCTCCTCATAGGCGGCGGCGGTGCGCGCGGCGTTGCCAAGCGGCTTGAGCTTTGCCTCCATGCGCGCCAGCGCCCAGCGCAGGTTGATCGCGGTGGGACGCGTCGCGCCGAGCACGGCGACCGCCTGGGCGAGTGCGGCATCGGAACTGCCGGCCCGCATCGCCAGCGCCACACCGTAGGCCGCCGTCGCGCCGATCAGCGGCGCGCCGCGCACCAGCATCGCCTTGATCGCATGGGCCACCGCTTCCATCGTGGTGAGACGGACGATATCGATAGCCCAGGGCAGCTTGGTCTGGTCGATGATGCGGACCGACCAATGATCCGTTTCATCCACCCAGATCGAGCGGAAGGGGGTGCCGTCAATTTTCATCGCAAACAATCCTATAGTTTCTGGTGCAGCGCGCAGACCAGGGTGAATAAGCGCCGCGCGGTGGCAAAATCAATCACCACCTTGCCCGCCAGCCGGGCCATCATCAGCTCCGCGCCCTCATTATGCAGGCCGCGCCGTCCCATATCGATCGCCTGAATCCGCGCCTCGCGCCCTTCGGCCACGGCGCTGGCATAGGAATCCAGCAGCATCTGATAGTCCTTGATCAGCATTTTGAATGGGCCCAGCGCCAGCATCACGGCAATCACCGGCTCGTCCTCTGCATTGCGGATATCGAAGACCAGCCGGCCTTCCTGTGTCGACAGGTGCAGGACGCTCTGCAATGCGGGCTGGCTGATGGGAAAAAACTCGTTCTCTCCCTGCAGATCCATCACCGCCTGTTCCCGGTCCGCCGCCTGCATGGCGGAGATGCGGTGCAACGGTTCGCCCTCGATCACGATGCGCGTCAGCCGGCCGGTGGATTCAGCCATTTCGAACCTCTCGCTTCAGACCAAGCTTAAGCAGGATGGCGATGATCGCGCCCTTGGCCAGGCGCAAGGCGATCATGCAGGCGGCGGCCAGAAGCAGCAGCAGGAAACCTGCCATGATCAGGCTGGGGCGATAATATCCCTTGAAGAAAAGCACGACAAACAGCGCCACAAAATGCAGCACCACCAGCATGGCGACGTAAGGCGGTGCGTCGTCCGCCGGCATGTCGCCCAAAGGCGCTGCGCAGTTCAGGCAGGTTTTATGGACCTTGAGATAGCCATCGAAGATCGGGGCTTTGCCGCATTGTGGGCAGTGCCCGCAGAGTCCGCGCCAGATTGTGAGCGGCCATGCCGGCATGATCCCTGCGGGTTGCGGCACGGCATGCGGCGGCGGCCAGCGTTCGAACTCCGGATCCTCTGAGGGCGGTCTGTTCATACCCGTATTAGCCACCGCAATCTCTGCGAATTCAACTTATTTCCGGGCAGGATTACAGTCCGAAAATGAAATGGTGGCGGCGGTTGCCAAAATTGCCATGGCGCCGGCACGCGGAAGATCCTCTCAGCCTGCCGTTGGAGATTTCATTGCAGCTTAGGAACGCGATTTTCGACGTTGATCACGTGACCAAACGCGGCGGAAAATCTTCGCGGCGTGATTTTTCAGCATATGACAGAAAAAAAATGATAGAATTCACGTGTTCCATGATGCTTTTTGTTGACAGCGTACAAAGAGGAGCGGAATAGCGATTCTTGCGTGCGTCGCGCGATTCGCGCCGCAACCGAGTCAACACCGCATCGGTCAAGAGGCCCCGCACGCGAACAAGAAGGACGGTCCGAGACCGTGCGAATAACATCCCGCGTCGGATGCCATTGACCGATCTTCAACATCTTGAACGAAGGAGTAACCCCTCGTGACCGCAGACGATACCACCAAGACGACAGCACAGCCTCTGGCTGTGCGGGCCGCCGCCAAGAAGACCGCTGCCAAGAAGCCGGCAGCAAAGAAAGCTGCCGTGAAAAAACCGGCTGTTAAGAAAGCTGCCGTGAAGAAGCCGGCGGCGAAGAAGGCCGCGCCGAAGAAGACGACCGCCGCCGCCAAGAAGACGGCAACCGTCAAGAAGACCGCAACGGCGAAGAAGCCGGTCGCGAAGAAGACCGCCGCCGCGACGAAGAAGACCGCGGCCGTGAAGAAGACCGCCGCGGCGAAGAAGCCGGTGGCGAAGAAGACCACCGCCGCCGCGAAAAAGGCTGTGACGGCGAAGAAGACGGTAGCCGCGAAGAAGACCGCCGTGGCGAAGAAGCCGGTGGCAAAGAAGACCGCTGCCGCGAAGAAGGCTGTGACGGCGAAGAAGACCTCGACCGTGAAGAAGACCGCCGCCGCCAAGAAGCCGGTGGCGAAGAAGACCGTGGCCGTGAAGAAGACGGCTGCCGTGGCGAAGAAGCCGGTCGCCAAGAAGGCCGCTGCGCCGAAGAAGACCGTTGCCGCGAAGAAGCCGGCCGCCAAGCCGGCGCTGAAAAAAGCCGCCGTCCGCAAGCCGCGCCTCGTGAAAATGCCGGAGCCGATCGCCCCGACCATGGACGCGCCCGAGACCACCTCGCTGACGAGCCCCGGCGAGCCGACCATCAACTAAGGGCCGCGCCGCATTATCGTGGCCAAAAAAATGCAGGGGCACGCCCCTGCATTTTTATTTGCGCGGTACCGGAGGCCGGGTCAGCGCGGCGCGGTCTGCGCCAGCCAATCCTCGATCAGCCGCCGTGCGATCGAATCATGCCGCGGCAGGTTGAAACCAAGGTCGCGATGGTGCTCGATTTCCTCGCGCGTGTACCAGCGAGCGTCGCGCATTTCCTCTGTCTCGAGCACGATCTCTTCGGTCAGTGCCTCGGCGTAGTAGCCGAGCATCAGCGAGGCGGGGAACGGCCAGGGCTGGCTGGAATGATATTCTACGTCGCCGATCTGCACCCCGACTTCCTCGAACACCTCGCGCCGGACCGAGTCTTCCAGGCTCTCGCCCGGCTCTACGAAGCCGGCCAGGGTCGAATACATGTTCCGTTCGAGCGGGAATTTATGCGACTGGCCGAGCAGCACGCGTTCGCCCTTGGTCACCAGCATGATCACCGCCGGATCGCTGCGCGGAAAATGTTCGGTGCCTTGCGCCGTGCATTTCAGCACGTAGCCGCCGCGCACAGGCACGGTCGGCGCGCCGCAGCGGGCGCAGAATTTGGTTTGCGCGCGCCAGTGCAGCATGCCGCGCGCCGTCGCCAGAATCGTCGCGTCGTCGGCTTGCAGAAGTGTGGTCAGGCTGCGCATGTCGGTGAAGGTGCCGCGCGTCTCGCCCAGCACCGCGCTGGGATCGTCCAGCGCCGACAGATCGGCGGCAAATAACGGCGTTTCGTTCTGCAGGCCGAGGAACACCCAGGGCGCGTCGTTGAGAGCGGGGCGGGAGACCAGTGCGGCCGCCGGCGTCTCACCGGCCTCGATCAGGGCATCACCGCGCCAGAACAGCGCGAAGCGGCTGCGCGAATCGTGCCGGGCGGCGGAGAGCCAGGCCTCGTCGGTGCGCCGATGCGCGGCGCGGTCGAGGGTACCGCCGGTATAGGCGTTGGGCTGGCTGGGCATGATCCGCTGCATTTAAAAACAAGTGGCAGGAGCCGTGTCGCGATGCAACCTTGCGGGATTGCCCGGAACCATGGATAATCACGTCGGGAGGTCGGCATCGGACATGCGCCTCGCCAACCCGGTCAGGGCCGGAAGGCAGCAGCCGCAACGAGTTTCCGTATGGGTCGTTGTCCGGCCTCCCACCCGTTAAGCAAAGGTGTTTTGGCCGCGCATGGCTGGTTTGTTTGAAGATGAATCGGCGCCGGCTTCTGTTGGTCCTTCGTTGTTCGGCGAGGAGCCGGAAGCGCCCAAGGCTGCGGCTTACCGCGTTCTTGCCCGTAAATACCGCCCGAAAACATTCGATGACCTGATCGGCCAGGAGGCGCTGGTGCGCACCCTGCGCAACGCCTTCGCGATGAACCGCATCGCCCATGCCTTCATGCTCACCGGTGTGCGTGGCGTCGGCAAGACCACCACCGCCCGCATCCTCGCCCGTGCCCTCAACTGCACCGGGCCGGGCGGGCAGGGCGGCCCCACGCCTGACCCGTGCGGCGTGTGTGAGAACTGTATCGCCATCCTCGCCGACCGGCATCCAGACGTGGTGGAGATGGACGCCGCTTCGAATACCGGTGTGGAGGATGTGCGCGAGATCATCGAGGCGACGCGCTTCCGCCCGCTCTCCGCGCGGATGAAGATTTTCATCATCGACGAAGTGCACATGCTCTCGCGCAACGCCTTCAACGCGCTGTTGAAGACGCTGGAGGAGCCGCCGCCGCATATCAAATTCGTGCTGGCGACGACCGAGATCCGCAAAGTGCCGGTCACCGTGCTGTCGCGCTGCCAGCGTTTCGACCTGCGCCGCGTCGCGGTCGCCGAGCTTGCCGCGCATTTCACCCGCATCGCGCAGCGGGAGAATGTCGCGATTGCCGCCGGGGCGCTCGAGCATATCGCCCGTGCCGCCGACGGCTCGGTGCGTGACGGTCTTTCGCTCCTCGACCAGGCAATCGCCCGCGGCACCGAGGATGACAGCGAAATCTCCGCCGAGATGGTCGCGGATATGCTGGGCCTTGCCGACCGCTCCTATGTGTTCGACCTGATGGAGGCGGTGGTGGCGGGTGATGCCGCGAAGGCGCTCGCCATCGCCGATGGCGCCTATGAGCGCGGCGCCGATCTCGGTGTGCTGCTCGCCGACCTGCTCGGCCTCGCGCATCTGCTCACGCGCCTGAAATCCGTGCCCGCACTCACTGCCAGCGCCACGCTGCCGGAGGCCGAGCGTACCCGCGGTGCGGCACTGGCCGGCATGCTGAGCATCCCCTTCCTCGGCCGGCTCTGGCAGATGCTGCTGAAGGGCGTACAGGAGGTGGAGGCCGCACCGGACCGCCGCGCCGCGGCGGAGATGATCCTGATCCGCCTTTGCCATGTCGCTGATATGCCGCCGCCCGGCGAGTTGCTCCGCCGCATCACCGAAAGCGGGGGCGTTGCCAACGGCGCGCCGGCGCCTGGCCCGTCCGGCGGCGGAGCGGCGCGTGCTGTGGCCAATGGCGGCGCCATGATGGCGGCCGTCGCCGCGCCGCGGACCATCACGTTCAACGACGTCGTGGCGCTGGCCTCGGCGCGGCGTGACGCCATGCTGTATGCGCATCTGCGTCAGTCGGTGCATCTGGTGCGCTTCGCGCCGCCGGTCATCGAAATGCGGCTGGAGTCGCACGCGCCGCGCGACCTCGCGCAAAAGCTCGCGGCGCTGCTGGAGGCCGAGACCAACCGGCGCTGGACCATTGCTCTGTCCAACGCGCCGGGCGAGCCGACCATCGATGCAGCGGAAGGTGCGGCCGCCGATGCGGCCAGGCAATCGGCCATCGACCATCCGCTGGTGCAAGCGATCCTGGAGACTTTTCCGGGCGCGAAAATCGAGGCACAGGCACCGCCGCTCGAGGAAGAACCGGAATTGCCGGCAGACTGGGCGGCCTTCGCGCCGCCGGACGAACTCTACGAAGGAGATGACGAATGAAGAATATCGCCGGGCTGATGAAGCAGGCCCAACAGATGCAGCAGAAAATGGCCGAGATGCAGGCCAAGCTTGACGCCGCCGAGGTCGTCGGCGTGTCCGGCGCCGGGCTCGTGCAGATCACGATGAACGGCAAGGGCGCGATGAAGCGCGTCAAGGTCGACCCAAAGCTGGCCGATCCCGCCGAGATCGAAATGCTGGAAGACCTGATCCTTGCCGCGCATAACGATGCCAAGGCGAAGATTGATCAGATCGCGGAAGCGGAAATGAAGAACGCCACGGGCGGCATGAGCCTGCCGGCGGGGCTGAAGCTGCCCTTCTAACGGTGATAGGTTCAGGGCAAGTCATGTTGAAGCGAGGGGAAGTGCTTCTTTTTTTGAAAAAAAAAGAAGCAAAAAAACTTTTTTAATCTGGGAGGTGCTGGTTTCAACGCCACAGTCCCAGAGGAAGCAAAAGTTTTTTGCGCCGCTTTTTTTCAAAAAAGCGGCAGCTCCTTGTTTCGATCTCATCCGATCAAGCTCTAACCATGGGGGGACCCGAACTCGAGCGGCTGATCGCTCTGTTCGGCAGGCTGCCGGGGCTCGGCCCCCGCAGCGCCCGGCGGATCGTGCTCAAATTGCTGCGCGAGCGCGAGACGCGGCTTCTGCCTCTGGCCGAGGCGCTGCGCGCCGCCGCCGAGACCGTACGCACCTGCTCGGTTTGCGGCAATCTCGACAGCTGCGATCCATGCATGATCTGCGCCGCGCATGACCGTGAAGCAAAAATCTGCGTGGTGGAGAGCGTGGCGGACCTCTGGGCGCTGGAACGCGCGTTGATCTATCGCGGCAGCTATCACGTGTTGGGCGGCTCGCTCTCAGCTCTGGCCGGGCGCGGGCCGGAGGATCTCGCCATCGCGCCGCTGCTGGCCAGGCTGCGCGAAGCCCCGCCGGCGGAAGTGATCCTCGCACTCCCCGCCACGGTGGAGGGGGCGGCCACCGGCCATTATCTGGTGGAAAAACTCAAGCCGCTGGGCATTCCGGTCTCACGCCTGGCGCAGGGCGTGCCGATGGGCGGGGCACTGGAAGTGCTGGACGAAGGCACGCTGGCAACGGCGCTCAGCGCTCGCCGCTCGGCGTGAAGCGCTGGGATTAAGTGAAGGGAAGGGCTTCTTTTTTGAAAAAAAGAAGCAAAAACTTTTTTAAACTGGGCCGGGCTGGTTTCGCTGCCACAGGCCCAGAGGAGCAAAAATTTTTGCGCCGCTTTTTTAAAAGCGGCTTCTTTCTAAAATCCCATTTTGTCGCGGAACCGATAATACCAGGAGCCCAGCACCGTGAGCGGCACGCGCAACGCCTTGCCGCCGGGAAAGGGATAGTAGGGCAGGGCGGCGAAAACATCGAAGCGCGAGGCCATGCCCGCCACCGCCTCACCCAGCAATTTGCCGAGCAGATGCGTGGTGGTCACGCCATGGCCGCTATCCCCATGGCTGAAATACACATGTGGCGACAGCCGCCCGATCTGTGGAAATCGCGTGAGGGTGAGCGCGAAATTGCCGCTCCAGGCATAGTCGATTTTTTTATCCCTTAGCGCGGGGAAGGTTTTCAGCATCAGGGGTAAGATTTTTTTGCGGATGATGGCCGGATCCTGCCCGCCATAAACGAGGCCACCACCATACAGGATGCGCCCATCGGCGCTGCGCCGGAAATAATCCAGCACGTAATTGCAGTCCTCGACGCAGACATTCGAGGGCAGCAGCGCTTCCGCCAGCGCGCCGAGCGGCTCGGTGGCCAGGATCTGGGTCGAGACCGGCATGATCTTGCCGCCCAGCTCCGGCAGCAGGTCGCCGATATAGGCATTGCCGCAGACCAGCACATATTTCGCCCGCACCTCGCCCTGCGCCGTGCGCACCACCGGGGCCGGCCCGGTCTCGACATCGAGCACGCGGCTGTTCTCGAAAATCCGCCCGCCCAGCGACTCCAGCGCCGCAGCTTCGCCCTGCACCAGGTTGAGCGGGTGCAGATGCCCGCCCAGCGGGTCCAGCATGCCGCCGGCATAGCGCGTGGTGGCCACGTGTGACGCCACCTGCGCGCGGTCCAGCAGCGTGAGGCTGGTATGCCCATGTGCGGCCCAGACGCGCTGCTCGTGCTCAAGATGCTGCATCTGCCTGGGCGACAGAGCGGCGAACAGCCCGCCCGGCCTGAGATCGCAGTCGATCGCGTATTTTTTCACCCGCGCCCGGATGATCTCGCCGCCCTCCAGCGCCATGGCGCCGATCGCGCGCCCGGCCGCCGCCCCGTAGCGCGCCGTGATCACGTCGAGCGGGCGGGAATAGCCGTTGACGATCTGCCCGCCATTGCGCCCCGATGCACCAAATCCGACTCGTACGGCCTCCAGCACGATGACGGAAAAGCCGCGCTCGGCCAGTTCCAGCGCCGCGGAAATGCCGGTGAACCCGGCGCCGATGACACAGATATCGGCCTGTTCCGGGCCGTGCAGGGCAGGGCGCGAATCCTGCCGGTGCGCCGTGGCGGCATAATAGGAGGCGACATGGCCGCAGGAGGCTGGGCGGCCGCCGGTCACTGCCGCCCGCCTACCAGAAGCGCCACGCCGAGCAGCGCGCAGAAGGTGGTGATGCTGATCACCATCAGCCGGATCCGGTAGGCTTCGTCGCGCGCCTGTCTGATGACCTCCTGATGCATGTTGGCTTCCGCCGCAGCGATGCGCGTGGCGATCGGCCCCTGGCCATTGGCGACCAGGGCCGCGGTATCGGCGTCCACGTCATTGGGAAGGCGGCCGATCGCCGTGCGCTGCGCCACCGCTGTCGGCGCCAGGAGCACCGCCTGCAGGGCTTCATGCTGATGCATCTCATCGACCACCGGCGCGGGAATCGAAAAACTGGCGAAAGTGCCGATCAGCCCCGGCAGCAGGAAGCAGGTGACCAGGAAGCCGACGCGGGACAAGGACACGCTCATGAGACCGAAACGTTTACCGGATCGGCACGGATGTCAATTTTGTGCCCCGAAGCACAGAGGAAGGCTTCTTTTTTGAAAAAAAGAAGCAAAAAACTTCTTTTAAACTGTGCCGTGCTGGTTTCAATGCCACAGTCCCAGGCGAATAAAAGTTTTTTGAGCCGCTTTTTTCAAAAAAGCGGCTGCTTTCCTGGGTCAGGACATCTCTTCGCGGATGTCGCGCCATTCCTCGGTGAACGGCTTCTTGCGGAAAGTCGCCCAGAAGAAATTCATCGAATAGCGCAGGCCGATGGTGAACACGCCTTCGCCGACGAGGCGCCGCCCGGACAACTCGGCGGGCAGGCGGAAGGTGAATTTCACGCCGCCCACCTTGGAGAGCCGTCGCGCCATGTCGGTATCCTCGCCGTAGAAAGAGAAGCGTAGATCCGGGTTGCCGAGCTTCAGCATCGCCGCGCGTTTCACCACGAAATTGCCGCCTTGCAGCATGGAGCCGACATTCAACACGAAACGGTTGAACAGATACATGGTGAAGGCCAGCCTGTAATAGGCGCCGACCACAATGTTCACCCGCTTCGGCACACCGTAATAGATATAAGGGCCGGACAGGGCGACCAGCTTCGGGCCGCGCCCGAACTGGCGCAGCACCTCGGTCAGCCAGCCCTTCGGAATGACCGTATCGGCGTCGATATTGGCGATCAATTCGCCCGTGGAAGCCTCGAATCCGGTCCAGCGCGCCTGCACCAGGCCCTTGCGCGGCTCGTCCACCACCACCACGCCCTCCACCGCCTCGGCAACCTCGCGGGTGCGGTCGGTGCTGGCATTGTTCACCACGATAATTTCCGCGTCCTGTCCCAGTACCTGGCCTGCCCGTTGGATCTCGTCGCGGATGGCGGTCAGAGAGCGGGTCAAAAGGGCCTGTTCGTTATAGGCAGGAACGACGAAACTGATCTTCATATCTCTCTGCTCCGTGGCAAATCGACGGCCTCCGCCGCCGAACAGGCTTTCAACAGGGGAATGGCAGCCAAGGCGAATGACCCTTTCATGACATCGAAATCGGGGGTGGCGGGTTGACATTGCCGGCCCCGCCCGGCATATCGCGCCACCAATTAAACATTTTACCCGAGAGCTTGTGATGAAGATCCGTAACTCCCTGAAGTCCGCGAAAGCTCGCGACAAGAATTGCCGCGTCGTGCGTCGCCATGGCCGGGTCTACGTCATCAACAAAAAGAACCCGCGGATGAAAGCCCGTCAAGGCTAATCCCGTTCTTCTCGATTCGTCTGTTAAAAAACCCGGCTTCGGCCGGGTTTTTTGCGTCTTGCGGGTTGCTCCGCGCGGTTCCATACTGGCGGGTCGCGCCGGCCCCGTCCGGCCGCCGCCGCGATGCGCCGGTCATGTCATGAAATGCCGGATAAGGCATTGCCAAATGCAAAATAATGCCGAGATTGGCCGCGAAGGTCCAACTGACGAATCCGGCTCGAGGAGGAACGGAACATGCGACAACCAGATCCAAAGGCCGAAATTTTAGCCCACCGCGCCGAATTGGTGGCGGGACTCCTGCACATCCTGCCCGCGCGGGCGGTGATCCAGGACAAGATTTCGATCAAACCCTATGAAACAGACGGCCTGTCCGCCTACCGCCAGACCCCGCTCGTGGTGGTGCTGCCGGAAACCGAGGCGCAGGTTGTGGCGATCATGAAATTCTGCTCGGCGCATGGCCTGCGGGTGATCCCGCGCGGCGCCGGCACCTCGCTCTCCGGCGGCGCGCTGCCGCTGGCCGATGCGGTGGTGGTCGGCATGATGCGCATGAACAGCATTGTTGAGATCAACTACGCTGACCGCTACGCCGTGGTGCAGCCTGGCGTGACCAATATCGGCATCACCAACGCCGTCGCCGATGACGGGTTTTTCTACGCGCCTGACCCGTCCAGCCAGCTCGCCTGCATGATCGGCGGCAATGTCGGTATGAATTCCGGCGGTGCGCATTGCCTGAAATACGGTGTCACCGCGAATAACCTGCTCGGCCTGCAACTCGTCACGGTCGAGGGCGAGGTGCTGGAGATCGGCGGCAAGCATTGCGACGCCGCCGGCTATGATTGGCTGGGGCTGATCACCGGGGCGGAAGGACAGCTCGGCATCCTTACCGAGGTTACCGTACGCATCCTGCGTTCGCCCGAGGGCGCGCGGGCCATGCTGGCGGGCTTTGCCAGTAACGAGATCGCCGGGCAGTGCGTCGATGCCATCATCTCCTCGGGCATTATCCCTGTCGCGCTGGAATTCATGGACAGGCCCGCGATCCATGCCTGCGAGGCTTTTGCCCATGCCGGCTACCCGCTGGATGCAGAGGCGCTGCTGATCATCGAGGTCGAGGGCTCGGAGGACGAGCAGACCGACATGCTGCGGCGCATACGCGAGATCTGCGAGCGTTTCGCGCCGCTCTCCATGCGCGTTTCTGAGACCGCAGAGGAATCGGCGGCGATCTGGAAGGGGCGCAAGGGGGCGTTCGGCGCGGTTGGGCGGATCTCGCCGGATTATCTGTGCATGGACGGCACCATCCCCACCGGCCGCCTGCCGGAGGTGCTGCGGCGCATCGGCGAGATGAGCGAGTCCTACAAGCTCAAGGTCGCCAATATTTTCCATGCGGGCGACGGCAATCTGCATCCGCTGATCATGTTCAACGCCAACGACCCGGACAGCTTCGCCCGGGCGGAGGCGTTCGGCGCGGAAATTCTCACTTTGTGCGTCGAGGTCGGCGGCTGCCTGACCGGCGAGCACGGCGTCGGCATCGAAAAACGGGATCTGATGACCAAGCAATTCACCAAACCGGAACTGGACCAGATGCGGCGGATCAAGAGCGCGTTCGACCCTGACTGGCTGCTCAACCCTTCGAAGGTGTTCCCGCTATGATGCTGCCGCAGACGGAAGCGGAACTCGCCACTATGGTGCAGGGTGTCTCGGGACCACTGCTGATCCAGGGCAACGGCACGAAGAGCGCCATGCTGCGCCCGGTGCAGGCGGCCGAGACGCTGAGCACGGCGGCGCTGACCGGCATTACCCTGTACGCGCCGAACGAGCTGGTGATGAGTGCCCGCGCCGGCACGCGCCTCTCGGAGATCGAGTCGGTGCTGGCCGCGCGCGGCCAGCAGCTGATCGCTGAATCCTCGCATCTGTTCGGCGAGGAGCAGACGATCGGCGGTGTGGTCGCGGCCAACGTGTCCGGCCCGCGCCGTATCAATGGCGGGGCGATGCGCGACCATGTGCTTGGCGTGCGCATCATCAACGGCAGCGGTGAGATCCTGAATTTCGGTGGCCGGGTGCTGAAGAACGTCACCGGGCTCGACATTGCCAAGCTGGTTACCGGCAGTTTCGGCACGCTGGCGGTGATCACCGAGGTGACCTTCAAGGTCGCGCCGTGCAGCGAGGCCACCGGTACGGTGGTGCTGCACGGGCTGGACGCGCGGGCGGCGGTGAAGGCGCTCAGCGCCGGGTTGGGCTCGCCGTTCTCCGTGAGTGGCGCCGCCTATCTGCCGGCAACGCAAAAAGCGGTGCTGCGCATCGAGGATTTTGCGCCTTCGGTGCAATACCGTTGCCAGGCCCTCGCAACCCAGCTCGGTGCGACCGAGATTCTCGGTACCGAGGCGAGCCAGGAATTATGGCGCGACATTCGCGACTGCCGCATGCTGCCGCCGGGCGAGGCTTTGTGGCGCGTCTCCGTCGCCCCGTCGGCGGGGCCGGGTGTGCTGGAGGCGCTGAGCGGCCATGGCGTCAGCGGTTTTCTGGATTGGGGTGGCGGGCTTGTCTGGCTCTCCGGCCCCGCGGACCAGAAGACCCATGAGGCGGTCTGCGCCGCGGCGCGCGCCACGCATGGCGTGTGGTGGCTGATGCGCGCCCCGGAGCCGCTGCGCGCCGCCGTCGATGTCGTGCCGCCGGAAACCGCCGCCATGGCCGCGCTGCGCCGCCGTGTGCAGCAGAGTTTCGATCCGCGCGGCATTTTTAACCCCCTGAAATTGCGGGCTGCCTGAACCATGCAAACCAATTTTACCGAGAACCAGCTCGCCGACCCGGAGATCAAGGTCGCCAACGACATCCTGCGCACCTGCGTGCATTGCGGGCTGTGCACCGCGACCTGCCCGACCTTCGTGACCCTCGGCGACGAGCTGGATTCGCCACGCGGGCGCATCTACCTGATCAAGGACATGCTGGAGAACAACCGTCCGGCCGGGGAGGAGGAGGTGCTGCATATCGACCGCTGCCTCTCCTGCCTGTCCTGCATGACGACCTGCCCCTCCGGCGTGTACTACATGCACCTGATCGACCATGCCCGCGTGCATGTGGAAAAAACGTACAAGCGCCCGCTGACCGACCGTTTCCTGCGCAACGTATTGGCGCAGGTGCTGCCTTACCCGAAGCGTATGCGCGCGGCGTTGCAACTGGCCAGGCTGGGCAGGCCGTTGGAATTCCTGTTCGCCGGGGAGAGCATGTTCGCCAAGCGCGTGAGCGCCATGCTGAAGCTGGCGCCGGAAAAAATGGCGCCGTTGCAGACGCTGGAAGGCACCGTGCATAAAGCCGTGGGCGAGCGGAAGGGACGTGTCGCCTTGCTGGCCGGCTGCGCGCAGCAGGCGATCGGCCCATCGATCAACGATGCGACCATCTCCTTGCTCAACCGGCTCGGCATCGAGGTCATCATCCCCGCTGCCTCCGGCTGCTGCGGTGCGCTGGTGCACCATATGGGCCGGCACGAGGAGGCGCTGACCGCGGCGAAGCGAAACGTCGCCGCCTGGATGGGGGAGATAAAAAATGGCGGGCTGGATGCGGTGATCGTCAACACCTCTGGCTGCGGTACGGTGCTGAAGGATTACGGGTTTCTGCTCCGCAACGACCCAATGGCCGCCGACGCGGAAAAAATTTCGTCACTCGCCATGGATATTTCCGAATATCTGCTGAAAATCTACCAGCCCTCCCGCGCCGCGCCGAAGCTGACCGTCGCCTATCACGCCGCCTGCTCGCTGCAGCACGGCCAGAAAATCACCACGGCGCCGAAAACCCTGCTGCGCAAGGCTGGGTTCACCGTGGTGGAGCCGAAGGATGCGCATCTCTGCTGCGGCTCCGCCGGCACCTACAACATCATGCAGCCGGACATCGCCTCGACCCTGCGGCGCCGCAAGCTGGATACGCTGAAGGCGAAATCGCCGGACGTGATTGCCGCCGGCAATATCGGCTGTCTGACCCAGCTCTCCGGCGACGGCGTGCCGACCGTGCATATGGTGGAGCTGTTGAACTGGATGGCAGGTGGCGAGAAACCGGCGGCTTTGGCCGCATTCTAAGGCAAGGCGAAGGGAAGGCTTCTTTAAAAAAGGAGCTGAAAATTTTCTGCTCCTGGGCTGTGCTGGTTTCGGTGCCACCGGCCCAGCCCAACGCAAAAGTTTTTGCGCCGCTTTTTCCAAAAAGCGGCTTCTTTCCAGCTTTAACCTAAGCCGATCAGGCGCCGGACAGGCGGGGGCAAACATGCCCGCGCAGAGTTTTAAATTTTGTACAAATCGTCCTCCCCTTCAGATCGAAGCCGTCCGATTGCTGTTGCTTGTTTCAGAAGCGTCTGTAATGTTTCTGTTTCGATATCGGTTTTTCGACATAAACGCGGGTAACGTGGCGTACTGTTGTACTTGCAGAGATCGATCGGCGATGACCTTAAAATAAGAAAAACATAAGTGGATCAGAAACTCCTTTGGGCGCTGAACTCCTTGCACATCTCCATGCCGGTGCGCACGGCGCTAATGTTTTTGTTCTTAGGCGAAGGCGTGCTCGGTCTTGCTCATGTTGTTCGCCAGATTGCTGAGCATTTGACGTAACAGTTCCGGCGAATGGTAGTCATTGTGTCCCAAAACGGTCTAGAATATCGACTGTTCAAGAGTAGAAATGATAAAATTTCCTCTTAAAATTATTGCAAAACAGACAACTAAACAAAATTTTTAATTCTATCGTAAGTTTCTTGGTCGGCTGAAGTGGGCCCGGAAGACCGAATTGGCTTTTCCCTCCAGCTGAGGGATTTTCGACAGCCCCTTAGAAAAATTGCAATGAAAATTGAAAGTTCTGCAATGTTTTTTGGTGTGCAAGGTAAATTTCATTTTAATATCGAAAGAATGTGGCGTAAAAGCGCGAGGTAATCGCTGGTCAGCATGCGGCGGGACGCCGTGGCTCCAAGGATTGGCATCTTAATTTTTGTTTTTATGAATTAATGTTGTGCAGGAAAATATAGTTTCCTGAGTCCGATGATAAAAAAAATTTTGTAGACGCTTGATCCGGCGCAGGGCAATCGCCTTATCAATTAAAGCTGGCATTGTGTGAAAAGCGGGCATACGTGACGTTGCACAAAGAGTGCCGCTGTCGGGATGTTCCTGCCAGTGGAAGACAGGTGGAACAGGGGGGGGCGATTCAAGCGATTGGCACACGTGATCGCGGGATTGAGGGGCGCCAATGGTCCGGTTATCCGCGACGCTTGGCGAAGCGGGTAGGGCGTAGCTGGTTCGTCCTGAAAAAATTTGTTTTTCGTACGTCTATCCCCGAGGATTTGACTGAACGCCTTAACTTTGAGCAGGCTAAAGATTTCAGCCGCATCGTTGTCGCGATCTCGTTGCTTGGCCTCTCTACCGTTGGTCTGTTGTTTTTGAATTTCCGCGGCTCCCCCGGCGCGCTATGGCGCGGGATGACCATGCTGGCGGTCGCCGTTTGCTATTTTGCGTTGATCGATCGCGCGCAGGCCTGGCTGTTTCGCCGCCATCCCACTGCCCGTGACGCCAACGCATATATTCGAACGATGACCCGGCTGATGGCCTTGCTCGGCGTTCTGTGGTCAGTCTTGCTGCTCGTATTGCTGCAACACGACACCAACAACCAGCTCTGCCTGCTCTACGGCATCATGGTCGGCTGCTTGGCGATCCCGGTCATGCTGTCGCCGCTTTCCTGTGCGATCGCCTACTGGCTGCCAATTTCGATCGGCGTTGTGGTGGCGCTTGTCGCAACCCAGGAGATGCAGCTTTTTGTTTTGCTGAACGTCATCTCGTTTATTGTCCTGACAGGGTTTTGTGTCGTTTTTCTTAATCAGCGGCTGAACGAGCGTGTGATCGGCGCGATCCGGTTGGAGGAAAATGGCGAGCTGATCAAATTGCTGCTCCGCGATTTTGAAGAAAATTCCAGCGACTGGTTGTGGGAGACCAATGCGAATATGGAGCTGCAGCGGGTCAGCCAGCGCCTGGCGCAGGTCGTGCGTCGCCCGGCGGCGACCATTTCCGGTCTGTTCCCGGACGCACTGCTCGGCGAGGCCAGGGCTTACCCGCACCGGTCCGGCTCGTCGATCGAGCGGCTGCGGCGTGCCATCGCGGAGCGTTCGCCGTTTCGCGACCTGGTCGTTCCGGTGCTCATTGAGGGGGAGGAGCATTACTGGTCGCTGACCGGCAAGCCGATCCTTGATAAGTTCGGCCGCTTCGCCGGCTATCACGGCGTCGGTTCCGATATTACCGGGCAGCGGCGCCAACAGGAGCAGATTGCTTTCCTGGCCCGGCATGACAGCCTGACCAAGCTCGCGAACCGGGTGTTGTTCAACGAGGTGCTGCACCAGCTCTGCAACCATGCTGATGAGGACGGTGTGGCGCTGCTCTGCCTCGATCTCGACCAGTTCAAGCTCGTTAATGACACTCTGGGCCATGCCACCGGCGATGCGGTGCTGATCGCGGTCGCCGAACGGCTGCGTGGCTGTCTGCGGGAGAAGGATGTCGCCGCCCGGCTCGGTGGCGATGAGTTTGCGATCATCGTTCTTTCGGACGATGCCGCAGAGATCAGCGCCGTCGCGGCGCGCCTCGTCGAGCGCGTCTCGCGCCCCTATCAGTTCGATGGGCGCCTGGTTCAGATCGGCGTCAGCATTGGTATTTCCCGGGCGCCCCTGGACGGGCGCCACCCCAGCGCGCTGATGAAGGCCGCTGATCTCGCGCTGTACCGGGCAAAATCCGACGGCCGCGGCATCTGGCGTTTTTATGATACGGAAATGGACGAGCGCTTGCAGGAGCGGCGCACGCTGCAAGCGGCGTTGAGCCAGGCGCTGCAGCGTGATGAATTTGCCATCGAATACCAGCCGATCGTCGATCTTACCGACCTGCGCATCATCGGCGCTGAGGCGCTGCTGCGCTGGCGTCACCCCGAACGTGGTGTGCTGGCTCCGGACCAGTTCATCACCATTGCCGAGGAAGCGGGATTGATCGATCAGATCGGCGAATGGGTGCTGCAGCGCGCCTGCGAGGAGGCGGCCACCTGGCCCGAGCATATCAGCATTGCCGTCAATCTTTCCCCCCTACAGTTCCACGAAACCGGCCTGGTCGAGATGATTGCCAAAGCCCTGAACGGCTCCGGCCTGTGCCCTGACCGCCTGGAACTGGAGATCACCGAGACGACAATGCTGGAAACCAGCTGCCAGAGCGTGGAGGTGCTTTGGGCGTTGCATGGCCAGGGGATACGCATCGCCTTGGACGATTTTGGCACAGGCTACTCCTCGCTCAGCTATCTGCGGCGGTTCCCGTTCGACAAGATCAAGATCGACCGCACCTTCATCTGTGATCTCGGCTACGAGAAGGATGACAGCTCAATCATTCTCGCGATCATCGGTCTGGCCGAGCGTATGAACATGATCGTCACGGCGGAGGGGGTTGAGACCAGCGAGCAGGCGATGCTGCTGAGCTCTTATGGCTGCGCACAGGCGCAGGGCTATCTGTTCCATCGCCCGCTGCCCGCGGCAAAATTCGCCGAGGCTGTGGCGGCCGATATGCAGGTCTATGGCTGGAACGGCGTGGAATCCTCCGGCGGCGCCGTTGTTCCATAAGTTTTGCCCCGGAATGGGGGCAAAATCACGGTGGC
This sequence comes from uncultured Pseudomonadota bacterium, assembly GCA_963780465.1. Classification (GTDB taxonomy): domain Bacteria; phylum Pseudomonadota; class Alphaproteobacteria; order Acetobacterales; family Acetobacteraceae; genus Acidocella. The sequence continues at coordinate 129,350 of CAWACI010000003.1, forward strand.
GGCAGGGTGACCAGGATGCGGCCGGAAGCACCCTGGCCTGATGCGGCGGAAACCGCTTAATAGCCGCTCATGACGAAGCCCATCTTCCCCCCCCCGACGCAGCCCATCACGCCGAGCGATGCCGCAGGGGCGAGCCCCGCTATGGCGCAATGGTTCGCCATCAAGGCCCGGCACGAAGACGCCCTGCTGTTTTTCCGCATGGGAGATTTCTACGAGCTGTTTTTTGCCGATGCGCAGGCCGCGGCGGCGGCGCTGGACATCGCGCTCACCGCAAGGGGGCAGCATCAGGGCCGCCCTGTGCCGATGTGCGGCGTGCCGGTCGGGCAGGCGGAGATGTATCTGGCGCGGCTGATCCGGCGCGGCTTTCGGGTCGCTATCGTCGAGCAGATGGAGGATCCGGCGGCGGCCAAGGCGCGTGGGGCGAAGGGCCCGCTGACGCGCGACGTGGTGCGGCTGGTAACCCCCGGCACGCTCACGGAAGAGTCGTTGCTGGAGGCCGGGCGGGCGAATTTTCTGCTGGCCGTGGTGTCGGATGGCGCGGTGCTGGGCCTCGCCTGGGCGGATATTTCCACCGGGTTGTTCGAGACGCAGGCGGTGGATGCGGCCGGCCTGGCCGCCGTGCTCGGCCGGCTCGACCCGGCGGAAATTCTCGCCCCGGAAGATCTCGACCTTGGTCCCTATGCCGCACGCCGCGTATCCACCTTGCGCCTGGCCATGCAGATGCCGGCCAATGCCGCTGCGGCGAGGCGCGAGGTCGCGGAAAAATTCGCGGCCGCCAGCCTCGATGCGTTCGGCACCTTCACCGATGCCGAGGCGCTCGCCGCCGCCCAGGTCCTGGCCTATATCGCCGCGACGCAAATGGGCGCGATGCCGCGTCTGTCGCGCCCGGCTTCGGCGGGCGCCACAGGGCAGCTGGCAATGGATGCGGCGACCCGTGCCAGCCTGGAAATTCTGGGCAGCCGGGGCGGGGCTGAGGCGGGGAGCCTGCTCGCTGCGGTGAAACGCACCGTCTCCGCCGCCGGCACCAGATTGCTGGCGGCTTGGCTCGCCGCCCCGCTCACCGAGCTGACGCCCCTGCAGGACCGGCAGATGGCCTGGCTTGCCTTGCGTGACAGTGCCCAGGCCGAACCGCTGCGCAGCGTGCTGCGCGGCGCGCCGGATGTTTCCCGCGCGCTCGGGCGGATTGCGCTCGGCCGGGCCGGCCCGCGCGATCTGGTCGCGATCGCAGCCGGGCTCGGCATTGCCCGGCAGGCCGCGTTGCTGGTGCCGCCCGGCACAAGCCTACTGGAGACCGCGCGCATCGCCCTCGACCCGGCGCCGGGGCTGGAGGCAACACTGCTTGCCGCTCTGGCCGAGCCGGCGCCGCTGCGGCTGGATGATGGCGGTGCCATTGCCGCTGGCTTCGATCCGGAACTGGATGCCGAGCGGCGGCTGCGCGACGATACAAGGCAGGTGATTGCTGGCTTCCAGACCGAACTGGCGCAGCGCTACGGCGTTGCTTCCTTAAAAATCCGCCATCACGCGCAGCTCGGCTATGTGATCGAGGTACCCAGCGCGGCCACTGAAAAATTGCGGGAAAACCCGGAGCTGATCCTGCGCCAGGGCATGGCCAACGGCGCCCGGTTCACGCATCCGGAACTCTCCACGCTGGACCAGCGTATCGCCGAGGCGGCGGCACGGGCGGCGGCGCGGGAAAAGATTGTCTTCGCCTTGCTGGTCAAGCAGGTGCTCAGCCATGCCGATGCACTGGCCGCCTGCGCCGATGCACTGGCGCTGCTGGATGTGCTGCAATCCGCTTCGCTGCTGGCCGCCAGCCAGCGTTTCTGCTGCCCCGACCTCACAGCGGAGGAGGATTTTTTCATCAAATCCGGACGGCATCCGGTGGTGGAGGCAGCGCTCCCGCCGGGGGTAGGGTTCATCCCCAATCATTGCGATCTTGCCGCCCAGCAGCGACTGATGCTGCTGACCGGCCCGAACATGGCCGGTAAATCCACCTTCCTGCGGCAGAACGCGCTGCTGGTGATCCTGGCCCAGGCCGGGCTGCCGGTGCCGGCGGAGGAAATGCGGCTCGGCCTGGTGGACCGGCTGTTCTCTCGGGTAGGTGCTGCAGACGATCTCGCCTCCGGCCGCTCCACCTTCATGGTGGAAATGATCGAGACCGCGGCGATCTTGCATCAGGCAGGGCCGAAAAGCTTCGTGATCGTCGATGAGATCGGCCGCGGCACCGGCACGCGGGACGGCCTCGCCATCGCCCAGGCGGTGTTGGAGACGCTGCATAACGGAAACCGGTGCCGCGCCATATTTGCTACACATTTCCATGAGTTATTTCAGTTGGCCGAGGCGCTGCCGCGGCTCACGCCGCATACGATGCGGGTGAAGGAGTTCCGGGGCGAGGTGGTGTTCATGCACGAAGTGGTCCGAGGTGCGGCGCAGCGGAGTTGGGGCGTGCATGTCGCGCGCCTGGCTGGGGTGCCGGAAAATGTCGCCAAACGGGCGGAAACCCTGCTGAAAGCTGCGGAACGCACCGCCCCCATGCCGGCGCCCTTGCCGCTTTTCTCCGCCGCCCCGGCGCAGCCCGACGAGCGTGACGCCTTCAGGGCCGAGCTTGAGCAGCTCGATCCCGATCAGATGAGTCCGCGCGCCGCGCTGGAAGCGCTGTATGCGCTGCGCCGCCGTTTCGTGCTCTCAATGGCCGGTGAGGCCGGCGACTGACGGGCGCAGCTGTTGTGAAGAAAATATTGATCGGAAAATTTTGTCGCTGCCGGAACGCTGCCGCGTTCCCACTTTAAGAAGATTGATCTACCTTGCCCCTGATGCCGATCGCCGCAAAACCGCCTGAAATTGCCCTGGCCCTGGCCGATCTCGTGCCGAAGGCCAATCCGCCGTCGCGTGATGAGGCGCTGGCCGCCTTCCGCCGGCAGCTGGGGCGGCTTCAGACCCATGTGCAGACACGCTTCGAGCGCGACGGGTTGAACGGCCTGGCCGCCGCGCGGCTGCATGCCCGGCTGATGGACGAACTGGTCATCGCGCTGTTCGGTTACGCCCTTTCCGTTCTGCCGCTCGAAGCGGAAGACCGGCTGGCGATGGCCGCGACCGGCGGCTATGGGCGCGCCACGCTGGCGCCATTCTCAGATATCGATCTGCTGTTTCTCACCGGTGGCCAGGGCAGCCCCCGGATCGCGAAAGTGGTCGAGTTCGTCCTGTATTTCCTCTGGGATCTGGGGCTGAAGGTCGGCCATGCCACGCGCTCGATTCCGGACTGCCTGGGCGAGGCGAAGCTTGATGTCACCATCCGCACCTCGCTGCTCGATGCGCGCTGCCTGAGCGGCGACCGTTCGCTGTTTGCCGATTTCCACAAGGCATTCCGGGCTGATTGCGCCGCAGATGGCCCGGCCGAATACATTACCGCCAAGCAGGCGGAGCGCGCCGCGCGGCACCGCCGGTTCGGCGAGACGCCTTTTATGGTCGAGCCGAATGTGAAGGAAGGCAAGGGAGGTTTGCGCGACCTGCAGACCTTGTACTGGCTGTCGCGCTACGTCTTCAACACGTTTGCAATGAGCGAGCTGGTCGGCAAGGACGCGCCGGGCGGCGGCATTCTCACCGAGACCGAGGCTCGCGCTTGCAAGCGCGCCTGGGAATATCTGTGGACCGTGCGGATGCATCTGCATTACGTTGCCGGCCGCGCCGAGGAGCGGCTGACCTTCGATCTGCAGCCGGTGGTCGGCGCGCGCATGGGCTATACGCGCCATGGTAGGCAGGACGGCGTCGAGCGCTTCATGCGCCATTATTTCCTGGTCGTGCGCGAGGTGGCGCGCGTCACCGGGGTGCTGGAGCCCGCCCTGGTGCGCGCGGCGTTGGGCCCGCCGGCGATCGTCGCCACCACCGATGCGGCGCTGATGCAGGCGGGGTTCGTGCTGGCGGACGGCAAGATTTTGTTCGCGCCGGGCCGTGAGCCGGAAACCGACCCGACGGCGATTTTCCGTATTCTCATCAACGCCCGCGACCGTGGCCTGGAACTGCACCCGCTGGCGTTGCGCATGCTCATCCGCTCGGCCCCGCTCGGCGCCGAGTTGCGCGGCGACAAAAAGGCGGCCGCCTTGTTCCTGAACCTGCTCTGCGGCGGGGACCAGGCGCGGGACGACGAGCCAAGCTGCAATTCCGCGCGCTGGATGACATTGCTGAACGAGACCGGCGTGCTCGGCCGCTATCTGCCGGATTGGCGGCGCATCGTCGGGCAGATGCAGTTCGACACCTATCATGTCTACACCGTCGATGTGCATTCGGTGCAGGCGATCAAGGTGCTGAACACGATCGAGGCCGGCGATCTCGCGGAGATCGCCCCGGTCGCCAGCGACCTGATGGAGCAGGTGCAGTCCCGCCGCGCGCTCTATGTCGCGGTGCTGCTGCACGACATCGCCAAGGGCCGCGGCGGCGATCATTCCGAGCTCGGCGCGGAAATCGCGCTGTCCGTGTGCCCGGCGCTCGGCCTCAGCGCCGAGGAGACGGAGATGGTCTCCTGGCTGATCCTGCACCATCTGCTGCTGAGCCAGACCGCCTTCTCCCGCGACATTGACGATCCGAAGACGATTCTTGATCTGGCCGATACCATCCAGTCGCCGGAGCGGCTGCGCCTGCTATTGATCCTCACCGTCGCGGACATCCGCGCGGTGAGCCCGAAAGTGTGGAATGGCTGGAAGGCGACCCTGCTGCGTGAGCTGTATTCCCGCGTGGCGGAAGTATTGGAGGGCGGGCTCTCGACCACCGAGCGCGACACGCGCATTGCCCGGGTGAAGGATGTGGTGGCGACGTTGCTGACCGATTGGCCGGCCGACGGGCGCGAGGAGTTTCTGTCGCTCGGTTATCCAAGCTACTGGCTCGGCTTCGACCCCGAGAGCATCGAGCGGCATGCGCGGATGATCCGCGATGCCAAGCTGCGTGACGCGCCGCTGACGGTGAACGCCGAACCGCTGCCGGCCCGCGCCGTGACTGAGGTGGTGATTTATACCGCCGACCATGCCGGGCTGTTCAGCCGCATGGCCGGCGCGCTGGCGATCGCCGGGGCCTCGATCGTCGATGCCCGCATCCATACCCTGACCGATGGCATGGCGTTGGATACGTTCTGGATCCAGGACGCCGCCGGTGGTCCCTATGATGCGCCGCACCGCCTGGCGCGATTGTCCGCGTTGATCGAACAGGCGCTCTCCGGCCGGTTGAAGTTGGAGAGCGAGATCCGCAAGGCCACCAGCAGCCTGATCCCCGGCCGCATGCGCGCCATCCATGTGCCGCCGCGCGTGGTGGTGGATAACCGGGCATCCAACCGCCATACCGTCATTGAAGTGAACGGTCGCGACCGGCCGGGCCTGCTGCATGACGTGACGGCGGCGATCTCCGAGCAGGGGCTGCAGATCGCCTCGGCGCATGTTACCACCTACGGCGTGCGCGCGGTGGACGTGTTCTACGTGAAGGATGTGTTCGGCATGAAGGTGGAAAACGAGCGCAAGCTGAATCAGTTGCGTCTGGCCCTGCTGGAAGCGTTGACGCCGACCGCGGAGGATCCGCCGCCTCTGGCCACGTCCCGCCGGGTCACCGCCGCCTAGGGCGCGAGAGGTTCAGGACAAGTCATATCGAAGCAACGAGGAAGGGCTACTTTTTGTGAACAAAAAGTAGCAAAAAACTTTCTTGGAGCGTGATAGGATTTAGGTTGAAACAGGAAGAGGCCGCTTTTTGAAAAAAGCGGCGCAAAAACTTTTTGTTCCTCTGGGACACCGGCAGTGAAACCAGCACGGCCCAGTTTAAAAAAAAAGTTTTTTGCTTCTTTTTTTCAAAAAAGAAGCCTTCCTCTTCACAGACCTAACGCGCTCTAGTCCATCGCCGCGGCAGGTGCCTGAGGCGCCGGCGTGGCCCGGCCGGGGCGGCGCATCAGCAGCAGGCAGGCAGCCGCCGGCAGCACGGTCATCAGCAGGAATTTATAGTCGTCCATATAGGCGATCACCTGAGCCTGCGTGTTGATCGTGCTGTTCAACAGCGCGGCGCCGCTGCTGGTGGCCGGGTCGAGCAGATGGCTCACCGCGCCGCCGGCCTGCAGCGGCCGCGCGAAGGGTGTGATGAACTGCGCCAGATCGGCGTGCTCGGCCTGCGTCTGATGATCCAGCAGCGCCGAGGTGAGGGAGATGCCGATGGCGCTGCCGACATTACGCACCAGGCTGAGCAGGGAGGTCCCCTGGGTGCGCAGCTCCGGCTTCATCGTGTAAAACGACACCATCTGCAGCGGCACGAACACGAAGCCGAGGCCAAGGCCCTGGATGATGATGGTCGCCATCATCACCCATTCCGATTCGTCCTGGGTCCAGCCTTCCTGCAGGTAGAGCGAGGCGCCAAGCAGCAGGTAGCCGAGCAGCATGATCAGCCGCGGGTCCAGGCGGTTGGACAGCCGTCCGGCGATCATCATCGCCGCCATCGTGCCGATGCCGCGCGGCGCCAGCACCAGCCCGGTGGTTTCTACCGGATAATTGCCGAGGCCTTCCAGGAACGGCGCGAGCAGGGCGGAGGAGGCGAGAAGCACCATGCCGACGGAAAACATCGTGATCAGCCCGGCGACGAAATTGCGGTCCTCGAAAATGGCGCGCGGGATGAACGGGGTCCGCGCCGTCAGCATGTGCGCGAGGAACAGGTAGAAGCCGAGCCCGGCCAGGATAAAACAGGTGATGATGGTGGAGGAGCTCAGCCAGTCTAGCTCCTCGCCGCGGTCCAGCCCGATCTGCAGCGCGGCGAGGCCGAGCGAGAGCACACCGAAGCCGATCCAGTCGAATGAGGTTTTGGCTGACAGTTTCACCTTTGGCATCAGGAACAGCAGGCCGAGCACCGCGATGATGCCAAATGGCAGGTTCACGAAGAACACATAGCGCCAGTTGAAATCGTAGGTGAGGTAGCCGCCCAAAGTCGGGCCCAGGATCGGCCCAACCATCACCCCCATGCCCCAGATCGCCATCGCCGAGCCGCGCTGCTCCGGCGGGTAGATGTCCAGCATGGTCGATTGCGAAAGCGGCACCAGCGCCGCGCCGAAGGCGCCCTGCAGCATCCGGTATAGCACCATCTGCGTCAGCGAGCCGGCGATGCCGCACAGCATTGAGGTGAGGGTGAAGCCGATCAGGCAGGCGATGAAGAGGTTCTTGCGGCCGAACCGCTCGGATAGCCAGCCGACCGGCGCGGTCATGATCGCCGCCATTACTACGTAGGAGGTCAGCACCCAGGTGATCTGGTCGTAGGAGGCGGAGAGGCTGCCCTGCATATAGGGCAGTGCGACATTGGCGATGGTGGAATCCAGCGCCTGCATCAGCGTCGCGATCATCAGGCAGACCGTGATCAGCCCGCGATGCGCTGTCTCCTGCGGCGTGTTGTCACGGCCGGACATCAGAACAGATCCGCGAAATGCCTGTGGTGATCCGTGTCGATGGAAATTTCCGCGCTCATCCCGTCGCGCAGCGGCAAATCGGCGGGACCGGAGGTGATCTTCACCCGCACCGGAATGCGCTGCACCACCTTCACCCAGTTGCCGGAGGAGTTCTGCGCCGGCAGGATGGAAAATTCCGAACCGCTGGCCGGGCTGACGCTCTGCACCACGCCGTGCCAGCTCCGGCCGGGATAGGTGTCCACGGTGATTGCAACCGGCTGGCCGGCCCGTACCCAGGTGAGCTCGTCCTCCTTGGGCTGCGCGGTGATCCAGAGATCGGTGTCCGACACTAGGCCGAACGCGGCGGTGCCGGCCGGCAGGAACATCCCCGGCTGCAACTGGTCGACCAGCGTGACATGGCCGGAGAAGGGCGCGCGGACGATGCTGTGCTGCTGCGCGCGCAGGGCGTTGTTCAGCGCCGCCAGCGCGTTCTCGTATTCCGGCGTGTTCTCTACCGGAATGTTTTCATCGCCGCTCAGCTTGGCGAGCTGCAGCCCGGCGGCGGCCTCGAGCTGCGCCAGTTTCGCCTGGTCGGCCTGCAGCGTGTAGCGGGCGTTGTCGTAGATGAGGCGCGTCACCCCGCCATTGCCGACCACCGCGGCGTAACGGTCGAGATTGGCCTGGTCCTGGGCGATCTGCACGCGCTGCGCGGCGATCTGCGCCACCGCCTCGGCATAGCCGCGCTTGGCGGCGTTGATGTCGAGCACCGCCTGGGCGAGTTGCGCCCGCGCGCCCTGAACCGCGATGGCGAAGGCTGACGGGTCGAGGCTGAACAGTTCCTGGCCGGCCGTCACATGCTGGTTGTCGTGCACATAGACCTCGCCCACCAGGCCGGACACATCGGTGGAAAGCGAGACTTTCGCGGCGTCCACATAGGTGTCGTCGGAGGTGACGTATTGCCCGCCGAACAGCCAGAAGGTGAGCACAGCGGCTGCCAGCAGCAGCGGGCCGCCCAGCATCAGCACCGGGCGCAGGAGGCGGCTGCGGTTAGCGCGCGGCCTGGCAGCCTCGCCGGGCGCCGTGCCGGGCGTCGCCGCGTCGGGCCGCGGCATGGTCTGGTCGCGGGCAACCGTATTCGCTTGTGACATCTATTTCGTCTCCTCGATCATGGCCGCAGGTTGATCCTGCTGTGTGTTATGTTCCGGCGCGAGCAGCAGGTTGGCCTTCATGCGTTGCAGCCCCTGCACCATGGCGGCGCGGGTTTCGGCCGCCAACCCATCGCCGACGAAATCGGCGATGGCGGCGCGATGCCGGTTGATCTCTTCCAGCATGGCGGTGGCGGCGGGCAGCAGATGCAGCCGCCAGACGCGCCGGTCCTGCCCATCCGCCCGGCGCTCGATCAGGCCGAGCGCCACCAGCCGGTCTACCAGCCGGGCCACCGAAATCGGCTCTACTTCCAGCAGATCGGCGGCTTCCTTTTGGCTGAGGCCGGGATGGCAGGAGAGCCGTAGTAACAGCCCCCATTGCGCCCGGGTCATGCCATGGGTGCGGGCACGCTTGTCCGCCTCGACGCGGATCAGCCGCGCGACGTCGTGGAGGAGGAAAAAGAGGTCATATTCGAAGTCCTGGCCCATAAGCGAACATATAATAAGCCTGCTTATGATCAAGCTGCGAGATTCCCGCTTATCTGGTCAGCGCTTCGTGCAATACCGGAATGATCCCGGACAGGGCGATCTGCACGCCGATGCCCAGCAGCAGGAAGGCGGCGATGCGCGACACCACCTGCCGCCCGGACTTGCCGAGCACGGCGGCGAGGTGATCTGCGGTGCTGTAGGAGGCCCAGATGATCACCGCCATCACCAGCGCCGCCAAGCTGACGCCGGTATAGAAGGCGGCCATGGCGGTGAGTGATTCCGGCCGCTCGGTGCCGAGCGAGACCGCGACGGCGATCGTCCCTGGCCCGGTGGTGAAGGGCAGGGTTAGCGGGAAGAACGCGTAACCCGCCAGATCCTCGGTCACCGCCTCGCTGACCGGCTGCGCCTCCGCCTGCTTGCGGGCCGAGGTGCTGTCGGGGGCGGCGAGCATTTCGTAGGCGCGGGTGCCGACGACGATGCCGCCAGCGATGCGCAACGCGTTGAGCGAAATACCGAAAAAGCTGAGAATATAGGTCCCGGCCCAGAGCGCCACCAGCATTAACAGGGCGGAATAGATCGCGACACGGCGCGCCAGCGCGACCCGCTGCACATGGGTCTGCAGCGCCGTCACCTCATGAAAGATGATGGAACCGCCAAGCGGGTTCACGATCGAGAACAGCGCCGGGAAGGCCAACAGAAATGCCGCGAGCGTGCCTTGCAGAATCATGGCCCCAACCTAACAGAGGGACATTGAAAAAACCAAGGTGCGGCTAGAGCCTGATAGGTTTTGGTTGAAACCGGAAAGCAGCCGCTTTTTAAAAAAAAGCGGCGCAAAAACTTTTGCTAATCTGGGCTTGTGGCGCTGAAACCAGCACGATCTTTTTACAGACGTTTTTTTGCTTCTTTTTGTTCCTTTAGGCCATGCCGGTTTCAGCGCCACGGACCCAAAGGAGCAAAAAGTTTTGCGCCGCTTTTTTAAAAGCGGCTCTTTTCCTGTTCCTGAGCCGATCCTAGAGCACCCGTCCGACGACTACTTTCAGCTTTTCCACCAAGGTCGGATCGCGCGCCTCGGCGGCGGTGATCAGGGCGTATTCCAGTGCCCGATCGCAGCCGGCGGGGCACTGGCCGCGCGCCACGCCGATTTTCGGCAGCACCGCTTTCACCAGGCCGCGCGCCTTGTCGGCATTGCCGAGCAGCACCTTGATCACGGCATCCACCGTCACCGCGTCATGGTCCTCGTGCCAGCAATCGTAATCCGTCACCATGGCGACGGAGGCGTAGCAAATCTCCGCCTCGCGGGCGAGCTTGGCCTCCGGCATGTTGGTCATGCCGATCACGTCGCAGCCCCAGCTGCGGTACAGGTTGCTCTCCGCCAGGGTGGAGAATTGCGGGCCTTCCATCACCAGATACGTGCCGCCACGGGTCACCGGCAGGCCGAGCTCCCGGGCGCTCGCCTCCAGCGCGTCGCCGAGGCGCGGGCAGGTGGGGTGGGCCATCGACACATGGGCGACGCAGCCGGTGCCGAAAAAGCTCTTTTCGCGAGCAAAGCTGCGGTCGATGAACTGGTCGACAATGACGAAATGCCCTGGCGGCAGTTCTTCCTTCAGGCTGCCGACGGCGGAGAGGGAGACGATGTCGGTGACGCCGGCCTGCTTCAAGGCGGCGATATTGGCGCGGTAATTCAGCCCGCTCGGGGAAATTTTATGGCCGCGCCCGTGCCGAGGCAGGAACACGGTCTTGATGTCGCCGAGCTGGCCGATCAGCAGCTCGTCGGACGGGTCGCCCCAGGGGGTTTCCACCTTCTCCCAGCGCGTCTCGGTCAGGCCTTCGATATTGTAGAGCCCGGATCCGCCGATGATGCCGATGACCGGGGTGATGATGTCAGACATGGGGCGCCCTCATAAAATAATGGATGGCGCCCCTTTACGGCCTGCGGCGCCGCGCGGCTAGAGATTTTATTTCTTTTGCCTGCGGCAGCGACACCAGCTCTGCCCAGATTTAAAAAGGTTTTTTCTTCTTTTTGTTCACAAAAAGAAGCCTTCCTTTTCGCTTCAGGGCGCTCAGCGGAATCGACAGGCTGGATGCCGATAGAACCCATACCCGGTCCGCCCCGCCCGATGCCAACAAAGACAAAAATGCTGACTAAATTGCGTCGATCAAAAACAGCAAGAAAGGGGGGTAGATTTCAGTCAACCAATATGTAATACGGCGCCAGCAAGCTGATTAGCACGCTACGTCCCGTTTTTTTGGGGGGTTGTGGGCTCTTCTTATTGTAGTTAACTTGATTTGTACCGGTTTTTGAACAAAAGGCCGTTTAACTTAATTCGTCGCCGTCCTAGCTCAGTTGGTAGAGCAATTGATTCGTAATCAATAGGTCGCCGGTTCGATTCCGGCGGACGGCACCAGTTTTTTCAATGAGTTATTTAGCGTAAGGCTGAATCAAGCATCGCGCGGGGCATTTTAGCGCTTGCGGGGAGCGCCATCACCGATTGTGGCCAAAGGTGAAAAAACTCCGTGATAACAAAGTCAGAAACGTCAGTTCGGCGTGCCCGCAGCTAGAACAGCTGGTGCCAAATTCTTATCGCCCCTGCGATGGCTTCAGTAATCCGGCTTCCGTCATTCGCTAAAAAGCCAACGCATGGATTTGATCCGCGGCGATATCACGTACGCACGGCATCCTAATGCTGCAAGATACGTGACAAAAACAACCGCGCGCGCTCTGTACGCGGCGCGGTAAAAAACTGGTCTTTTGGCGTGTCTTCAAGAATGGCGCCTGCGTCCATAAATACGACGCGGTCGGCAACTCGACGGGCGAACCCCATTTCATGGGTTACCACCACCATCGTCATGCCTTCCTGTGCCAACGAGACCATCACATCGAGCACTTCGTTGATCATCTCCGGATCCAGAGCGGATGTCGGCTCATCGAACAAAATGGCCTCAGGATCCATTGCCAGGGCCCGAGCGATCGCGACCCTCTGCTGCTGCCCCCCGGATAACTGCGAAGGATATTTTGTCCCATGCGCGGCCAAGCCCATTCTCGCCAAAAGCTGATTGGCTTTGGCATCCGCTTCGGCTCTTGGACGCCCGAGAATTTTCATCTGCGGCAACGTGATGTTGGCGAGAACGCTCATATGCGGGAACAGCTCGAACGACTGAAACACCATGCCGACACGGGTGCGAAGCCTCTTAAGATCCGACGATTTTGCCTGAAGCTCTTTCCCCGCGATACGGATGGAGCCGGCTTGGAAGCGCTCGAGGCCATTGATGCAGCGGATAAGCGTGCTCTTTCCCGACCCTGAAGGGCCACAGATGACCACGACCTCACCTTTCTCAACCTTCAGAGAGCAGTCCTTCAGTACCTCGTGCGTGCCGTAAGATTTTCCAATTCGATAAAGTTCAATCATCTCACACTCCGAACACGAAGACGGGCAACCGCAAACGACCCCGAAAGGCAAATCACCAGAAACACAACTGCGACGGTCATATAAAGCTCGAAAGGACGGTTGGCATTGTTCGCAATAATGTTCGCCGAGGTCAGAAAATCACGAACGCCGACTACGTAAACCAATGACGTATCCTGGAACATGGTGATCACCTGGCTCAGCAATACCGGGACCATTGCGCGTATTGCCTGAGGCAGGATCACGAAGCGCATGACTTGAAAGGACGTAAAGCCAAGTGCAAACCCGGCGTCAGCCTGCCTGCGCCGCACGCCGGAGATACCCGAGCGAATGATCTCACAATAATAAGCGCCTTCGAACAACACGAAAGCGATGACGACCGAGCGAAAGGCACCGGTAGATTGCCCTATCAACTTCGGCACAAGCATATAGAACCAGAAGATAACAAGAATCAGCGGAACAGACCGGAACAGGTTGACATAAGCAGCGCTCAGCCAGGCAATCGCAGAGATTTTCGACAGGCGCAGGACGGCGAGACCACACCCAAACAGGAACCCGAAAGCTGCGGCTATGATGGTAATTTCCAGCGTCGTGATCAGTCCGCGAAGCAGGAAAGCATGACTTTGAAGCAAAATATTGAAGTCGAAATGCTGCTCCATCGATCAGCTTCCAACCGAGAGCGTGCCGGTTATTTGCAGGCGCCTCTCCACGACACGCATGATCCCCATAGTTAAAAAAGTGACCAGCGCATACAATACCGTGGCGGCGGTAAATGGCTCAAAAGTTTGAAATGTATAGTCTTCGATCTGCCGTGTCGTTGCCGTAAGTTCCATAACGCCTATCGTTAGCGCGAGAGAGGAGTTTTTAAAGACGCCCAAAAACACGCTCGTCAGAGACGGAACGATCATGCGGAAACCGATCGGCACAAATATATATCGATACGCCTGAAAATTGCTGAAACCGATCGCCATGGCGGCTTCTTTTTGGCCGCGGGAAATCGCCGAGATGCCCGAACGAACCTGCTCGCCGACATTCGCGGCCGTGTAGAGTCCCAACCCGACCACCGCAGTCCAAAACGGAGCGTCAGGCAGTCCTCTTACAAGCCACGTCCCCCAAGCGCCCGGAAGAATTTGCGGCAGCACGTAGAACCAAATAAATAACTGCACCAGAAGCGGAATATTTCGAAACAATTCAACGTAGACTGTTCCACAGATCTTGGCGATGCGATTGTCCAGCGTGCGCGCAATGCCGACGGTCACACCGACAAGCAAGGCAATCGTACAAGCCAACACCGAAATAAGACATGTCAAACCGAAACCGGCTAAAATCCAGCCGAAGTACGGGCTCGTGTAAAGAACGGACCAATTCCAGTGGTAATTCATGGCTGATTCAAAACCCATATGCGGCCGTCACCGAGCACGCCCGCGGTGGCCGCTGGAATCCGGCAGCAACACAAAGGCGAGGTCAGACTCAGAGGCCGGTGGTTTACACGATGCGCCGTTTGACGACGACCGCCAGAGACGGCGTCACAGGATCCGATGCGTGTCTCAAGGCAAAAACGGCACATGTGGGAAATTTGTATCGGAAAACGATTCTCCCTAAAACATTACATCTCCTTTCTTTAGATCGTAACTAATATGATTTGTTGAACACCACCCAACCAATTACTCATAATTCACGAAATTTTTGTTCTTTTAATTCGAGATGGGGGAGAGATTATGTTGCTTTTTCGGCTATCGATTGCGCTTGCCTGTTCGGTCATCCCAGCAATCGCTGGGGCCGCCACCCCGGAAGGCCCCACGCTGCAGCGCATTGTTGCGGCAAAGACATTCGATATCGGATACCGTGATTCGTCGGTTCCTTTCTCCTATGTCGACAACAACGGTAACCCTATCGGTTATTCGATTGATATCTGCCGACAGATCGCCGCCTCACTTAAATCAACATATCATCTCGATCACTTGAACGTGCGGTTTATTCCCATCACGCCGCAAACGCGCCTTGCCCTTATCGCCAACGGTACAATCGATATCGCCTGCGAGTTTGCGGCGATTACCTTAAGCCGTTATCAGCAGGTTGACTTCTCGACCCCGGTCTTCATCGCCGGCTCTAAAATCATGGTAAAGGCAGGATCAAGCATCCACTCCCTGGACGATCTGAACGGAAAAGTTCTTACCGGCATACCGGGAACTACGAATCTCAAAGCAGCAGAGGCCGAGATCCAGAAGAAACACCTGAACGTTCAGATCCTGCCAGCCGTCGACCATGCACAAGCGATGCTCAATCTTGAGCAAGGCCGGGCGGACGCCTCGGTCGCAGATGATATCGATTTGTATGGCACAAGGAGCACCCTGTCCGACCCGAACGATTATGTAATCGTCGGCCCTTCATTTACGTACGACCCCTACGCCATGATCATCCCTAAAAATGACGATGATTACCGGGCATTTGTAGACGGCGTCATTTCTCAGATGATCAGCTCAGGAGAATTGGCGAGTTTATATAACAAGTGGTTTGTCCCTGGCCCTACCCATATTAATGTTCCGATGAGTGATCTGACGAAAGCTGCCATGGAGCTTGGCGCTTTCTCAAATTGATCAAGCATGAATTCTAATGGCTCGTTACGGCCGAAATCCCTATGATTTCGGCCGTGTCTGTGAAGTCAGCGATCCAAGGAAAGCCGCTCGCGATATTTCCAATTTTGATGGCGTTGGTATCATTCTCTGGACTGAATGACCTTCTTCCATCGGCGTGCCGTCGCTGTTACGCATTCTGCAGCCGTGTAATCCGCTGCCCGTTGGCGCTCACTCAGCAAATATAAATCACGGATGGCGAAGCGCCATCCGCCACAAATAAAAGCACACAAAATCTGGTCAAGACAAGAAGTTAACGGGTTCTGAGCCTAGGCTGTTTCGTGCCAAATGCGCCGCTTCGTGGCGATGGCGAGGATGCAGAGGAAGATCAGGAACAGCACCGCGCGGATGCCGATCTCCCGCCTTGCGTTAAGGTTCGGGTCAGACGCCCAGGCGAGGAAGGCGGAGACATCGGCGGCCTCCTGCTGAGCGCTGGCCTGGACGCCGTCGGCATAGGAGACCTCGCCGCCTTTCAACGGCGGTGGCATGGCGATCTGCTCGCCGGGGAAGCCGGTGTTATAGAAGTGCCCTGGCATCAGCGTGGTCCCGGCAGGTGCCGCGGCATAGCCGGTGAGCAGATGGTAGATGTAGCGCGGGCCATGCGGGCGTTCGCCCGCGATGTTGGAGAGGTCCGGCGGCGTGGCGCCGCCGAAGGCGGAGGCCATCATATGCGGGTTCTTGAACCGGTCGTCCAAAGTCGCGGGCTGGCCGCCCGCCAGTTTCACGCCGGCGGCGATGCCGCCCGCCTGTTCGGCGCTGAAGCCGAGCGCCTGCAGATCCCGGTAATGCAGCGCGTTGGCCGAATGACAGCTCGCACAGGCGGTCTGATAGACCAGAAAACCGCGTTGCACGGCACCGATATCATAGCCGCCCAGCAGGCTCTGCGACTGGAAGTGCAGGGGGGCTAGCGTGTCCTCGGCCTGCGCGGCGGGGGCGAGCAACGCGGCGCAGAAGACGGTGGCCAGAATACGGCGCATCATTTCGCCTCCATCGCGGTTACGAGCGGCGTCAGCACGAGGAAGTGCAGGACGTAGTAAAGGGCGAAGACAATCTGCAGGATCGCCGCGGTGAGCGAGGGACGGCAGGCGGCGGCGAGGCCGAGCGCGATCACGTCCAGCGCCAGCACCACCACCAGGAACCGGCAGAGCAAACCGGTGCGCCGCATAGGGCCGGAACGGTCCAGCCAGGGCAGAGCGAAGAGGAGCCCCAGCATGGCGAGCCCGGTGATGATGCCGCCGGCATCGCCCGGCAGCAATATGCGCATCGCACTTAGCGGCGCCAGGAACCAGGGCGGCGTAGGTGCCGCCGGCATGAGCATGAGGTTGGCCGGAATGGCGTTCAGCCGGTTTTCGCCAAGATGCGGGGCGAAGAAGGCGAGGATCGCAAAAATCAGCGCGAAGATCGTAAAGGCGACGAAATACTGTGCGGTGTAATAGGGGTGGAATGCAACCGCGGCACGGGGCGCTGGGGCGGGGAGCACCGCCTTGCGTGCGATATGCAGCAGCGCCACCACCCCCAACACGGCAACCCCCAGAAGGGCATGGAATATTGCCAGCCGCGCCACTGTGCCAGGGCCGTTCGGCCCGCCGAAAAACCAGGCGCCCAGCAGACCCGGCAGGCTGGTCCAGGTTTCGACGCTGGTTGTCGCCTGCGCCAGGCTGAAGCCGGCGACCGCGCCGCCGCTCAGCGTATAGCCGAGCCAGCCGGCCAGGAGCAGCAGGCAGAACAGCGCCACCGTTACCAGCCAGACGAATTCGCCTGCCCCTTTATAGGCGCGGGTAAAAATGCCGCGGAACAGGAGCAGGTACATGGCGCCGAACAGCATGGTCGTGCCGGTTTCGTGGAAGGACTGAATCAGCCAGCCACTGCTGACCTCGCGCCGGATGAACTGGATCGAGGCGTAGGGATGCCAGGGGTTGTAATATACCGCCAGCACCAGCCCGGAGGCGGCGAGGAACAGCAGCGTGCCGGTGACGAGGGCGGGGAGGGTGTCGAGATACGGTTTGTCCCGTGCCAAGGAGGGCGTCTCGAATGGCGTACGCCACGCCGATAGGCTGGGCCGCCCACGATCCGACCAGGTTTTTGCAGCGTCGGTGTCCATGATGTTCCTCCCCTAGCCGAGTTGGATTTGCGCGCTGTCGAGAAACGTGAACGGCGGGATCGGCAGGTTTTTGCCGGCCGGCCCGCCGCGCACCCGGCCGAGCGGATCGTAGACGCTGCCGTCGCAGGGGCTGGTCCAGCCGTCGAGCGGGCCGCGCGGCTGGGACGGATCATTGCCTTCCAACAGGCAGGGCGAAGCGGTGTTCAGCCCCACCACCACGACGATGTCGCCATAGCCGGGCTTGGTGCGGTCGGTATAGCTGGCGGGGTCCGGCAGGCTATCCGGCGGGACATCGCGGTTGACGTCGATCTGCGCCTTGGTAAGTCGGCGGATATAAACCGGCTGGCCCGCCCACATGACCGTGATGCCGGTATTTTCCGCGATGCCGGCAACGTTGATGACGGGATGCGCGGTGGCGGTGCTTTCGGCATCCGGCCCCAGCGCATCGATGAACGGCCAGGCGACGGCGGCGAGCCCAAGCGCCCCGGCGCCGAGGGTGAGAACAGTGAGAAAATCCCGGCGTGAGCCCACCTCATGTTCGGACGCAAGTCCGGCGTGGGTTGGTTCGGACGTCCCTGCCATTTCGTCTCCTGCGTAAATGGTCGTTACGATAAGGCATGACGGGAACGGGCGGGAATTTCAAGAGTGGATGAAGCCTGGGCAACGGCGTAAGAGGTCACGCGTACTCGCGTAAGAGGTTAAGCATGACCGATTTCAAGTTTCCCCAGGCGCATGAGGCGCTAAAACCCGAAGCCGCCGCATGGTTCTCAGCCCTGCGCGACCGTATCTGCGCCGCGTTCGAGGCGCTCGAGGACCAGGGCGGGGCCCATCCGGGCCGCTTCGTTCGCACCGCCTGGGACCGCCCGGCCGGCGGCGGCGGCGTGATGAGCGTGATGCGCGGCCAGGTGTTTGAGAAAGTGGGCGTCAATGTCTCTGTCGTGGACGGGCATTTTTCGCCGGATTTCGCCAAGCAGATGCATGGCGCGCAAGAGGATGGGCGGTTCTGGGCGGCGGGGATCAGCCTGGTCGCTCATATGCGCTCGCCGAAAGTGCCGGCGGTGCACATGAACACGCGCATGATCGTCACCACCAAAGGCTGGTTCGGCGGTGGCAGTGACCTAACGCCGATGCAGCCCGACAGCGCGGAAGCCGCTGAGGACGCGGCGTTTTTCCATGCCGCCTACAAGGCGGCCTGCGACAAGCATGACCCGGAATATTATCCGAAATTTAAGAAGTGGTGCGACGAATATTTCTATCTGCCGCATCGCGGCGAGGCCCGCGGCGCCGGCGGGATTTTTTATGATTACCTCGATACCGGCCGCACCGAGGACGATTTCGCCTTCACCCGCGATGTGGGCGAGGCCTTTCTGGCGGGCTATCCGCCGATCGTTGAACGCCGGTTGCACGAAACATTCACGCCGGAGGAGCGCGAGGCGCAGCTCATCCGGCGTGGACGGTATGTTGAGTTCAACCTGCTTTACGACCGCGGCACGACCTTCGGCCTGAAAACCGGCGGCAACACTGAGGCGATCCTCATGTCGATGCCGCCGGAAGTGAAATGGCCGTAGCCGTTAAGGCGAGATGCCGATGCCGCGCGGGGTGATGACCACCGCGGGCGGCGGGGCATAAACCACCGGCGGCGGGGCATAAACAACCGCCGGCGGTGGCGGCGCGTAATAGACCGGCGGCGGGTAGTAGCCATAGGCCGGGCCGTAGCCGGCATACCAGTGCCAGTGATGGCCGCCATCCCAATAGCCGTGGCCGTGCCAGTCGTGACCGCCATGGTCGCCGTGCCAGTCGCCATGGTCGCCGTGCCCGCCATGGTCGTCGGCGATCGCAGCCGGCGCGGCCAGAGCCGTGCCGGCGACGATCGCCGCGCTCAGCAGCAGCAGTTTCAGTCTCATCTCGAATATCCTCCTTTAGGCATGGGGCGCATATCGTGTCCTACTATGGCCAGTTGAGGACTCAACCAAGGTAAAATCGTGGCGATGGAGGAAAGTTTATAAAAGTCATGCGGATACAGGGGAAAGTGCTTGCGAAACCAGGCGTGGTACGACAAACTCGCTCCTGCCGCTGCTTTAGCCCCGTCGAGGACCCATCTTGCTTCGCGCCATAAAATACCGTCTCCGCGCTTTGCTGCCGCCGGCCATTTTTCTGGCCATCACCTGGTATTTCGGCTGGAACACGATCCACGGCAAAAGCGGGCTCCAGGCGCAGCAGGTGCAGCGGGCCGAATTGCTGCAAGCGCAACAGGATTATGCCAGCGTCGATGCGCAGCGCGGCCAATGGGAGACGCGAATCGCGGATCTTTCCGGCCAGTCGATTAATGCTGACATGCTCGATGAGCAATCGCGCGAGGTGCTGAATCTGGCGAACCCTGACGATCTCGTCGTTGATTTGTCACAGTCAAAAAATCCGGAATAAACAAATATTTCTGCGTTGAAAAACGATGCAATGTGTCGTTTGTTGCCGATTTTATAACATTCGGTTTTTTTGCCATGGTTTCGCTTCAATTGGCGGAACTTGATTAACCGGTTTTTGGTTAATTGGTTTTGTTGCAGTGCGGAATAGGGAGTTTTGCCAGGCAGGCTCTTGCGCGTGGCACGGCGATGCGCATACCTGACGGCAACGCGTCAGAATTCTTTCGATGGAGCCTTCCGCATGGCCGCGACCCCCGAGAAAACGAGAAAAGCCAAGAAAACCGACAATTCGATGACCCGCGACGAACTGCTTGATGCCTACGGCAAGATGCTGCTGATCCGCCGCTTCGAGGAGAAGGCCGGGCAGCTTTACGGCATGGGGCTGATCGCCGGCTTCTGCCATCTGTATATCGGCCAGGAGGCCGTGGTGGTGGGCATGCAGCAGGCGATCGGCCAAGGCGACGAGGTGATCACCTCCTATCGCGACCACGGCCATATGCTGGCCTGCGAGATGGATCCGAAGGGCGTGATGGCCGAGCTAACCGGGCGTTCGGGTGGCTACTCGAAGGGCAAGGGCGGCTCGATGCATATGTTCAGCAAGGAGAAGGGATTCTTCGGCGGGCACGGCATCGTCGGCGCGCAGACCAGCCTTGGCACCGGCCTCGCCTTCTCCAACTGGTACCGCGAAAACGACCGCGTCAGCCTGACCTATTTCGGCGAGGGCGCGTCCAACCAGGGCCAGGTTTACGAGAGCTTCAACCTGGCGGCGCTGATGAAACTGCCGGTGATCTTCATCATCGAGAACAACCGCTATGGCATGGGCACCAGCATCGAGCGCTCTTCCGCCTCGCGCGACCTGTCGGCCAATGGCGCGCCCTGGGGCATTCCGGGTCTCGCGGTTGATGGCATGGATGTCGAGGCGGTGAAGGCCGCAGGGCTGCAGGCTGTGGCGCATTGCCGCGCCGGCAAGGGGCCGTTCCTGCTGGAGATGAAGACCTATCGCTATCGCGGCCATTCGATGTCCGACCCGGCGAAGTACCGTACCCGTGAGGAGGTGCAGCGGATGCGCGCCGAGCATGACTGCCTGGATTCCGCGAAAAAGCGGCTCGAGGACATGGGCGTGTCGGAAGCGGAGCTGAAGCAGATCGATGATAGCGTGAAGGTGCGCGTGCAGGAGGCGGCGGATTTCGCGCAGACCTCGCCGGAGCCCGACGAAGCCGAACTTTGGACCGATATTCTCGTGGAGACGCACTAACATGGCGACGGAAGTTCTCATGCCGGCCCTCTCGCCGACGATGACCGAGGGCAAGTTGGCGAAATGGCTGAAGCAGCCGGGCGACGAGGTGAAGTCCGGTGATGTGATCGCCGAGATCGAGACCGACAAGGCGACCATGGAAGTGGAAGCTGTCGATGAAGGCAAGCTGCTGAAAATCCTCGTCGATGAGGGCACCGAAGGCGTGGCGGTGAACACCGTGATCGCCATGCTCGGCGCCGAGGGCGAGAGCGCCGAGGCGGCGCCGAAAGCCGCGCCCAAGCTGGAAGCCCCGGCCGAGGCGCCGAAGGCTGCGGCGCAGCCGAAGCATGCGGCCACCCCGCAGGAACTGGCCGAGCCGGAATGGGGCCCGACCAAGCCGATGACCGTGCGCGAGGCGCTGCGCGAGGCGATGACCCTGGAGATGCGCGCCGATAAGGATGTGTTCCTGCTGGGCGAGGAAGTCGCGCAGTATCAGGGCGCGTACAAGATCAGCCAGGGCATGCTGGACGAGTTCGGCCCGCGCCGCGTCATCGACACGCCGATCACCGAGCACGGTTTTGCCGGCATGGCCGTGGGTGCGGCGATGAACGGGCTGAAGCCGATCGTCGAGTTCATGACCTTCAACTTCGCCATGCAGGCGATCGACCAGATCATCAACTCGGCCGCCAAGACGCTGTATATGTCCGGCGGCCAGATGGGCTGCCCGATCGTGTTCCGTGGCCCGAACGGTGCTGCCGCCCGCGTCGGCGCGCAGCACAGCCAGTGCTACGCCTCCTGGTACGCGCATTGCCCGGGCCTGAAGGTTGTCGCCCCCTGGTCGGCGGCTGACGCCAAGGGCCTGATGCGCGCCGCGATCCGCGATCCGAACCCGGTGATCTTCCTCGAGAACGAGATCCTCTACGGCCACACGTTTGAGTGCCCGACCTCCGATGACTTCGTCCTGCCGCTGGGCAAGGCGAAGGTCGAGCGCCAGGGCACCGATGTGACCATCATCGCCTTCTCGATCATGGTCGATGTGGCGATGAAGGCCGCCGACGCGCTGGCCGAGCAGGGGATCTCCGCCGAGGTGATCAACTTGCGCACCATCCGCCCGCTGGATGTGGAGACCATCGTCCGCAGCGTGAAGAAGACCAGCCGCGTGGTCAGCGTCGAGGAAGGCTGGCCGTTCGCCGGCATTGGCTCGGAAATCGCCATGACGGTGGTGGAGCATTGCTTCGACTGGCTGGACGCCCCGCCGGTCCGCGTCGCCGGGCTCGACGTGCCGATGCCCTACGCCGCGAATCTGGAAAAACTGGCGCTGCCGCAGCCCAACTGGGTCGTGGACGCGGTCAAGAAGCTGTTTTGAAGGAGGCATAGCATGTCCACCAACATCCTGATGCCGGCCCTCTCGCCGACCATGACCGAGGGCAAGCTGGCCCGCTGGCTCAAAAAAGAGGGCGACGAGGTCAAATCCGGCGACGTGCTGGCCGAGATCGAGACCGACAAGGCGACCATGGAAGTCGAGGCGGTCGATGAAGGCTTTCTCGCCAAGATCGTCGTGCCGGACGATACCGACGGCGTGGCGGTGAATGCCGTGATCGGCATTCTGACCGAAACCAAGGGCGGCGCCATCGACGCGCCGACCGTGCCGAAGGCCGCCAAGGCGGCTCAGGCTCCGGCGCCGGCCGAAAAATCCGCCCCGGCGCCGCAGCCGGCGAAGGCCGAAGCACATGGCGAGCGGATCTTCGTCTCGCCCTTGGCCAAGCGCATGGCCAAGCAGGCCGGGATCGATCTTTCCACCATCAAGGGTTCGGGCCCGAACGGCCGGATCGTGAAGGCGGATCTGGACAAAGCCGGCACCGCGCCGGCCGCGAAGGCCGAGGTGGCACCGTCCGCACCCGCCGCCGCGCCGAAGCCGGCCGCGCCGGCACCGGTGATCACCGCGCCGCATAAAAAGATCCCGAACTCGACCATGCGCAAGGTCATCGCCAAGCGTCTGCTCGAATCCAAGCAGACCGTGCCGCATTTCTACCTGACGACGAATATCGATATCGACGCGCTGCTGAAACTGCGCGCCGAGTTGAACGCGAAGTCGCCGAAGGAAGGCCCGAGCGCGTTCAAGCTCTCGGTCAACGACCTGGTGATCAAGGCCTGCGCTTTGGCGCTGCGCCGTCACCCGATGGTCAACGCCACCTACACGGAGGAAGCCATCATCCAGTATGACGATGTCGATATCTCCATCGCCGTCGCCATTCCGGATGGGCTGATCACGCCGATCATCCGCAAGGCCGACCAGCAGGGCCTGGCCGCAATCAGCAATTCCATGAAGGATCTGGGCGCGCGCGCGAAAGCGGGCAAGCTCAAGCCTGAGGAATTCCAGGGCGGCGGGTTCTCGATCTCGAACCTCGGCATGTTCGGCATTTCCAACTTCGCGGCGATCGTCAATCCGCCGCAATCGGCCATCCTGGCCGTGGGTGCTGGCGAGAAGCGGGCGGTGGTGAAGGGCGATGAGATCGTCATCGCCACGATGATGACCGTGACGCTCTCCTGCGACCACCGCGTCGTCGATGGCGCGTTGGGCGCGGAATTCCTCGCCACGCTGAAATCCGTCATCGAAGAGCCGCTGAGCCTGATGTTGTGAAACTGAGGGCTGCCAAGCCGGATGACGTGCCGACCATACTCGGCTTCGTGCATCTTCTGGCCGCCTTCGAACGCGAACCCGACGCGGTGAAACTGACCGCCGAACGGCTGCATGAGGCGCTGTTCGGCGGCACGCCCGAGGCGGAGGCGCTGATCGTGGAGTTTGACGGCGCCCCCCAGGCTTTCGCCATCTGGTACCAGAGTTTCAGCACCTGGACCGGGCGCCCGGGGCTGTATGTGGAGGACGTGTTCGTCCAGCCGGACTATCGTAAATGCGGTGTTGGCCGGGCGATTTTCAAGCATCTCGCGGCCTTGGCCGTGGCGCGCGGCTATGGCCGCATGGAATGGGCGGCGCTGGACTGGAACACGCCGGCGCTCAGCTTCTACAAGGGGCTGGGCGCGGTGGTGCAGACCGAATGGAAAAAATTTCGTTTGAGCGGCGCGGCCCTGGCGGCGGTGGCCGGCGAACCAGAAACGCAAGGAGCATAACATGGCTGAAGACCAGAAATTTGACCTGATCGTGGTCGGCGGCGGCCCGGGCGGCTATGTCGCGGCGATCCGTGCGGCGCAGCTGAAGATGAAGGTCGCGGTGGTTGAGGCCAAGCATCTCGGTGGCATCTGCCTCAACTGGGGCTGCATCCCGACCAAGGCGTTGCTGCGCTCCTCCGAAATCAATCATTTGCTGCACAATCTCGGCGAATTCGGATTTTCCGCCGAGAATGTGAAGTTCGACCTGGAGAAGATCGTGAAGCGCTCGCGCGCGGTCTCCAAGCAGCTTGCTTCCGGCGTCACGCATCTGCTGAAGAAGAACAAGGTCGCCGTGTTCGACGGCTACGGCAAGCTGGCAGGTGCTGGCCGGCTGGAAGTGACCAAGGATGGCAAGCCGGTCGCCACGCTGGCGGCGAAGAGCATCATTCTCGCCACCGGCGCGCGGCCGCGGCAAATCCCGGGCATTGAGGTCGATGGCAAGCTCATCTGGTCCTATTTCGAGGCGATGGTGCCGGAGAAGATGCCGAAATCCATGCTGGTGATCGGCTCCGGCGCGATCGGCGTGGAATTCGCGAGCTTCTACCGCAATCTTGGCGTCGAGGTGACCATCGTGGAAATGATGGACCGCATCCTGCCCGTGGAAGACGCGGAAATCTCTGCTTTTGCGCGCAAGGCGTTCGAGAAGCAGGGGATGAAGATCATCACCTCCGCGACGGTGAAGGGCGCTGTGAAGGGCGCGGATAACGTCACCGTCACGGTCGAAGCCGGCGGCAAGGAACAGAAATTCACCGTGGATCGGGTGATCTCGGCGGTCGGCATCGTCGGCAACGTGGAAAACCTTGGCCTCGAAGGCACGAAGGTGAAGGTCGACCGCACGCATATCGTGGTGGATGGTTATGGCCAGACCGGCGAGCCGGGCGTGTACGCGATCGGCGACGTCGCCGGGCCGCCCTGGCTCGCGCACAAGGCCAGCCACGAGGGCGTGATCTGCGTGGAAAACATCGCCGGGCTGCACCCGCACCCGCTGGAGACCGGCAATATTCCGGGCTGCACTTATGCGCGGCCGCAAGTGGCCTCCGTCGGCATGACCGAAGCCAAGGCCAAGGAGGCCGGACGCGAGATCCGGATCGGCCGCTTCCCGTTCATCGGCAACGGCAAGGCGATCGCCATGGGCGAGCCGGAGGGGCTGATCAAGACCATTTTCGACGCGAAAACTGGCGAATTGCTGGGCGCGCATATGGTCGGCGCCGAGGTGACCGAGATGATCCAGGGCTTTGTCGTGGCCCGCACGCTCGAGACCACCGAGGCGGAGCTGATGCACACCGTGTTCCCCCATCCGACGGTCAGCGAAGCCATGCATGAATCCGTGCTTGACGCTTATGGTCAGGTTATACATTTTTAGCCGGAACCGGGGCCGGTGATTTGCCGGCCCCGCTCTGATACAGGTACAGCATGACCACACGTATCGAGATCGATCATCGGGTCCGCCATCCGGAAAAGCAGGGGCGCCCTGACAATCCGATCAGCCGTAAGCCGGCCTGGATCCGCGTCAAGGCGCCGACCCACCCGATTTATCATGAGACCCGCGCGCTGATGCGGGACAAGAAACTCGTGACCGTGTGCGAGGAGGCGGCCTGCCCGAATATCGGGGAATGCTGGTCGCAGCGCCATGCGACGATGATGATCATGGGCGAGATCTGCACCCGCGCCTGCGCCTTCTGCAATGTGAGCACCGGCATGCCGGCGGCGCTGGATGCGACCGAGCCACAACGTGTGGCGGAGGCCGTGGCGACCTTGGGCCTGCGCCATGTGGTGATCACCTCGGTGGACCGCGACGACGTGGCCGATGGCGGTGCCGCGCATTTCGCCGCTGTGATCACCGCGATCCGCGCCGCCACACCGAGCACCACGATCGAGATTCTCACCCCGGACTTTTTGCGCAAGCCGGGGGCGGTGGAGGTGGTGGCCGCCGCCGGGCCGGACGTGTTCAACCATAATCTGGAGACCGTGCCCCGGCTCTACCCGACCATCCGCCCTGGTGCGCGCTATTATCAGTCGCTCCGTCTGCTGGACCGGGTGAAGCAGATCGACCCGTCGATCTTCACCAAATCCGGGCTGATGGTCGGGCTGGGCGAGGCGAAGCCGGAGATCGGCCAGGTGATGGACGATCTGCGCATCGCCGAGGTCGATTTCCTCACCATCGGCCAGTATCTGCAGCCGACCGTGAAACACGCGGCGGTGGACCGCTTCGTGACGCCGGAAGAGTTCGAGGATTACGCCGTGATCGCGCGGGCCAAGGGCTTTTTGCAGGTTTCCGCGACGCCGCTGACCCGCAGCTCCTACCATGCGGATGCGGACTTCGCCTCGCTGCGCGCCGCGCGGGAGAAGCAGTTGGCCGGGCTGCCGCCGGCGTGACCAGCTACGTCGAGAAGAAGGTCGTCCGGTATTCGCCGGCGCAGCTTTTCGCGCTGGTGGCCGACGTCGCCAAATATCCGAGTTTCCTGCCCTGGTGTGTAGGCGCGCGCATCCGCAGCCATGTCGGCAATGACCTGGTGGCGGATCTGACGATCGGCTTTGGTCCGTTCCGGGAAAGTTTCACCTCGCGGGTGAAACTGATCCCGCCCGACGCCACCGGCGCCTGTGCGATCCAGGTCGGCTATGAGAACGGCCCGTTCAAATACCTGCATAACCGCTGGACCTTCACGCCGCACCCGGAAGGCTGCCTGGTGGATTTCTTCGTCGATTTCGAGTTCCGCAATTTCGT
Organism: uncultured Pseudomonadota bacterium; assembly: GCA_963780465.1. Lineage (GTDB taxonomy): Bacteria > Pseudomonadota > Alphaproteobacteria > Acetobacterales > Acetobacteraceae > Acidocella. The sequence goes on from CAWACI010000003.1 coordinate 156,059, forward strand.
ACTGCAGAAGGCGATCGGTGCTGTGTTCGGCGAGGCCGTGCGGGTGATGGTGAACGCGTTTTTAAAGCGCGCCCGCACCGTCTATGGGCCGCCGGCGGCCGAAGCGCTGCCGGTGGAGCGCAAGGCGACCGTTTAGCCTGCGCAGACAAGCGAAGGAAATGGCTACTTTTTGTGAACAAAAAGTAGCAAAAAAACTTTTTTAAACTGGGCCGTGCAGGTTTCAGCGCCACGGGCCCAGAATAATAAAAGTTTTTGCGCCGCTTTTTTTAAAAAGCGGCTGCTTTCTTCTTCGCCTTCATCGCTTTCACTGCCAGCAGCGGCGCCAGGAAGCGGCCGGTATGGCTCTCGGGATTGGCGGCGATATCCTCCGGCGTGCCGATCGCGACGATCCTGCCGCCACCATCTCCACCTTCCGGCCCGAGATCGATCACATGGTCCGCGGTTTTGATAACCTCCAGATTATGCTCGATGACGATGATCGTGTTGCCGGCATCGACCAGCGCGTGCAGCACTTCCAAGAGCTTGCGGATATCCTCGAAATGCAGCCCAGTGGTCGGCTCGTCGAGAATATACAATGTGCGCCCGGTCGGCCGCTTCGCCAGCTCCTTGGCCAATTTGATGCGCTGCGCCTCGCCGCCGGAGAGTGTGGTCGCCTGCTGGCCGAGCTTGATATAGCCCAGCCCCACACGTGAGAGGATCGACAGCCGGTCATGGATTTTCGGCACCGCCTTGAAGAAGACCTGTGCCTCGTCCACCGTCATGTCCAGCACGTCGGCGATGGATTTGTCGCGGAATTTCACTTCCAGCGTTTCGCGGTTGTAGCGCTTGCCTTTGCATGTGTCGCAGGTGACGAACACGTCCGGCAGGAAGTGCATTTCGATCTTCAGCACGCCGTCGCCCTGGCAGGCCTCGCAGCGTCCGCCCTTCACGTTGAACGAGAAGCGGCCCGGCTTGTAGCCGCGCGTGCGGGCCTCCGGCATTTCCGCGAACCAATCGCGGATCGGCGCGAACAGGTCGGTATAGGTCGCCGGGTTGGAACGCGGCGTGCGGCCGATCGGCGACTGGTCGATGTCGATGATCTTGTCGAGCTGCTCCAGCCCTTCCAGCCGCTCGAACGGGGAGGGGACCTCGCCCGAGCCCATCAGCCGGCGTGAGACCGCCTTGTACAGCGTGTCGACCACCAGCGTGGATTTGCCGCCGCCGGAGACGCCGGTGATGCAGGTGAACACGCCGAGCGGGAAGGAGGCGGTGACGTCCTTCAGATTATTGCCGCGCGCGCCGACAACCTTGATCACCCGGTTGTTCTGCACCTCGCGGCGCGGGTTCGGCAGCGGGATCATGCGCCGGCCGGAGAGATAATCCCCGGTAATGGATTTTGGGTTCGCCGCGACTTCCGCCGGCGTACCCTGCGCCACCACATAGCCGCCATTCATGCCCGCCGCCGGGCCCATGTCGATCAGGTGATCGGCGGCGCGGATCGCGTCCTCGTCGTGCTCCACCACCAGCACCGTATTTCCGAGGCGCTTGAGCCGTTGCAGCGTGCCGAGCAGGCGCTCGTTGTCGCGCTGGTGCAGGCCGATGCTCGGCTCGTCCAGCACGTAGAGCACGCCGGTAAGCCCGGAGCCGATCTGGCTGGCGAGGCGGATGCGCTGGCTCTCGCCGCCCGAAAGAGTCGCCGAGCCGCGCGCCAGGGTGAGGTAGTTGAGACCGACATCGACAAGGAATTGCAGCCGTTCGTTGATCTCGCGCAGAATCCGCCGGGCGATCTCCAGGCGCTGCGGGGTTAGCGTGTCCGCGACCCCTTCGAACCAATCGCGCGCGTTGGCGATCGACATTTCCGCCACCTCGGCGAGATGCCTCTCCGCCACTTTCACGGCCAGCGCCTCGGGCTTCAGCCTTGCGCCATGGCAGGCGGCGCAGGGTTGCTCGGCCTGGTAGCGGGACAGCTCCTCGCGAGTCCAAACGGAATCGGTCTCGCGCAGGCGGCGCTCCAGATTTTTCACAACACCTTCGAAGGGTTTGGTCACCGTATAGGCGCGCGCAGAATCCTTGTAGGTGAAATCGACCTCGGTGCGGCCGGTGCCGAACAGAATGCCGTTCCGCGCCGCCTCCGGCAGTTTCTCCCAGGGCGTCGTCATCTTGATGCCAAAATGCTTGGCGAGACTCGTCAGGGTCTGGTCGTAATAGGGCGATTGCGCGTTCACCCAGGGCATCACGGCGCCCTCGTTCAGCGCCCGCTGCTCGTCCGGCACCACCAGATGCGGGTCGAAGAACGTCTCATGTCCCAGCCCGTCGCAGACTGGGCAGGCGCCGTGCGGCGAGTTGAAGCTGAACAGCCGCGGCTCGATCTCCTCGATGGTGAAACCGCTGACCGGGCAGGCGAAGCGCGAGGAGAACACCGTGCGCGTCTCGTCATCGGCGGACTCGGCATAGACGATGCCGTCGGACAGGCCCAAAGCGGTCTCGAAGGAATCCGCAAGGCGCTTCTCGATGCCCGGCTTCACCACGATACGGTCCACCACTGCCTCGATCTCGTGCTTCAGCTTTTTGTTCAGCGCCGGCACCTGGTCGATCTCGTAGAGCTTGCCGTCCACTTTCGCGCGGGTGAAGCCGCGGCGCTGCAACTCTGCCAGCTCCTTTTTGTACTCTCCCTTGCGGTCACGGATCACCGGGGCCAGCAGCAGCAGCCGCGTGCCCTCCTTCATGTCCATCACCCTGTCGACCATCTGCGCCACACTCTGCGCCTCGATCGGCAGGCCGGTGGCGGGCGAATAGGGTACGCCGGCCCGGGCCCAGAGCAGGCGCATATAGTCGTGGATTTCCGTGACGGTGCCGACCGTCGAGCGCGGATTACGCGAAGTGGTCTTCTGCTCGATGGAAATCGCCGGAGAGAGCCCCTCGATGCTGTCCACATCCGGCTTGCCCATCAGCTCCAGGAACTGCCGCGCATAGGAGGACAGGCTTTCGACATAGCGGCGCTGGCCTTCGGCATAGATCGTGTCGAAGGCCAGGGAGGATTTGCCCGAGCCCGACAGGCCGGTGATCACGGTCAGTTCCTCGCGCGGGATCGCGATGTCGATGTTCTTCAGGTTATGCTCGCGCGCGCCCCGCACCGTGATGAACCCGGCGCCTGCTGTCTTCGCCATGCCTATTCCAGATCTGTTTCGAATGTTCGCGTAATGTTCTGTAGAATATGGGGAGCGCTGGCAGAATGCAAATGTTCAAGAGAAGAGAGGAAGGCTTCTTTTTGTGAACAAAAAGAAGCAAAAAAACTTTTGTAAACTGGGCCGTGCCGGTTTCGCTGCCACCGGCTCAGTTTAGCAAAAGTTTTTTGCGCCGCTTTTTTTCAAAAAAGCGGCCTTTCTCTTGCCTTATCTCAAGCCGCTCAGACGCTCTCCGCCCCGCTGCGGCGGTCGGCTTCGAGAATTTCCGCCAGCTCTGCCGCCGCCTGCTCGGTTGACTGGATCATGCGCCGCTCATCGCCGGAATAAGCCTGGGTCTCCAGCAGCAGCTTTTCGTCATGGGCGCGGAACAGCGCCACTGTCCGCCGTGCCGTGGCGGCAGCGTTGCCGAGCCGTTCCAGCGTGAGTTCCGAGAGGCGCAGCGCGGAAAAATAGGTTTCGCGGACGTTGTCGGCAATGCCAAGATCCATCAGCCGGTGCGCATGGTTGCGGTCATGGGCGCGGGCGATGATGGCCAGATGCGGGAATTCGCGGCGAACCAAGGTCGCGAGGGTGAGGATTGTCTCGCTGTCGTCCAGGGCGACGACCAGGATGCGCGCGCGCTCGGCCCCGGCGGCGCGCAGCAGGTCCAGCCGGGTCGGATCGCCGAAATAGACTTTCGTGCCGAAACGGCGGACTGTCGCGATCCGCCGCGCATCCGCGTCCAGGGCCGTATAGGGGATGTTCTGGGCGTTCAGCACGCGGCCGACGATCTGCCCCATGCGGCCGAAGCCGCAAATGATCACGGGAACCTCCTCAGGCTCGATCCGGTCGGCCGGGCGGGATTCACATTTCGGCTGCAGGCGGGGCATCACCAGGCGCTCCGAGGCGGCGAACAGGAGTGGCGTGGCGATCATCGACAGCGCGATGACCAGCGTCGCCAGATTGGCCGCAGAGTTCGCCAGCACGCCCGCACTGGTCGCGGCTGCGAACAGAACGAAGCTGAACTCGCTGCCCTCGGGCAGGGCAGTGGCGAAGCGGATGGCGCTGGCGAGATTGCGCCGCTTGATCCAGCCGACGGCGAAGGCGATGGCGGTCTTCACCGCGAGCAGAAGCACCAGGCCGGCGGCGATCTCGCCCGGGTCGCGCAGGACCAGGCCAAGATCGGCCGACATGCCGACCGAGATAAAAAAGAAGCCAAGCAGCAGCCCCTCGAACGGCTCGATATCGGTCTGGATCGCGTGGCGGTATTCGGAATCAGAGAGCATCACCCCGGCCATGAAGGCGCCGAGCGAGGCCGAGAGTCCCGCCCATTCGGCGAGCGCCGCGGTGCCGACCACCAGCAGCAGCGCCGTGGTGGTGAACACTTCCGGGGATTTGAGCCGGCCGACCAGGCGGAAGATGTGCGGTACGGCCAGGGTGCCGCCTACCAGCAGCACGGCCACCGCGATGAGCCCATGCGTCACCGCCTTCCATGGAACTTCCGCTGCGCGGGGGAGATGGTCGGCCAGAGCCGGCACGCCTGCATGCGCGGCCAGCAGCGGCACCAGCGCGACCAGGGGAATGAACATCATGTCCTGGAACAGCAGCACGGCGAAGCCATCGCGGCCGGCGGTGGTGCTCAGCAGTTTTCGCTCGGCGAGCATCGGCAGCACGATGGCGGTGGAGGAGAGCGCCAGCCCGGCGCCGAGCACGACGGCGCCGTTCCAGGCAACGCCGGCGAGATGCGCCAGCAGCGCGATCACTGCCGCGGTCGGCACGAGCTGGCCGAGGCCGAGGCCGAGAATCGTGCCGCGCAAGATCCAGAGCCGGTGTGGCCGTAGTTCAAGCCCGATCAGGAACAGCAGCATTACCACGCCGAGCTCGGAGACCGTGGTGATCTGCCCACTTTGGCGTACCAGACCGAAGCCGGCCGGGCCGATCGCCACGCCGGCGATCAGATAACCCAGAATGCTGCCCAGCCCGAGCAGCCTGGTTATCGGCAAGGCGATCACGCTGGCGCCGAGCAGCGCCACCAGGGTTTCCAGCATGTCTGTTCCGCCGTGCTTTCAGGTCGCAGGACCGATAAGAAGTTGAATTAGAGGAAGGCTTCTTTTTTGGAAAAAAAGAAGCAAAAAATTTTGTTGATTTGGGCCGTTCTGGTGTCGCCGCCACGGGCCTAAAGGAGCAAAAAGTTTTTGCGCCGCTTTTTTCAAAAAGCAGCTGCTTCCTCCCGGGGGCATAGGGCGCTCTCGGGACTGTCTTTCTTCGCCGCGGGCGGATAATATCGCCAGACGCGAGATTGTCGTGAGCAAGAGGAGGTCGGCATGGCCGGTAGTGTGAACAAGGTGGTACTTGTGGGAAATCTCGGACGTGATCCGGAGGTCCGCAATGCGCAATCTGGCATGAAGATCGTCAATCTGGCGGTCGCCACCTCCGACACCTGGAACGACAAGGCCAGCGGCGAGCGCAAGGAACAGACCGAGTGGCACCGCGTCGTCATCATGAACGAGCGGCTGGCCGAGGTGGCGGAGAAATATCTGCGCAAGGGCTCAAAAGTGTATCTCGAGGGCAAGCTGCAGACCCGCAAATGGACTGACCAGTCGGGCCAGGAGAAATACACGACCGAGGTGCTGCTGGGCCGTTTCGGAGGCGAGCTGGTGCTGCTGGACCGCCCGGCCTCGGGCGGCGCCGGCGGCATGGACGATTACGCCGCCCCGCGCGCGGCTTCCGCCCCCTCCCGCGCCCCGGCCCCGGCCCGTGCGGTCGGCGGCTGGGACACGCGCCCGGGCAATGGCCCGGGCAATGACATGGATGACGAGATCCCATTCTGAGGGGAATGCCGAAAAGGGCCGCTGTTTGGCGGCCTTTTTCATTTTTTAGGGGAAGGCTTCTTTTTGTGAACAAAAAGAAGCAAAAAAACTTTTTTAAACTGGGCCGTGCTGGTTGCAACGACACCGGCCAAGATTAGCCAAAAGTTTTTGCACCGCTTTTTTCGAAAAGCGGCTGCTTTCCTGTTTCAACCTAAGCCAATCCCCCTAAGGGGCGAGATCAATAATGGCGGAGACCGTTTCGGTTACCATCACGGGGCCGGGCTGGTCCGATGGTGCGGCCATCGCCATCATCATGCGGCCTGGCATTGGCGCGATGGGGCCGCTTTCGCCCACCGTCAGCGATTTGATCGCGCCGGCTTTTTCACCCAGTGTGGCGGCGACCAGCGCTGCCTGGGCGCGCAGCCGTTTGATCGCTGCCTGAATGGCCTCGTCCTCGGCATGTCCGCGCCCGGCTGGCGACAGATCCGCACTTAGCGTGCCGAGTTGCAGCCCCTGGCTTTGCAGCCGGCCGATCAGCTCGGTGAAGGCGGGGGCGGGACGCCCGTCCGGGGCGGGGCCTGTGAGGTGCAGGATCTGGCTCGCGGCATATTGCGTGACGCGGCCTTTATCATCGCTTCTGCTTACCACGTCGTAGCCGCCGGTGGTGGCGATGATGCCATTTTCCGCGCGGGCGGCGGCCAGGGCCGTTGCCATATTTCGGTTGACCGCAGCCTGGGCCGAGGCGGCCTGCGGAGAAAAAAACTGTACCGTGAGATCGGCGATGGCCTCGTCCGGCGGCAATTGCACGGTGCCGGTGGCGGTCAGCCTGAGCTCGGTCTGTGCCTCGGCCCGGGTGCTGCCGAGGGCGAGCACGATAAGGAGGAGAAACCAGCAAGGCCGTGCGAGGAAGCGAAGCCGGGACATTTTGCACCTCTTGTTGCAAGCGAGGCGTCAGCGTTGCGCTTCCTTGATATTGCAAACCGCGCCGCAGCGCACGAGGTTACGCATTTCCATGACCACCGTGCTCGAGACATTGGCCGAAGAGGCGCGCGCCTGCACCCTCTGCGCGGCGCATCTGCCGCTCGGGCCGCGACCGGTGTTTCGCGTGTCTGAGACTGCGCGGCTGCTGATCATCGGCCAGGCGCCCGGCACCAAGGTGCACGCCACCGGCATCCCGTTCAACGACGCTTCCGGCGACCGCTTGCGCGGCTGGATGGGCATTGGGCGGGAGCAGTTTTACGACACGGCGCGCATCGCGATCATGCCGATGGGGTTCTGCTATCCCGGCCGGTTTCCGCAAGGCGGAGATCTGCCGCCGCGGCCGGAATGCGCGCCCACTTGGCATGACCGGTTTTTGCGCCTGATGCCGCAGATCGAGCTGGTCCTGCTCTTCGGCACCTACGCGCAACGCCGTTATCTGGGGCCCGGCAGCATGACCGAGCATGTCCGCAACCATGCCAACCATCCACGCTTCATGGCGCTGCCGCACCCGTCCTGGCGCACGCTCAGCTGGGAGGCGAAGAATCCCTGGTTCGGCATGGAAATTTTGCCGCGACTGAGGGAAGTGACGGCGAGGCAGTTCAGTTAGACCTAACTTTGCCGAATTTTCGATGCAAGCCGTTGATATGACGGTAAACTCGCAGGTCGTTCTGTCTACGCGGCGGCCAATTCGATCCCCAGCAGGCTGAACGCCCGACGCTGCACTGGCGTCGGGGTGGTCTGGACAGTCAGCGTCATCTGTCCTGCCAAGACCGTGTTGCGGGTCAGCGTCGCCAGATCGGCTAGCAGGGTTCGAAAGCTATGCACCGGCTGGACTTCGCCGTCGGTCCCGTCGGTGCGCTGCGTCGACGCTTTGCGGTATGCCGCCTTCGAGACCTTGGCCTTGGCCACCGGTGAGGCCCGCTCGGCCTCAGCCGTTGCCCGGTCATGGTCGTCGAACAACATCGGCGCCAAGGGCTGGCGCATATGCCATTCCAGATAATACGCCAGCATACACAGCAACACATGCGCCCGCACCCGCGGCGCGGTCCAGTGGAACACCGGTCGCAACTCCAGATCGACCGTCTTGATGCAGCGGAACGCGCGTTCCACCTGAGCCAAGGATTTGTAGGCCCGCACTGTCCCGGCGGCATCGACCATCTCGACCGGGAGGCTGGTGCGCAGCACGTAAAAGCCATCGAGCCGGGCTTCATCGGCGATGGCCTCGGCCTTGCGGGTAAAACCGAAGGCAGTGTCGGTGATGGTCAGCTCGAAGTGCTTGGCCATCTTGCGCTTGCCCAGGACGGCGCCGACGGCCTTGCCGATCTCGGCCGCCCCGTGCAGCGGGTTCTTCTCACGCGTCACCCGCGCCTGGATCTTGCTCAGGTCGGCCTCGGTCAGCGCCAGCAACTCGTCGCGCTTGCGCCGTCGTTCCTCGGCCAGCAGCGGGTTTTTGCACACTACCAGCCGCTCGCCCGGATAGTCCGGGCTGCTGATCTCGGCCATATCCCGTGTGTCGAACAGGGAGAGTTGCAGCGGACCGCTTGGCGCTGCCAGTTGCTGGATCGCTGGGCCGCGTAGTGCTGTGATCCAGTCCAGCCCGGCGGGCCGCAGCGCTTGTTCGATCCGCGCACTGGTGATCATGCCGCGGTCGCCGACCATCACCACGTGGCGCAACCGGAAGCGTTCCTTCAGCTTGGTGATCTGGGCCGCGACGGTAGCCGGATCGGCAGTATTGCCTTCGAACACCTCGACCGCCACCGGACAGCCATCCGCGGCACACAGCAGGCCGATCACCAGTTGCGGCCGGTCACCGCGGCTGTCGCGGCTGTAGCCGTGCTGGGCCAGCGGACAGCAGCGTCCCTCGAGGTAGGTGGAGGTGACGTCGTAGAGCACCAGTGCGCCGTTCTTAAGGTGGCGCCGAGCGAGTTGGTTTTCGATGAATTCTGCTCACGGCCGAGCCAGTCGAGGGTGGTATAAATCTCACGGGCGGTGACGCTGCCAAGGCCGAGGGTTTCGCCCAGTGAATGGCTGGCGGTGTCGGTGTCGAGCATGCGCGCCGTTGCCAGTTTGGCGGCCGGGTCGAGCAGCCTGGCGACGATGAGCGCCAACGCCACGTCACGACGGCGTTGCGGAGCTCTGCGGGGCAGCAACTCGTCGAGACCGATGCGCCGGGCGATGGTGAGGGCGGCAAGGACGTGGCCATGCGGCAGCGAGCGGCGGATCTCGAAGCCATTGCTGCCGATCGGAACGAGCGGATCGCCACGCAGAGCGGCGCGCAAGGTCTCGATGCGCTCGATCGGCAGCTTGGAGAGGTTGGCTAGGGTGCGGTTCTTGACCTTGCCGTTCTCGCGGTACGTTTCGCGTAGCAGGAACGAGGGCCGGGCGTTCCGGTTCGGGACCTTGGCGATGTGCATGAGGCACGGAATCAAAACAATTCGGCCTGTGTCAAGAAAAATCTAGCCGATTGCTTGACTACATTAAATCAAGTTTTCTTTCTTGATCAGATAATTATATCAAAAAGCCCTTAAAGTTAGGGTTAGAGTGCGAAGTGAAGAGGAAGGCTTCTTTTTGTGAACAAAAAGAAGCAAAAAAACTTTATGAATGCTGGGCCGTGGGCGTTGTCTCTGAAAATGCCTCAGGCCCAGGGGAGCAAAAATTTTACGCCGCTTTTTTAAAAGCGGCTGCTTTCCTTTTTTAACCTAAGCCTAGCGGCGCGCCGGTCAGGCGCGGAAGCTCGCCAGGCTGCGCTTCGCGGTGCCGTCCGGGGCGAAATTTTCCGGTGCCAGCCAGGCTTCCATGGCGTCGCGCCGGCTTGGCCATTCGGCGGCGGTGATGCTGAACATCGCCGTGTCGCGCTCCCGGCCCTTGATCACCTTATGCGCGCGCAGCACGCCCTCCGCGGTGAAGCCGAGGCGTTGCGCGGCGCGGATCGAGGGCGCGTTCAGCGAATGGCATTTCCATACCAGGCGGCGATAGCCGAGTTCGTCGGCGGCGCGTTTTAGCAGCAGGTACATCGCCTCGGTTGCCGCCCGGGTACGCTGCAGGCGGGGCGAGAGCCAGATATGGCCGAGCTCGATCGCGGCGTTCGCCGGCTCGATCTCCATCAGCGACAGCCAACCCGAGGCGAGGCCGGTGGCGACCGGGCGGATGGCCCAGAACATCGGGTCGTGCTTGGCGGCGTTCTGCGCGATCAGTTGCGCCATATCGTTGCGTGTTGCGAACGGGCCGAAGAGCATATAGGCAAAACTGTCATCCGCGCCGCGCGAGGCTTCAAAAAGTTCGTCGGCATGGCGGCGGTGCAGTGGTTCCAGCGCTGTGTACATGCCGGCGATCGGCGTGCGGGCGGGCAGGGGGCGGGGCCAGGGATCGACTTCCGGTCCGAGTGGCGGTGCGTTCACGTCGTTTTTCTCCCTTGGAAGAAAGTGGCCGCTTTTTTTGAAAGGCGGCGCAAAAATTTTTGCACTTTTGGCCCGTGGCGCGGGAACCAGCACAGCCTAGTTTAAAAAAGTTTTTTTGCTACTTTTTGTTCACAAAAAGTAGCCTTTCCCTTTGTCTTGCTATCCCCGCAGCCGCGCCAGGGTTGCCGTGGTCGAATGGCCCGGCAGCAGGTCGGCCAGGGCCACGCTGCCGCCCCAGCTTTCCACCTCGGCGGCGCCGACCACGGTTTCGCGCGTGTAATCGGCGCCTTTGATGAGCAGATCCGGCTTGATCAGCTTCAGGAGCTCCAGCGGCGTATCTTCCTCGAACAGGCAGACGAGGTCGACGCTGGAGAGCGAGGCCAGCACCGCGGCGCGGGCGGCTTCGCCCTGGGCCGGGCGGGTCGGGCCTTTGAGGCGCGACACTGAGGCGTCGGAATTGATGCCGACGATCAGCCGGTCGCACATCGCCCGACATTGCTCCAGCAGATGCACATGGCCGGGATGCAGCAGGTCGAAGCAGCCATTGGTAAAGCCGACCTTATAGCCGCGCGAGCGCCAGCGTTCCGCCGCTTCGGCGGCGGCGGCGGCGGCGGTGACCTTGCGCAGTGCGCCGGTGGCGGGGGCGATGGCGGCGAGGATATCGGCCGGGCGCGCCACCGCCGTGCCGACCTTGCCGACAACGATGCCGCCGGCGATGTTGGCGAGCCGCGCCGCTTCGGCCAGCGGAACATCCACGGCGAGCGCCGCGGTGAGGGTCGCCACCACCGTGTCGCCGGCGCCGGAGACATCGAACACCTCCTTCGCTTCGCCGGGGTAGTGGCGGATTTCGTCGGCGGTGATCAGGCTCATGCCGTCCTCGGAGCGGGTGACGAGCACGGCGCCGAATTTGTAGCGCTCGATCAGCACCTGGGCGGCGGCGACGATGCCGGCCTCGGTGTCGACCGAGAGGCCGGTGGCCTCGGCGAGTTCACGCCGGTTCGGCGTCACCACATCCGCGCCCTTGTAGCGGCTGTAGTCGCGGCCCTTGGGGTCGACGACGACCTTGCGGCCGAGCGATTTCGCCCCGGCGATGATCTGTGCCGCGACCTCGTCGCCCAGTACGCCTTTGCGATAGTCGGAGAGCAGGGTGATGGAGGTCGCGGCGACGGCGTCCAGCGCGATGCGGATGAGGCGCTCGGTCAGTTTTTCCGGGAGGGGAATCGTCTGTTCGCGGTCGGCGCGGATCAGATGCTGGCCCTGCGCGATGTAGCGGGTTTTCAGCGTGGTGGTGCGGCCGCCCTGCACCAGCAACCAGGGCTCAACCCGCTCCTGGCCGCCGATCAACCCGGTCAGGTCAGAGCCCGCCTGGTCGTCGCCGACCACCGAGACGAAGGCCGCAGAGGCGTCCAGCGCGATGAGATTGCGCACGACATTGCCGGCGCCGCCGGGCATCGCCACCTCGCGCGTCACGGTGAGGATCGGCACCGGGGCTTCCGGGCTCACACGCTCGACCTCGCCGTAGACGTAGCGGTCGAGCATCGCATCGCCCACAACCAGCACGCTGGCGCGGGCGAGGCGTTTTACATATGCGCCCAGATCAATTGTCGTGTCAGCCATTGTCATGACAAACCGCTAACCCCTAGTAGCCAATATGGCAACGGCGCGGAAACCCCACTATCTTCCGGCCGATGACAGATTTACCGGCTTTCCTCGACTCGAACCGGCCCGACGTGCCGGACCTCGCCGTGCCTCGCGGCATTACCCCTTTCTTCATTCCCAGCCAGCCGGTGCGCGGGCGGCTCGTCCGCCTGGGGCCGCTCGCCAATACGTTGCTGACACGCCACGAGCACAGCGCGCCGGTGCGGGCGCTGCTGGGCCAGGCACTCGCCCTTTCCGCGGCGCTCGCGAGCGCGCTGAAATTCTCCGGCTCCTTCAGTCTGCAGGCTAAGGGCGACGGCCCGGTCTCCATGCTGATCGCCGACTGCACCGATCTGGGCGCGCTGCGCGGCTATGCTCGGGTGGATAAAACCGCGGATATTCCCGAGGGCGCCACGGCGCAGCAGCTGCTGGGTAAGGGGTATCTCGCTTTTACCGTGGATCAGGGCATGAACCGCGAGCCGCAGCAGGGCATCGTGGCGCTGGAGGGGGAAACCCTGGCGCAGATGGCGGAAACCTATTTCAGGACCTCCGAGCAGCTGCCCTGCAAGGTCTATCTTGCCGCCGGGCCGACGCCGCAGGGCTGGCGTGCAGCGGCGCTGGTGATCGAGCGCATCGCGGGGGCGGGCGGTGTCGCCCCGGAAATTTCCGAGACGGAGCAGGACGAGGCCTGGCGCACGGCTTGTATTCTTGCCGACACGATAACGGTTGGAGAATTGCTGGACGACGCGTTATCCCCGGAACGGCTGCTTTATCGCCTGTTCAACAGCGAGGGGGTGGCGGTGGACCGGCCGCGTGTGCTGGCTTATGGCTGCCGTTGCTCGCGGGCCCGTCTGGGCGACATTCTGGAGGGGTTTTCGCCCGATGACCTCGACCACATGGCGGTGGATGGTGACATCGTCATGACCTGCGAGTTCTGCAATTTTGAATTTCGTTTTCCACGCGATACCGTCAATGGACGCCCCGGAGCCCCCTGATTATGAAGTTATGGCATTTTTCCACCCTCGCCGTGGTCGCTTTGGCTGGATGCAGCAGCCCGCCGCTGGCACAGAATTTTCCGCCGCTCGACTACTCCTATTTGCCGCCGCTGGTGCTCAAGGTCGCGAACGTCAACATCGTTAATAACTATGTGCCGGGCCCGGACACAGCGGCGCTGCTGGCGCAGGATCCGGAGCCGCCTGCCAACGCCTTGCTGGGGATGCTGAACCACCGCGTGGTTGCCTCCGGCGCGCCGGGGATGGGCACGGTGACCATCCAGACCGCCTCGATCAATCAGGTCGGCGGCCAGTTGACCGGAACGCTGACCGTGGATGTGAGTGTCGCGAGCCCCGACGGGCGCAGCACCGGTTATGCTGAGGCCTCCGTCACCGCCGCGCGCAGTGCGCCGGACCCGAATGCGCCGCAGGGTGACATGCAGGCGGCTTTGTACAGCCTGACCAAGCAGTTGATGGACGATATGAACGTGCAGTTGCAGTACCAGATGCAGCATAATCTGAGTGGCTGGCTCTCCTGGGCGGCGCCAGGGGCGGCCGGCCTGGCGCCAGCCGGTTATGGCAGCTATCCGGCGGCGAGCGCAGCAGCAGGCACGATTCAGGCGGCGCCGCTCAGCGCGCCCGGCGCAGCGCAAGGTGGCCCGGCACCGGCACCGGCACCGGCACCGGGCTATGGCGCCGCCGCGCCCAGTCCCGCGCAGCCCCCCGGCTATCCTGAGCCCGAGGGGAATCTGGTGCCGCCCGGTTATCCCGGGGGGAACATGCCGGCGCAGGCTGCGCCCGCCTACCCGCCGCAGCCCTACCAGCAGCCTTATCCGTCGCCGTCCTACCTGCCGCCGGGCAACGCCCCGTCCGGCTATCAGCAATAGGACGGCGGCGGCGTTACTTGACGTGGCCGCTTGCGCGGTCTAGATCACGCGCTTCATTGACTGTCTCTTTTTCGGCGGAACCTTATGGCCAATATTGCATCAGCGCAGAAGCGCATCCGGCAGACCCTCAAGCGCACGGTGCGCAACAAGGCGCGCAAGTCGCGCGTTCATGGCGCCATCCGCAAGGTCGAGGAAGCCGTCGCCTCCGGCAACAAGGAAGCGGCACAGGCCGCGTTCCGCGCCGCGCAGCCGGAACTGCAGCGTGCGGTCGGCAAGGGCGTGCTGAAGGCCAACACGGTCTCGCGTAAAATTTCGCGCCTGTCGGCCCGCGTGAAGGCGGTCGCTGCCTGAGGTCTTCGACCGCAGGTTGTTGAATTACCGCCTCTCGTTTTGACAGTTTCAAGCGGCGTGTCCTCCCCTGTAGGGAGGGCGCGCCGCTTTTGTTTGTGCAACGACCATAACGTTGTGTTACAAGAACAAATGTTCCGTTAAGAAACTTGGTGTTAAATACTCTTTGAATTTACAGGTTAATTTAAAGAAGTCAGCGGGTTGCAGGGCTGGGTGGCGCAATTGAGCGCTTGCAAGTTTGCGCCCTTCTAACCTAAACTCTGTAGACTATGAACGCCCGCGCGGCGGTCTCAATTCGGGAAAGATAAAGTCTATTCCAGACTTTTTTTCCAATGAGTTCGTAGCCGGGCATGATTTTTTGGCGCTGGAGCGAAAATTGGGAATGAGCCTGGAGATCGGTTCCATGCGTGATGGTGGCGTTGCGCTTGCTTCCTCGCCGGCTCGTGGTGATGACGCTGCCCTGAACGAACAATGGGCGCGCGTCCGCGCACGGCTGCAAGCTGAGGTGGGGGAAGTTGAATACCGTACCTGGCTTAAGCAGGTCGCCCTGGCTGGGGTCGACGGCGATGAGGTGACGGTGATTTTGCCCACGCGCTTTTTGCGCGACTGGGTGAACAAGGAATATGGCGAGCTGATCACCGCGTTCTGGCAGGCGGAAAATCCGCAGATCCGGCATGTGGACATCCGCACCCAGCCGAGCCGGGGCGCGGCGCCCAACCTTGCCGAGCCGGCAGCGGCACCGCAGCCTGCGGCCGCTCCTGCCGTGTCCGCCGCGCCGGCGGCGGCGCCGCGTTCGGAGCTGGTCGCACCGCTGGACCAGCGTTTCACGTTCGATACTTTCGTGGTCGGCAAGCCGAACGAATTTGCCTATGCGTGCGCCCGGCGTGTCGCCGAATCGCCGGCCATGGCCGGCTTCAACCCGCTTTTCCTCTATGGCGGGGTCGGTCTCGGCAAGACGCATCTGATGCATGCGATCGCGTGGGAGCTCTCAACGAGGCGCACAGGTGGGGCGCCGGTTTCCGTGGCGTATATGTCGGCGGAAAAATTCATGTACCGCTTCATCAACGCGCTGCGGTCGCAATCGACGCTCGAATTCAAGAACGAGCTGCGCAGTGTCGACGTGCTGATGATCGACGACCTGCAATTTCTGATAGGCAAGGATAACACGCAGGAAGAATTTTTCCACACGTTCAACGCGCTGGTCGATGCCGGCAAGCAGATCGTGATCTCGGCGGACAAGTCGCCCTCGGACCTGTCCGGCCTCGAGGACCGTCTGCGGACCCGTCTCGGTTGCGGTATGGTCGCGGATCTTCACGCCACCACCTTCGAACTGCGGATCTCCATTCTGGAGGCGAAGGCCGCGCGGGCGAATGTGGAGGTGCCGGGCAAGGTGCTGGAATTCCTGGCGCGCAAGATCACCTCCAACGTGCGTGAGCTGGAAGGCGCGCTGAACCGGCTGGTGGCGCATGCCAACCTGTTCGACCGGCAGATGACGATGGAGACCGCGCATGAGGTGCTCCACGACGTGCTGAAGGCGTTCGACCGTAAGGTGACAATCCAGGAGATCCAGAAGCGCGTCGCGGATCATTACAACATCCGGATTGCCGAGATGTCCTCGGCGCGGCGCGCCCGCAACATCGCCCGGCCGCGCCAGGTGGCGATGTATCTGGCGAAGCAGCTGACCAGCAAAAGCCTGCCGGATATCGGCCGGCATTTCGGCGACCGCGACCACACCACGGTGATGCATGCGGTGTCGCGGGTTACCGAGCTGATGAGCCAGGATGCGGCGTTCGGCGAGGACGTGGAATTGCTGCGCCGCATGCTGGAGAGCTGAGGCGCGCTCCCGCCTTCGGGCGAAAAACAGCTTCAGGAAGCACGGGCGGGATGGCCGATGGGCCGTCCCGCCCGTGCTTCGTTAGGCAATATGGGCAGCGCTTCCCTATCGCCGCGCCCCTTGCTATCCTGAACGGCACGAATCGGTCGTGCGCGACGAGTCTCACGTTTTGCCGTCTGGAAGGATATCATGAAGTTCAAGGCCGATCGCGCCACGCTGATGAAGTCGCTGGCTCATGTGCAGAACGTCGTGGAGAAGCGAAACACCATTCCCATCCTCGCGAACGTGCTGCTGGCCGTGCGCGAGGGGAAGCTGACCATTGCGGCGACCGATCTGGAGATCGCGCTGGTCGAAGAGGTCGCCGCGCAAACTGCGCGCGACGGGGCTATCACCGTGCCGGCCGCGACCTTGTACGAGATCGTCCGTCGCCAGCCGGACAATGTCGAGATCGAGTTGGACCATCCGGGCGGCGATGCGCCGCTCGCTTTGCGCGCCGGCCGTTACGCCACCAGCCTGGTGGCGTTGAGCGTCGACGAATTTCCTAAGCTGGATGCCGGAAAGCTGTCTTATCAATTCGTGCTCTCCGCACAGGAGCTGCGCGGCTTGATCGATCGCACCCGTTTCGCGATCAGCACGGAAGAGACCCGCTATTACCTGAACGGTATTTTCCTGCATGCTGCGGAGAGCGAGCAGGGCGCGGTGCTGCGCGCCGTTGCCACTGATGGCCACCGTCTGGCGCGTGTGGAAGAGCCGCTGCCCGCAGGGGCGGCCGGCATGCCGGGCGTGATCATTCCGCGCAAGACCGTGACCGAACTGCGCAAGCTGCTGGACGAGGTTTCCTCCGAGGTCGAGGTCGCGCTGTCGGAGACGCGCATCCAGTTCACCATCGGCACGATGCGCCTGACCAGCAAGCTGATCGACGGTACCTTCCCCGATTACGACCGGGTGATCCCGCGCGGCAATGACAAGGTGCTGCGGGTCGAGAAGAAAGATTTCAACGATGCGGTCGGCCGCGTCTCGGCGATCAGCGCCGAGCGGCACCGCCCGGTGAAACTGTCGCTGGCGAAGGACCTGCTGGTCATCTCTGCCTCAAGCCCGGAACAGGGCACGGCCTCCGAGGAGCTTGGTTCCGAGCTGATCGACTACCAGTTCGGTCCGCTCGAGATCGGTTTCCAGGCGCGCTATTTGTCGGACGTGACCGACCAGATCCGCGGCAAGGTCGAGTTCGTGTTCGCCGATGGCGCGGCGCCGACCCTGGTGCGTGATCAGGACGATCTGTCGGCGGTGTACGTGCTCATGCCGATGCGGGTCTGACGACGCAGCTCAGCCGGCTCACCCTTACCGATTTCCGCTCCTACGCGACCCTGCGCTTCACCCCCGTTTCGCGGGTGAACGTTTTTGCCGGGCCGAATGGCAGCGGCAAGACCAACCTGCTGGAGGCGGTTTCCCTGCTCGTGCCGGGCAGGGGACTGCGCGGCACGAAATTCTCTGAACTGGCCCGCAAGGGGGAGGGGGCCTCCGGCGCCTGGGCGGTGGCCGCTTATATCGACGATGCGACCGGCGGGTTCGATCTCGGCACCGGTTCGGCCGAGGGCGCGTCCGAGCGCCGGGTGTTTCTGCTCGACGAGCAAAAACCGCGTTCGCAGGCGGAGATCGGCGCGCGCCTTGCCGCGGTCTGGCTCACCCCGCAGATGGACCGGCTGTTCACCGAATCCGCTTCCGGCCGCCGGCGTTTTTTGGACCGGCTGGTGGTGGCGCTGGAGCCGGGTCATGCGCGGGAGATGGCGGCCTTCGAATCCGCGGCTGCGCAGCGCAACCGGCTGTTGGCCAACAATCCGGACCCGTCCTGGCTCGCCGGGCTCGAGGATGCCATGGCGCGCCACGCGGTCGCGGCCACCGCCGGCCGTGCCGCGCTGCTTGGCCAGCTGAACGCCATGCTGGCAAGCGGTGCTGCGGCGCCGTTTCCGCTGGTGGCGCTCGGCCTTGCTTGCCCGATCGCGGAGACGCTGCTGCAGCGCCCCGCGCTGGAAGCGGAAGACGGCCTGCGCGCTGCTTACCGAGCCGCCCGGGCGCAGGATGCCGCGCAGCGCGGCGCCACGCTGGGGCCGCAAAAGAGCGATCTGCTGATCACCGATGCCGCCACCGGCCGCCCGGCGGCGTTGTCGTCCACCGGGCAGCAGAAGGCGATGCTGATCGGCATCGTGCTCGGTCATGCGGCGCTGATCGCCGCAACGCGCGGCACGCCGCCGTTGCTGCTGCTGGATGAGCCGCTGGTGCATCTGGACGCCGCGCATCGCGCTGCCTTGTTTGCGGCGATCGGTACGCTGGACCTGTCCGCCTGGCTCACCGGCACGGATATCGAGCCATTCAAGGGGCTCGCCGCCGCCTGTTACACGATCCGCGATGGCTCTATAGTTCCGTTATGAAGATTGTTATCCTCGGCGACCTGCTTGGTCGCACCGGGCGGGAAGCCGCGCTCAAAGCCATCCCGCAGTTCCGTGCCGACCTCAAACTCGATTTTCTGGCCGTGAATGGCGAGAATGCCAGCCACGGTTTTGGTCTGGCACCCGATATGGCGGATGCCTTGTTCGCCGCCGGGGCCGATGCCATCACGCTCGGCAACCATGCCTGGGACCGGCGTGAGATCATTCCCTATATCGCCCAGGAGAAGCGGCTGATCCGGCCGCTGAACTTTCCGCCCGGCACGCCCGGCTCCGGTGCCTCTGTGGTCACCGCCAAGGATGGGCGGCGCGTGCTGGTGGCGCAGTTGATGGGGCGGCTGTTCATGGACCCGCTGGATTGCCCGTTCCAGGCGACCGAGGCGCTGCTGAACCGGCACCGTCTGGGCAATGGCCTGGATGCGGTGCTGCTGGATTTCCATGCCGAGGCGACCTCCGAGAAGATGGCGTTCGGCCATGCCTTCGACGGCCGCGCATCGATCATTTTCGGCACCCATACGCATGTGCCGACCGCCGATCATCAGGTGCTGCCGAACGGCACGGGCTACGTGACCGATCTTGGCATGTGCGGCGACTATGACAGCGTGATCGGCATGGGCAAGGAACCCGCGATGGCGCGCTTCATCCGAAAGATGCCGGGCGAGCGCCTGGCCCCGGCGGAGGGCGAGGCGACCGTCTGCGGCGTGTTCATCGAGACCAATGAAAAGGGTCTGGCCGTGCGGGTCGAGCCGGTGCGGCTGGGGGGGCGGTTACGGCCGGCGATGCCGAAAGTTTAGGAAGCAGCCGCTTTTTTGAAAAAAAGCGGCGCAAAAAAACTTTTGCGACTCTGGGCCCGTGTCGTTGAAACCAGCACGGCCCAGTTTAAAGAAGTTTTTTTGCTACTTTTTGTTCACAAAAAGTAGCCCTCCTCTTCACGACCGCTCATATGCCGACAGAGAAGCGGTCGATGTCCTTCATGCCGTCTTCTCCCGCGCGCCAGGTTTTCAGGGTCCAGATGACCGAGGGGAAGGCGATGTCGTCCCAGGGGATCTCCTCCCAGGCGAAGAGTTTTGCTTCCAGTGTTTCCTCGCCGGCGGCGAAAGCGGGCGTGCCGTCGAAGCGGGCGCGGAAAAACATCTGCACCTGGGAAATGCGGCGGACGGTGTAAATGCCGATCAGCCCTTCCAGGGTGATGTGCGCCATCGCCTCCTCCAAGGCTTCGCGCCTGGCTCCCTCCTCGGGCTGCTCATGCGCCTCCAGGAAGCCGGCGGGCAGGGTCCAGAACCCGGCGCGCGGCTCGATGGCGCGCCGGCAGAGCAATACACGGCCCTCATGCGCCACCACCGCCCCGGTGACGATTTTGGGGTTTTCGTAGGCGATATAGCCGCAGCGCGCGCAGACATCGCGCTCATGCGTGTCGCCTTCGGGGATTTGCTTCACGAAGTCCGGCATGGCGCTCTCTGGCTGAGAAAGACTGACTGCATGATGAGCCTGCCGCCGAAAAACTCAACCGTCTTCAATGGATCGCCGCGCAAAACCGCGCCGCCGGCCTTGGGACCCGCCATGTAAGCGGAGAGGAAGGCTTCTTTTTTGAAAAAAAGAAGCAAAAAACTCTTCTGCTCCTGGGCCGTGCTGGTTCCACCGCCACAGTCCCAAAGGAGCAAAAGTTTTTGCGCCGCTTTTTTTTCAAAAAAGCGGCTTCTTTCCCGTTTCCGCTTTCAGCCGATATTGGACAGTCCGGCGCTCAACACTTCCACGCCGGGCAGGATCTTGCCCTCCATCCATTCCAGGAAGGCGCCGCCGGCGCTGGAGAGGTAGCTCATCCGGTGGTGCACACCGGCCAGTTTCAGCGCCGAGACGGTGTCGCCGCCGCCGCCGACCGAGACGATCTTGCCCTCGTCGGTGGCTTTGGCGATCGCCTCCGCCAGCTCGTTGGTCGAGGCGTCGAACGGCTTGGTCTCGAACGCGCCGAGCGGGCCGTTCCAGATGATCGTCTTGATATCCGGCAGCCGCTTGATGAAGGCGGCGACGGTGGCGGGGCCGACATCGAGCGCCATGGCGTTGGCGGGGATGGCGTCGACGCCGACCACCTGGGTGGGCACGTTGGCGGCAAAGGTTTCCGCCACGACCACATCCGCAGGCAGCACGATCTCGCAGCCTTGTTCCTTGGCGGTCTTCAGGATCTCCAGCGCCGTGGCGTGCAGGTCCTTCTCCTGCAGCGACTTGCCGACGTCATGGCCCTGCGCTGCGAGGAAGGTGTTGGCCATGGCGCCGCCGATCACAAGGATATCCACCTTGCCGACCAGATTGCCCAGCAGGTCGAGCTTGGTGGAGACTTTCGAGCCGGCGACGATGGCGGCGACCGGCCGGGCGGGGTTGCCGAGCGCCTTTTCCAGCGCCGCGAGTTCCGCCTCCATAAGCCGTCCGGCATAGGAGGGCAGCAATCTCGCCACCCCCTCGGTGCTGGCATGGGCGCGGTGCGCGGCGGAGAAGGCGTCGTTCACATAAACGTCGGCCAACGCGGCGAGCGCCTTGGAGAAGGCCGGGTCGTTCTCTTCCTCGCCGGGATGGAAGCGGGTGTTCTCCAGCACCAGCACGTCGCCGTCATGCAGCGAAGCGACGGCGCTGGTCGCTTCCGGGCCGATGCAGTCCGCGGCGAAACCGACCGGCTTGCCCAGCACCACGCCCAGCGCCTGGGCGATGGGGCGCAGCGACATTTCCGGCACCACCTTGCCTTTCGGCCGGTCGAAATGGCTGAGCACGATCACCCGCGCGCCCTTGGCCGAGAGTTCGCGGATTGTCGGGGCCAGGCGCTCCAGCCTTGTCAGGTCGGTCACCTTGCCGTCGCGGACCGGAACGTTCAGGTCCGCGCGGAGCAGTACGCGCTGCCCCGCCACGTTCATGTCGTCGAGCGTCTGGCTCACAGCGAGCCGAACAGCGCGGCCGTGTCGGACATACGGCTCGAGAAGCCCCATTCATTGTCGTACCAGCCCATCACCCGGGCCAGCGCGCCGTCCACCACCGTGGTCTGCGGCGCATCGAAGCTGCAGGAGAAGGCGACATGGTTGAAGTCGGCGCTGACCAGCTTGGCGGTGGAGTAGTCGAGGATGCCCTTGAGCTCGCCCTCGGCGGCCTGCTTCATTGCCGCGTTGATCTCCTCGGCGCTGGCCTGCTTTTTCAGGTTCACGTCCAGCGAGACCAGAGAGACATTCGGGGTCGGCACGCGGATGGCGGTGCCGTCAAGCTTGCCCTTGAGCTCCGGCAGCACCAGGCCGACGGCCTTCGCCGCGCCGGTGGTGGTCGGGATCATCGACAGAGCGGCGGCGCGGGCGCGGTGCAGGTCCTTATGCAGCGTGTCCACGGTCTTCTGGTCGCCGGTGTAGGAATGGATGGTCACCATGTAGCCGCGTTCGATGCCGAAGCTTTCGTGCAGCACCTTGGCCATCGGCGCCAGGCAGTTGGTGGTGCAGGAGGCGTTGGAGATGACCGTCATGTCTTTGGTCAGCGTCTTGTGGTTGACGCCGTAGACGATGGTGGCGTCGACCCCGTCCGCCGGGGCGGAGACCAGCACCTTGCGGGCGCCGGCGGTGAGCAGCTGGGCGGCGGCCTCGCGCTTGGTGAACAGGCCGGTGCATTCCATCGCCACGTCGACACCGGCGAGCGGCACTTTCGACGGGTCGCGCTCGGCGGTGACCTTGATCGGCGCGTAGGTGCGGCCGGCATGGGTGATGACCAGGCTGTCGCCCTGCACCTCGACGGTGCCGGGGAAACGGCCATGCACGGAATCGTAGCGGAGCAAATGCGCGTTGTCTTCGACGCTGCCGAGATCATTGATCAGCACCGGCTCGACATCGGTCCGGCCGCTCTCGATCATGGCGCGGAGCACCAGCCGGCCGATGCGTCCGAAGCCGTTAATCGCGATTTTCACTGCCACGTTTCAGTTTCCTTTCTTTTTGACCGCAGCCATGATGGCCGCTTCGGTAATCCCGAAATGTTCGTACAGGGTCTCTGCCGGCGCGCTGGCGCCGAACCCCGTCATGCCGATGAAGGCGCCGTCCGCGCCGAGCCAGCGCTCCCAGCCATAGCCGGATGCGGCTTCGATGCCGATGCGCGGCGCGTCGCCCAGAACGGCGTGCTGATAGCTCGCATCCTGCTGCGCGAACAACTCGAAGCTCGGCACCGAGACCACCGCGACCTGGATTCCCTCCTGCGCCAGTTTGGCCCGTGCGGCCATCGCCAGCGACACTTCGGTGCCGGTGGCGATCAGCGTTGCCGCGCGCTTGCCTTCGACTTCTGCCATGACATAGGCGCCGCGCGCGCATTTACATCCGTTGGCCTGCTCGCGCAGGGCCGGTACCGCCTGGCGGGAGAGCACCAGCAGCGAGGGTCCGGTGGTGTTGCGGAGGGCGAGTTCCCAGCATTCCGCGGTTTCCATGGCGTCGGCCGGGCGCAGAACCAGCACGTTCGGCATGGCGCGGAAGCTCGCCAGATGCTCGATCGGCTGGTGCGTCGGGCCGTCCTCGCCGAGGCCGATGGAGTCGTGCGTGAGCACATGGATGGCGCGGATCCGCATCAGCGCGGCGAGGCGGATTGCGGGGCGCATATAGTCGGAGAACACGAAGAACGTGCCGCCATAGGGGATGAGGCCGCCATGCAGAGCAATGCCGTTCATCGCCGCGGCCATGCCGTGCTCGCGCACGCCATAATAGATGTAGCGGGCGGCGAAATTATCGGCGCTCACGCCGGTCATGCCCTTCACCAGCGTGAGATTGGAGCCGGTGAGGTCGGCTGAGCCGCCGACCAGCTCGGGGATGGCGGGAACCAGCACTTCCAGCGCCTTCTGGCTGGCCTGGCGGGTGGCGAGCTTGGGTTTCTGCTCGGCCAGTGCGGCTTTGTAGAGCGCCATGGCGTCCACCCAGCCTTCGGGCAGCTGGCCGGCCATCACGCGCTCGAATTCGGCGCGCTGCGGGTGTTTCGCCACGCGCTTGAGCCAGGCGCGGCGGGCGGCGGAGCCGCGGCTGCCGGCGGCGCGCCAGGGGGTGTAGACCTCCTCCGGCACGGTGAAGGGCAGATGCTCCCAGCCGAGCGCGCGCTTTGCCGCCTCGGCCTCGGCGCCGCCGAGGGCGGAACCATGGACGCCGGCGGTGCCGGCCTTGCTCGGCGCGCCGAAGCCGATGATGGTCTTGCAGGCGATCATCACCGGCTTGCTCGACTTCATCGCGAAGTTCAGCGCCGATTGCAGCTGCTCGAAATCATGGCCGTCGATGCGCCTTGTCGCCCAGCCATAGCCGGCGAAGCGCTTCAGCGGGTCTTCGGAGGTGGCGAGGTCGGTGCCGCCGTCGATCGAGATGCTGTTATCGTCGAACAGCACCACCAGCTTGTTGAGCTTGAGATGCCCGGCCAGCGCGCCGGCCTCGTGGCTGACGCCCTCCATCAGGCAGCCATCGCCGGCGATCACCCAGGTGCGGTGGTCGACCAGGCTCTTGCCGTATTTCGCCGCCAGCAGGCGCTCGGCCAGCGCCATGCCGACAGCCGTGGCCAGACCCTGGCCGAGCGGGCCGGTGGTCATCTCGATCGCCGGGTGCTCGCGGTATTCGGGATGGCCGGCGGCCACCGAATGCAGTTGGCGGAAGGATTTGAGGTCGCTGATGTCGAAACGCTCATGCCCGGTCAGGTGCAGCAGCGCGTAGAGCAGCATCGAGCCGTGCCCGGCCGAGAGCACGAAACGGTCGCGGTCCGCCCAGCTCGGGTCGGCGGCGTCGAATTTCAGGTATTTGCGCCACAGCGTGGTCGCCGCGTCGGCCATGCCCATCGGCATGCCGGGATGGCCGCTTTTGGCGGCTTCCACCGCATCGATGGCGAGCGCGCGAATGGCGTTCGCCATGACGCGGTCTTCGGTCAGGGGCCGCGCCAAGATTTCCGCCTGCCGTGCCAGAGACGCCTCGTTACCTGCAATTTCCGCCAAACTCGCCATGTCCGCCTATTCCATCGTACCTGCGGCGTGCATAAAGCCAGCGAACCTTAGCGGCAACCCAGGAGTTTTCCATGACAGCACGTACCAATCAGCGAATCGACGGCGCCAGGCTGTGGGATACGCTGATGGAGATCGCCAAGATCGGCGCTACGGCGAAAGGCGGGGTGAAGCGCATCACGCTGAGCGAGGAGGACCGCCAGGGCCGGCTGCTGTTCCAGAGCTGGTGCGAGGCGCTCGGCCTGAAGGTGCGGATTGACAGCATGGGCAATATGTTTGCCCGGCGCGAGGGGCGTGACCCGAAGCGGATGCCGGTGCTGATGGGCTCGCATCTCGACAGCCAGCCGACCGGCGGGAAATTCGACGGCGCGCTCGGCGTGATCGCCGGGGTGGAGGTGATGCGCACGCTGAATGATCTCAACATTGTGACCGAAGCGCCGATCGAGCTGGTGAACTGGACCGACGAGGAAGGCTGCCGTTTCGGCCGCGCCTTGATGGGCAGTGGCGTGTGGGCCGGTGTGCAGAAGGAAGAGGTGACCAAGGCGCTGAAGGACGAGGACGGGATCACCGTCGGCGCGGCGCTGGAGAGCATCGGCTTCATCGGCGCCGAACCCTGCGCGGTGTTTCCGGCGGATGCGATGTTCGAGCTGCATATCGAGCAGGGGCCGATGCTGGAGGCGGAAGGCAAGAAGATCGGCATCGTCACCGGGGGCCAGGCGCAGATCTGGTACGACGCGGAAGTGACCGGTTTCAATTCCCATGCCGGTACCACCCCGGCCGTGGCGCGCAAGGACGCGCTGCTGACGGCGGCGCGCATCGTGAACCTGGTGGACGCCATCATGCGTGAGGATGGCGAGACCAGCATGGCCGATACCGGGCGCGGCACGGTGGGGCGGTTTGCGGTGTATCCGAACTCGCCGAACGTGATCCCCGGCCGGGTGCGGTTCAGCGTGGAGTTCCGCAACCCGTCGGATGCGCGGATCGCCGAGATCGCGGAAACTTTCCCTGCCCGCGCGAAAGCGCTGGCCGAGGCCAATCATACCGAGGTGACGCTGACGCCGATTTTCCGCATCCCGGCCCAGCCCTTCGACCCGGATTGCGTGGGGCTGGTGGAACAGGCGGCTGAAAAACTCGGCTACCCCGCGCGCCGGATGGTCTCCGGCGCCGCGCATGACGCCATCCACACCGCGATGCGCATCCCGACCGCGATGATTTTTACCCCCTGCAAAAACGGGCTCTCGCATAACGAGGCGGAATCCATCGAGCCGGATGAGGCCGAGGCCGGGACGCAGGTGCTGTTCGAGGCGGTGCTGGCGCGGGCGAACCGGGCGATTTAGCGGTTTGGGGTCTGGGGCCGAAAGGCCCCAGACCCCAAATGCTTTAAAATGGGAGCGAGAAGAAATTAAGCGGGGTTCGGGGCCTCCCGGTCCCGGCGGGTGCGGGCAGAGCCCGCTTCTTTCTTCCTAACAGCGACGCCGCGACGCTGACTTTTGGCGTGCCGCTTCCCATATTTCCGGGCGGAATGAGGAGATCCGCCATGACGAAAATCCATTATCGTGTCGTCCGGCATGACGGCGGCTGGGCCTACAAGCTGGGCGACGTGTTCTCGGAAGCCTTTCCCAGCCGTGACCGGGCGATGGCGGCGGCCAAGCGGGTGGCCGCCGAGCAGCATGTGCCGGGCGAGACGCGGTATATCGAATACCAGTCAGAGGACGGCAAATGGCATGTCGAGCTGGCCCCGGGCAATGACCGGCCGGAGGCGGATGTTATCGAGTGAGATTGAGAGCGAGATAGGTTGAGGAAGGCTTCTTTTTGCGAACAAAAAGAAGCAAAAAAACTTTGCTAAACTGGGCCGTGCTGGTTTCGCCGCCGCCGGCTCAGGGGAATTAAAAGCCTTTTGCGCCGCTTTTTTTAAAAAAGCGGCTGCTTTTTGCTCTAAGCGCCGGTTGGGTGGGTGAGATCCGACTCGTGCGGTTCGGGGAGGCTGGCGCGGCGGGCTTCGGCTTCGGCGGCCAGACGGCGGTAGCTGCGCAGGCTGAAGGGCAGCATGACCATGTAGGCGAGGCCGAGCAGCGCGCCGGCGGCAAACGGGTCGGCGAAAATAATCGCCGCGAAAACCACGACGCCAAGCAGCAAAGGCAGGATGCTCTGTGCCGGGATCTTGAAGTTTTTGAAACTCCAGACTGGCAGGGTAGAGACGCAGAGCAGCGCCACGGCGACCAGGATGCCGCCGGTGAAGAGCGGAAAACCGGCCGCAGCGTCCAGCCAGGGCATGTGCAGCCGCTCCGCCTCCAGGTCGATAAACAGCGGAAACAGCGCCAGCCCGGCGCCGGCCGGGGCGGGCACGCCGGTGAAGAAATTATACGCGAAGGCGGCTTTGGGCGCGCTGTCGAGTGCGGCGTTGAAGCGCGCCAGGCGCAGCGCCATGGCCGAAGCGTAGATCAACGGTGGCAGGAAGCCGATCGCTCCCCAGGACTGCAGCGACCAGATGTAGATGACCAGCGCCGGGGCGATGCCGAAGCAGAGGAAGTCCGCCAGGCTGTCGAACTCGGCGCCGAAGCGCGAGGTCGCTTTCAGCAGCCGCGCCAGCCGCCCGTCCAGCCCGTCGATCACGCCGGAGACGGCGATGGCGATGACGGCGCTGCCGAACTTGCCGTCCATCGCCAGGCGGATGGAGGACAGACCGATGCACAGGCCGAGCAGCGTCATCAGGTTCGGCAGCATGCGGTTGAAGCTCTGGCCGGAAAACCGGTGGCGGCGCGGCAGCGGCCGGGGCAGGCGGGTCATACGGGCGTTGGCACCGGCTCGACCACGGGGCCGAGTTCGGCAATGACGGTCTCGCCGCCGATCATGCGTTGGCCGGCCGCGACCAAAGGCTGCGTGCCTTCCGGCAAATAGAGGTCGGTGCGGCTGCCGAAGCGGATGATGCCGATGCGCTGCCCGGCGATGAGGGGCTGGCCTTCATGGATGTCGCAGAGAATGCGGCGGGCGATCAGCCCGGCGATCTGCACCACCACGACCTCCTGCCCGGTGGCCAGGCGGAGCAGGATGGCATTGCGCTCGTTGTCGTCGCTCGCCTTTTCGTCCGCGGCGCTGAGGAATTTGCCGGGATGGTACGCGATGCGGCTGACGATGCCGGAGATCGGCGCGCGGTTCACATGCACGTCCAGCACCGAGAGGAAGATCGCGACTCGCATGCGCGGCACCGGGCCGAGGCCGAGCTCCGGCGGCGGGATCGCGCGTTCGACGCTGACCACGAGCCCGTCCGCCGGGGCGACGAACACATTGGCGCGTGGCGGCAGGATACGCTCGGGATCGCGGAAGAAATACAGGCAGAACAGGGTGAAGAGCAGGCCGAGCCAGGTCAGCGGATGCCAGAGCAGCAGGCCGAGCACAGCCACGGCGACGCCGCCCACGATGAACGGATAGCCAGCCTTATGCGGCGGCGCCAGCACCGATTTGATACTCTCGACGATGTCCATAAAATCAGCCTTGCGGTTTCGGCAGGGCAAAGCCCTGGCCGGGGAAAATAAGATTAGGGTCGCGAATTTTGCCCGCATTGGCGCTGTAGATCAATGTGTACAGCGTGCCGCGCCCGTAGACATGCCGGGCGATCAGCCAGAGGTTGTCGCCCGCGGTGATGATCACGTGGCCGGAAGCGAGGGCCGTCGGCAGGGTTTCCAGCGCGAAGGGGGCGCTGACCGGCGGCAGCACCGTGCCGGCGGCATTGGTGGCGGAGAGGGTCAGCGTGCCGTTAGCATCCGGCACGCGGGCCATGAAGCGCCACATGCCGTCCTTGCCGGCCACGGCGCGGCCGATTTCTGTGCCGTTGAGCGTGACGCTGATCTGCGCACCGACGGGGGCCGAGCCCGAGAAAATTGCGTGGCCGTTGGCGTCATAGTCGACGGTGCCGAGGCCGAGCGTGCCGGGGTGCGGCCCCTGGCCGGACATGACGGAGCTGCCATTGGGCCCCGAGAGCACGGCAAGGGCCTGGCCATGGCCCGCGGGCACGTTGATCGAGGCGGTCGCGGTGCCGGCGATAACGGTGCCGTCAGGCAGGGTTTCGGTGAGCGAGAGCTCCTGCGGTCCGGGAGGCAGCGGGCTGGTGGGGAGAACCACAAAGGC
Organism: uncultured Pseudomonadota bacterium; assembly: GCA_963780465.1. Classification (GTDB taxonomy): domain Bacteria; phylum Pseudomonadota; class Alphaproteobacteria; order Acetobacterales; family Acetobacteraceae; genus Acidocella. The sequence continues at coordinate 184,624 of CAWACI010000003.1, forward strand.
GCCTTGCGGGTCCGCGATGGCCGTGCCGATGACCGTCGTGCCGCTCTTCACGGTGACCGTGGCGCCAGGTGCGGCACGCCCAGCGAGCACGGTGTTGCCGTTCGGGTCGACGCGAACCACGTCGAAGCTGGGCGGGTTGACCACGCTTGCCGCGGGCGGCGGCGGCGCCGGTGGGGTCGGCTGCAATTGCGGGCGCAGGCCCAGATAGCTCAAGCCGCCGATCGCACAGAGCGCGAGCAGGCCGAGGGCGACGATTCCCCCATATTTCCGTGTCGTTTCAGCCATAAGGGCGCCCCTGTCGCTTTACCTGGCGGTTGCTTGCTATGTCGCGCATAGCCTGCCACGAACAGGCTTATACAGGAAGCGAGGCGAAACCGACACATGACAGCTTTTTCAGTCACCGTCTTCTGCGGCTCCTCCCCGGGGGCTGACCCGGCCTACGCGGAGGCGGCAAAATCCCTGGGACAGGGGATCGCAGCGGCGGACATGGCATTGGTGTTCGGTGGCGGCAATGTCGGGCTGATGGGTGTCACGGCGGGGGCGGCATTGTCGGCGGGGGCGCATGTCACGGGCATCATCCCGGATTTTCTGCGCCAGCGTGAGGTGGAGTTTCCCGGCCTGACAGAGCTGATCGTCACGGACTCCATGCATACCCGCAAGCGGCGGATGTTCGCGCTGGCGGATGCGTTCGCGGTGATGCCGGGCGGGCTCGGCACATTCGACGAGACGATCGAAATTCTCACCTGGAAGCAGCTCGGCCAGCACGCCAAGCCGATTATTCTGGTCGATATTCTGGGCTGGGCGCAGCCTTTCGTGGCGATGGTCGAGCAGGCGATCACGCGCGGCTTCGCCCGCGACACGGTGCGCGGCCTATTCGAGGTGCAGCCATCGGTGGAGGCCACGCTGGCGCGGCTGAAAGAGCTGCGTGCGGCGGCGGACTAGCGGCTGATTGGTTTAGATCAGAGTAGGAAAGCAGCCGCTTTTTAAAAAAAGCGGCGCAAAAACTCCTTGCTCCTTTGGGACTGCGGCGCTGAAACAGGCACGGCCCAGAATAGCAAAAGTTTTTTGCTTCTTTTTTTCAAAAAAGAAGCCTTTCTCCTCACGCTATTCTTCGTCCTCGTCTTCGCCTGCTGGACGGGCGGGGACAGCATAGCTTTCGGTGAGCCAGCGGCCGAGATCGATATCGGCGCAGCGTTTCGAGCAGAATGGGCGGTGTTGCTTGTCGCTCGGTTTTTTGCAGATCGGGCAGACGGTCATCGGGCCAGAACCTCGTGCAAGGGCGGGCGGATGCGCCGGCGCGACAGTTCCGCGAAGCCCAAATTCGAGAAACCAAGCAATTCGGGTTTCAGCGGGTCGGCTGCAAGGGCCTCGCGCAGCGGCGCCGCCAGCTTGGCGCGGGCGGCGGGCTTCATGCCTGCGAAATCGATCAGAATGCCGCCGGAGAGGTTGCGCAGCACGATCTGCCGAGCAATTTCCGGCAGGATGGCGGTGTTGAGGGCGAGCGGCGACACGTTGCTGGCCGCTTTGGCGTCGATGTCGATCAGCGTTGCCGCCGGGGCCGGGGTGATGTGCATGGCAGCACCCAGGGGCAAGGCGGCGCTGGGTTCGGCGAGGCTGGCCACTTCGTCCTCCAGCACCGGGTCGAAGGCGGCGGCGTTGTAGCGCATGCGGCCTTCCAGCGCCGGGCGAAGTTCGGCGATCAGCGCGTAATCGTCGATGGCGAGCGGCTCGGCCGGGTGGCGGGCGCAGAGATCGAGCAGCGGGCCCGGGCCGCGGCGCAGCAGGCCGGGGCGGTCGGCGGGCGTATCCGTGGCGACGGCGAGGCGCGGGCCTTTGTCGCCCTGGGGCGCGCGGGTGACGGTGAAGGCGGCGAACATCCCCTCCGAGAGCGTTTTGCCGCCGGCGCTGTCCGGCAGGAAGCCGGTGCCGCCGCCGAGCTCGACGAAGCGGCCGGCAAGCGCCGGCAGCACTGCCTCGATCCGGCCGGTATAGACATCACCGACGCCATCGGGACGGGCCGGATCCCAGAGCCAGAATTCGCGCAAGGAATCGTTGCCCAGCAACGCGATGCGGATGCGCCCGTCGCGGCGGGAGACGGCGATCACGGCGCCTGGTAGCCCAGGCCGCGCAGCAGGCAGGAGGTCTCAAACAGCGGCAGACCGACCACGGCGGAATAGGAGCCGGAGAGGAAGTCGATGAAGGCGGCGGCCTGGCCCTGGATGGCGTAGCCGCCGGCCTTGCCCCGCCATTCGCCGCTGGCGAGATAGGCGGCGATCTGCGCGGCATCGAGCCGCGCGAAGCCCACGACGGAGTCGACGACGCGCGCCGCGACGCGCCCATCTGGCGCGCGGACGGCAAGGCCGGTGAAGACGCGATGCCGCCGGCCGGAGAGCAGTTCCAGGCATTTTTGGGCCTGCGCCTCGGTCTCGGCTTTGGGGAGGATGCGTCTTCCGGCGGCGACGACCGTATCGGCGGCGATGGTGAAACCATCGGCAGGCAAAAGCTTCGCCGCTGCCATGCGCGCCGCATAGACGCGCGGCAATTCGGCGGGGAGGGGAGTCTCGTCGATATCGGGGGTGAGAATTTGCGCCGGCTCGATGCCGATCTGGCGCAGCAATGCCAGCCGCCGCGGACTAGCCGAGGCCAGGGTCACATTCGTGGACATCGTCATATCTGCGAGCCGCGCCCGGCGTTAGCGCGGGGGCGCTTTACTTGAAGCGGAATGTGATCCGACCCTTGGTCAGGTCGTAGGGGGTCATCTCGACGTTAACGCGGTCGCCAGCCAGCACGCGGATGCGGTTTTTGCGCATTTTGCCGCTGGTATGGGCCAAAATGACGTGCTCGTTGTCGAGCTTCACGCGGAACATCGCGTTGGGCAGCAGTTCAGTGACCATGCCGCTGAACTCGATCATATCTTCCTTGGACAAACAAACCTCATGAAATGGGGGAACAACGCCGCTCAAATGGGCCGCGGCGCGGTTTTGGTCAAGTTTTGCGCAACCTGACGGACACAGAGCGGGCATGCGCGGTAAGGCTTTCGGCTTCGGCGAGGGAAACCGCGGCGGGGCCGATGGCGGCGAGCGCGCGGTCCTCGAGCGCCACCCAGGTGGTGCGCTTCAGGAAGTCGTAGACCGAAAGCCCGGAGGCGAAGCGCGCGGTGCCGGAGGTGGGCAGCACATGGTTGGGGCCGGCGATGTAGTCGCCGATCGCCTCGGGGCAGTTGGCGCCGAGGAACACCGCGCCGGCGTGGCGGATGTTCGCGAAAATCGCCTTTGGCGCGGCGGTCATGATCTGCAGATGTTCCGGCGCGATGCGGTTGGCGAGCGCCGCGGCCTCGCCCCAGTCGCGGACCAGGATGATGCCGCCATGGCGGCGCCAGCTCTCCCCGGCGATTGCCGCGCGGGGCAGGGTTTTTAAGGCTTCGTCCACCGCCAGGGCCACGGCTTGGGCCAGAGCGGGGCTGCCGGTGATGAGGATGGCCTGCGCCTCCTCGTCATGTTCGGCCTGGGCCAACAGGTCGAGCGCCAGCTGCGCGGGGTCGTTGGCCTCGTCGGCGATGATCAGCACCTCGGAGGGGCCGGCGATGGAGTCGATACCGACCAGGCCGAAAACCTGACGCTTGGCCTCGGCGACATAGGCATTGCCGGGGCCGACGATCTTGTCGACCTTTTCGATGAGCGCGGTGCCATGGGCCAGGGCGGCCACGGCCTGGGCGCCGCCGGTGCGGTAGATTTCCGTCACCCCGGCCAGCGATGCGGCGGCCAGGACCAGCGGGTTCAGCTCGCCATCGGGGGCTGGAACGCACATGGCGATGCGCGAGACGCCGGCGACCCGGGCGGGGATCGCGTTCATCAGGACCGAGGAGGGGTAGGAGGCCTTGCCGCCCGGCACGTAGATGCCGACCGCGTCCAGCGGGCCCCAGCGCAGGCCGAGCTCGGCGCCGGCCTGGTCGGTGTAAGCGAGGTTTTGCGGCAGCTGCGCCCGATGGAAGGATTCGATGCGCGCGGCGGCCAGGGCCAGCGCGTCACGCAGCGCCGGCGGCGTGGCGGCGGTGGCCGCGGCAATTTGTTCGGGGCTGACGCGCAGGTCGGCGAGGCCGTAATTGACGCGGTCGAAGCGGTTGGTGAAGTCGATGACCGCGGCGTCACCGTCGCGCTGCACGCGGGCGATGATGTCTTTGACCGCATCCGCGACCTGCGGGGCGGTAACGGCCCGGGAGAGCAGGCGCAAAAAATCGGTCTCGAACAGCGCGTCGGCGGTGGAGAGGAACCGGCTCATGCGGCCAGTGCCCTGCGGAAGTTCTCGATCCAGCCGGCGATTTCGTCGGGGCGGGTTTTCAGCGCGATGCGGTTGACGATGAGGCGGGAGGAGACATGGGCGATGACGTCGGTTTCCACCAGCCCGTTGGCCTTCAGCGTGCTGCCGGTCTGCACCAGGTCGACGATCAGCCGGGAGAGGCCGAGGCCGGGGGCGAGTTCCATGGAGCCGTTCAGCGCGACGATTTCCGCCTGCACCCCGCGCGCCGCGAAATGCTTGCGGGCAACGTTGGGGTATTTGCTGGCGACGCGGATGCGCGACTGGGCGTTGAGGTCGGTCTGGCCGACCTCGTCATGCGGTTCGGCCACGGAGATGCGGCAGCGGCCGATATCGAGGTCGAGCGGCGCGTAGATTTCCGGGTAGTCGAATTCCATCATCACGTCGCCGCCGCAAATGCCGATCTGCGCGGCGCCGAAGGCGACGAAGGTGGCGACGTCGAAGGAGCGGACGCGGATCACGTCGAGGCCCGGATGATTGGTGGGAAAGCGCAGCCGCCGGCTGGATTCGTTGGCATAGTCGGCCGCCGGCTCGATGCCGGCACGGCTGAGAAGCGGGCCACATTCATCGAGAATACGGCCTTTGGGGAGCGCGAGAACGATCGACATGGGCGGGGCTTACCATCCGCGGGAAAGGGCGGCTAGAGCGTGGGAGGGGCAAAAGGAAACAGGAAAGCAGCCAAAACTTTTGCTGCTCTGGGCCGGTGGCGGTGAAACCCGCACGGCCCAGAGTCATAAAAGTTTTTTGCTTCTTTTTTTCAAAAAAGAAGCGCTTCCCTTCGCTTCAGCATCTAGCCGGCGCGCGCGGTGTTGAGCGCCGGATGGGCGTGTGTCGTCCCTGGCGCCGCGGTGCTGGCGAGGCCGGGATCGGCGAACAGGCGGCCGTGATAGGCGCCGGCCAGGGTACGGGTGGCGACGGTGCCCCAGAGAGCGGCGAGCGCGATGGACAGGCAGGCGCCGATGACGGTGAACGCGGCCATGCCGGTTTGCGCCCCCAGCGCGAACGTCGCCAGGGTGAAGACGCCGAGGGGGAAGGTAAAACCCCACCAGCCGAGGTTGAAGGGCAGGCCCTCGCGCAGATAGGTGAGGGTGGTCGCCACCGCCATGGTCAGCCACCAGGCGCCGTAGCCCCAGAGGATCAGTCCGCCGATGAGGCCGATGCCGTGGGCGACGGCGCCGACATCGCCCATGCCGGCCGCGCCGAGGATGGCGGGGGCGTCATGGCCCAGGACCAGCAGGCCGAGCGCGCCGGTGCCGAGTGGGCCCAGAGCCAGCCAGGTGGTGACCGCGGCGTCGCGTTTCGGCAGCTTATGCAGCGCCAAGCGCAGGAACAGGATGACCAGGATGCTGAGGGCGATCGGCACGGACAGCGACCAAAGCAGGTAGGAGGTGAACAGCAGATGCGCGGCGGTGAGGCTGTTGGCCAGATGCGGCGCCAGCAGGCCGCCGCTGGCCGCGGTCACTTCGCAGGCCACCACCGGCAGCAGCCAGGCGCCGGTCATGCCCTCCATGCTGTGCTGCTGGCGGGTGAACATCATGAACGGGACCAGCAGGCCGATGCCCACGGCCAGGACCGCATCGACCCACCAGAGAATTTGCGCGATCGCCACCGCCTCGATGCCGTAGCGGGCGATGCCGAAGGCAAGGTAGCCGTTGACGATGGTGGCAAGCCCCATCGGGATGGCGCCGAGGGCCATCGGCGTGACCGCATGGCCAAGGGTTTTGACCGCGCCGTCGGGAAAAAAGATCCAGCGCGCCACGTAGAGCAGGGTCAGGACCGCGAACAGCACGATGTTGGCTTGCCAGAGCGAAGCGGCGACGGCGTGAATGCCGGGGACCTGGACGGGAAACTGGTTGAGAACCAGGGCGGTGGCGCCTGTGCCCATCGTCGCGGTGAACCAGTTCGGGGTGAACTGGCGGACGATCTCCCGTGGGTGGTTGTGATGCGCGAATGGTTTGACGATGAACATGAGAGCTCCTTGGTCTGGAGGGACCTTAGAGTGGAACGATATATTTGTTAATTGGATTGTATTTGTTGTTTTAATTTAAAAAAATGGTTTATCGTAAATTGCAGGCGCGCGGGGCCGGATTGCCGGTCCGATATGGTCAAATGTGAATGCAGGGCCACATATCTCCGATCTAGCGGGAGATTTTTAGATGGTTAAACGTTTGATGTTTGCCGCGGCGGTGACAATCCTGGTGGCAGGCCAGGCCCGGGCCCAGAGTAATTTTGGGACCATGCCGCCGGCCCAGACCGGGCAGCCGGCGCAGATGCCCTATATTCAGGCGCCGACCCCTGGCACGCCTGCCGTACAGAATCCGACCGTGATGGCGCCGCCGGTGACGGCGCAACCGCAAATGTTGCAGCCGGATATGCAGCAATTGCCGGGATACACGCCGCCGGGCTTGCCGGTGCCGCAGGGAGGGCTGAACGCGCCGATGGGCGGAACCCCCAGCCCCAGCATGGCGAAATAGAGCGTGGCAGGTTTGGGACAAGCCATGTTGAAGCGAAGGGAAGCGCTTTTTTTTTAAAAAAAAGAAGCAAAAATTTTTTAAACTGGGCCGTGCCGGTTTCAACGCCACCGGCCCGGAGGAGCAAAAAGTTTTTGCGCCGCTTTTTTCAAAAAGCGGCTTTTTCCCAGCTTAAACCTTAGCCGACTCGCTCGATACGGGCGCCGCAGGCGGCGAGTTTCTGTTCCACGGCCTCGTAGCCGCGGTCGAGATGGTAGACCCGGTTGACGGTGGTCTCGCCTTGCGCGGCCAGGCCAGCCAGCACCAGGGACACCGACGCACGCAAATCGGTCGCCATGACCGGGGCGCCGGAGAGTTTCGGCACGCCGCGGATGATCGCCGAGGAGCCGTGCGCATTGATGCGAGCACCCATGCGGTTGAGTTCCGGCACATGCATGAAGCGGTTCTCGAAAATGGTTTCGGTGACCATCGAGGCGCCCTCGGCAACCGCCATGAGCGCCATGAACTGCGCCTGCATGTCGGTGGGGAAGCCGGGGAAGGGTTCGGTCATCACATCGATGCCGTGCAGCCCGTTGGCGCGGGTGACGCGGAAGCCGTTGCTCTCCTTGGTGATGACGACGCCGGCTTCCTGCAACGAGGTGAGCACGGCGCCAAGGTCCTCGGCGCGGGCATTCTCCAGCAGCACGTCGCCGCCTGTGATGGCGGCGGCGCAGGCATAGGTGCCGGTTTCGATTCGGTCCGGGAGGATCGCGTGGCTCGCGCCGTGGAGGGTTTTTACGCCCTCGATGACGAGCGTGTCGGTGCCGATGCCGTCGATTTTCGCGCCCATGGCGGTGAGGCAGCGGACCAGATCGGAAATTTCAGGCTCGCGGGCGGCGTTTTTCAGCGTGGTGACGCCGTCGGCCAGTGAAGCGGCCATCAGCAGGTTCTCCGTGGCCCCAACCGAGACGAAGGGGAACACGATATCGGCACCGTGCAGCCCGCGCGGGGCGGCGGCGTCGATATAACCGCCATCGAGCTTGATGACGGCGCCCATGGCTTCCAGCCCCTTGAGATGCAGGTCTACCGGGCGCGTGCCGATGGCGCAGCCGCCGGGCAGGGAGACCCGTGCCTCGCCGCAGCGCGCCAGCAGCGGGCCGAGGACGAGGATGGAGGCGCGCATCTTGCGCACGATGTCGTAAGGGGCCTCGGTATTGGTGATGCGGCCGCCGATCGAGACAGTGCGCCCCTCCGGCTCGACCGCCACGCCGTGCTGGGCTAGCAATTCAGCCATGGTGGCGAGGTCGGCCAGCTTGGCGACGTTGGAGAGGACCAGCCGCTCGTCGGTGAGCAGGCCGCAGGTCATCAGCGGCAGGGCCGCATTCTTCGCGCCGGAGATGCGAATCGTGCCTGAGAGCGGCACGCCGCCGATGATGCGGATCGAATCCATGGTTACATCCTCGGCAACGAGACGCCGCGCTGCCCCATATATTTGCCGGATTTATCGGCGTAGGAAATCTCGCACGGCGTCTCGCCGCGCAGGAACAGGAACTGGCAAATGCCCTCGCCGGCGTAGATTTTGGCCGGAAGCGGGGTGGTGTTGGAAATTTCGATCGTGACCTGGCCCTCCCATTCCGGTTCCAGCGGCGTCACGTTCACGATGATGCCGCAGCGCGCATAGGTGGATTTGCCGAGGCAGATCACCAGCACGTCGCGCGGGATGCGGAAATACTCGACCGTGTGGGTGAGGGCGAAGCTGTTCGGCGGGATGATGCAAACCGGGCCGGTGCGGTCGACGAAGCTCGACGGGTTGAAGGATTTCGGATCGACCACGGCGCTGTCGACATTGGTGAAAACCTTGAAATGGTCGGCGCAGCGGGCGTCGTAGCCATAGGATGACAGGCCGTAAGAGATCACGCCGTCACGCTTCTGCGTTTCGACGAAGGGTTCGATCATTCCCAATTCGCGGGCTTGCTGGCGGATCCAGTGGTCGGGCATCACCGGCATGAGTCGGGGGTCTCCTGTTTGTCGGCCGGGCGCTCGGCGGCGGCACGGGCTTGCTGTTTGCGGCGCAGCAGATTGGCGCGCAGCGCCGAGGCTTCCCGGGCGGCGCGCTGCGCCTGGCGGGCGGCGGCTGCGAGTTGGGCCTTGGTCTGGGTCTGCTGGTCCGGCATGGGATACCCTTGAAGCCGGGGCGGGGGCGAGGTCAAGGTCTGCGATCATTTATGCAGAATGGTTGCATCTTGCCTGTTGCACATGTCGCGCGGTGGAGATATAGGGCCGGAACCGCAAGGTTGCTGTCATAGCTCAGGGGTAGAGCACTTCATTGGTAATGAAGAGGTCCTGGGTTCAATTCCCAGTGACAGCACCAGCGGGGTTGAAACGGAATGTCGCTTGGTTCAGGCGTTCCGCTGTGTGCCCAGGTAGCTCAGTTGGTAGAGCATGCGACTGAAAATCGCAGTGTCGATGGTTCGATTCCGTCCCTGGGCACCATTTTATTTCCGACAAATATTTTTTGCTATGCACAATGCCAGGCTCTGGTGTTTTTTCCAGGTGCGGGCTAGTTCTTTGGCGAGCGCATCGGGTATCTGCTGGATGAGCCTGGAGCGTTTATAATAGCGGCTTGGCGAAAAGCCTTGTCAGGACTTGCAACAGGAAAGAGGCTACGACATGTCGAAAGCATTCATTGCTGAGGTTATTCAGAATTCCGCCGAGATTACCGGCGTTTCCGCGAACCGTGCCGCGGCCGACCTGATCGAGGCGATCGTCAAGGAAATGAAGAAGAACGGCAAGTTTACGCTGCCGAGCTTTGGTACCTTCACTGTGCGCAAGACCAAGGCCCGCAAGGGTGTGAATCCGCGCACCGGCGAAGAGATCAAGGTGAAGGCGGGCAAGACCGTGCGCTTCAAGGCTTCGCCGTCGCTGAAGAAGATGGTCTGAGCTGCGGATTATCGCTTTAAAAAAGACAGCCCGGGGTAACTCGGGCTGTCTTTTTTTGTGCCCGCGCGTCAGAGGTATGAAATTGCTCGGAAAAAATAAAACTAGAGCGTGATAGATTTAGGACACGTCATGTTGAAGCGAAGGGAAGCGCTTCTTTTTTGAAAAAAAAGCAAAAAACTTTTGCTAAACTGGGCCGTCCTGGTTGCAACGCCACGGGTTCCATAAGAGCAAAAGTTTTTGCACCGCTTTTTTCAAAAAGCGGCTTCTTCCTGTTTCTGCTTAAGCCGGTCAGGTCGTCAGATATCCAATTCGGTGACGTTGCCGGCGTTTTCCTGGATGAACTGGAAGCGCAGCTCCGGGCGCTTGCCCATCAGGTTTTCCACCATCGTCGAGGTTTCCGCGCGGTCTTCCGGCGGGGCGACGATTCGCAGCAGCACGCGCTTGGATGGATCCATCGTCGTGTCCTTGAGGATGGCCGGCGGCATTTCGCCGAGGCCTTTGAAGCGGCTGACCTCGAGTTTCGCGCCGGGCTTGAAGGTTTTGACGAGTTGCTCGCGCTCGGCGTCGTCCATCGCGTAGATGCTCTTGGCGCCCTGGACGATGCGATAGAGCGGCGGCTGCGCCAGATAGACATGGCCGTGGCGGATCAGCTCAGGCAGTTCGCGGTAGAAAAAGGTCATCAGCAGCGAGGCAATATGCGCGCCGTCGACATCCGCGTCGGTCATGATGATGACGCGCTCATAGCGCAGATTGGCGCGGTTGAACTGCGGGCCGACGCCGCAGCCCAGTGCCTCGATCAGGTCTTTCAATTCCTGGTTCTGGCGGAGTTTTTCCACAGATGCAGAGGCGACGTTGAGGATTTTGCCGCGCAGCGGGAGAATCGCCTGGGTATTGCGGTTGCGGGCCTGCTTGGCAGAGCCGCCGGCCGAGTCACCCTCGACCAGGAAAATTTCCGTACCGTCGGCGCTCTCGGTACTGCAATCGGCGAGCTTGCCGGGGAGGCGCAGCCGGCGTGTGGCGGATTTGCGCGGGGTGTCCTTGAGTTCCTTGCGGCGCAGGCGTTCCTCGGCGCGATCGATGACGAAAGCGAGGAGATTGTCGGCGTTGTTCGGGTCGCCGGCGAGAAAATGGTCGAACCGGTCGCGCAGCGAGGCCTCGGTGAGTTTCGCCGCCTCGGGGTTGGTGAGTTTTTCCTTGGTCTGGCCCTGGAATTGCGGCTCGCGGATGAACAGCGAGAATTTGGCGGCAAGGCCGCCGGCGACGTCCTCGCCGATGATGGCGGCGCCGCGCTTGTTGCCGCGGGTCTCGGCCCAGGCGCGCAGGCCCTTGAGCAATGCGGCGCGGAAACCCGTCTCGTGCGTGCCGCCTTGCGGGGTGGGGACGGTGTTGCAATAGGTGTCGAGCTTGGAGTCGCCACGCTCGATCCAGGCGCAGGCCCATTCCAGTTTGCCCTGGCTGGTGCCGTCCGGCAGGTCGGGCAGTTTCGCCTCGCCGGCCCAGATTTCCTGCAGCACGCGCGGCGCGTCGCCGAGCTCGGCCTCCAGCGAATCGCGCAGGCCGCCGGGAAAATGCAGCTCTGCGGTGGCCGGGGTGTCTGAATCGGTCTTCAGCAGGCTGGGATCGACCGCCCATTTGATACGCACACCGCGGAACAGATAGGCTTTCGAGCGGCAGAGCCGGTAGAGCCGCGCGGGGGAAAAATGCTTGTCGCCGAAAATCTCGGTGTCGGGCACGAAGCGGATGCTGGTGCCGCGGCGGTTCTGGATGGCGCCGAGATCCTGCAGGCCGCCTTGCGGAATGCCGCGGACGAATTCCTGCCGGTAGAGTTTTTTCTCGCGCGCGACCTCGGCGGTGAAGCTGGAGGAGAGGGCGTTGACCACCGAGGAGCCGACGCCGTGCAGGCCGCCGGAGGTGGCATAGGCTTTACCGGAAAATTTGCCGCCGGAGTGCAGTGTGGTGAGGATGACCTCGAGCGCGGATTTGTTTTTGAATTTGGGGTGCGGGTCGACCGGGATGCCGCGCCCGTTATCGCGGACGGTGAGGCGGTTGCCGGGCTCGAGCGTCATCTCGATGAACGTGGCATGGCCGGCCACTGCCTCGTCCATGGAATTGTCAAGGATTTCCGCGGCGAGGTGGTGCAGGGCAGCCTCATCGGTGCCGCCGATATACATGCCCGGCCGGCGGCGGACCGGCTCTAGCCCCTCCAGAACCTCGATATCCTTGGCCGAGTATTTCTGCTCGGTAGCGCTGTTCTCGAATAGATCGCTCAAATCGTCCGACTCCGGGTTGGTCAATGAGTGAGTTGCCAGTTTTGCTAGGCAAGGCCAAGGGCCGGAAGGCGGATTTGCGGCAGGCTATTCGCCGTGGCGGTGGATGTCGTGGGTGGTGATGCCGCCGCCTGTCATGGAAAGCCAGTTCTTATGCGCCAGCGTGTTGCGTGTGTCGTAATAGCCAGAGCGCCAATGGTCCTTCATGGAAATGCGGCTGAACTCGTAATCCTTCGCGTCCCCTTCATAGGCCTTCTGCTGATAGATCAATTGCATGATGTTGATTTCCGGGAGACGTTCAAGGTCGGCTTTGGCCTGGCGCTGCTCGTCGGAGAGCGCGTTGTCGGGGATCAGGGCCAGTGCGTCGCGCAACGCCTTTTTTAGGCGGTGGTTTTCAAGGAAATGGTCGGTGGTGGCGCGGGTGCGGGAGGAGTACTGGATGTCTTTCTGGCGGGAGAGCACCTCCGGCATGTCGCGCGGCACGTCGCCATGGGCGGAAAAGAGGTCGACCTGGAAGACCAGCATGTTGTTGCTGCCGCAATGGGCGAGCAGGTGCTGCAATGGCGTGTTGGAAACCAGGCCGCCATCCCAATAATAATGGCGGCCGACGCGGATCATTGGCAAAGCCGGGGGCAGGGCGCCGCTGGCCATCACATGCTCAGGCGCGATCTCTATCTCCGCATTGTCGAAATACGTGAAGTTGGCGGAGGAGACATTGACGGCGCCGACCGCGAACCGGACCTCGCCGCTGTTTATCAGGTCAAAATCGACCAGTTTCTCCAATGTTTTATGCAGGGGGCTGCTGTCATAAAGGGAGGTGGCGGGGCGCGAGCCGCGCGGGGCGAACCAGCCATGCGACAGCGTGGGCTGAAAGAAGCCCGGCTGACCGAAGAGCATGGCGTTCGCGGCGGATAGCGCGTTGCGCAGGCGCCGCGGCGTGTCGCCTTCGGGCCAGACAGTGAACGGGTCGCGGGCGGTGATGTCCATCCAGAAGCGCTCGAGCTTCTGCAGCCGGTGTTCCGGCTTGTTGCCGGCGATGATGGCGGAGTTGATGGCACCGATGGAGACGCCGGCCACCCAGTCGGGCTCAAGTCCAGCCTCGTGCAGGGCCTGATAGACGCCAGCCTGATAGGCCCCGAGCGCGCCGCCGCCCTGCAGGACGAGGCCGATACCGTCGACGCCCTCGGGGCGGGGCAGCGGCTCGATCGGGGGCAGGGGCTTGCGCAGCGGGGTGCGAGGGTCGGTTAGCATGTCCATGAAGATCAATCTCCGGAAGCTGTGCGACAGCGGGTTGCTTGTTTGGTGCACCACGGAAATGTGGATCCCGCAAGGCAATTAAGAATGAATGCGCCGGCTTTTCCGTGCTAGGCATGTGGCTGTGTAGAATGGGTGACATAAACGTCACATGAATTTGCCTTCGGCTTTGCCTGAATGTTGCATTGCACAAAGGAGTTTTTCATGACACGTGACGAAATTCTGGGCGCGGCGTCGATGCCGTTGGCTTCGCCGAGCTATCCGAAAGGCCCTTACCGATTTATCCAACGCGAATATTTGTTGATACATTATGAAACGGATCCCGACGCCTTGCGCGCGTTTCTGCCGGAACCGCTGGAGCCCGATGGGAATGATGTTTATTTCGAATGGATGAAAATGCCGGATTCCTCGGGCTTTGGAGATTACGAGGAGAGCGGCTGTGGCATTTCGGCGCTGTATAACGGGGTGAAATGCAACTATAGTGTCATGATGTATCTGGACGACGAACCGCCGACCACGGGCGGTCGCGAGATCTGGGGATTTCCAAAAAAATACGGTGTGCCGCGCCTGAAGACAATTCATGACACGTTGACCGGCACGCTGCATTACGATGAGGAGCGGGTGGCGCTCGGCACCATGGTGTACAAGCAGACGCCGCTGGATCATGCCAAGACGGCCGAGGGCATGAAGAAACTGAACGTGAATCTCAAATTGATTCCCGATGTCGATGGCAAGCCGAAAGTCGCACAGCTGATCGGCTATCATCTGGAAAACATCGATCTAAAATTCGCCTTTACCGGACAAGCGCGGCTGCATCTGGTGCCGCATGCGAATTGCCGTCTTGCCGATTTGCCGGTACGGAAAATTCGTTACGGACAGCATCTCTGCGCCGATCTGACGCTGCCTTACGGTGAGGTGCTGCACGATTATCTGAGCGCAACCAAATAAAGGAGAACGCGACATGGCGTTAAAGGGGAAGGTGGCACTGGTAACCGGCTCGACCAGCGGGATTGGGCTGGGCATTGCGAGGGCGCTGGCCGCGGAGGGAGCCGACGTCATGCTGAACGGGTTCGGCGATGCGGCCGAGATCGAGCAGATCCGCAGCTCGCTGGCGCAGGAATTTGCCGTGAAGGTGGCGTATGACGGTGCGGATCTGAGCAAGGCGGACCAGGTGGCGGCGATCGTGCGCAAGACGCATGACCAGTTGGGCAGCCTGGATATTCTGGTGAACAATGCCGGCATCCAGTTCGTGGCCCCGGTGGAGGAATTCCCCGAGGCGAAGTGGGACGCGATTTTGGCGATCAACCTTTCCGCCGTGTTCTACGGCATGAAGGCGGCGATCTCGGGCATGAAGGCGAAAAAATGGGGGCGGATCATCAATATCGCCTCGGCGCACGGGTTGGTGGCGAGCCCGCACAAGGTGGCTTATGTCGCGGCCAAGCACGGTGTGGTCGGGGCCACCAAGGTGGCGGCGGTAGAGCTGGCGAATGACGGTATCACCGTGAACGCGATTTGCCCGGGTTGGGTGCTGACGCCGCTGGTGGAAAAGCAGTTACAGGACCGCGCCCGGGAAGCGGGCACCGATGTCGAGACCGAGAAGAAAAAGATGCTGGCGGAGACGCAGCCGATGCTGAAATTCACGACGCCGGAGGAGATCGGGGCGCTGGCGGTGTTCCTATGCTCGGACGGCGCGCAGACGATCACCGGAACGCCGTTGTCGATCGATGGCGGCTGGGTGGCGCATTAGAGCCTGAGAGGCTTAAGCGGAAGCGGGAAAGCAGCCGCTTTTTTGAAAAAAAGCGGCGCAAAAAACTTTTGCTCCTTGAGCCTGGGGCGTTGAAACCAGCACGGCCTAGGAGCAGAAGGTTTTTTTGCTACTTTTTGTTCACAAAAAGTAGCCTTCCTCTTCGCTTCGACATGATTTGTCCGCAGCTTATCACGCTCTGGCGGCCAAGCGGGGAGGCGGGTTGGCTCTCTCCCTAGGTATCGCGGAAGTGTCATGGGGCAGGGCGCTTGGGCTGGCGCGATAAAAGCGTGTAAAGCGGGGGGCATATGAGCCAAACGCGGAGCAAAGCGATTCTGAACCATGAAACGGAGGCGGGGCGGTTTGCGGCGATGCTGCGGCGTTCAGCAGCGCTGAAACTGGCCCTGG
>CAWACI010000003.1:205000-214928 GCA_963780465.1 uncultured Pseudomonadota bacterium
TCCTGTCTGAACATGGGGGGACCACCCTCCAAGCCTAAATACTCCCTGGTGACCGATAGTGAACAAGTACCGTGAGGGAAAGGTGAAAAGCACCCCGACAAGGGGAGTGAAAAAGACCTGAAACCGGATGCCTACAAGCAGTCGGAGCACCTATTGGTGTGACGGCGTACCTTTTGTATAATGGGTCAGCGAGTTTCTGTTCGCGGCAAGCTTAAGCCGATAGGCGTAGGCGCAGCGAAAGCGAGTCTGAATAGGGCATTCAGTCGCGGGCAGAAGACCCGAAACCAAGTGATCTAGCCATGGCCAGGCTGAAGGTGGGGTAACACCCACTGGAGGGCCGAACCCACGCCTGTTGAAAAAGTCGGGGATGAGCTGTGGCTAGGGGTGAAAGGCCAATCAAACTTGGAGATAGCTGGTTCTCCGCGAAATCTATTTAGGTAGATCGTCGTATGTATACCTTCGGGGGTAGAGCACTGGATGGGCTAGGGGGTCCCAAAGACTTACCAAACCTAACCAAACTCCGAATACCGAAGAGTTTTGTACGGCAGACAGACGGTGGGTGCTAAGGTCCATCGTCGAGAGGGAAACAGCCCAGACCACCAGCTAAGGTCCCCAAATTATGGCTAAGTGGGAAAGGATGTGGGAATTCCAAAACAACCAGGAGGTTGGCTTAGAAGCAGCCATCCTTTAAAGAAAGCGTAATAGCTCACTGGTCTAATTAAGAAATCCTGCGCCGAAAATGTAACGGGGCTCAAGCCATATACCGAAGCTGTGGGCGTGATTTATCACGCGGTAGCGGAGCGTTCCGTAAGCCTGCGAAGCGGCATCCGTGAGGAGCCGTGGAGGTATCGGAAGTGCGAATGCTGACATGAGTAGCGACAAACAGTGTGAGAAACACTGTCGCCGTAAGTCCAAGGGTTCCTGCGCAAGGTTAATCCGCGCAGGGTTAGTCGGCTCCTAAGGCGAGGGCGAAAGCCGTAGTCGATGGGAAACAGGTGAATATTCCTGTACCTGCTAGAAGTGACGAATGCGAAATGTTGTCAGGTCTTATTGGATTGACCTGGCTTTTTAAGCATTCCAGGAAATAGCTCTAGCGTATAGACCGTACCCTAAACCGACACAGGTGGACTGGTAGAGCATACCAAGGCGCTTGAGAGAACTATGCTGAAGGAACTAGGCAAATTACTTGCGTAACTTCGGGATAAGCAAGACCCAATTGTGGGCAACCATGATTGGGTGGCACAAAAGAGGGGGTAGCGACTGTTTAGTAAAAACACAGGGCTGTGCGAAGTCGAGAGACGACGTATACGGTCTGACGCCTGCCCGGTGCCGGAAGGTTAAGAGGAGGTGTGCAAGCACTGAATTGAAGCCCCGGTAAACGGCGGCCGTAACTATAACGGTCCTAAGGTAGCGAAATTCCTTGTCGGGTAAGTTCCGACCTGCACGAATGGCGTAACGACTTCCCCACTGTCTCCAGCATAGGCTCAGCGAAATTGAATTCCCCGTGAAGATGCGGGGTACCCGCGGTCAGACGGAAAGACCCTATGAACCTTTACTGCAGCTTTGCAGTGGTATTAGGAGAGTGCTGTGTAGGATAGGCGGGAGGCATTGAAGCATGGGCGCTAGCTTGTGTGGAGCCAACCTTGAAATACCGCCCTGAACTCTTCTGATATCTAACCGCGTCCGGTTATCCCGGACCGGGACCCTGCATGGTGGGCAGTTTGACTGGGGCGGTCGCCTCCCAAAAAGTAACGGAGGCGCGCGATGGTGGGCTCAGGCCGGTCGGACATCGGCTGCTGAGTGCAATGGCATAAGCCCGCCTGACTGCGAGAGCGACAGTTCGAGCAGAGACGAAAGTCGGCCATAGTGATCCGGTGGTTCCACGTGGACGGGCCATCGCTCAACGGATAAAAGGTACTCTAGGGATAACAGGCTGATCTCCCCCAAGAGTCCACATCGACGGGGAGGTTTGGCACCTCGATGTCGGCTCATCACATCCTGGGGCTGGAGCAGGTCCCAAGGGTTCGGCTGTTCGCCGATTAAAGTGGTACGTGAGCTGGGTTTAGAACGTCGTGAGACAGTTCGGTCCCTATCTGCCGTGGGTGTTGGAGACTTGAGAGGATCTGTCCCTAGTACGAGAGGACCGGGATGGACGTACCTCTGGTGTACCGGTTGTCGCGCCAGCGGCATAGCCGGGTAGCTATGTACGGAAAAGATAACCGCTGAAAGCATCTAAGCGGGAAACTTACCTCAAAACTAGGTCTCCCAGAGGGTCGTGGTAGACCACCACGTCGATAGGCCGGGTGTGGAAGTGCGGTAACGCACGCAGCTAACCGGTCCTAATCACCCGATAGAGTTCAATAAGTCCCCCTCACCAACCCCCATACACAGCAATCATTCATCGCCACAAAATAAAACGCACCAAAACCAAACCCAGAAAAAAGCTTTGATAGGCTGGAAGACCTGGTGGCTCTGGCGGGGAGCCTACACCCGATCCCATCCCGAACTCGGACGTGAAAATCCCCAGCGCCCATGGTACTGTGTCTTAAGGCACGGGAGAGTAGGTCGCCGCCAGGTCCTCCAACCTATCAATACAATACAAAAAAACCGCCCAATAACGCAGAAAATGCGATAAAGGGCGGTTTTAACGTCTAACGCGGGGTGGAGCAGCCCGGTAGCTCGTCAGGCTCATAACCTGAAGGCCGCACGTTCAAATCGTGCCCCCGCAACCAGACTTTAATCAATTAAATCAAAGAGATGGCCCGCCTAACCAGCGGGCTTTTGTGCGTCTGCGCTTCGCCCGTGGAAGCAGGGCGGAAGCGGCAGCAATGGTACTGCAGCGTAGAGGCTCAGTGCTCCCCGGGCGGAAACTCTGCTCCGCTTAACCGCAGCCCGACGGGCTGAGATTGGCCGGAGCACGAAGGCCAACAGGCTGCTTTAAGGCTGTGGCTGAGAAGAGGTGGCCATTCATTTCCGGATTCAGGCTATCGCGTAAGGCGTCCCCCTCGGCCTTTCCCGCTTTAGTTGCTAGAGTTGGGCAACCGTCTAGCCCGGCCGGGCGTTATGTCTATCCAACTTGCGAGAACGATGTCGAAAACCAATCTAGTTCGCCCGAGCCGTGATGGTGATCAATTCCACTATTTGTGGGCGGCCCGACGTTGCCTACAGCTCCTATCGGCGCAGAACGATCTGGTCGCCGTTAGTATCGAGGGGCCATCGCCGGCCGAGGGCGTTGGTGAGCCCTTTGCAAACGCGGGCGAGGAAGTCATCGATATCGCGGAATACTTCGGCAGCGAAGATATCCAAAGTGCACGCTTGGTCCGTTACATGCAGCTCAAACATTCGACGCTGCATGCAACGGAGGCATGGACCGCAAGCGGGCTGGAGAAAACGGTCAAAGGTTTCGCCAAGCGGTACCGAGATCTGCTCCAGACATTCTCGGCAGATGCTCTCGAAGCGAAGCTCCAATTCTGGTTTGTCACCAACCGGCCCATAGGCACGGACTTCGCTGAAGCCGTAGCCGATGCTGCGGCCGAGGCTCCGCCGCGTCATCCGGGCGAACTCCAGAAGCTTGAACGATTTACCGACTTGAATGGAAACGCCCTCGTCTCGTTTTCGAAGTTGCTGCATTTCGAGGGGCGGCAGGACGATTATTGGGACCAGCGCAATATCCTTGTTCAGGATGTGCATGGCTATCTGCCGGACGCCGACGTTTACGGGCCCTTGAAGCTAAAGGAGCTTGTTACCCGCAGAGCCCTGTCCGAGGGAGAAAAGAAGCCGACCATCACGAAAATGGACGTTCTAAGGGCTCTGGACACCGATGAAAGTCTGCTCTTCCCGGCCCCTTGCCGGATCAAGAGGCTGGATGCGGCGGTGCCCCGTGCCCAAGAGTTCGGACCTTATCTGCGCAATCGTTGGGGCGACGGCCCCAGTCGTCGTTCACGCATCGGCCGGTGTCGGCAAGACGGTGTTCGCCACGCGTATCGCGCGTGGCCTCCCCGACGGATCGACGTGCGTTTTGTATGACTGCTTCGGCAATGGCCAATACCGAAACGCATCTGGCTATCGCCACCGACATAAAAACGCGCTGGTGCAAATCGCGAATGAGCTTGCGGCAAAGGGGCTTTGCCATCTGCTGATTCCCACGTCCCACGCCGACGCACCGGCTTATGTTCGGGCATTTCTCCACCGGATAGCTCAGGCGGCCACGCTGGTGCGCGTCGTCAATCCCCGTGCGCTCCTGTGCATCGTGGTGGATGCGGCGGACAACGCACAGATGGCCGCTGAGGAGATCGGCGAGGCGAGATCCTTTGTCCGTGACCTCATTCGGGAAAAGATGCCCGAGGGCGTGCGTTTGGTCCTTCTCTGCCGCTCGCACCGTCAGGCATCTCTTGATCCCCCGGTGGAAGCGGTACGGCTTGAATTGCTGCCCTTCAGCCGCGGTGAAACAGCCGCTTACCTTAGCCCATCTTTGACATGATTCCGGTCATTTTGGAGGATTTTGGCCTGTTCCCGCAGAAGAAATGGCGGAAATTCGCCATTTCTTCTGCGGCTGATTTTTGTAGTGCCATAATATTTAGTTTTTAGTCGATTTTGGTTGATTTTTGCCGATTTCAGAGCGCAGTGTTGCCCCATGTTCATTCGGCGCACCAAGACCCGTAACGGCAAGACCGGAGAAGAATATTTTACCTTTCGGTTGGTGGAGACGGCCCGCATCGGCGGAGCCGTGCGGCAGCACACGGTTTTGAATTTGGGGGCACATTTCGATCTGCCGCAGGCCGAATGGACGGCCCTGGCGGTGCGGATCGAGGATGTGTTGCGCGCTCAGGCATCGCTGGTCACCCCCAGTCCGGCCATCGAAGAGTTGGCCCAACGCTACGCGGCGAGGATCGTCGCCCGCCCCGGAGACCAAGCGGCGGCCGGGGATGGGCGTCCGGCCGCGGCGGATCGGTTTCACGACGTTGATCTCGATACATTGGAGCTCATCCGGCCCCGCCATGTCGGCGTGGAGCATGCGGCGCTGACAACGTTGCGGCGTCTCGGCATCGACGACAAACTGCGTGCGCTCGGCTTCAACAAGCCGCAGATCGCCGCGGCAGTGGGGAACATCATCGGCCGTATGGCTGTTCCGGCCAGCGAGCTGGCGACTCATGACTGGTTGCAACACCGCACGGCCCTGGGGGAGTTGATCGATTACGACTATGAGGGGATGGACCTGCAACAGTTGTATCGCAGTGCCGACACTCTTCTAAAACATCGCGATGCTCTCGAGGCCCATATCTTCGGGGCCACGAAATCCCTGTTCGATTTGAGCGAGACGATCACGCTCTATGATCTGACGAACACCTATTTCGAAGGAAGCGCCGCCGGCATCGGCAAGGCAAAACGCGGCCGATCCAAGGAAAAACGCAGCGATTGTCCGTTGGTGACCATGGGATTGGTGCTCGACGTCAGCGGCTTCCCCAAACGCAGCCGCGTCTTCGCCGGCAATGCCGGCGAGGCTGGCACACTGCAAGAAATGCTGGCGGAACTGGCCGCGCCGAGCGGTGCCACGGTGGTGATGGATGCCGGCATCGCCAGCGAGGCCAATCTCACCTGGCTGACTGAGCAGGGCTATCGCTATGTCGTGGTCAGTCGCAAGCAGACGCGGATCTTCGATCCCGAGAAGGCGATCGAGGTTCCGACCGCCAGAGGCCAGTCGGTACAGGTTCAGCGGGTTCAAGAGGCTGGCCGCAATGAAGTACTGCTCTACTGCTATTCACCGGCACGCGCCGAAAAGGACCGGGCGATCGACACCAAAAAGGCCGACTTCTTCGAGGCAGAGCTGACAAAACTGGCCGTCGGCCTGACGAAGCCCCGCGCCATCAAAGATCCGGGCAAGATCCGCGAACGTATCGGCCGCGCCAAGGAAAAGTACGCCCGTGCCGCCCAGCACTACACCATCGAGCTGACGCTGGACGAAGCCGGCAAGACCGTTACCGCCATCACCTGGAAAAAGGCGCCGAAGGCCAACTCTTCCATGGCCAATCCCGGCATCTATTGCCTGCGCACCACGCTGACCGAGCCGGACGACGCCACGCTATGGCGCATCTATTCCATGCTGACCAATCTGGAGGCGGTCTTCCGCTCGCTGAAAACCGACCTCGGCATGCGCCCCGTCTACCATCGCATCGAGCGCCGGGTGGAAGGCCACCTGTTCATCAGCCTGATCGCCTACTGCATCGTGCACACCATGCGCCTGCAGCTCAAGGCCCAGGGAATCAACGACTCCTGGGATACCATCCGCGACACCCTGTCGGACCAGGTGCGCATCACCACCACTGTAAGGACGGAAACGGGCTCAATCTTAAATTTTATGCCAAGCCGCTCGATGGTGCCGAAATTGTCCTTCGCACGGCGACGGCGAAGAAGGGGAGCGCTCGGTGAGCGCCTTACCCTTGGGTCTTGGTGGCGTCCTCGCCGAAAGGCGAGGGGGCGTTTGACGGCGGCCCGTGGCAAATTGCCTTCGCCATTCGTTGTTGCGGCAGCCATTGACCTCGAAGAGATGCTTGTAAACGTCTTGTGTCAGGATGTAGATTGTGGACCTTGATAGGTGTTAACGTCCACGGTCTCGGGCGCGGTCGTTGTTCACGGTCGCGAACGGAACAAGGGGAGTACGGCGCCATGCAACAGGTCGAAATCCACGACTACGCGCGCCAATTGCTGGAAGCGCATGGTGGCCAGGCAATCGTCGAAGCCGCTCAAAAGGCCACGCAGTTCGAAATGCAGGGTGAGAACGAACAAGCCCAGACTTGGCGACAGATCGAAGCAGCCTTGAAACTCATGCGCGGGCCTCACCAAAAGTGAAGTTTCCAGCTCGAGCGTAACGAGATTTTCTTGAATGCGAGCGTCGCTATCCCGGATTGACACTCGCGCGGCTACGGTACCGCCGACCGCTAAACGTGAACCAGATCCGTTTCGGGTCACGTGGCAACGGCCAAACGGCTAAGTAATTTTCAAGGAGCCTTCCTTATCCGCAGGAGTGAAGCCATGGTTCCGAATTGTGTCATAGCCGAGGATGTCCTTAAGGTGATCGAGGACCAGAAGGTCCAGATGATTGATCTGCAATTCACCGACTTGCCGGGTGTCTGGCAGCATTTTTCTGTCCCGCCGAGCGCGGTAAACGCTGACACTCTCAATGAAGGCATAGGATTCGACGGCTCATCGATCCGTGGTTTCCAGGAGATTCAGGAAAGCGACATGCTGGTCGTCCCTGACCCGACGACGGCCTTCATCGATCCATTCGCTTCAGCAACAACGCTCGTGTTGATTTGCAACATCAGGGACCCGATTACCGGCCAATCATACAGCCGCGACGCTCGCTATCTCGCCCAGAAGGCCGAGGCCTACCTGAAGGGCACCAGCCATGCCGACACGAGCTATTTCGGTCCGGAGGCGGAGTTCTTCGTGTTCAATGACGTTCGCTATGGAGAAGACATCAATTACGCCTTCCACGAGATCGACTCCAGTGAGGGCAACTGGAATACCGGGAAAGAGGAAGCGCCGAATTTAGGCCATAAGCCGCGCCCGAAAGAGGGCTACTTCCCGGTTCCCCCAACCGACAGCATGCAGGATCTCCGATCGGAAATGGTGCTGACGATGGAGGCGCTGGGGATCCAAATCGAAGCCCATCACCATGAAGTCGCGACCGGTGGTCAAAACGAAATAGACATGCGGTTCACGACGCTTACTCGTATGGCCGACAACCTGATGATCTATAAGTACGTAGTCAAGAATACCGCCCGTCAACACGGCATGACCGCAACGTTCATGCCTAAACCGCTGTTCGAGGATAATGCCTCGGGCATGCACGTTCATCAGAGTTTGTGGAAGGGCGAGACCAATCTTTTCTACGGCGCAGCGGACTATGCCGAATTAAGCGCACTTGGCCGCTATTATATCGGCGGGTTGCTGACGCACGCCTGGGCGTTATGTGGTCTTTGCGCCCCGACCACGAACTCCTATCGGCGTCTGGTGCCGGGTTACGAAGCGCCAATCAACTTGGTCTATTCCCAGCGCAACCGCTCGGCCTGCTGCCGGATTCCGATGTACTCGTCGAATCCGCAGGCGAAGCGCGTCGAATTCCGTTCACCGGATCCCTCGTGCAATCCCTACTTGGCCTTCGCTGCGATGCTGATGGCCGGCCTCGACGGCATCGAGAAGCGTATTGACCCGGGCGAGCCGATCGACAAAAATCTTTATGATCTGCCACCTGCTGAGGTGAAAGGGGTGAAGTCAACACCTGGATCGCTTGAGCAGGCGCTTGACGCGTTGGAAGGCGATCACGAATTTCTGCTGCGCGGCGACGTGTTCACCAGCGACGTGATTGAAACCTGGCTAGACTACAAGCGAAAAAAGGAGGTCGATGCTATTCGGCTACGCCCCCATCCCCACGAATTTTATCTCTATTATGATATATAGTGATGTTCAGGCGAACGCCTGTCCGGGACATAATCCAAGGTGGACAGTCGCTCGCCACTTGATGTTCCGAGCGTAGGTTTAGGATTGATTATAGGCTCTGAGATCACCCGGTTGCCGCAGCATCTTATTCACTTCTCCAGCGTGGGTTTCCTCCGTCAAGACCATCTGCCGTGCGTATTCCTCTAGCATGACAGACTTGCCTTCCACCTCCCGCACGAGTTCCTTGTAAAGTTCGAGCGCTTTGCTTTCGTTTTCGAGGGATTCCCGAAGTATGGTGCCGATGTCGTGGTGGTGGCTGTCCAGCAGCTTACCAATTTCGAGCGAAGGATAGGCACCGAGATTGGTGATCATCTCGCCGGCCGCCTGCGCGTGCGCCAGCAACTCCGTTGCCTGGTCACGCAACCAGTTAACGATCGGAATGCGATTGTGCCCAAAGACGAGCAAAGAGTAATGCGTGTATCGAATTACGCCTGCGAGTTCCAGCTCTAGGATGCGGTTTAGAAGTCCCACGACCTTGTTAAGATCCAACGATACCGTCAGATCTCTCCTCTAAAGAGATGCCTGTAAAATCGCCCCCAATAGTGGCCACTCACCGAAAAAGTGCATATTGTTGATTATACTCGGGAGTGTGACTTTACTTTAGCGTAAATTGTGAGCGACTTACCCCATCGCAAAGCCGTCAGTTGTTAAACTATGGCCATATTCCGTCGCCGCGAATACCTTGCAGGATCGACCTACAGGCGCGGCACCATCGCAGTGATGAAGTCCGCGGAAGACGGGATGGCCAGAGTCGCGATGGCGACTGCTTCAAAAACACCTATTCAGAACCTCTTCGTCGCATGGATGTTTCGTTAAATGGCTCTTTAAGACAACAATCTTCATTATCCGGCTGTCCCTGCGACGCGTATAGTCGAGATCATTCGTGGAGGAGCAAAGCATGGAAACTTCAAGACATGACGCCGCGGCGGAACGCACGCGCGCGGTCCTGACGATGATGCCCGAAACCTTCGTGCAGAACTGGCAGACGACGGGGGTCAGAATGCTGCGGGCGCAGGAGCGCATGCTGCACGGCATGATGTCGGTGGCGCGGCTTGAGATGCAGTTCGGCCAGGAGCTGATGAACCATATGCTCCGCTTCAATACTCGGAGCGAGAACGGCGCCACCCGCGCCGGCGGGGCGTTTCAGGAGTTCGACCGCATGATCACCATGATGCGGGAAGTGAGCGAGGAGCTGCGTACCGGCTTCAGCGAAGCGACGCAGCTGCTGACCGAGGAAGCCGCGCCTGAAAGCGTGCAGGCCGGCGCGGACTGGCGAAGAAGATCACTGAGACGGCCGAGGACACAACCAGCACGGCCGCGAAGGCCAGCGAGCGGACCATCAACGCCGAAAAGGACGCGGCGCGGAAATCCTCGTAGCGATACCGCTTCGCGGCGTTCCGCGGCGGCACGTATTTATCGATCTTGGTAA
>CAWACI010000004.1:0-108685 GCA_963780465.1 uncultured Pseudomonadota bacterium
AAGAAAGTAGCCGCTTTTAAAAAAAGCGGCGCAAAATTTTTTCGTTTTTGTGGGCCTGTGGTGTCGAGAATCGCGGCATGCTAAGGGAATGTTTTTCAAACTGGGTCGTGCTTGTTTCAGCGCCACGAGCCCAGTTTAAGCTGAACTTTACTCTATTTTTTCAATAAGACATCGAAACATAACGAATTTTGGCATTCGTTGCGGGCACATGCTTCTACAAGACGAAATCTTGACAAGGAGTTGCTCGAGCAATCAAGATCGTTTAGCCACTTTGGCGAACAAAAACAGGCGCGGCATACTACCTTAGCGCTAAATTTCCGGAGTTTGCCGACGAAAACGAGGGTGGCGCATGTTTCAACAAATGAAACTGTTCCACATCCAATAGGTCACGTGATTTTTCTCGTAAAGTTCGGTTTAAGGCAAAAGTTTTTTGCGCCGCTTTTTTTCAAAAAAGCGGCTGCTTTCCTGCCGCCTTTGGGGTGAAGTATACGGCCTGTTCCGATGGTCGCAGGTCGGCTAAAGCGTTTGCTCATCGACAGCGCCAAAGGTCCTCATGTCCAACACCCCCGTTTGCCCGCAATGCAGCCTGGAATAATACATACCCGCATGGTGCAGATTGCGGTTATGAATGGCCAATGGCGCAGACTGTTACTGGGGCGAACGAAGAGGACGGCTGTTTTGTTAAAGGATTTCCAACGGCAAATAAATTTGGCCCATGGCTGACTCCGTTGTGTTGATCAAGGGACTGAGCCGGAAGGGTTCATCCGTCACGCTTAAGGTTGGGACCAAGGTCAAGACCACCCTAAAGCGGTGACCACGAGGTGGATGGCAAGATGGAGGCTGGTATCTTCATGTGAAGGCATGCTATCTGTGCAAAGGTCTGAGAGGTGCGCCGGCTGCGGACCGTTCATCGGCGGGGGCTTAGTCTGGCGTTTCCCCCATTAGGTGGTGCATACGGCGTAGGAGGGAGGGGGGGTTTTTTTTTTTTTTTTTTTTTTTTTTTGGTTAAGGCTGCCGGACTGATGGCCGCCGAGGTGATGGCGCAGGCCGGTCTGGCCGTGACGGTGTTGCGGCGCATGCCCAGCCTCGGACGCAAGTTGTGATGGCCGGGCGCGGTGGGCTCAACACTAGTTACCCGTCCGGAAGCCGATCGCTGGAACGTTTCCTGAGCCGCTATGGCTCGGCGTCGGATTGGATGGCGCCCTCTTGCCGCGTTTCCGCCAACCGCGTTGCGGGACTGGTGTCCGGGGCTGGACAGGCGACTTCCGTTGGCAGCAGCGGCCGGTGTTCCCCACGGTGATGAAAGCAAGCCCGCTTCTGCGCGCCGGGATTCGCCGGTTGGAGGGGCTCGGCGTTGGGCTGGTGACACGTCCCACATGGACAGGTTGGGATCAGGGAGGCTTGCGTTTTGCCGACGGTACCGCCCATGCGGCTGATGCGGTGGTGCTGGCATTGGGCGGGGCTTCATGGCCGAGGTTAGGGGCGGATGGCGGGTGGAGCGCGTTGCTGCCGGATGTCGGTATCGCCCGCTGCGGGCGGCGAATTGCGGTTTCCGGGTTGAGTGGTCGGCACATTTCGCGCAGCGCTTCGCGGGCACGCCGCTTAAGCGCGTCACCTTGTCATGCGCAGATCTCACGGTCCCGGGCGAGCTGATGATCACGGGGCAAGGGATCGAGGGCGGCGCGGTCTATGCCCTGTCGGCTCCGGCACGGGAGATGATTGCAAGGGAGGGCGTGGCGGAATTACGCCTTGATCTGCGCCCTGATCTGAGTGCCGAGGTGCTGGCCGCGCGTTTGGCGGGGGCGGGCAGGGAATCGTTGTCCAACACCCTGCGCAAGCGCGCCGGCCTGTCTCCGGTGGCGATCGGCATGGTGCAGGAAGCGCGCCATGCCGGGGATGCCTCATCCCTGACCAGCCTCATAAAATCTCTTCCTTTGCGCCTCGTGGCGCCTGGCGATCTGGCCCGCGCCATTTCCACCGCCGGGGGAATCAGGCTCGAGGAGCTGGATGAAGGCTTGATGCTGCGCCGCCGCCCAGGTGTCTTCGCGGCGGGGGAAATGCTGGATTGGGAGGCGCCGACGGGCGGGTATTTGCTGCAAGCCTGCCTGGTCACCGGCATGGCGGCAGGGCGAGGGGTGTTGGCATGGCGCGCCCGCAAGGGGCCCCACCTACGTTCCCGCCGCTGAGCCTTGCCAGCCGCCGCCAAGGGCCTTGAAAACGGAGATCTGATCTTGGACGAGCGCGGTGTCGGAGGCGGCAACCGCGGCGTCGGCATTGATCAGCGCCTGTTCCGATGTCAGCAGGTCGAGATTGCTGATCCGCCCCGCATCGTATTCGTCCCGGGCGAGGCCAAAGGCGCGTTGCGCCTCCGACTGGGCCGCCACCAGCGCGCCATGGTGGTCGAGTTCCGCATCATAAATCGTCAAGGCCTGCTCGGTCTCCTTGAGTGCCTGCAACACCACGGAATTGAAATTCGCCAAGGCCGCGGCAGCGCCGGCATTGGCCTGGGCGAGCCGCGCGAGCGGGCCGGCCATATTCGGAAACGTCCAGCTGATCGCCGGCCCCACGCCCCAGGCCAGCCCGGCATTGGAGCCGAGCATGTTGATCTGGTTGCTGATCCCGCCGTAGAAGCCGCTCAGCGTCACGCGCGGGAAAAGATCGGCCTTCGCAACGCCGATCTCTGCAAGCGCTGTGGCGAGTTTACGGTCTGCTGCGCGAATATCGGGCCGCCGGCGTAGCAGGGCTGTGCCGTCGCCGATGGGAAGCAGCGTGGACAGATGCGGTGGCGCGACGCAGCTTTCCGCCGTGACCGGTGCATTGATGGGCGTCTGGCCAAGCAACGCGGTAAGCTCCAACAAGGCGGCCCGGCGCTGGCCCTCCAGCGGCGGGATGGTGGCGCGAACCTGAGCGACCAGGAGCGTGGCGCGAACCACGTCAAACTCGGAGCCCGCACCGGCCTCGCGGCGCTGTTGCACGATCTCTCGTTCGCGCGTCACAAGGGCAAGTGACTGCTGCGCGACGGCGAGTTGGGCGCCCAGCGTGCAGATCTGCCCGTAGGCCCGGGCGGTCTCGGCGGCGACGGTGACGCGCACCGCATCCCGTTGCGCGGCTGCGGCCTGGTGATTGGCGGCAGCGGCTTCGATCGAACGCCGTACATGGCCGAACAGATCAAGCTCGTAAGAGACGTCGAGCAGAGAATCAAAAATCCAGGTGGTTTTTGGCTTGCGCCCGGTCAGCTCCAGGATTTCATCGGTGACGGGGTCGCGGCCGTAAGTGCCGGTCGCTTCCAGCGTCGTTTGCGGATAGAGGCCCGAACGTACCCCCTCCAAAATCGCCCGCGATGCAGCAAGGTTGGCTTCGGCCACTCGCAAATCCTGATTGGCCGTAAAGGCTTGGCCGATCAGCTGATCCAGCACCGGGTCATCATAGAGCCGCCACCAGGCGGAAGGGAGGTCGCCCTTGATCGTCGTACCCTGGCCAGCGGAGACGAACGGCGCCGTTGCGCCGGGCGGCGGCGTGGGGGCGTGTAATCCGGGCCGAGCGCGCAGGCGTTGAGCCAGGCGGCCAAGCTCAGCACGGCGGTGCGCCGCCGGGTCATTCCGCTGCTTCCGCCGGAACAGCGGTATATGCGAGGCCGGCGTTCGTGGCGGTGATGGCAGTACCAGGATCAGCAGGATCAGGCCGAACGCCGCGCATGCGGCAACAGCGACATAGCTGTCGATTGTCGCTTGTGTGGTCGCCATCGTCCGCACGGCATTACTGAGGAGAAGCGGTGCCGCGGCGGGCTGATGCTCGGTGCGGGCAATGACCCGCCCGTAAACCTGCAGCCGGTGAAGAACGTCTGGGTCACCGCGCTGCACATGCAGGCCGATCAGGTTGGAGGCGCGCTGCTCGCGAATTCGCGTCATGGTCGAGATGAATGCCTGCCCGACTTCGCCGCCGAACAAGCGGGCGATCTGCAGCATCGCCCCGAAGGTCAGCGCGTCTTGCGGGCGGAGGTTCAGCACCCCGATGAAAACGATCCCGGATAATGCAAAGCTTTGGCCGACGGCCTGCAGCAGCTGCGAGGACAGGAACTGGTCAGATCCCCAGAATGGCGTCAGCCCGTAGGCCACCGTCATGCAGGCTAGGCCGACAAGGCAGAGGCCCAACGCCGCGGTAATTCGCGGGTCGCTCCGTCGCAGCATGAGGGCCGCGAGCGGGCAGATGATGAGCTGTGGTGCGGCGATCCAGATCAGCGTGTCGCCGACTTGGAGCGCCCGAAACCCCGCGCACGCCGCCCAGATAGAACGGAATAAGATAGGCCGTCGACAGAATGGTCAGGCCACAGGCTGATGAGCAGGAGCAGATACGGTAGCGGTCGGGTGACGACTACATGGAAATCGAGCCACGGCCAGGGGTTAATGTCTCGTGAATGAGAAACGCGGAAAACATGGTGAGTCCCGCGAGCGTCAGCCCCCACACCCCCCTCCCCCCCCCTTCTCCCCCTCCCCCCCCTCTCTCCCTCCTCGCCCCCCTCCCCTCCTCCCCCCCTCTCTCCTCCCCCCCCTCCCCCCCCCCCTCTTCCCTCTCTCCTCTCCTCTCCTGGGGGCTGACGCTCGCGGGAACTCCATGCTTGCCGCGTTTCTCATTCACGAGACATTAACCCCCGCCCGTGGCTCGATTTCCATGTAGTCGTCACCCGACCGCTACCGTATCTGCTCCTGCTCATCAGCCTGCTGCGCCTGACCATTCTGTCGACGGCCTATCTTATTCCGTTCTATCTGGGCGGCGTGCCGGGGTTTCGGGGCCGCCAAGTCGGCGACACGCTGATCTGGATCGCCGCACCACAGCTCATCATCTGCCCGCTCGCGGCCCTCATGCTGCGACGGAGCGACCCGCAAATCACCGCGGCGTTGGGCCTCTGCCTTGTCGGCCTAGCCTGCATGACGGTGGCCTACGGGTGACGCCATTCTGGGGATCTGACCAGTTCCTGTCCTCGCAGCTGCTGCAGGCCGTCGGCCAAAGCTTTGCAGTATCCGGGATCGTTTTCATCGGGGTGCTGAACCTCCGCCCGCAAGACGCGCTGACCTTCGGGGCGATGCTGCAGATCGCCCGCTTGTTCGGCGGCGAAGTCGGGCAGGCATTCATCTCGACCATGACGCGAATTCGCGAGCAGCGCGCCTCCAACCTGATCGGCCTGCATGTGCAGCGCGGTGACCCAGACGTTCTTCACCGGCTGCAGGTTTACGGGCGGGTCATTGCCCGCACCGAGCATCAGCCCGCCGCGGCACCGCTTCTCCTCAGTAATGCCGTGCGGACGATGGCGACCACACAAGCGACAATCGACAGCTATGTCGCTGTTGCCGCATGCGCGGCGTTCGGCCTGATCCTGCTGATCCTGGTACTGCCATCACCGCCACGAACGCCGGCCTCGCATATACCGCTGTTCCGGCGGAAGCAGGCGGAATGACCCGGCGGCGCACCGCCGTGCTGAGCTTGGCCGCCTGGCTCAACGCCTGCGCGCTCGGCCCGGATTACACGCCCCCCACGCCGCCGCCCGGCGCAACGGCGCCGTTCGTCTCCGCTGGCCAGGGTACGACGATCAAGGGCGACCTCCCTTCCGCCTGGTGGCGGCTCTATGATGACCCGGTGCTGGATCAGCTGATCGGCCAAGCCTTTACGGCCAATCAGGATTTGCGAGTGGCCGAAGCCAACCTTGCTGCATCGCGGGCGATTCTGGAGGGGGTACGTTCGGGCCTCTATCCGCAAACGACGCTGGAAGCGACCGGCACTTACGGCCGCGACCCCGTCACCGATGAAATCCTGGAGCTGACCGGGCGCAAGCCAAAAACCACCTGGATTTTTGATTCTCTGCTCGACGTCTCTTACGAGCTTGATCTGTTCGGCCATGTACGGCGTTCGATCGAAGCCGCTGCCGCCAATCACCAGGCCGCAGCCGCGCAACGGGATGCGGTGCGCGTCACCGTCGCCGCCGAGACCGCCCGGGCCTACGGGCAGATCTGCACGCTGGGCGCCCAACTCGCCGTCGCGCAGCAGTCACTTGCCCTTGTGACGCGCGAACGAGAGATCGTGCAACAGCGCCGCGAGGCCGGTGCGGGCTCCGAGTTTGACGTGGTTCGCGCCACGCTCCTGGTCGCTCAGGTTCGCGCCACCATCCCGCCGCTGGAGGGCCAGCGCCGGGCCGCCTTGTTGGAGCTGACCGCGTTGCTTGGCCAGACGCCCATCAATGCACCGGTCACGGCGGAAAGCTGCGTCGCGCCACCGCATCTGTCCACGCTGCTTCCCATCGGCGACGGCACAGCCCTGCTACGCCGGCGGCCCGATATTCGCGCAGCAGACCGTAAACTCGCCACAGCGCTTGCAGAGATCGGCGTTGCGAAGGCCGATCTTTTCCCGCGCGTGACGCTGAGCGGCTTCTACGGCGGGATCAGCAACCAGATCAACATGCTCGGCTCCAATGCCGGGCTGGCCTGGGGCGTGGGGCCGGCGATCAACTGGACGTTTCCGAATATGGCCGGCCCGCTCGCGCGGCTCGCCCAGGCCAATGCCGGCGCTGCCGCGGCCTTGGCGAATTTCAATTCCGTGGTGTTGCAGGCACTCAAGGAGACCGAGCAGGCCTTGACGATTTATGATGCGGAACTCGACCACCATGGCGCGCTGGTGGCGGCCCAGTCGGAGGCGCAACGCGCCTTTGGCCTCGCCCGGGACGAATACGATGCGGGGCGGATCAGCAATCTCGACCTGCTGACATCGGAACAGGCGCTGATCAATGCCGACGCCGCGGTTGCCGCCTCCGACACCGCGCTCGTCCAAGATCAGATCTCCGTTTTCAAGGCCCTTGGCGGCGGCTGGCAAGGCTCAGCGGCGGGAACGTAGGTGGGGCATCCCTTGCGGGCGCACCATGCCAACACCCCTCGCCCTGCCGCCATGCCGGTGACCAGGCAGGCTTGCAGCAAATACCCGCCCGTCGGCGCCTCCCAATCCAGCATTTCCCCCGCCGCGAAGACACCTGGGCGGCGGCGCAGCATCAAGCCTTCATCCAGCTCCTCGAGCCTGATTCCCCCGGCGGTGGAAATGGCGCGGGCCAGATCGCCAGGCGCCACGAGGCGCAAAGGAAGAGATTTTATGAGGCTGGTCAGGGATGAGGCATCCCCGGCATGGCGCGCTTCCTGCACCATGCCGATCGCCACCGGAGACAGGCCGGCGCGCTTGCGCAGGGTGTTGGACAACGATTCCCTGCCCGCCCCCGCCAAACGCGCGGCCAGCACCTCGGCACTCAGATCCGGGCGCAGATCAAGGCGTAATTCCGCCACGCCCTCCCTTGCAATCATCTCCCGTGCCGGAGCCGACAGGGCATAGACCGCGCCGCCCTCGATCCCTTGCCCCGTGATCATCAGCTCGCCCGGGACCGTGAGATCTGCGCATGACAAGGTGACGCGCTTAAGCGGCGTGCCCGCGAAGCGCTGCGCGAAATGTGCCGACCACTCAACCCGGAAACCGCAATTCGCCGCCCGCAGCGGGGCGATACCGACATCCGGCAGCAACGCGCTCCACCCGCCATCCGCCCCTAACCTCGGCCATGAAGCCCCGCCCAATGCCAGCACCACCGCATCAGCCGCATGGGTGGTACCGTCGGCGAAACGCAAGCCTCCCTGATCCCAACCTGTCCATGTGGCACGTGTCACCAGCCGAACGCCGAGCCCCTCCAACCGGCCAATCCAGGCGCGCAGAAGCGGGCTTGCTTTCATCACCGTGGGGAACACCCGGCCGCTGCTGCCAACGAAAGTCGCCTGTCCCAGCCCCGCACACCAGTCCCGCAACGCGGTTGGCGGAAACGCGGCAAGCCAGGGCGCCATCCAATCCGCCGCCAAGCCATAGCGGCTCAGGAAACGTTCCATCGGTTCGGAATGGGTAATGTTGAGCCCACCGCGCCCGGCCATCAGCAACTTGCGTCCGAGGCTGGGCATGCGCTCGAACACCGTCACGGCCAGACCGGCCTGCGCCATCACCTCGGCGGCCATCAGTCCGGCAGGGCCGCCACCAATAACGGCGACACGGTACGGAGAAGGAGTTTGCTCGTCCACGCGCCCATATGCACCAGCTAATGGGGGAAACGCCAGACTAAGCCCCCGCCAATTCAACGGTCCGCAGCCGGCGCACCTCTCAGACCTTTCGCAGATAGCATGCCTTCAGCATGAAATTGCCGGCCTCCATCTTGCAGTCCACCTCGTGGTCACCGCCGACCAGCCGGATGCTCTTGACCTTGGTCCCAACCTTAAGCGTGACGGATGAACCCTTCACTTTCAGGTCCTTGATCAACACGACGGAGTCGCCATCGGCCAATTTATTGCCGTTGGAATCCTTGACCACAACGGCGTCCTCTTCGTTCGCCGTAACAGTCTGCGCCATTGGCCATTCATAACCGCAATCTGCGCACATGTAGGTCCCGCCATCCGGGTATGTATTCTCCAGGGTGCATTGCGGGCAAACGGGGGTGTTGGACATGAGGACCTTTGGCGTTGTCGATGGCGCGAACGCTTTAGCCGACCTGCGACCATCGGAACAGGCCGTATACTTCGCCGCCAGCGGCGGCAGGAAAGCAGCCGCTTTTTTGAAAAAAAGCGGCGCAAAAAACTTTTGCTTAAACCGAACTTTACCGCAAAAATCGCGTAACATATTGATGTGGAACAGTTTCATTTGTTGAAACATGCGCCACCTCATTTCGTCGGCAAACTACGGAAATTTCACGCTAAGGTAGTATGCCGCGCCTGTTTTTGTTCGCCAAAGTGGCTAAACGAGACGATCTTGAGTCTTCGAGCGACTCCTTGTCAAGATTTCGTCTTGCCGAAACATGCCCGCAACGAATGCCAAGATTCGTTATGTTTCAATGTCTTATTGAAAAAATAGAGTAAAGTTCAGCTTAAACTGGGCTCGTGGCGCTGAAACAAGCACGACCCAGTTCAAAAAACATTCCCTTAAGCCGTGCAGTTCTCAACACCACAGGCCCACAAAACAAAAAATTTTGCGCCGCTTTTTTTAAAAGCGGCTACTTTCTTCCCGTCCGGATTTTGCCTTTCTCCAAGACAAGCACGGCATCGGCGTGGCGGAGCGCTTGTGGCCGGTGGGTGATCAGCAGTGTCGTGCGGCCGCGCATCAGGCGAGCGATGGTGTCAAGCACCGCCCGTTCCGACACGGCGTCGAGCCCTTCGGTCGGTTCGTCGAGGATCAAAAGCGGCGCGTTTTTAAGGAACGCCCGGGCGATGGCGATGCGGCGGGCCTGGCCACCGGAGAGGCCAGCACCGGCTTCGCCGACCATGGTGTCGAGTCCTGCTGGCATCGCCATGACCTCATCAAGGATATCGGCGTCGCGGAGTGCTGCGCGCAGATCGTCCTCGGTGGCCTCGGGGCGGGCGAGCCGCAAATTTTCGCGAATGCTGGTGTTGAACAGATGCGTCTGCTGCGCAACGACGGCACATAGGCTGCGGACCGTCTCCCCGTTCAGCTCGCGCAGCGATACCCCACCGATCTCGATCGCCCCCTCCTGAAAATCCCAGAAGCGGAGGAGAACATTGAGCAGGCTGGTTTTGCCCGCACCGGTCTGGCCGATCACCCCCAGGCAGGTGCCTTCGGGAATCACGAAGCTGATACCGTCGAGGGCCCAGGCTTGCGTCTCAGCGTAGCGCATTTTGAGATTGCTCATCCGCACGTCGAACTGTGCAGGCGGCAGCACTTCGCGGCTCGGCTCGCGGACGGCCGGGCTCGTGTCGATGATCTCAAAAATACGGCGCGCCGCCGCCAGCGTTTGCCCCAGCGCATTATAGGCGGCCGGCAAGGCGCTCACGGCATCGAAGCTGGCCAACACGAACAGGCCGATCATCGCGAAATCCGGGCCGGTCAGAACGCCCCGTCCCACCAGAGGAATCGCGATCACCACTGAAACCCACATGCTGAGCTGGGCGACCAGCAAGGTGATGGCCGACGACGCCCCGTTGACTCGCGCCTCGCGACGCTGTGTCGCGATCAGCGTCTCGCTGGCCCGGTCGAACAAGGCAATTCTGGACTCCAGCGCCTGATAGACGCGCAACTCGCCGAAACCACGGATTGAATCGGCGATGTCGGCGCGCAGTGTCCCGCGCAACATAACGGCCCTCGCCCCCGGCCCGCGGGCGAGGCGCAGCGCAATCAGCGGCACCACGCCCCCCGCGAGAACCAGCCCGGCAAAATTCGCCGCCGCGACATGCAGAGAGAACCAGGCGAGGAAGAGCATCATCAGCACAACAGTGATGATGGCCGTGGCACTGGGAGCGAGAACGCGGAGATAGACATTGTCGAGACTGTCGATATCGGCGCGGATCCGGCTGAGCAGATCGCCCCCCCGGTAATATTGCAGCCGCGCCGGCGCCAGAGGTTCCAGATGCTCATAAAACCAGACCCGCAAGCGTGCGAGCAGGCGAAACGTCGCCTCGTGGGAGATCAGGCGTTCCAGATAGCGCCCGAAGGTCCGGATCATGGCAAGGCCGCGAATCGCCGCGGCGGGCAGAAAATACTCGATCCTATGCGTGCCGAGCCCGGCCAGCGCCATCGCCGCGATAAACCAGCCGGACAGCGCGATCAGCCCGACATTGGCCAGAATGACGAGGACCGAAAGCCCCATTCCAGCCAAGATCCATCGCCAGGAACCCGCAAACAAACGCAGCAGGCGAAAAAAATCCTTCATGGCAGTTGCTCGTGATAAAGCGCGCTCGTCTCGGCATAGACCCCCTGGTTCGCGAGCAGCATTGCATGGGTGCCGGCTTCGACAATGCGGCCTTCATTCAGCACCAGAATCCGCTCCGCCGTGACCACACTTTCCAGCCGGTGCGCGATGATCAGCATCGCCCGGTCGCGTGCGAGGCGTTCGATCGCCTGGTTCACCAGCGCCGCAGTCTCCGGATCGAGGCTGGCGCTGGCTTCATCCAAGATCACCAGGTCGGCATTCTTCAGGAACGCGCGGGCAAGGGCGACACGCCTGATCTCGCCGCCGGACAGTCCCTGGCCACGATCGCCGACGACGGTGTCATAGCCTTGCGGCAGGCGCTCAATGAATGGCGCCGCGTTCGCCTCTGCCGCGGCACGGCGTACCGCCGCCTCATCCGCACCGGGATTTCCTAAGCGGATGTTATCGCCGATGCTGCCATGAAACAGGGTCGGCGCCTGCGGCATCCAGGCAATACGGGAAAGCCAGTCGTCAGGCTCAATGTCGCGAAGATCGATCCCATCGACGCGAATACCTCCCCCATCCGGCACGTCAAACCCAAGGAGGAGCCGCGCGATCGTCGTCTTGCCGGAGCCGCTCGGCCCGACCAAAGCGACGCGCTCGCCGCGGGCGAGGCTGAGATTGATCCCATGCAGCACCGGTTCTGCCGCCCGATAGGCGAAGCTGACATCCGAGAAGCGGATCGCCAGGCTCTCAGATGGCGCCAGCCTGTGCTGCCCTGCAGGCTGCTCCGGCAGCTTCGTTTCCAGCAGTGCCACAATCCGTTCCGAGGCGCCGATCGCCTCCATGCGGGCGTGATACTGCGTGCCCATCGCGCGCAACGGCCGGAAGTATTCCGGGGCCAGCAGCAGGACCAGAAACCCCGCCAGGAAGTGCATCTCCCCATAATAGAGACGAAATCCGATATACACGGCGACCATCGCGATGCTGATGGTCGCGAAAAATTCCAGCACCAGCGAGGAGAGGAAAGCGACCCGCAGCACATCCATCGTGCTGCGCCGGTAATCATCGGAGATGCGGCCGACGATCTCGGCTTCATAGCGGCTCGCATTGAACAGCTTGAGCGTCGTAAGACCCTCGATGACGTCAAAAAAATGCGCGCTCATCCAGGCGAGCTTGCGCCATTGGCGCTGGTTGAGCCGCTCCGTGCCTTTGCCGATCACGATCATGAATATCGGAATCAGCGGCGCGCTGATCAGCATGATGATTCCTGAAACCCAGTCGGTCGGGAAGACAAAAATCAGGATGGAAGCGGGAATGAAGGCGGAGAGCGTCATTTGCGGGAGGTACTCGGCGTAATACTTGCCAAGCTCGTCCACCCCCTCCACCAGCAAGTTGGTCAGATCGCCGGTACGTTGGCCGGCGGCAAAGCCAGGCCCCAGCGCCGCGATCTTCCGGTTCAGCTCGCCGCGCAGAGCCTGCTTGACCCCGGCAGCGGCCTCGAACGCCACGGCGTCGGCAAAAAGGCTAACCACGGCCCGGGCCACGAACACGCCAAGCATCCCCCACAGGAATGGCCAGGCGGAAGTCAGACCGAGATGGTCGATCACGACATTGTCGACCACATGCGCGAGCAGCCAGGCCTGAATGATCAGCAGCACTCCGCCACAAGCCCCGATGCCGATTGCGATGGTAAGCGGCACTCTAACGGCCTTGGCCCGGCTTCGCAGCCAGGCATCAAGCGCCTTGCTCGTCGCACGGGGTATCGGGGCGGAATGTGTGGCCATTATACTGTCTTTTCTTGCGGGAACCGCGATCCGGCGGCGGTCTGCCTATGCGTGGAGCCTATATGCCCAGGCAGTCGGCGCCCTTCGGGACGCGAATGCCGCATGTTGACGCCATCGCCTGGCCTCAACATGCGGCGCGGCGGAGATGCCAGGGGCTGAGCCAGGAAGAAGCAGCTCAAACCCATGGCACCCGACATCAGATCCTCAGTGATGGACCGCCAGCGCGGAGAGGCGCCCGCGGAAGACCCAGATCTGATAGGCGTTGTACATGATCATCACCGGGAAGAAGCCCCCCATCGCGAGGGTGAAGGTGAACAGCGAAACCGCGGGGCTCGCACCCGAATAGATTGTCCAGGTCCCGGGGATGATCCACGGATAGAGTGTCACCTGGAAGGCGATCGCCATAATC
Organism: uncultured Pseudomonadota bacterium; assembly: GCA_963780465.1. GTDB lineage: Bacteria > Pseudomonadota > Alphaproteobacteria > Acetobacterales > Acetobacteraceae > Acidocella. The sequence goes on from CAWACI010000004.1 coordinate 12,896, forward strand.
CCAAGTGCGACAATGAACCAGATCATCGCCTTCAGATCCTGGTCGCGGTTCGCGGCCATGCGCATTTTCACCGCCGCGACAATGACCGCCAGCAGCACAATCGCCCAGACCCAGAAATCAGGCCCAAACCACTTATGCGCCGCCCAGGGGAAGATCGACGCGCTGAACACGATCGTGATCACGGCAGAGGCGAGTGCCAGGTAGAACACAACATTGCTCCACTTCGCGGCCTGCTTGCGGATTGGCTCACCATGTTCGAACCGGGCCCGGACGAACAGAACGCCGCCCAGCGTCACCGCGATCACCGAGGCGATACCGGTCCAGATGCTGAAGGGCGAGATGAAGCGCAGCGCGCCGCCCACATAGGTCGGCACGGTGCCGGCATCATGCGTCAACGGAAAACCCTGCATCACCGCGCCCAGCGCCATGCCGCCGAAGAAGGCGACCACCAGGCTGGAGAACCCGAAGGCAAAATCCGAAAAGCGCTGCCAGCGCGCGTCGGCCAGATGCCGGAATTCCAGCGCCACGGCCCGGGTGATCATGCCCCAAAGCGCCAAGGCCAGGGGGACCATGAGGTAGCTGAAAGCCGAACCGTAGACGAAGGGGAAGGTCGCGAACAACACGCCGCCGGCTACGATCAGCCAGGTCTCATTGGCATCCCATGTGCCGGCCATCGCCGACATGATCGCGCCGCGTTCATCCCGGTTACGCACAAAGAGAGAGAACACGCCGGCGCCGAGATCGGCACCGTCCAATATGACGTACAGCACCACGCTCAAAGAGAACGCTATCCACCACGCGAAGGTGACGATGCTTTGTATCTGGGTTAATCCGTCCATAATTGCAGTCCTGTCGAGGGGCCGGTTGCAGAGCGAACCGGCCCGTAATGGTTAGATCTATTTGACGTAGGAGGGGGCAGCGTGCGGATCGCGCAGCAGCGGTTCCACATGGCCGAGGCGCTGGTGACCTTCCTGCACGACGGGGCTTTCCATATCGGGACCCTGGCGCATCACTTTGGCGAAGAAGTACCAGGTGCCGCCCCAGACCAGGAGCTCAAAGATCACGTAGCCGACCATCCAGAAAATCTCCTGGCCGACGCCCATGCGGCTGGTGCCCTGCGTAGTGGTCATCATGCCGTAGACCAGCCAGGGCTGGCGGCCGATCTCGCGCGTCCACCAACCGGTCCAGACAGCGATATACGGCATAAAGCCACAAAACACGGCGAAGCGCAGAAACCATTTGTTCCGGCTGATCGTGTTCGGGGCCATTTTTCCGCGCAAAGCCAGCCAGAGCCCCCAGAGTGCCAGCAGGAGGATCGCGGCACCAGCGGCGGCCATGATCCGGAATGCATAGAACGGGATGAGCACCGGCGGCTGATTCTGCGGCGCGATGTCATCCAGACCTTCGACCTTGCCATTCCACGTATGCGTCTCCAGCAGGCTCAGCACATGGGGAATCGTGATCGCCCAGGCATTGCCGTCACCCTTTGCGTTCGGCCAGGCCACAACATGCCAGCCAGTGTTGACCGAACCGTCCGGATTATAGGTGTGGAAGTGGCCTTCCATCGAAGCCAGCGCCGCCGGCTGATCCTCCGCCACGGTTTGCCCAAGACCATCGCCCAGATAGATCTGGAGCGGCGCAATGACGATCAGCGCCAGAACGGAATATTTCAGCGCGCGCTGAAACATCGCAACGTTGCGCGCCTTCAAGATCTGCCAGGCCGAGATCGCGGCGACGAAGCAGATGGCTAGTTCAATCGTTGCCACGAGCATGTGGGGAAAACCGAACATCAAATCCGGATTGAAGATTGCAGCCCCCCAGTTAACGACCTGGAAAAAACCGTCCTTGAACACGACACCGGTGGGCGTCTGCATCCAGGAATTTGCCACCAGAATCCACCAGGCGGACAGGGTGGAAGCAACCGCGACGTTGAAGGTCGCAAACAGATGCATCTTCTTGCCGATCTTGCCCCAGCCAAAGACCATCAGTCCGATGAAGCCAGCCTCATACATGAAGGCGGTAATCGTCTCGTAACCAAGGATCTGCCCCAAAAAGGGGCCGGCCGCCTGCGAGAACGGGCCATAGAGAATCCCGAACGCCATCTCCATCGTGATGCCGGTCGCGACGCCCGCGCCGAAATTGATGATGAACAGCTTCTCGAAGAAGCGGGTCAGGCGATACCAGTGCTCGTCATTGGTCCGGACCCAGCGCCACTCGGAAAAAAACAGAAGGATGGAAAGCCCAACAGTTAGCGGCGGATAAAGGATGTGCATGGACGTGATCCAGGCAAAATCCAACCGCGATAATAGAAGGGAAAGCGCGCTATCTTGCATCAAGAGTACTCCAAAATTCGAGCCTCACCCGAATTATAAACAACATCAAACATCAAAAATTGAAATGAATGAGCGATTTTGCCGATGGACTGGCATGCCCATAATCGCCGCCCCGCAGCGGTTCAGCATCTTTGTCATGCTTCTTCCGCATCTCGTGCAGCCGGCGCCTCGACGTCATGCTCGACCGAGGACGCATGACGCCGCCGCCCCCCACGGCCGAGCAGTGGAAGACGGCTTTTCAGCTCGAGCAGCGCAACAACGCGTCCGCCGAGTTTCAACAACTGGATCAGCTCCCCGGTCTCTAGTTTCTGTACCTCATCGGCCCATTGGGTGAGCAGTTCGATCAGATCGTGCATTTCACGCAGGCGCAACTGGGCACGCCGATCACTTTCGTCACTCGGCTCGGTCACGATGAGATCGCGCAATACCGACAGCGTCGGGTCGACCTCGCGCCGGCGGCGCTGTTCGGCAAGGGTGCGAACGATCTGCCAAACATCATCCGGCGTCGAAAAATACTCCCGCCGATCGCCCGGAATATACTTCTGCCGCACGAGATTCCAGGACTGAAGCTCCTTGAGACTCATCGACACGTTGGAACGTGAGACACCAAGCAACTCAGTAATCTCGTCAGCATGCAACGGGTTGTCGGCCAGAAACAGCAGCGCATAAATCTGGCCGACCGTGCGGTTTATCCCCCAACGGCTCCCCATCTCACCAAAATGGAGCACAAAAGTCCCGACCAGCGGGGATAAACGCATCTTTCAATACTTTCAGAAAGTTCTGAAAGCCGTTTAATAGCCTGTTTCGCCGCGTCAAGTGTATCGACGATAGTCATTTTGTATAATGTTTCTGCCGCTCTCACAAAAACAATGAGGAAACAAGGCCCTCGCCACGCAGTCTTGACTGTGGACGAATTTTCGCATGGCTCCAATGATATAGGCTGACCGATTGCGGCTCTTCCGGCCCCGCATGCCGGGGATGCGTTGCGCCGTCACGACCGCTACCGTGTCGGTTTGCGTCTCCCCGCCCCGCCTGCCTTTGAACAAGCCTCAATCAGGTCAATCGCCGCGCCCGATGACCCGGCGACGCATAAATCACATCTCCGCGACTATGCGTCACATAGTCCCCCGGCATGGAGATCGGCCACACCGCACGCGCTACAGTTTGACCCAAGTCAACTCGTGCTTGTTATGGTGCAGATGCAATAGCCGTGACCCTGGGATTGCGGCCAGCTGCTGGACCGTGGCGACATCGGTTTCGCCTTGAAACTTAACGGTGCAAACGAAGCGGCGAACCATCCCCGCGGCAAGCCATTTCTGCACCAGGGTCAGCAGCCGTTTGGGGTAGCAAATGATATCTGAAAACAGCCAGTCGACTGGCCCAATGGTCTGCGGATCAATTGCGAAAGCGCTCTCGCTGCGGTATGCGACATTCGGTAGGCTGGCAATTCTGTCGTCCAGCGGCGCCTTGTCGACACTAAGGACACGCGCGCCAAGCTGTTGCAGAACCCAGGTCCAACCGCCAGGACAAGCGCCCAAATCGAGACAAAATTCACCTTCCTTAGGGGCCTCTCCCAAAACCGTGAAAAGATCCCAGAGCTTCAGATAAGCGCGGCTTGGCGCACTCGTGCGATCTTCGACGAACTGGATTTCGCCGTTGGGAAACACGCTGGAGCATTGCGGCGCGGCGAGCAGGGTGTTCGCGTCGATAAGGGTCCAGGACCCGAGCGGGGCACTGGGCGCGGCTGCGCCAAAGACCAACGGCTTTGCCGAGACTCTCGGCAGCTTCTCGGCGATCAGTGCGGCACGGCGATGCAGGGCAAAGGGATAATGGGCCCAGTTGCGCTGAATGTCGCGCAGCTTCCTGGCCGCATCCCCGATCGAGGAGATCGGGATAAACATTGGATCACGCCAGATATTCGCTGTCCACGTCACAGGTTGTTCAGGGGGCATGGCCAGGACCAGATGATCAAAAATATCGATCACGCTGTGCCAAAGTTCGTGCCGAAGCTCGGAGAGGAACCCTTGAGGCGCGAGATACCCGACGCACCCATCCGCGGCTCGGCGTGGAATACAAGGTTGATCGGCGTGTTCCTGAGTTGGAGGCTGGTTCATGATGTGGTCGTTTGGCCGGTGCGTGTGATGCGGGATTACCTCACACATACCGCACGACATATCAAAAAAACGCCGCGCCACAAATCGCTGAGCGCTACACATTCAACTCGTGTCTTGATGCTTTTGCATCAAAAACTCCAGAAATTAAATACACATTAGATAATTTAACATTGTCCGACGCAGGATTTTACCTCACCACATGGCTTAGAAGCAGCGTCGGAAGAAACTGGCCCTAGCGGCGGGCGCACCTTCTGGACCAGACTCGCGCGGAGCGGTCACGGCAACACAGTGTTCGGACCGCCCTTCCGGGTCGCGCCGGCTCGACCCCATCTGGAAGGTACCGCCTGGGATCCACACTATATTGCCGCCCCTGGCCAAAACGCCGCGCCTCTGGCGCGCGCCCGCTGGAACGATCACAACAGCCCCCCCTCTCCCCAACCGGTCGTGATCGGTGGAGACGTCAAGACACATAACCGCCCTTTTTCAAGCAAGATCCACGACATCTATGCACAGCAGAATATTCGTTGTGAACCAGACATTAATTAACCTTAGCACATCTTTATCTTACGGTGATTGTTGCATTAGAAACACCAGACCCACATTGAAATTTTAGTCTACTAGAGGTTGTTCGTAAAATCATTCTCCTTAGAAAATATTGAAGTCTCGCGAAAATGTGCAGAAGAAAGAGGCGTCTCGATGACGGCGAGTGTCGGTTCATGTTGATTTCAACCAAAGTCGGAACTAATAAGACATTACCTATAACAAATAGAGCATACTATAATTATCTATTGCTTTGAGATCGATCAAGACTGGCGACATCTAGCCAATCCCGCAGGCCCGCAAGACTCCACGTAAATGTAAATTTTTTACCGCAATAAGGCCGCCTGCAATTCATCGACTGTTGATGCTAATCGCATACGTAAAACTCCAGTAAAGTCATGCTTTCTGACCAAGTTAGGCTCAAGAAAAATGGACTCTGGGAGAGTGAAATGCTTCGCGAGCGAAAATGGCCAATCATTCTTATCTCTACTCGTACCGCTCTCATGGTTATCTGAGCGACGCGCCAGGTTCACCGGGTGAAGTGGGGGAGCAATTATGAAAGCGTGGTCAAACTTTTTTAGAGCCTCCCTGATCTGCGCAGGGGCGGTGCTGTGTGCTGCTGGATGGGTTCCGGGTGCGCGCGCCCAACCCGCTCTCGACCCCGACGCGCAAAGCGTGCTTACGGGCATGGCAAACTATTTGGGAGGCCTACAAAGCTTCTCAGTCGAATACTCTGTCGTTGACGAGATCGTCACGCCTGCCGGTGAGAAACTTCAGTTCCTGCATTCAGGCGAGATCGTCGTGCAGCGGCCAAACAAGTTGTACGCAACCAGAGTTGGCGCCACCGGAGCCTCCGAAATATTCCTCGACGAAAAGGGGATCTCCCTCTACGCGACAAACATTAACGCGTATCTTCAACTTGATGCATCCGGCATAGACGCCGCGATCGATGCCGTGCGTAACCTTGGTTTCGACGCGCCGGGCGCCGATCTCCTTGCCGCAAAGCCCCTGGACAATCAAATGACGGACATAACCAGCGGGACCTATGTTGGAGATACCTTCATCGACGGCGTCAAGGTGCACCAACTTGCCTTCCGCGGCGCGAACGTGGATTGGCAGTTATGGGTGACTGCCGACGATAAGCCACTGCCGCTTAGATATGTGATAACCACTAAATGGCTCTCCGGCGCCCCCCAATATACGCTGGAGCTCAGGAACTGGAACGCGGCGCCAAACATCGAGACTACCCGCTTCAATTTTGTACCGCCGCAAGGAGCAAAGAGGCTCGATCCGAGTTCAGTCACGGTCAACGCCATCGGCGACATGACCAGCAACGAGAAGTGAGCAGACTCATGACAACACGCCGGAACTTATTGATCTTTGTCGTCGCATTCAGCATCTTTACCACGACTGATCCAGTCTCCTACGTACTGAAAGGTTCCTTGACGTCAACCGCCGGCGCCATCATCGGTCGTCCGGCCACGCCTGTAAGCGTCGCGGGCGTGGCGCGGCGGACGACGCGGCGCTGTGCGGTTGGCGTGTACCGGTGCTGATCCGTTACGGGATGGCTGCTCTATCGCAGGAGGACTAGCCCACGTCCGGAGACGCACCCTCCGATACGCGACGTGCCTATCATCGATCCTAGACGCTGCTTGCCTGACCAATCGTTTTCAAGACGGCGCGCATCCAAGCTACGTTCATTTTCTAATTTTAACGAAAGGATCTTTGCAAATGAAACACCCTAAATCGCTCGCTAAACCCGCCGCCGTGCTGATGATCGCCGGTACGGCTTTCCTGATATCGACGGTTGCTCCGCAACGCGCCCATGCGCAAACCAGCATGGCACCGAGCACAACCATGAAAAATGTCATCCCGCAAGCCGAGGAAGTGAGGTTGCAGGCGAAGATCACCGCCATCGACACCAGCACGAGGGCGGTGACGCTGAAGGGAGCCTCGGGGAATTCGGTGACTGTAACTGCCGGACCACTTGTGCGTCTTAATCTTCTTCAGGTCGGTCAGACTGTAAATGCTCAATACTATCGCTCCGTTGCCTTCCTCGTTAACCCGCCGCAGGGCGGCAATGGCGTTCCCGTCTCCAACGATCAGTTTTCGCAAGTCATGGCGCAGCCCGTTCAGGCACCTGGTGGTGTGGCGCTTCGGGTGGTCAAGATCAGTGGAACCGTTGTAGCGATTGACCTGTCGTCAAACAGCATCAGCGTTGTTAATCCGTCCGGCGGACAAGTCTATACAATTGATGTTACTGATCCCGCCAGGATCGCCATGCTTCCGTCCTTGCACGTGGGCGACACGATCAACGCCGTGGTTAGCCAGGTGCTGGCTGTCTCCATCACCCCGGCGCCGAAGGGCTTGTTTTAAAGCCGTATGAGCTGAGGCCGACGTAAATGCCGGCCTCAGCGTTTGCTGCAAGCTACCCTGACGTGCTGCGCCGAAAAGTATCTATTTTGAGGTCTCCTGACCGTATTCGGGGGCAGTCTGCTCAATCCGTGGTTCTACCTCGAAACGTTCGCGCGGGTCGACGGCATCGCGGCCATTATGCCGGAGCCTCGCATCTCGCCTATATGGTCCGCGGCAGGTGCGCCTCATTCTGCCGGTTCGTAGCACTCGGTGCGGTGCATGCAGCCTGGCACAAAGCTATGCTCGTCGTGCCACCTGGCGGGTACTCAACGGCGCGATCGACGCTGTCACGTTCACGATTACGCTCGGGTTGGGGAGAACCGCGCTCCCATGAACCGCCAGCTCCTCAACCTGCTCCCAAGCTTGCGGTGAACTTCCTCGGGCCCTGGGCCGTGTTCGAGTGATGGACAAAAGCTCAAGCAACACAAATGCAGTGATCGCCCCCGCCCGGTCGCCACTCGCCTGCTGCAAACCTTATCCAATCAGTTCAACTCAATCCCCAGCACTATCGCGGCGGTGGTACATAATATGGGCCTTAGCCGAAATACCTACTCCCGGCGCCTCGCCGTGCATCACTTCTATCGTGCAACAAACGAATGCTCAGCCGTGACCGCGCCGACCATTCTCCTCGTTCAGATGCACCATAACCTCCCCATTATGTTCTCCAAGATTTGGCGCAAGCCGACGAATGTCCGCAGGGGTTTTCGTATAGCGCACGGGATGACGCGCCACGTTTAACGTGCCTTCAGTCGGATGTTCTTGTTTCTTAAAAAATCCAACCGCTTCGAGATGCGGATCCGACAGTAGGTCTTCGATTGAATTTACCTTACAGGCTGGAATATCCGCCGCCCGCAACAATGCCAACCATTCTGCCGTTGGCTTGCGCAACAGCTGCTCCGCAAGGAATCGGCCGATCTCCACGGCATGGGTTGTTCGGGCGTCCTGGCTGCTAAATCTTGCATCCGCCAACAAGTCTGCGTTGCCCACAAGGTTCCCAAAAGCCTCCCAATGGCGATTGGTATACACGACCAACGCCAGAAAGCCATCCGCCGTTGCATAAGGGCCTCGGGTTGAGGACAATATCCTCTTATACCCCATCGCTCCTTCAGGCGGAACAAAAGCATTGCCACCGACATGGTCTGCGAGAATAAATTGAACCATTGTCTCAAACATTGGCACTTCGATTTCCTGCCCTTCCCCGGTCTTCGCGCGATGATAAAGGGCAGCGGTAATGGCGTTGGCGACGTGAAGCCCAACGATCCGGTCGCAGAGATTGATGGGCGCATAACGCGGCACGCCATCCATCCGCTCGAACAATCCTGAGAGACCAGAGGCAGCTTGCATCAGATCATCATAGACCGCCTGCCCTGCATTCGGCCCATCGCTGCCATAGCCGACCGCGGCACAATAAATAAGTCCCGGGTTTTGCCCCCGCAGTTTGTCGCCGGTAAGGCCAAGGCGTGAGAGGCTTTGCGGCCTTAGATTTGACACCATGACATCGGCTTCGGCCGCGAGAGCATGAATGATCTCTTGCCCTTGATGCGACTTAAGATCGAGTTTTACGCTGCGCTTATTGCGATTCGCCCAGAGAAATAACGGTCCCATGCCGGTATGCCGCCAAGGGCCGACCCAACGCATGCTGTCACCTGCACCAGATTCGATCTTGATGACATCAGCACCGAGATCTCCGAGTAATTGCGTTGCGGACGGGCCCATCAGCACTGTCGTCACATCGAGTACCCGAACGCCCTGCAACGGACCCGATGATTTGAGCGCCGAGACAGGCCAGATTTTCGAGGCTTTTTCCTCCATATTCGTCTCGCTTCCATTACCAACTTACATAACAAGACACTTGGCTTCAAAAGGCGCATCAGCCAAAAATCGCAGCTCTGTCTGCGTATAAATTGCCGAAGGATCATGCAATCCATTTGATCTGGATCAACGACATCTTTGGCAGAAGGGAGACAACTATGTATCCTGTAGATGGATACACTCCCAGACCTAAAGCCTGCTGCGTGTAAGCGCAGCAGGCTCTTTTTCTATGTAGCGGTGCTTTGCCCCGTGAGGGAACGGCTCATTTAGCCATGCCCCTGACGCCGGTGCCACTTCAGTGACCGAGAGACCAAGTCGCTAAGCCGGCAAGAATTCGGGAACGGACAAATAGCGTTCACCCGTGTCATAGTTAAAGCCCAGAATTTTGGCGCTTCTTGCAAGCTCCGGGAGTTTCTTGGCGATGGCCGCCAACGTCGCACCGGACGACACACCGACAAGGAGCCCTTCTTCACGCGCGGAACGTCGCGCGAATTCCCGCGCCTCTTCGGCTTCCACCTGGATGACACCGGTCAAAACATCAGTATGCAAGTTTTTCGGAATAAAACCGGCGCCGATGCCCTGGATAGGATGCGGTGCCGGAGCGCCACCAGAAATGACCGGCGACAGGCTCGGCTCGACCGCAAATACCTGTAAATTTGGCCATTCCTTGCGCAGCGTTTCCGCACATCCCGTTATGTGACCGCCTGTTCCGACGCCGGTGATGAGGACATCAAGACCTTCCGGAAAATCCGCCAGGATTTCCATCGCCGTGGTGCGCGCATGAACATCGATATTGGCTTGATTTTCAAACTGCTGTGGAATCCAGGCCCCCGGCGTCTGGGCCGCCAACTCCTGCGCACGTTCAATCGCGCCTTTCATGCCTTTTTCCTTTGGGGTCAGGTCAAAGGTGGCACCGTAAGCCTGCATCAAGCGCCGACGCTCGACGGACATCAACTCAGGCATAACGAGCACCAGCCTATAGCCCTTGACCGCTGCCACCAAGGCAAGACCAATGCCGGTATTTCCCGAAGTCGGCTCAATGATCAAACCACCGGGCTGCAACTGGCCTGCGGCTTCGGCCGCCTCGACCATAGACAGGGCGATACGGTCCTTGATGGACCCGCCGGGATTGCTGCGTTCGGATTTAACCCACACCTCTGCGGCTGGAAACATGCGGCTCAGCCGAATATGCGGCGTCTTCCCGATTGTCTCCAGCACGTTGTTTGCTTTCATCAGCGGCTCCTAATCACATGTTTAATCATCACAGCGTCTTGCTCTGACATGCGCTAACGCCCATGCCACTCCGGCTTACGCTTCTCAATGAAAGCGGTCATGCCCTCCGTTTTATCGGCCGTGGCACATAATCCATTGAACACACGTCGCTCGAACTGCAAGCCTTGAGCCAGGCTGGTCTCAAAGGCTGCGTTCACCATCTCCTTATTGGCCATGGCTGCCAGCGGCGGCATCTCGGCAATGGTCTGGGCGGTCTTGAGAGCTTCATCAATCAACCGGTCGGCCGGGACAATTCGAGCAACGAGCCCGCTTCGCTCTGCCTCCTGCGCGTCCATCATGCGCCCCGTCAGGCACATTTCCATGGCTTTCGCCTTCCCAACCGCGCGCGTTAACCGCTGCGAGCCGCCCATGCCAGGCCCGATGCCAAGCTTGATCTCCGGCTGCCCGAATTTGGCCGTGTCGGCGGCGATGATGAAATCTGCCATCATCGCCAGTTCGCAGCCGCCGCCCAGCGCGAAGCCGGCTACCGCGGCAAACCAAGGCTTGCGTGTCGCCACGATCCGTTCGAAGCCGGCAAAAGAATCCTCGCCATACATTTCCGCGAAGCCTTTCGGCTGCATCTCTTTGATATCAGCGCCAGCCGCAAAGGCTTTCTCATTGCCCGTCAAAACCAGGCAGCGCTGGTTATGATCGCCTCCATAAGCCGAAAAGATCTCAATGAGTTCCTCAAGTACATGGCTATTGAGAGCATTCAGAGCCGAAGGACGGTTAAGGCGAACCAGCGTAACTTCAGCAAAATGTTCTACGAAAAGCGTCTCCTGCGCCATTTCTTCCTCCCGACAGGCTGATTGCTTACGGCGGAGCTTGATTTACCCCAACTGAAACGGGTTTTCGTAGCGCAGGCAAGGGAGCAACGCAATCGTACCGGTTATTACACTCGGCATACCAGCCTCAGACCGGCAACAGAGAAACGAGCAGCGGGTGGTGATCCGACACTCCCGCCTCCAGGACTTCGGACGCAACGCAGTGAAAGCCCCGGACGAAGCAGCGGTCCAACCGCACAGGAATGAGGCCGGCGGAACGATGCGTCGCCTGACGCGCCCCTACGTCTTGAAACCCCCGTAAAAATGGCGCGCCGACCATGTTACAGTCCCCGAGAATGGCGGCCCGGGAGGAGACCGCCGCGGCGATACGCCGAAGCTGCAGGCGGTTCAGCATTTGGCCGTGCGATAGATGCACATTCACGACAGTATAAGTATCAAACTCCAAGATCTGACAGACACGGCGGAAAATAACCCCGCGCTGCAGCGCCAGACTCTGGGCCGGCCGATGAAATGTATGAGGACTCCACGCCGCCAGCCCATGCCTACGGCCAGGCAATGCAACACGCGCATAGTGTCCCCCGAAACGCTCCGGCAAGCCGTCGATCTCGGACGTCGCCTCCTGCATCAGGAACAGATCCGGATGATGATGCACGATGAGTTCTTGGAGATTGGCGATCCCCGCCCCTCTTGAATGCAAAAGATTCCAGCTAATGATCTTCATTCAACGAACTCAGGCCCACCACCTGAGCGCCAAAGCCGCCATGCTTGGAGCAGCAGAGCAATCCCAGGCCATACCGTGATGAGGGCGATACTCCAGGCTATGAGCCGCGGCAGAAAAAACGCCATCAGTCCGAGCAGCATTAGCGCCACACCACCGGCACAGACGACGAGAGCTTCCTCAGGCGCGATTGTCCGCCGCTGCGAGACCGACGCGCCCAGCGTGCTCCCCAGCCCTATGGCACCCGACAGCAGGCGCCCGACCGTCGTGATCGATGAATGCGCCTCATGGCGCAGCGACACCGCAACCGGCTTTGGCAGACCGCTGCGCCCCCTGGACAATACGACCTCGGTGCTGCCTTCCAGATCCTCGAGATACATACGCTCCATCTGCGCCGCCAATTCACGGTCCTTGATGGTCACATCAAGCTCACGGTTGGAAACCCAGCTCGCCAAGTTGGAATTGCTGGAGCCAACCCGCGTCCAACAGCCATCGGCAACCGCTGTCTTCGCGTGCAACATGGGCCCGTTCCACTCGAACACCCGGACACCCGCTTGAAGGAGAGGACGATAGGCCGATTTCGATAGCGCCCCCACCAACGGCCAATTGCTTGAGCCCGGAACCAACAGGCGAACATCCACCCCGGCGCGCGCAGCGCCCGTTAGGGCACGAACATAGCCCGTTGTCGCGACAAAATAGCCATCGGTCAACCAGAGAGACCGCTCTGCGAGTTCCGCGACAAGTTGCTCCAGACGATACAATCCCATCGTTTCTGGACGCCCGGCGATGACCGATACATCAATCCCCCCGCGGTACCGGCGATCAATCACAGGAAGGCTCGGCTCATGAACAAACCGGTCCGACGCAGCCTTCCAACTATCCAAGAAGGCCGCATCGACATGCGCAACCGCCGGTCCGCGGATCTCAACGGCGGTATCCCGCCAGGGCGCAACCCCATGCTCCGGGTCCCCTAGCCAGTCATGACCTATGCAAAGCCCCCCCGTAAATGCGACCAGACCATCGATGCAAAGAACTTTCCGATGGTCCCGGCTGATCAGTCGCAAAGGATTTCCCAGGCGGGGCGGATTGTATTGCCGGAGTTCGACACCGACCCCCGCAAGCCGCTTCCAGAATTTTTGTGATGTTCGCGCACAACAGCCGAGCCAATCATAAAGCACTTGGCACTTAACGCCTCTTTGCGTCGCGCTGATGAGAGCGTCTGCAAATGCCGCGCCGGCCGTATCTTCCTGGATAATATAGTTCTCAAGATGAACATTTATCGTTGCTCGCTCTATTTCTTGCAACCAGACCGAGAACGTCTCGGGTCCATCACGCAAAATTCGAACCCGATTGCCTGTGGATTGTTGAGCCTCAGCCACACGGCAAAACGCTCGGCTTGCCAGCGCTTCAAGAAGATCCATTGCTCCCTGATCCTTGATCTTCGCTCGCAACGTAACACTAAATGTAGAAAAAACCGAAATTAAATAGAACGTAACGCGCGCCTGTACGACTGGCACAAAACTGACCGAAACTTGCCCTGCCCGCCACCTCCCGTGAGACGCTTCGATGTGCGCCGGAAGCACGCGGTGCTGGAACCGCTACAGCTTTGTCTTAAGGACACCACCCCTCCTCCATGTTACGACCATTTTTGCTTCACGCGAGAGAACAGAAACAAAACACCACGATACTTAGTCACACGCGCTGACCAATCCTCCCATAGCCAGGACGAACTCACGAAACTTCGTCTTAAACGATCTTGAAAAGGTGCATTTCCGGCGCAAATCAATTGAATCTAGAAATCGCTTATAAATCTAATGTTCTTTGATTTTTCTTCTAGCAACTCAACGCATAGAGGGCTTAGACTTCCCATTCGGCCAAAGAAACTTGGCAATTCAGACAAAAACCAACAGGCGGGCTGAAAAAGGGGATTTGTAACACCCCTCTCTTGTATCGCCCACCGCGACTTAGGCACTATACTTGTTTACAAACTCCGTGACTGCGGGGCATCGGCACAGCACCGGCAACAAAGGATTGGAGCGGCGCCAGAATTCTGAGGATAGGAGTAGCGCATGGGTATGATCGACCAGATTTTCTCTCGCTCTATGCAATCATATGAAGCCCAACGGCAACATGAAATGTCGCTGCTCGACTATCTGGGCCTGTGCCGCCGCGACCCCATGGCCTACGCCTCCGCATCCGAGCGCATGGTCGCTGCAATCGGCGAAGCGCAACTTGTCGACACCGCCAAAGACCCACGCCTTGGGCGGATCTTCATGAATCGAACGATCAAGGTATATCCAGCCTTTGCTGAATTTTTTGGCATGGAAGAAACGGTCGAGCGGATTGTCAATTTTTTTCGGTATTCAGCGCAAGGGCTCGAAGAGCGCAAACAGATCCTGTACCTGCTCGGCCCGGTTGGCGGCGGCAAATCTTCGATCGCCGAGCGCCTCAAGCAACTCATGGAACAACTGCCGGTCTATGCGCTGAAGGCCGGCACGCAGCTTAGCCCGGTCTTTGAAAGCCCCCTTGGCCTGTTTCATCCCGACCATATGGGAGAAGAACTCGAAACCAAGTTCGGCATTCCACGGCGCCGGCTTTCGGGGCTCATGTCTCCCTGGGCGGTAAAGCGCCTCGACGAATTTGGCGGTGATATTTCAAAATTCACAGTCACAAAATTATCTCCGTCACGCCTGCGACAAATCGCCATTGCGAAAACCGAACCTGGCGACGAAAATAATCAGGATATCTCGAGTCTCGTTGGAAAAGTCGACATTCGTATGCTCGAACTTTTTAGCCAAAACGATACCGACGCCTACAGCTATTCTGGCGGCCTCAACCGTACGACCCAAGGCCTCCTTGAATTTGTTGAGATGTTTAAGGCACCGATAAAAATTCTTCATCCACTTCTGACCGCAACGCAAGAAAACAATTACACGGGAACGGAGAACATCGGCGCCATTCCTTTTCAGGGCATCATCCTCGCCCACTCAAACGAGGCAGAATGGCAAAGTTTTAAGCACAACAAAAACAATGAGGCATTTATCGATCGGATCTGCGTCGTCAAAGTCCCCTACTGTCTGCGCGTGACAGAGGAACAGAAAATCTACGAAAAACTTATTCGCAGCAGTGAGCTTTCTGCCGCACCGTGCGCCACCGCAACCTTAGAAATGCTCGCGCGCTTTTCGGTATTGTCCCGTTTACGGCCTCACCCAAACTCAAATCTATTTTCAAAACTGCGCGTCTATGATGGTGAAAACCTACGCGACACAGAACCAAACACCAAGACCATGCAGGAATATCGCGATACGGCCGGGGTTGATGAGGGCATGGAGGGAATTTCAACACGCTTTGCCTTCAAGGTTCTCTCGGCGACGTTTAATCACGATACAAGAGAAGTCGGTGCCGATCCCGTGCACCTGATGTATGTTCTGGAACAAGCCATCAAGCGTGAACAATTTGGCGACGAGACGGAAAAGCAGTACCTTGACTTCATAAAAGGAATTCTTGCTCCGCGCTATGCCGAATTCATCGGCAACGAGATCCAGAAAGCGTATCTCGAATCATACAACGATTACGGCCAAAATCTATTTGACCGTTACCTTGATTACGCGGACGCCTGGATCGAAAACCTTGACTTCAAAGATCCTGACACCGGTCAAATGCTTGACCGAGAACAACTCAACCAGGAATTGACCAAGATCGAAAAACCCGCCGGCATCGCCAATCCAAAGGACTTCCGCAATGAAGTCGTAAAATTTACCCTTCGCGCTCGGGCACAACGTGAAGGACGAAACCCATCCTGGACGTCGTACGAGAAAGTCCGCGAGGTCATCGAGCGTCGAATGTTTAGCCAGGTTGAAGATCTATTACCCGTGATCAGCTTCGGCACCAAAAAAGAAGTCGAAACTGAACGAAAACACGCTGAATTCCTCGAACGCATGATGGCGCGCGGCTATACTGAACGACAGGTCAGACGTCTGGTCGAATGGTATATGCGTGTGAAGCAGGCAGGATAACAAAATGAGTACCTAGAAATGAAGATTATCGACCGTCGACTGAATCCTCAGGGCAAGAGCCTATCCAACCGCCAGCGGTTTATCCGGAGGGCCAAACAAGAATTAACCGAAGCTGTCCGAAAGGCTACGGCAGAACGCAGCATCTCTGACCTGGGCGGAGATGAAAAAATATGGATTAAGGCCAACCGCCTAAAAGAGCCAAAAATACGACACTCATCTGCGCTCGGCGAACGCGACCTTGTTCTTCCTGGCAACAAACAATACGAGGAGGGCGATCGCATAAAGCGCCCCTCCTCTCAAGCAACAGGCCGAGGTGCACAAGCCTCTGATCATGGAACTGGGGAAGATAGCTTCCAATTCGCGATTAGCCAGGAGGAGTTTCTTGATATCTTTTTCGACGACCTTGAGCTTCCGGACCTGCTTCGTAGACAGATAAAATCATCAGATGATTTTACACATGTTCGTGCTGGCCATGCCCTAAGCGGCACAATACCGAATTTGAACCTCAAACGGACGATGAAAAACAGCCTCGCTAGGCGTATCGCCCTGAAGCGCCCTCACCCTACGGCGATCGCGGCGTTTGAAGCGGAACTTAAGAGCCTCAAGGAATCCGAAGAGGCCGACAGTTTTGAAAAATATTTAGAAATTGAAGAGAAACTTAAAATCTTACAAAAGCGCAGCAAACGAATTCCATTCATCGATCCCGTCGATGTTAGGTACAATCGCTTTGAGTTTATTCCGCAACCAGTGACAAGCGCCGTTATGTTTTGTTTAATGGACGTCTCTGGTTCAATGACCGAACACATGAAGGACCTCGCCAAGAGATTTTACAAATTGCTCTATCTTTTTTTAAGTCGCCGCTACAAAAACGTCGAGATCGTGTTCATTCGACATACGCATTTTGCACGCGAGGTCGATGAAGACACATTTTTCCTGAGCACAGAAACCGGCGGCACCATTGTATCTACTGCGTTTGAAGAGATGCTTCGCGTGATTGAGACACGCTATCCAGAGACTCTCTGGAATATATACGCGGCCCAAGCGTCCGATGGCGACAATGTGCCCAGCGACAATGCCAAAGTCGCTGCACTTCTCAGAAACAACATTTTACCAGCCTGCCAGTATTTTGCCTATATTGAAGTTGGCCACCAGGACGGCTTGGCACAAATCACCGATCTCTGGCGTACATACGACCACCTCATTAAAGCTGGCGAGCCCATTGCCGCACGCAAAGTAAATGATCGTTCGCAAATTTTTTTGGTTTTCCGAGAGCTTTTTACACCGGCCTCAAGAACAAAATGAGACGATCCATGAACTCCCATCCCCCGTTTGGCAATCGACAAAAAGACTGGAATTTTGACAGTCTCCATCGGACATATGAAAAGATCAAAACCATCGCAGAAACCGAACTTCGCCTAGACATTTATCCAAACCAGATCGAGATAATTACGTTCGAGCAAATGCTCGACGCTTATTCATCGATTGGTATGCCGCTGATGTATCAACATTGGTCGTTTGGAAAAAATTTTGTACGGGACGAGCTACTATACCGACACGGCCTTAGAAATCTTGCCTATGAGATTGTAATTAATTCGAACCCATGCATTTCATACCTCATGGAAGAGAACTCCATGATGATGCAAACTCTGGTGATATCTCACGCTGCCTTCGGTCACAATCATTTTTTTAAAAGCAACAATCTGTTCCGTCAGTGGACGGATGCAGATGGCATCCTCGACTATCTTGAGTTCGCAAAAAGCTATATCGCCTTATGTGAAGCCCGCCATGGCGAAGCAGCCGTAGAGCGGATTCTGGATGCGGCGCACGCCCTTATGCCCCAAGGCGTTAGTCGATACCCAAGGCGGAAGACGCTGAATTTGCGAGACGAACAGAAAAGGATTCGCGAGAGACTTGAGGAGCAGGAACGTTCGTACAACGAACTTTGGACAACCGTCCCCTCTTCCTCCGTTAATTCTCGTATTTTAAGCAGCCGCACGGAGCGGCGAATTCTACTCGGCCTACCCGAAGAAAATATTCTATATTTTCTTGAAAAAAAAGCCCCGCTTCTAAAGCCATGGGAAAGAGAGATTCTACGTATTGTTCGGCAAATTGCTCAATATTTTTACCCTCAAAAGCAGACAAAACTGATGAATGAGGGCTGCGCAACATTTGTTCATTATTACATTATGAATCGTCTGCATCAAAACGGATTACTGAGCGATGGTGAAATTCTTGAATTTTTTCAAAGCCATACAGCCGCAGTCTATCAGCCTGATTATGACCATCCCGGATATTCCGGGATCAACCCATATGCATTTGGATTTTCTTTAATGCAGGACATAAAGCGCATTTGTAAAAATCCAACGTCCGAAGACAAGGCATGGATCCCGGAACTCGCCGGTTGCGGTGATTGGGTCGATGCGTTGAAGGAAGGTTGGTCAAACCATCGAGACGAGAGTTTCATCCGTCAATACCTAAGCCCAAACTTGATTCGACAGATGAAATTTTTTAATCTCTATGACGACGGAAAATCTGATTTTCTCGTGAAAGCCATCCATAACGAGAGAGGCTATCGTACGATCCGCACCAATCTTGCCGACCAATTTGACGTCGTACAAAACGAGCCAGAAATAGAAATCGTCGATGTCGACTTTGACGGAGATCGAAAGTTGATATTGCAGCATAAAATTTACAATGGACGCCTTGTTGGAGAGGCCGAAACGAAGGATGTACTTCGTCATCTGGCAATGCTTTGGGGCTATGAGGTCATGCTTTCCGATGTGTCTTCTCAAACTGACGCGATTTTGAAGCAATATTCCGTCGGGCCGTCCACTTAAACGAAAGCAGAAATACAGAAACTTTTTTGATCTAAACACATGAAACACGAAGCAATTAGCTTAAATCGAAACACCTCAACATTCCTTCCGTTAACGCTTTCCGCTTTACCAAAAACAACGAAATCGTAACGGAGATATTCCTGGCTTTTTGTGAGCCTCCCCCCGCAGTGAGGACCACTGCAGCCTGGATTTAAGTTGAAGTAGGCGCCGTTCTATCTTCCATAAAAATTAGGCTACTTGCTGCTGTTGTGGCCGTGGATATGACGCTTCGCTTGGACAACGCTAACGCGTTGTCCACATACCACAGCCATCGGCGGCAGTACGCCGACCATTGCTTCACGTCAGACCTCCATCGGCGCCCTGTTGCTCAACGCCTGATGGTGACGCCGACGGTTATAAAAAATGAACCAATCGGCGATCCCGGCACGCACCTCGATCCCATCGGCATAACACTTGATATAGAGGTTTTTGCACTTCTGCGAGCGCCAGAGCCGTTCGATGAAGACGTTATCCATCCAACGGCCTTTGCCATCCATCGAAATTCTGATCCCGGCCGCACACAGCGTGCCAGTAAATCCCAGCGAAGTGCATTGTGACCCTTGGTCGGTGTTGAAGATCTCCGGCTTGCCGAAACGCGCCATGGCCTCCTCCAGCGCCGAGACG
The DNA here is from genome assembly GCA_963780465.1 of uncultured Pseudomonadota bacterium. Taxonomy (GTDB): domain Bacteria; phylum Pseudomonadota; class Alphaproteobacteria; order Acetobacterales; family Acetobacteraceae; genus Acidocella. Next base: position 32,401 of record CAWACI010000004.1, read on the forward strand.
CAGTCGGAGCATTTCATCTCGCACAGCCCGCGCATGGACGCACCGACGGCGCCAGGGGGACGTGTCGCGCGCCCGACCTGCATAACCTGCTGATCCGTCTGTGTGGCGAGCCGAAACGTTAACTCAATCATTGAGCTTATTTCTCGTGCCGTTAGCTGTCAAAAAGGACGGTTTCCTCGAACAGACCAAGGCACCCTTTGGAGTGCGAACGGAACCGCAACAAAGTACGCGGTCGCCCGCGCCTCGAGCACCTCGTCGTCCCGCCGCCGGTTCTTATGGCAACTGCTTTGGGACCTTTGGTGGCCATGCGATCACAACACGAGGTGCGCGTGGCCACCGCCTCCTCAGATCGGGCAACGATCGTGCCTCACCGCGTGGTGTAGGAGCGGCTTCCTTAGCAGCGTTGGCTGCGTTGTCAGGCTGCCGACATTGATGACGGCGGCGGCGAGATAGATGTTGGCCTGGAAGCTGTGATCGGTTTTATCTGCACGCATGGCGATACGCTTGAACTCTATGATCTTGCAGAAGAAATATCGATCAGGTGGCGCCATTTGCAGTTCTCTGCGTCAATTGCGGTGGGGCGCACGCGGCGTGGATGCTGAGAGATGACAATCTTGGCGCCACGCGCATTGAGATCGGCGATGATTGCATTGCTATCGAAAGCCCTATCGGCGAGCAACGCGCCAAATTCGACGCCTGCAATCAGCGGGGCGACGCCGACGGTATCGAAGCGGTGCCCCGGCAAGAGGAGAAAGCGGACAAGGTTGCCGAGCGCATCCGTCAGCGCCAAGATCTTCGTGGTCATGCCGCCCCTGGAGCGGCCTATAGCCTGGCTCTGCGTCCCCCTCTTTTGCGCCCTGACCGTGACGGTGGACTTTGACGATCGTGGCGTCGATCATGGCATATTCCATGCCTGGCTCTGCCGACACCGCATCGAACAACCGTTTGAAAATATCCGCCTTCACCCAATCGCTGTAGCGCTTGAACACCGTGTTCCAGCGTCCGAACATCGCCGGCAGATCGCGCCACGGGCTACCGGTCCGAACGATCCACAACACCGCCTCGACAAAGCGCCGATTGTCGCTACCACTCCGGCCAGGATCGCTCGGCTTCCCAAGACAATGGGGTTCCATCTTCGCCCATTGGGCGTCAGTCAAAACAAATCGGTCCATCCAAAGCTTAAATCATACTCAAGCCGGCATGTGACTCTAAAGGTTTCTTATGTGGACATCGGGTAATCGCGGCCGGGACAGAGGACAGAGATTTCCCATATTGCCGTGACCCAGGCGCTGTTGCCTGGTGTTTTCCCGATGGGAGGCTGATTTATGACCCTATTTGTCGGCTTGGATGTTTCTCAAAGGATGACGGCGATCTGCGTCGTTGACGATGCAGGTCGAAGGGTATGGCGTGGCCAGTGCGCCTCCGACCCCGAACAGATTGAGCAGATGGTGCGGCGGCACGCCGGGGACGATGCTCGCATTGGGCTCGAAACGGGCCCGATGACGCCATGGCTTGTGCATGAGTTGCGGGGGCGAGCGCTTGACGTCACTTGCCTGGACGCCCGGCATGCTCGTGCCGCACTCAAAATGCAGATCAACAAAACGGATCAGAATGATGCGGAGGGACTAGCGCAAATCATGCGCACGGGTTGGTACCGATCTGTGCATGTGAAATCTTTTGACTCCCACCGGGCTCGTGCCTTGCTCGGTGCACGAGCCCAGCTGGTCGGCATGACGACGCGATTGTCGAACAACATCCGCGGTGTGCTCAAGACTTTCGGTATGCTGCCCGGGGCCATGCGTGGACTTCCATTCGACCGCCGCGTTGAAGAAATGCTTGTTGACCGCGACGATGTAGCACCGATCGTCCGTCCGATGCTCGCGGCCTGGCGACAACTGCGGGTGCAGATTGCAGCCTTCGACAAGGCGGTTCGCTCACTTACGAAGTCAAATCCAACATGCCGCCTGCTGATGAGCGTTCCGGGCATTGGCGTACTATCAGTGCTTGCCTATGTCAGCAGCGTCGAGGATCCGACGCGCTTCTCACGATCACGATCAGTCGGCGCGCATTTTGGGCTGACGCCAAAACGATATCAGTCAGGCGAAATCGACCGCAGTGGCAGGATATCGAAATATGGCGATTCCCTTACCCGCACGCTTATGTATGAAGCGGCAACTGTGCTTCTGAGACGGGTCAAGCGGCCGTCAAGCTTGCAGGACTGGGCGCAGGCGATTGCCAGGCGATCGGGAGAAGGCAAGGCGCGCGTCGCACTTGCCCGAAAACTTTCTGTGATCCTGCATAGCATCTGGCGCTCAGGCGAGCCATTCCGCTGGTCGGAACTACAGGTCGCCGCCTAATGAGGTCTTCGACGAGATCCATCCGCGCTTTGCCACGGATGTGATGGTTGCCCCCGGGGCGAGGGTACAGGTGGCTGCGCACGAGGCCGTTGGGCTGCGTCAATCAAACGCAAGCCCGCTGTGGACATTGCAGCGCCTGTGCTTCGGACCAGATGTTGCGGCGGATCTGTCCGACCGCGGAGAGAACCGTGACCCCGGTACGGCGACGGCAAAAGTAAAAGGGCTCCTCGCTGTTTCACGTGGGTAGCTTGAGTTCGAGCCTTCCGGCGATGAGGCCGAAGATCGCCTTGAGGTTGTGGGTTGACCGATCCCCCTCGTGCGTCCCAAGGGCGCCGAGTGTCCCGCCGTGCTCGCGCCGGTCAAGGGCAAGCCGCCGCTGACGCGGCGTTGGCCTCCGGCCACCCTTGACCACCGCTGCGCTCGGCGGCCTGCCAGATGCGCAGGTCGGAACGGAGGGATGGTTGGCAATCGAACAAAGGGATACACGCTGGGCGACTCAACCAATAGTTAGGCCGCTACCAACACCCAATAGCGAGGAGGCAGTAAAAAAGCTCATTGACAAGGGAGAGGCGATTAGAGAACGGCCACGTTCAGGCAAGAACATCATTGGGTCCTCGCTGTTTGAGGTGGCCAGATTGGCCGGGAACCACCGCACCCGGCTTCGACCTCCTGGTCCAGGGCCATTGCCGGGCGCAGTTTCTTGGTTCGGCTGAACGCCGTTTCTCTGTCCCGGCCCGTGTTTTTCAGGGCGCTGTCGCCAAGCTCCGTCAAGCCTGGTCGAAGGCCACCCGCGAAGCGGCGCGAAGCGGCGCGAAGCGGGCTTTACGGAATTTGGCGACAGCGCCACGCTCCGGCAGGTCGGGCGTGCAGAGCACGCACTCACCCCAAACAGCGTGGAAGCCATATTCTTCATGACGCGCTTATCGAAATGGAAAAGAACCGGTCAGTTGCGCCCTTATGTCCGACCTGTGATGCGGCACTTGCCGCTGGCCATCATGGGTGTTCGCTTACGTGTTAGGCACCAATCTTCCCGGCGTGCTCAAGGCACAGTGATCCCACCGGTATTTCCTAAACTGTATGTACTTGACTACAGACTTTCCAATCACGATGTTCTGCGTCTCCTGCCGGTTAGAAGGGCTTTCGCCCGTCGCCCACCAAGCACAGGGTTGTCATGCCACAACTTGCGCTGCAGTTACGACGTGTCCCTTTGCGTGGTAGACCTCGTTGCGCGTCATCAACGCCCATGCGATGCGCGCTATCTTGTTCGCCAATGCGACTGTCACCAGCCTGAAAGGGCGGCGTTGGAGCAGACTATTGGTCCAAACCCCAGCGGCACTCTTCCATTGCGGCGCCAGAAAAGTCATCGATTGGGCACCCAGAACTAGACACTTTCTTATCTCCCGGTTGCCTGTCTTGGTGATCCTGCCAAGCCGGGTTTTGCCGCCGGTAGAATGCTGCCGCGGTACCAGGCCCAGCCACGCTGCAAAATCCCGAGCCCTCTTGAATACACCAAAGTCGGCTACTGTCGCTGCGATCAGGGACGCCGTGATCGGCCCGACACCCGGGATTGTGGCCAACCGGCGCGCTGCTTTGTCCTGCCGCGTATGAGCGACGATTTCGGCTTCGAGTGTCTCAATGCGTTCTCCCACCGCCTCACGCTGGTCAAGCAATTCTTTGCCTGCTTGGCGAGCTTGCTTCGGAACGCTTGCATCCGCATCGACGAACGCCATCAGCTCAACGAGCTTGTCGATGCCTTTCGGAACGATCAGACCAAATTCCGCCGCGAGGCCACGCATGGCGTTCGACAGCATCGTCTGCTGCTTGACCAGCAGCGCCCGAACCGAATGCACAGCCAGTACGGCCTGCTGCTCCACGGTTTTTACCGGCACGAACTTTATATTTGGCCGGCCTCCGGCCTCGCAGAGGGCTGCGGCATCGGCCGGATCGTTCTTCTTACCCTTCTTCACAAACGGCTTGACCGCCTCAGGCGCGATCAGCTTCACATCATGGCCGAGGCCGATAAGCACGCGAGCCCAATAGTGACCGGCCCCGCACGCTTCCAAGTAAATTGTGCACGGCTCGAGCTTCTCAAAAAAGGGAAACATCTCGCTCCTTTGTAGCTTGCGCTTTGTTGTCGCCTTTCCGGTCTCGTCGACGCCATGCACTTGGAAGACGGCCTTTGCGGTATCCAGTCCAATTCTGGTAATGCTCATGGTGGGCGGCTCCTTTTTACAGGTTGTAACGGACCCGTACTTTGGCACACTAATGCCGCTAGGGGCCGTCCGCCCCATCTGTGAGGTCGCGTACCGTCGGCGCAGCGGCGCAGTGTTGGGGTCAACCTCATTGAAATCGGATCGAACGAAACCGCGGGGTGTAAGCCAACTATGGGGATAGTGGCGCTTCGCTGGGGGCTCGACAGCTGATTTTGGCGAACTGTGTGGCGGCCATTTCGGCTTCGTTGGCCGAGACAGATTGCAGATCGCCGTTGTTTCACGTAACCGCCACGAACATTGAACGCGCCGCGAGCGGGCATCCGTGCCGCTCAAAGTGCATCAAACAACTCGGCACCGTTATTCCGTGGATTGTTGACGCGGCGACTTATCGGCCAAGCCCGCAGCACTTCATCGGAAGGTGAATGTAACAACTCCGCCGGGTTGCCTTCCGCTTCCCCAAGCCAAAGCGGCCAGTTGTCCAACTCCAAAATCACCGGCATGCGGTCATGTACGGCCCGCGCGGTGGCGTTCGCGGTCGTGGTGATGATCGTGAAGGACCTGACCGTTTCGTCGGCAACTCCCTTCCAGACATCCCACAAGCCGGCCAGCATCATCGGCTGAGCATCACACCTGGCGAACGCATAGGGCTGCTTGCCACACTCGGTCCCCCTCCGGCACCAAGCAGCGGTTACAAGCTTTGCCGGTTCGGAACGGTGTATTTTTGTTCCCGGAAGAGATAAAGTGAAAATTTTCCTCTTATTTTAATCAGGCGACGGTTTTCCATTCGCCGCTGGGCAATTTGCAGACATCCAACGTGAAGCTACGCGGAGAACCGGCCCTGCGGTAAACAACGTAAGAATTCACTTTTCTGCAGGGTAGCCCGTTTGATATGAAGATCGACAAAATCGTAAACTTCCCTTGATTACCAGAAGCCAAATTTCTCCATGTAACGTAACTTCCGATTGTCGGTGTCGTTTCATTGAGTAATTTCTCCGCCGCTTCACGCGCCAGTTGGTAATCATCCTTGCTCAGGGTCGGCCCGTTGTATTGCCCGAAAGGGCTGATCATTTGGGCGTTGGCCATATTGGAATATGCGCTCACCAGCGTTCCGGCGAGCAGCAACATGAATAAAAATTTTGCCGGCCTCACAGCCATCTTCCTTGCATTTAATTTCGCCAAGGTTGCCATAAGTTTCATTTTTGAACCTCTATTTTATACTGTTTTTAATATTGTATGGTGCGGTGGCCCCCAAAGCTTGGACAGGAATTGGCCGGAGTTAAGATAGAATTCCGCCGGTTGATTAAGCCTGGCTATGCGGCCAGGAGGTTGGTGTCGGAGGGTATCACTTTGCCTGCATAGTTGGAATCCTTTTCCGTCTGTGATTGTGGCGCCTGTGGGGATGTGTGCAACGCGCTTTCGTTGTGCACATATCCACATGCGATACTGGCCGAAAAAATTTCGCGCGGCGTCCGATAGCCGAGTGCCTGATGTTTGCGCTCGTCGTTGTAAAACTTCATCCAGGCGTTGATGCCGAACCGCGCCTCAGTAACTGAGCCGTAAGCCTTCGTGAAAACTTCTTCGTATTTGAGGCTACGCCAAAGCCGCTCGATAAAGATGTTGTCGAGAAATCTGCCCTTGCCATCCATGCTCACCCGAACACCGCCGGTTTCAAGCTGCGCGATGAAGGCGGCGGCGGTGAATTGTACGCCCTGATCAGTGTTGAATATTTTAGGTTTGCCGTACCGCTCCATTGCCTCCTGCAGTGCCGCGACGCAGAAATCGGTCTCCAACGTAATCGACAACCGGTAGGCCAGAACCCGCCGGCTGAACCAGTCCATTACCGCGACCAGATAGACAAAACCCTTGGCCATCGGAATGTATGTTATGTCCGCGCACCACACCTGATTGGCGTGGTTAATGTCGAGGCTCCGCAGCAAATAAGGGTATATTTTGTGAGCCTGATGTTTCCGGCTGGTGTTCGGCTTCTGATAAATCGCCTCAATGCCCATCAACCGCATCAGCCGCCGCACCCGCTTGCGGTTCACATCGCAGCGCTCACCACGCAGCTCCGCCACCATCTTCCGTGAGCCATAAAACGGCCATTTCGTGTAAATCTCGTCGATCCGGCGCATCAGCGTCAGATCATCCTCGCTGACCGGCTTGGGCTTATAATACAGTGTCGAGCGCGGCACTTTCAGTAACGCGCATTGCTCGACAATCGAAAAATGAGGGTGCGACCGCGAGACCATCGCCAGCCGGGCTGGTTTGGCTCATCGACCAGACCTTTGCCGAAAAAAATCGCGCTCCATAATGAGCTGCCCAACTTTCTCATGCAACGCCGAGACCTGGGCGCTGTCCGCCGCGGCGGCCGAAGCAGCCTTCTTCTCAGCTCCGAAGAGCCCCTTCACGCCCTCCTGCACCGTCTTCTTCCAGGCGTTCACCTGGCTCGCGTGCACCCCGTATTTGCTCGAAATCTCAGCAATCGTCCCTTCCTCACAGATCGCTGCCATCGCCACCTTCGCCTTGAACTCTGCGCTGTGCTTCTTCCTGATGTTCGTCACTATAACCCCTTGGCTAACGCCAGTTTAGGGGCAGGACTCTATCTTAGCCATCTGTCCAGGTTCCGGGGGCCAGCTCATGGTATCGTATCAACGATAAATAGAAGAATGCGACATCACGCCTAAAATTAACCGAAAACAGGCGCACGATAATCAGTCAACCAGACAATGATGCTCAGGTAGCCGGCTTCAATTCAGAATCTCTGGCCGGCTTCATCGGCATCCGCAACCAGGGTCAGCCAATTAAATTGGCCGGAACGCCGTTCGAAATTGGACAGTTTCTGCGCATCGCCATCCAGCTTGCGGCAGCACTCGGCCAGTTGCACCGGCGCGGTCTGATCCATAAGGACACCGCCAGCACCAGACAGATCCCATGCGCAAACGCCGCGCGAAACATGGGCGTTGTTGCCACCGTCTCGGCCCTTGCGTTGATCGGCTTGCGCTCGGCCTTCGGATCAACCGCCCAGTGAGGCAAAAAACCCCATGTCAACAGATCGAGGTGGCGCTCACCGGCCTGGGGGTGACGCCGCACCACCATGGCTTGCTGGCTCGCTGGCTCGGCACGATGTTCCAGTTCGGCGCCACATTCAGCACGGGACTGACCGCTCGCACCAAGGCCCTAATGGCGCTCGGCGGGGTGAATTTGGCATAATGGCCGCACATACCGACAGGCTACGGCATTTTAGCCGGAATGAGCGATCGCCATTGGCTGGCCTAGCCTGCCCTCACCTCAGGCCGAGGGGCAGATGCTTTCGCCCTCCCCTACCATTGTTGGCCCCCGATCTCCTTCGGGGAAGCCATGGGTTTGGAAAGTTTAACATCGCCAAACGAAAAGAGGCCACGGATTGCTCCGGGGCCTTTGCAAAATTGACCGAAAATATGCGGGTTCTATCTGGCCGTTACTTCCAGCCGCGGCCAGACCATCGCCCACCACCAGGCGCACAACATCGCGTTATCCCTTGCCGTGTAGCGCGGCCTGAACTGGGCACTGAAATCTGGCGTCATCATGCACTCCCCTTTGCCATCGCGAGCGCCGCCGCCTGGCAGGAGTTGGCGCGGTTGAGCCAGCCGGCCCCGAACACGGCAAAGTCAGCGTCTGCCTCGTAGGCGGCGATGCGGGCCGCGGTGAACGCCGTGATAACCGCGGCCGCGCCCATGGCCGTGACGGCCTTGAGCGTCTCGGGCCCGATATCGCCATCCTGCACGGCGCCGACGATGCCCTCCAGGATCTTATCGTTCCTGCTCTCAACTTACGCCTTCGCGCCGCATGCTCGATCAACATCGGAAACGTAAAATGCATTGCCTCGCCGCTTGGTAATATGGATGAGGGCGTCCTGCGCGCGGCCCCCCATAGGCACATCGTCGAGCACAACGGCAGCTTCGCCCTCAAAGTCGATATCGTCGCTTTCGGCAGGCAGGAACACCGGATCATGCGCACCGATGAAGTCATCCGACGCGCCCTGATACATCAACGGAAATTCCGGCAGCGCGAGCGGTGCGGATGCGTTTCCTGCACCATTGATGACACGCATGTGGTTCGGAAAGCCAGAGCCGTCCAGCCATTGATAGGCGCGCGGTAGCGGCGCCGCAAATATTATTGTTGTAAAAGACAAACATTGCATTGACGCTTGACAATCTCCGCGAAAGCACTTCACCTTTGATGTAGCCTTGTTATAGAGGTGGATATTACTTCAGCCCTAGTGCCGCGAGTCGCTCATAATGCGGGGTACAGCCTGTTCAGTTTGACGCGAGCTTGTGCGGTGGTGAACTGCCAGTTCGCCTTCGCATGGTTCAGGTTGCGGCTGTCCTGCCAAGCGGCGACCTCGTCAATCAGAGCCTGCTTATCGGGGATCCGCCGGTCGAGACACTGCGACGACAGAACGCTGAGCTCGGATTCAGCCATGTTTAGCCAACTCCCGTGTTTCGGGGTGTAATGCCACTCAAACCGTTCGACCAACCGACGCGCCTCGGCAGCGGGGAAAGCCTCGTAGAGTGAGGCTGGCTTGTGAGTGTTGAGATTGTCCTGCACGAGCCTGATCTTCTGCGCCTCGGGAAAGTGCGTGTCAGACAGTTCCTTGAGAAGTTGCGCATAGTCTATCGTCGCGCGCCGATCCGTCACCTTGACGTGCCGCCACCCTTCCAGCGGGGCAAACAGCATAAACAGGTTGGCGGTGCCATTACGGGCGTACTCATAGTCATGTCGTGCCGGCATTCCCGGCTTGGCCGGAATTGGTAGGCGGGTTTCGGCGATCAGTTGCTTCGAGGTCTCGTCGAGGCAAACCAGCGGAAAGTCCGGATCATGCGGCTTGTGATAGATTTCAAGCACATCCTCCATGGCGGCGACAAACGCGGCGCTGCCGTCTGGTGGGATCACCCATTGCTTCTTCAGGTGTGGCTTGAGAATGTTTTTTTTAGTGTCCGTCCGATCGTGTTGTCGCTGGCACGATCGACAATTTCCAGCTCAACCACTTTGGCCTCCAGCAGCCTCAGTGACCAGCGCGAACGCCCTTTGGGCGGTTCGGAACAGGCCAGGGCGATCAGCTTGGCCTCCGCAGCGCCGTCAAAGATCGGTTTCCTTGCAGAGTTGGGCGAATGCTTCCGGTTCAGCGCCGCCTCGAGTCCCTCCTCAACCAGCCTCTGCCGGGTCCGCGCGACCGTGTCGACGCTGGTTTCCAGCGCCGCGGCGATTTCGCTGTCGCTCCAGCACGCGCCGGCATCCGATGCATCCGCTTTCAACAGGATGCGCGCCTTCAGCACCTGCCGGGCAGCCCGCTTCCCGGTACCGATCAAGGTGCCGAGCCGTTCCCGCTCCTCGTCGCTGAGCGTTACAACGTATTTCTTCACGGCGGCTTGTCTCGCAGTCACAGAATCATCTCCGGCATTACCGGAACGGTCGAATCAGAAATTCGCCGCAAAATCAAGGACGCGGGGCACTAGAACTCATCGCGTCGCATCTTCTTTGCCTAGCCCCTCAGGGCGCCTCAACTGTCGAAGCCTCGCCACCTCATCTCAGCTGATGAGCCGATGCGATCGCTGATGGTCACCCGCTCATCTTTTGACTTATGGAGCCAAATCACGAGCTAACTCTATATAAAAACTTTATTGCGAAAGCGGCATCGTCAAAAGTGAAGCAAATTCTTGTCGATATTCTCGATAAATGTATTTTATAAACGACAGACTCTGGATTTGACCACACCATTTTGACCATCTGAAGAAAACTGCGCCGGCCGAAGAAGGCGCGTATCAGAAGGGGGCTGGGAGATGCTGCGTCATGTGCCGCATTTGTCGATGTTTGTCTGGACCTGGGCGACGTTTTTCACGGTAGGGGGGGGCAGTGTCGCCCTGCAGCTGCGTGCTAGCGGCACCAGACTGAGCCTCGCCGGGTTGCTCGGGCATTGCTTCCCGGCGGCGATCTGGCGGCAGAAATCCGCCTGGATCGACATTCTGCTCTATCTCGGCTCGAAGCTGATCGCCAAACTGCGCCTGAGCTATGACGTGGTATGCATGAGCGCGGTGGCGCTGCTGACGCTGCGCGCGTTGAACTGGGCGGCGCCGCATCATCCGGTGTTTGCGCAAATCTTCTCGCGGTGCTGCTCTGCTCGCTGGTGGTCTTCCTCGTCGTCGATTTCGCCAATTACCTAACGCATTATTTGCAGCATTTCGTGCCGGTTTTGTGGGAGCTGCACAAAGTGCATCATTCGGCGACGACGCTGACGCCTTTCACGACCGAGCGGATGCATCCCTTGGGCAATATGTTTGACGGGCTGGTGGCGGGCCTGCTGGTTGGCGTGCCGATCGGGCTGTTCAGCGGGCTGTTTCATTTCAGCTTCGCCGAAATGCTGCTGCTCTTGGCCAATGCCAATATGATCGGCACGATTCTGGTGCTGGACGCGCTGCGGCATTCGCATTTCCCCGTCAGTTTCGGCCAGCTCGACCGGGTGCTGCTCAGCCCGCATATGCACCAGCTGCACCATAGTTACCGGCTCGAACATTGGGACAAGAATTTTGGCAACAAGCTGTCAATCTGGGATTGGACGTTTGGCACGATGTTCGCGCCGCGGCGGGACGAGGAGATCCCGGTCGGCCTGGGCAAGCCCGAAGAGCAAGACTACAACACCTTGCGTGGCGCCTATCTCGGCCCGCTATGGAAGATCTACCGCCTGGTCATCGGCCAGGACTATAGCGGGGCCAAATCGGACAAGCCGTTTTGCGCCCGGGTGCTGTGGCGCAGTCCGCGGCAATCCGCCCTCCTGACGCAACTGGCGCTGCGCGGGGCAGCGCAGGATAGCCCGGCGCAGCCCCGACGCACCTGATAACAGCCGGGAGCTCTGACGGCTCAACCAAGCTGCAGCTCATAAAGCTCAGGCGATCAAGAATTTGATATTCAGTTTGTTCATCCGACAGATTGTACAAAGCCTGCAGGGATTTTTGGCATGATGTCCGCCTGTGTCATGTCTCCCCTTCCTCTCGTGCGGCCAACAAACGCCGAGCAAGGGATACAGCTTTGGCGCGCTCCCGCGCCAGGGCGGCGTGATATTTCGTCTCGGCGGCGTGGTCACACGCGCGATTGTAGTCATGCATGCGGCTGCCGATGGCCCGCAGGCTGGAGGCGACGCCGGGATGGTCGGGATCATCAATCGGCGCATATGACCCGAGGGCGTGCCGGAAGCGATGCGTGGCAAAGGGGATTTCAAATTTCCGGCCGGAGCGATTCCAAAGGGCTGTGGTCAGGCCTGACGCGGTCAGGGCTGTACCGTCGGCGGAGAGCCACAGCGCCGTATTGGCCGGTGCGATGCAGGCAGGATCTGCCCCCCGCTTCGTGCGAAGCAGCAAAGCGGGGCGTATTTCGGAGAGATACCGGTCGAGCCATGGTTCCAGGGTCCGCGGCACCCCGACCTCGATCCAGCGGCGATTTTTGACGTCGTCTGGCTCAAATCTAATTCGCCAACCGGCGTCGCCCCTAAACAAATGGGCGTCCAGCTGCATCGCGACGAAGCTGCGCCGCCGCAGCGCCCGCGCGGCGAGCAGGCAGATGATCAGGCCATCCCGGTATTGCGCCAGCCGGTCCCGCACGCGATTCTGCGCGTCAGCCTGCGTCAGCAGTTCGAGCCCCCAACGGTACAGTTCGGCAGGATGGGGCACGGGGAATTCCTTGCGCCGGCCTTTGAGATGCGGCGCCAGTTTCACACCGTTCGGGCGCCATATCCATTTCCAGCCCTTCGCCGGGGCCAGAATCCGCATCGCGCAACTGATGCCCGACAAGGCGAGAACAATCGACTGCGCGCTATAATTCATCTCCTTCAGTTCGCGCAGATAGGCGGCGATCCTGGCCGGCGTGACCAGCGCCTCCGGCGGGATGCTGTCATCCAGCTCGCCGCGCCCCTCCAGGAAACTGAGCCAGCGCCCGAAATTACGTGCGATGGTGTCCAGGGATGCGGGCCGGAGCGACCGGCCATAGGCGGGCATGTCCAAATCATCCCCCGGCGCGGTCGCCGCCAGCCACAGCGCGCGGTAGGATGCAGGCCACTCGTGCAGGCGCCGCCAGCGCCGCCGCGGGTCAGTGGTTTTGGGCATCGCTTGCTTCCTTCCCGTGGCGTTGAACATTTGCGGGACGCCGGTTCAGCGCCAGCTTCACCATGTGCCTGGTGGCCTGTCGCTCCTTCAGCACCGCCTTGTCATAGCGGGAGGCGGCAACATCCTGTTCGAAGGCGATGTAGGATTTGATCGCCGTCTCGATCCGCTTATGGCCGAGCAGCCGCCGTACGCCTTCATAGTCACCCGGATGGTATTGCAGGTGCAGCCAGGCGCAAAAATGCCGGAACAAATGGGGATGCACCTGGACATTGGCATAATCACGTACCGCGCGGACGATCCAGTTGCGCAGGTGCGCTTTGCTCAGGGGCTTGCCGGCATGCCCCGGAAACAGCCACGGACAGCCGGGCTTGGCCAGGCGCGGGCGGTAATCATCCAGCCAGAGCTGCAGCAACCCCGCCGTTGCGGCGGGAAGCTGGCGCTCAATGGGCACACCGTTTTTGACGTCCATGGCATCGACGATCATGTGCGTGATCCGGTGCTTGCCGCTGGCGGCACGGCGGAGCGACGTTTCGATGTCGAGCAGGTGTAGATTGTCGAGCCGTGGAGCTGCCGTGATCAGCAGCTCCAGCGCCGCGGCCACGCGCACGCGGCGCGCCGCGTCCAATGGATTTTTGGTCTTCTTGGCGGAATCGACGAGCAGTTCCGGCAAAGCGAGGATGATCGCCCGGGTGCCAGGTTCGATCATGGCACGCAGGCGGTCGCGGTTTTTGGGGACCACGCCCTGCTGCTTCGGGAGGACCACGGCTTTGAGGCGGTCGAGCTCCGCCTGTGTTGCTGCATCTGCTTGGCAGAAGCGGGCGACCTGGCGTAGCGCCTCGAGCACCCCGGCGGCGTAGGATGAGCGCTGGCCGGTACCGCGTTCGCGCAGATGGCGGATGATGGTCTTCGCGTTGTTGATCGGCGTGAACAGGTCACGCAGGCTTTTGAGGCTGTGCGGAGAGTGCCCGCTATGCACCAAGGCCCCGGCGGCGTAGCCGAGCTGCTCCATGCGCAAGGTGACGGTGCCCGGTTTAAGGGGCCGGCTGGGACGGAACGGTGCCTGTTCCGGGGGGAGGTCGAGGTCGTCGTGCAGGGCGCCGATATCGACCGGGCACAGCGCGGCGCGGAACCTCGCCAGTTCTGGCTGGAATTCGGCCGGGAACTGTTCCGGCGGCACCGTCAGCGCCGGCTTATGGCGTGGCCGCACAATCGTCGGCAAATTGAGGTCCGGCTTTTGCCGGGCCAACCGGTTCCAACCATGCGCCACACGGCCCAGGTATGTTGTTCGGTTGCCGATGATCGCTGCGTGGGGCAGCGCTTCAGCGAAGCTGGAAAACACCGCGCTGGTGACCTCTGACGGGCCGAGCCCCCGATCACTGCAGAAGCGGATGAAACGGGTCATCCGATGTTGCCCGAAATCGGCACCAAGACTGTCCGCCAGCGCCATCCATGGTGGCGCTAAGCCCCGTGCGCCCTGCCGGCTGTTCCGGGATCACGCCCATCAGCTTGGCGGCCGTACGCAGGCCAGACAAAATGTTTCGGCGTCGCCGGGTTTTGGTCTCGAACAGCTTCGGCATGTGCCCCACCGCCGAGTCAGAGATCACCGCAGGGGCGAATGGGATATCGCGCGGTTGCCGCCGCATCAGCTTGGCCGCGGAGATGAGCGCGGAGCGTAGATCGCGCCGGGCGATTTGCGACAGTCCGGGTGCGGTGTCCACAAAAGCCAGCGCATCCGCGAAACTGGGCTCGGCCGGCGCGCCCCGACCGGGATACATGGAATATGCAGATGCCGTGTCGGCCATGCCGCCGGCCGGCACCAGGTTGGTAAAATCGGCTGCGAATTGATCCATTTTAACCTCCAGCGAAATTTGCGGAAAACTGCGGAAAGTCGGGAGCACGGGTGGGGGCAAATAAATTTTGTTGGGTCATGCCCGTTCTCACGACGGAGCTGGAACGCTTTGATTTTCCGAGCTTGTCAGCGCGTCATCATCTCCGGCCCTGAGCACGCCGGAGGCTGGCGCGGGCGCGGGAACAGCGATGCTGGCAGGCGCGGGGGCGCCATGCGCCGCGAGGGCTTCGATGTCACTGAGCCGATAAAAAAGGCTGCGACCGATCCGGACCGGCAGCAGCCATCCGCGTCGCTCTCAGTTGCGCAGCGTCCGGCAGGTCCGACTATGCAATACCGCGACCCGTCGCGCGCTTAGCAGGCCATCGGCAACTGGCGCGCTCGGAGGCCCGTTGGCCTCCTGGCCAGTGGCGGCACTGTCGGATTCGAAATCATCTGCATCTGACATTTATTTGGCTCCCTGCCTACGGAGCCAAAACTAGAAAGCCTTGGTCGCCTGCGCCCATCATCGCGGTTCAGAAAAGAGCAGGATCACGAGCCCCCACTCCGGATCCACCCGAGGGTCAGCAGATGGCAGGCGCTTTGCCCGCCTTGGGCGCGTTAGGGCCAATGCCCCCAGGTCCGAACACGCCGAAAACCAAGAATTCGTAAGCAATTTAGAATGTTTCTACGCGAGATTTGACGCCAATTGACTTTGGGCTAACTTGGGAACGCGCATGTGGCGACCGGGCGCGTACAAGTCTTTCCAGAACCCGGTTTGCCCATAATCCGCGCGACAGGCGCGTGGTGCGCCCATGTAATGTGGCAATGTAAGGAGTGACGTCGCGTAATGGCTACCGGTACGGTTAAGTGGTTTAATACCACCAAAGGTTTTGGCTTTATTGCCCCCGAGGATGGCGGCAAGGACGTGTTCGTGCACATCACCGCCGTGCAATCGGCGGGTTTGCGCGGTCTGGACGAGGGCCAGAAGGTCACGTTCGACGTCGAGATGGAGCGTGGCAAGGCAGCCGCAATCAACCTCAAAGCTGTCTGATCACTTCTCCGGCTGCCATCGGCTTTCCCTTTCGACGCCGACCAGCGCCGATCAGATAAAGGCTGAGCCTAGCCCTGCAAGCTGAAGCCATCACGCATACGCCATCGGCGATAGTACAGCAGACGTTGAAGTTCTCGCCCGAGACCATCGCGGATTTCGCGCGCCAGGTGCAGGACATCGTGCCCGCCTGACCGGTCACAGATGTACCTGAACAGAAACGGGGGGCTTTTGCCCCCCGTTTCGTTATCCGACTTTCGAGTTGCCCTCGGACGAGCTATCGTGTGGTAGGAAACATTGGTGCGAGCCCACCGCTATAGATTGTCGTCGGGACGTCGATGGTGGCGGAGCCCTTCATCACTTGGTTCTGACAATTCAGTCGGACCAGATCGTACTGGGCGGGGCCGGGCTGCATCCGAAACATTGGTGCGGGCCCACCGCTATAGAAGGTCGTCGGGTCGTCGATGGTGGCGGAGCTCGTCATCACTTGGTTCTGATGATTCAGCGGGGCCGGATCGTACTGGGCGAGGCTGGGCTGCGGGTTGCTGTGCGCCTGAGCGGCAAGCGGGGACAGGGCAACGACCAGGGTAATGGCCGGCAAGATTTTCGAAGAAATAGACATTTTAGGGAATCTTTCTGGATTACGGCCGAGGCCACGGAAGGGGTTGGCCTGACGCCGCTATGCCATGGAGCCTGCTGCGCCGTGGTCTGCACCGCGGCGGCGAACGGCGCCAAAGCGATCGCCGAGGCGATGGCTGGCAGGAGTTCAATAGCCTATTATATTGCAATGCTTCCGCGCGTGATAGGCTGGATAAATCGTCGGCGGTGCCGCAATATGTCTGTACCCGCTCCTCTCGGCAAGCGCGCAGAGGGCGTTTTGGTCCGCAAAAACCGGTCCTCTGGTGGCAGGAGAACGAATGCCTCATAATTTTTATCAATCAATAGAAGTTTTAAATAAACAATAAAAATTCAACACGAACAAAATATGTTGGGTTTTTAGGCCGAACTTTACGGCTTTTTGAGGTAAGGCATTGATAGTGGCTGAAACTCTCAAAATGCAGTCATGTACTTTGACGATTTTTCTTGACGCGACGCGAATCGGCTTAATTCCATTGCCCCATGTACATAACAATTGTCCCGAATCGGAACTCGCCGCCGGCGATCCTGCTGCGGGAGAGTTATCGCGAAGGCGGTAAAACAAAAAACCGGACGTTGGCAAACCTTTCCAAGCGGCCAATGGATAGGATGAGCTGCTGCGTTCGGTACTGCGCGGCGATAAGCTGCTGCCGGCGGATCAGGTGGTGCAGATCGAGCGGGCCCTGCCGCATGGCCATGTGCTTGCCGCACTGGCCACGGCGCGGCGGGCCGGGCTCGACGTGTTGCCGCCCCGCGGGTCGCAACGCAAACGCGATCTGGCCTATGGCCTGATCATCGCCCGGCTGCTCGAGCCGGCGGCCAAACTTGCCACCGCGCGGATGCTCGATCCGGCGACCGCCAGCCATTCGCTGGGGGAGATGCTGGGCTTGGGCAGTGTCAGCGCCGGAGAGGTCTATGCGGCGCTCGACTGGCTGGGGAAGGAACAGGATTTCATCGAGACAAGCCTGGCGCGGCGGCACCTCAGCGAGGGTGCCCTGCTGCTGTACGATGTGACCTCGACCTATCTTGAAGGACGCTGCTGCGAACTGGCAAAACACGGTTATAGCCGCGATCATCGCCGGGATCGCCCGCAACTTGTTGTTGGCCTGATGTGTGCGGCCGATGGCTGCCCGGTTGCGGTCGAAGTGTTCGAAGGCAACACGGCGGATCCATCAACTTTGTCGGCGCAGATCGACAAGGTGAAGCAGAAATTTCAACTGCGGCGCGTGGTGATGGTCGGCGACCGTGGCATGCTGACGAGTGCGCGGATCGATGAGACGCTGCGGCCGGCCGGGCTGGACTGGATCACCGCACTGCGCGGCCCAGCGATCCAGGCGCTGGCCGCCGAGGCGGTCCGTTGCAGCTCTCGCTGTTCGATGATCGCGACATGGCGGAGATCACCAGCCCCGCCTATCCGGGCGAGCGCCTGGTGGTTTGCAAGAACCCGCTGCTGGCCGAAGAGCGTGCCCGAAAACGCCACGAACTGCTCGCCGCCACCGAGGCCGAGCTGATAAAAATCCAGGCGCGGGTGCGGCGGTCAGAAAAATCCACTGCACGGTGCGGCGGCCATCGGCATGGCGCTGGGCGCCGTGCTGGGCAAGCGCAAGATGGGCAAACACTTCACCACCCTATCACCGATAATGGTTTCGACTTCACCCGCGACGATGCGGCGATCGCCGAGGCGGCCCTCGATGGCATTTACGTGGTGCGCACCAACCTGAGCGCCGAGCATCCGACGCCGCCAGCACGGTGCGCGCCTAAAAATCTGGCTCGTGGAGCGGGCGTTCCGGTCGTTCAAAACCGTCGATCTGGAACTGCGGCCGGTATTCCACTGGACCGCGCCGCGGGTGCGCGCCCATGTGCTGCTCTGCATGCTCGCCTACTATCTGGAATGGCACATGCGCCAATGCCTGGCGCCAATTCTCTTCGACGACCACGACCCGGCGGGGCGAGAGGCACAACGCATCTCCCCCGTCGCCAAGGCCAGGCCATCAAAGGCCGCACGCGACAAAGCCGCCAGCAAGCAAACCGACCCCGCACACGGCGCAGACTGCCGGTGCATAGTCTGCAGACCCTGCTTGCCGATCTGGCAACGTTAACCAGAAACAATGTCCGCATCGGTGACAACAAGCTCACCATCCTGCTCGCCACCCCAACCAAAATTCAACGCACGGCATTCGATTTACTTGAGGATCGATCACGCTGACTACGTAGGCATGCAATCAAAATAAGTGGAAACAAATTCAAAGGCTTGCGCTCAAAACATCAGTAAAGTTCGGGTTAGGGTTCGATGAAGGTCTGAAATGGGTCAGCGCCGGCGCCAGTCTGGCGCCCCCGGAGCAGTTGGTCGTCTCCGCTGGTGGAATGGAATGAGGCGCAAATGGGAGGGCTGCGGCAAGGCCCGGTCAAAGGTTTCAGGATGTGGGTAGTTTGGTCATGGCCGGTTTCCCGAGAGGGCTGGAGCGCTTTGATTTGCCGAGGTTGCGAGCGCGTTATCAGTCTCCGGGTTTCACCTGGGTTTCAGAAAAGTTCCGACATCGCTGGTTTTCTGTGGACGTTACTGGTCTAGCGCGCCCCAAAGTCACTTCAAAAACCTACACAACCAATTGAAAAATTTTTGGAAATTCATTTTTCAACTGGCAGAAACTGGCGTCCCCGGCGGGATTCGACCCCACGGCCCCAGGATTAGGAAATCACAGCGAACGAACTTAACAAGTTGATTTCATTAGCTTTGATTGTCAAAACCTTCCCGCAAAGCCCCGTAGAAACGCGCACAGTGATATGAGTTTTGACAACCGCCAGATCAAAAGTTCTTTTCTTGTTCTCGGCATAAGCACGTGAACATCACCGTACAATGCCTCTGTCTTGATGATTAATCGGCATCGCGATCTTCCCTTTTGTGCTGCGCAGGCTTGTGCTTGGCTATTTATTTCAGTTTCACATCAAAATCCGCCTCGTTCTCGTCGGTCGCAGCCGAGTTCACGGGCGGCTTCTTTGAAGCGGTCAAGCTGAGATGATTCCTTAATATCCTTCGAATTCTTCGACATGGTCTAATTCCACCTCGATACAGGTTCCGTCTTTCCTTATGACAAAAACCCAAATCAATGCAGGGATACCCTTGAAGGGTTTTGTCACGACGTACCGGGCGTTAAAATGGTCGGATTCAATAGAATTGAAGCCATACGGATTACGCTCAAGAGCCTCCCATACGGGGTCTAGTGAGCTGTCTATCATGTGATATCCGCCCAACTTCTCTGCGGCGACATCACACGCCGGGGAGAAACAAATCGTCCGGCTGTAAATCATCCTAAGAAGTCGTCAGCGCCCGCTCTCTGATCAAGCTCTTGATGCGGCTCAATTGCTCAGATCCCAGCTCTCTGTCAGACAAAACGGCAAATTCATACGGCATGACATCGCCATTCTGCCTTGTTTTCCAGGCAACTCCGTGCGAACTTGTCGCTGCTCTCAGTTCCGGTCATGTTCCAATAGTGACGAATTGAATTGTTCACGTACCGCAGATCATCGGAAGAGAAGAAAGATAGATCCGCCTCTTGTAGGGGGATCGTGCGTCTCTCAATGATCCCATCTCCCAAATAGACCTCATCCGTCATGATAAGGCCGTCCCTAGTCATCTCGCGGAGAACCGGCGGCATTTCAAAGGGAACCGGCCCAAACTTTTGCCTGCGATAAGCGCGCCCAGTGACAGGAACGCCTCGCTCAACAAAAGAATCAAAATCCGCCTTCCAGATGATTTTGTTCAGTTTTATGGCGCCAAAGCGCGTTGCCTCGGCGCAACTGCTAGAGACATACAAGATCACCTGCTTGAGGCGCATTTGCCCCCCAGGCAGCGGGACGGTCTCAGTAAAATGGCGCCGCGTCGATGGCATCGCCGTTCTCATGCTCTTATGCTGCCGATTCGTAACAGAATCTCGTGATTCGATCAAGAATCTCTTAAATAAATCAAACTGCACACCGCGGGACGTTTCCATGACCGCCCGGTATGCGAACTCATTTTGAGTCAGTCAGCTATATGTCAACCGCTTTCCAACGATACCGATGAGTGCGTTTTGGGTGCGCCGCATGTCGTCTACTCCGAGCCGAACTCGATTGTTATGCCGGAAGTCAAATTCCGCAACGTAGCGATGCAGGTGCTTCTCAGCGCAATGCTGGTACACGCCCTTCATCCCGCGCTAACTAGGAGGCTTGCGTATCGGATGACCGACCCACGACGCGGACAAAACGCGCGGAACAACCAACACAGCAGCTAAAGGTAGGCTCGCACAACTGTTGCGTCGGTGATGCGTGACAAAACGCTTCTATATCCACAACATTACTAGACAAAACAAATCGTTGCCAAATCGTTTTAGACGACCCACCCGTTTGAGTCCCGACAATGCAACATATTTCAGTTTGCCCGACCAGGGTAGCAGTTGTGCCCCCAGGTCTCCTGAACCTAGGGCCGGCGGTGCCAAGACCCAAAAGCGACGCTGTCTTCGCTAAACCCCGTGCAAAATAAATGTCTCGCCCGGAAATCCGGCTGAAAATTCTTCCAAAACAGGCGCTGTTGCAAGCCATTCCATCGAATACGTGCCCAAATTGCCCAACCTTTCCTAATTGAGCAGCGGGAATCGCCCTGGGCGCGATCCGCCTAAGAGGACGCCGAATCGCCGGTTTCCAAAACGCCGGGGAGTTTTGACAACCCTTTTGACAAATTGACAACTTTGCTGCAACTACGAAACTAAAAAAGTTAGCAATTTCAATTGTTTGTGGCGTCCCCGGCGGGATTTGAACCCACGGCCCCAGGATTAGGAATCCTGTGCTCTATCCGGCTGAGCTACGGAGACTTGCCGTTCTGGCCCGTGACCGGGCCACGCCTCTATAGCGGCTTCGCGCGCGCTATGAAACCGCCACCCGCCCCTCGACATTCAGCCGATACCCCCCGCCCTCGGTCAGCAACAGCCGTGAGACCGCCGGGTCAGGCTCTATTTTCTGCCGCAGCCGGTAGACATGGGTCTCCAGCGTGTGCGTCGTGACCGCCGCATTGTAGCCCCAGACCTCGTTCAGGAGCACCTGCCGGGCCACTGCCTTGCCGGAGGCCCGGTATAAAAACTTCAAAATCGCGGTCTCCTTATCGGTCAGACGGATCCGTTTGTTTCGCCCCGGCTCGACCAGTTGCTTGGCCGAGGGGCGAAAAATGTACGGCCCGATGGAGAACACCGCATCCTCGGAACTCTCGAAGCTACGCAACTGCGCCCGCAGCCGCGCCAGTAGCTCGTTCAGCCGGAACGGCTTGGCGATGTAGTCATTCGCCCCCGAATCGAGCCCGCGAACGATGTCAGCCTCCTCCGCCGAGCCGGTCAGCATGATGATCGGCGTCTTCAGCCCCTGGCTGCGCAAACGGCGGCAAAATTCCCGCCCATCCCCGTCCGGCAGGGCGACATCCAGCAGTAGCGCATCGAACCGCGCATTGGTGCCGGCTAGCTTGCTTTCCGCCTCGGCCAGGCTTCCCGCCTCGCTCGGCACGAACTCGCCATCCTGAACAAGCTGCTCGATGAGCGCCGTTCGCAGGGCAGCATCGTCGTCCACCACTAGAATCGGGTGCTGACTTGCCATCACGTCTCTCCTTTATGCCCCTGATATAGGGGCAATTCACAATAGTGTCAGCAGCCTCCCGGTATGGCCGGGCTAGCCCCAGGCTAGCGTGACCCGCGCATGCGGCTTATTTGTGGCGGATGACCCAAGGTTTACATGCGCAAGCCGGTCTCGGCACCCCGCGCACCCGTGCCGTGCACCGCGCCATCGCCGAAGCCAGGCGGGGGGTGCCGGTCGTTCTGGCCGCTCGCCAGCCGCTGATCATCGCCCCGGCCGAGACGATCGGCGCCGAAGGTTTGCGCCTAATCGACCTGCTTTCAGCCGGCCAGGCCGCCCTGTTGCTATCCCCCGCCCGTGCCGCCGCCGTCTTGCAGCACCCGGTCGAGGAGGCTTGCCCGGCCATCGCCCTCAAATTGGCCCGGCCGTTGATCGACGCCGAAACGCTGAAACGCGCCGCCGACCCGACCATGGAACAAATCCTCCCGTCATTCGAGCGCACCGCACCGCCCAAAGCCGCCGCCGCCGCCCTGGCGCTCGGCAAGCTGGCGCGGCTGTTGCCGGCAATGGTTGCCGCCCCGGTTAAACCCGGCTGGGCCAGCATGCCGGCCGGCGCGGACCTGCTCTCGGTGCCGGCCGGCGATCTGCTCGCCTACCCGCTGGAACTGGCCGCCTCGCTCACCAAGGTGGCGGAAGTGGCCGTGCCGTTGGACGCCGCCCGCGATGCGCGGCTCATCGCCTTCCGCGCTTTGGACCAGGGGATCGAGCACATGGCCATCCTGGTCGGCGATCCCGCTGCCAACTCGGCGCCGCTGGTCCGGATCCATTCAGAGTGTTTTACCGGCGACCTTCTGGGCAGCCTGCGCTGCGATTGCGGCCCGCAATTGCAGGGTGCCATCGCCCGCATGGCGCAGGAGGGGGCCGGCGCCGTGCTCTATCTGGCCCAGGAAGGCCGCGGCATCGGCCTGATCAACAAGCTGCGGGCCTATACCCTGCAGGATCACGGGCTGGACACGCTGGATGCCAACCGCGCGCTCGGCTGGGACGCCGATGAGCGCAATTTCCACATCGCCGCCGCCATGCTCGAAGCGCTGGGCCTGCCACGCATCCGGCTGCTCACCAACAACCCGGAGAAAGTCGCCTCCATAAGCGCCTGTGGGGTCGAGGTGGTGGAACGCGTTCCGCATGAATTCGCCCCGAACGGCGTCAACGACCAGTACCTCGCCACCAAAGCCCTACGCTTTGGCCATCTGCTTGGTTGAGTTTCTGTTCCGCGGCGGCATCCTGGAGGGGGCGGGGCTGCGCTTGCGCGCTGCCTGCGGCCATGCCGGCGTCACGCCCCATAAAACCGAGGGCGACGGCGCCACGCCGCTTGGCACGCTGCCGCTGCTGCGTGTGCTCTACCGCGCCGACCGGACCGAAAAGCCGCATTGCGCGGTGCCGGTGGAACCGATCGCCCCCGATGACGGCTGGTGCGACGACCCGGGCGACCAGGCCTATAACCGCCCGATCCGCCTGCCCCACCCCGCCCGGCACGAAACGCTTTGGCGCGAGGACGGGCTATACGACATCATCGGCGTGCTCGGCTGGAATACGTCTCCCATCACACCGCAGCGCGGCTCGGCGATTTTCCTGCATGTGGCGACGGCCGACCACGCGCCTACGGCCGGGTGCATCGCACTCGCTTTGCCGGACCTGCGCCGCGTTTTGGCCGCCGGCCTCAACGCCATCCGCGTCAGCGGTTAAAGAGAAGCACTTCTTTTTGTGAACAAAAAGAAGTTTTCTGCTCCTGTAGGCCGTGCTGCTGGCAGCGCCACAGGCCCAGGCGAATAAAAAGTTTTTGCGCCGCTTTTTTTTCAAAAAGCGGCCGCTTTCTCTTTATTTCATTCCAGCTTCGCCTCGTATCGCCGACGCCACAATCTTTACGCGGCCTTTACGCCATCCCCCCCCCTTCCGTCTCGTGGCTTTACGGCAATTCCCGCATGAGGTCCGACTGAAAGGTAAAGGTGAGCTTCATGGGTGACGTCGTCGCCATTGTGTACGGTATCGTAATTTTTACGCTGTTGATCGGCTACGTCTACGGCTGCGAAAAGGTCTAAAAATGTTCGATCTTCTCATGGGCGGAGTCATTTCCGCTGGACTGCTCGTCTATCTCGTTTGGGCGATGCTGCGCCCCGAAGATTTTTAAGGTTCCCCCAATGACAATTCAGGGTTTGCTTTACATCGCGCTGGTGTTCGCGCTGGTGCTGGGCTGCGCCTTCCCGATGGGCCGCTACATGGCGGCCATTTTCGAAGGCCGCGTGAAATTTCTCGCCCCGCTGGAGACCGGTTTCTACAAGCTCGCCGGCGTTGATCCCAACCGCGCCATGCGCTGGCAGGACTACGCCGTCACGCTGCTGCTGCTCAGCGTCATCCATTTCCTGCTGCTCTATGCGATTCTGCGGCTGCAATATTATCTGCCTATGAACCCGCAGCACATCACCGGCATGTCGCCGCGCCTGGCCTTCAACACGGCCGCGAGCTTCGCCACCAACACCAACTGGCAGGCCTACGCACCGGAATCGGAGATCTCGAACGGTGCGCAGGTGTTTGGCCTGGTCGTGCACATGTTCGTCTCGGCAGCGGCCGGTATCGCCGTGGCGGCCGCGGTGATGCGCGCCTTCACCGGCGGTGGCCTGAAATCCATCGGCAATTTCTATGTCGATCTCACCCGCATCTCGCTCTACCTGCTCATTCCGGCAACCATCATCGCCGGCGTGCTGCTGGTGATCGCCGGTGTGCCGCAGACCTTCGGCGCCTTCGTCACCGCGCATACGGTGAACGCCGGATCGCAGACCATCGCCATCGGCCCGGTCGCCTTCCAGGAAGCTATCAAGGAATTCGGCACCAATGGTGGCGGCTTCTTCAACGCCAACTCCGCCCATCCGTTCGAAAACCCGAACGCCTGGACCAACCTGCTGGAAAACTGGCTGGACATCGTTGTCGGCTTCGCGCTGCCGATCGCCTTCGGCTTCATGATCAAGGACAAGAAGCAGGGCCGCGCGCTGATGGCCGCCATGGCGATCATCCTCGGCGCCGCCTGCATCGGCACCTATGCGGCCGAGGCCGCCGGCAATCCGCTGCAGACCGCCGCCGGCGTCTCCGCGCATGACGGCAACTGGGAAGGCAAGGAAGTCCGCTTCGGCATCGCCGCCTCCACCACCTTCAACGTCTCGGCCACCGGCACCTCGACCGGTGCGGTGGACAGTTTTACCGACAGCTACACCCCGCTCGGCGGCGCGATCCCGCTATTCCTGATGCAATTGGGTGAAGTCACCCCAGGCGGCGTCGGCTCCGGCTTCTACACCATCATCGTCTTCGCCCTGCTCTCGGTGTTCGTCGCCGGCCTCATGGTCGGGCGCACACCGGAATATCTCGGCAAGAAGGTGCAGTCGAAGGAGATCAAGCTGGCGATGCTCGGCGTGCTGATCCTCACGCTGTTCATCCTGGCCGGCGCCGGCTTCTCGCTGGTCACCGCCTCTGGCCTCGGCTCGCTCTCTAATGCCGGACCGCACGGCCTGTCGGAAATGCTCTACGCCTGGACCTCCTCGACCGAGAACAACGGCAGCGCCTTCGCCGGTATCTCCGCCGACACGCCGCTGCTCGATTACGGCCTGGGCTCGGCCATGCTGTTCGGCCGGTTCGCCTTCATGGTGCCGATCCTGGCGATCGCCGGGTCCCTCGCCGCGAAGCCGAAACTGGCGGAAAGCACCGGCACCTTCCCGACCCATGGCCCGCTCTTCATCGGCCTGCTGGTCGGCGTGATCATCATCCTGGGTGGCTTGCAGTTCCTGCCTGCCGATACGCTCGGGCCGCTCGCCGAACATTACCTGCTCTACGCCGGCAAGACATTTTAAAGGTTAGAGATCAAGACCATGACAACTGCGAATGCTGAAGCAATCTCGCTGTTCGACCCGAGCATTCTTCGCCGGGCGACGCTGGATGCCTTCTCGAAACTCAACCCCGTCACCCTGATGCGCAACCCGGTGATCTTCGTCACCGAGATCGTCGCGGTGATGGTCACCGTGGTCGGCATCCAGGACATCGCCGCCGGCAAAGGCGGCGCCTTCCCCATCACCATCGCCGTCTGGCTGTGGCTGACGGTACTGTTCGCCACCTTCGCCGAAGCCGTGGCCGAAGGCCGCGGCCGCGCCCGGGCGGAAAGCCTGCGGCGCGCCCGCTCCGATGCCATGGCGCGGCTGATGAGCGACCCGAAGAACCGCACCAAAACCACCGCGGTGCCGGCCACGAACCTGAAGCGTGGCGACATCGTGCTGGTCGAGACCGGCGACCTGATCCCCTCCGACGGCGAAATCATCGAGGGCATCGCCAGCGTGAATGAGAGCGCGATCACCGGTGAATCCGCCCCCGTGGTGCGCGAGGCGGGCGGCGACCGCTCCGCCGTCACCGGCGGCACGCAGGTGGTGTCCGACTGGCTGGTGGTGCGCATCACCGCCGATGCCGGCGCCACCTTCCTCGACCGCATGATCGCACTGGTCGAGGGCGCCGAGCGCCGCAAGACGCCGAACGAGATCGCGCTGAACATCCTGCTCGCCGGTCTGACGCTGATCTTCCTGATCGCCGTCGTCACCCTGGTCGGCTTCGGCAAGTACTCCGCCACCAGCTTCTCGATCCCGGTGCTGGCAGCCCTGCTGGTCTGCCTGATCCCGACCACGATCGGCGGCCTGCTCTCGGCCATCGGCATCGCCGGCATGGACCGTCTGGTGCGCTTCAACGTCGTCGCCACCTCCGGCCGCGCGGTCGAAGCCGCCGGCGACGTCGATGCCCTGCTGCTCGACAAAACCGGCACCATCACCTTCGGCAACCGCATGGCCTCGGGCTTCTACCCGGTGGCGGGCGTACAGGAGCGTGACCTGGCCGAGGCCTGCGCCCTGGCCAGCCTGGGCGACGACACGCCGGAAGGTCGCTCGATTTTGGCGCTGGCCCGCGACCGCTACAACCTCGTCCCCGCCATGCCGGCCGATGCGCAGATCATCGCCTTCAGCGCCAACACCCGCATGTCCGGCGCCGATTTCGCCGGCCGGAGCTACCGCAAGGGCGCTGTGGATTCCGTGCTGAAGGCGCTTGGCGCCAGCGGCGACACGGCCTTCAACGAGGCCGTCTCGCGCATCGGCCGCGCCGGTTCCACGCCGCTGGCGGTTGCCGCCAATGGCCGCCTGCTCGGCGTCATCGAGCTGAAGGACATCGTCAAGCCCGGCATCAAGGAGCGCTTCGCGGCGCTGCGCAGCATGGGCATCCGCACCGTGATGGTAACCGGCGACAACCGCGTCACCGCCGCCGCCATCGCCGCGGAAGCCGGCGTGGACGAGTACATTGCCGAGGCGACTCCGCAGAACAAACTTGACTACATCAGGAAGGTTCAGGGCGATGGCCGTCTGGTGGCGATGTGCGGCGACGGCACCAACGACGCGCCGGCTCTGGCCCAGGCCGATGTCGGCGTGGCGATGCAGACCGGCACGCAGGCGGCGCGCGAAGCCGGCAACATGGTCGATCTCGACAGCGACCCGACCAAGCTGATCGAGATCGTCGAGATCGGCAAGCAGTTGCTGATCACCCGCGGCGCGCTCACCACCTTCTCGATCGCCAACGACATCTCCAAATACTTCGCGATCCTGCCGGCGATCTTCGTTGCCACCTACCCGCAGCTGCAGGCGCTCAACGTCATGCATCTGCGCACGCCGGAGAGCGCCATCCTCTCCGCGGTGATCTTCAACGCGCTGATCATCGTGGTGCTGGTGCCGCTGGCCCTGCGCGGCGTGAAATTCCGCGCCATCGGTGCCGCAGCGCTGCTGCGGCGCAACCTGCTGGTCTATGGCGTCGGCGGCATCATCGCGCCGTTCGTCGGCATCAAGCTCATTGACATGCTGCTTGGCGCCTTCAACATCTTTTCGTAACGGATAAACCTCATGTTGATCCTTCGTGAGCTCCGGCCGGCTGTATCTCTGGTCGTCCTCTTCACCGTCTTCACCGGGTTCCTGCTGCCTGAGGCCTTCACCGGCGTGATGCAGGCGGTGCTGCCCTACCAGGCGAATGGCAGCCTGATCGTGCAGAACAACCAGGTGGTCGGCTCGGCCCTTATCGGCCAGAACTTCACCGCCGCCACCTATTTCCAGCCGCGCCCCTCGGCGCTGACCGGAACCAACGCCAAGGGCGCCACCATCCCGACGCCCTATGACGCGAGCGAATCCGGCGCCTCCAACCTAGGCCCGACCAGCGCCGCGCTGCTCACCAGCGTGCAGCAGCGCGTCGCCGCCTATGTCAAGGCATACGGCCCGGGCCCGGTGCCGGCGGATGCCGTCACCGCCTCCGGCTCCGGCCTGGATGCGGACATCTCGGCTGCCAACGCGCTGCGCCAGGCTCCCGCCGTCGCCGCCGCCCGGCACCTGCCGGCGGACACGGTGATCGGGTTGGTGAACCAGATGACGCACCATGCCTTCCTCGGCATCGTCGGCACCGACCATGTGAACGTGCTGCAGCTGAATCTGGCCCTGGACCATCTTCCGGGGACGGCGAACCTTGCGCAGGGCCATAGCTCGGCCTCATAACAAGACATGCACATCGCAACCATTATAACCGCGGCGCCACGCGCGCTCCGGCTTGGATCGGGGGGGCGCTGCCCCCCCGAATTTTTTGCAGACACGGTCCATGGCGTCTGAAGCCTCCGACGCCAGGCCCGACCCCGACGCGCTGCTCGCCCATGCGCAGCGCGGCCAGCGCGGGCATTTAAAAATCTTTCTCGGTGCCGCCCCTGGCGTCGGCAAGACCTGGGAAATGCTGGTCGCCGCCAATGCCAAGCGCAAAGCCGGGCTCGACGTCGTCGCCGGGCTGATCGAAACACATGGGCGCAGCGGCACGCTCTCCGAAATCGGCGCGCTTGAAACACTGCCCCGCCTGCAAATCCCCTATCGCGGCCAGGTTCTGGAGGAATTCGACCTCGAGGCCGCGCTGAAGCGCCGCCCGGCTTTGCTGCTCGTCGACGAGCTTGCCCACACCAACGCGCCCGGCCTGCGCCATGCCAAGCGCTGGCAGGACGTACAGGACGTTCTTGAAGCCGGCATCGATGTCTGGACCACGGTCAACGTCCAGCATCTGGAGAGCCTGAACGACCCGGTGGCTCGGATCACCGGCATCCGCGTCGCGGAAACCATCCCCGACACCGTGCTCGACATGGCCGACGAGATCGAGCTGATCGATCTACCGCCGGCGGAATTGCGCACGCGGCTCACGGAAGGGCGCATCTATCGCCCGGACGTCGCCGGCCGCGCCCTGAGCGGTTTTTTCCGCGAAGGCAATCTCGGCGCGCTGCGCGAGATGGCGCTGCGCCGCGTCGCCCAGCGCGTGGACAAGGACGTTACCTCCTATATGCGCTCGCGCGCCATCGCCGGCCCCTGGCCGGCGGGCGAGCGCGTCATGGCCCTGATCGGCGCCGACATCTCCGCCGAGAACGTGGTGCGGCACGCAGCAAGGCTGGCCGATGCGCTGCGCGCGCCGATGATCGCCTTCCATGTCGAGCGCAACGACGACAACATGTACGTCCAGTCGGCACTGGACCTGATGGTGCAGCTCGGCGGCACGGTCGTCACCGTCAGCGATACCGATATGAGCCATGCGGTGCTGGATTACGCCGCGGCGCAGAACATCACCCATATCGTGGTCGGGCGCCGGGCCAAGCGCCCCTGGTGGTGGCAGCTCAGCCGGCGCAGCTTCGCCGAGGTGCTCACCCGCAAGTGCACCGCCTACACCCTGCATTTCGTGCCGCTGCCCGCGGCCCCGGTGACGCGCATCGCCCCGCCTCCGCCAATGCACCCCTGGGTGCCCTATGCCATTTCCGGCACCATTCTCGGCATCGTCACCATGTTCGGCTACGGCCTCGGCAACGTCGTGCCGCAGGAGGCGATGGGGCTGATTTTCACCGGCGTCATCGCCGGCACTGCCAGCCGCTTCGGCCGCGCGGTCGGCCTCACCACCGCCCTCGCCGGCTTCCTGCTGTGGAACTTCTTCTTCCTGCCGCCGATCTACACGCTCTCCGTCAGCGACCCGCGGGACCTGGTCGCCTTGGCCGTGTTTCTCCTGGTCGGCATCGTCACCGGCACACTGGCCGGCAAGGTGCGGATCGAGGCCGAGGCCGCCACCGCCCGCATCGAGGCGCTGCGGCGCATCTCGCTGTTCGGCCAGCGTTTCTCGCGCGCCGCCACGCTCAGCGACCTGATGCGCGACACCGCGGAAGAGGCGGCGGCGATGACCACGGCCGGCGTCATCATGCTGTCGGGCAAGTCCGGGCTGGAACCCGGTGCCGCGGTCCCGGCTGATACCGTGCTGGACGAGGCCGCCCTGGCCGCCGCCCAATGGTCGTTCGACAACGACATGGAAACCGGCATCGGCACCGGCACCCTGCCCTCCGTGCCCTGGCGCTTCCTGCCGTTGCGGGCCAATGGCACGGCCATCGGCGTGCTCGGCGCGCTGCCGAAAGCCGCCCCGCCGGCGCCCCTCGCCCAGACCCTGAGCACGCTGGCCAACCAGGCGGCGATGGCGCTGGAGCGCGTGCAGCTCACCCTGCAGACCGCGCAGACCGTGGCCAAGGAGGACAACCAGAAGCTCCGCACCGCCTTGCTCTCCTCGCTTAGCCACGATTTGCGCACGCCGCTCACCGCGATCCGGGGAGCGGCGGAAACGCTGGCCAGCGCCGGCGCCGCGCTGGACGAGCCGACCCGCGCCGACCTGCTGGAGAGCATCGCCCAGGATACCGCGCGGATGACCAAATTCCTCGCCAACATCATGGAAATGGCGCGGGTCGACACCGGCGAGATCACCGCCAAGCGGGAGCGGGTGCGTCTGGCCGATGTCATCGAGGCGGCGATCAGCCGGGTCAGCGGCGCCATGTATGCCGGCGTGCACATCGCCGACTCGGCCGCCTTTGTGATGGCCGACCAGACGCTGCTGGAGCAGGTGCTGGTGAACGCCCTGGACAATGCGGTAAAGTATTCGCCCGAGGGCAGCAGGATCTCCGTGACCGCGCTGCGCCAGGGCACGAAAGTGAGTTTGAGCGTGGCCGATGAAGGCGTCGGCATTCCCGGCGACGAGTTGGGCGCCGTGTTCGACAGCTTTTTTCGCGCGACGCGCGGCGACCGCGTCGCCCCTGGCACCGGGCTCGGCCTCGCCATCGCGAAAGCCTTCACCGAGGCGATGGGCGGCACCATCCGTGCGCAGAGCCCGCGCCTCGATCTGCCGGCGGATGGTCTGCCCGGCACCGTCATCACCATTGAATTGCAGGCTGCATGACCATTCCCACAGGACGGATTCTCATCGTCGACGACGAACCGCAGATCCATCGCTTCCTCACCCCGGCGCTCACCGCCTCCGGCTACGAGCCGGTGCGGGCCGAGCGCGGCGACGAGGCGCTGCGCCTCGCCGCCTCCCGCGCCCCCGACGCCATCCTGCTCGATCTCGGCCTGCCGGACATGGACGGGCACGAGGTGCTGGTGAAACTGCGTGAATTCACCGACGTGCCGGTGATCATCCTCTCCGCCCGCGACCGCGAGTCGGAGAAAATCGCCGCACTCGATGCCGGTGCCGACGATTATGTTGAAAAACCCTTCGGCCTGGGCGAGTTGCTGGCGCGCATCCGCACCGCTTTGCGCCACCGGCTGAAGCAGGACAATGCGGAAAAGCCGCTCACCGTCGGCGGGCTTACGATCGACCCGGTCTCGCACCGCGTCACGCTGGACAACGAGATCCTGCCCCTCACCCGCCGCGAGCACGCGCTGCTGCTGCTGCTGGCCCGCAATCGCGGCCGGGTGCTGACGCACCGGCAAATCCTCACCGCGATCTGGGGCCACGCCCATACCGAGGATGTGGCCTATCTGCGCGTCTATATCGGCCAGCTGCGGCGCAAACTGGGCGAGGCGTTTGCCGCGCTGATCATCACCGAACCCGGCATCGGCTACCGGTTGCAGGACAACGAAGGCTGAGAACGCTACTTTCGCGCGCAAAAATTTCTGCCCACCCCTTGAGCGTGTGCCCCGGAGGGGTGCAGAAACATCTTTCATTTCCGTCAGAAGGATGTGGCTCTTGCATTCATTCCGTCTTTCCGCCGCCCTGCTCGCGGTCCTCGCCTGCTCGGCCTGCACGCCCCCGCCAGAAGTCGACATCAACACCCAGAATCTCTACGAATTCGAAGCCTTCTGGCGCCCGCTGGTGCCACTCTACGGCCGGGCGCGGTTCATCGAGGATTGCGGCATGCGTGGACCGGACTGGTTCGGCGCCGTCTCCAACGGCCTGACCGACAGCATCACCAAAACCGGCAAGCACATCTGGTCCAACGAGAACCCCACCGACGCCTTCATCAACCAATCCACCGCCTTCGCCCCTGCGGCCCGGGCAATCAATGCCGAGATCGTCTCGGCCGACCAGACCCCGGTGACGGCCTGCGACCCCGCCGTCATCACGCCGACGATCAAGCAACTCGACCTGATCGCCGTGCGGGAGGGTTATGGGCGCTAGGATTTAGGACGAAGCAGGAAAGCGGCCGCTTTTTAAAAAAAGCGGCGCAAAAACTTTTGGTCCTATAGGCCCATGGCCGCGAAACCAGCACGGCCCAAATTAATAAAGTTTTTTTGCTTCTTTTTGTTCACAAAAAGAAGCCTTCCTCTTCTCTAACCTCCGCGCTCCAGCCGGAGCAGAAACTCCGCGCGCTGCAGGTCGGTCTCGGTGGTGATCTTGAAATTCTCCT
This sequence comes from uncultured Pseudomonadota bacterium, assembly GCA_963780465.1. GTDB lineage: Bacteria > Pseudomonadota > Alphaproteobacteria > Acetobacterales > Acetobacteraceae > Acidocella. Next base: position 64,993 of record CAWACI010000004.1, read on the forward strand.
CCGAGCCGGCGACCATTTCCACCGCCAGCCCCGCCTGCTCGGCGACCATCGCATCGTCGGTCAGCTCGATCCCGGCATTTTCCACCAGCGCGCGGTGATGCGCGGCAAGAATCGCCGCGTAATCGAACCCTTGCGGTGTCTGCGCCCGCCAGAGATTGCGGCGGTCCACCGTATCGGTGATCACCCCGTTGGCGACGCGTTTCAGCGTATCCGCCAACGGCACGCCGGCAATCGCCGCCGGCACGCGTTCCAGCGCCGCCAGCACCGCGGAAATCGTCTCCATCGCCACGAAGGGCCGCACGCCGTCATGGATCAGCACATTCTTCGGGTTCAGATCGGCGATCCCCTCCAGCCCCAGCCGCACGGAATCCTGCCGCGCCGCACCGCCATGCAAAGCCGGGCGCAGGCCCAGCCCCGCCGTCGCCGCGTCATATAGCCCCTGGTCGTCGGGATGGATCAGCACCTGGACCGCATCGATGCCCGGATGGCGCGACAGGCGCAGGATGGTGTGGCGCAGGATCGGCACACCGGCCAGTTCGCGGTACTGCTTGGGCAGCGGCCCGCCGAAGCGATGCCCCCGCCCCGCCGCCACGATCAACCCGATATTCATGCGCCACCCCAAAGAAAATTCCGCCCCCGCATAAGCATGGCGGGGCGGAAGGTTCAACCGGCGCGGGGCGTGGGAGTGCAGAGGCAAGGGAAAGCGCTTCCGTTTTGAAAAAAAGAAGCAAAAAACTCTTCTGCTCCTGGGCCGTGCTGGTTTCACCGCCACCGGCCCAAATTAACAAAAGTTTTTGCACCGCTTTTTTCAAAAAGCGGCCACTTCCTTTCGACCTCTAAGCAAAAAACCGGTTCGCCGGGCGCGGCAAGCCGAGATGCTCGCGCAATGTCGTGCCCTCGTATTCCTTCCGGAACAGCCCGCGCCGCTGCAGTTCCGGCACCACCATCTCGACGAACTCATCCAGCCCCGCCGGCACGGTCGGGAACATCACGTTGAAGCCGTCGCAGGCGCGGCTCTCCAACCAGAGCTCCATCTCATCGGCGATGCTGGCGGGCGTGCCGACGAAACTTTGCCCGGCATAGCCGCCGACATATTGCGCCAACTGACGGACAGTGAAGTTCTTCCGCTTCGCCAGCTCGATCACCCGCTCGCGCGAGGATTTGCTGTCATTGGTCTCGGGAATTTCCGGCAGCGGCGCGTCCAGGTCGAAGCCGGACGCATCGCAGCCCAGCGCCACCGAGAGCGAGGCGAGCCCGCTATCGGGATGCACCAGGCTGTCCAGTTTCTGCTTCTTCGCCTGCGCCTCTTCCATTGTCTCGGCCACGATCACCAACGCCCCGGGCAGGATCTTCAAATGCTCCGGGTCGCGGCCAATGGCCTGCATCCGCCCTTTCACATCGGCATAGAAAGCGCGCGCCGCCTCCACCGAGCCGCCGGCGGCGAACACCATCTCCGCGGTCTCGGCGGCGAGCTGCCGCCCGGCATCGGAGGCGCCGGCCTGCACGATCACCGGCCAGCCCTGCGGCGGCCGGGCGACGTTCAACGGCCCGCGCACGGAAAAACTCTCGCCCTTGTGGTTCAGCACATGCATTTTTTCCGGGTCGAAAAACACGCCCGATTCCGGGTCGCGGATGAACGCGTCATCGGCGAAACTGTCCCACAGCCCGGTGACCACGTCATAGAACTCGCGGGCGCGGCGGTAGCGGTCGCCGTGCTGCATATGTTCGTCCAGCCCGAAATTCAGCGCCGCGTCCGGGTTGGAGGTGGTAACGATGTTCCACCCCGCGCGACCGCCGCTCAGCGCATCCAGCGAGGCGAATTTGCGGGCGAGGTCGTAAGGCTGGTTGAACGTGGTCGAGCCGGTGGCGATCAGCCCGATCCGCTCGGTCACCGCCGCCAGAGCCGGCAGCAGCACCAGCGGGTCGAACGAGGTCACCGTGCCGCTGCGCTTGAGCGCCTGCACCGGCATGTTCAGCACCGCCAGATGGTCGGCCATGAAGAACGCGTCGAATTTGCCGCGCTCCAGCGTCTGCGCAAAGCGCTTCAGATGCGCAAAATTGAAATTCGCGTCCGGAAAGGCGCCCGGATAGCGCCACCAGGCGGTATGAATGCTCACCGGGCGCATAAAGGCGCCGAGATGCAATTGCCGTTGCGTCATGCTCGATAACTCCAAGAGGTTGAGCGTAAGATAGGCGCGGAACGCGGAACGCCTATCCTGGAGGACAATGCAAATGCGAGAACGGCCTATGGCGGCGGTATACGGGCACCGCGGTATGCGCGGCGAGCGCGCGGAAAATACGCTGGAAGCGTTTCGGTACGCAGCAGCGCTCGGCGTCGCCGGCATCGAGACGGATATCGCCCTGACCGCGGATTTTTGCCCGGTCCTGCATCATGACCCGATGCTGGCCGATGGCCGCCTGATCAAAAATTTGCACCTGTCCGAACTGCCGCCTGCGATTCCCACATTGGAAGCCGCCCTCGCTGAACTTCCCAACACCGAATGGCTTTTGGAAATCAAAACGTTCCCGGATGAGCCGGAGCGTACCCATCCGCCGGAGGCGATGGTCGGCCGGGTTTTGCAGGTCCTGGAAAAATCCGCGGCGGCACGGGTCGCGATTCTCGCTTTCGACTGGTCGGTGCTGCGCGCTGTGGCCAGCCAGCGCCCCTCGCTGCGGCGGGTCTGCCTCACCGCCCCCAAAACCGCGCAAAACCGCGTGCTCTGGTGGGGGCCGGACTTCGAGGCCGCGAGCCTCCCCGAAGCCGTGGCCGCAACCGGCGCCTGGGGCTGGGCGGCGGAGCAGGAACATCTGACCGAGGCGGAGATCTACGAGGCGCATGAACTCGGCCTGCGCGTGCTCGCCTGGACCGTGAACGAGCCGAGGGATTTCGTCCGCCTGGCGCCGCTGGTGGACGGCATCATCACCGACCATCCGTCGCGCTTCGGCGCCTGATCACTCCGCCGCCGCGCCGGTGCTAAAAAGGCGGAACAATTATTTTCCGGAGTGCATAAAAATACCCGATACGGCCACGGCCGCCCCCCACTCGCATATTTTTCTGGGCGCCCGCCACGCGCAGAATGAGCGGCGGACCTGGATCGTCATCTGGCTCTGCGCCGCGATGATGGTGCTGGAGATTGTCGGCGGTCTGCTGTTCGGCTCCATCGCCCTGGTCGCGGACGGGCTGCATATGAGCACCCATGCCGGCGCGCTGCTGCTGGCGGCGCTGGCCTATCTGTTCGCCCGCCGCCACGCCGAGGACCCGCGCTTCTCGTTCGGCACCGGCAAGCTCGGCGACCTCGCCGGCTTCACCAGCGCCATCATCCTGGCGATGATCTCCCTGCTCATCCTCTACGAGGCGCTGCACCGCCAGTTCTCCCCGGTGCCGATCCATTTCTCCGCGGCAATCCCCATCGCCTTCCTCGGCCTCGCCGTAAACGTGGTCAGCGCCTGGGTGTTGAGCGGCGGCCACGACCATGATCACGGGCACAGCCATGGGCATCATCACCATCACAGCCATGACGACGCCGAGACCCGGCATATCGAGACCGATACCGGCACGCTTCGGCTGGAGATCTTCGAGCAGAACGAGCCGCCGCGCTTCCGCCTGCATGCCGGCACCGCCGCCCTGCCCGCCAGCCCGCTGATCGAGACCATCCGCCCGGATGGCAGCGTGCAGGCTTTTGCGATGGTCCGGCGCGACGCGTATTTCGAATCGGTGGAGGAGATCCCCGAGCCGCACGAATTCACGGCGGTGACCAACATGCGCGCCGCGGTGGTGCATGTGATGGCGGATGCCGCCGTCTCGGTGCGCGACATGGCCGCACGGATGCGCCGCCTGAACGAGGAGCAGGGCGACCAGCTGACGGATTTCCACCTCTGGCGCTTAGCCCCGGCCATCTCGGCGCCATCCTCGCCATCGACACGAGAGAGGCCCGCGGCGCAGACTACTACCGCGGGCTGCTCAGCCGTTTCAGGTCGCTCTCGCATCTCACCATAGAGGTGCGACGGGGGTAGAGCCAAAAAGCAGCCGCTTTTTTGAAAAAAAGCGGCGCAAAAACTTTTGGCTGGACTGGGCCGGTGGCCGTTGAAACCAGCACGGCCCAGTTTAGCAAAGTTTTTTTGCTTCTTTTTGTTCACAAAAAGAAGCCTTCCCTTCCCTCCTACTCCGCCATCGCCAACTGGTTCTGCTGGCGCAGCAGATCCAGATACGGGCCGGCCCGCGAGGCCAGCTCATCGGGCGAGCCCTCATCGATGATCCTGCCGTCCTGCATGACGATGATCCGGTCGAAATCCCGCAGCGTGGAGAGGCGGTGTGCCACGGCGATCACCGTGCGCCCCGCGGCCAGGCGGTTGAGCGCCTGCTGCACGCTGGCCTCCGATTCGGAATCCAGCGCCGAGGTCGCCTCGTCCAGCAGCAGAATCGGCGCATCGCGCAGGAAGGCGCGGGCGATCGCCAGGCGCTGGCGCTGGCCGCCGGAGAGCCGCAGCCCGCGCTCGCCCACCGGCGTGTCATAGCCGGCGGGCAAGGCGTCGATGAAATCATCGGCATAGGCGGCACTCGCCGCCTCGCGCACCTCTTCGTCGGTCGCCTCCGGCCGCCCGTAGCGGATGTTCTCCAGCACCGAGCGGTGGAACAGCTGCACATCCTGGGAGACGACGGAGATGGCGGAAACCAGGCTGTCCCGGCTCAGCGTGCTGATGTCCACATCGTCGATGAACACCGCGCCGTGCGAGGTGTCGTATTGCCGCTGCAGCAGCGCCAGCATGGTGGATTTGCCGGACCCCGAGCGCCCCACCAGGCCGACCCGCTCGCCGGCGGCGATGGTCACGTTGATATCGCGCAGCACCGGCTTCGTCTCGCCATAGGAGAAATCCACCTCGGCGAACTCGACCTTGCCGCGCGGCGTTTCCAGCGCGCGGGCGTCCGGCGCGTCCGGCATGTCATGCGGCACCAGCAGCGCCTTCAGCGCCTCGCCCAGCCGGGCCCAGTCCTGCACCATCTCCACCAGCGCCACCGCCAGGTCGCGCGTGCCGTGCAGCACGGTGAAGCCCAGCGTAATCACCAGCACCACGTCGCCCGGCGTTGCGTGGCCATGCTGCCAGCGCCACAGCACCCAGAACAGCAGGCAGGCGGTCAGGATCGCGGTCACAAACGCGTGGACCAGGCGGATTTTTTCCAGGTAGAGCAGGCTGGTGCGCCGCGCCTTCATCTCCTGGCCCACATCAGAGGCGAATCTCTGGCGCTCGCGCAGCGTCGCCCCGAAGGCCCGCACCACGCTGACATTGTTGATCACGTCCACCAACTGCCCGTCCACCGAGGCCGCGGCCTCGGCATAGTCCTGATGCAGATCCCGGCCGAGATAAGCGAGCCGGCCCAGCACCAGGCCAAGGCCTACGGAAATGACGATCATGGTCCCGCCCATCACCGGGTCGACCAGGCCGATCATCAGCACCGAGCCCAGCACCGCGGTCATCGGCGGCAGCACATTCCAAACGGTCATGTTCTCAATGCGGAACACCGCATTGCCGGTGGCGGAGATGCGCCCGGCCAGCATGCCGGCGCGGCGCGTGGTGAAGAAGCCCGGTGAATGGTCAAGCGTATGGTCGAACAGAAAGCGCCTGATATCGCCCGTCACCTCGACAAAGGTGCGCGCCGCCACCCAGCCGCCGACGCGCCAGGACAGATTATCCACCGCGATCAGCCCGGCAAGGAACACGAAAGCCATCCAGACCCCGGAGATGTCATGCCGGGCCAGCACGTCCACCACATTTTTCACCGCGTATTGCGACGTGACCGAGCAGCCGACGCCGGTCAGCACCGAGAGCAGAATGACGATATGCGCCAGACCATGACGCGACACCGCCTGCAGCACGAATCGCACGGGCCGCTGCTCGAGTTTCGCCGGGGGGGCATCCGTCGGCCTTAACAATTGGTCACCCATATCTCTGCCTTCGTAAAATTCGCGCATGCCCACCATAAACCCTGACTTTGCGGCGGGAAAAAGTCATCCTGTGCCACAATGCTGCCGCATCGACCTGTCTTTTGTGCATCGCATCACCAATCCAGCGAAGAAAGGCCCCGGTGAACCGATGCGTATTGCTCAGATCGCACCGCTGCATGAAGCGGTACCGCCGAAACTCTATGGGGGCACGGAGCGGGTTGTCTCGTTCCTCACCGAGGAACTCGTCGCCATGGGCCACGACGTGACCCTGTTCGCCAGCGGCGATTCCATCACCCAGGCAAAGCTGGTCCCGGTCTGGCCGCAGGCCCTGCGCCTCGACCCGACCATCCGCGACACCCTGGCGCCGCATATGCTGCTGATGGAGGAGGTCTACCGTCTCGCCGACGAGTTCGACATCCTGCACTTCCATAACGACTACTTCCCCGCCTCGCTGTTCTCGCGCCAGCGCGTGCCCTTCATCACCACACTGCACGGGCGGCTGGACCTGCCCGAGTTGCAGCCGGTCTATGCCGGCCTGCCGGAGCAGAACCTGGTGTCGATCTCCGGCTCGCAGCGCCTGCCGCTGCCACAGGCCAATTTTGTCGGGACCGTGCATCACGGCCTGCCGGTGAACCTGCTGCAGCCGCAGCAGATGCCGCAGGATTACGTCGCCTTCCTCGGCCGCATCTGCCCCGAGAAGCGCCCCGACCGCGCCATCCGTATCGCCGCCGGCGCCGGCGAGGTTCTGCGCCTCGCCGCCAAGGTGGACCGCGTGGACGAGGAATATTTCACCACGCAGATCAAGCCGATGCTGAATGAGCGTGCCACGCTGATCGGCGAGATCGGCGATGCCGAGAAACCGGGCTTCCTCTCCGGCGCCAAGGCGTTGCTGATGCCGATCGACTGGCCGGAGCCGTTCGGCCTGGTGATGATCGAGGCGATGGCCTGCGGCACCCCGGTGATCGCCTATAATCACGGCTCTGTGCCGGAGATCATCGAGGACGGCCTGACCGGCTTCATCGTCAGCAACGAGGCCCAAGCCATCGCGGCGCTGAAGCGCATCCACACGCTGGACCGCCGCGCCGTTCGCGCCCGGTTCGAGGAACGCTTCTCCGCCCGCCGCATGGCGCAGGACTATGTGGACGTGTACGAATCCTTGGTTGCGATCGCGCCGCAGCGCCTGGAACTGGTGCGCTAGGCTTGTTCTGAAACAAGGAAGCGGCCGCTTTTTACAAAAAGCGGCGCAAAAATTTGCTCCTTTGGGCCGGTGGCGCTGAAACCAGCACGGCCTGAAGGAGCAAAAAAGCTTCTCTCTAAAACTTGGCGGGGGCGGCGCTCGCCGCCCCCGCCATAGCGTGTGGCTACTTCACGAAGGGGGCGGTGATCGTCAACGTCACCTCGTCGCCGATCACCGGCACATAGGCGGTCACGCCGAAATCGCTGCGCTTGAGTTCACCCGTGGCGTTGAAGCCGATCGTGTACTGATGGGTGACCGGGTTGATGCCCGAAGCGTTGTACGACACGTGCAGGGTCTCCGGCCGGGTCACGCCATGGAAGGTCAGCTCACCGGTCACCAGCGCCGTCGTCTTGCCCGTGCGCACCACCCGCGTGGAGACGAAGGTGATGGTCGGATACTTCGTCGTATCAAACCATTGCGGGCTGTTCAGCATGCCATCCAGCGTCTTGTTGGTGGTGCTGATCGTGTTGGTGGGAATTGTGATGCTGAGCTTTGTCGCCGCAACATCCTTCGGGTTGATGGTCAGGCTGCCGGTGATGCCGGTGAACTCGCTGTACCAGGTGCTGAAGCCCATATGCGACACCGACGTCAGCAGGCGGGTATGGCTGGATTCCACCGTATAGGTCCCGGCGCTGACATGCGCCGGGTTGGTGTCGGGGCCGGTCGCCTGCGCCACCGCGAGCGACGGGACGAGAACAGCGGCGAGTGCGGCAGTGTGAATGAATTTACGCATGAACCGTTCCCTTAAGCGGCGAGTGCGGCGATCTGCGCTTCGGCAGCGGCCAGAGCGGCCGGCTTCAGATCCGGCACCGCCATCGTCTCGGCGCGGATCACGGTGACATCGGTAATGCCGATGAAAGCCAGCGCCGCCTTCAGATACGCTTCCTGGTGGTCGAGCGCGGCCAGCGGGCCCTCGCTATACGCACCGCCGCGCGAGGAGGCGATGAACACTTTCTTGCCCGCCGGGACCAGGCCGACCGGCACGCCATCGGCGCCGTAGCGGAAGGTCTTACCGGCGACCAGCACGCGGTCCACCCAGGCCTTCAGCTGGCTCGGCGGCGCGAAATTATACATCGGCGCGCCGATGACGATGATGTCGGCTTCCAGCACCTGACCAACGAACGGCGCCGCGGCCGCGAGATCGGCGATCACCGCCGCGTCGGTCGGCGCGGTGCCGAACATGGCGCCGATATGCGCCGGGGAGAGATGCATGGGCGCTGCCGCCGCGAGATCGAGATAGGTAACCTCAAGGCCCGGATGCAGCGCCTGCTGGCGCGCGACCAAAGCGGCGGTGAGGCCGCGGGAAACCGAATTGGCGCCGAGAATGCTGGAATCGATGTGCAGAAGTTTCATGATGGAGTGCCTTGTGCCATGTGATGCGCATGATGGTCGCGCCTGATGGTCGGCATATCGAGGTTTTTCTCTCCTCTGTGAAGCCTATATGTTTAGATATACACCATCTTAACTTCCGATAGATTGACGGGACCTTGCGATGCTCGACGGCGTCTCCTTCGACCAGTTGCGCGTGTTCATCGCCGCCGCCGAAGCTGGCAGCTTTTCCGCCGCCGGGCGGCAATTGCGGCGCGCGCAATCGGTGATCAGCCAGACCGTCGCCAATCTGGAGGCACAGCTCAGCGTGACGCTGTTCGAGCGCTCCGGCCGCTACCCGGTGCTCACCGAGGCAGGCAGGCTGCTACTCGCTGATGCGCGGGCGGTATCCTCCGGGGTGGACGCGCTAAAAGCCCGGGCGCGCGGCATGGCCTCGGGCATCGAGCCGGAGCTGTCCGTGGCGATCGACGTGATGTTCCCGATGGCTGCCCTCACCCGCGCCGCGGCGGCCTTCGGGGCAGAATTTCCCGCCACCTCCCTGCGCCTGTACGTGGAGGCCCTGGGCGGTGTGGCGCAGGCCGTGCTCGACCGGCAGTGCCAGCTCGGCGTTGTTGGCACCTTGCCGTTGAACATGGCCGGGCTGGTGACGGAGCGGCTGCTCGGCGTGCGCATCGTGTTCGTCGCCGCCCCCTCCCATCCGCTGGCGCAAATCGAGGGGCCGGTGCCGGTGGCGGAATTGGGCAGGCATGTGCAACTGGTTCTGACCGACCGCACCGCTTTGTCGGAGGGACGGGAATTCCGCGTGATCTCGCCGCGCAACTGGCGCCTCGCGGATCTCGGCGCCAAGCACGCTTTCCTGCTCGCGGGGCTGGGCTGGGGCGGCATGCCCTATGCCGTGGTGGCCCGCGACATCGCTGAAGGCGCGCTGAAGCAAATCGCTTTGCAGGACCTGCCGGTGGAAGGCGAGGTGATGGCGATGTCCGCCGCCTACCCCACCGACACGCCGCCCGGCCCAGCCGGACGCTGGTTCATCGAGCAGTTGCGCCGCGCCGGCGCCGAAGCCCAGGATTAGGGGAAGTCATCGCGAAGCGAAGAGGAAGGCTTCTTTTTGTGAACAAAAAAAGCAAAAAAACTTTCTTAAACTGGGCCGTGCTGGTTTCAACGCCGCAGGCCCAAATTAGAAGAAGTTTTTTGCGCCGTTTTTTTCAAAAAAGCGGCTGCTTTCCTGTTTCCACTTAAAGCGATCAGGCTCCAGCCACCGGCCCACCCCTAGTGAGGTTGCAGTTCGTTACCCGCAACACGGCTTGCCCCGCATCGTCTCACACATAAATCCTGATCAAGACTTTGGAAGATCACGGAGAAAGACTTTGAAATTCGCGTTGGCGGGGCGCTTGCTGGCCGGCACCGTACTCCTTGCAAGCCTTACCGGCTGTTACGCCGGCCCCGCTTATCCCGGCTATTATTATGGCGGCTATTACGGCTACTCGGGCTATTACTATCCTGGCTACTGGCATGGCTGGTACGGCCATCCCGGCTATTGGCATGGTGGTGTTTATCATGGCCCCCATGGGCCTGGGGGCTACGGTCACGGCGGCCACGGCGGCGGCTCCGGCGGACATGGCGGTGGCCATGGCGGGTCAGGTCATTAGAGACTGATAGGCTTGCGTTTAAGCAGGAAAGCAGACGCTTTTTGAAAAAAGCGGCGCAAAAACTTTTGCTTAATTGGGCCGGTGGCGTTGGAACCAGCACGGCCCAGTTTAAAAAAGTATTTTTTTGCTACTTTTTGTTTACAAAAAGTAGCCTTCCCCTTCATTGAGATCTGACGTGGCCAGGCGCGCTGCACCTGGCCACGCATGTCAGTGGTTATCGCGTGATTCGCCGCGGGTCTCCAGTATATTGAGATAGAGCGTCGCCGGCTCAAGGCAGGCGCCGGTGCCCATCTGGCCCACCTGCGAACGGTAGATTTCCTCCCAAGGCGTCATGTTTTTTAACGCTGGCGGCTTCCAGGCGGCGCGGCGCGCGGCGAGCTCGTCGTCGGAAATCAGCACATCCACCTTGTTGCGGTTGAGATCGACCCGGATCTGGTCCCCGGTGCGCAGCAGGGCCAGCCCTCCGCCCACCGCCGCCTCGGGCGAGACATTGAGGATCGACGGGCTGCCGGACGTGCCGGACTGCCGCCCGTCGCCCATGGTCGGCAGCGCCGCCACGCCTTTTTTCAGCAGCGCCGCCGGCGGCTGCATGTTCACCACCTCGGCGCTGCCCGGATAGCCGACCGGGCCGCAATTGCGGATGACCAGCATGGAATGCTCATCGGCGCCGAGCTCCGGATCCTCGATGCGCGCGTGATAATCCTCCGGCCCCTCGAACACGATCACCTTGCCCTCGTACACGTTCGGATGCGCGGGATCGGAGAGGAAGCGCTGGCGGAACGCGGCGTCGATCACCGCGGTCTTCATCACCGCGCTGTCGAACAGGTTGCCGGAGAGCACGACATAGCCGGCATTCTCCTTCAGCGGCGCGGCATAGCGGCGGATCACCTCACCATCCACCGCCCCGGCGGTCTCCAAATTCTCCGCCAGCGTTTTGCCGGTGACTGTCATCACGTCGCCATGCAGCCTGCCCGCCGCGAGCAGCTCGCGCATCACCGCCGGCACCCCGCCGGCACGGAAAAAGCTCTCTGACAAGAACCGCCCGGCCGGCTGCACATCGGCCAGCAACGGGGTATGCGCGCCAAAATCCTGCCAGTCCTCCAGCGTGTGCTCGACGCCCATATGCCGGGCGATCGCCACCATATGGATCGGGCAATTGGACGAGGCGCCGAGCGCTGCCGCCGCCACCACCGCGTTCTGAAAAGCCTTGCGCGTCATGATGTCGGAGGGGCGCAGATTCTCCGCCACCATCTCCACGATGCGCTTGCCGGTCGCATGGGCCATCTGCCCGCGTTCGCGATACGGCGCCGGGATCATCGCGCAGCCCGGCAGGCTCATGCCCAGCGCCTCGGCCAGCGAATTCATCGAACTCGCCGTGCCCATGGTGTTGCAATGCCCGACCGACGGCGCGGAGGACACCACCATGTCCATGAACTCATCATAGGCGATCTTGCCTTCGGCGAACAGCTTGCGCGCCTCCCAGACCACGGTGCCGGAACCGGCGAGCTTGCCGTTGAACCAGCCATCGAGCATCGGCCCGCCGGAGAGCACGATTGCGGGGATGTTCACGGTCGCAGCGCCCATCAGACAGGCCGGGGTGGTCTTGTCGCAACCTGTGGTCAGCACCACGCCGTCGATCGGATAGCCGTGCAGAACCTCCACCAGGCCGAGATAAGCCAGGTTGCGGTCCAGCCCCGCGGTGGGCCGTTTGCCGGTTTCCTGAATCGGGTGCAGCGGAAATTCCAGGGGAATACCGCCGGCATCGCGAATGCCGTCGCGCACGCGATGCGCGAGATCCAGATGATGCCGGTTGCACGGGGAAAGATCCGAACCGGTCTGCGCGATGCCTATGATCGGCTTGCCGGATTGCAGCTCCTCCCTCGTCAGGCCGTAATTAAGGTAACGCTCGATATAGAGCGAGGTCATTCCTGGATTCTCAGGATTATCGAACCAGCGGCGGCTGCGCAGACGGGGCGCAGCGCCTTCAGACGCTTTCATCATATTTCCTCCCGGGAGTGTTCTCCGCTGCAAAACTCTAGGTCATGCGACTGCACGCATCAATTGCCCGATCAAAAATGATTTTTGGTTCCACCTATTGAACAAATGATCATTTTCAGATTTTTCATCTTTCGCTTTTTCCGACAGGCCGGTTGCAGACCTGAAACAGCGTCTTGGGCGACGATTGTTTTCATACAAAAATAACCTTAAGAATGAAGAGCCTTCCTTGGCGCGCTACCAAAGTACTGTTGACGCACGCCAGTCGCGCACTCCATAGTCGCGCCACCAAACAAAATGCTGGCAAAAACCGGCACACTCTAGGGCAGGAGTAATCCTCTATGGACTTGGAAGCACGTACGATCGGGCGCGTCACGAAGCGTCTGATGCCGTTTCTTATTCTTTGTTATTTCGTCGCGTATCTCGACCGGGTGAATGTCGGATTCGCGGCGCTCAGCATGAACAAGGATCTTGGTTTCACCGCCACGGTTTTCGGTTTTGGCGCCGGCATTTTCTTTATCGCCTATTTCTTTTTCGAAGTGCCCTCAAACCTGATGCTGAACCGTTTCGGCGCGCGCAAATGGATTGCGCGCATCATGTTCACCTGGGGCATCGTCGCCGGCGCCGAGGCGTTCATTCCGCAGATCGCGCATCTCACCGGCCTCAGCCCCGCGACCGTGTTCGTCACGCTGCGCGTGCTGCTGGGCCTGGCGGAGGCTGGCTTCTTCCCCGGCATCATCTTTTACCTGACGATCTGGTTCCCGGCGCTCTACCGCGCGCGGATGATCGGCATGTTCATGGCCGCGATTCCACTTTCCACAGTGATCGGCGGGCCGATTTCCGCGATGCTGCTCTATGTCCACGGGCTCGGCCTCGCCAACTGGCAATGGCTGTATCTGATCGAAGCCATCCCGGCGCTGCTGCTCTCCTTCGTCGTGCTCGCCTACCTCACGGACCGGCCGAACGACGCGAAATGGCTGGCAGATGACGAGCGCGCCTGGCTGGTGGAACGGCACGCGACGGAAAACCGCATCCGCCTTAAGGCACAGCATCTCTCCGTGCTGCAGGCGATCACCAACACCCGCGTGGTGCTGCTCGCCTTCATCTATTTCGGCATCAATGCGGCCGTGTACGGCCTCAGCTTCTTCATGCCGCAAATCGTGCATGGTTTCGGCCTGTCCTTCGCGCTCACCGGTGTGGTCACCACCCTGCCCTACATCATGGGCGTCATCGGCATGGTGTTCTGGAGCCGCCATTCCGACCGCACGCATGAGCGCCGCGAGCATGTCGGCCTGGCGCTGCTGATCGCCGGGCTGTGCATTGCCGGCACCACGGTGGTGGACAATCCGGTCGGCAAGATGATCCTGTTCACCATCGCCGGCTTCGGCATGTTCGGCGCGCAGCCTTGCTTCTGGGCGTTGCCGGCAACCTTCCTCTCCGGTCCCGCCGCCGCCGCCGGTCTCGCCGCGGTCAACTCGCTCGGCAACCTCTCAGGCTTCTTCGGCCCATATGTCATGGGCAAGGTGAAGGACGCCACCGGGAGCTACACGATCGCCCTGCTGGCAATCAGCGTCATCCTCGGCTTCGCGATGCTGGTTGCCTTGTCGCTGCAGCATGATCAGAAGCTGGAAAATCCGGCTTTGCACGAGGAGGAGGAGGATCTTCCGGTCACCCTCCACCGCCCCACGGCGCGGGAACTCGCCGAGCACTAACACGCTGCCCGTCCTTTGCGGGTAAAAAAATGCCCCGCCCGGTCACGGCGGGGCATTTTTGCATGATGGCCGCCCGCCTATGCTGATTCAAACCGATGTTTCAAGGAGCACGAGGATGAACGACCCGCACGCACAAAAGGGCATGGTAATGGTAACCGGCGGCAGCCGCGGCATAGGTGCTGCGATCTGCCGCTTGCTGGCGCGGGAGGGCTATGCCGTCGCCATCAACTACACCAGCAGCGCCGAAAAAACTGAGACCCTGGCGAAAGATATCCGAAACGACGGCGGCACGGCGGCAGCGTTCCGCGCCGATGTGAGCGACCCGGCGCAGATCCAATGCCTTTTCGAGAACGCAGTGCGCGAGCTAGGGCCGCTGACCGCTCTGGTGAACAATGCCGGCATCATCGGCCCTAAGCTGCGCATCGACGAGCAGACCGCCGAAAGCCTCGCCGGGCTGATTGCCACCAACATCACCGGGGCCATTCTGGTCGCCGGCGAAGCCGTACGCCGGCTCTCCACCCGTCATGGCGGCAAAGGCGGCGCCATCGTCAACCTCTCCTCGGTCGCCGCGCGGCTGGGCGGCCTGCCCGGCAGCATCCCCTACGCCGCCACCAAAGGCGCGATCGAGACCTTCACCAAGGGCCTCGCCACCGAGGTCGCGAAAGAAGGCATCCGCGTGAACGCCGTCGCCCCAGGGCTGACCGCCACCGACATGGTCTCCCCTGACATGGCGGCGCTGACCGCAACCGGCGTGCCGATGGGCCGGATCGGCCAGCCCGAGGAGATCGCCGAGGCAGTGCTGTTCCTGCTCTCGCCCGCCGCCTCGTTCATCACCGGCAGCACGATAACGGTCTCCGGCGGTCGTTAGAAAGCAGCCGCTTTTTGAAAAAAGCGGCCCAAAAAACTTTTGCTCATCTGGGCCTGCGGCGTTGAAACCAGCACGGCCCAGTTTAAAAAAAATTTGCTTCTTTTTGTTCACAAAAAGAAGCCTTCCTTCACTTAAATATGGCGAGGTCTCTACATCACCGCGCCGACCTGCCACGGCACGAATTCGTTGTCGCCGTAATCAAAGCCTTCGCTGCAACTCTTCTCGCCCGATGCGACCGCGAGGATTTTACGGAAAATTTCCTCGCCGACCTGCGCGACGCTGGCTTCGCCGGTAACGATGCTGCCGCAATTCACGTCCATGTCTTCCGACATATGCTGGTACATCGGCGTGTTGGTCGCTAGCTTGATGCAGGGCACCGGCTTGTAGCCCACGGTCGAACCGCGCCCGGTGGTGAAAATGATCAGGTTGCAGCCGCCGGCGATCTGCCCCGTCACCGCCGCCGGATCGTAGCCGGGCGTGTCCATGAACACGAAACCATGGGTCTTCACCAGCTCGGCATATTCCACCACCGCCTCCAGCCGCGCCGAGCCGCTCTTGGCAACCGCACCGAGGGATTTTTCCAGAATGGTGGTGAGCCCGCCCGCCTTGTTGCCGTGCGACGGGTTGTTGTTCATCTCCGCCTTGTTGCGCGCGGTGTAGTCCTCCCACCAGGCGATGCGCTCAAGCAGTTTTTTCGCGACTTCCGGCGTGGCGGCGCGGCGGGTGAGCAGATGCTCGGCACCGTAAATCTCTGGCGTCTCCGCCAGCACCGCGGTGCCGCCATGGCGGATCAGCAGGTCGGAGGCAAAGCCCAGCGCCGGGTTGGCGGAAATGCCGGAATACCCGTCCGACCCGCCACATTCCAGCCCGATCATCAGCTCAGAAGCCGGCTCAGCCGTGCGGCGTGCCGCGTTCACATCCGGTAGCATGGCTTGCACCGCCTCTATCCCGGCCTCGATGGTCTTGCGCGTGCCGCCGATCTGCTGGATCGTCATGGTCCGCAGCCCGGGCCCCTCGGTCAGCCCCTGGGCGGCGAGAATGCCGGGGATCTGGTTCGTCTCGCAGCCCAGCCCGATCATCAACACGCCACCCACATTCGGGTTCAGCGCATAGCCGGCCAGCGTGCGGGTGAGCAGCTGATAGCCCTCGGACCCCACGCCCGTGGCGCAGCCGCCGGCATGGGTCAGCGCCACCACGCCATCCACATTCGGGAACGCCGCCAGCGCGCCATCGCGCGAAAAATGCGCCGCCACAGCACGCGACACGGTGGCCGAGCAGTTCACCGAGGAGATGATGACGATGTAATTGCGCGTCCCCACCCGCCCGTTCGGCCGCCGATACCCCATGAACGTGGCACGCTGCGCCGCCGGCACAAACGCCGTCGGCTTTGCATCCACGCAGAATTCATGCTGCAAATTCACCGCGCTGATCGCCAGATTCTCGGTGTGCACCAGCGCGCCCGGCGCGATGTCGCGCGTGGCGACGCCGATCACCTGGCCGTATTTCACCACCGGCTCCCCCTTGGCGATCGGCCTCAGCGCGATTTTATGGCCGCGGCCGATCGCGCTCTCCGTGCGCAGCTGCGGCTCCGCCAACGCCGTTCCCGGCTGCAGGCTGACGCGCGCCACCGCGACATTATCGGCGGGATTGAGACAAATAAGCGGCGACTGAATCGCGTTCATGACATTCCCCAAGTGGTTTTTACCGTTTGTTCCGGCCTACGGAATTTGCCCGGCCAGAGCAATTCGGCGGCAGGACGAAGCCGATTAAATTTCGGCAAGCTGGCCTGGCGCCAAGCCTCATTCGCAGGCCGCGCTCCGGTCCTGCATATCGTTTTATAACCCAACGTTATTCACGGCCACAGGCCGGGGCGCGACAGCCCATCAGCGACGATCACCTCCGCCCCGCCGCCGCTGCGTGCCGGATCGCCCTCGGCAACCGCCTTCTGCTCCATCCGCGCCAGCTGGTCGCGGTGCACCTCGTCCGGCCCGTCGGCAAAGCGCAGGCTCCGCTGCCACGCATAGGCGCTGGCGAGCCAGGCATCCGCCACGCCACCGCCGCCAAAAGCCTGGATCGCCCAATCGATCACCTTGCCCGCGACATTCGGCGCCACGACCTTGATCATGGCGATCTCCGCCCGCGCCGCCTTGTTCCCCACATTGTCCATCAACTGCGCGGCGTGCAGGCAGAGCAGCCGCGCCTGGTCGATCATGATGCGCGATTCCGCGATCCGCTCACGCCACAGGCTTTGCTCCGCCACCGGCTTGCCGAACGCCACGCGCGTGCCAAGCCGCCTGATCATCCGCTCCAGCGCCCGCTCCGCAGCACCGATCGAGCGCATGCAGTGATGAATCCGCCCCGGCCCCAGCCGCCCCTGCGCGATCTCGAACCCCCTGCCCTCGCCCAGCAGAATGTTCTCCGCCGGCACGCGCACATTCTCGAAGATGAGCTCCGCATGGCCGTGCGGCGCGTCATCGTAGCCGAACACCGGCAACGGCCGTTTGATAGTGACGCCCGGATGCGGATTCGGCACCAGGATCATCGATTGCTGGCGGTAACGGTCCGCATTGCCGGGATCGCTCTTGCCCATGACAATGAAAATCTTGCAGCGCGGATCAGGCGCGCCGGAAATCCACCATTTATGCCCGTCGATCACATAATCATCGCAGTCGCGGATGATGGAGGTTTCGATATTCGTCGCATCGGACGAGGCCACGTTCGGCTCGGTCATGGCGAAAGCCGAGCGGATTTTGCCCTCCAGCAATAGTTGCAGCCAGCGTTGCTTCTGCGCCGCCGTGCCGTAGCGCACGAGCACTTCCATATTCCCGGTATCCGGCGCGGAACAGTTGAACGCCTCCGGCGCGAAGGGCGAGCGGCCCATCAGCTCGGCCAGCGGCGCGTATTCGCTGTTGGTCAGGCCCGCACCGTATTCGCTGTCGGGCAGAAACAGGTTCCACAGCCCCGCCGCCCGCGCCTGTGCTTTGATCTCCTCCAGCAGCGCCAAAGGCTGCCAGCGATCCGCCGCCAGATGCGTCGCCGCGAACAACGCCGTCTCGTTCGGATAGATATGCGCGGCCATGAAATCCGCGACACGCGCCCGCAGCGCCTCGACCTTCGGCGAATAGGTCATGCTCATTCCAGCGTTCCTCGTTTTTCCCAGTCTGCGGGCGGCGCGCGGTTTCGGCAAGCATGTTTCAGGATATGGAGCGAAGAGAAGCGCTTCTTTTTTGAAAAAAAGAAGCAAAAAACTCTTCTGTTCCTGGGCCGTGCTGGTTTCAACGCCACAGTCCCGGAGTCAGCAAAAGTTTTTTGCGCCGCTTTTTTTCAAAAAAGCGGCTACTTACTTGTTTCTGCCAAAACCAATCTAGTTCTAAATGAAAGAAAAACGATCATAAAAGGGAAACGTCCGCATGAGTGATTTGTTTCGCCTGGATGGGAAGGTGGCCATCGTCACCGGTTCGTCGCGCGGTATCGGCCGCGCCATCGCCGAGACCATGGCCGCGCGCGGCGCCGCGGTGGTGATTTCCTCCCGCAAGCTGGAGGCCAGCGAGGCCGTGCGCGACGGCATCATCGCCCAGGGCGGAAAGGCGATCGCGCTCAAATGCAACACCGGCTCGCGGGACGATCTCACTGCTCTGCTGCAGGCCACAGCGCAAAAATTCGGGCGGCTTGATGCGGTGGTCGCCAATGTCGCGGTCAACCCGTATTATGGCCCGCTCTCCGGCATCGCCGACGAGGCCTGGGACAAGATCATGGCGGTCAACCTCAAATCCACGCTCTGGCTCGCCAACATGGCGCTGCCGGAAATCGCCGCCCAGGGCGGCGGCAGCTTCACCCTGATTTCCTCGATCGGCGCGCTGCGCGGCAGCACCGCCATCCCCGCCTATAACATCTCCAAGCTGGCCGAGCTCGGTCTGATGCAGAACCTAGCGGTGGAATGGGGGCCGAAAAACATCCGCGTCAACGCCATCCTGCCTGGCCTCGTGAAAACCGATTTTGCCCGCGCGCTTTGGGACAATCCGGACACGCTGCGCGCGGTGGAGACGGCAACGCCGCTCGGGCGCATCGGCGCGCCGCAGGATATCGGCAGTGTCGGCGCGTTTCTCGCCATGCCGGCTTCCGCCTATATCACCGGCCAGGCGATCGTCGTCGATGGCGGTTCCACCATCACCGGCGGGCTGTGATGGGCGGCCCGGTTCTCATCGAGCCGCTGCCGGCGCATCGCTTCGACCCGGCGCTGCTCTTCGCCTATCTGCACGACCATCTGGAAGGTTTTCCCAAGGACGCCCGGCTGCGCCAGTTCCAGGGCGGCCAGTCCAACCCGACCTTCCTGCTGGAGACAGCGACCCAAAAATACGTGCTGCGGAAAAAGCCGCCGGGCGCCCTGCTCCCCTCGGCGCATCAGATCGACCGTGAATACCGCATCCAGGACGCCCTGCGTGACACCAACGTGCCGGTCGCCACGATGCGCCTGTACTGCGCCGACCCCGCGATCATCGGCACCGCATTCTACGTCATGGATTTTCTGCCTGGCCGGGTTTTTTCCGACGTGTTGATGCCGGAGCTGGCGCCGGCGGCGCGCGGCGCGGTGCAACGGGAGTTGTTCACCGCCATCGGCCATCTGCATGCGGTGGACTACACCGCCCTTGGCCTAGCCGATTTCGGCCGGCCGACGCAGTACGTGGCGCGGCAGCTCGCCCGCTGGCGCGGCCAGTACGAGGCGGCGCAGACCGAGGACCTGCCCGCCATGACAAAGCTGATGGAGTGGCTCGGCACACATATGCCGGAACGGGATGAAAGCGCCATCGCCCATGGCGACTTCCGGCTCGGCAACGTGATGGTGCATGACACGGAACCCCGCATCATCGCCGTGCTGGACTGGGAACTGGCCACGCTCGGCCACCCGCTGGCCGATCTCGCTTATTGCTGCATGCCGTTCCACCTGCCGCACATCGCCGGGCCGCTACACGGCTATGGCGGGCTCGACCTCGCCGCGCACGGCCTCGCCTCCGAGGACGACATGCTGGATCTGTATTGCCGCACCACGGGACGAACCGGGATTGCGGATAAAAAATTCTTCCTCGGCTTCGCGATGTTCCGCAGCGCCGCCATCGTCGAGGGCGTCTATGCACGGGCCCTGGCCGGCAACGCTGCCGATGCGCGCGGCATCGCCATGCACGAGGTGACGAAGGTGATGGCACAGACCGGTTGGGACATCGTCCGCTAGCGCGGCAGGTTTAGGACGCATCGTGTCCAAGCGAAGATGAAGGCTAATTTTTGTGAACAAAAAGTAGCAAAAAAACTTCTGTAAACTGGGCCGTGCTGGTTTCAGCGCCACAGTCCCAAATAAACAAAAGTTTTGCGCCGCTTTTTTCAAAAAGCGGCTGCTTTCCTGCTTTGCCCGAAGCCTGTCAGGCCCTAAGGACCGCCATCCGGCGCATGCGCCATCACCAGCCGCCGGTAGCCCTGATCGGAGACCAGAACATTCTGGCCGCCGCGGCAATCCTGGGCGCCCGGCGCGGTCGCCCCGCCAGCCCAGGACAGCATCACACCGTCATCGCGCACCGCCAGAACTGAAACCGTGCCACCAGGCTGCATCATCGTCGGCACATCCAGCATACAGCTGCGGCCGGGCGGCGACCATGGGCCCGCGACCAGCCGGGCCGGCACGGCGGTAACAGGCGCGGTAACGGAAGCAAAATGCGGGGCGTAATGAAGCTGGTCGCCCACCTGCGCCACTTTGGACAAGGCGAACGCATCGCCAAAGGTCAGGCGCAACAGCAGAACCGCGGCGAACATGCCGTAACCGAAGATGATCGTCCGGTCGAAGCGGCGCAGTCTTTCGGCGCTGCGCTGTTGCCGTAACATGGAAGGCGTGACGGGTTTCGGAGTTTCTGTTTTCTCGTCGCCGTCGATGGTTATTCAAGATCAAGCTCACGTCCTTCGCTGAACCATGGCTCATGCCAATACGCGGCGCGGGATAAATTCACGATGCGGAATCCAGGAAATTGCATAAAGATTTTGTGAAGACGCCGCGATGGCCGGAACGCCTCATGTCCCGGTGCGCCCTGCTTTTGCCCCTGCCGGAACCCGCCGGAGAGGCATAAATTTATTCGCATTTTAGGCTAAGCGCCTGTCTTTCACATGGCGGTTTAACGCCGCCACCGCCCTTTATGGCTTTGCCGGTGCGGTAAACCGCCGCAACCGGCGGACCAGCCATAAGGCTGTCGCCGACAAATTGGAGAGCGCTGTGAGACCCCTTACGACAAATCAGCTTTCTTTCCGCGCCCCTATGGCGCCATCGAAACAGACTGCGCAGGCCTATGACATGGCGGGCCGCGATTACCTCGCTTACGCCGATGGCGACGCCAGCCGCCCCTTCGACTTCACCAGCCGCTACAGTTTCGCCGATCGGGAAATCTGGCGCCGGCTCGATGCGACCCTGATGCGCCTGTATGCCTCCGGCCGCCGCACGCTCTCGCTGCTCGATGCCGGCTGCGGCCCCGGCACCTGGCTCCGCCGCATCACCTTGCGCGCCCGGGCGCTCGGTTTCGAGCGGGTCAACGCCTTCGGGTTCGACATCTCCCCGGCCATGATCGCTTTGGCGAAATCCACGCTCGGCGGCATCGACGATCTCGCGGTCCGGATGAATTTTCTGGTCCGCGACATCACCGACGGTCCGGCCTTCACGGACCAGGAATTTGACCTCTGCATCTGCCTCTACGGCGTGCTCAACCACCTTCCCGTGACGGCGCACAGCCAGGTGGCCAAGGAGCTCGTCCGGGTGACGCAGGACTCGCTCTTCGTCACCGTGCGCGCGGCCGGCAGCCTGCCGACGATCTATGTCGACTCGCTCGACCACGCCCGGGCCTTCCAGCAGGACAACGTGACCGACCGCATGGAAATCGACATGCTCAACGGCGAGCATATCGGCTTCACCTCGCATCTTTTCACCAGTACCGAGCTCGATGGACTGTTCCGGCCGCATCTGACGCAAGCTGAGCTGTTCGGCCTGGACGTGTTCCATAGCCGCTTCGCGACCGACAGCCGCTGGAACCCCGCCACGTTCGACGGCGAGGCCGAGTTCGCTTCCGATCTCGACGTGCTGGAATACCGCTACGCCTCAGACCCGCGCTTCATCAACCGCGCCGCGCATATTCTGCTCATCGGCGAACGGTAATCTGCGCTCCCATCGCCCGGCCTACCCCGGGCGATGGGGAAAGAGGAAGACTTCTTTTGGTGAATAAAAAGAAGCAAAAAAACTCTTCTGCTCCTGGGCCGTGCTTGTTTCAGCGCCACAGTCCCCGAGGAGCAGAAAGTTTTTGCGCCGCTTTTTTCAAAAAGCGGCTGCTTTCCTGGCTCAACCCAAACCTCTCAAGCTCTAAGGCCGGTCATCTCGCCCGCCCATGGGCAGAAAATCCTGATTGGCATTCATCAGCGCCTGATCGGCGATCGGCACGTAGGGAAAATGCGTGAGCAGCGCCAGGTTCTGCGCCGCCGGCCGGGTGAAGACCCCGCCCGACAAGGCCGCCATCGCCGCTGCCTGATCCCCCGCATCGAGCGCCCGGGAGGCGCTCACCAACTGATTGATCACCGCCTGGGAGGGCGCGGTTTCCGGGATCCCCAGAATCTCCCGCACCCGGTCGCGGGCCTGCAGCATCTGCTGCTTGGTGATCGGATCCAGCGCCATCCACCTTCCACCTGTGGAAAACTGCCCGGCCATCGCATCGAGCGAGGCCACCGCCAGCGCCATCTGCCCCGGGCGGTTCTGCATCATGCCCGGATGGATAAAGGCATCCAGCGCAACACCGAGGGTTGCCAGCGCCGGGTCTTCACCCATCACGGCATAGCCAAATGCGTCAGGCGGCATCATCCCGGTCGAAGCCGGCGGCGCCTCTTGGGCGCAGCCGGCCAGAGCGATCGTTAAAAATGTCAGTCCCCATAAACGCACACACATCTCGTTCACCATTATCTGCGCCCCCGTCCAAACGATGAGGCTTTGACCGCAGATGGGCGCCTTCCCCCGGCGCGCCACTCTGCACACGGTAACTTGCTGGTAATGTGCCTCGTCCATGTCTCCCGCAGCAGAGAGCCCAAGAACCTGTAAAACCAAGACATACCACAGAAAACAGGCATACAAGGCCGTTGCAGACGCGGTTTTTTCGTTACAATCCACATAATCGTTTACAAAGCCGCCCTGCACCACTCCATTTTTGTTGAACTTTGCTTTTTGTAAATTTATGTTGGAATTTTCTATATTTAAAGAATGTTCAAGACTTCTTCGGGGCCTTTTCCTGAAAATTTCTAAACCTTCCCAAAGCCAACGACCATTCGCTGTACCGTTTTCGCCTGTCTAACGGCTTCTGAGACACCAATCCTGGGTCGAGGACAAACGGCGCTTTAAACTGGGAGGCATTTCATGATGCTGTGCGCGAAATGGCTCAGCAAAATCGGCCTCTACTCGTTCTCGCTCTATCTGTGGCAGCAGGTCTTTTACAAACTGCTGCAGCACTGGCGGGACACCGGGTTTCTTAGCCCGGCCGAGGGACTCGCGGCACGCCCGGTGCCGGTCGCCCTCGCCTTCACCTTCGCGGTCAATCTGCTATCCTACAGGCTGGTCGAAGCGCCGGCGCGGCGCACCATCAACCGCAAATGGGAGGCGTGGCGACGCCGGCCGCTCCCCCGCAATCGCTTGCCGATCCGTTCACAGCGCTGACGCCAAAGCCGGAAGTGAACGACTGAGCGCAGGCCAGGCAACGCGGCACGCTGCCCAGCCTGCGCCGAACTCGGCTATTCCGGAAACAGCTGCGCGTTCACTTTCAGCGCCGCGCGGCATTGCGGCGTATTTCCCACCGTCGCGTAATTGTTCTGGCAATAGACCAGTTCTTGCAGGAAAGATTTCGGATGTTTCCGGTAGGCCTGTGCCTGCGGGTCAGCGCAGGCGGTGAGGATGCCGGCGGCCGTCAGCAGAACCAGCCAGGGTGTCAGGCGCATGGTCTTAGCGTTCAGTGAACGGAATTCCGCCCTTGGCCTTGGAGTATTTCGCCGATTCCACAATCTGCACGACCACCGCCTCGGCCTGAGCGTTAAAATTCCTCACCACCGCATCGGTGATGTCCTTCATCAGACTGCGCTTCTGTTCTGCGCTACGGCCCTCGACGGCGTAAACGATAATCTCCGGCATACTTGCACCTCTCAGCGTTGATCAACAGCCGCCGCCATTATTCGCCAGAATTTTGGGCGAACTCAATCGCGCCCCCTATTTGATCACTTGAATAACCTGGAACCCCTCGAATTCCGGCGCACCAAGATAGGCCGGCGCCTTACCGCTGCGATTGCCCGCATTGCCATGGGCCGCGCGCAACGCTTCTGACCGGGTCCAAGCCTCGAAAGCGCATGATCCTCCCAGATCGTGTGGCTGGCATATAGGACATGGTCCGCCCGCTCCGGCCCCTTCAAAAGATGGAACGCCACGAAACCGGGCACAGCATGCAGATGGCTCTCCCGGCTCTTCCACATATGCTCAAAATCGGCCTCCGAGCCGAGGGCAACCTTGGCTACGCATTGTCTTTCGACCCATATGCATTCATCGGCAAGAAAAACCCCAGCAAAGAGGAGGAAGAACGCCGCCTAGACGCTTTGGTGGACCAGGTCGAACGCGAGGCCATCATGAACGAGCCGTCCTTGCCGCCGCCTGGCAGCGAGGCTCGGAAGATCATCGACCTCAACCACGAGCGCATGGTTCGTGGGCTCATCGGAGCCGCGCGCCGGTAGCATGCCGGGCAATCGACCCTCCCCCCCGGGGGTATTTCTGGAGCCGCCTACCCCCTCTCCGCTGCCGTCACTCAGAAAAATTTTATTTTTTAGCCCATCTTTGACATGATTCCGGTCATTTTGGAGGATTTTGGCCTGTTCCCGCAGAAGAAATGGCGGAAATTCGCCATTTCTTCTGCGGCTGATTTTTGTAGTGCCATAATATTTAGTTTTTAGTCGATTTTGGTTGATTTTTGCCGATTTCAGAGCGCAGTGTTGCCCCATGTTCATTCGGCGCACCAAGACCCGTAACGGCAAGACCGGAGAAGAATATTTTACCTTTCGGTTGGTGGAGACGGCCCGCATCGGCGGAGCCGTGCGGCAGCACACGGTTTTGAATTTGGGGGCACATTTCGATCTGCCGCAGGCCGAATGGACGGCCCTGGCGGTGCGGATCGAGGATGTGTTGCGCGCTCAGGCATCGCTGGTCACCCCCAGTCCGGCCATCGAAGAGTTGGCCCAACGCTACGCGGCGAGGATCGTCGCCCGCCCCGGAGACCAAGCGGCGGCCGGGGATGGGCGTCCGGCCGCGGCGGATCGGTTTCACGACGTTGATCTCGATACATTGGAGCTCATCCGGCCCCGCCATGTCGGCGTGGAGCATGCGGCGCTGACAACGTTGCGGCGTCTCGGCATCGACGACAAACTGCGTGCGCTCGGCTTCAACAAGCCGCAGATCGCCGCGGCAGTGGGGAACATCATCGGCCGTATGGCTGTTCCGGCCAGCGAGCTGGCGACTTATGACTGGTTGCAACACCGCACGGCCCTGGGGGAGTTGATCGATTACGACTATGAGGGGATGGACCTGCAACAGTTGTATCGCAGTGCCGACACTCTTCTAAAACATCGCGATGCTCTCGAGGCCCATATCTTCGGGGCCACGAAATCCCTGTTCGATTTGAGCGAGACGATCACGCTCTATGATCTGACGAACACCTATTTCGAAGGAAGCGCCGCCGGCATCGGCAAGGCAAAACGCGGCGATTGTCCGTTGGTGACCATGGGATTGGTGCTCGACGTCAGCGGCTTTCCCAAACGCAGCCGCGTCTTCGCCGGCAATGCCGGCGAGGCCGGCACACTGCAAGAAATGCTGGCGGAACTGGCCGCACCGAGCGGCGCTACGGTGGTGATGGATGCCGGCATCGCCAGCGAGGCCAATCTCACCTGGCTGACTGAGAGGCTGAAAATGAATTGCGAACTCGTCGGGTTGATGATGATCGCGTGCAACTTGCCAGGACTTGGGAGCGGCTGAAGGACTGCCACGAGGTCTCTCAGCCTACGTCGAAGCGGAGGCCCTGGGTGGCGGCACAACAATGAAGCGGCGGTTTTCCGTCGTATTGTTGCGTAACGAAACTGAAGGTTATGCGGGAATCAGGCGCCAGAAGCAGGCCATGTTATGGGCCAAGGCGTACCACAGGGCACTGGTCTTCACTTTCTCCAATCCACGCACCAGAAACTGTGTCAGTCCTCGATTGCGGGCCTGCGCGTTGGCGCATTCCGCGCTGGCCGCCCGCTGCTTGTAGATCGCCTTGGCTGCGTCGCTCCCCATACGCCGGCGCCATTCCGCCACCACCGGGGAATCATCAGGGTGCGGCGCATATCGATCCTGACTGGCGTCGCGTGGCCTCGGCACGGGCGCAAAGGTCTCAACACCGTTCTTCGCCAGCGCTTCGATGTCGTCGAACTTGACGAACCCGCCGTCTACCAGATGCTGACTCGGCCGTTCGCCATAGTGCTCGGTCAGGAGGTCATTCATCGGCGCCATCTTGCCCTTGTCCGAGCCGATATTGTCGACAGATACACCAGCGATAGCGGTGCTCTTGGTGTCTGTGGCGAACTGAACGTTGTAGGCGGGCCGGAAGCCGCCATCGGCCATCTTCATGATCCGCGCCTGTGTATCGGTAGTGGACGCCCGCGGCTCACGCGGCTCCTTCTCCCCCTCCGCCGTTTTCGTCTTGCCCTTCGTACCGTTGCCCTCGTCCTGCGCTTTCTTCTTCGCGGCACGCTCGGCATCCCGGCGCGCCTGTTCCTGCTGCTGGGCCTGCAGTTTCGCGGTCACCGCAAGCGCCGCGCGCACCCGCTGCTCACGCTCCTCGACCGCGCGTTGGCGAGCCGCGGCTTGCCGACGGCTGGCAGACCCTGGATCGGTATCCAGTTTCGCACGCAAGTCCTGGATCGCCTGCTCCGCTTCGCGCCGGCAATCCTGCAAGGTCGAATGCCGGCGAAACGATGCCGCCCCCGCCGAGGCGCGAACCCGCACCCCATCCTGGGCGACACGCTCCAGGCTCGCCACACCCGCCTGCACCAGCGCGGTGAAGCTGTCCACCAGCAGGCGCTCCAGCACCGCCCCATGATCGACCCGAAAATCCGCCAGCGTCTTAGCGTTCATGCTGACCCCGCCGCACAGCCATCGGAACGCGACGTGTTCCTCGCACAGCCGTGCCAGTTCACGGGCACTCCCGATCCCCTTCACCGTTGCATACAGCCACAGCGCAAGCAGGATGCGCGGATCCGCCGGTGGATGGCCCGGCCGGCCATCTACCGCCTTAATTGTCTCAAACAGCATCGTCAGGTCGAGACCCTCGACAAAACGCCACACCAGACGCACGCAATGACTGTCCGGCACCAGTTCATCGAGACTGAGTGGCCGCCATTCGATTTGGCTGCGCTCGGCATAACGCAGCCGAGGCAACCCACCGCCAACTCGCTCCGGTGTCGCTTGCTCTGGCAAAGCCTCGAACAACACAGCCGATTCACCCGATGCCATCGTAGACCTTCGCCGGACTTTCAGCCGGAGATTTTAGCCGAAACAGCGCCTTGCACCAGGTCCCGGCGAAAGATTTTCAGGCTCTGAGCAGGGCTATCGCTATGTCGTGGTCAGTCGCAAGCAGACGCGGATCTTCGATCCCGAGAAGGCGATCGAGGTTCCGACCGCCAGAGGCCAGTCGGTACAGGTTCAGAGGGTTCAAGAGGCCGGCCGCAATGAAGTACTGCTCTACTGCTATTCACCGGCACGCGCCGAAAAGGACCGGGCGATCGACACCAAAAAGGCCGACTCCCGTAAGCCACGCATGCTCGTGACGGTCGCCCTGGCGAACAAGATGGCCCGTATCGTCTGGGCCCTCTTGGCAAAGGGCGAGGTCTACAAGGCTCCGGTCGCCGCGACGGCATAAGCCCCGCAGCTACCAGAGGTCGTCGGCGGCGTAGGAAGATCCAAAGGAAAGTATGGCGCAACGGTCGAAGAGACGAGGTCGGGAAAACCAGTTTGAATCACCGTGCTTAAAGCACGCGTATCTGATATGGACCCGATCCATGAACTCCCATACGGGCCCGCGGCGACTGACCGGCCGCAACAGAGGCCGGACAGATGACGGGATTCGACTACGCGATCAGAAATCCGGTAGATTCTTCTTGCACCGACCGGGGCGTCCACAGATGATTTAAAGCGTCCGAGCCCTATTCAGGAGCGGACGGATGAAACAGGCGGGATTTTTCGACGTATCCAAGCGGCACGCGAAGTTGCTGAAAACCCGAGATTTTCTTGATCGTGTTACTCACCAGTCGGTAATATAGGCTACAGACGGTGCTTTGAAGAATGATCTCACAAGTTCCGGCAAGCGCTTGATCTCGGCAAGTTGAGCTTCGATTTTTTCGGCTAATTTTTCACCTTTTCGCAAGGGTGTTCGCGCCACGCCGGTGCGCTTCATGTGACTCCAGACCAATTCATCGGGGTTCAGGTCCGGCGCGTAGCCCGGCAGGAAATGCAGCGTGAGCGCTCCGTTGGTCGATGCAACATAGTTTTTGACCAGTATGGTCTTATGGGCCGGCAAACCATCTACCACCAGGTGGACGGGTTTTCGGCGGCCGCGCATCATTCTCTTTAAGAGTGCAACGAATAACTCGGCATTTAACCCACCCTCATAAGTGCAGTACCAGAAAGCGCCAGAGGAATTGACGGCCGATGCCGCGCTGATCGTCTGCCGCTGCCCTGGGCGCTCAATGACCGGCGTCTGACCTTTCAAGGCCCAGGTTTTGCCATGCACGGTATCCGCCCGAAAGCCGGACTCGTCCCAAAAATACACCTCTCCACCCTGCTTTTTTGCGAGCTTGGCGATTTCGGGGAACGTCTCGCTCTGCCATTTATCAATTGCTTCTGGGTCGCGCTGGTAGGCCCGTTGCAGCGGTTTTTGCGGCGTTAGCCCTAACCTCGCCAGCAATTCTCCAACGGCGGTTACTCCAAGCTGCACTTTAAATTTCTCTTCAATCAGACTAGCCACGACCGCACGAGTCCAGAGCCCAAAATCCATGCCGTATTGCCGAGGATCACGGCCATTGACCCACCGAAAAACCAATTTCTCCTGCCGCGGCGTCAATTTGCGCGGGCGCCCATCCAACGGCTTCGCCTGTAGGCCAGGGCCGGATGCAGAAGCAGCCTTCAACCATTTGTAGATGGTCGTACGACAAAAACCATAAGACGCAACAACCGTGGACGGAGATTCACCCTCGCGAACGCGCTCTACCGCCATCTTTCGAATGACTTCCAATGTCTGATGATCAAGAGATCGTCCGTCACGCTTCATAGGCGAACATAACAAGGACCCGTGTAAAAATCTACTAAAATGTAGCCTTACTTATCAACCGGTGAGTAAGACCTGCGATCATTGCCTCCATTCGAGCATTGAATGTCGGAACAGGCTGGAATACCGCGATGTCCAACGCGATCATAAGATGCCCAGCGCCGCTTCGCTTTTTTGCTTGATAGGGACCGAACACGTCCTGCCCAAATTCACTGCCAGTCAGGACTCCGGAAAGCACATCCATCAGCACCGAAATCGCGTAGCCTTTATGGCCCGCCATCGGCGCACTGAATAGCTGAGCCTCAGCAACAACGATCTAAATCGTACAATTATCGTAACATCATAACGGCATCTTTATTACCTACATGTTATTACGACGCATTACATAGTTATAAGTTACGTGCATATGCTTAAGGACACAGTGAAGCTATCTACGTTGCCATTTACGAAATGGCAACCGCGTCACCCCGTTGTCCTTGGCCAAGGCTCGACGAACTTGACTCACGATCGTTGGCGCACGAGCGAAGCAATTCTTCGCATCGATCGACCGTCTCTGGTGCCGTGCCGGTGCGCCGGCAGATACAGCGCCCGGTCGATGAACGCATGGCCCTTGTGCGAGACATAGGCCGCAAACACGCCAATCTGGCAGTTTGTGATCTTGCCCACAGAGGCCGTGTATTGCCGGCCAACGCCACATGACGTCCGGCCCTGTTTGAGGAACCCGGTCTCGTCGATCACGAGAACCGCATCGTCTGCGGCCAGATGCTCAACCACATAGTCCCGCACGACATCGCGCAATGCCTCGGCATCCCAGCGACCGCGTCCCAACAGAGCTTGTTGCCGCCAGGGGCCAGCATCACCCGCAGCCTCGGCGCGCATCCATCCGGTCTTGCGCGGCTCGTTGCCGAGCAGCAATCGGCATAGGGGGCGATCATTGCTGATCGCTCCCCTGCCACACCACCCGGCATGCGGGTCCGCACCGGGCGGTTCGAGAGATTGAGGTTAGGCAAGTCTGGGCATTCCGATCTGGTCGGCCCAGGCGATTGTGAGGACGGCATTGAGGAGCATCCCGCTGTTGCGCCACCAGCTACGGGCGTTTCCCGCTACCCGCTGGGCTACATTGGGTTTGGCCCCCAAGGCCGTCAGTTCCCGGAAGATCGTCCTACCGCGCTTCCACTGTTTGAGTTGGATGGCCCGCAGGCGATGGCGCATCCATTCGTCCAGCTGTCGCCAGACGCTGGGCGTTTGCGCCAGCCTGAAGTAGGCCCTCCATCCCAGTACGAAGGAACGCAGCCGCTCCGTTACCATGTGCATCGAGCGTCCCGTTACACGGGGCGTCAATTCACGGATACGGTCCTTGAACTGTCAAATCGCTTCCAACCGTGACCCCTTTTTCGCTTCCAATGTTGACCCCCTCGGCGTTAGTTTAGTGATTGTCCAGGCGTTAGTTTTTGCTTACTCAAGTAGGTACGGCCCTGCCTGCCTTGCGCCTTAAGGCGCAAGGCAGGCAGGGCCGTACCTACTTGAGTTGATTTGACCCTTGAGCGGAGCGGGTGACGTCAGCCGCGGTTTTTGAAGCGCCAGCTCTCGTTGCCGGTCTCGACGATGTCGCAATGGTGGGTCAGGCGGTCCAGCATGGCGGTGGTCATTTTGGCATCGCCAAAAACCTGCGGCCAGTCGGCGAAGGCGAGATTGGTGGTAATCAGCAGCGAGGTATTTTCGTAGAGCTTGCTGATCAGGTGGAACAGCAACTGGCCGCCGGACTGGCTGAACGGCAGATAGCCGAGTTCGTCGATCACGATGAGATCATAGCGCAGCAGTTTCTCCACCAGCCTGCCGCTGCGGCCGGCGGCTTTCTCCTGTTCCAGCTGGTTGACGAGATCGACAAGGTTGTAGAACCGGCCGCGGGCTTTGGCGCGGATGACGGCAGAGGCAACGGCGATGCACAGATGCGTCTTGCCGGTGCCGGTGCCACCGATAAAGATCGCATTGCGCCTAGCATCCAGGAAGGCGCCGGTGGCCAGTTCGCGCACCAGGGCTTCGTCGATCACGGTGCCAGCGAAGGTAAATTTATCCAGATCTTTCAGCACCGGGAATTTGGCGCCGGTAATCCGGTAGCTGATCGAGCGGGCCTGGCGGTGCGTATATTCGGCGCGGATCAGGCTGGCAATCAGCGGATAAAACTCATCGCGCCGGGCCATGCCTTTGCCCAAGATCTCATCAAAGGCGGCGCGCATGCCGAGAAGTTTCAGCTCGGTCATCGCTGCCAAAATGTCCTGGCGCTCCATCACGCGGCCCGCCGCAGGCTGTCATAGCGGCCACAATCGGCGGTGGGTTCAAATTTCAGGCGTAGCGCATCGGGCGTGGTAATGCTGGGCGGCAGCACCGGTTGCAGCCGTCGTGCCAACACGGTCAGGATGACATCGCCGCTGGCAAGTCCCGCCTCCAGCGCCTCGCGCAGGCCGCTTCCACCGCCGCCAAGCCGTGCTCCAGCACCGCGCCTAGAATTTTCACGAACTGCCGGTCACCATCGGCGTGGTCCTGTAGTTTGCTCCGCACCTCGGCCAATCCCGCCGGAAGCCCCCAATCCTTGAATGGCGCACCGTTGCGCAAGGCACCTGGTTTACGCAGCAAAATCGGCAAATAGTGCCAGGCATTATAAATCAACCTGATCGCGCCTGAAATGCCGTGGATGGTCGGCCACAACCTCATCGCCCAGCAGCACCACGATACGCTCGGCGTGTGAGCGCACCAGCACCATCTGCCCGGCGGCGCGCGCATCCACGCTGTAGCGGTTATGGTCGGCCATGATCAGGCAGGTCGTGGTGGCGCGCACCGCCTTCTCAACAAAGCCATCGAACGGGCCACGCAATTCCATCAGGCTGGCGCGTTCTTCCTGGAATACCGCCCAGATCGTCCGGTCCTTGAACTCTGGATGCATCGTGGCTTTGGCATGGGCAACGCATTGCTCCTCCAACCAGGCATTCAACTCGGCCAGGCTTTTTACCCGCGGCTTGGGCAGGAACAGCCGGTCACGCATGTTACCAACCTGATTTTCAATCTGCCCCTTCTCCCAGCCCGCCGCCGGCGTACAGGCACGGGGTTCAACCAGATGGTGCGAGCACATTTGCAAAAAACGCTGATTATACTTGCGGGCCTTTGCCGATAAAGATCGCCTCCACCGCGGTCTTCATGTTGTCGTAGATACCAACCCGGCAGACTCCGCCAAAAAAACCAAATGCCTTGTCATGCGCGTCAAACACCAACTCCTGGGTCTCACGGTGATACGCCCGAACAAACGGCATCCGGCTGTAGGACAGCTTCATATGCGCCGCCTTGATCACCACCGGCAGGCCCTGCAGCGTGATGGTCTCGTGGCTCCAGTCGAACTGGTACGCCTCGCCAGGCGCAAAACTCAGCGGTACATAGGCTTTGGCCGGCAGCCGCGCCTGCTCAGCGCGCCACGCCTTCACAAACCGATGCACGCTGTCATGCGCGCCATCATAGCCGCCGGCCACGCAGCTCCTCGAACAAACGCTGCGTGGAACGCCGCTCGCCGGCGCGGCAACTTCGCCTCCAGAGCCAGAATCTCCGGTCAAAACAGCCAGCCAGGCCCCAAGCTTTGGCGCCGGCTGAACGCCACGATCATACTTGAACGAAGGTCACTTGACCACGGACTACCTTGCGCACCGTCGCCCGCGAAACCGACAGGCAGCCGCACGATCTCCTTGATCGGCAACCTGCTCCTCAAAATACGCACGCCGGATATCGCCAATTAAATCCACCCCAATCATCCCCCAAATTATCCTCCCCAGCCCGTTAGAGGCACGCAGAAAGAATGCTGACATAAAAACGTCAGAGGGGTCGGTATTGGACGCGAAAACGACCCCTCAGGGGGTCACTATTGCAAGCGATTTTACACCTTGAACGTTTTGATCGCCTTACTGGCGACGCGCCGTTTGACCACACCACCCGGCGCCGCCCAGAAGGCGTAGCCGAGGAATTTGCGGCCAAAGACGGAGGCGATGGCGCTCTTGGCCTCGTTCACCGTCAGGTGAAGCTGACCGTAGAGCCGCCGCAGCAGGGCCATCACCCGCTCCCCAGCTCGCCTGGACCGAACATAGACGTTGCAGTCATCGGCATAGCGGCAGAAGGCGTGGCCCCGCCGTTCAAGCTCCTTGTCCACTTCGTCCAACAGTAGGTTGGCCAGCAGCGGTGACAGCGGTCCGCCCTGCGGCGTGCCCCTGCTCCGCTTGATGGTCACATCCCTATCGGCGATGTCGGCGTTCAGATAGGCGCGAACCAGGCGAATGACGCCTGGGTCAGGGACTTTCCGGCGCAGACGGTCGATCAGGATGTCGTGGTCAACCCGGTCGAAGAATTTCTCCAGGTCCACATCCACTACGACTCGCCGCCCGGACTGCACGAACGACTGCGCCGCGAGGACGGCATCGTGCGCGCTTCGCCCCGGACGGAAGCCGTAGCTGTGCTGGCTGAAGCTGGGATCAAGGATCGGCTGAAGGACTTGCAGGAGCGCCTGTTGGATCAGGCGGTCCTGCACCGTGGGAATGCCAAGCTCGCGCTCGCCGCCCCCAGGCTTCGGGATTATCACGCGGCGCACCGGCGATGGCCGGTACGTCCCCTTCAGCAAGCTGTCGCGGATGGCGGGCCACGCGGTCCGCAGCATCGAGGCCGTCTGGTCAATGTCCAGCCCGTCCACACCTGCCGCGCCCTTGTTGGACCGCACCTGCTTCAGCGCCCGCTGAAGGTTCTCTCGCGCCAGGACCGCCGTAAGCAGTCCTGGCCCCGTGTCGTTCGTGGGCCGAGGCGAATGTTCGGCTTCGTCAAGGCGTGAGCCATGGCGGGCTTCACCCGCTTCCCTCTCCTGCCTCCCGGTCACTTCCGGCATCTGACGCATGGCCTCGCATTTCCTCGGGTGAACTTCACTCTCTCTCGTTCGGCCCTTCGCCAACGGTCGCCCGCTGACTACTACGGCCTCGGCTGACTTCTCGCTCCGGCTCAACACCGTCGCCCTTTCAGGCATGAGGCGAGTGAGCTCCCGATGCTTCACAATGATCGTCGCGGCTTGCTCATCCGCCGATTTGACCGGAACCGTGCGCATGCTTGGACGTGATGCCGCCTCACTGATCGCCTCCGCGTCGTTGCGGTCGTTCTTGCTCCGCTTCACGAACGGCTTCACGTATTGGGGCGGGATCAGCCTCACCCGGTGGCCCATGCTGCCGAGCACCCGCCCCCAATGATGCGAACCGGCGCAAGCTTCGAGAACCACCTCCGTTGGCGCCAGTTTAGCGAAGAACTTATGTGGACGACCCCGTTCTGGCAAGAACATCATTGGTTCCTCGCTGTTTGATGTGGCCAGATTGGCCGGGAAGCACCGCACCCGGCTTCGGCCTCCTGGTCCAGGGCCATTGCCCGGCGCAGTTTCTTGGTTCGGCTGAACGCCGTTTCTCTGTCCGGCCTGGGATTTTCAGGGCGCTGCCACCAAGTTCCGTCAAGCCTGGTCGAAGACCACCGCGAAGCGGCGCGAAGCGGGCTTTACGGAGCTTGGTGGCAGCGCCACGCTCGGGCAGGCACGGGCGTGCAGCACGCACCCACCCCAAACAGCGTGGAAGCCATATTCTTCATGACGCGCTTATCGAAATGGAAAAGAACCGGTCAGTTGCGCCCTTATGTCCGGCCTGTGATGCGGCACTTGCCGCTGGCCATCATGGGTGTTCGCTTACGTGTTAGGCACCAATCTGCTTGGCGTGCTCAAGGCACATTGTTCTTCTCGGTATTGCCTAAACTGTATTTACTTGACTACAGATTTTCCCATCACGCGGTTCAGCGCTTCCTGCCGGTTAGAAGGGCTTTCGCCCGTCGCCCACCAAGCACAGGGTTGTCACGCCACAACTTGCGCTGCAGCTACGACGCGTCCCTTTGCGTGGTAGACCTCGTCGCGCGTCATCAACGCCCATGCGATGCGCGCTATCTTATTCGCCAATGCGACTGTCACCAGTCTGAAAGGGCGGCGTTGGAGCAGACTATCGGTCCAAACCCCAGCGGCACTCTTCCATTGCCGTGCCCGAAAAGTCATTGATT
This sequence comes from uncultured Pseudomonadota bacterium, assembly GCA_963780465.1. Taxonomy (GTDB): domain Bacteria; phylum Pseudomonadota; class Alphaproteobacteria; order Acetobacterales; family Acetobacteraceae; genus Acidocella. The sequence continues at coordinate 100,217 of CAWACI010000004.1, forward strand.
GGGCACCCAGAACGAGACACTTTCTTATCTCCCGGTTGCCCGTCTTGGTGATCCTGCCAAGCCGGGTTTTGCCGCCGGTAGAATGCTGCCGCGGTACCAGGCCCAGCCACGCTGCAAAATCCCGAGCCCTCTTGAATACACCAAAGTCGGCTACTGTCGCGGCGATCAGGGACGCCGTGATCGGCCCGACACCCGGGATCGTGGCCAACCGGCGCGCTGCTTTGTCCTGCCGCGCGTGAGCGACGATTTCGGCTTCAAGTGTCTCAATGCGTTCTCCCACCGCCTCACGCTGGTCAAGCAATTCCCTGCCTGCCTGGCGAGCTTGCTTCGGAACGCTTTCGTCGGAATCGATAAGCGCCATCAGCTCAACAAGCTTGTCGATGCCTTTCGGAACGATCAGACCAAATTCCGCCGCCAGGCCACGCATGGCGTTCGACAGCATCGTCTGTTGCTTGACCAGCAGCGCCCGAACCGAATGCACGGCCAGTATGGCCTGCTGCTCCACGGTTTTTACCGGCACGAACTTTATATTCGGTCGGCCTCCGGCCTCGCAGAGGGCTGCGGCATCGGCCGGATCGTTCTTCTTGCCCTTCTTCACAAACGGCTTGACCGCCTCAGGCGCGATCAGCTTCACATCATGGCCGAGGCCGATCAGCACGCGAGCCCAATAGTGACCGGCGCCGCACGCCTCCATGTAAATTGTGCACGGCTCGAGCTTCTCAAAGAACGGAATCATCTCGCTCCTTTGCAACTTGCGCTTTGTTGTCGCCTTTCCGGTCTCGTCGACGCCGTGCACTTGGAAGATAGACTTTGCGGTATCCAGTCCAATTCTGGTAATGCTCATGGTGGGCGGCTCCTTTTTACAGGTTGAACGGACCCGTACTATGGCACACTGATGCCGCGAGGGGCCGTCCGCCCCATCTGCTCGACTTGAGCGCGCCTGATCTCACGACGCAGCCCCGGGCGCTCCTGCTCGTCGACCCCATGGATCGAAAAAACATGCTTGGACGTGTCCATCGATATTCGCTTAAATTCCATTGGGCGGCCCTTTCATTGGGTTCGTTGTTCGACCCCATATTGGCACACTCGATGCCGCTGGGCCGTCCACCCTAACAGTGTATCTTCAACCGACGCGCCGCCACTCATCACGCCCTGAATCATGGTGGCACAGAGATTTAGAACTTCAATAAAAAGGCAATTGTAGTGCTAGTGGATAGAATTAACACTTGGTGCCCTCGTTTTACGGCGGCCAAAATTTTGCTGGGCTTTTTTGTCCATTGGAACGGCCGTGGGTCTTGATTGTTTTCGTTGAGGAACCGTCCGATCGCGTCTTTGAGTTCCTCGACCGATCGGAACACGCCACGGGCAAGGCGCCGCTTCGTCAGCTTGGCAAAAAAGCCTTCGACAGCGTTGAGCCAGGAGGCGGATGTTGGCGTGAAGTGGAAAGTCCACCACGGATGCGCCTCCAACCATTCGCGCACCTTCAGATGTTTATGGGTGGCGTAGTTGTCGACGATTGCATGGACATGCTTGCCGGCTGGTATAGTTGCCTCTACGGCGTTGAGAAAGCGGATATATTCTTGGTGCCGGTGTTTTTTCATGCAGCAGCCGACAACTTTTCCGTCCAGCACGTTGAGGGCAGCAAACAGAGTGGTCGTGCCATGCCGCTTATAGTCGTGCGTCATCGTGCCGCAGCGGCCCTTTTTCAGCGGCAAGCCAGGCTGTGTGCGGTCGAGTGCCTGGATCTGGCTTTTCTCGTCGATGGAAAGCACAATGGCATGGGCCGGCGGGCTGACGTAGAGGCCAACAATATCGCGCAACTTGACGGCAAATTCGGGATCATTGGAAAGCTTGAAGTGGCGCGTGCGGTGCGGCTGCAAGCCATGCCGGCGCCAAATCCGCTGCACAGAACTCACGCTGATGCCTTGAATCTTGGCCATGGCGGGCGCCGTCCAGTGCGTCGTCTCGCCAGGCGGAGGGTCAGAGAGTGTTGCCTGCACGACCCTCGTCTCCACCGCCGCCCCGAGTGGCGCAATGCGCGACGGACGGGTCTTGTCGCGCAACAGGCCCGCAATGCCCTCGGTCATGAAGCGTTCTTGCCAGCGCCAGACAGCCGTTTTGCTGGTGCCGCTGCCGCGCATGATCTCGGCCGTGCCGCAGCCATCGGCAGTCAGCAGGATAATCTGCGCCCGCCAGACATGTTTTTGCGGGCTGTTCCGATCGGCCACAACCGATTCCAGTTTGGCGCGGTCCTTGGCGGTTACGGTCACTGTGATACCATTGAGCATACCGCAGATTCGCATCTTGCTGCCTGGATGGGAATCCTAAATCGGACTCAAATGTTGGACTTTATCCACTAGACGAGCCCACTCTTTCATCTATGGACATTTTCATCCGCAGCGACACCTCACAACGGCAAAAAAGTATCGTGCCATGCGCACGACGACCTTCAAGGTTTGGAACCAGGAGATGCGCGTCAAGCAGGCACCGTAACCGCACTCTACAGCGCTACTAACGCAAAACGATACCGTAACAGATTAACGTGACAATGCCGTCAGAGAGAATTTCATTCTGGCCCGCTCAAGCCGGTGGATGAAAGTTTAAGTTATCTTATTTATTTCAAACGTTTAGGATGATAGTGGCGGGCGCCTCCTTCGATGCGGATTTTCAGCGTAAACATAAGGAGAGACCGTTTCCCATGTAGTTGGCCGGCGGGAGAACGCACGTCGATGGAAGACCGCACCGATTGATGTGAATCGATCTATCGCCGCAGTTTTGCTCAATAACCAGGCCGTTCCGCTCGATTTGTCATCCTGTTCCACAGTGTTGACTGAATAGAATTCGCGTGCCTATGGTTGCGCACTGATATTTTTGGCTAACAACGCAAGTCTGATGTTCAGGCGACCATACCGGGGCTTCTCAATAACGGAGGAAGATGATGGAAAACTTGCCGACGACGGCCCCCGGTATCGTTCCTGCGTGCCACGGAAAGGCCGTCCCGTCGGATCAGGGACAGACGCTCAAAGTTGTCTGCGAACACGGCACCCAGGAGGTTGGTCTCCGGGTCTTCAGTGTTGCGGAAGTGGCCTGACCCTGGCAGGCGCGTCCGCAGCACGCGGCGCGACTTCAGAATATGACAAACCTCAGGTCACGACGCCTGATGTACGAGGCATTCTTGGAGGAAGCTGAAACGTGGGGTTAAAAGTCCTTATCGCGTCCCCGCTGGAGCGGGAGAATGTTGACCGCATTCGCGCGGTCGCAGCGGATCGGATCGATGTCATCTTCGAGCCTGACCTTCTGCCGCCGATCCGCTACATCGCCGATCACACTGGCGCGCCGTTCATTCGCAATCCGGATCAGGAAAGACGCTGGCAAGCCGCTCTCGCGACGGCGGACATCCTTTGGGATCTGCCAGCATGCGCCGAGGACCTCGCGGCTGCGAAGAAGCTGAAATGGATACAGACGACCAGCACCGGCGTGGGCCCGAGCGTCAAGGCGCTCGGCTTGCAGACGTCTGACATCCTTGTCACGACGGCGCGCGGCGTTCATGCCGGCCCATTGGCCGAGTTCGTATTCATGGCGCTGCTCTCGTATTTCCGCGGCCTGCGCTACCTTGACGCGGAGCAGCGGGCGCATCGCTGGATCCGCACCTGCGGCGAGGAGGTCGCGGGGCGGACGGTGACGGTGCTTGGCGCCGGCGATCTGGCGCGCGGCGTAGCCAAAGTGGCGCGCGCGCTCGACATGCGTGTCGTCGCGGTGGCGCGACATCCGGACAAGGAGCGGAGCACCGTTTCTCTCTTCGACGAGATCCATGGACGTGAGACCCTCACCAAGGCTCTTGGAATGGCCGATGCCTTGGTGATAACGGTGCCGCACACCGCGGAGACCGAGAACATGATCGATGACGCAGCCTTCGCTGCCATGCGAAAGGGGGCGGCCGTCGTCAACATAGGACGCGGGCAGGTCGTCGACGAGCAGGCGCTGATCAAGCACTTACGCAGCGGGCATCTCGGCTACGCCGCCCTCGACGTCACGACGGTCGAGCCGCTCTCGCCTGACAGCCCACTCTGGGACATGCCGAACGTGCTGATCAGCCCTCATTCCGCGAGCACCGTCAGGACCGAAAATGCAAAAATCACGGACATCTTCACATACAATATCCGCTGTTTCCTCGAGGGGCGGATCGAAAACATGAAGAACATCTTGAACAAGCAACTATTGTATTAGTCGCTAAGGAACTCCTTCCAACACTTCAAGGAGGGAAATCCATGTCCGTCTTCTGATATCCTTCCACCATAGACCTGCGGCAAAGCCCCATCGCGGTTTGAATTCCGCAGGATTGAGAAGGCCGATCGCCGCGTGGCGGCGGCGTTGGTTATAGAACCGATCGGTACACTCAAACGCATCAGCCTGCGCCTGATCCCTGGTGCAATTTGTGCCGGGGCCATCATGCGTCCCCGGAGGTTCCCGTTTTATTGTGCTGCCAACCGCGCGTTCCAGACGGCGGCCATACGTCTCTTTTTAAGGTGAAACCTGGCGACGTTGAATGGCCTCTCATAAATCCGACGCCGCAGTTCGATACCGGCGAGGGCAATTGCGGCAGGCCTGAACCATTTGAAGCCGAGCATCGGACCGATGCGGCGTTTCATACCATGATGATCTTGCTCAATCAGCTTGTTCAGATATTTCGATGAGCGCGGCGTCGTATCGGCGGATCGTTCACCATCAGCCTTCATCTCGTGCGCGGCGTGCCGTGGGTTAATGACCGACGGCTGGTCAGCGGGATCGTTTACGTGATCCGGCATCGGCTGCGGTCAAAGGATGCGCCAAAAGCGCGGGGCCCACATAAGACATTGTACAATTGGTTTGTGCAATGACATCGCGTTGCAACCGGATATGACCGCTGCGCCCACGTCTTTTTCTCCACGATCTGCATCGCTCCAGCCTTCGTATTCTATCCTCAGGAATGAGGCCTGAGCTCCGGCCCGGAACAGCGATGTTCGTGCCAAGTGATCTTTCTGATGATTCTTAATTAGTCCATAAATAAGTTCATGCCTAGGCGGCGTATTTCAGAGAAGGTTTCGGGTAGAAGAGGAAACCGAATTTTTTGCGGATTTTTTTGGAGGCTACGCATTGATGAAACCACGTTTCTTTTGAAGTTGGCCTTGCTCGTCGTGGCCATCCGTCCCACAGTATCGGCTTTCAGGTGTTTCCAAACGAGTTCGTCGGGATTGCGGTCTGGAGAGTAGGGTGGCAGGAAAAACAGCTTCAATTTCCCGCCGAGCGTTTCAACAAATGCTGTTGTCTTTTTCGCGCGATGGGCGGGACCATTATCGACGATCAGAAAAATCGTTCGCACAGCGCCGATCATGAGCCGCTTCAGAAACTCAATGAACACATCGGCGTTCACACCGCCTTTTTCCTTAATCATAAATCGCATCAGGCCTTTCGATGAAATCGCCGAAATCAGGCTAAGGCTGTGGCGAGCGCCTGTTGTTTCAACGATAGGTGTCTGACCTCGTTTGCCCCATGTCCGTCCCGCGTGATGGTCCGAACGCATGTGCGCAGCATCGCCAAAATAGATGTCAGCGCCTTGTGCTTGCGCCATTTTCTTGATCTTCGGATATTCACTCTTCAGCCATTTTTGAACCAACGCCTCGTCACGCTCAATTGCACGATGCAAAGGTTTCTGGCAGGTGATGCCGAGCTGCGCCAACAAGCGGCCGACGGAGTTTCTGGCCAGCCTGATACCGTATTTTCTCTTGATCAACTCGGCGACCATCTCCCGCGTCCATAGTGCAAATTCGAACTTGAGCTGCTGCGGAGTTTTCTGCGTCACGGTGTCGTAAATCCACTTCAGCTTCCTGTCGTCTAACTTCGGCGGACGACCTGCCAAAGGCTTCGCCTTCAGGGCATTCCAACCGCCACCACGGTAATCCGCCAACCATTTATACATAGCCCGGATCGTTACCCTTAATGTTCGCGCCACAATCTCGGGGCTTTCCCCGTCTTGCACGCTGCGTACCGCGCGCACCCGCAGCGCCTCCATGGTTGCGTGATCCAACTTGCGAGCATCATCGTCTCTCATGCCGAAAAGGAATCGCAGCCAACCCAACACGTGAATAAAAAAATGCACTTACTTACGGACTGCTTAATCCTACGGCATAAGACGTGACTGCGGATTGGTGCGCCTGGCATTTAAACGTATACTGCCTATGTTGTGCGCAATGAATGCGGCCCTACTGGACGTTCCGCTGACATTTGGTTACCAATGACACATGTTGCGTCAGGGCGTGTGTCTGGCCAGCGGAATGTGGTTGCAGATCGCGCCGGCGCCCTGATCACCACGTGCGCCCCACTCGATCTCGAGGATAGGCGGCAGTTTGCGGCGGCATTCGCAGTTCCGCGTGCGCACGCGGCGGTGGAGGCTCTAACCAATGATCTGGAAGTCGGCACGGTGTTCTCCGCCACGCCAAAGATATTGATTCACGGACAACGTAATGTTCGCCTACGAAAAATCTTTTAAATCAGGTATGCAAGACAGCACGCGATACCCAACAAGCCGGGAGGAACAATGCACGAGATCGCGATCGAGGCAGAAGAGCAGGTGATTCAAGCGATATAGAGGCTGCGGCGATGCGGAAGGTCAGTCTACGGATCCTTCCCTTCGTCGTAATCGGCATGTTCGTCTCTTACATCGACCGCGTGAATGTCGGTTTCGCGGCCCTTGAAATGAACAAGGACCTGCATTTTACCGCGACGGCCTTCGGCTGGGGGCTAAGCGCCTTCTTCATCACGCTCTGCCTCTGTATCGTGCCGAGCAACATGATGATGATGAAGCTTGGTGCGCGCCTGTGGATTTCGGGCATCATGATCACCTGGGGTATGATCTCCGGGGCGACCGCCTTCATCACGGGCCTAAAGAGCTTCGTGCTGATGCGTCTTCTGCTCGGCGCGGCAGAAGCCGGGTTCTTCCCAGGCGTGATCCTGTATCTGGCCTACTGGTTCCCGCGCGCATACCGGGCGAAGGCACTGAGCCTGTTCATATTAGCCTTGCCGCTCTCGAGCTTCATCGGCTCGCCGATTTCCGGCGCGCTACTCGACACCGAGGGGTGGCTCGGCCTGCACGGTTGGCAATGGGTGTTCATTATCGAAGCGTTGCCCGCGGTGATCCTTGGCATCGTCGCGCTGGCTTGGCTGCCAAGCCGACCGCAGAATGCGCGTTGGCTGAACGCGCGGGAGCTGAATTGGCTCGAGGCCAAGCTGGCGGCGGAGCGGAGCGCCCCTGCGCCCGTGGCGACCAATTCGGTCTGGCGGACGATGCTGCATCCACGCATACTCGCGCTGGCGTTCATCTATGCCGGTAGCCTGGGCGCCGGCAATGCTATGTCCTTATGGCAGCCGCAGATCATCAAATCATTCGGCCTAACCAATCTGCAGACCGGCTTCCTGAACGCTATCCCCTTCGGGATTGCGGCCGTCGCCATGGTTCTCTGGGCCAAGCGGTCCGACAAGACGGCCGAACGCATCTGGCACACGGCGCTGCCGCTGCTCCTTTCCGCGCTTGGCCTGATCGCCTGCATGATGCTGTCGACCCTTACGCTCACAGTGATCGCTCTGATCGCCACACTCGTCGGCGTCTACGCGGGGAAGGCGCCGATGTTCGCCCTGGCCACGGAATCCCTGTCCGACGGGGCTTCGGCCGTCGGTATCGCCCAGGTCTCCGCGCTCGGCAGCATCGCGGGGATGGTCTGCCCCTTCCTCCTCGGCTGGATCAAGGACCTCTCTGGCAGCTTCAGCATGGCGCTGCTGCCGATGGTGTTCCTCGCGCTCATGGCGGCCGCCCTCACCTTCTTCATCGGCCGCCGTCCAATGATCGGCAACAAGGAGAGGAAAGCGGCCGCTTTTTAAAAATAAGCGGCGCAAAAACTTATTCTCGCCTGGGCCCGTGGCGTCACAGCCAGTACGGCCCAGACTAATGGCCGCCCTCCTGGCCATAGCTTCGGCGTCATCTTCTGGTGGGGCTGGGATGCCTTCACCAGATGACGGCGCAAAGCGCCAGCTGTTCAGCCCTGCTCCAGATCGGAGCAGGCGCTGAACGCCATTTCGTAACAACCATGAAGGCCGTGAACGAACCGCAAATTATTCGCACGGCCGCTGGCGAAGAACTCGTCGTGCTGTCGCGCGCCGAATATGACGCGTTGATAGCGGCTGCTAATGAGGCAGCCGAAGACCAGGAATGCAAGCGTTTGACGGCCGCGAAACCGCCGGACATCCACAGTGCAGGGCTCCTGCTTGACCTGCCCCCCCCTGTGGCGGGCGACTATCTGGACGGTGACAAAGAGTGACGAGCACGGCTTCAGAGAAGCCGTGCTCGTCACGGGTTGCCACCGCAGGCCATCGGTGGCGTTGATCATCCGCGCCTTGAGCGCCGCCGCCGCCTCGTCCAATAACCAGGGTTTCGTTCGA
>CAWACI010000005.1:0-64936 GCA_963780465.1 uncultured Pseudomonadota bacterium
CACAGGGCAATTTGTTGAAGTCCATATCCTATTGATCCGACGCGATTTTTGTATTGATTCGGTAGTACCTCTGATTTTGAGGTTTGGGCGATGAGTTGAAGAAGGTTTTGGAACGGATCCCCGATCCGCGTGGTCGGCAAGGACGGGATTACAGGCTTTGGTCGATCCTCGGTCTGATTTTGGTTTCCATGCTTTGTGGGCGGCGGGGCATGAAGGCACGTTTCTTCTGGGGCGAAGTCTGACGACGTGCAAAAGCGGCAATTGGGTTTTATGCGTGGCCATACCCCCTGTCACGCGACGCTGACCGAAACGCTGCGCATCCTCGATGCCCAGGCCGTTGCCGATATCCTGGGCGCGGTCGTGCTGGCGGATAACAGTGATGACCGTCATATTGCCATAGACGGCAAGACACTGCGGGCAAGCAAGGATGGAGATGGCCGCGCCGAGCACGTGCTGTCAGCTTTTTGTGGAGGTCTGCAGACGATCCTTTCGCATGAGGCGTCACGCGGCAAGGGGCTGGAAATTCCTGATGCACTGAAGTTACTCGCCGGCTTGATTTGCGCGACCGGATTGTCACCGGTGATGCGATCTTCTGCCAGAGGGCCATTGCACAGACCGTGGTGGACGCTGGCGGGACTACCTTCTTCCCGTCAAAAACAACCAAAAGACATTGCGAAAAAATATTGAAACGGCCTTCGCGGAGGCCGGTTTTTCCCCCTCGCAACTTTCGATAGCGGCGCCACCAAGGCGCATGGACGTATCGAACGGCGCAAGATCGAAGTGTTGCCGGCCCAAGCCGCAGACATCACGCAGGAATGGCCAACCGTCAGCCAGATATGCCGTGTGACCCGCTCACGCCAACGCAGGGTGAAGGGCGTGTGGCAGGAGCAACAGGAAATTGCCTATCTCATCACCAGCCTGACCAAAGACGAAGCATCGGCTGAATACCTTCTCAACCTCAACCGCAAGCATTGGGGTATCGAGATCATGCATCGAAACAAAGACGTCATGCTCGGAGAAGATGGCTACACCAACCGGCTCGACAACGCACCCCGTAATGTCTTCTCGCTCACCAGCTTCGCTCTCAAAGTCATGCGCTCGGTTCCACGGTCACCCACAAGGGCAATCGAGCATTTCCAGGACAACCGAAGCCGAGCCACACAAATGATCGCAGCAGTTTAATGAATCGCCCTGTGTTCGACACACGGGATATGGCCGAGATCAGCAGCCCGGACTATCCGGGCGAGCGGCTGGTAGTGTGCAAAAACCCGCTGCTGGCCGAGGAACGACGGCGCAAGCGCGACGAGTTGCTGGCGCTGACCGAGGCCGACCTGAGCAAGATCCAGGCGCGGGTGACGCGTGAGAAGAACCCGCTGCACGGGGCGGCCGAGATCGGCAAGGCCGTCGGCGCCGTCCTGGGCAAGCGCAAGATGGCCAAGCACTTCGAGCTGACCATCACCGACACTGCCTTCGGTTTTACCCGCAAGGCCGAGGCCATCGCCGATGAAGCCCGGTTCGATGGCTTTTACGTGCTGCGCACCAGCCTCCCGGTCGAGATGGTCGATGCCGCCGGGACAGTGCGGGCCTACAAATCCTTGGCTCAGGTGGAACGCGCGTTCCGCTGCATCAAGACGGTCGATCTGGAGTTGCGACCGGTGTTCCACTGGACCGCGCCGCGGGTGCGGGCGCATGTGTTGCTGTGTATGCTGGCGTATTATCTGGAATGGCATATGCGCCAGCCCTTGGCGCCGATGTTGTTCGACGACCATGACCGGGCAGCGGCTGAGGCCGGGCGGGCCTCGCCGGTGGCCAAGGCCAAGGTCTCGAAGGCCGCATACCGCAAAGCGTCGACGCAGCGCATCGACGGGACCGACGGCGAAGTCCAGCCGGTGCATAGCTTTCGAACCCTGCTGGGCGATCTGGCGACGCTGACCCGCAACACGGTCTTGGCAGGACAGATGACGCTGACTGTCCAGACCACCCCGACGCCAGTGCAGCGTCGGGCGTTCAGCCTGCTGGGGATCGAATTGGCCGCCGCGTAGACAGAACGACGTGCGAGTTTGCCGTCATATCAACGAGTTGCGTCAAAAATTCGGTAAAGTTCGGTCTAAAAACGGGACCGATGACGGTCCCGTTTTTTGTTGTGGGCTTTATTATTACTGCGCGCGGGCGATGCGCTGAATCTGCCCCTGCATGGCGTTCAGCAGGGCAGAAACCTGGCCGTCATGATCGGTGATCACCGCGCCGTAATCGTTGCGGGTGGTGATGCGTAGCGAGGTACCCGCGACGATCACGTCGACGATTTTTGGCGCGCCATCGACCTCGTCCACCGCCCAGCCGACATCCGCCGGCGCCTTGCCGGGCGTGCTCACGGTGGTGTCCACGACCATGTCGTTGCCCTGCTGGGCAGCGCCGTTCACGGTGAAGGCAACGCCCTGATAGGCTTTGATCTGGTAGGTGATGTTGTAGGATAGCAGCTGGTGGAACAGCGTCTGGAACTGTGCATGTTCCTGCGGCGTCGCGGTGTTCAAATAACGGCCAAGCACATAATCGCCGACCTGGTCGACATCGACGATCTGGTTGACCAGCTGGCGCAGCTCATCGGCCTTCTGCGCTGGCGTCGCCGAGCTGTTGACGATGCTCACCAGCTGCTGGCCGGATTGCTGGATGAACGCCTTCGCGGCATAGGCGGAGACCGCCTGCGCATGCGCGGTGCCCGCCATCGCGGCCAACATCGGCGCGCCGGCGATCGCGCCCAGGATTAAACGGCGAAAATACATAGTAGCGTCCTTCAGGTTTAGGGAATCAGTGCGCTGCGGCGCGCGGCCCCCAGGCCGGCGGCGTCAGCACGTTGCGCTGATCGATCTGCTGCAACTGCGACGCGCGGGACTGCCGGTACAGGCTGCGGAAGGTCGCGTAGGGGTCGAGCGCGGTGGCCTGGATCTGCTCGATCGGCTGGATGTATTCCGCCCGCGTGTTGATCAGGTGCAGGCCCGATTGGGCCCAGCCGAAATCGTTGAGCGCGGTGCTTTCCGGCGCCACCGCCATCGGCGTCGCATAGAACGCGACCGGCACGTTCCAGACGTCGCGCGCGCCGGACGGGCCGAACACCGGCAGATACAGATACGGGCCGGCAGGCACGCCCCATTCCGCCAGGGTCAGGCCGAAATCGGTATCCAGCTCCTGATAGCCGAGCGCCGTCGCCGGATCGAAGATGCCGCCGATGCCGACCGTGGAATTGACCATGAAGCGCACCAGCGCGGTGCCGGCATCGCGGGATTTGCCCTCCAGCATGAAGTTCACCAGGCGCGCCGGCTCGCCGATATTGGTGATGAAATCGCCGACATGGTTGCGCACCCCCTGGGTGGTGATGGCCACATAGCCCTGCGCGACCGGCTTAAAGGCGTAGCGGTCGATCCTGTCATTCACCGCGTAGAAAAAACGGTTGGTCGGCTCGATCGGGTCGTTCTGCTCCTGGTAGGCCTGATAATCGGCGGTATCGGCCTTCGGCGGCGCATGGGCGCAGCCGGACAGGGCGGTGGCGAGGAGGAGCGCGGGCGCGGTCAGGCTCACGGCCTGCCGGGCTTTCGCCGCCAATGAAACATTTGTCTGCTGCAACCGCACGTAAAAAGCCTCCGCCTGTGGCACGCCCGCAAATGAGCGCGCCCGAGTTATACCCAGGTTATATTTGATGTTCATGAACCGAGGTTCAACTGGCCTTTTTAATGTTCGCGTTCGGCGTGATTCCGTTGCCATAGGCAACCACCCTGCGGTTGACCGGTGCCGGCAGGCCCTTGCGAAAAGCCGCCAGTGCTGCCACCACAGCCCCCTTACGGAGCTGATGATGACCCATTCCCCCAACCGCGATACTTTGGAACGCTGGGCCACGGGCGCGCGCGTCGCGCCGCTGCCGGTGCGGGAGGGCGCGCCGCCGCCAAAAATCTCCTTCGAATTCTTTCCGCCGAAAACCCCGGCTCTGGAGGCGCAGCTCTGGGCCTGCGTTGAGCGGCTGGCAACCCTGCGGCCGAATTTCGTCTCCGTCACCTACGGTGCCGGCGGCAGCACGCAGGAGCGCACCCACGCCACCGTGCTGCGCATGGTGCAGGAGACCGACCTGACCCCTGCCGCACACCTGACCTGCGTTGGCGCGACGCGCGAGGATGTGGACGCGGTGGCGCGCCGCTACTGGGAAGCCGGCGTCAAACATATCGTAGCACTACGCGGCGACCCGCCGGCCGGGCAGGCCTACACGCCGCATCCGGGTGGCTATGACTATGCCGCCGACCTCGTGGCCGGGCTGAAGCGCGTCGCCGATTTCGAGATCACCGTCGCCGCCTATCCGGAGACTCATCCGCAGGCGCTGAGCCCGGCGCATGATCTCGACAATTTGAAACGCAAGCTCGATGCCGGGGCAACGCGGGCGATCAGCCAGGTGTTCTTCGACAACGCCACCTTCCTGCGCTTCCTCGACCGCGCTCTGGCCGCAGGCATCAAGGCGCCGATCGTGCCGGGGATCATGCCGGTCTCCAACTTCACCCAGGCGGCGAAATTCTGCGCCGCCTGCGGCACCTCCGTGCCGACATGGATGGCAGAGCTGTTCGAAGGGCTGGATGACGACGTGGAGACGCGCCGCATGGTCGCCGCCGCCACCACCGCCGAGCAGGTGCGTATCCTGCAGGCCAACGGCATCGACGAATTCCATTTCTACACGCTGAACCGGCCGGACCTGGTCTATGCCATCGCCCGCATTCTCGGCGTGAAGCCGCTGGCCGGGGCGGCGGCGTAAGCCAGGCCGGGGTCATGAGCGCCTATCTCGACAGCCTGAACCAGGCGCAGCGTGAGGCGGTGGAGGCAACCGAGGGGCCCGTGCTGGTCCTGGCCGGTGCTGGCACCGGCAAGACGCGCGTGCTGACCACGCGCTTCGCGCATATCCTTCTCAGCCACAAGGCGTTTCCCAGCCAGATCCTCACCGTCACCTTTACCAACAAGGCGGCACGGGAGATGCGCGAACGCGTCGGGCATATTCTCGGCCAGCCGGCCGAGGGGCTGTGGCTCGGCACGTTCCACGCGCTCTGCGCGCGCATGCTGCGCCGCTTCGCCGACCGGGCGGGGCTGCAGAGCAATTTCTCCATCCTCGATTCCGACGACCAGCTGCGGCTCTTGAAGCAGGTGATGGAGGCGGCGCGGATCGATGCCAAGCGCTGGCCGCCGAACGCGCTGATGGCGCAGATCCAGCGCTGGAAAGACAAAGGCTTCATGCCGTCGGAAATTCCCGCGGCGGAGACCAGCGATTTCGCCAATGGCCGGGCCGAGGCGCTGTACGCCGCGTATCAGGACCGGCTGAAGGCGCTGAACGCAGCGGATTTCGGCGACCTGCTGCTGCTCGCCGTGCATCTGCTGAAGACCGATGCCGAGGTGCTGGCGACCTATCACCGCATGTTCCGCTACATCCTGGTGGACGAATACCAGGACACCAACCTGGTGCAGTATTACTGGCTGCGGCTGCTGGCGCAGGGGCACAAGAACATCTGCTGCGTCGGCGACGACGACCAGAGCATCTATTCCTGGCGCGGCGCCGAAATCGAGAACATCCTGAAATTCGAACGGGATTTTCCCGGCGCGAAGATCGTGCGGCTGGAGGCGAATTACCGCTCCACCGCGCCGATCCTCACCGCCGCCGCGCATCTGATCGCGCATAACGAGGGGCGGCTCGGCAAGACCCTGCATGCCGGGCGCGTCGACGCCAGCGGCGACAATGTGGAGGTCGTCGCCCTTTGGGATTCCGAGGAGGAGGCGCGGATGGTCGGCGGCCGGGTGGAGAGCTACCGGCGCGCCGGCGACTCCCTGGCGGAGATGGCGATCCTGGTCCGCGCCGGTTTCCAGACCCGCGCCTTCGAGGAGCGGATGATCACGCTCGGCCTTCCCTACCGCATCATCGGCGGCCTGCGTTTTTATGAGCGCGCGGAAATCCGTGACGCCATCGCCTATTTGCGCGTGCTGGCGCAGCCGTCGGACGATCTGGCGTTCGAGCGCATCGTCAACACGCCCAAGCGCGGCGTGGGCGACAGCTCCCTGCGCGCCGTGCATGAACGGGCGCGGGCCGGCCAGGTATCGCTGTATGCCGCCACTGAGTTGTTGCTCCAGGAAGGCTCGTTGCGCGGCAAGTTGCGGGAAACCTTGCGCGAATTGCTGAACAGTTTCGACCGCTGGCGCGGGATGCTGGAGCGCGAGGGCCATGTGGTCACGCTGGAGACGCTGCTGGACGAGTTCGGCTATACCGATATGTGGAAGGCGGACAAATCGCCTGAGGCGCCAGGGCGGCTGGAAAACCTGAAAGAACTCGTGCGCGCGATGGCGGATTTCGAATCGCTGCAGGGGTTTCTCGACCATGTCTCGCTGGTGATGGAAAACGAGGAACGCGACGACGACGCCAAGCTCTCGATGATGACGCTGCACGGCGCAAAAGGGCTGGAATTCGACACGGTGTTCCTGCCCGGCTGGGAGGAGGGCGTGTTCCCCAACCAGCGCTCGCTGGACGAAGGCGGCAATAAAAGCCTCGAGGAGGAGCGGCGGCTGGCCTATGTCGGCATCACCCGCGCCCGCCGGCGGGCGATCATCAGCCATGCCGCGCGCCGGAAAACCTATGCGGGCTGGCAGGACAGCATTCCAAGCCGGTTTATCGAGGAACTGCCGGACGAGGTGATTACCCGCACCGGCTCGGCCACGATGAACCAGCAGGCGCGCATGGCAGCGCCGCCGATGTTTCCCATGCAAGCGCGGCGCCCACGCGAGGCGGAGTTCCGGGAGACGCCGGCACGCCCGGCGCGGGCCGACAAAATCCCGGTCGGGGCTCGCGTGTTCCACCAGAAATTCGGCTACGGCCGGGTGATCGCCGTCGATGACGACCGGCTGGATATTGATTTCGAAACCTCCGGCGAGAAGCGCGTGCTCGACCGGTTCGTGGAGCGCCATGATGTCTGAAGAACTGGACTGCATTTCCGTCACGGTGCCGGGCGAGGCGCTCGACCATTTCGAGGCGGCGCTCGGCTCGGTCTGCCGCGCGGTCTCGTTCTTCCACCAGGACGAGGAACGCGACATTTGGAACATCCAGGGCGTGAAGGAGCGCGGCGCTTATGAGGCGGAGCTGGCCTCGGCACTGCTCGTCGCCGAGATGCTGACCGGCCAGACGCCGGAGATCACCCGCTCGCTGGTGCCCGTCGGCGGCTGGCTGGCACGCACCAAGGCGGCGTTTCCGGAGCAACTGATCGGTGAGCGCTTCGTGGTGCGCGGCACGCATATCGCCGCTCCGGACCTGCCCGGGCGGATCACGCTCACCCTCGATGCCGGGCTCGCTTTCGGCACCGGCGAACATAATTCCACGCGCGGCTGCCTAGTCGCGCTGGAACGCATCGCCCGGGCGCACCGGCCGCAGCGCATTCTCGACCTCGGCACCGGCTCGGGCATTCTCGCCATCGCCGCCGCCAAGCTGATGCATCGCCGCGTGCTGGCGAGCGATATCGACGCCCGCGCCGCACGTGTGGCCAACGCCAATGCGCGGCTGAACGGTGTGGCCAACCAGGTGCAGGCGATCCGCGCCGATGGCTGGATGGATAAACGCATCAAGCGCGGCGCGCCCTATGAGCTGGTGTTCGCCAACATCCTGGCGCGGCCGCTCTGCGCCATGGCGCACCAACTGGCCGACAGCATGGCGCCGGGCGGCATTGCCATCCTCGCCGGGCTGCTGACAACGCAGGTGAACTGGGTGGTCTCGGCGCATCGCCGCGCCGGGCTAAGGCTGGAGCGGCGCCTCACCGATGGCGCCTGGTCGATCCTGATCCTGCGCAAATAAAAACCCCGAGGCTTGCTCGGGGTTTTGGAGCAGAAGAGAAAAAGGAAGGCTACTTTTTGCGAACAAAAAGTAGCAAAAAAACTTCGCTTAACTGGGCCGTTCTGGTTTCAGCGCCACCGGCTCACAGACCAAAAGTTTTTGCGCCGCTTTTTTCAAAAAGCGGCCTCTTTCCCATAGTCTCTAGCGTGCCACGTAACCGCGCACCGCGGCGCGGATGGTCTGGCGGCTGAGGCCGATATCCTTAAGGTCGCGGTCGGAGAGCGAATAAAGCTCATCCTCGGCGGCGCGGGCCGCACGCCATGCGCGGAAACCGTCGAACAGAGATTTGTGCTGCCCCGCCTGCGGGGGCTGGCGCGCGAAAAGCAGGCCGCCGAGCTTGCCCAGGGAGGACGGGTTAGAGATATTGGACGACATGATAAGCACCTGTTTGCCTTCAAACGACGGCCGGTTCGGAATGAGTTCAGCAGCATCGTAACGGCGCTCGATATAGGCAATTGACTCGATTTTAGGCAGAGCCTGCCCCCAGAACAGACACGCGTGAAACGCATAACAAGAGGCCATCCATGCCATCTGAACATAGTTATCGCTTGACGGCGCTCCGCGCGGTCCTCGTCAAACGCGGCCTGGACGGGTTTCTGATCCCCCGCGCCGACGAGCATCTGGGCGAATACGTGCCCGCATCGGCCGAGCGCCTCGCCTTCATCAGCGGCTTCACCGGCAGCGCCGGGCTCGCCATCGTGCTGGCGGACCGCGCTGCCGTGTGGTCCGACGGGCGCTACACGCTGCAGCTGGAGCAGCAGACGGATGGCGCGCTGTGGGAGCGGCTGCATCTGACCGAACAGAAGCCGGAAGACTGGCTGAAGGCCAACGCCGCGGGCAAACGCATCGGCTACGACCCGCTGCTGATCAGCGCCGACGGGCTGGCGCGCTTTGCGGGCACGGAGATGGTGCCGGTGGAGCGCAACCCGCTGGACGAGATCTGGGCCGACCGCCCCGCCCCGCCGATGGGCCCCGCGGTACCGCAGGACGACGCCTATACCGGCGAGAGTTCGGCCGACAAGCGCGCGCGCCTCGGCGCGCGGCTGCGCGAGGCCGGCCATGATGCGGCGGTGCTGTCCGACCCGGCCTCGCTCGCTTGGCTGTTCAACATCCGGGGCGGGGATGTGGAGTTCACGCCGATCGCTTTGGGCTACGCACTGCTCTTCGCCGATGGCCGGGCCACCTTGTTCATGGCCGGCGAAAAACTCCCCCCCCAACCCGGGCGCATCTCGGTCCCGAGGTGACGTTGGCCGAACGCGGCACGCTGCCGGCGGCGCTGGCGGCGCTGGCCGGCAAGACCGTGCGCTACGACCCGGCAACGCAGCCGGTCTGGTTCCAGACGGCGCTGACCACCGCCGGGGCGGTGATCAGCGAGGGTGCCGACCCGGTGGCGCTGCCGCGCGCGGCAAAAAACCACGTGGAGCAAAACGGCGCCCGCGCCGCGCACCTACGCGATGGTGCAGCGATGGTGCGCTTCCTCGCCTGGGCGGCGGAAGCCCTGCCCACGGGCTTTGAGACGGAGATGTCCGCCGCCGCCAGGCTGCTGGAGGAGCGGGCCAAGGAGCGGAATTTCCGCGGCGAGAGCTTTCCGGCAATTTCCGGCGCTGGCGAGCATGGCGCGATCATCCATTACCGCGTCACGCCGGAGAGCAACCGGCCGATACGGCCGGACGAGGTGTATCTGATCGACAGCGGCGGGCAGTATCTGGACGGCACCACCGACATCACCCGCACGCTCTGGACCGGCCCCGGCCCCGCCCCGGACGCCATAAAAGCGCATGTGACGCGGGTGCTGGCCGGGCATATCGCGCTCGCAATGCTGATCTTCCCCGAAGGCGTTGCCGGCCCGCATCTCGACGCCTTCGCCCGCGCCGCACTCTGGCAGGCGGGGCTGGATTACGACCACGGCACCGGGCACGGCGTCGGCGCGTATCTCTCGGTTCATGAGGGGCCGGCGAGCATCTCCCGCGCGGCCAAACCGGTGCCGCTGCAACCGGGAATGATCCTCTCCGACGAGCCGGGATTGTACCTCAACGGCGCTTACGGCATCCGCATGGAGAATCTGCTCCTGGTGCAGGAGGCGCCATTTCCGCAGGCCCAAAAGAAATTTTTGCGCTTCGAGACGCTGACACTGGCGCCCTTCGACCGCGCGCTGATCGACCCCGCTTTACTCAGCCCGGCCGCCCGGGACTGGCTGAACGCCTATCATGCGCGGGTTCGTGAGGCGCTCACCCCGCTGCTGGTGGAACAACCGGCCGTACTGGCCTGGCTTCTGCGCGCAACCGCAACGATATAGTCATTGACCCCAGGAAAGCCGATAGCGCAGAATTCAAATGTCGACTCGCGACGCCGCATTGAAGAGGTGGCCGGACCATGCGCCTGTTTGTTGCCCTCGACCTTCCCTGGGAAGTCAAAGAAGAGCTGAGCGACCTCTCCTGCAACATCCCCGGCGCCAGATGGGTGCCGACAGATAATTTCCACCTGACCCTGCGCTTTATCGGCGAGGCCAACCGGCTGCAGGCGGAGGAGATCGACCTGGCGCTGGCCACCTTGCGCGGCCGCAGCTTCGCCTTTTCGCTCTCCGGCCTCGGCTGGTTCGAGAAGGCCGGGCGGGTTTCCTCGCTCTGGGTGGGGGTGGAACGCAATGCCGATCTGGAGCGGCTGCAGGCGAAGGTGGAGACGGCTTTGGGCCGGGTCGGGCTGGCGCCGGACCGCCGCCGCTACACGCCGCACGTGACGCTGGCGCGCATGGACATGCCGGTGACGCCGCCCCTCTCCGGCTTCGTGCAGGCGCATAACCTTTACCGTTCAGTGCCGATCCGCGCCGACAACGTAACTTTGTTCAGCTCCTTCCTCGGCAAGGACCAGCCCACCTACACGCCGGAGGCCGAATACGCGCTGGGGTAATTTTCCGCCCCTCCATCCTTGTCACGCTGCCCGCAACGGCGACCGGATTGCATCTCCGGCGGGGAAACGGCACAATTTATCACAGAATTGTCTCCGCCTTTTTCCTTGAGGAAAGATTGCGTCTGGCATATTGACCTTTTTGACGGATTGCTGGTGGTGCCCAGGGCGGCCGCGAAGAAATTTGGCACGCGCGGTTACTGCATTGTTACCCCCAAAGCATCACTTATATGGGAAAAGGGGCGCGGACACGCGGTCGGTTTCTGACGATTGGACTAACTTTTATATTATGAGGCTGGTTTGCGCTCACTTTTGAATTCCCGCCGGCTCGGCTTGGCGGCGTTTTTGCTTGCTTCTCCGGCTTATGCGGCAGCGCCGTTGCCCGCCGTGACGGTGACGCCGGTCACCGAGCAGAACATCGCGCCGAGCTTCAGCAATATCGGCCATGTCATTGCCATCAATTCGGTCAACGTGACGCCGCGCGTGACCGCCTATATCGACCGGATCAATGTCAAAGAGGGCAGCGACGTGAAGGTCGGGCAGGTGCTGTTCTCGTTGCAAACCGCGCAGTACCAGGCGGCGCTGGAGACCGCCCAGGCCAGTCTGGCTTCGGCAAAGGCAGCACTGGAGAACGCGCAGCTGCAATACGAGCGCGCCTCCAGCCTGCGCACCACCGGGTTCGAGGCGCAGGCAACGCTGGATGCCGCGGTCGCGACCCGCAACGAGGACCAGGCCAACATGCTCGCGGCCCAAGCCGGTGTCGCCAATGCGCAGCTGAATCTCAGCTATTGCACGATCGTCTCGCCGCTCAACGGCCGTATCGGCTATATCCCGCCGAGCGAGGGCGACCTCGTGACCCCCACGACCGGAACAATCGCGACCATCAACCAACTCGATCCGATCGAGGTTGAGTTCCCTGTGCCGAGCACCAGCCCGATCCTGGCGGCAGCGGTCCAGGCGCAGAATGGCACGCTGGCCTCGAAATTCTCGATCAGCCTCGACCTGCCCGACGGCCAGCCCTACCCGCTGGCTGGCCATATCGCCTTCCTCGACAACAAGGTGGATACGTCGACTGGCACGGTGAACGTGTATGCCGACTTCCCCAACCCCGAAGGGGCGTTGCTTCCGGGCGCCTATGTGAACGTGAACACCGCGCCGGCACGCGCGCAAGAGGCGCTGCTGGTGCCGGTGACCGCCGTGCAGACAAATCAGGACGGCCAGTATGTGCTGATCGTCGGGCCGGACAACAAGGTGGCGCAGCGGACCGTGACGGTTGGCGCGCAGATCGCGCAGAATTTCATCGTCGAGTCCGGGCTGAAGCTGGGGGAGCGGGTGATCACCGACGGCATTCAGAAGGTGAAGGTGGGTGAAACGGTGACGGCGACGACCGCCACAGCCAGCCCCTCGTAGCCATGGATGGGCCTGGTGGCGGAGGGGGCGGCCTGATGCTTCGTCACTCCCCGGCCCCTACCCTTTTGCGTGTTCGCGCCGCCCCGTCCGGCCCCCTCGCCATTGTGCCCGCCTGTCCGGCTCGCCGCGCCGGCCAAAATTTTGACCGACATGCCGCCCTCGGGGTGACAGGATAACATGCTCTCCAAATTCTTTATCTACCGCCCCAATTTCGCGATCGTCATCGCCATTGTCATCACGCTGGCCGGTCTCGTCTCGATGACGGCGATCCCGGTGGCGCAATACCCGAACGTGACGCCGCCGCAGGTGACGATCTCGGTGAGCTATCCCGGCGCCAGCGCGCAGACGATCGTGAACACCATCGCCGAACCGATCGAGGAGCAGGTGAACGGCGCGCCGGGCGAGCTCTATATGCAGAGCTCGAGCTCGAGCTCGGGCGTCTACAACCTGACCGTGACCTTCGCGATCGGCACCGATCCGTATATCGACCAGGTGAACGTGCAGAACCGCGTGCAGATCGCCGAGGCGCAGTTGCCGGCGGAAGTGCAGTCGGAAGGCATCACCGTGCGCGCCGCCTCCAGCACCTTCGTGCTGGCGGTCAGCCTGTTCTCGCCGACGAATAAATACAGCCAACTCTACGTCTCGAACTACGAGTACCAGCACCTATACCAGGTCATCTCGCGCCTGCCCGGGGTCGGCAACACGCAGATTTTCGGTGAACGCGAATATGCCATGCGCGTGTGGCTGAACCCGGTGCAGATGACCGGGCTCGGCATCACCCCGGCCATGGTGATCACGGCGATCCAGGCGCAGAATCTGCAGGTCTCGGCCGGGCAGATCGGCGAGGCCCCGACCAGCAGCAACCAGGCGCAGCAGTTGACGGTGCTGGCGCCGGGCGAGCTGACCAGCGTCCAGCAGTTCAAGAACATCGTGATCCGGGCCACGCCCAATGGCGGCATCGTCCGGCTCGCCGACATCGCCCGGGTAGAGCTGGCGGCCGAGCAATATGCCACCTCGGCGGAGCTCGACCACCTGCCGGCCTCGACCCTGGCCGTCTACCAGGCGCCTTCGGCCAACGCGCTGGCGGTCTCGCAGGAGGTGCAGGCGACGGTGAAGGCGATGTCCGCGCACTTCCCGCCGGGTCTGTCCTACACGGTAGCCTATAACGCCTCGAACTTCGTCTCCGCAGACATCAAGGAGATCCTCCACACCCTGGTGATCACCTTGGTGCTGGTGGTGGGCGTGGTGTACCTGTTCCTGCAGGACTGGCGGGCCACGGTGATTCCCACCATCGCCATCCCGGTCTCGCTGATCGGCGTGTTCGCGGTGCTGTACGTGCTCGGCTACTCGGCGAACACGATCGACCTCTTCGCCATCGTGCTCGCCATCACCCTGGTGGTGGATGACGCCATTGTCGTGGTCGAGAACGTGACGCGCACGCTCGAGGAAAATCACGGCATGAGCGTGACCGAGGCCACCGAGAAGGCGATGGCCGAGATCACCGGGCCAGTGATCGCGACCACGCTGGTGCTGGTGGCGGTGTTCGCGCCGGTCGGTTTTGTCTCCGGCGTAACCGGGGCGCTGTACCGGCAGTTCGCGGTGACGATCTCGGTCTCGGTGGTGATCTCCGCGATCAACGCGCTGACGCTGAGCCCGGCGCTCTGCGCGCTGATGCTGAAGCCGCCGAAGCCGGTCACCTTCGTCGTGTTCCGCTGGTTCAACCACGTCTTCGACTTCACGCGCGACCGGTTCGGCAATGTCGTGGCGGTGCTGACGCGCCGACTGACATTGGCGCTCGGCGGCATCATCGCCGTCTTCGTCATCAGCTATGGCGTGTTCGAGCACACCCCGACCGCCTTCCTGCCAGCCGAGGACCAGGGCTACTTCCTGATCAACGTGCAGCTGCCGAACGGCGCCTCGTTGGAACGCACCAGCGATGTCGTGGACCAGCTCACCACCATTCTGCACAAGACACCGGGAGTCGAGCATGTGATCGGCGTCTCCGGCTTCAGCATCGTCACCAGCGCGCAGGAATCGAGCGGCGCGCTGGTCATCGCCATCCTCACGCCATGGGATCAGCGCGGCCGCGCTGAATCCGCCGAGGCGCTGATGGCGAAACTGAAACCGACCTTCGATGCGATCCCCTCGGCGAACATCGCCGCCTTCGATCCGCCGCCGATCCCCGGCGTCAGCGCGACCGGCGGCATCAACTACGTTCTCGAAGCGCAAAATGGCGAGAATGTTCAGCAGTTGGCCTCAGCGGCCCGCGCGCTGATCTTCGCCGCCAACCAGAACAAGAGCCTGAACAACGTGTTCAGCGGCTTTGACGCCAACCAGCCGCAGGTCGAGGTGTCGGTGAACACCAACCGGGCGGAGCTGGAGGGCGTCTCTCCGCAAGTGGTCTACACGACGCTGCAAGCCTATCTCGGCTCGCAATTCGTCAATCTCTTCAACTACGATAACTTCGTCTATCAGGTGATCGTGCAGGCGGACCAGCAGTTCCGCAACAAGATCTCCGATATCAACAATCTGTATGTGCAGAGTGCCACCGGTCAGGAAGTGCCGATCAGCAGCCTCGTCACCGTCAAGTCCGTGACGGGTCCGAACGCGCTAATCACGTACAATGAATATCCGGCGGTGCTGATCAACGGCCAGCCCGCCCACGGCTACAGCGACGGCCAGGCGATCACCGCAATGGAACAGGTGGCGGCCAAGAACCTACCGAGCGGGTTCGGCTATGAATGGACCGGCATGACCTACCAGCAGCTGCTGGCGATGGGCCAGGAAAGCTCGGCCTTCATCTTCGCCGTGGTATTCTCCTTCCTGTTCCTCGTCGCGCTGTACGAGGGCTGGTTCCTGCCCTTCGCGGTGACACTGCCGGTTGGCTTCGCGCTGCTGGGCGGGCTGGTCTCGCTGCGCCTGCGCGGCATGCCGCTGGACGTGTACGGCCAGGTCGGGCTGGTGCTGCTGATCGGTCTATCGGCGAAGAACTCGATCCTGATCGTGGAATTCGCCAAGGACCGGCTGCAAAAAGGCGGCATCAGCATCGCCGCCGCCGGCGAGGAAGGGGCACGGACCCGCTACCGGCCGGTGATGATGACGGCGCTCGCCTTCATCATCGGCGTGGCGCCGCTGGTGATCGCGACCGGGGCGGGTGCGGGCGCCCGGCAGTCGATCGGCACCACGGTGTTCGGCGGCATGATCGTGGCAACCCTGGTCGGCGTGCTGTTCATCGCCCCGCTCTTCGTGGTGGCGGAGAACATCAGCAAGCGCCTCAGCCGAAAGAAGAAGGCGCATCACGCACCGGAACCGGCCGGCAAGTCGCTGCAGCACGGGCCAGCCGACCACGAATAAGCAAAAGCCGCGGACGCTGAAAACGTCCGCGGTTTTTTTGTCTCCAGAAAGCAGCCGCTTTTTTGAAAAAAAGCGGCGCAAAAAACTTTTACTCTTTTGAGACTGTGCCGCCGAAACCAGCACGGCCCAGTTTCAAAAGTTTTTTTGCTACTTTTTGTTCACAAAAAGTAGTCTTCATCCTTCGCTTTTCCGCGCCGCCGCCAGGACCTCTGCCAGCGTCACCTCCAGCGGAATTTTTGGCGTCCAGCCCAAAAGATTCCGGGCTTTTTCGGCATTCCCCACGGCCCTGGCAATTTCCGCGCCGCGCAGCCGGCTGGCATCGTGGCGGACGGCGATTTTCACGGGGCTCATGGCCAGCAAGCGTTGCAGCAGGTCGCCGATGCGGGTGGCGTGGCCGGAAGCGAGGTTGAGGATCTCGTCATCGGCCAGTTCCGCATCGCGCGCGGCGCAGCGGACATAGGCGTCGCAGATATCCCGGATGTCGAGAAAATCGCGCTCCGGCGTCAGCGCGCCGACAGCCAGTTCCGGCGGTGCCAGCCCGGCCTCGATGCGGGCAATCTGCCCGGCAAAGGCCGGGACGACGAATTTTTCGTCCTGGCCGGGGCCGGTATGGTTGAACGGGCGCAACCGCAGCAGGCGCAGCCCCTCCCCCACCCGCGCACCGAGGGCCAGATCCGCCGCCGCCTTGGTTGCGGCGTAGAGGTTCATCGGCGCCAGCGGTGCGGCCTCGTCGAGCGGCACTCCGGCGCGGAAGCTGGCGCCGTAAGCCTCGGCGCTGGAAATAAAGACCATCCGGCAGCGCGGCGCGGCGGCAAGAATCGCGTCCGCGAGGTTCAGGCTGCCCTGCAGGTTGACCGCCCAGGCACGGCCGGGATTCTCGCGCGCCTGACCAAGTGCGGCGATCCCCGCCAGATGAAAGCAGATGTCAGGCTTTTGCGTCGCCATGAGGTCACGAACCGCGTCAGGCTGGGTGACGTCCAACGGCACCAGACCCGGCGCGGCGTGCAGGCCCGTCCCGATAATCCTCGCCTCCGGAAAGGCCGCCGCCAAAGCAGGGAGCAAGTGCCGCCCGACGAACCCCGCCGCGCCGGTGACCAGAATCGTCCTAGCGGACATGCTTCGCGCGATGCCGGGCCAGATCGGCATCCACCATCTCCGCCGCCAGTGCTTCCAGCGTGGTCTGTGGCTTCCAGCCCAGTTTTTGCGCGGCCTTGGCGGCATTGCCGTGCAGCACATCCACCTCGGCAGGGCGGAAGCGGGCCGGGTCGACGCGGACATAATCCTCGGCCCGCAGCCCCACATGGGCGAAGGCGAGCTCGCAGAAATGCCGGACGCTGAAGGTCGTGCCGGTGGCGATCACGTAATCGTCCGGCGTATCCTGCTGCAGCATCAGCCACATCGCCTGCACATAGTCGCGCGCATGGCCCCAATCGCGCTTGGCGTCGAGATTGCCTAGCGACAGATGGTCGGCGAGGCCGAGCTTGATCCGGGCGACGCCATCGGTGATGCGGCGGGTGACGAATTCGATGCCGCGCAACGGGCTCTCATGGTTGAACAGGATGCCCGAGGAGGCGTGCAGGCCGAAGCTCTCGCGGTAGTTCACCGTCATCCAATGCGCGTAGAGTTTGGCCGCGGCATAGGGCGAGCGCGGATAGAAGGGCGTGGTCTCCGATTGCTGGGCTTCCTGGATCTTGCCGAACATCTCCGAGGAGGAAGCCTGGTAGAACCGCGCCGTGGGATGGGCGATGCGCAACGCTTCCAGCATGTTGACCGCACCAAGGCCGGTGACCTGGCCGGTGACGAGGCTCTGCTGCCAGGAGGTGGCAACAAAGCTCTGCGCCGCCAGGTTGTAGACTTCGTCTGGCTTGTACTCGGCCATTAGGCGGATGAGGCTGGAGAGATCGGTCAGATTGCCGTCTACCAGCTCGATCCGGTCCAGAATGCCCAGCCAGCGCAGCCGCTCGCCGATCACGTCCGACGAGGCGGAACGGCGCAGCATGCCGATCACCCGGTAGCCCTTGCCGAGCAGAAAATGCGACAGATAGGCGCCGTCCTGTCCGGTGACGCCAGTAATTAAAGCCGTCGGCATGGGTGAATGATCTCCGGTCATTTTATGTTCATGCAACCTTGAAGGTCATGCTTTCAAGGGGTGTGATGCAAAAGACCGGCCGATGCCCCAGCGCCAACCTGAAATTTGTTTCGATCAACTAACAAAAAACTCTACCGTGACGCGAATTTTTAATACAATATCGCAACAAAATCGCCTGTTCGGGAGAAGCCATGTCTGCCTTCGTCCAAGACCTCGACACGCAACCCTCCGCCACACGGGCGGTTCAGAACGTGCTGGCCGGGCGACTCGGCTGTGTTCTGCTCGCTCTCGGTGTCAGTCTCGATACGGCAGAGCGGCTAAGGCGCGTGGCCAGGCCGAAACCGCTGCCCCGCCGCATCGCCCGGCTGACCGCCTATGCGGCCTGGCAGATCCTGCTGATGCTTGGCGGCATGGCGGGCTTGTCCCGACGCCATCCCTGGCATGGCCGTGCACCCCAGGCCTCCGTCATGACGGAACACGCAAGGGTGCTGAAAACCCAGCTCACGCGGCTGTCGGCCGGATAGACGCCGATGCGGATCGTGCTGGATCTGGGGGCGGCACAGACGGAAAATGCTGCCGCGCGCCGCGACGTGCTGTCGCGCGCCAAGTCAATGCTGCGGCTTGGCGCGGCGCATGAATTCTGGATCGTGCTGGATGCGGCGCATGCAAGGGCGGCGGAACACATCCGCCAAGCATTCGACGGGCTGCTGCCGCAGCCTCACATCCGGCTGTTCCACCCCCCTGCCACGGCCGCAGGCGCATGGGGCCAGCAGGTGCAAGCGCTGATGAGCGACACCTTTATCGCTGACCTCGACCCGGATCTCGTGCATGTTCTGGGCCAGGATGCGGGGGATGCCCCCATAGGCTCTCATGTTCGCCGTTTCAAGCTGCAGGCGTGAAAATTCATTGCTTCCTTTTGCGAGCTTTTTCAGTACGGCCTCCACTGGGAAGGGCAGGAAGCACGATCATGAAACGACGGTTGATCATGCTCTGATACGCGGGTTGGTTACCGCCGGACCTATGATGCGTCGCGGAGCTTCCTCGGTCTAAAATCCAGCGTCGGATAAGATCCGGCTGATAGCGCCTTCGAGGGTTCCCCTGGCCGTGATCGTGCCTCCAGCCTTGCCCAGCTTTGGATATATAGTTGGGGTGGTGAGCTCCTTTCTTGGCGAGATGTTCGGTGTCAATGAGAAGGTGTCAGGCTGCTGCCGGTTTCACTTGATTGGCGATCGCCCAAACAAACCCAGTCAGTTCGCGTGCGATCGCGGTGGTTATCACCGTGGTCAACTTTCCGGCACGGGCAAACTTGCGATACCGGCGACACAGTCGTTCCTGCGCCTTCCATGCAATGTCGCGGACCGGCTTGGGCAGCTTCTCCTGCCGGATCAGCTGTGGGCGACTAATCCGGGCCGGGAACCGGTAACTCCATGCCGCCTCGATCAGCATACGCCGCGCCGCCTCATTGCCAGCCTTGGTGATACCGCCCTGACGACGCTTTCCGCCGCTGGAGTTTTCGGACGGAACCAAGCCAAGATATGCCATGAGCTGGCTTGGTTTGGTGAAGCGGGTGATATCGCCCAGTTCGGCAACCAGTGTTGCTGCCGCCACCATTGCCACGCCGCGCAATGCCTGGAGGGCCTGCACGACCGGCGCCAAAGACCACGCCGGCAGCGCCGCCTCGATATGCGCCTCCAGACGATCGCGCCGGGCGGTCGCCGCATCCACCGCTTCGAGGCAATCCTCGAGAACGATATAATGCACCGGTTGCTTAAACTTCAGCCCCGTGAAGTTTAAGCAACCGGCCCCGCCAGCCAACGCCGGTGTAGAAGCGTCCATGCTGTCTGGCCGTAGTGGCAACCCTGGCGCAGCAGGAACCCTGAGAGTTGTTGGCGTGCCTTACGCAATGTGCGCACCGCCGCCAGGCGCGCCCGAACCAAATCGCGAATAGCCTCGTGCGTCTCATCGGGAACCCATACCGCGGTCAACTCACCCGCCCGGTGCAGCTTGGCCAGATTGATCGCATCGCGCCGGTCAGTCTTAACCCGGTCACCAGGCTTTTTTGGAATCAACGAAGGTGCCACCACAATGCATTCGTGACCTGCAGCGGCGATTTGCCTTTGGATACCGTAGCCGCAAGGCCCCGCCTCATAGCAAAACCGTAGTTCATGACCGGTGCCGGCTAACTTGGTAATCAGTTTCTTTAAGGCCGCCGGCGTGTTCGCGATCGTCCCGTAATCACGTACCTCCTTCCGCAGGCCGGAATCCGCCGCCGCGACGACTATCGTATTTTTGTGTGCATCGAGGCCAATGTATTAAGCAGTCCGTAAGTAAGTGCATTTTTTTATTGACGCGTTGGGTTGGCTGTGATTCTTTTTCGGCATGAGAGAGGATGATGCTCGCAAGCTGGATCACGCAACCCTGGAGGCGCTGCGGATGCGCGCGGTACGCAGCGTGCAAGACGGGGAAAGCCCTGAGATTGTGGCGCGAACATTAAGGGTGACGATCCGGGCTATGTATAGATGGTTGGCGGATTACCGTGGTGGCGGTTGGAATGCCCTGAAGGCGAAGCCTTTGGCAGGTCGTCCGCCGAAGTTAGACGACAAGAAGCTGAAGTGGATTTACGACACCGTGACGCAGAAAACTCCGCAGCAGCTCAAGTTCGAGTTTGCACTATGGACGCGGGAGATGGTCGCCGAGTTGATCAAGAGAAAATACGGTATCAGGCTGGCCAGGAATTCCGTCGGCCGCTTGTTGGCGCAGCTCGGCATCACCTGCCAGAAACCTTTGCATCGTGCAATTGAGCGTGACGAGGCTTTGGTTCAAAAATGGCTGAAGAGTGAATATCCGAAGATCAAGAAAATGGCGCAAGCACAAGGCGCTGACATCTATTTTGGCGATGCTGCGCACATGCGTTCGGACCATCACGCGGGACGGACATGGGGCAAACGAGGTGAGACACCTATCGTTGAAACAACAGGCGCTCGCCACAGCCTTAGCCTGATTTCGGCGATTTCATCGAAAGGCCTGATGCGATTTATGATTAAGGAAAAAGGCGGTGTGAACGCCGATGTGTTCATTGAGTTTCTGAAGCGGCTGATGATCGGCGCTGTGCGAACGATTTTTCTGATCGTCGATAATGGTCCCGCCCATCGCGCGAAAAAGACAACAGCATTTGTTGAAACGCTCGGCGGGAAATTGAAGCTGTTTTTCCTGCCACCCTACTCTCCAGACCGCAATCCCGACGAACTCGTTTGGAAACACCTGAAAGCCGATACTGTGGGACGGATGGCCACGACGAGCAAGGCCAACTTCAAAAGAAACGTGGTTTCATCGATGCGTAGCCTCCAAAAAAATCCGCAAAAAATTCGTTCCTTCTACCAGAAACCTTCTCTGAAATACGCCGCCTAGGCATGAACTTATTTATGGACTGATTAATAAGTGATAGACGTCTCCATGACTCGTCTCCCTATGCATGAGGCTCGGCGCCGGCCAGTCCAGCGCAGCTCTCGAAATCCTGCATATTGTGAGACGGGTCACAACCCTGTCTCAGAGCCTGAAAATCTTTCGCCGGGACCTGGTGCAAGGCGCTGTTTCGGCTAGAATCTCCGGCTGAAAGTCCGGCGAAGGTCTACGATGGCATCGGGTGAATCGGCTGTGTTGTTCGAGGCTTTGCCAGAGCAAGCGACACCGGAGCGAGTTGGCGGTGGGTTGCCTCGGCTGCGTTATGCCGAGCGCAGCCAAATCGAATGGCGGCCACTCAGTCTCGATGAACTGGTGCCGGACAGTCATTGCGTGCGTCTGGTGTGGCGTTTTGTCGAGGGTCTCGACCTGACGATGCTGTTTGAGACAATTAAGGCGGTAGATGGCCGGCCGGGCCATCCACCGGCGGATCCGCGCATCCTGCTTGCGCTGTGGCTGTATGCAACGGTGAAGGGGATCGGGAGTGCCCGTGAACTGGCACGGCTGTGCGAGGAACACGTCGCGTTCCGATGGCTGTGCGGCGGGGTCAGCATGAACGCTAAGACGCTGGCGGATTTTCGGGTCGATCATGGGGCGGTGCTGGAGCGCCTGCTGGTGGACAGCTTCACCGCGCTGGTGCAGGCGGGTGTGGCGAGCCTGGAGCGTGTCGCCCAGGATGGGGTGCGGGTTCGCGCCTCGGCGGGGGCGGCATCGTTTCGCCGGCATTCGACCTTGCAGGATTGCCGGCGCGAAGCGGAGCAGGCGATCCAGGACTTGCGTGCGAAACTGGATACCGATCCAGGGTCTGCCAGCCGTCGGCAAGCCGCGGCTCGCCAACGCGCGGTCGAGGAGCGTGAGCAGCGGGTGCGCGCGGCGCTTGCGGTGACCGCGAAACTGCAGGCCCAGCAGCAGGAACAGGCGCGCCGGGATGCCGAGCGTGCCGCGAAGAAAGCGCAGGACGAGGGCAACGGTACGAAGGGCAAGACGAAAACGGCGGAGGGGGAGAAGGAGCCGCGTGAGCCGCGGGCGTCCACTACCGATACACAGGCGCGGATCATGAAGATGGCCGATGGCGGCTTCCGGCCCGCCTACAACGTTCAGTTCGCCACAGACACCAAGAGCACCGCTATCGCTGGTGTATCTGTCGACAATATCGGCTCGGACAAGGGCAAGATGGCGCCGATGAATGACCTCCTGACCGAGCACTATGGCGAACGGCCGAGTAAGCATCTGGTAGACGGCGGGTTCGTCAAGTTCGACGACATCGAAGCGCTGGCGAAGAACGGTGTTGAGACCTTTGCGCCCGTGCCGAGGCCACGCGACGCCAGTCAGGATCGATATGCGCCGCACCCTGATGATTCCCCGGTGGTGGCGGAATGGCGCCGGCGTATGGGGAGCGACGCAGCCAAGGCGATCTACAAGCAGCGGGCGGCCAGCGCGGAATGCGCCAACGCGCAGGCCCGCAATCGAGGACTGACACAGTTTCTGGTGCGTGGATTGGAGAAAGTGAAGACCAGTGCCCTGTGGTACGCCTTGGCCCATAACATGGCATGCTTCTGGCGCCTGATTCCCGCATAACCTTCAGTTTCGTTACGCAACAATACGAAGGAAAACCGCCGCTTCATTGTTGTGCCGCCACCCAGGGCCTCCGCTTCGACGTAGGCTGAGAGACCTCGTGGCAGTCCTTCAGCCGCTCCCAAGTCCTGGCAAGTTGCACGCGATCATCATCAACCCGACGAGTTCGCGATTTATTTTCAGCCTCTCAGGCGAACATGTGGTCTAAAATAGCACTTGACCCGGCGCGGGTCGGCTTGATTCTAGGGGCAGATGCAAAACGTGGCATCTGTACTGACGGACCAGTTCTCCGACCTGTTGAAGCGGCTTCCGGCTGGCCTTGATCTTGATCAACTCGCTCTGGAGACCAAGGCGATCCAGCGCAAGCGTGAGGTTGTCGACGGCGCGCGGCTGTTGCGGATCGCCCTTGCGCGCGGCCCTGGTGGGCTTTCGTTGCGCCAAACCTCCGCCTGGGCATCGATGCAGGGGATCGCCGAACTCAGCAACCCCGGCGTCAAATACCGACTGGATCAGGCGACGGCGTTTCTTGAAGCCGTAGTCGAACACTTGCTCGCGGCAAAAGTCCCCGGCGCCGATCTGCGCTGGCCTGGCCGCACCTTGCGCCTCGCTGACGGCACCTGCGTCAGTAAACCGGGCAGCACCGGCACTGACTGGCGAGTCCACGGTGTGCTCGATCTCGGGCGCGGCGGGTTCGCGCATCTCGAACTAACCGACGCGCATGGCGCCGAGGCGCTTGATCGAGACGCCCCGCATCCCGGCGAAATCCGCATCGGTGATCGCAATTATGCCCGGGCACTGGTCTTGCGGCGTTTCCACGCGGAAAGCGGCGGCAAGGCTGACTTCATCACGCGGTTGGGCTGGAACGCGCTGCGATTGACCAACCCGGCGGGAAAACCGTTCGATCTGATCGGTTATCTGCAATGCCTGCCTGCCGATTTTAGCCCCCGTGAGGTAAATCTGCGCGCTGCGGTCGGCCGCGGCGAACCCGCGTTGGCGGTTCGGCTGATCGTGCAGCGCAAGACGCCCGAGGCGGCCGAGGCCACACGCGTGGCCCTGCGCCGCGCGGCGGCAAAGAAGAGCAAGACCCTCGACCCGCGCAGCCTGATCGCGGCGGAATTCATGGTCCTGGCCACTTCGTTGCCAGCAAGTGGTTATCCAGCCAACGAGGTGCTCGCGGTGTATCGGCTGCGCTGGCAGATCGAACTCGCATTCAAGCGCCTGAAGTCGCTGCTGCACATCGATCAACTCCCAACGTGGACCGAGCGCGGATCGCGAAGTTGGTTGTATTCCCACCTCATTCTCGCTTTGTTGTGCGACGACATCAGCCAGGATGGCCACGTTCAGGCAAGAACATCATTGGGTCCTCGCTTATGTGGACATCGGGTAATCGCGGCCGGGACAGAGGACAGAGATTTCCCATATTGCCGTGACCCAGGCGCTGTTGCCTGGTGTTTTCCCGATGGGAGGCTGATTTATGACCCTATTTGTCGGCTTGGATGTTTCTCAAAGGATGACGGCGATCTGCGTCGTTGACGATGCAGGTCGAAGGGTATGGCGTGGCCAGTGCGCCTCCGACCCCGAACAGATTGAGCAGATGGTGCGGCGGCACGCCGGGGACGATTGGCGCGCATTGGGCTCGAAACGGGCCCGATGACGCCATGGCTTGTGCATGAGTTGCGGGGGCGAGCGCTTGACGTCACTTGCCTGGACGCCCGGCATGCTCGTGCCGCACTCAAAATGCAGATCAACAAAACGGATCAGAATGATGCGGAGGGACTAGCGCAAATCATGCGCACGGGTTGGTACTGTCGATGGCGGTCAGAATCCGCGCAATAACGGCGGCGGGCGAAAAGCTGGCACGAAATTTGCCGTAGCGCCACCAGGGCAGAAGGACTGTACGATAGGCCCCCTGTCAACGCCGTAAGCCGCCGAAGGCGGTGGCCGAAGGCCAGCGTTTACAGGGGCCTATCGTACAGTCACAATCGGAAGCCGGGGCTGGTGCCCGCCTGCCTGACGGCAGCCCGGTCGAACACCTTAGACGATCCGCAACGAACACGCCGCCGTTTACGCGCGGATTCTGACCGCCGTTAACATGGTACCGATCTGTGCATGTGAAATCTTTTGACTCCCACCGGGCTCGTGCCTTGCTCGGTGCACGAGCCCAGCTGGTCGGCATGACGACGCGATTGTCGAACAACATCCGCGGTGTGCTCAAGACTTTCGGTATGCTGCCCGGGGCCATGCGTGGACTTCCATTCGACCGCCGCGTTGAAGAAATGCTTGTTGACCGCGACGATGTAGCACCGATCGTCCGTCCGATGCTCGCGGCCTGGCGACAACTGCGGGTGCAGATTGCAGCCTTCGACAAGGCGGTTCGCTCACTTACGAAGTCGAATCCAACATGCCGCCTGCTGATGAGCGTTCCGGGCATTGGCGTACTATCAGTGCTTGCCTATGTCAGCAGCGTCGAGGATCCGACGCGCTTCTCACGATCACGATCAGTCGGCGCGCATTTTGGGCTGACGCCAAAACAATATCAGTCAGGCGAAATCGACCGCAGTGGCAGGATATCGAAATATGGCGATTCCCTTACCCGCACGCTTATGTATGAAGCGGCAACAGTGCTTCTGAGACGGGTCAAGCGGCCGTCAAGCTTGCAGGACTGGGCGCAGGCGATTGCCAGGCGATCGGGAGAAGGCAAGGCGCGCGTCGCACTTGCCCGAAAACTTTCTGTGATCCTGCATAGCATCTGGCGCTCAGGCGAGCCATTCCGCTGGTCGGAACTACAGGTCGCCGCCTAATGAGGTCTTCGACGAGATCCATCCGCGCTTTGCCTCGGATGTGATGGTTGCCCCCGGGGCGAGGGTACAGGTGGCTGCGCACGAGGCCGTTGGGCTGCGTCAATCAAACGCAAGCCCGCTGTGGACATTGCAGCGCCTGTGCTTCGGACCAGATGTTGCGGCGGATCTGTCCGACCGCGGAGAGAACCGTGACCCCGGTACGGCGACGGCAAAAGTAAAAGGGCTCCTCGCTGTTTCACGTGGGTAGCTTGAGTTCGAGCCTTCCGGCGATGAGGCCGAAGATCGCCTTGAGGTTGTGGGTTGACCGATCCCCTCGTGCGTCCCAAGGGCGCCGAGTGTCCCGCCGTGCTCGCGCCGGTCAAGGGCAAGCCGCCGCTGACGCGGCGTTGGCCTCCGGCCACCCTTGACCACCGCTGCGCTCGGCGGCCTGCCAGATGCGCAGGTCGGAACGGAGGGATGGTTGGCAATCGAACAAAGGGATACACGCTGGGCAACTCAACCAATAGTTAGGCCGCTACCAACACCCAATAGCGAGGAGGCAGTAAAAGCTCATTGACAAGGGAGAGGCGATTAGAGAACGGCCGCGTTCTAGCAAGAACATCATTGGGTCCTCGCTGTTTGGGGTGGGCCGATTGGCCGGGAACCACCGCACCCGGCTTCGACCTCCTGGTCCAGGGCCATTGCCGGGCGCAGTTTCTTGGTTCGGCTGAACGCCGTTTCTCTGTCCCAGCCTGGAATTTTCAGGGCGTGCAGCACGCACCTACCCCAGATAGCGTGGAAGCCATATTCTTCATGACGCGCTTATCGAAATGGAAAAGAACCGGTCAGTTGCGCCCTTATGTCCGGCCTGTGATGCGGGATTTGCCGCTGGCCATCATGGGTGTTCGCTTACGTGTTAGGCACCAATCTTCCCGGCGTGCTCAAGGCACAGTGATCCCACCGGTATTGCCTAAACTGTATGTACTTGACTACAGACTTTCCCATCACGCTGTTCTGCGTCTCCTGCCGGTTAGAAGGGCTTTCTCCCGTCGCCCACCAAGCACAGGGTTGTCATGCCACAACTTCCGCTGCAGCTACGACGCGTCCCTTTGCATGGTAGACCTCGTCGCGCGTCATCAACGCCCATGCGATGCGCGCTATCTTGTTCGCCAATGCGACTGTCACCAACCTAAAAGGGCGGCGTTGGAGCAGACTATCGGTCCAAACCCCAGCGGCACTCTTCCATTGCCGTGCCCGAAAAGTCATTGATTGGGCACCCAGAACTAGACACTTTCTTATCTCCCGGTTGCCCGTCTTGGTGATCCTGCCAAGCCGGGTTTTGCCGCCGGTAGAATGCTGCCGCGGTACCAGGCCCAGCCACGCTGCAAAATCCCGAGCCCTCTTGAATACACCAAAGTCGGCTACTGTCGCTGCGATCAGCGACGCCGTGATCGGCCCGACACCCGGGATCGTGGCCAGCCGGCGCGCTGCTTTGTCCTGCCGCGCATGAGCGACGATTTCGGCTTCGAGTGTCTCAATGCGTTCTCCCACCGCCTCACGCTGGCCAAGCAATTCCTTGACTGCTTGGCGAGCTTGCTTCGGAACGCTTGCATCCGCATCGACGAACGCCATCAGCTCAACGAGCTTGTCGATGCCTTTCGGGACGATCAAACCAAATTCCGCCGCCAGGCCACGCATGGCGTTCGACAGCATCGTCTGCTGCTTGACCAGCAGTGCCCGAACCGAATGCACAGCCAATATGGCCTGCTGCTCCACGGTTTTCACCGGCACGAACTTTATATTTGGCTGGCCTCCGGCCTCGCAGAGGGCCGCGGCATCGGCCGGATCGTTCTTCTTACCCGTCTTCACAAACGGCTTGACCGCCTCAGGCGCGATCAGCTTCACATCATGGCCGAAGCCGATCAGCACACGAGCCCAATAGTGACCGGCGCCGCACGCCTCCAAGTAAATTGTGCATGGATCAAGCTTCTCAAAGAACGGAAACATCTCGCTCCTTTGCAGCTTGCGCTTCATTATCGCCTTTCCGGTCTCGTCGACGCCGTGCACTTGGAAGATAGACTTTGCGGTATCCAGTCCAAGTCTGGTAATGTTCATGGTGGGCGGCTCCTTGTTACAGGTTGAACGGACCCGTACTATGGCACACTGATGCCGCGAGGGGCCGTCCGCCCCATCTGACAAGCCAAAGCGCGCGCCCAAATTTAATGCCCGCGCCATGAATTTTCCGTCGCAAACCGGCATTTGACGGCAACCACAGGTGTACGAAAATGCGGTCTCAGGAAAAAAACTATCAATTTTGTTAAAAACAATTTATTCTTCTTGCGCAATTAACGAGCACGGCCGTATAACCAAAATGCGACACGATTGAGCCGTATCGGCAACCTTTCGCTACGCGCTCCAAAACGTCAGCTGTGTTTGCGAAAAAGAGTGCCGGTTTTCGGATCGCCTTGGATCAAGAAATTTTTTTCTGCCAATGCAAATCTGCAAATATGGAGCATGCGGTGACGATGAACGCGGGCAATGGCGTATTGTTTTTCGAATCATCCCAGGCTGCTTGGGGAGCCGGCATATGGCGTGCGATGAAAACGTGAATTTTCATCCGCATCGGCACGGCGACCAAACCGGCGTCAAGTACAACCTTTTGTTGCAACAGATCGAGGCGCTGAAACGGGAATTGCAGGCGCGCGAAGATTTTATCGCGATCGCCGCGCACGAACTCCGCAACCCGATGACGCCGCTGCTCGGCATTTCGCAACTGGCAGTATCCGTCGCGCGGAAGGCCAAACCACCGGTACCGTTGCCGTTATTGTCGTTGCTCGAAAGAATGCAAAGCGCGATCCAGGATTTTGTCGACCGGGCGACACGGCTGCTGGATCTAAGCCGCATCAATGCGGGGAACCTGCAATTGACCCCGGTTCCCGTTGACCTTTCGGCGACGCTCGGTGCAATCGCCGCCAAATACGAGACCATCGCGGCGCGCCGTGGCTGCACGCTCCAATTGCGGGCCAGCCCCGGCGTGACGGCCGTGCTGGACCCGCTCGCCTTCACCCAGATCGTCGAAAACCTCCTGGCCAACGCTTTTAAATTCGGCGCCGGCAAACCGGTCTCGATGCGCCTGGAACAAACAAACGGCACGGCCCGCCTGATGATACAGGATGCCGGGATCGGCATGACGCCGGAGCAGCAAGCGCATATTTTCGGCCGTTTCGAGCAGGTCTCTGCGCCGCCGCTGGGGGGCGGACTTGGTATCGGTCTTTGGCTCACGCACCGTTTGGTTGCCGCCATGAACGGGCGCATTTCGGTGGCCAGCAAAGCAGGGCGCGGCTCGACATTCACCGTGCACTTGCCGCTCGCGTAACCCGGGGCGACAGCCCCTAAAAACCGCCATTCCACCGCTGCAAGAGGAAGGCTTCTTTTTGTGAACAAAAAGAAGCAAAAAACTTTTTAAAACTGGGCCGTGCTGATTTCACTGCCATAGGCCCAGCGAAGCAAAATTTTTGCGCCGCTTTTTTTTAAAAAGCGGCTACTTTCCTGCTTCGCCCCAAACCTATCAGCTTCTAGAGCATACCAAGAGACATCTTTCGGGCCGGCGGCTTGTGGCCGCGGTCGATCTCGGCGAGATCCTCCGCCGTCAATTTTATCGCTGCCGCCTTGGCATTCTCGCGCAGATGCGCGGCATCGGCGGATTTCGGAATGGAGATGGTGTTGCCGTCCCGCAGGCTCCAGGCGATGGCGATCTGTGCCGGCGTGGCGCCATGACGCTGCGCCACGGCCTTCAGCGCCGGCGAGCGGAGCAGCTTGCCGGCCTGGCCGAGTGGCGAATAGGCCATCACCGGCATTTTCTGCGCCCGGCACCAGGGGAGCATATCGAATTCGATGCCGCGCTCCTCCGGATTGTAGAGCACCTGATTGGTAACGCAATTTTGGCCGTGCGGTGCCGCGAAAACCTCTTCCATGTCATCGGTGTCGAAATTCGACACGCCCCAATAGCGGATTTTTCCGGCCGCCCGCAGCGTCTCGAACGCGGCGATGGTCTGCTGCAGCGGATAGCGACCCGGCCAATGCAGCAGAAAAAGGTCCAGGCGGTCGGTGCCGAGGCGCTTCAGGCTCGCCTCGCAATGGCGGATGACGCCGGCGGACGAGGCGTTCTGCGGCATGACCTTGCTGACCAGGAACACGCGGTCGCGCAGGCCCTTCATCGCTGCACCCACCACAAGCTCTGAACCGCCATCGGCATACATCTCGGCAGTGTCGAGCAGGCTGAGGCCAAGCTCGATCCCCTCGCTCAGCACGGCGGCCTCGGCCGCGCCACGGCTCGTGGCTTCGCCCATATGCCAAGTTCCCTGGCCCAGGGCGGGAATTTTCGTGCCATCCGGCAGGGTGACGGTCGGAATGCTCATCTATGCCTCCACTATGATACCCCGCCGATAGCGGCAACAGGAAAGCAGCCGCTTTTTGAAAAAAGCGGCGCAAAAACCTTTTGCTAATCTGGGCCGCTGGCCGCCAAACCAGCACGGCCCAGATTAAAACAGTTTTTTGCTATTTTTTGTTCACAAAAAATAGCCTTCCACTTCGCTACGAGCAGCCTCTAACCCAGCGTCAGAACGCCGCCGCGTGTCCGTCGCGCCGGCTGTCGCTGGCGGCGACATAGCCGTGGTCGAGATCATCCGAGAGCTTCCAGATGAACTGGCCGGAACCGAAATCCATGTACGGATCCTCAACGGATTTCAGCTGATGGCCGCGCGCCTGCAGCCCCGCGACCGTATCGGCCCGCATCGTCCCCTCGACGTCGAGGGTGAAGTCGCGGTTCAGCTTCCAGCGCGGCGCGTCGCAGGCGGCCTGCGGCTGCTGCTTGTAATCCAGCATGCGCACCACGGTCTGCAGATGGCCCTGCGGCTGCATGTCGCCGCCCATCACGCCGAAGCTCATCACCGGCTGGCCGTCCTTGGTAAGGAAGGCGGGGATGATGGTGTGGAACGGCCGCTTGCCGCCAGCGACCACGTTCGGCGAGGCCGGGTCCATCGAGAAGCCGTAGCCGCGATTCTGCAGGCTCAGCCCCAGCCCCGGCACCACGATCCCGGAGCCGAAGCCCATGTAGTTGGACTGGATGAAGGAGATCATCATGCCGGATTCGTCGGCGGCGGAGAGGTAGATGGTGCCGCCGGCCTTGGGCATGCCGAAGCCAGGCTTCTGCGCCTTGTCCATGCTGATCAGCCGGGCGCGCTCGGTGAGGTAGCCGTCGCTCAACATCTCTTCCGCGGTCACCGTCATCGCCCGTGGATCGGCGACGTAGCGGTAGATGTCCGCGAAGGCGAGCTTCATCGCCTCGATCTGCACATGCTGCGAATCGACGCCGTCGACCGGCATGCTGGCGAGGTCGAACTTGCTCAGGATGCCGAGCGCGATGAGGGCGGCGATGCCCTGGCCGTTCGGCGGGATCTCATGCACGTCGTAACCGCGGTAATGCTTGGAGATCGGCTTAACCCATTCCGGCCGGTAGGCGGCGAGGTCCGCCTTGGTCATCGCGCCGCCGCACTCCGCGGCGAAGCCGGCGATGCGCTCGGCGATCTCCCCCTCATAGAAGGCGCGCGGGCCCTGTGCCGCGAGCATGCGCAGCGTCGCCGCCGCCTCCTTGAAGACGAATTTCTCGCCCACATGCGGGGCGCGGCCATGCGGCATGAACGCTGCCGCGAAGCCCGGCTGGTCCTTCAGCAGCGGCACCGCCGCCGCCCATTTATGCTGCACCACCGGCGCCACGGCATGGCCGCGCTCGGCAAGCTCGATCGCCGGCTGCAGCAGATCGGCGAAGGGCAGACGCCCAAAGCGCCCGTGCAGCGCCTCCCAGGCGGAGATGGCGCCCGGCACGGTCACGCTGTCCCAGCCGCGCATCGGGTTTTTCGCCAGGCCGTTGGCGGCCTCGCCGTATTTGCCGCGGAAATAGTCCGGGTTCCACGCCGCAGGCGCGGTGCCGGAGGCGTTCAGGCCCGACAATTCCTTGCCGTCCCACAGAATAGCGAACGCATCGCTGCCGAGGCCGTTGGAAACCGGCTCGACGATCATCAGCGCCGCCGCGGCGGCGATCGCGGCGTCCACCGCGTTGCCGCCTTGCGTCAGAATGCGCAGCCCCGCTTGCGCCGCCAAAGGCTGCGAGGTCGAGACCACGTTGCGCCCCATCACGGGCATGCGGATGGTCGGGTAAGGGTTTGTCCAGTCAGAAAACATCGCGTTATACTTCCTGTTATTTCGTTGTCTGGCTTGCGAGCGAAACGCGACGACCTGACGTCACCGCGCTGACCACCATAGTCACCGCGACATTAACGAGCAACGCAACGATGCCGACATTGAGGTCCTGCACCACACCCGGCAGGCCCGGCAGCAGCTTGCCGATGGTCTCATGCGTCAGCGAGAAATACACCACCGTGGCAACACCGGCGACAATGCCGATGAACGCGCCCTCCTTGGTCGCCGGATTGCGGCGCATCAGGCTGAAAATCACCGGCGGGAAAAGCTGGGTGACGAAATTATAGCCCATCAGCAGCAGCGCAACGATGGTGCTGCTGCCGGAGATCGAGAAATAGCAGCCGATGACGGCAACCACGGGCACCATGATTTTCGCCAGAAGCACGGTGGTCGCATCGCTTTGACCGCCACGCAGCGGGGCGACGACATTGCGCGCGAACACGGTGGCGGCGCCCATCATGATCAGCGAGCCCGGCACCAAAGCAGTGAGCACGCCGGCGGCGCCGACGATGCCGACCACCCACGGCGGAAACGCGGTGACGGTGATTTTCAGCAGCGCCATGTTGGTCGCCGCCCCCTTCAGCCCCGGCACCACCAGCGCCGCGGTGAAGCCGATGAACATCACGAACAGCATCACCAGCTGATAGATCGGCAACATGATGGCGTTCTTGCGGAACACCCCGGCGTTACGTGCGGAGAAAGCAGCGCCGAAGTAATGCGGCCACATGAAGAAACCACATGCGGTGAGCACGCTGGTGGAGATGAACCAGGAAAGGCTCTGCCCGTGAGCGGGGAAGGCCAGGAAGCCGGGCTTCGCGGTGTTCACCGCCTCAAACATGGCACTGATGCCGCCATAATAATGGATCGGCAGATAAAAGCCGAGGAAGGCGGCGACGCTGATGATCATGATGTCCTTCATGACCGCCGTCCAGGCCGAGCCGCGGATGCCGGAGATGATCACGTAGAGCGTGACCACAGACGCCCCGATGATGACGGACAGGGTCTTTGGCACGGTGCCATAGCTCGCCGCCTGCACGATGACGCCGAGGCCGGTGAACTGCAGCACGAGATACGGCACCAGCGAGACGATGCCGACCAGTGCCACCAATATGCCGAGCGCCGGGCTGTCGTATTTATGCGCGAAAAAATCCGGCTGCGAGACCAGCGCATGGCTGCGCCCGTACGCCCAGATTTTCGGCAGCATGAAATAGGACATCACATAAGCGAGCGTGCAGTAACAGAGAATGTAATAGGCCGGCGCGCCGAGCCCGTAGGCGAAGCCGGAGGCGCCGAGGAAGGTGAAGGTGGTATAGATTTCACCGGCGAGCAGCAGAAACACTAGCATCGCGCCGAAATGCCGGCCGCCAACGGTCCATTGCTCCAGGCTCATCTTGTGCTGGGAGCGCGCGATGATGCCGAGCACCAGGGCCGCCACCGTGGTGATGGCGATCAGAACCAAAGCGATATTCATCGTGCATCCTCCTTGTCGGCGAGCCGCACGGGGTCAAGCCAGTAAATCACCGCCATGATCACCGAGGTGAGCAGCACCCAGATCGTGATCCAGCCCAGAATGAATGGCATTCCGAGAATGAACGGCGTTGCGCTGTTATGAAAAATCGGACCGGCAAACATGCCGATAAAAGGAATGACGGCAAGCCAGCCGGTAAGTTTCATGACACCTCTTAGCACTGCAGCCGGCACCTCAATGGTGTGCGCCGGCAGGGAATTGCCGGAGCATGACCATTTCCATAAGATTGAGGCAAGGTATTTCCGCCGGGTTTTTTCCGGACGCAACGAAGTTGCGCCTAAAAAATTATACCAAGCTGCAAAATAGATCGTCAATTGCTCATAAAAAAGCCAGACGCCACGCTGCGGCACCCGGCTTTTCTAAGCTTACTTATGTGCTTTAATAAACGTATCAACCGTGCCTTCTTCCGGATTCACAAAGATCACATCCCGCGGATCGCGGCGGGGCGTATCGACCGTGAGGAAGATCACCGGATGTTCCAGCAATTCTGGAATCGCGTGCACGACACCTTTTTTGAAGAACACCATCTGCCCGGCCTGCAATTCGCGGGGCTCGCCGCCATCCACCTCGAACGTGGTGCGGCCGGAAAGCAGATACAGATATTCATCGCAGGTCGCGTGGTAGTGCCGCGGCACCGGATGATAGGCACGGAAAATGCGCGAGCTGGCCGCCACCTCGTCAGTCAGTCGGGTGTCGATCAGCATGGTGTCGGCGCTCTCCGGCAATGTCGCCGCAATCGCCTTCACGTCGAAATACGCGCTGTTCCGTGTGCCTTGCGGCGCCGCGGTCTTGGTCTCGTCGGAACTCATATCTTTATCTCCACAGAAGCTGCTGTGTGGCCGGCCCGGACCCTGCACTGCCTCGCCCCCATCGCCGTGCGAAGGTCTTGTCGATCCGCGTCGGTCAATGTGAGTCTGGCAACATCAAGCCCGGCTTCGGCCAGGTTCGGATTGCGGACACCGACCCTCGCGGCGGTAACACCGGCCCAAGCCGGTGTCCAGGCCAGCCCGGAAGCTGCCATACAGACCGCGAAAACCGTCCTCATGGGCGAAACGCCTGCAACATGAACATTTGATCGCCCCCGCAATTGCATCCCGAAATGGAGCTGCTATTTCAGCTTTCCAATAGAATATTTTGCGCAATTTAATCGGCGTCTACGTATAATAGGCCTGGAGGTTGTTAGTGGACTTACGGCAGCTGGAACATTTCGTGGCGGTCGCCGAGGAGCGGCATTTCACGCGCGCCGCGGCGCGGCTGCATATCGTGCAATCCGGCCTCTCCGCCTCGATCCGCGCCCTTGAGGAGGAAATCGGCGCGGCGCTATTTCTGCGCACGACCAGGCAAGTCAATCTCACCCCGGCCGGCGAGGCGTTCCTCGGCGAGGCGCAGCGTGTGCTGAGCGCCGCACAGGCGGCGCGCAACGTCGTCGCCGAGGTGCAGGGCCTCAAGCGCGGCAAGCTCATGGTCGGCGCCATCCAGGGCCTCGCCCCGTTCATCGACCTCCCGCGTCTGCTCGGCGACTTCCGCCGGCAGTTCCCGCAGGTGGAAATCCAGCTCTGTTTCGACGATACCGAAGCGCTGATCGAGGGCGTGCTGAACGGAAGGCTGGACATCGCCTTCACGCAATTCGTCGAGACGCCCCCGCCCGAACTCGCCGCCACCATGCTGGCCTGCGACCCGCTGGTGCTCGCCTGCCCCGGCAACCACCCTCTGGCCGGCAAGCGCGATCTCACCCTTAGCGATATCGCCGGCGAGGCGTTCATCGACCTGCCGGCCGGCCATGGCACCCGGCAGTTGGTGAATCAGAGCTTTGCCGCCGCCAACCTTACCCGGCGCTCGGAATTCGCCGTGAACGACCTGACGATGCAGCTCGACATGGTCGCGCACGGGCTTGGCGTGGCGCTGGTCCCGGAGCTGGTGGTGCGGAGCCGGCTCCACGCCAGCGCTCAAACGCCGATCAGCTTCGCCACCCTGGCCGAACCGGAGCCGTGCTGGGAGCTGGCGGTGGTGTACGGCAAACACGCCGAAGGCGGCCGGTCAGGCAGCGCCGCCGCCGAGGCCTGCCTACGCCTGCTCGGCGAGACGCAGGCAGTTTAAGCCGAATTTTACCGCAAAAATCGCGTAACATATTGATGTGGAACAGTTTCATTTGTTGAAACATGCGCCACCTCATTTCGTCGGCAAACTACGGAAATTTCACGCTAAGGTAGTATGCCGCGCCTGTTTTTGTTCGCCAAAGTGGCTAAACGAGACGATCTTGAGTCTTCGAGCGACTCCTTGTCAAGATTTCGTCTTGCCGAAACATGCCCGCAACGAATGCCAAGATTCGTTATGTTTCAATGTCTTATTGAAAAAACAGGTAAGTGGGGCAAAAGTGTTGGTAACTCGTTATTTTTTGCTTGCGCCAATTCGCGGCGATGGACTCTTTGCATGATGTGCCGCGCCTTTCCCCCCTCCCCCTTTCCCCCCTTTCCGCGCTGAAGCGTCCAGAGCTTGAAGCGCTCCTGGTTGAACAGTCCGGTGAGATAGTCGAGCTGAAGCAGACCGTCGCCGATTTGCGCGAAGAGAACGCGCGGTTGAAAGGTCTGAAAGGCCGCCCGAACATCAAGCCGAGCGGTATGGACAAAGGCACCGCGCCAGCAAAACCCGCCAATCATATCAAGCGGCCTGGCCGGGGTAAGGTCACCCCGCGGGTCCAGGTCGAGGACGAAGTGATCCGTGTCGATATCCCGCCAGGATCGATTTTCAAAGGTCATGAACCGTTTCTGGTCCAGGACCTGGTGATTTCGGCGAAGGCGACCTGCTACCTGCGCGAACGCTGGATCACCCCGGACGGCCGGACGATCCTGGCGCCATTGCCTGAGGGGATCGAAGGCCATTTCGGTCCAGAACTTCGCAGGTTCGTGCTGGTGCAGTA
The DNA here is from genome assembly GCA_963780465.1 of uncultured Pseudomonadota bacterium. GTDB lineage: Bacteria > Pseudomonadota > Alphaproteobacteria > Acetobacterales > Acetobacteraceae > Acidocella. The sequence goes on from CAWACI010000005.1 coordinate 36,163, forward strand.
CCACCAGGGTCAATCGACGATGCCACGGCTGCTCGCCTTGTTGCGATCGGTAGGGGTTTCGATCTCAAAGCGGCAGCTGGTTCGCCTGTTGAATGAGAACCACGAGGCGTTGATCGCCGAAGCCCAGGATGTTCTGCGTGCGGGGTTGGAGACATCGCCCTGGGTCAGCGTGGACGACACCGGCGCGCGCCATGCCGGGAAGAACGGCTTCTGCACGCAAATCGGCAATGAATGGTTTACCTGGTTCCGAACTCGGCCCTCGAAGAGCCGCATGAATTTCCTTGATCTGCTGCGTGCCGGACATACCGATTACGTCCTTAATGATGCGGCTTACGGCTATATGCGCGAGCATGGCTTGCCAGCCTCGTCGATCGCCTTATTGGCGGCGGGACCACAGACGTGGTTCGCTGATCAGGCCGCGTGGCTGTCGCATCTCGACCAGCTCGGCTTCACCGCTCTGAAGGTCACGCCCAACCCGGTTCAGCTCGCCACCGAAGGGGCGCTGTGGGGCAGCGTTCAGGCGCATGAATTTCTGTGCGACGCGGTGATTCTGAGCGATGATGCCGGTCAGTTCAACGTCGGCCGGCACGCCCTGTGTTGGGTTCACGCAGAACGGCTGGTGCATAAGCTGGACACGTTCACCGACAAGCATCGCGCCGCTCAGACGCGAGTTCGTGGCTTGATCTGGGACTTTTACGCGGATCTGAAGACCTACCAACTGAAGCCGACCAAGCGGCGGGTTCAGGAGTTACGGTCCCGCTTTGACCGTATTTTCCTCCGCCGCACCGGCTTCGTGACGCTGGACCGCCTGCTGGCGCGGCTGCACGCCAATAAGGCCGAACTGTTGATGGTTCTGGAACAACCGGAAATTCCGCTCCACACCAACGGATCGGAAAACGACATCCGCTGTCATGTCACGAGGCGCAAGATCAGCGCCGGAACTCGCAGCGAGGTCGGACGGGATTGCCGCGACGCGTTCCTCAGCCTCGCGAAGACATGCGACAAACTCGGTGTCGCAGTCTGGAATTTCCTGGGCAGCAGGTTCAAAGTAGTGGGGGCAGTGATCATTGAACCGCTCGACCATTACGTCAGAGCGCGACGCCGCCCCGCCTGACAGGCCGCCGCGGCGAACACGTTGGATCAGCGCATCTATTCGATCGCGCGCGCTCGCTCGCAGCGTGCTGCAGCGCTCACCTAAACTTGGGCCGCTCTTACAACTTTTCACGTTTCAACCGCGCGTATTCTTCCCGCAATTCGGCGATGGTCTGTTTCAGCTTGGCTTCTTCACCGTACAGTTCAACCAGGAGTGCTTCAAGCGCTGGACGCTTCAGCCCGGAAAGGGTGGAAAGGGTGACGAACGGTGGCATACGATTCAAAAAGTCCGCGGCTGCGAGTCGGCGCAAGCAAAAAATAGCGGATTAACCAACACTTTTGCCCCACTTACAAAAACAGGGTAAAGTTCAGTTTAAGGGGAAACAGGAAAGCGGCCGATTTTTTGAAAAAAAGCGGCGCAAAAAACTTTCGTTTGGGCTGGGCCCGTGGCGTTGAAACCAGCGCGGCCCAGTTTAATAAAGTTTTTTTGCTTCTTTTTGTTCACAAAAAGAAGCCTTCCTCTCACGCTTTATCCGGCTTCACCACGTCACAGCTGGATGGCGCCCGGCACGTGCAGGCCCGGTGCCAGATGGAACGGATGCACCGCCATGCCCGGCATGATCCGATGCACGACCAGGAGCAGGAGCAGAATCACGATCAGCACCGCGAACACGCGGCCGAGCGCGCGGATCGCCATTACCACCAGCCAGAGCGCGGCGCCGGCCAGGATCAGCACCTGCAACAGCGGCGGCAGGCCGGCCGAGGTCATCAACGAGGCGAGAAACCCGTCAATGACGCCGACCACCCCCATGACCAGGCCGGCCAGCGTGAGGATCGCCGAACCAACCAGGTCGATCGCGTGATTCATGCTTTCGCCGGCACCTCCGTGCCGAGCTGCAGCACGGTGCGCGACAGGGTCTCGATCGCCCAGGGCAGATCGGCCTCGTTGATGTCGAAATTCGGCGTGTGGTGCCCGGAGGGAATGTCCGAGCCGATCACCGCATAGATCGCCTGGCCGCCCAGCTCCTGCACCCGGCGCATGAAGAAGGTAGCATCCTCGCTGCCGCCGGTGAGATGCGGTGCGGCGTCGACATCGATGCCCGGCACGGTTTGCGCCGCGGCGGCAACCTTGGCCGCCAGCGCCGCGTCGGAGCCGGCGGTGGTGGTGCGGCCGACCACGCGGATCTCCACCTCCACCTCCTGCGCCGCGGCACAGCCGCGCAGCACGGCTTCCGCCCGGCGCAGCATGTAATCGGTGATCTCCTCGTTCTCGCCGCGGACTTCCATCTGCAGCACCGCCTCGTCGGCGATCACGTTGCGGCCGGAACCGGCGCGCAGCGTGCCGACATTCACCCGCGAGCGCCCGGCGCGATGCCGGGAAATGCCGTACAACGCGGTGACCGCATTGGCGGCGGCGAGCAGAGCATTACGCCCTTCATCGGGGTGGCTACCGGCATGGGCGGACTGGCCGCGGAAGGTCACGTCCAGCTTGGCGCTTGCAAGATGCCCCCAGGCGGCCGGGCGGAACACGCCGCTCGGCACGCCGGTGCCCAGATGCACGGCGATGAACGCGTCCACATCGTCAACCACCCCGGCCTTGACCATCGGCAGCGCGCCGCGCCCGCCTTCCTCGCCCGGCTGAAAAATGAGTTTGACCGTGCCATGCAGCCTGTCCCGCATGCCGCTCAGCACCTCCGCCACCGCGAGGCCGATCGCGGTGTGGCCGTCATGCCCGCAGGCATGCATCACGCCCGGATGCACCGAGGCGAATTTTTCCCGCAAGGGCAAATGCGCCTGGGTGTCGTCCTCCAGGATCGGCAGCGCGTCCATATCGACTCGCAACGCCACGACCGGGCCGGGCAACGCGCCCCGCAACGTGCCCACCACCGCGGTATGCCCGCCGGCGAAAGCGGGCAGAAACTCCGCCGGCGCGCCGGCAGCGGCGGCACGCTGATAGGCATGCTCCAGCACCGCCTCGCTCGGCAGGCCGACGCGGCTGGCGGAATCCATCACCTCCCGGCCCATCTTCACCTCGAGGCCGAGCGCGGTCAGGCGTTGCGCGACCAGGCTCGCGGTGCGGAACTCGGTCAGCCCCAGCTCGGGGTGCCGGTGCAGGTCGCGCCGGATGGCGACGGCGCGGGCAGCGATCTCCGGCGAGACCAGGGATGTATCGAAGGGAGCCATGAGCAAAACCTTTCTTCAGATGACGGGCACGGCGATGCGCCGGCGAATCCCGGCAATGCTACCGCCGACAACGACGATCGACAAAATGCTGGCGCAGATCAGGTAATAGGCCGGCGCGATGTTGCTATGGCTGGCATGGATCATCCAGGTGATGGTCAACGGTGCGAACCCGCCGAACACGGTGACCGCCAGATTATACGCCATGGCCATGCCGGTGGAGCGCACCTGCACCGGAAACAGCGCGGCCAGCATGCCAGGCGCCGGGCCGGTGAGCAGGCCGAGCAAAGTGAGCGCGACCAGTTGTACCTCCAGCAACCGGGCAAAACTCGGCGCGGCGATGACATAAGCGAACAGCGGATGCGACACCGCCGCGGTGATGAGGGTGAGGGCAAAAAACAGCTTGTACGGGCCGATGCGGTCGGCCAGCCAGCCGCCCAGCATGCAGACGAAAATATCCAGCCCCGAGGTGATGAACACCCCGGCCAGGTCCTGCCAGAGCGGCAGATGCAGCTGGCGCACGACATAGACCGGCAGATAATTGTTCCACACATAAGTGGTCGCGGTGCCAATGACGATCACGCCGACGCCGCAGACCAGCGGCATAAGGTGGTCCCGCAACACCTGAACGACCGGGGAGCGGCGCCGCTGCGGTACCGCCGCGCGCAGCTCCTGGTATTCCGGCGATTCGCTCAGCCGGTAGCGCACATAATAGCCGAACGGGCCGATCAGCGCGCCGAGCAGGAAGGGCAGCCGCCAGGCCCAGCCATGCACCTGCGCCTGCGAGAAGAAGGTGAGCACCAGCAGGCCGATGGCGGCCGCGAACACGCGCCCCACCGCCTGCGCTGACATCTGGAAACTGCCGAACAGCATGCGCCGGCGCGCCGGCGCGTATTCTACCAGCAGCGCCGTGGCACTGGCGAACTCGCCGCCGATGGAGATGCCCTGCACCACCCGGCCGAGGATCACGATCGCCGGGGCGGCGAGGCCAATGCTGGCATAAGAGGGCGTGAGGCCAAGCGTTAGCGTGCCGCACGCCATCATGACAATCAGCAGTGCCAAAGCGCGGCGGCGGCCATGCCGGTCGGCATAGGCGCCGATAAAAATACCGCCGAGCGGCCGCACCACGAAGCCGATGGCGAAGGTGGCGAAGGTGAGCACGATCGACAGCCCGCCACTGGCGGGGAAAAACGCCTGCGCGATCAGCGTCGCGAAATAGCCGTACGAGACGAAGTCGAACCACTCCAGCCCGTTACCTATGACGGAGGCGACAATCATTCTCGCCAACATTCTGTTCTCCGCTTTCTCTGATGTCATGCGCCTGTCATCGGCCGCACATTGCGGGAGCCGCTTCATCATCGCAACGCTTCATGTTCAACCCGAATGACTTTTGTCAGCGCACGGCTTCCCCTGCGTATTCCCAATCCTGCACGGCAGCGCGGCCAGCGCCCCCACCGGCCGGCCGGCCCTGAACCGGCCTCGTCGTTGTAAAAACAATGGTCTACCCCTTATACATCGTACAGCTTCGCAAAAGCGCGGCACAATAAACCAGGGAGAACACGATGCAGGACGAAGCGGCGGCGCCGTTAGCCGCGCCGAGCGACGATACCAGCCTTATCGCCTTTTTCCGCGACCTGAGCGCGCCGGAGCGCCGTACCTTTACCGCCTGCCTGCTCGGCTGGGTGCTGGACGCCACCGATTACATGATCTTCCCGCTGGTGATCGGCACCATCATCACACTCTGGCATGTCTCGCGCGGCACCGCCGGGCTCTCGGTGACAATCACCTTGCTAATGTCCGCGATCGGCGGCTGGATGGCGGGTTTTCTCTCCGACCGGATCGGCCGGGTGCGGACCCTGCAGATCACCGTCGCCTGGTTCGCCACGTTCACCCTGCTCTGCGCCTTCGCGCAGAATTTCACCGAATTGATGGTGTCCCGCGGCCTGCTTGGGCTTGGCTTCGGCGGCGAATGGGCGGCCGGCGCGGTGCTGATCGGCGAGAGCGTGCGCGCGGAATATCGCGGCCGCGCGGTCGGCACCGTGCAGTCTGGCTGGGCGGTCGGCTGGGGCATTGCCGTCGCGCTGCAGGCCGTGTGCTATTCGCTGCTGCCGGCGGATATCGCCTGGCGCTGGATGTTCGCCCTCGGCGCGCTGCCGGCGGTAGCGATCTTCACCCTGCGCCGTTATGTGGACGAGCCGGCGATCGCCACGGCGGCGCGGGCGCGCCAGCAGGCCCCGGCCGCCTTGTGGGATATTTTTGCGCCGCATCTGCTGAAAACCACGGTGCTCGCGGCCTTGCTCTGCACCGGCGCGCAAGGCGGGTATTATGCCGTCACCACCTGGCTGCCGACCTTTCTGCGCACCGAGCGCCATCTCAGCGTGGTCGGCTCGACCGGTTATCTCGGCCTGCTGATTTCCGGCAGTTTTGTCGGCTATGTCGGCGGCGCCTGGCTGGCCGACCGCTTCGGCCGGCGCTTCCTGTTCATTCTGTTCGCCATCCTCGCCTCGGTGCTGGTGGTGACCTACACGCGGCTGCCGATGACGAACCAGGAGATGCTGTTCCTTGGCTTCCCGCTCGGGCTCTGCGCCTCCGCCTATCTGGCCGGGCTCGGCTCCTTCCTGGGTGAATTGTACCCGACGCGGCTGCGCGGGGCCGGGCTCGGCTTCGCCTATAATTTTGGCCGCGGCCTCGGCGCGCTGTTCCCGGCGCTGGTCGGGTATCTGTCCACGAAAATGCCGCTCTCCGAGGCAATCTGTATCTTTGCCGTCACAGCCTACGCGCTGCTGCTGATTGGTGCCTTGCTGCTTCCTGAAACGCGCGGAAAGGTATTGCGAGACGATGAGTGAGAGTATGACGACCAACACGCCCCAAGCCTGCCCCGGCCCCGACCCGGAGCCGCGTCTGCCGCGGCGCTTTACCGTGCCGCAAGGCGCGGTGGACAGCCACGCCCATGTCATCGGCCTGCCGCCGGACTACCCGTTCGTGCCCGAGCGCGGCTACACCCCGCCCGAGGCGACGGCCGCGCAATACCTGTCGATGCTGGACCGAACCGGCATGACCTATGGAGTGCTGGTGCAGATCAGCGTGCACGGCACCGATAACCGGCTGATGATGGAAACACTGGCCGCGCACCGCGACCGGCTGAAAGCCGTGGCGGTGATCGGCCTCGACCGGCCAGAGCGCGACTACGCCGCATTGCGTGCCGGCGGCGTGGTCGGGCTGCGCATCAACGCCTCCTACCGCGGCGGCGTCAGCCTGGACGATCTCGAGCGCTATGGCGATCTCTGCGCGGAGATGGCCTGGCACCTGCAGATCATGGTCAATGCTGGCGAACTCCCGGCTTTGGCCCCTCGCCTGGCCAAACTGCCGATCCCGGTGGTGATCGACCATATGGGGCATTTCCCGGCGGCCGAGGGCGGGGTGAACCATCCCGGCTTCCAGGCGCTGCTCGGGCTGGTGAAGGACGGCGCCTGGACCAAACTTTCCGGCGCCTACCGGCTGGCCAAGGCGGCGACCAACTATGCCGAGACCATCCCGCTCGCCCGCGCGCTTATCGAGGTCGCACCCACACGCTGCGTCTGGGGTTCCGATTGGCCGCATGTCTCCACCTGGGACCGGATGCCCAATGTCGGCGAGTTGCTCGACCTGCTGGCCGACTGGGTGCCGGACGAGGCGGCACGCCACCGCGTGCTGGTTGAAAACCCGCATCGGCTCTATGGATTCTAACCTGCCTTTTGGCAGGGAAGGCTTCTTTTTGTGAACAAAAAGAAGCAAAAAAACTTTACTAACCTGGGCCGTGCTGGTTGCAACGCCACGGGCCCAGGCGAGTAAAAGTTTTTTTGCGCCGCTTTTTTTAAAAAAGCGGCCTCTTTCTACCGCCGGATCACAATATCTCCAGCGCGGCTGCGGTCAAACGCGTTCTCCCATTGCGCCACCACGATCGCGCCCAGGCTGTTGCCGATGACGTTGAGCATCGCCCGCGGCGGATTCACGAAACGGTCGACGCCGAGGATCAACACGATGCCGGCGACCGGGATCACGTTCATCGCCGCCAGCGTCGCCGCCAGTGTCACGAACCCCGCCCCGCTCACCCCCGCCGAGCCTTTCGAGGTGAGCATCAGCACCAGCAGAACCACCACCTGCTGCGCGATGGTAAGCGGCGTGCCGGTAGCCTGGGCGATAAACAGGGCCGCCAGGGAGAGATAGATCGCCGTACCGTCGGCATTGAAGGTGATGCCGGTGGGAACCACCAACCCGACCACCGAACGCTGGCAGCCGATCGCCTCCATTTTCTGCATCACCTGCGGCAGCACCGCTTCCGACGATGAGGTGCTAAACACGATCAGCAACTCCTCCTTCAGGTAGGAGAGCAGCGCCAGCAGCCGCACCCCGGCCAGGCGCGCGACGATACCGAGCACGACGAACACGAACACCGCGCAAGTGGCATACACCGCCAGCACGAACTGGCCGAGCTGCACGACACTGCCGATGCCATATTTGCCGATGGTGAAGGCCATGCCGCCGAACGCCGCGAGCGGCGCCAGATACATCACCATGCGCACCATGCCGAACATCGCCTGCACCAGCTCGTCGAGCACGTCGACCAGTTGGCCGGCGCGCCCCTTCATCTGCGCCAGAACGATGCCGAACAGCACGGCAAAAAAGATCACCTGCAGCATGTTGTTGCGCGCGAACGCATCGGTGATGCTGGAGGGAATGATGCCCATGAGGAAGCTGGTCACGGTCATTTGCCCGGCGGCATGGGCGTATGCCTCGATCGAGCCGGCATTGAGCGAATGCGGGTCGACATGCATCCCCGCCCCCGGCCGCAGAAAATCCGCGACCAGCGCGCCCATGATCAATGAGATCGTCGACAGCACCTCGAAATAGACGATCGCCTTGATCCCGACCCGGCCAACCTCGGAGAGATCGCCCATGCGCGCGATGCCGACCACGACGGTGATGAAGATCACCGGCGCCAGCAGCATGCGTATGAGCTTCACGAACCCGTCCGCCAGCTCCTGCGTGCCCGCCGCCTGATGCGGCCAGAGCACGCCGACGATAACGCCGAGCACGGCGGCGACCAGCACCTGCAGCCAAAGCGGCCCCAGCGTAAACCCCGCGCGCGAACGCGCCGAAACGATATCCGATACCATTCTGTTCCCCCGTTTTTTATTGGTTTGGACGGTTTGGTCGCGGCATCCGGCGCCGGATCGCGGCGCCGGATCAAAAGGCGGGTTAGAGGAATGCGGCCGCTTATTGAAAAAAGCGGCGCAAAAACTATTGCTTAACTAGGCGATGGCAGCGAAACCAGCACGGCCCAGATTAAAAAAGTTTTTTTGCTTCTTTTTGTTCACAAAAAGAAGCCTTCCTAAACCTATCTCGGGCTAGTCGCTCAGGCTCTTCATCTCCTTGTAAAGATCGCTCTTGCCCTCAAAACCGATGCCCGGCAGCGGCGGCAGCGTGACATGGCCGTTCTCCACCCGCACCCCGTCCGGGAACCCACCATAAGGCTGGAAGAGATCCGGATAGGATTCGTTACCGCCGAGGCCGAGGCCGGCGGCGATGGCGAGCGACATCTGGTGCCCGCCATGCGGAATGCAGCGCGACGGCGACCAACCGTACTCCTCGAGCATTTTCAGCGTGCGCTGATATTCGACCAGGCCATAGGCGAGCGCGCAGTCGAATTGAAGCCAGTCACGATCCTTGCGCATGCCGCCATAGCGGATCAGGTTGCGCGCATCCTGCATCGAGAACAGGTTCTCGCCGGTCGCCATCGGCTTGGCGTAATGATGCGCCAGCTCCGCCTGCAGCTCGTAATCTAGCGGATCGCCCGCCTCCTCGTACCAGAACAGATCGTAAGCCGAGAGCGCCTTGGCGTAGGCGATCGCGGTCGGCATGTCGAAACGGCCATTGGCGTCCACCGCCAGTTGGCAACCGGCGGGCAGCATGCCGAGCACGGCCTCGATGCGCTTGATGTCATCGGCCAGCGAGGCGCCGCCGATCTTCATTTTCACCACCGTATAGCCGCGGTCGAGATAGCTCTGCATCTCGGCTTGCAGCTTCTCGATATCCTTGCCCGGATAGTAATAGCCGCCGGCGGCGTAGACGAAGACGCGGGGATCGGCCTTGCGGCCGTGATCGTCCGCCAGCATCTGGAACAGCGGTTTGCCGGCGATCTTCGCGGTCGCATCCCAGATCGCCATGTCCATCGTGCCGATCGCCACCGAGCGCTCACCATGCCCGCCCGGCTTCTCGTTCTTGAACATGGTGTTCCAGATCGCTTCCGGGTTCAGATTGTCGCCCGCCGCGTTGAGCAGCGTTTCCGGCCTGGCTTCCATGACGCGCGGAATGAAACGCTCGCGCATCAGCGCGCCTTGGCCATAGCGGCCATTGGAGTTGAAGCCGTAACCAACCACGGGCTTGCCGTCGCGCACCACGTCGGTGATCACGGCAACCAGGCTCAGCGTCATTTTGCTGAAATCGATATAGGCATTGGCGATGGCCGATGAGATCGGCACGGTCCGTTCGCGGATTTCGACGATACGCAATGGTTTTCCTCCGTTTGAAAAGAAGCCGCTTTTTGTAAAAAGCGGCGCAAAAACTTTTATTCCTCTGGGCCTGTGGCAGCGGAACCAGAACGGCCAAAATCACAGAAGTTTTTTTGCTTCTTTTTGTTCACAAAAAGAAGCCTCATCTAGACTTATCGCTGTCCTCCACCTCTCTTATGCCTGGGACAACAAAAAAGGCGGATAGTGACCCATCCGCCTTGCTTGTTCAGCGCACCGACGAGAACGAGGTCGGTGTCAGCATCGCGTTGCTCAGCGTCTCAACGATGGCGCCGTTCTTTTCCGTCTCCGCCTTCACCGCCAGCCATTCCGGGTCGCTGGCGAAGGCATTCCATTTGGTCTCGCGTTCGGCCAGGGACTTCCATTCCAGCAGGTAGTATAGATCCTGGTTCGAGGAGCCGATGGCGACGGTCCAGAAGCCGGCCTGGCGGATGCCGTGCTTCTGCCAGATTTTCAGCGTGTGGTTCTCAAAGCGCGACAGCAGGTCCGGCAGGCGGCCGGCGGCGGCGCGATAGATGCGCAGTTCGTGGATCATAAACCGTTCCTCTCAAATATCATCAAAACGACATATTAAGTTAGCGCGGCGCGTCGCCGCGGCGGAATTCCGCGGTCAGCTCGTCGAGCTTCTGCTTCAGCCCGGCATCGAGCTTGAACTCGCAGGCGCCCAGCGTGTCGTTGAGCTGCTCCGCCCGGCTGGCGCCGATGATGGCGGAGGTGACAGCCGGATTCGCCAACACCCAGGCGATCGCCGTGGTGGTGAGCGAGAGGCCGGCATCGCTCACCACCCGGCGCAGTTCCTCGATCGTGGCAAAGGATTTATCGTTCCAATAACGGTCCTGGTAGCGCGAACCGGCGGTGCCGATGGTAAAGCGCGTCCCTTCCGGCGGCGCGCCCGGCTTATGCTTGCCGGTGAGCAGGCCGCCGGCCAGCGGGTTGTAGGGGATCACGCCCAGGCCTTCCTCTTTCGCCAGCGGCAGCAATTCGCGCTCGATCTCGCGGAACAACAGGCTGTAGCGCGGCTGCATCGAGACGAAGCGGGTCTTGCCCTTCACATCGGCCCGGCCGAGCGCCCGCGCCAGCCGGTAGGCGAGGAAGTTGGAGACGCCAATATAGCGGGCCTTGCCCTGGCGAACCACGGTGTCGAGCGCGTCGATGGTCTCGTCCAGCGGCGTGTTCGGGTCGTCCGAGTGCAGCTGATACAGGTCCACGTAATCGGTGCCGAGGCGCTGCAGCGAGGCGTCGATGGCGTCGAGAATGTGCTTGCGCGAGGCGCCCTGGTCCCAGGCGGCGTCGCCCATCTTGCCGACGCATTTGGTCGCCAGTACGAATTTGTGGCGCTTGCCCTTCAGCCAGTTGCCGACGATGCTTTCTGTGCGGCCGGCGGTGCCGGTATCGCCGCCCAGCGGGTACACGTCGGCGGTGTCGATGAAGGTCACGCCGGCTTCGGCGGCCTTGTCGAGAATTTCAAACGATTTGTCTTCTTCGGTCTGCAGGCCGAAGGTCATGGTGCCAAGGCAGAGCCGCGATACGGTCAGCCCGGTCGCGCCGAGATTGGTATATTGCATATATGTCTCCAAACCTATGTGCAGGCCGCCGCAGCATAGCAGCCGATGCGGTTCGCGCCAGACACGTGTTAGATTTGGGGCGAAACAGGGAAGCAGCCGCTTTTTTGAAAAAAAGCGGCGCAAAAAACTCTTGTTCGTTTGGGCCTGTGGCGCTGCAACCAGCGCGGCCCAGGTTAAAGGATTCTACTCCTTAAGGCCGTGCTGGTTTCGCTGCCACAGGTCCCGATTAACAAAGTTTTTGCGCCTCTTTTTTCAAAAAGCGGCTGCTTTCTCTTTCAATCTAACCCCTCACTCTTGCGCCAGCCGTGGAGCGGGAGCCAAGGGGAGACAGAGCCGCAAGGCCAGCGCGGCGGCCGCGCAGCCCGCCATGGTGCCGGCCATGGCCATCAGGCCGAAATGCGGAAACAGCAGCGCCACCACACCACTGGCCAGCGCGCCGGCCAGCATCTGCACGGAGGTGAGCAACCCGCCGACAATCCCGGCGCATTCAGGCAGCGGGTCCAGCGCGCCATGCGCGGCGCTGGGTGCTGCCAAGCCGAAGCTGGCGGTGGCCAGCACCAGCAGCGGCATCATCACCTCCAGCGCCACATGGCCCATGGCCGCGCGCCAACAAAGCGTCAGCGTCCCGGCCACCGCCAAAACAATGGCGACGCTCAGCAACCTGGCAGATGGCACGCCGCGATGCGCCAGGCGACCGTTACCGAACGCGCCAACCACGATGCCCATGCCGGTGCAGGCGAACAGCCCGGCATAAACTGCCGCGCTCACATGCATCTGCCCGATCAGCACCAGCGAGGAGCCGGCCACATAGGCGAACATCCAGCCGAAACCGAGCGCATTAAGGCCGACATGCTGCATCACAACGCCATGCCCCAGAACCTGGCGGTAGGCGCCGGCGAGCCGGCGCAGCCCGGCCGGCGGCGCGGCGCCATTACGGGTCTCCGGCAGACCGAAAGCGGCGATGGCGGTGAGCAGCACGCCGCCGAACCCGGTCACGCCGTAAATGCCGCGCCAGCCGATCATGCCCAGCAGAAGCGCGCCCAAAGCCGGTGCGACGATCGGGGCGACATTGGCGACGATGGTGATGACGGCCAGGCGCGACTGCGCGGCACGGCCCTCGAACACGTCACGGATGATGGTGAAGGCGAGTGTCATGCCGGCCCCGGCCCCGGCCCCCTGCACCAGCCGCGCGGCCAATAGCAGCGGCATCGTCGGCGCCGCCATCGCCGCCATGCCGCCCAGCGTGAACAGCCCGAGCCCCGCCAGCAGCGACATCCGCCGCCCGTACTGGTCGGCGAGTGGGCCATAGACGATCGGGCTCGCGGCGAACCCGGCCATGAACAGGCTCAGTGTCAACCCGACCATGCCGGGCGCCGCGTGCAGCGCCTGGGTGATCGCCGGCAACACGGGCAATGCCATGTCGATGGAGAGCGGCGGCAATGCCGCGAGCGCGCCGAGAAACAAAATCAGGCCAAAGCCGTCGCGCCGTAATTGCATTTTTGCTCCCCTCTCAGCCTTGAACAGGCGATGGCGCGATCCCGCCGAGCATCAGCCGCACCGCATGCTCGATTGTGGCCGTCACCTCGTCCGGCGCCGGGCCGCCATCGATCGCCATCATCGCCCGGGTGAGGATGTTGAAAACGACCATGTCATGAAAAAGCACCGCGTATTGCCGTGGCTCGACCTCTGGCCGGACATGGCCCAGACGCTGCTGCTCCGCCAAGAAATCTCGCAGCACCTCGCAGGTCATGTCCGGGCCGTTGCGGTACCAGCTGGTGCCGATGGCGGGATGGCGCAGCGCCTCGGCGATGATCAGACGCTGGAACGCGAGATGCCGCGGCTGCAGCAGCACCGAGAGCAGCGTGGCCGCAAAGGTTTGCAAACCTTGCGACAGCGACAGCCCCTTGAGGTTCAGCGCCATGAGCGGCGACACAAGTTCGCGGATCGTGTCGTCCATCACCGCGGTGAACAGACCGTCCTTGTCGCCATAAAAATTGTAGACGCTGGCTTTCGATCCGCCGACATCGCGGATCAGCTCATCGATGCTGACGCCATCATAGCCATGCGCCAGGAAGAGTTCAGCAGCGCGGTTGCGTAACCGTGCGTCGCGTTCTTCGCCACGCCGCGTACGGCGGACCGGGGCCGCGCTGCTGCTCATACCCGCCTAACCCTGGCAGCTGGCCAGAAGCTGGATTTCCGCCAGCAGATCGTCGATCGCCTGCAGGCAGAAATCGATGGTGGTCGGATCGGTCAGCTTGCCGTCGGTGATTTTCTGCGTGACGCCGGCAATGACCACCTGCGGCCGCAACACCACGCGCGCCAGCACCGAAGCCAGCGTCTCCTGCATCTGCGCATGCGCGCGGGCGCCACCGACATAGCCGGGGGATGAGGTCATCACCAGCGTCGGCTTGCCTTTGAACGGCGAGGCGAAAACCGGGCGCGAGGCCCAATCCAGCGCGTTCTTCAGCATGCCGGGAATGCCGTGATTATATTCCGGCGTGCACACGATAACGCCGTCCGCCGCGGCAATCGCCGCCTTCAGGTCGCGCACCGATGCCGGAAGATGCTCGCCCTCCAAATCGCCATTATAGACCGGCACGTCGTTCAGCGGAAACACCGACATGCTGGCCTTGCCGTCGAGCCGCTCCGCCAGGCTCTGCAAAATCATCGTATTGGTGGAAGCTTTGCGAATGCTGCCGGAGAGGCCGAGCAGCTTGATACCAGAAGTCGCCGACATAAAAACTCCATGAATGAATATCCGCTGAAAATGTACTGTGCAGTACACTTCATTTCAAGCGCGGATGTCTTCACGGCTTTGCGATGCAAGGCCGCGGCCGCGGCAATTCAGCACGCCGCCATAACGGCGCACCCGGCCAGGACGGGCGCGGCCTTGCGCCCGGCCCGGGGGCAGGAGAAAAGACAGAATGTCCGCCGTATTAAATGCTGTTCTGCCGATCTTCGCGCTGATTCTTGCCGGCTTTGTCTGCGCGCGCCGCGGCATTCTCGGCGCCGCCGCCACCGACAGCCTGAACGCCTTCGTCGTCTGGCTGGCGCTCCCGGCGCTGCTGTTTCAGGCCATGGCGCGCATCACCTGGACGGAGCTGGACCATCCCGGTTTTCTCGCCGCCTTCGCCGGCGGCATGATGATCACGTTTCTGCTCTCTTTCCTGCTGGGCAAACTCAACGCACGCCCAGCACATCACCGGCTGGCGGACCGCAGCATCGAGGGGTTGGATGCCGCCTATGCCAATACCGGCTTCATGGGCATTCCGCTCTGCCTGGCGGCGCTGGGCAAAGGAGCGCTCGTGCCATCGATCATCGCCACCATACTGACGGCCTGCGTGCTGTTCGCCGGCGCCATCGTGCTGATCGAGACCGACATGCACGAGAACGCACGGTTCGGCGCCACGCTGCGCAAGGTCGGCGTCTCGCTGCTGCGCAACCCGCTGGTGGTCTCGCCGCTGCTGGGGCTCGTTGCGGCGCTGCTGCACGGCGTCGCGCATGTGCCCCTGCCCACCCTCGTCACCCGCTTCACCTCCCTGCTCGGCGCCGCCGCCAGCCCCTGCGCGCTGGTCACCATCGGCCTGTTTCTCGCGCAGTCGGAAACCGCACAGGAGACCGGCATCATCGCCCGGCTGGTAGCGTTAAAACTGCTGATCCAGCCGGCGATCACCGGCCTGCTCGCCTTCCGCGTCTTCGCCATGCCCGAACTTTGGGCCGACACAGCCCTGGTGCTGAGCGCCCTGCCGATCGGCACCGGCCCGTTCATGCTGGCGAAACTGTATAACCGTGAAGCCGCCCTGACATCGCGGGCGATCCTGATCTCCACGGTGCTGTCACTGCTTTCGGTATCGGCCCTGCTCGCCTGGCTCACCTGATGCGACAGGTTGAGGACAAGTCAGATTTCAGCGAAGAGGAAGGCTTCTTTTTGTGAACAAAAAGAAGCAAAAAAACTCTTCGGCTCCTGGGCCGTGCTGGTTTCGCTGTCACAGGCCCAGCCAAACAAAAATTTTTGCGCCGCTTTTTTAAAAAGCGGCTACTTCCCTACTCCGCGCTAAACCTTTCAGGCCCTAGCCAATCACCCTACGGTACAGGTGCCAGTTGGCATGGCCCAGCACCGGCAAAATCAGCCCCAACCCCAGCAGCGCCGGGATCGCGCCCAAAATGAGCCCGGCCACCACCACCGCGCCCCAGGCGAACGCCAAAGCCGGGTTGCGCGTCACCGCCTTGACCGAAGCGCCGATCGCCTGGCGCGCCGTGACGTTGCGGTCGATCGCCATGGGAAAGGAGATGCAGCCGATCGCCAGCGCCACCAGCGCAAACAGCGCGCCCACCAAGCAGCCGGCCAGCACCATGGTCCAACCGGCATCGGTGCTGAAGATCCGCGCGAAGAACGGCGCGCCGGCGCGCTCCGGCGAGGTTCCCAGCGTGGCGCCATAAATGCTCCCGGCGGCGGCGATCCAGGCCAGGTAGAGCCCCACCGTGACACCGGCCAAACGCCTGATCACAGGGTTGCGCGGCGAATTGAACACCCGCGCGGCGCCGCTGGCGCTGACCACACCGGCGCGATCGCGCTCGCGGCTCATGGCCACGAACCAAAGCGTCGCCAGCGGCCCGAGCAGGGCGAAGCCCGCGCAGATCGGAAAAACAAAGGGCAGAAACGCCTGGCTGGCGACAATGCCGCCCAGAAGAACCGCCGTGAGCGGGTAGACCGCCGCCGTCGCCAGCGCCCCGCTGCGGCAGTCGCGCGCATCCTCGTACCCCCGGATCAGGGCTTCGGTGATGGCTTGCGGCGGTACTTTGCGGATTTCGTAAAAGGCCGGGGCGGGGCTGGTGTCCCGCGACGCCGCCGGCATGGCGCCGGCACCGGCGCCGGCCGCCATTCTCAGGATGGAAGGCCGGTGGATCGCATTGTCGAAACTCATGGCTTTCTCCCTTATGCGTCGAGGACCAGGGTCGCGATGGCGGCGGGTTGCAGCGGCCCGCATCTTGTTTCTGGTTTTTCGTTGGCCTGCGAAAACGCGATCGGTCCTGCACGCATATTAGTAATTTAACATCGCGCCATGCAATCTTTCTTTGCGCGCAACGGTCCGTGGCGCCGCCATTGGCTGTAGACAGGCACGAACTTTGCCGGCAAGTTTAAGGCCGCCGCCGCGCCGCAGCCGGACGGCATCAAAAATTCATAATTGCCTGCATCATCGCTATTGGGAACGTTCATAATGCCGCTCTTCCAGGAACAGGATCTCCGCGCCGTCACCTCGCTGATTGTCAGCCGCATGGGTAGCGACGCGGCGGAAACCGCGCTCATCACCGACCACCTGCTGCGCGCCAATCTGGCCGGGCATGACAGCCATGGCGTCGGCATGCTGCCGATTTATGTGCGGCTGCTGCAGGAAAACCTGCTGGTGCCAAACCAGACCCTGCAGACTGTGCTGGATTTCGGCGCGTTGCTGGTGCTGGAGGCGGGGCGCGGCTTTGGCCACCGCATGACGGCGCTGGCGGTGGAGCAGGCGATCGCCCGCGCCAAGGCGCTCGGGGCCTGCGTGCTGGGCCTGCGCAACAGCGCGCATATCGGCCGCATCGGCACTTATGGCGAGCAGGCGGCGGCAGCCGGCATGGCTTTTATCGGCTATGTCAACGTCACCGACCACTGGGACATCGCCGCCCCCTGGGGCTGCGCCGAAGGGCGGCTTGGCACCAACCCGTTCGTCACCTCCGTGCCGGGGCGCGACGGCCCGCTGCTGCTGGACATGGCCACCACCACCATCGCCGCCGGCAAAGCGCGCGTCGCCCGCAACAAGGGGCAGAACGTGCCGCCGGGCTGCCTGCTGGACGCCGCCGGAGGGCCGACCCAGGACCCGCAGAATTTCATCGACGAACGGATCGGCGCGCTGACCACGTTCGGCGCGCATAAAGGCTCGGGCCTGGCGGTGATGTGCGAGATCATGTCCGGAGCGATCGCCGGCGGCCAGCGCGCTGGCGAGGCGCGCCAGGGCGGTATCGTCAACAGCATGTTTGCGGTCCTGGTGGACCTCTCCCGGCTCGGCGCCGTGGCGGAGCTGCAGGATGCCGTGCAGTCCACGCTCGATTATATCCGCACCGCCCGCATCGCCCCGGGGTTTACGGAAATTCTGCTCCCCGGAGAGCCGGAACGCCGCACCGCGGCGGCGCGGCGCGCCAACGGCATTCCGGTGGATGAGATGAGCTGGGCGCAGATCCGCGACGCGGCGCAAAGCCTCGGCATCACGGCCAGCGAGCTGGACAGCTTCGCCGCCTGATTTCATCCAGACTGTTGGAGCATCGCGCGGCACCGGAACAGCCATTTTCAGGCACGCTACTTGCAACGAAACTTATTGTTAGTTATGATGACGAAGTAACGGTTTATATCAAATTTATACAAATTCGCCTGAAACATAGAAAATTATTCATGTCGTTGTGATATCGAGTGGCAAATCATCTGGCTACAGTATCGGGGTCCAAGCAGAAGGCCATAACGCCATGTCATCAACGCCATTCGATCGCAATGCTCCTTAGATGAGCGAGTTCGCTGCCGCGACCTCGGCATCTGCCGACACGCGCCCTAGCCGGCATGACGGTTTCAGCCGCCTGTTCCTCGGATTGGTCGCCCTGCTCGCGATCGTTGGCCTACTTGGCTACGGCCCGCTCAGCCATGGCGGCAGGACCATGAATTTACTGAAGCAGACAATTTTTATGAAAATCTCGAGCACCGCCCAAGGCCGCATCGACTAGAGCGCGATCGGTTTAGGACAACTCATATCCAAGCGATGAGGATGGCTCCTTTAGAGCATTCATCTTTTAGATAAATGCTCTAAATTTTATCTTGGCGAGCAATTTTATGTGTTTAGGCCGCGCTGATTCCATCGCCACAGGCCCAAAAGAGCAAAATTTTTTTGCCCCGCTTTTTTTAAAAAAGCGGCTTCTGTCCTGTTTCAGCCTATCAGGCTCAAGTCCCTCCCCCCTCCAAGGGCCGGCGGAAACTCGTCTTCCGCTCAACCGGGGCGCAGAATGGCCTGAACCCGCGCCGCCAGCGCGTCGATGGCAAACGGCTTGCGCAACACATGCATGGCCGGCGCCAGGCTGCCCTGGTCCAGCAGCGCCGGCTCGGCCTGGCCGGTGATGAACAGGATTTTCAGGCCAGGGCGGCGGACAATGCCGGCATCGGCCAGTTGCCGGCCGGTCACCCCCGGCAGGCCGAGATCGGTCACCAGAAGATCGATGCCGCGGCCGCTATCTAGCCATGCGAGCCCCGCGGCACCCGTTTCCGCCTGGAGAACTTCATACCCCTCATTCGTCAGCACCTCGATCACCAGCTGCCGTATCGCGGGCTCATCGTCGACCACCAGTACCGTTTGTCTTCCGCCCTTGTTCGCCTCGGTCATTCCCGGCTCCAACGGTCATTATTAGTATTGCGCCCCGTTATAGGGAGGTCTTGGCGCCTTGTCCTGCCCGGCCGCCGCGCATAAGCGTGCCGGAAAATTTGCCTCATTTGCGCCTTATTAATTTTTCATAACACGCCGGCTTGCCGTTATGACAACCCGGTGCTTGACGGCGGCGTCTATTGAAGGTCCCGCTATGAAGATTGCCCAGATCGCTCCGCTCTTTGAAAGTTGCCCACCCAAACTTTACGGGGGGACCGAGCGCATCGTGTCCTACCTGACCGAGGAGCTGGTGCGGCAGGGGCATGACGTAACGCTGTTCGCAAGCGGCAATTCACAGACCGCGGCTACCCTGGTGCCCTGCTGCGACGTAGCACTGCGCCTCAACCCGGCGGTGAAGGACTGGCTGCCGCATTACATCGTGATGCTGGAACAGGTGCGCCAGCGCGCCGACGAGTTCGACGTGCTGCATTTCCATGTGGACATGGTGCACTACCCGCTGATCCGCGATTTTGCAGACCGCACCGTGACGACGATGCACGGGCGGCTGGACCTGCCCGACCTGATGCCGTTCTACAAAGCCTTCCCGGAAGTGCCGCTCTCCTCGATCTCGGACAACCAGCGCCTGCCGATGCCGCCGGTGAACTGGGCCGGGACGGTGTATCATGGCCTGCCGAATAATCTGCTGCCGTTCAGCGCGCAGCCCAAGGACGGGTATCTCGCCTTCCTCGGCCGCATCTCGCCGGAAAAACGCCCGGACCGCGCCATCGAGATCGCCGCCGCCACCGGCATGAGGCTGAAGATGGCGGCAAAAGTGGACAAGGCCGACCAGGCCTATTGGGACGAGGTGATCGGCCCGATGGTCGCGGCGAATCCGAATGTCGAATTCATCGGCGAGATCAACGAACACCAGAAGGCCAGCTTCCTCGGCAACGCCCGGGCCCTACTCTTCCCGATCGACTGGCCGGAGCCGTTCGGCCTGGTGATGATCGAGGCGATGGCCTGCGGCACGCCGGTGATCGCCTTCCGCTGCGGCTCGGTGCCGGAGGTGATCGATCACGGCCTGTCCGGCTTCATCGTCGACAGCATGGACGAGGCGGTGCAGGCCGTGCGGCAGATCGACGAGCTGGACCGCGCCGAAGTGCGGGCAGCGTTCGAATCGCGCTTCACCGCGTCGCGCATGGCCAACGACTATCTGGACCTGTACCGCAACCTGGCTGGTACGCGCGCGGCGATTCGGCGTCCGGTCCTGGCCGTTTCCGGCTGAGGCAACGCAGCCGGAAACAAATGTAACGAAATGTTTTAAGGTTCGCGTCAGCTTTCAGCGCTAGAGGTGCCGCCTACGACGGAGCCGCTTCCGGCTCCCGGCAGGATACCGGACTATGCGTGTCTATGTACTAAATCTTGCCCGCGCGGTGGCGCGCCGCGCGCATATCGAGTGTGCCGCCGCCGCCGCCGGCGTTACACTCGACTTTATCGAGGCGGCCGACGGACGAACGCTGACCGATGCGCAGCGCGCTCTGGTCGACCATCGCCGCCGGCGCCGGATCACCCCCTATCTGCTGTCGGATAACGAGATCGGCTGCTGGCTGAGCCATCGTCGCGCCATGCAGGCGCTGCTCGACAGCGGCAAGGCGATGGCCGCGATCCTGGAAGACGACGTCGCTCTGTTGCCGGATTTTCCGCACGTCCTCAATGCGCTGCAGCACCAGGAGGGGGGCTTCGACATCGTCACCCTGTACCGCAATTTTGCGCGGGCCGAAGTGTTCAAGCCATGCCGGATGTTGACCGGCGGCGTCTCGCTTGGCCGTATCGCGCCGATGCAGACCGGGGCTGTCGGCTATGTCATCACCCGCGACGCCGCGAAAAAATTTCTGGCCGGCACACCGCGTTTCGTCCATGCGGTGGACAAGGAGATGCACCGCTATTGGGCAAGCGGCCTCGACATCTACGCGCTCAGCCAGCCGGTCATACGCCATGACGATGCGGGGCACTCCTTTTTGAGTGAAACCCGGCTGGATCACCAGCCAAAGGCACGGGCGAAATATCCGGGTGCCGACGCAGTCTACTGGCGGATGCAGCATGTCGGTCATCGCACGGCGGATAGCGTGCTGAAACGCGTGGTCCTTCCCGCCTATCAGCAACTGGGCCGCGACGGCGCCATCGGGCGGCTGAAACTCGCTTTGCAGGGGACGCTGCAATCGCCTCCCGCCTGGTCCCGCTAAATGACGGCCCCCCTGCCATTCGCGGGCAAACGCGTGGTGCTTGTGGCGGCGCATCCGGATGACGAGACGCTGTTCGCCGCCTCGCAATTTTCCGCCTGCGGCACGCTGTGCATCGTCCACACCACGGATGGCGCGACCTCGCGCCGCACCGCGCGGGCGAACGGCTTCGCCAGCCGCGCCGCGTATGCCGACGCCAGACGCCAGGAACTGGCGACGTCCCTGGCAGTCGGCGGCATTACCGCGGCCTGCGTATCACTCGGCTACCGCGACCAGACGGCCAGTTACCGCATCGGCGCCATCGCCGCACGGCTGCACGGCATTTTCAAGACCACGCGGCCGGATCTCATTCTCACCCACGGCTACGAGGGCGGCCATCTCGACCATGACGCCACGTGCTGCGCGGTGCATCTGGCGCTGCGAGGGCTGGGGCGAAACATCCCGGTCTGGGAATTCGCCGGCTATCACAACCAGGCGGGCCGCATGGGCAAAAACCGGTTTCCCGAGGATGGCCGCCCGGCGCCGGTCACGGTGCATCTCGACGCGGCGCAGCGCCGCAGCAAGGCACGCATGCTCCGTTGCTTCACGACGCAGCGGGAGGTGGTCGACGGTTTTTCGCTGCATGCGGAACAGTTCCGCCCCGCACCGGACTATGATTTTTCCCTCCCGCCTTTCGCCGGTCCACTCGGCTACGAGGTCGACCGCCAAGCGCCCGAAGGGCACGCCTGGCGCGCCCTCGCCCAGGCCGAATTCCTGCGCG
Source organism: uncultured Pseudomonadota bacterium (assembly GCA_963780465.1). Lineage (GTDB taxonomy): Bacteria > Pseudomonadota > Alphaproteobacteria > Acetobacterales > Acetobacteraceae > Acidocella. The sequence continues at coordinate 57,949 of CAWACI010000005.1, forward strand.
CCGGCAATCGCGTTCTGCGGCGCGCCCAATTGTGGCTCGCCTTCAAAAAAAGCCGCATGAAACGCAAACTGCTGCGGCCGCGGCACAACGCGGCACAACCCGCAATCTCGGGCTAGAGCCTGACAGGTTGATGACGAGTCATGTTTAAGCGAAGGGAAGCACTTCTTTTTTGAAAAAAAGAAGCAAAAAACTTTTGTTTACTCTCTGCCGTAGTGATTTCAACGCCACCGGCCCCGTTTCGCAAAAATTTTTGCGCCGCTTTTTTCAAAAAGCGGCTGCTTTCCTGTTTCGACCTAAACCTATCACGCTCAAAAGGCGGCCATCCGGAGATGGCCGCCCCAATGTCAGCGGTAGCGCGCCAGCCAGTGCGCGTAAGGCGGCGGCAAGGTCGCCGCGGCCGGGGCCTCCACCGCCAGTTCCTGCGCGGCACGGTACGGCCAATGCGGTTCGGCAAGCAGCGGGCGGCCAAGCATCACGAGGTCGATCTTCTCCTCGCGGACCAGCGCGTCGGCATCCTCCGGCTTGGAGATATACCAGCTGGTCGCGACCGGCAGGCCAGTCTCCTCGCGCACCTGCCGGGCAGTGCCGCCCATGAAATTCGGCGCCCAGGGAATCACCGCGTTCGGCGTGTTGAAGCCGAGCGAGACGTCGACAAAGTCCAGCCCCTCTTCCTTCATGCGGTGCAACAGCGCGATCGCCTCGCCCAGCATCGTGTCAGTGCCGTCGAATTCCACCACGCCGAGTCGGATCGTCAGCGGCCGGTCCTCGGGCCAGACTTTTTTCACCGCGATCAGTGTTTCCAGCAAATAGCGTGCACGGTTCTCGGCGCTGCCGCCATAGGCATCGGTGCGGTGATTGGAGATCGGCGAGAAGAAATTCTGCGCCAGATAACCATGCGCCATATGCAGCTGCAGCCATTCGAAGCCGAGATCGCGGGCGCGGATCACGGCATTGACCGTGTCCGCCTGCACCCGGGCGATCTCGGCCAGGGTCATCTCCTCCGGCAGGCGCGGCAGGCCCGCGCCGAAGGCGACGCGCGACGGCGCGATCGTGGTCCAGGAATTCGGCTCACCCTCGGGGATGTGGTCATCGCCTTCCCAGGGGCGGTTGGCGGAGGCCTTGCGACCGGCATGGGCGATCTGGATGCCCGGCACCGCGCCGGCCGCGCGGATCGCGGCAACGACCGGGCGCATCGCCTCGGCCTGGGCATCGTTCCACAGGCCGAGATCACCCCAGGTGATACGGCCCTCCGGCGCAACGGCGGTGGCCTCGACGATGACGAGGCCGGCACCGCCGCGGGCGAGCGAGGCGTAATGGGCCGTGTGCCAGTCATTCACCGTCCCCTCCTCCGCCATGTACTGGCACATGGGCGAGACGGCGATGCGGTTGCGCAGGGTGACGGATTTCAACGTGTACGGATCGAACAGGCGCGGCATAACAACTCCGAATAAGCGAAAGCGCTTAGTTCGGCATTGTTCCCGTCCCCGCAAGGCGTGCCCGCAGGCAGGAGATATGCGCCGGCGCTTAACCCGGTTGCGGCACCAGCACCGCAGCGGCGTGGTGGCTGCCGAGATACGAGGCGATCCAGCCCTGCACCTCGGAAGCCGGGCACGGCCGGCTGATCAGGAAGCCCTGCAGTTCCGGGCAGCCTTCAGCGCGCAGAATTTCCGCCTGGCGCTCGGTCTCCACCCCCTCCGCGGTCGCCGCCACGCCGAGACTCTCGCAGAGCAGCGAGACGGCGCGGATGATCGCCAGCGCCTCCGGCTTGGACTCCACATCCTGCACGAAGCTGCGATCGATCTTGATGCGCGTGAAAGGCAGCGTGCGCAGGAAGCTGAGCGAGGAATAGCCGGTGCCGAAATCGTCCATCGCGATCAGGATGCCAAGCGCCCGCAGCTGTTCGAGAATCTTCGTGGCGCTGCGGACATCGTCGATCATCGCCGTCTCCGTGATCTCGAGCTCGAGCCGGTCCGCCGACAGGCCGGTCCGCTGCAGCGTCGCGGTGATATGGTCGATCAGGTCAGCCTGGCGGAACTGCTTCGGTGACAGGTTGACGGAGATTTTCAACGGTGACGGCCAGCTGGCGGCCTCGCGGCAGGCGGTCTCCAGCACCCAATGGCCAAGCTCGGACATGAAGCCGATTTCCTCGGCGAAGGGGATGAAATCCAATGGCGCGACCATGCCGCGCGTTGGGCTCTGCCAGCGCAGCAGCGCCTCGAAGCCGGTGATCGTATTGTGGTTGGTATCGACGATCGGCTGGTAGTGCAGCGAGAATTGCTGGTTGGCCAAAGCAGCACGCAGGTCGCTCTCCAGATCGCGGCGCTGCTGCACCACCTGCTCCATGCCAGGCTCATAGACGCGATGGCAGCCGCGACCTGCGGATTTGGCGCGGTACAAAGCGAGATCGGCGTTGCGCAGCAGCAGATCCGGATCATGCCCATGTAGCGGCGCGTAGGCGATGCCGACGCAGGCGCCGACCTGCACCTGCAGGCCCTTGACGCTGATCGGGCAGCTGATGGCGCGGATCAGCCGGTCGGCCAGCCCCGCCGCCTGGAGCTCGGTGCAGCCGCCCATCAGCACCGCGAATTCGTCGCCGCCGAGACGCGCCTCCACGTCATCCGGGCGCAATTGCGCCCGGATGCGTTCCGCCACGACCTGCAGAACGAGATCGCCGACCTGGTGCCCCAACGTGTCGTTCACCGGTTTGAAACGGTCGAGATCGATATAGAGCACGGCGCAGGGCGATGCCGCATCGCCCTGCTGCAAGACCCTTTCGAGCCGTTCGCGGAAGGTCATGCGGTTCGGCAGTTCAGTGAGCGTATCGTGGCGCGCGAGATGCCTGATGCGATCCTCGATGGCGCGGCGCTCGGTGACGTCGTCCACCGTGGTGACAAAGCCGCCAGCCGGCAAAGCACGGTGGCTGACCTGAATAACGCGGCCGCGCCAGGGCAATTCGCGGGTGACGATATCGCGGGCATCGGCCAGGTCGGCCAGGAGCTTTTCCCGCGCGCGGCACACGGTCTCATCCGTATACTCATGCGGCACCGCCGGATCGGCATAGACCGCCCATAGAATTTGGGTCAGCGTCGCGCCGGGCTGCAAGACGGCGGGATCGATGTCGAGAATTTCCTGCAGGCGCACATTGCACAGCACGAGCTGCTCGCCCGCATCGAACAGCAGCAACCCCTGCGACATATTGGCGAGCGCCAGGTCGAGATTGTCAGCTAGCTGCTGCAACCGGTCCGCCTGTCTTTTCCGGAGGGAGAGATCCTTGGTGATTTTCGCAAATCCGATCAACCGGCCCGTTTCGTCGTAGATCGGGTCGATGACGACATGCGCCCAGAAACGCGAGCCGTCACGGCGCAGCCGCCAGCCTTCGCTCTCGCCTTTTTTCGCCGTCAGCGCTTGGTCAAGGATGCGCTGCGGCAGGCCGGCGGCACGGTCTTCCTCGGTATAGAAGCAGGAGAAATGCCGGCCGACGATTTCCTCGGCGCGGTAGCCTTTGATACGCTCGGCGCCGGCGTTCCAGTTCACCACGATGCCGTCGGGATCGACCATGCAGATCGCGTAATCGGTGACGCCCTGCACGAACACGCGGTACATCGTGTCGGAACCGAACATCGTCGTCGAAATCGCGGTCAAGCCTCACTCCTCCGCCTAACGGCACAGCGCCAACAGGCGGACCGGCAGTGGCGGAGGACCGCTAACATATCGATCGCAAAACCGTCAGTTGAATTGCTTGTACATCGCCAACGGTTTACGTCAATGTTACCTTTCCTGCGGCGGCGCCGAACCGCACACGTAATCCGCCCAATCGGCATAGGGGGCGATCATTGCTGATCGCTCCCCTGCCACACCACCCGGCATGCGGGTCCGCACCGGGCGGTTCGAGAGATTGAGGTTAGGCAAGTCTGGGCATTCCGATCTGGTCGGCCCAGGCGATTGTGAGGACGGCATTGAGGAGCATCCCGCTGTTGCGCCACCAGCTACGGGCGTTTCCCGCTACCCGCTGGGCTACATTGGGTTTGGCCCCCAAGGCCGTCAGTTCCCGGAAGATCGTCCTACCGCGCTTCCACTGTTTGAGTTGGATGGCCCGCAGGCGATGGCGCATCCATTCGTCCAGCTGTCGCCAGACGCTGGGCGTTTGCGCCAGCCTGAAGTAGGCCCTCCATCCCAGTACGAAGGAACGCAGCCGCTCCGTTACCATGTGCATCGAGCGTCCCGTTACACGGGGCGTCAATTCATGCGTGGACGGCCCGTTGAGTTCAAGTGCGAATGTGCAAGATTTGATGGCGGTTCGAAAGCGGTCATGCGTTCGGCCTATATACGCGGCAACATGGCCGCCGGCCCAGATGGGTTCCGCGAGCAACATCCAAACACGGTTACGGCTTATTATATGCCGGTGGATTGAACGGATTTTGTTGCTCGTCGGTTCGACCGATCATCATCTCTTGCTCTGCCCTTAAACCCTCGGCACCGGCGTGTGGTTCAGGCAGCTACCGGCTGACGCCGATACGCTTCACCCCGCGCCATCATGGCCCAGATGATCCGGGCCATCTTGTTGGCCAGAGCGATCGCCGCGACCTTCCGCGGCCGACGCTCCAGCAATTGCAATAGCCAGGCAGTAGCCGACTTGCTGCCTGGCTTGGCGAAGCGGATCACCGCCATCGCCCCGACCACGAGCAACTGCCGCAGCCTCTCATTGCCTGCCTTACTTATCCCCCCCAAGCGATGCTTACCGCCAGTGGAATGTTCTCGTGGTGTCAGCCCAATCCAGGCCGCAAAATGCCTCCCCGTCTCAAAGTTCGCGGGGTTCACGGCCAGCGCCATGGTGATCGCGGTGATTGGCCCGACGCCTGGAATTGCGGCGAGGCGCTTGCTGACCGCGTTGGCCTTGTGCTGTTCGAGCAGCTGTTTCTCCAGCACCTCAATCTTGGCGGCGAGATCGGCGACATGCTGGCCCATTTGCTCAAACATCGCTTTTGCAGTTGCCGGAACCGTTTCCTCGGCTGACAGAACAGCAAGCAATGCCGTGATATTCGCGCAGCCCTTGGCGGCAACGATGCCGAATTCCGCCGCGTGACCACGCAACGCGTTAATCGCCTGGGTCCGTTGGTTCACCATGAGTTCCCGATGCTTCACGATGATCGTCGCGGCCTGCTCATCCGCCGTTTTTACCGGAACCGTGCGCATGCTCGGACGTGATGCCGCCTCATTGATCGCCTCAGCGTCATTATGGTCGTTCTTGCTCCGCTTGACGAACGGCTTAACATATTGCGGCGGGATCAGTTTCACCCGGTGGCCCATGGCGCCGAGCACCCGTCCCCAGTGGTGCGAGCCCGCACAGGCTTCAAGAACCACCTCCGTTGGCGCCAGTTTGGCGAAGAACGGCACGACCTGAGCGCGCCTGAGCTCGCGACGCAGCACTGGGCGCTCCTGGTCATCGACCCCATGGATCGTAAAAACATGCTTGGACGTGTCGATCGAAATGCGCTTAAATTCCATTGGGCGGCCCTTTCATTGGGTTCGTTGTTCGACCCTATATTGGCACATTCGATGCCGTTGGGCCGTCCACCCCAACACGGATACGGTCCTTGAACGTTTTGATCGCCTTACTGGCGACGCGCCGTTTGACCACACCACCCGGCGCCGCCCAGAAGGCGTAGCCGAGGAATTTGCGGCCAAAGACGGAGGCGATGGCGCTCTTGGCCTCGTTCACCGTCAGGTGAAGCTGACCGTAGAGCCGCCGCAGCAGGGCCATCACCCGCTCCCCAGCTCGCCTGGACCGAACATAGACGTTGCAGTCATCGGCATAGCGGCAGAAGGCGTGGCCCCGCCGTTCAAGCTCCTTGTCCACTTCGTCCAACAGTAGGTTGGCCAGCAGCGGTGACAGCGGTCCGCCCTGCGGCGTGCCCCTGCTCCGCTTGATGGTCACATCCCTATCGGCGATGTCGGCGTTCAGATAGGCGCGAACCAGGCGAATGACGCCTGGGTCAGGGACTTTCCGGCGCAGACGGTCGATCAGGATGTCGTGGTCAACCCGGTCGAAGAATTTCTCCAGGTCCACATCCACTACAACTCGCCGCCCGGACTGCACGAACGACTGCGCCGCGAGGACGGCATCGTGCGCGCTTCGCCCCGGACGGAAGCCGTAGCTGTGCTGGCTGAAGCTGGGATCAAGGATCGGCTGAAGGACTTGCAGGAGCGCCTGTTGGATCAGGCGGTCCTGCACCGTGGGAATGCCAAGCTCGCGCTCGCCGCCCCCCGGCTTCGGGATTATCACGCGGCGCACCGGCGATGGCCGGTACGTCCCCTTCAGCAAGCTGTCGCGGATGGCGGGCCACGCGGTCCGCAGCATCGAGGCCGTCTGGTCAATGTCCAGCCCGTCCACACCTGCCGCGCCCTTGTTGGACCGCACCTGCTTCAGCGCCCGCTGAAGGTTCTCTCGCGCCAGGACCGCCGTAAGCAGTCCTGGCCCCGTGTCGTTCGTGGGCCGAGGCGAATGTTCGGCTTCGTCAAGGCGTGAGCCATGGCGGGCTTCACCCGCTTCCCTCTCCTGCCTCCCGGTCACTTCCGGCATCTGACGCATGGCCTCGCATTTCCTCGGGTGAACTTCACTCTCTCTCGTTCGGCCCTTCGCCAACGGTCGCCCGCTGACTACTACGGCCTCGGCTGACTTCTCGCTCCGGCTCAACACCGTCGCCCTTTCAGGCATGAGGCGAGATCTCCCCAGGTAAGAACGCACTCCTTCACTGCGCGACCGCCAGATTTACGCCATCGACCTTTGGTCACAAGAGCTTCGCGGCTTATGGCCCGCTCGTCCTGGTCGGCAACGCCTCATATCCAGTTCTTGTTCATCAGCCCGCAGTTTCGATCCACGCTTCCTCCCCACGGTCGGTCGCCCTGCCGCAGTTGCGCTTCACTTCGCTCGCTGTGACCAGCTTGCGGCGGGACTTCCACCCGCAAGAATGCGCCCATGCTGGGCGCA
>CAWACI010000006.1:0-80081 GCA_963780465.1 uncultured Pseudomonadota bacterium
CCAAAAAAGGGGCGGCAATGCCGCCCCTTTCTCGCAAAGCGTGTCAGCTCATCACGCCGCGTTCTTCAGCGATGCCATGTCGATCGAGAAGCGGTATTTCACATCGCTCTTCAGCATGCGCTCATAGGCCTCGTTGATCTTCTGGATGGGGATGATCTCCACATCCGAGGTGATGTTATGCTTGGCGCAGAACTCCAGCATCTCCTGGGTTTCCGCAATGCCGCCGATCAGCGAACCGGCGAAATTGCGGCGCTTGAAGATCAGGTCGAACGCGGCGATCGGCATCGGGTGCTCCGGCGCGCCAACCTGGACCATCGTGCCCTCGCGCTTCAGCAGCGCAAAATAGGGCGACAGGTCGTGATTGGCGGCGACGGTGTCGATGAACAGATCGAAGCTGTTGGCGTGCTTGGCCATCGCTTCAGCGTCCTTGGAGATCACGACCTCATCGGCGCCGAGGCGCTTGCCGTCCGCGACCTTCGAGGGCGAGGTGGTGAACAGCACGGTATGGGCGCCCATCGCATGCGCGAGCTTCACACCCATATGGCCAAGACCGCCAAGGCCGATGATGCCGACCTTCTTGCCCGGCCCCGCTTTCCAGTGACGCAGCGGCGAGTAGGTGGTGATGCCGGCACAGAGCAGCGGCGCGCTGGCGGCCAGGTCCATGCCCTCGGGAATGCGCAGGACGAACCCCTTGTCGACGACGATGCTGTCGGAATAGCCGCCGAAGGTGCGGCCGCCAATGACCTTTTCCGGGGAGTTATAGGTGAGGGTGAAGCCGTTATCGCAATATTGCTCCAGCCCCTCATTGCAGGCCGCGCAGCTCTGGCAGGAATCGACCAGGCAGCCGACACCAACCTTGTCGCCGACCTTGAAATTGCTCACGCCGCTGCCGACGCGGGTGACAAGCCCGACAATCTCATGCCCCGGGATCACCGGGAACACGCTGTCGTGCCATTCATTGCGCGCGGTGTGCAGGTCGGAATGGCAGACGCCGCAGAACAGGATCTCGATCTGCACGTCGTTCTCGCCGACATCGCGGCGGTTGAAGGTGAATTTTTCCAGCGGCGAATCCGCCGTCTGGGCGGCAAAGCCCGTGCAAGTCAGCATTCTACTCTCTCTCGTTAGTCTTTAGGGGGATGTGCCGGGTTCGGCCCGCGCTACTTGGAGTTGTCGGAAGACCCGATCCGGGTGACCACTGCCGAATTCCGCCATCAGCACGGCGAGCAGACAGGCCCCCAGAAGCAGGAAACACATGGCGGCCAGGGTGGCATGGACACCGCCCGGACCGGGGAAGACGCGCAGCATCGTCGCGATGCCGGCCAGGCTGGCGGTGCCGGCCAGGCTGCGGAAGATATTGAAATAACTGGCCGCGTAGATGCCCTCAGGCGGTGCCACGTCGCCGACGAACATCACCAGCAGCGGCAGCAGGATGAAGGGCAGGCCAAGCCCCTGACATATCTGCCCACCAAGCAGCCAGGCCACGTTTTGCCCGTGCAAATCGCAGAGGCAGGCGAGTGCGGCAAAGCCAAGGCCAATCCCGAGGGCCAAACGCGCGTCGAGCCATTTATAGCGCAACGCCATGACGCAGGCGGGATAAGCAAAAAATTGCGGCCAGAAGGCGCCGTCCAGCATGGCGGCGATGCGCGCCGGCTGCCAGCCCTCCAGCTGCGCCAGGGCGCCGGGCACCAACAGCCCGGACAAGGCAGCCCCCAGTTGCAGCGGCAATGTCCCGGCCAGGCCGAGGAAAAAATTGCGGCGTTGCGCCAGGCGCAGCAGTATCACCGGATGCCGGATGGCGCGGCGCTCATGCAGCAGGAACAGGGCGAAAATCCCCGAAGCGGCGGCCAGAAGCGCGAGAATGACCGGGGCGTGCCAGCCCAGCCGCCCAGCCTCGCTCAACGCCGCGGCGAGCAGCGCCAAGCACGGCCCCAGCGTGGCGATGCCCAGGAGATCGGCGCGCAGAAGCGGGCGCCAGCGCATTTTTTCGCGCGGCAGGGCCCAATGACCCAGCAGCAGCGCGGCGATGCCGGGAACCAGGCTGGCACAGATCAGTACCGGCCAGCCCTGACGCGCCAGCACCCAGAATGCGATGCCGGCGGCAATCTGCGGCCCCATGGTGCTGGCCGAGGCGTAGAGGGCGATGGCAAGCGGGCGCCAGGTCAGGCTGTAAGCGCGCAACTGCGTCAGGATCGCCAAAGGAATGATGGCACCGGCCGCCAGCCCCATGCTACCCCGTGCTGCCACGGTGACGGCAAAATACGGCAGCAGGGCAAAGCCGAGCGAGGCGGCAAGAAACAGGACAATGCCGGCGAGCAGCACGCGCCGCACCGATAAGGCCAGCGCCAGCCAACAGCCGAGCATAACGCCGAGCGGCTCGCCGGCGAGATAGGCGGCGGAGAGCCAGCTCGCCTCCCCCCTGCCGATCCGCAGCGCCGCGTCAATCGGCACGGCCGATACGGCGAAATACCGGGTCGCCAACGTCACCATCCAGGCAGCGCAAAACGCCGCGGCGCTGGCGCCGACGCGGCACAGCGCCGGATGCTCCAGCCATACTGCGAGACTTGCGGACCGCGCCGCATCAAGACGGCAGCCGCGCCCCGGCCGTCCTTCCGGCATGATCGATCCTTCCAAAAGCAAACCGCCTTGGCCGCGGGCCGGCCCGTAGTGACCGGACGGCAACTACTGACAAGGCCGACGCAAGTCAAATTAATTGCCATATGGTCACCCCCTATGGTTAGGTCTGCCGAGAGGGAAAGGAATATTGCCAACGATGGCCCGCAAAACGGCACAATTTGTTCACGCAGAGCCAGCGCCTCCCGCGCCGCGGAAACGGCGGCGGCTGTCCCCTCAGGCGCGGGAACGCGAGATCGTCGACGGCGCCATCGTGTTTTTCGCCGAGGTCGGGTTCAACGGCGGCTTGCGCGACCTCGCCAAGCGGCTTGGCATCACGCATCAGAACCTGTTCCGCTATTTTCCGACCAAGGAAGCGCTGATCGAGCGGGTCTATCTCGAAGTCTATTTCAACCGCTGGCAGCCGGAATGGGAGGCGCTGCTGCGCGACGCGTCGCGGCCACTGGCGGACCGGCTGATCGATTTCTACACCGCCTATCTGCCGATGATCTACCGCTACGACTGGGTAAGGATCTTTCTGTTCGCGGGTCTCAAGGGCGTGGACATTCCGCAGCGTTATCTCGGCATCATCCAGGCCAGGCTGGTGGCGCCGCTGGCGGAGGAATTGCGCGGGCGCGCGGGCGTGGTCTCCGATGCGCCGCCCTCCCCGCAGGAACTCGAGATCGCCTGGGGGCTGCATGGCGAGCTGTTCTATCTGGCGATCCGCCGCTGGGTCTATGGCGCAACAGTGCCTGAGGACCTGGCGCCGCTGATCCGTGCCAGCGTGATCCGCTTCCTCGACGGCGCGCCGGCAGCGATTCGCAGGCTGAGCGACGCACAAGACTGAGGCGGGTTACCCCGGCATGCGACGAGGGATGAAAATCAGCCTGCGCCATCCCCTCCGTCAGGCCCGCGGCCCGGCGGCATCGGATTTTTGCTTCATTTTTGCTTGAAATGATTGACCCGGCGCGCCGATTGCCGGATTGTATAGCTATCTAGTTAAGAATAATTCTTATTTGCAACTAGCCTGTCTGCAAGTGATCCATTCGCAAATGGCGCGTCGTTGGAGGTTTCATGATCGAGCACATGGTTCCGCAGGGAAACCTGTTCCTGAAGGATGTCGATGCGCTGCGGCGGCGCACTATGCGGCTTCTGGAGGAAGGACGGGCGGAGCCGGGCGCCAATACACAGCGCTCGATCGATCTGTTGCAGGCGGTGCTGACGGCAGAGATCGTCTGCGTGCTGCGCTACACGGCGATTTCAGTCTCGCATGACGGATTGAGGAATGACTGGATCGGCGCGGAATTCCAGGAACAAGCCAATGATGAGCGCAAGCACATGGCCCTGGCGGCAGCGCGCATCGTGAAACTCGGCGGCCAGCCGGATTATGACCCGAACTGCCTCGCCTCGCGCCTTGCCGAACCGCAGGACGGGCCGGGCCAGTTCGCCCAGCGGGTGCAGGAAAACCTGGCGGCGGAGCAGGCGGTGGTGAAGCTGTACCGGGAGCTGATCGCCTATTTTGCCGATCGCGATCCGGAGACCGCGGCCATGCTGCAGGAGATCATCCGCGACGAGGAGGACCATGCCAGCGACATGGAGGATCTCCTCGTCTCTTATGCCGGCTGAACCGCCGGCATAAGCAGAAACAGGAAAGCCGCCGCTTTTTTTGAAAAAAAGCGGCACAAAAAACTTTAATTCCTCTGGTTCTGCGACGCTGAAACCAGCACGGCCCAGTTTAAAAAAGTTTTTGCCCCGCTTTTTTCAAAAAGCGGCTGCTTCGCTGTCGCAAACACGGCGGCTCAGCGGCCGCCGAACGTCGTATTTCTGAACAGATCCTTGTGCTCGTGCGGGGGCGCGCGCCAGTATTGCGGCGGCGCCTCGACCTGCGCGCCGAGTGTCGCCGCCGCATGCCAGCCCCAGCGCGGGTCGTAGAGCATGCCGCGGGCGATCGCCACGAAATCGGCCTCGCCTTGGCTAAGAATCGCCTCCGCCTGCTCGGCCTCGGTGATCAGCCCGACCGCCATGGTCGCAACACCCGTCGCCGCCTTGATCGCCTGCGCGAACAGCACCTGGTAGTTCGGGCCAAGCTTAACCTGCTGCAGTGGGGAGATGCCGCCGGAAGAGACATCCACCCAATCCACCCCGCGCTGTTTCAGCTCGGTCACGAAGGCGATCGACTGCTCAACATCCCAGCCCTCCGGCATCCAGTCCGAGGCGGAAATCTTGATGCCGACCGGCTTCTCCGCCGGGAAAGCGGCGCGCACGGCGGCAAACACTTCGAGCGGGAACCGCATGCGGTTTTCCAGCGACCCGCCAAAGGAATCCTGGCGCTGGTTGGCGATGGGCGAGAGGAACTGGTGCAACAGGTAGCCATGCGCGGCATGCACCTCGATACCATCGATGCCGAGCCGCGCGGCGCGGCGTGCGGTGGCGGCGAAGGCCTCGCGAATGCGCGCCAGGCCGGCTTCGTCGAGCGCGGCGGGCGCCGCCTCGCCTTGCTTTTGCGGCAAAGCAGAGGGGGCGAGCGTGACCCAGCCGCCTTCGCCCGGCGGGATCAGCTGGCCGCCTTCCCAGGGTACGTGGCTGGAGGCTTTGCGGCCGGCATGGCCGACCTGCATGATGATGGCGGTTTTCGACACCTCCCGCACCGCGCCCAGCACCGGGGCCAGGGCGGCCTCGGTGGCGTCGTCCCAAAGGCCGAGATCGCGCGGGGTGATGCGGCCTTCCGGCTCGACGGAAGTGGCCTCGATGATCACCGCGCCGGCCCCGGACAGCGCCATCGCGCCCAGGTGCACAGTATGCCAGGCATTGGCCTGCCCGTCCTTGGCGGAATACTGGCACATGGGCGCCACGACGATGCGGTTGGGCAAAGCGAGACTGCGCAGAGACGCGGGGGAGAATAAAACGGTCATGCGGTCGATCCGGTTGCTGGTGACGTTACCCCCCAGCATATGGGCCGCAAGCGAGAAATGACAGGGGACGCCCCGCGGACCCAGCGCCCCCTGCCCGGTCTATCCCGATAACGTCGCCGGACCGCCGTTGCTTCCTGGCGCGTTTGGCACGGGGCAGGTGAAATCTGTGACCGCATTCTGGTAGCCCATATCGTCATTGTAGCGCGGCGGGCCGGCCCACGACCCCATATCGTTCCAGACCAACCCGTAAGAGTAGGGCGGATTTGAATTGCAGTACACGATGCCGAACTGTGGGTTTTCCACAGGGTCGATGGGAAGCATTTGCGAACTCCCAATTCTTTTCTGCGTTATTTTAATTTCCTATTTACTCTTTTAACTAACATATCTGCTTACACAGCTTGTTCCCGTCGTGCATTGCAGCTCGGTGTAGGTGCTCGCGTAGCGCCTCCTGGCGTAGCTGGTCTGCGTCAGGGGCGGCCGGCTGTTCAGGAACAGGCCGGTGATGTTATTGTCAATCTGCAATTGCCGCGTCGCGTTGCGCACCGCGTCGTCCAGTGTCATCTGCCAGAAAACTGGTCGATGGGAACAACAAAAATCGCGAAAATGAACAGGAAGAACGCGCGCCGATCAACGCGAATTCGAGGCCGTGCCTGGCCGGCATTCACGCAGGAAATATCTGCATACAACCGACCAGATGACCAGCATCGACCGCCCTCCGCCCGGCGTCGAAAATGCCTGAGTTCGCAAAGACCCTGCCAATTTTAGTTTTACTCAACCGGAACGTTCATTAATCGTCTTTCATGAAACGTACAATTCTCCTCTTTGATAAACAAGGATTTTTTGAAACCATAGGTTGATCTGTGCACACAGCGTCGTGAGAGTCCGCTCTGGACGGAACCGGGATTTGGCGCGATGAACGAAAAAAAAACAAAGGAGCGCGCCCGTCCATGATCAGCAACGAAGTTCGCGTCTATCCCTCCCAGGCCGCGCTGCGGCGCGAAGATCAGCTCGCCTGGAAAATCGCCGCCGTCGCCGCTGACAAGGTGGCGGTGACTCGGGATCTCACGGCGATGATCATCAACCGCATCATCGACAACGCCGCGGTCGCCATCGCCTCGGTCAACCGCCATCCGGTCGTCTCCGCGCGCGGCATGGCGCTCGGCCATCGCCGGCCGGGCGGAGCGGGGCTGTTCGGCGTGGGGCGGAGCACGGTCAGCCCGGAATGGGCGGCCTGGGCAAACGGCACGGCGGTGCGCGAGCTCGATTACCACGACACGTTTCTGGCCGCCGACTATTCGCATCCCGGCGACAACATCCCGCCGATCCTGGCGGTGGCGCAGACCATGGGCAAATCCGGCCGGGAGCTGATCCGCGGCATCGCCACCGGCTACGAGATCCAGATCGACCTGGTGAAGGGGATCTGCCTGCACGAGCACAAGATCGACCATATCGCCCATCTCTGCCCGGCCCAGGCGGCGGGGATCGGCACGCTTTTGGGCCTGAAGCAGGAGGTGATCTACCAGGCGGTTCAGCAGGCCGTGCATGTGAGCTTCACCACCCGCCAGTCCCGCAAGGGGGAAATCTCCTCCTGGAAGGCGTTTGCCCCGGCCCATGCCGGCAAGCTGGCGGTGGAGGCCGTGGACCGGGCGATGCGCGGCGAGGGCGCACCCAGCCCGATCTATGAGGGCGAGGATTCCGTGATCGCCTGGCTGCTCGGCGGCAAGGAGGCAGTCTACAACGTGTCCCTACCCGCCCCTGGCGAGGCGAAGCGGGCGATCCTGGACAGCTACACCAAGGCACATTCGGCTGAATATCAGAGCCAGGCGCTGATCGATCTCGCCTTCCGCATGCGGGAGAACATCGCGGACATCGAGGCGGTGGAAAAAATCATCATCCATACCTCGCACCACACGCATTACGTGATCGGCACTGGCGCCAACGATCCGCAGAAAATGGACCCTGCCGCCAGCCGCGAGACGCTGGACCATTCGATCATGTATATTTTCGCCGTGGCGCTGCAGGACGGCACCTGGGACCATGAGGCATCCTACGCCCCAAAGCGCGCGCAGCGGGCGGACACAATACGGCTCTGGCACACGATCGAGACCAGGGAAGACCCGGAATGGACCAGGCGCTACCATTCGCTGGATACGAACGAGAAAGCCTTCGGCGCGCGTGTTGAAATCCTGTTCAAGGACGGGTCGACATTCGTGGATGAGATGGCGGTCGCCAATGCGCATCCGCTGGGCGCAAAACCGTTCGGGCGCGAGGATTACATCCGCAAGTTCGAGACGCTGACCAAGGGCGTGATCACCGCGCGGGAGAGCAACCGGTTTCTGGAGGCGGTGCAGGATCTGCCGAAACTGGCGGCCGGCGAGCTGGGCGCGTTGAACGTGGCACTGCCCGCCGGCGCGTTGGCCGAGGCAAAACCGGGGATTTTTTAGGTGGTAAAAGGAAGAGCTTCTTTTTTGAAAAAAAGAAGCAAAAAGCTTTTTTAATCTGGGCCGTGATGGTCTCAACGCCACGGGCTCAAAGGAGCAAACGTTTTTTGCGCCGCTTTTTTTAAAAAAAGCGGCTGCTACATGCCTCCGGGGGAGCAGAAACATGAGCGAGACGACAACGCTGCCGAAACCGAAAAAATCCGTCGCTTTGTCCGGGGTTACGGCCGGCAACACGGCTTTGTGCACGGTCGGCCGCACCGGCAACGACCTGCATTACTGCGGCTATGACATTCTCGACATGGCCGAGGCCTGTGAATTCGAGGAGATCGCGCATCTGCTGGTGCACGGCACCCTGCCGAACCACGCGGAACTGGCCGCCTATAAAACAAAGCTACGTGCCTCGCGGGGACTTCCGGCGGCGGTGAAGACCGTTCTGGAAACCCTGCCTGCGGCGACGCATCCGATGGATGTGATGCGCACCTATGTATCAGCGCTGGGCTGCGTGCTGCCGGAGGTGCCGGACCATAATCCGGCCGGGGCGCGCGACATCGCCGACCGGCTGATGGCCTCGCTCGGCTCGGCTTTGCTCTACTGGCACCATTTTGCCGTCAATGGCCGGCGGATCGAGGTGGAGACCGAGGACGAAACGATCGGCGGCCATTTTTTACGCCTGCTGCACGGCCAGGCGCCACGCGATTCATGGGTGCGGGCCATGCATACTTCGCTCACTCTCTATGCCGAGCACGAGTTCAACGCCTCCACCTTCGCCTGCCGGGTGATCGCCGGCACCGGGTCCGATTTCTACTCCGCCATCGCCGGTGGCATCGGCGCGCTGCGCGGGCCGAAACATGGCGGCGCCAACGAGGCGGCGTTCGAGATCCAGAAGCGCTATGCGAGCGCCGACGAGGCGGAGGCGGATATTCTGCGCCGGCTCGAGGCCAAGGAGGTCGTGATCGGCTTCGGCCACCCGGTCTACACCGTGTCGGACCCGCGCAACGAGGTGATCAAACGTGTCGCCAAGAAACTCTCCGACGAGGCCGGGTCACCAAAAATGTTCAACATCGCCGCGCGGATCGAGACGGTGATGATGAACGCGAAAAAGATGTTCGCGAATCTCGACTGGTTTTCGGCGGTTTCCTATCACATGATGGGCGTGCCGACGGCGATGTTCACGCCGCTATTCGTTATCTCCCGCACCTCCGGCTGGGGCGCGCATGTCATCGAGCAGCGCATCGACGGCAAGATCATCCGCCCCTCGGCCCACTACACCGGCCCCGAAAACCTCGCCTTCCTCCCCCTGGCCCAACGCTAGAACGTGATTAATTTCGGACATATCATCTCGAAGCAGAGCAAAGGACTTCTTTTTTTCAAAAAAGAAGCGCTCGCTTTCTCTTACGGAGCCCGCATGACCTATCTTCGCGCCACCGACCTTCCCTCGCAGCCTGCCGGCGACCGGTTCCGCGCGCTGCTGGCGCGGCCGGGCATTCTCGGGCTTCCCGGTACCCATAACGGCCTCGCCGCGCAGCAGGCCAAGGCCGCCGGGTTTGAGGCGTGCTACCTCTCAGGTGCTGCGATGACCGCCTCGATGGGCCTGCCGGATCTCGGCATCATCACGGTGGACGAGGTGTGCTTCTTCATCCGCCAGGTGGCGCGCGCCTCCAACCTGCCGGTGCTGGTGGACGGCGATACCGGCTATGGCGAGGCGCTAAACGTGATGCACATGGTCCGCAGTTTCGAGGATGCCGGGGCGGCGGCGGTGCATCTGGAGGACCAGATCCTGCCGAAGAAATGCGGGCATCTGAACGACAAAAAGCTGGCAGCACCGCAGGACATGGCGGCGAAGGTGGCAGCCGCGGCGCATGCGCGGCGGCATCTCTACATCATCGCCCGCACTGATGCGGCGGCGTCCGAGGGAATGGACGGTGCGGTGGCGCGGGCGAAATTGTACATGGAGGCCGGGGCGGATGCGATCTTCCCCGAGGCCATGACCTCCGCCGCGATGTTCCGAGAGTTCGCGGCGCGCATGCCGGGCGTGCCCCTGCTCGCCAACATGACCGAATTCGGCCGCACGCCCTTCTTCACCAAGGAGGAGTTTCAGTCCTTCGGCTATAAAATGGTGATCTGGCCGGTGACCTCGCTCCGCGTGGCGGCGCTGGCACAGGAGAAGCTCTACGCCGCCATTGCCCACGATGGCGGCGCGCAGAACTGCGTGGAACAAATGCTCACCCGCAAGGATCTGTACGCCACCATCGACTATGCCGGGTTCGAGGCGCTGGACGCCACGATCGTGAAAACCGTGGTGCCCGAGGCGATGCCGCAAGTGCCGGTGACGCGCTAGGGCGCGATTGGCAGGCGAAGCAGAAAGTAGCCGCTTTTTAAAAAAAGCGGCGAAAAACTTTTGCTCCTTTAGGCCTATGGCACTGAAGCAAGCACAGCCCAGTTTAACAAAGTTTTTTTGCTTCTTTTTGTTCACAAAAAGAAGCCTTCCTGCCTTACCCTTGACCGCCGGACCTGCAATCCGCAAATCGCCTTTATGACAGACGCACCAGACCGGTTTCCCGGCGAAAAAGCCCTTGTCCTGTTCTCCGGCGGCCAGGATTCCACCACCTGCCTCGCCTGGGCACTGGAGCGCTTCGGCCAGGTCGAGACCATCGGCTTCGATTACGGCCAGCGGCATCTGGTGGAAATGTCCTGCCGGCTTCCGGTGCGCGAGGCGGTACGGGCCTTGAAGCCGGAATGGGCCGAGCGGCTGGGCGAGGACCATGTGGTCGACCTGTCGGTGCTGGGCGCCATTTCCGAATCCGCGCTGACCCGCGATACGGAAATCGCCATGACGGCCTCCGGCCTGCCGAGCACGTTCGTGCCCGGCCGCAACCTAGCCTTCCTGACCTTTGCCGCCATGCTCGGCTATCGCCGCGGCGCGCGGCATATCGTCGGCGGCATGTGCGAGACGGATTTTTCCGGCTACCCGGATTGCCGGCATGAATCGGTGCAGTCCATGCAGCAGGCGCTGAACATCGGCATGGCGCATGATTTCGTGCTGCACACGCCGCTGATGTGGATCGACAAGGCGGAGAGCTGGGCGCTGGCAAAGAGCCTGGGCGGCGAGGCTCTGGTGCGGCTGATCGTCGAGGAAACCCATACCTGCTATTACGGGGACCGCACGCAGCGCCATGACTGGGGCTATGGCTGCGGCACCTGCCCTTCCTGCGCGTTGCGGGCGCAGGGCTACGAGCGGTTCATCGCCGCTTAGGTTCTAACAGGAAAGCAGCCGCTTTTTGAAAAAAGCGGCGCAAAAACTTTTGCTCCTTTGGGACTGTGGCGCTGAAACCAGAACGGCCCAGTTTAGCAAAAGTTTTTTGCTTCTTTTTTTTCAAAAAAGAAGCCCTTTTTCAAGCTTACTTCAGCGTCATCGGCAAGCCCGCCACCAGCAGCACCACATGCGCGGCGGCTGCCGCCAATCTCTGGTGCAGGCGGCCGGCTTCGTCGCGGAAGCGCCGGGCCAGCGCATTTTCCGGCACGATCCCCAGCCCGACCTCGTTGCTGACCAGCCAGACCGGGTTCCGCAATTGCTGCACCGCGGCCAGCAGGGCACTCACCTCCGCTTCCAGGTCCATCTCCGCCAGCATCAGGTTGGTCAGCCACAGCGTCAGGCAGTCCACCACCGCGACATCCTCTTGCCCCAGCGCGGCGAGCGCCCCGCGCAAATCGATAGGCGCCTCCACCGTCCGCCACGCCGCGCCGCGCTCGCGCTGATGCCGCGCGATCCGCTGCCGCATCTCGTCATCGAATGCCTGGCCGGTCGCGATCATCACCAGCCGCCCATCCTGACCCGCGGTCTCCGCTTGGGCCTGGGCAAAACCGCTTTTGCCGGAACGCGCGCCGCCGAGGACCAGTGTGAGCGTCAAAACAACCTCCAGATTGACCGTGTCATCCTCTACCCAGTACAGTTCCCGGGCGATAGGTTTCTCGAAAGAGGATTAAAACGGGAATTTGGGTGCGATGCCCAGGCTGCCCCCGCAACTGTAAGCGACGAATTCTGGCGCATGCAGGCCACTGGGCACCGCCCCGGGAAGGCGCGCCAGGGTGATGAGCCGCAAGCCAGGAGACCTGCCTGTCGTTGTCGTCTTTCATCCGGCCGGGGTGTGCCGTATGAACGGGTGCTTATCCCGGATGGCGATGCGTTTGCCGCGCCGACGCGCGGGCCGACGGTACGCCCGATCCTTGCGGGTTTGACATGTCGCGCCTGCCGGCCGGGGCGGATGGTCGTTCACTGCAGGAGATCGTGATGCGCTGTTTAAAACTCGGTTCCGGCGCATGAGTGCCCCCGGATATTTGCGCCATGGCGGCCGTATGGGCGAG
The DNA here is from genome assembly GCA_963780465.1 of uncultured Pseudomonadota bacterium. Lineage (GTDB taxonomy): Bacteria > Pseudomonadota > Alphaproteobacteria > Acetobacterales > Acetobacteraceae > Acidocella. The sequence continues at coordinate 12,326 of CAWACI010000006.1, forward strand.
GCGGCAAAGCTGTTCCCGGATGCGCCTTTGCCGTGGATCGACCTCTCCACCGGCATCAACCCGCATGCCTGGGACGGCCCGCGCGCGGAGTTTGCTGCCCTGCAACGCCTGCCTGACCCAACCGAAACCGCGGCGTTGGAACAAGCCGCCGCCGCGTCCTTCGGCGTGGATGCCAGCCGCATCGCCGCCGTTCCGGGTGCGGAATCCGGCCTGCGCCTGCTGCCCCACCTCACCGGAGCCGCCAGTGTCGGCATTCTCTCACCCACCTATGGCGGGCACGCCGAAGCCTGGGCCGCGGCCGGGCGCGAGATTCATGTTGCGGCGACGGTCGAGGCGCTTCCCGCCACGGAAGCCCTCGTCATCGTCAACCCGAACAATCCGGACGGGCGAATCATCCCCGCGGAGACGCTCACCAGCCTTGTCACGGACAGCCGGGTGCTGATCGTCGATGAATCCTTCGGCGAAATCACCCCGCATCTCAGCGTGGCGGGGGCGGCCAATGACCGGCTGATCGTGCTGCGCTCCTTCGGTAAGTTCTTTGGCCTCGCCGGCGTGCGGCTCGGCTTTGTCATCGCCGGCCCCGCCATCATCGCCGGGGTCCGTGCCACCTTCGGCGACTGGCCGGTCTCCGCCGAGGCGCTCGCCGCCGGCACCGCTGCCTACAGAAATCGCGAATGGGCCGACGCCACCCGCGCCCGGCTGCAGCAGGACGCGGAACGGATGGATGCGATGCTGGCGCAGGCCGGGCTGGAATTGCTGGGCGGCACCGATCTGTTCCGCCTCTGCGCCACCCCGCATGCCGTAAAATGGTTCGAACATCTCGCCCGGCACGGAATGCTGGTCCGCCCCTTCGCGCAGCAGCCCAACTGGCTGCGCTTCGGTTTTCCCGGCACCGAGGCCGCCTGGCAGCGCCTGCAGACGGCCTTGCAACAAGGGATCGCTTCGTGACCGAGGAGGAGCAGGAAGCCGAACGCAACCGCCTTCATGCCGAGGAGCGCAAGGCGGTCAAAGCCGAGCGCGTGGGGATGATGCAGAGCAAGACGCAAACCGGCGGCCTGCTCCTGGTGCATACCGGCGAGGGCAAAGGCAAATCCACCGCCGGCTTCGGCATGGTCGCGCGCGCTCTGGGCTGGGGCCAGCGCGTCGGCGTGGTGCAATACATCAAGGGCAAATGGATCACCGGCGAGCGCCGCTTCTTCGCCCGCTTCCCCGACCAGGTCCGCTTTGAGATCATGGGCGAAGGCTTTACCTGGGACACGCAGGACCGCGCGCGCGATATCGCCGCGGCCGAGGCCGCCTGGGCGAAATCCGTGGAAATGATCGCCGATCCGGAGCTGGACTTCGTGCTGCTGGACGAGTTGAACGTGGCGCTGCGCTACGAGTATCTCGACCTCGGCAAAGTTGTCGAAGCGCTGAAAAGCCGCCCGCGCGACAAGCATATCTGCGTCACCGGCCGCGACGCCAAGCCCGAGCTGATGGAAATCGCCGAATTGGTGACCGAGATGCGCCTGGTCAAGCACCCGTTCCAGCAGGGCATCAAAGCCCAGCGCGGGGTTGATTTTTGAGTCATGCTGAAGCGAAGGGAAGAAAGCGCTCCTTTTTTGAAAAAAAGAAGCAAAAAACTTTTGCTAAACTGGGCCGTGCTTGTGTCAGCGCCACCGGCCCAGAGGAATCAAAAGTTTTTTGCGCCGCTTTTTTTCAACAAAACGGCTCCTTCCTGTTTCAACCTAATCCTACCACGCTCTAGACAGGCCATTGATAAGTCATCATTTTTTGATCATTGCATTTTCTGCGTATGCTGATCTAGGGCAGCCACTTTGATTTTCGCTCCCACACTCGCCCCCTGGCGGACGCTGGCCGTGCTCGTGCTGGAGGCCGGCATCGGCTATCCGGACCGGCTGCACAGCATCATCCCGCACCCGGTCGTGTGGGCCGGGCGCGGGATCGCAATGCTGGAACAATACTGGAACCGTCCGGACTGGCCGGAGGCCCGGCGCCGCGTTTTGGGCGTGGTCACCCTGGTTTTGATCGCCGGCGCCGCCGCGCTGATCGGCTTTGTCATCGACCATTTTGCGGCGAAAAACCGTTGGACCGTGCTGGCGGCCCTGCTGCTCGCCAGCACCGGCCTCGCGCAGCGCAGCCTCTACACCCATGTCGCCGCCGTCAGCACGGCGCTGCGGTCCAACAACCTGCCCGCCGCCCGGCTCGCTGTCGGCCGCATCGTCGGCCGCGATGTCGCCGGCCTGAATGCGGAGGGCGTGGCCGCCGCGGCGCTGGAAAGTCTGGCCGAGAGTTTTTGCGACGGCGTGGTCGCCCCCGCTTTCTGGTTTCTCCTCTTCGGCCTCGCGGGATTGTTCGCCTACAAGGCCATCAACACGGCGGACAGCCTGATCGGCCACCGCGAGCCGCGCTGGCGCGCTTTCGGCTGGGCCTCCGCCCGGACCGACGATTTTTTTAACCTGATCCCGGCGCGTCTGGCGGGTTGCCTGTTGGCACTCGCGGCGCGTGGCGGCTGGCGCGTCATGCTGCGCGACGCGAAAAAACATGACTTCGCCCAATGCCGGCTGGCCGGAAGCCGCCATGGCGGGGGGCGCAAAAATTCGCCTCGGCGGGCCCGTGGCCTATGACGGCGTGATGCACATCAAACCCTGGTTCGGTGACGGCCCCGCCCCGCGCGCCGCCGATCTCGCGCGTGGCCTGCGCCTCTATCTCGGCGGCTGCGCCCTGCTCTGGGCAGTTCTGGCAGTGGGAGGCCTTGCATGGCGAAACTGATGATCCAGGGCTGCGGCTCGGATGTCGGCAAATCCACTTTGGTCGCCGGGCTGTGCCGCCTGTTCACCAATCATGGCCTTACCGTCCGCCCGTTCAAGTCGCAAAACATGTCCAACAACGCCGCGGTCACGGCGGATGGCGGGGAGATCGGCCGCGCCCAGGCGCTGCAGGCGCTGGCCTGCCGTACGCCGGCCAGCGTGCACATGAACCCGGTGCTGCTCAAACCCCAGAGCGAGACCGGCGCGCAGCTGATCGTGCGCGGCCGGATGGAAGGCAATTGGCGCGCGGCCGCGTATCAGGAGCGCAAAAAGCTGCTGCTCGGCATCTGCCTGGAGAGTTTCCACAAGCTCGAGGCCGAATGCGACCTCGTGCTGGTGGAAGGCGCCGGCAGCCCGGCCGAGACCAATCTGCGCCGCGGCGACATCGCCAATATGGGCTTTGCCCGCGCCGCCAATGTCCCGGTCGTGCTGACCGGCGATATCGACCGCGGCCATGTCATCGCCTCGCTGGTCGGCGCGCATGCCGTGCTCGACGATGACGACCGGGCGATGATCAAGGGATTCCTGATCAACAAATTCCGTGGCGACCCCACGCTCTTCTCCAGCGGCCGCGCGGAGATCACGCACCGCACCGGCTGGCGGGATTTCGGCATGGCGCCGTTTCTGCCCGCCGCAAACCGCCTGCCGGCGGAAGACGCGGTGGTGCTGGACCGGGCACGCGCGGGCAGCGGCGGACGGGTGAAAATCGTCGTGCCCCGGCTCGCGCGCATCGCCAATTTCGACGATTTCGACCCGCTCCAGCACGAACCCTCGGTCGATTTCAGCTTCATTCAACCGGGCACGGCCCTGCCTGGCGATGCCGATCTCGTCATCCTGCCCGGCAGCAAGGCCACCCTCGCCGACCTCGCAATGCTGCGCCGGGAGGGATGGGATATCGACATCGCCGCCCATCTCCGCCGCGGCGGCCGCGTGCTTGGCCTGTGCGGTGGTTATCAAATGCTCGGCCGGCGCATCGCCGACCCCGATGGCCTCGAAGGCCCGCCAGGTGCTGCCGAAGGGCTCGGCCTGCTGGATGTGGAAACCACGCTCACCGGCAACAAAATTCTTACCCCCACAACCGGCCATCTGTCGGCGGATAACGCCGCGTTCGAAGGCTACGAAATCCATATCGGCCGCACGCACGGGCCGGACACGGCGCGCCCCTTTCTGCAAACCGGAACCGGGCCGCAGGGGGCAGTTTCCGCCAATGGCCGTATCGCCGGCTGCTATGTCCACGGCCTGTTCCAACAGGGCACGGCCCGCGCCGCGATCCTAAAAACCCTCGGCGCCGCCTCCACCGTGGCTGATCACGGCACGATCGTGGATGCCGCACTCGACGACATCGCCGCCACGCTGGCCAAGTATTTCGACATTAACGGCCTCGCCGAAATCGCCGGCCTGCCCGCAAACATCTTTGGGAGTTCCGCATGACACCGTCCTTCACCGTCCCCGCTCTGGACCGCAGCCTGGAGCCCGCGCTGCGCGCCAAACTGGACGGCCTGGCCAAACCCCCGGGCTCGCTCGGCCGCATGGAGGCGCTGAGCCTGCAGCTCGGGCTGATCCAGCAACGGCTCGACCCCGCCGTGCAACGCGCCGTGCTGTTCGTCTTCGCGGGCGATCACGGCCTCACCCAGGAAGGCGTCTCGAACTACCCGGCAAGCGTGACCATCGCCATGGTACAGAGTTTCCTGGCGCAGCGCGCCAGCGCCAACGCGTTTGCCCGCGCGACCGATACGCAAGTCCGCGTCGTGGATGCCGGTGTCGCCGCCGATCTGGCGCCGCATCCGGCGCTGCTGGATGCGAAAATCGCCCCCGGAACCCGCAATGCCGCGCGCGAACCGGCGATGACGCCGGCGCAATGCGAGGCGGCCATCGCACGCGGTGCCGCCATCGCCGCAGATGCGGCGGCGGAAGGGTTCGATGTCATCGCCTTAGGGGAGATGGGCATTGGCAACACCTCCTCGGCGGCGCTGATCATGCACCGTCTCGCCCCCGCCCCGCTTGCCTCCTGCGTCGGCGTCGGCACCGGGCATGACGCCGCGGGCCTCGCGCGCAAGCTGGCCACGCTGGAACGCGCTGCCGCCCGCAGCGCCGCATCCGCGCCGCTGGACGTGCTGGCCGAGTTCGGCGGTTTCGAGATCGCCATGATGACCGGCGCCATCCTCGGCGCCGCGCGGGCGAAAACCGCCATCCTGGTCGATGGTTTCATCGCCAGCGCCGCGGCGCTCGCCGCCATCCGGCTGGCACCCGAGGTTCTTCCCTACTGCATTTTTGCCCATTGCTCGGCGGAGGCCGGCCACCGCCTGATGCTGGAATCGCTCGGCGTGCGGCCGCTGCTCGACCTAGAACTGCGCTTAGGGGAAGGCACTGGCGGCCTGCTCTGCGTGCCGCTGCTGCGCGCGGCGGCGAATATCCTCACCGAGATCGCCAGCCTGGACGATGTGCTGAGCGGAAAACTCTGACATGAGGCGGCAACTGGCGCTGCTGCTCTGCGGCGTACAGTTCCTCACGCGCTTGCCGGTCCCGGCGCTGCCCGGCTTCCAGCCGGACTGGATCAACCGCAGCGCGCGCTATTTCCCGCTTGTCGGCCAACTCGTCGGCCTGACCTCGGCGCTGGTTCTGATCCTCGCCGCAAGACTCTGGCCAGGCTGGATTTCCGCCCTGCTCGCCCTCATCACCGCCGCACTGCTCACCGGCGCGCTGCATGAGGATGGGCTGGCCGACACCGCCGATGGCTTGGGCGGCGGGCGCGATGCGGCGCACCGCCTGGCGATCATGAAAGACAGTGCCATAGGCAGCTACGGCGTGCTCGCTCTGGGGTTTTGCTCGTTGTTAAAACTCGCCAGCCTCGCCGCCCTGCCGCCCTGGCTCGCCGCCTGCAGCCTGCTCGCCGCACATGGCGTGGCGCGCGCCGCCGCCGTCGTCGTCATGCATGCCCTGCCCTATGCGGGCGATCCCGCCTCCGCCAAGGTGAGCACGCAAACCCTGCCGCCGACGCGCACCGAAACACTGTTTGCGCTGCTGCTCGCCGCCTGGCCGCTCTTGCTGCTGCCAGGCGCAAAATCGCTGCTTGGCCTTGGCCTCTGCGCCATCGTCACCTTCGCCCTGGCGCGCATCACACTGCGTCTCATCGGCGGCCAGCGTGGCGACATTTTAGGCGCCGTCGAGCAACTCTGCGAAGCCGGATTCTTGCTCGGCTGCGCCGCCAAAACCGGGATCGTGCTGTGAGGCTGATCATCTGCCCGCTGGCGCAGCTCGACGCGGCTTTGGCCCTGGCCCCGTCGCATGTGCTCACGCTGCTCGCACCGGGCGCCGAGATACCGTCCTGTCCCACCATCGCCCTTGCCGGGCGCCTCGTCCTTCGCTTCAACGACATTAACGGGCCCGCAGAAGGCTTAACCCACGCCAGCCGCAAAGATATCGAAACCCTCATCGCCTTCGCGCAAAGCTGGCGCGGCCCCGCCCCGTTCGTGGCACATTGCTGGGCAGGCATCAGCCGCTCGACCGCCGCTGCCTATATCATCGCCTGCCTGCACCATGCACCCGGCAACGAGCAGGACCTGGCCCTCCGGTTGCGCCACGCAGCCCCGCAGGCCACGCCCAATCCCTGGATGATCGCGCTGGCCGATGACATTCTTGGCCGCTCCGGACGCATGACCCAGGCCATCACCAGCATCGGCCGCGGCCGCGAAGCCGGGCTGGGAGAGCTGTTCGCGCTGGAAGTGGCCGCTTTTTGAAAAAAGCGGCGCAAAAACTTATTGTCCCTATGGGACTTTGGCGCTGAAACAAACACAGCCCAGATTAATAAAGTTTTTTTGCTACTTTTTGTTCACAAAAAGTAGCCTTACCTCTCTACCAGAAACTCCTCCAACTTCCGGCGGTGCTCCCAGCCCGCCCGCTCAAGCTCCGGCTCCACATGCGTTTCAACCGGCCAGCCCAGGCAGAGATAGGCGATCAACCGCCACCCCGCCGGCACGTTCAGCACATCGTCGATCCCTTCCGGGTCCAGAATCGACACCCAGCCCATGCCGATGCCCCGTGCCCGCGCGGCGAGCCAGAGCGTGTGCACCGCCGACACCACGGAATATTCCGCCATCTCGGGCATCGTGCGCTGGCCGAGCCCCCGCCCCGTGCCGCTCGCGCCGTCGCAGAACACCGCAAGCTGCACGGGGGCATCGTCCAGACCGGATAATTTCAGCTTGGCATAGAGCGCCGCCGCCTCGCCGCTATAGCCGCTGAGCGCCGCCGCGTTGCAGCGCTCGAAATTCTCCCGCACCGCCGCCCGCGCCGCAGCGCTTTTCACGCGCATGAACCGCCAGGGCTGGCTTAAGCCAACGGAAGGGGCCAGCTGCGCGACCCGCAACAGGCCCAGCAATTCCTCCTCGGGGATTTCATCCCGGCGAAACCGGCGGACATCGCGCCGCCAGCGAAACAGCTCGACCAGTGCTGGAAAAAATTCCGGTGCGGTGAAATCCGGTTCCATCATGTCCCTCTCAAAAAATCCCGTCGCCGGTGGCGATGGCGTGGAAGAACGCCCCGCTCACCCGGCCGCGCCTGCCGCCGGAAGGGCCGAGGCTTCTCCCCGCGGCATCACACAATTCCGCCAGCGGCGCGTCCGTCCCTGGCGTCATCACCGAGGCATAATGAAACTCATGCCCCCTGATGCCCGCCCCCGCAGCACCCAGCGAATTATCCGCCAGCAGCCTTGCATGCCGATAGCCCAAATTCATCCGCCGCTTGGCAAAGCTCGTCTCGTGGCTGAGCAGGCCCGTCATCGGATGCACCATGCCATCGGCACTTTGCAGGCTCTCACCCAGCACCATGTAGCCGCCGCATTCGCCATGCACCGGCCGCGTCTCGGCGAAGCTGGCGAGGCCTGCGGCGAAATTCCCTGCCGCCGCCAGCCGCCCCGCATGCAGTTCGGGATACCCGCCGGGCAGCCAGCAACTGTCGCAATCCGCCGGCGGCGCCTGGTCGGCCAGCGGCGAGAAGAACACGATCTCGCACCCCGCCCGGCGCCAGCCTTCCAGCACATGGGCATATATGAAACTGAACGCCGCATCCCGCGCCATGGCAATGCGCTGCCCCGGCGGCGGCAGCAGTCCCTCACCTTCAGACGGCGACTCCAGGGGGGCTGCCAGAGCCAAAATCGCCGGCAGATCCAAATGGCTTTCCGCCAGATCGGCCAGCTTCTCCAGATGTTTCGGCAAATCCGGATGTTCCAGCGCCTGCACCAGGCCGAGATGCCGCTCCGGCAGTTGGATTGTCTCATCGCGCGGGATCGTGCCCAGAATTTTGATGCCGGCGCGCGCCATCGCCTCGGCCACACCTTGGCGGTGCCGCTCGCTCGCCACGCGGTTCAGCACCACGCCTGCGATGTTCACGCCGGGCATATGGCCGACAAATCCCCGCGCCACGGCGGCAGCGGTCTGGGAATGGCCGGACACATCGAGGATCAGCACGACCGGCAGCCCGAGCCGCGCCGCCAGATCCGCCCCCGCCCCGGTGCGCCCCTCCGGCCCGGCCACGCCGTCGAACAGCCCCATGGAGGATTCGATGACCAGATAGTCCGCCCCCCGGCCGCGTAACCCGCCACCGTGCCGAGCTGTTCTGGCGCCATCGCCCAGCTATCCAGGTTGAAGCTGGGCCAGCCTGTGGCCGCGGCGTGAAACGCCGGGTCGATGTAATCCGGCCCGGATTTCGTCGCCCGGATGCCGAGCCCGCGCCGCCGCGCCGCCGCCAGCAGCGCCAAAGTCAGCGTGGTCTTGCCGCTGCCCGAGCGCGGCGCGCCGATAACCAGCCCGCGCGCGCTCATGCCCTATGCTCCCGGCCATGACAGTTGCGCCCGCCTTGCGTATACCCACCCTCATGGAGCCTGAACCGTTGCTGCGCCGCGGCTGGACGACCGGCGCTTGCGCGACGGCCGCCGCCAAGGCTGCCTACGCGGCGCTCCTCACCGGTGTCTTTCCCGATCCTGTCGAGATCACGCTCCCGGGCGGCCAGACTGCCGCATTCGCTTTGGCGGAATGTGAGCTTGCGGAACACAGCGCCAGCGCCGGCGTGGTCAAGGATGCGGGCGATGACCCGGATGTCACCCATGGCGCGCTGATCCGTGCCACAATCACCCGCGGCGCGCCCGGCAGCGGCGTTACCTTTCGCGCCGGGCCCGGCGTCGGCACCGTGACGCGGCCGGGCCTGGCCATTCCCCCCGGCGAGCCGGCGATCAACCCCGTCCCGCGCCAGATGATCCACACCGCCATCGCCGGACTGGCCGCGCGATCACGGTGCTCCCGGCGACGTCGTGGTGGAAATCTCCATCCCCGGCGGCGAGGCATCTGGCGGAACGCACGCTGAACGGGCGGCTCGGCATCCTCGGCGGCCTGTCGATCCTCGGCACCACCGGTATCGTGATCCCCTATTCCTGCTCGGCCTGGATTCATTCCATCCATCGCGGCATCGACGTCGCCCGCGCCAGTGGCGTCACGCATGTCGCCGGCGCCACCGGCAACACGTCTGAAAACGCCATCCGCGCCTTGCACGCGCTGCCGGATGTCGCGCTGATCGACATGGGCGATTTTGTCGGCGGCATGCTGAAATATCTGAAATCCCATCCCGTGCCGCGCATCACCGTCGCCGGCGGGGTCGCGAAAATGACCAAGCTGGCGCAGGGAAGGCTCGATCTGCATTCCAAACGCGGCGAGGTGGATCTTTCGCTCCTCGCCACCCTGGCTGATGAAATCGGCTGCGGACCGGAAATTGCCGCAAAAATCCGGCACGCCAACACGGCGGCCCAGGCTTTCGAGCTGGCGCGCGCGCATGGCACGGCGCTGGGCGACGCGATTGCCGCGAAAGCCTGGCACGTCGCCGCCGCAGTACTGGAAGGTTCCGGGACGGAACTCGAAATCGTTCTGTTCGACCGCAACGGCAGGCTGGCCGGGCGGGCGCCGTTTGCCCCCGTCGGCGCTCATGCGCGGAACCGGCGGGTATAGTCGGGGTCGTAGAGCGCGCTCTCGCGGAAATCCTCCGGCGACATGGCCCGGCCGATCAAAATCAGCGCCGTGCGCTCCACACCTAGCCCCGCCAGCCGGCCGCAAATATCATCCAGGCGCCCCTGCACCACCTGCTCGTCCGGCCAGCTGACCCGCACCATCACCGCCACCGGGCAATCCGCGCCGTAAAACGGCACGACGGTGGCGACGATCTCCGCCAGCCGATGGATCGCCAGATGGATCGCCAGCGTCGCCCCGGTTGCGGCAAAAGCGGCCAGCGTCTCGCGCGGCGGCATCGCCGAGGCGCGGCCGGAGAGCCTGCGTCAACACCACGCTCTGCGCCACTTCCGGCACGGTCAGCTCCCGCCCCAGGCTGGCGGCGGCGGCGGCAAAGGCCGGCACGCCCGGTGTGAGCGTATAGGCAATGCCGCGGCGCTGCAGCCGGCGGACCTGCTCGGCCACCGCGCTGTAGATCGAGAGATCGCCCGAATGCAGCCGGGCGACATCCTGGCCCAATTCGTCCGCGCGCACGAATTCCGCCTCGATCTGGTCGAGATCGAGCGAGGCCGTATCCACCAGCCGCGCGCCAGGCGGGCAATGCGCCAGCAGTTCCGGCGGCACGATGGACCCGGCGAACAGGCAAACCGGGCAGCTTTGCAGCAAATCGCGCCCGCGCAGGGTGATAAGATCCGCCGCCCCCGGCCCGGCGCCGATGAAATGCACAGTCATATTTCTGCTCCTGCCAGCGCGCATGTGGCTTTGCCCCGCGAAATGCGGGGAACGAGGAGGCGGCTATCCGCCCCAGCCCCCGCCAATGCGCAGGCCTCGGCGACACTCGCCAGATCCCACCGCGTCCTCGGCAATGCCGGAGCGCGTCACGCAGCGCGGCTGCGCCTGCTCCAGCGCCGCGCGTTCGCAAAATATCAGCGGCAATTCCAGGCACTCTGCCGCGTCTTGCAGCGCTATCCGCGTCCGGCCTTGAAATCCGGCGCCGCCAAAATTTGCGCCGCAATTCCCGCCGCGCGTTTCCGCATCCCGCACGAGCGGCGACGATATCCTCCGCCGCAACGCCTGAGGAAAATCCGATCCCCGCGACAATCATGGTTTCACCGCCGACCATTGCGTCACCGTCATCCCCGGCCGGAAACCATGCAACGTGCCGATCTCATCGAGCCGTTCGACCGAGAGCCGCGTCGAGCGTGCCGCCAAATCTTTCCCGCGCCGCGAACAGAGCCGCCTCCGTCTCGATCACCACGCCATTCGCGACCATGCGCCCGCCCGGCCGCAACGCCTGCCAGGCCGTCTCGATCACCCCTGGCAGATGCGCCCCGCCGCCCAGAAACACCGCATCCGGCACCGGCAGGCCAGCAAGAATTTCCGGCGCGCGGCCTTGCACCACGCACAGCCCCGGCACGCCGAGACTCACCGCATTGCGGGCAATCCGCGCCGCGCGCACGGGGTTGGCCTCAATCCCATAAGCCATGTTGTCAGGATGCCGCAGCATCCATTCAATCGCCACCGATCCGGAGCCGCAGCCGACATCCCACAACACTTCGCCCGCACAGGGCGCCAGCGCGGAAAGCGTCACGGCGCGGATCTCGCGCTTGGTGATCTGCCCGTCATGCTCGAACATCGCATCCGCCAGCCCCGCCGTCAGCGGAATGATTTTTGCCCCCGCCCCGGCCGCCACCTCGATCGCGACGAGGTTAAGCTTATGGCAATCGGCGAGGTCGAAGCCCGCCGCCGTGGTCACGCGGATGCGCTCGCGCGGGCCGCCCAAGGCCTCCATCACATGCAGGCGCGACGGCCCGAAACCACGCTCGCGATAAATAAGCGGCCACTGAAGCGGGCGTTGTCGCATCCGCCGACGAAGCGCCAGAATCTTGCGGCCCGGCTGCAGCAACGGGGCAAGCGGCGCCATCGGCCTGCCGCAAAACGAGATGCTGGCCGTCTGCCGCATCGCCCAGCCCAGCCGGGAGGCCGCCAGGGAGACCGCCGAGGGTGCGGGCAGGCACAAAAACTCTCCCACCGGCACCAAGGCCGCCAGCATCGTGCCCACGCCGTCGCAAAACGGATCGCCCGAGGCCAGCACCACCACGGGGTACGGGCGGCGCGCCAGGATCAGCGGCAGCGCCGCCCGCCATCGGGCTCGGCCATGCCATCGTCTCGCCACGGATCAACGGTGCGGCCAGCGCCAGATGCCGCGCCCCGCCGACGACCAAAGATCGCCGTCGCCCAGCAACGACCGCGCGGCAGAACTCAGCCCCTCGACACCGTCTTCGCCGATGCCCAGTATGCTCAGCCAGCGCGACGCTGGCGGCGCCTCTTCCAGCCCGGTATGGCTCACCAATGCCACCGTTAAAAACCCTCATCCTGGGCGGCACGAGCGAAGCCTCCGCGCTCGCGACGCTGCTGGCCCACGACACCCGCTTCGATGCCACGCTCTCGCTGGCCGGCCGCACCGCCGCGCCGCGCCTGCCGGAAATCCCCTGGCGCAGCGGCGGTTTTGGCGGCGTTGCAGGACTCACACGCTACCTCGCGGACAATGCCATCCAGGCGCTGATCGTCGCCACGCATCCCTTCGCCGTGCAGATGCGCCAAAACGTCGCCGCCACCATGCGGGCGACGCAAACTTCCTGTCCTGATGATCGAGCGCCCGGCTTGGCGCGCCGAAGCGGGCGATTGCTGGAGCGAGGTGCCGGACATGATCCAGGCCGCCGCAGCACTCGGCGCAACGCCGCGCCGCGTGCTGCTCACCATCGGCCGCAAGGACCTCGCCCCCTTCATGGCGGCGCCCTGGCACGACTATGTCATCCGCAGCGTCGACGCGCCGCCGCCCGAAAGCCTGCCGCCGCGTGCAAAAATCATCACCGCGCGCGGTCCGTTCTCGCAGGAGGCCGACCGGCAGATGCTGATCGAAGAGCGCATCGCGGTGATCGTCACGAAAAATTCCGGCGGCGGTGCCACCGACTCCAAACTGCACGCGGCGCGGGAGCTGGGCCTGCCCGTGATCATGGTCGCCCGCCCGCTTTGGCCGGATGTCAGCGGGCTGGGCGCCGGCAGGGCGGAGGATGCCACCGGCGCGCTCCGCTGGCTGGAGACCCTGTCTCACCCCGCTTCCCCGGCAAAGCGCGGCGTATAGACCCAGGGCGCCTGCCCGGGCCGTTCGATCCGCCTTGTCGCCGCCGTGCCGATCATCACCAGCGTGCGCATATCCGCGCGCGCCGGGTCGGCTTCGCTTAAGGGGAAAATATCAATCCGCTCCTCCGGCCGGCTGACGGCGGTGGCGAACACCACCGGTGTCTCCGGCGGCAGAATTTGCCGCAGCATCTCGAACGCCGCGTTCAGCTGCCAGGGCCGCGCGCGGGAGAGCGGGTTGTACAGCGCCATCACGAACCCCGCCTCGGCCGCCGCGCGCAGGCGAAGCAGCACCAGCTCCCAGGGTTTGAGGTTATCGGAGAGCGAGATCGCGCAAAAATCATGGCCGAGAAACGCGCCGATCCGCGCCGCCGCGGCGAACATCGCGGACACCCCGGCCACCACCTCGACATCGAGCTCCCGCCACGCCGGATCGCCCTTGTCGATCGCCTCGAACACCGCGCTCGCCATGCCGAACACGCCGGCATCGCCGGAGGAGAGCACGGCAACAACCCGCCCCTGCGCCGCCATCGTCAACGCGTGGCGCGCCCGCTCAAGCTCTTCCCGGTTGTCCGAGATATGCCTCACCTGCCCGGCCACCGGCGGCGCGCGGTCGACATAGGGGCCGTACCCGACCAGGTCGGTGGCCTGCGCCAGTGCCGCTGCCGCCTGCGGCGTCTGCACCGAGGCACTGCCCGGGCCCAGCCCGATAATCCATAATTTTCCGCTCATCGTGCGCGCTGCCTACCCGGAACAAGCACCATCGAGAAATAGGGCGCCGGCCCGTCCTCCCGCTCCTGCAGCCGCACGATGCGTTCCCCCTCCATCGTGCCGCGCTCGACATAAATCGCCCGCTCGAACAGCCCCGCCGCCGCCAGCGCCCGGGAAATCTTCGGCAGATTGCGCCCCACTTTCATGATCACCGCCGCGTCGCAGAGTTTCAGGCGCTGGGCCAGGCTCACCTCGTCCAGCGTACCGGGCAGCACGCTCAAGACATCGTCGCCATGCGTCATCGGCAGGCTGGCGCGGCTCCAACAGCCGCTCATGCCGGTGACACCCGGCACCACCTCCGCCGGATAGGCGGTCCGCAGCCGATCAAAAAGATACATGGCGGACCCATAGAGAAGCGGGTCGCCCTCGCACAGCAAAGCGACACTCAAGCCCGCGCGCAGCCGCGCGGCAAGCCGCGTGGCGCACGCCTCGTAAAACGCCTCCATCTCGGCAAGATAGCGCGGATCCTCGACCGCGACCTCGGTGGTGAACGGGTATTCGAAGCGCAGCTCCTCCGCCCCCGGCAGCATCTGGCCGTCGACGATGCCCCGGGCATGGCCGGTGCGCCCTTGCTTGGCGAAATACGCCACGACGGGGGCGGCGGCGATGATCCGCGCGGCTTTCAGCGTCATCAGCTCAGGATCGCCCGGCCCCAGCCCGACGATGAAAAAACTTGCCGGCATCATTCCGCCTCGCTGGCCAGTGCGTTCACCGCCGCCGCCGCCATAGCACTGCCACCGCGCCTGCCTTGCACGATCACGAACGGCACGCGCCCGTCGGCGGCGAGGGCCGCCTTGGATTCCGCCGCGCCGACAAAACCGACGGGAATGCCGATGACCGCCGCCGGGGGCGGCGCACCGGCATCCAGCAGCTCCAGCAGGCGGAACAACGCCGTCGGCGCATTGCCGATCGCCACCACTGCCCCTGCCATCTGCGCGCCCCAGAGGTCGAGCGCCGCCGCCGAGCGCGTATTGCCGATGCTGGACGCCAATGCGGCTGTTTCCGGGTTGCGCAAGGTGCAGATCACCTTGTTGGCCGCCGGCAGGCGCGCCCGGGTGATGCCATGGGCGACCATTTCTGAATCGCATAAAATCGGCTTGCCCGCCTGCAGCGCCGCCCGCGCCACGGCGACGAATCCCGGGCCGAACCTCACGTCGCCGGGCAGGTCGACCATGCCGCAGGCATGGATCATCCGCACCACCACCGTTGCCTCCTCCGGGGAGAACGCGGCAAGATCGGCCTCGCGCCGGATGGTGGCGAAGGATTCCGCATAAATCGCCGCGCCGTCGCGGATATACTCTCTGGGCTCGCTCATCTGTACAGGCTTTGTTCCGTCATCCATTGAATGGCGCCGTTCAATGACAGACCGGCCTGGTCAGGAACATCCCCGGCCCGCTTATCTCGAACGACGTCGTATGTTTCGTCCGCACCGGCGACGAGCGTCAGCGCCGCGCCGCCCGGTGCGGCGCACCCTTTGGCACAAGCCGAGACATGGAGCACCCCCGCCCCGGCCCAATGCGGCGCCAGCCCGGCCGCCACGGCGCGGGCATCGGCAAACGCACTGGGGCAGGCAGGCCGCCCCGCGCAAGCCGCGACCCGCAGCCGCACATCGCCGGGCGCAGTGATGAAGCCCGCCGCTTGCGCCGCCGCCTCGATGCCGCGCGCCTCGCTTATGCCCAGCAGCACCAGGCTGCGCGTGCGCGTGGTGCGCAAAACCCCGTTGCCGAACCGCTCGGCCAGATCCGCCGCGCGGCAGATCATCGCCGCATCCTGGACGCCAAAGGCCAGACCCAGCCCGAAGGCGCGCGGCATCGCCCCGACACTGGCGGCGTGCGCCGGATCGGGCGGCGAAAGAAACTCCGGCCGCAACCCGGCTTCAGCAAACACCGTTTGGGCGCCGAGCTGTTCCAGAAGTTTTTGCATCCGCCTGGGGCTGGGCGTGGTTTTTGCGGCCAACCGCAAAAACGCATGAGTCAACGCCTGCGTCGCCTCGATCGGCTCGGGGGCGAAAACAGAAAATCCGCCTGGCAGGACCAGAAGCGACCCATTCGGCCGGACAAAAATATTGATATCCGCCGCCCCCTCGGCCAGCGCGAAGCCGAATTTCGCCGGCAATGCCGCCAGCCCGGCATCGCGCTCCAGCCAGTCCTCCAACTGTTGCGCCAGCGCCAGCGCCGCCGGATCGGGCAAGGCGGGGAGCAGAATATTGCGCCGCCGCTCCACCGCCGGATCAGCGCTGGCCAGCCCCGCCGCCAGCATCGCCGCCGCGAATCCGGGCACTGTCTCAAGCGACAACCCGCGCGCTTGAAAATTCGCCCGGTTGGTGAGCTCGATCCGCCCTGAACCAAAATTTTGCGCCGCCGCCGCCAGCGCTCGCATTTGCGCCGCGCTGACGCCCGCCGCGCGCGGCTTGACGCGGAGCAAAAATCCGTCGCCCGCCGCCATCGGCTCGAACAGGCTGGGGCACCAGCCTTTGGTGATCGCGCCGCTCATGGTTCGGCCAGGAATTCGGCGACGCTGTTGCGCCGGCAGCGCCAGAGATCGCGTTGCATCGCATTGCGGAATTTCTCCCGCATCGCCCGGTGCGCCGCCGGGTTGGCACGGCGCAGAAACGCCTCCACCTCAGGCTGCCCCAGGGTCGCCTCGAACAGCAGGTCGAATTGCGCGTCGAACCGGCCCGGCAGCATCGCTGAGAAGGCATACAGCCCGTCCAGCGCACGGGAGATTTCCGCGGCACCGCGATAGTCGTGCCGCATCATGCCCGCGATCCATTCCGGGTTGGCCGCCCGGCCGCGCACCACACGCGCGATCTCCTCGCGCAGCAGGCGCACGCGCGGCGCATCGTTGCGCGAGGTATCCACATGATAGAGCGCCGGTGCCGCCCCCAGCGCGGCGGCGGCGGCAGCGAACCCGCCTTCGAAGGCCGCAAAATCGGGGCCATCCAGAATATCGATCTCGGCATGGTCCTGCTGGTGGATGAAGCCATCGGCCCCGGCGACCCGAGCGGCAAAGCCCGGCGCATCGCTGGCGCCGTCCAGCCCCTGGCCATAGGCATAGGCGGAGGCCGCCAGATAGGCCTCGCCAAGTGCCGCCTTATTCTCAAAGGCTTCGGCGTGAATAAGTCCCGACACCCCGGCGCCATAGGCCCCCGGCGCCGCGCCGAAAATCCGGGCCGTGGCGCGGCGCAACGCGTCTCCCTGCAGCCCGCGCGCGGCGGCGGCCAGAGCGTTCCAGTCCGCCGGTTCATCGCGCGCGGCGATGCTCTGCACCGCCATGTCGAAGATCAGCATCTGCGTCTCGAAGGCATCGCGGAACAGGCCGGAGATGCGCAAGGTCACATCCACGCGCGGCCGGTCCAGCGCCGCCAGCGGCAGGATTTCCACGCCGGTGATCCGGTTGGACGCATCGTCCCAGATCGGGGTCACGCCCATGAGGATGAAGGCGAGCGCCAGATCCTCGCCCCCCGTGCGCAGCGCCGAACTGCCCCATAGGTCGATCACCAGGCTGCGCAGCCAGTCGCCATGCTCCTGCAGATGCCGGCGCAGAATCGCCTCCGCGGTTTTTCGGGCCAGGATCGCCGCCGCGCGCGTCGGCGTGGTGCGGGGGTCCAGGCTGTACAGGTTGCGCCCGGTCGGCAGCACGTCGGCACGGCCCCGGCTCGGCGCGCCGGCCGGGCCCGGGGGGACAAACCTTCCGTCCAATGCGGCCAGCAGCCCCGCCGCCTCCCCCGCAGCCGACATATCGAGGGCGGCGGCCAAGGCCAGGCGATCCGCGCCGGGCGATGCGGCGTGGATCGCCTGAAGCAGAAGTTCGCGCCGCTCCGGGGCCGGCTGTTGACCAAACACATGCAGCCCGTCGCGGATCTGCAGCTCCTTCACGTCGCACAGATACGCGTCCAGCCGGGCCAGCGCGTCATCCGCCGGCATGTCGCGGGCACCGCCGCTCTCAGCCAACAGCCCCGCCGCCTCGGCGCGGTCCAGAATTTCCGCGCGGAGCATTTCCGTCCGGCGGCGGTCCAGGCCATCCGCAGCCGCGTAATCGTCGATCAGCTTTTCCAGCTCCGCCGCCGCGCCATGCGCGCCAGCTGATTTCAGCGGCGGGGTCAGATGCCCCAGCACCACAGCGCCCAACCGCCGCCGCGCCACCGCCGCCTCGCCGGGGTTGTTGACGATGAACGGGTAGATCACCGGCACCCCGCCGCACAAAGCTGCCGGAAAACAGGTTTGCGGGTCCGGCGCCAGGGCCTTGCCGGGGAGCCATTCCAGCGTGCCATGCGCGCCGAGATGCAGCAGCGCGTGAATGCCCAGGCACTGCCGCAGCCAAAGGTAGAACGCGATATAGGCGTGCCGCGGCGGCAGATCCGGGTCGTGATACGCCGCCTTGCGGTCCGCCGCCGTCCCCCTGTCCGGCTGCACCGCGACGATGATTTTCTGCACCCGCACATGCGGCAGCGCGAACCAGCCCTGGCACAGGTTCGGGTCTTCCTCCGGCGCGCCCCATGCTGCGCGCACCCGCGTCTGCGCCTCTGCCGGAAGTTCGGCGAACAGGGTTTGGTAATCGGCCAGGGACAAAAACTCTGTCGGGGCGATGCCGTGGAGCAACGGCGAAATTTCGTCCGCCGGTACGTCATAGCCTTCGGCATGCAACAGCCCCGCAATCGCGTCCAGGCTGGCAAAACTGTCCAGGCCTACCGCATGGCCGATCTGCCCCTGCGCTGCGGCGGCCCCCGGATAATCCGACAGGACGACGGCGATGCGACGCGACGCCGGCTCTGCTGCCGCCAGCCGCACCCAGCCGGCGGCGCGCTCCGCCACCCAGGCGATCTGCTCTGCCGCCGGCTTGTGGATCGTCCGCGTGTATTCCGGCCCCTCTTCCCGCTCCCCCTCGGTCTTGAAGGAGATCGCGGTGGTCGAGAGGCGCCCATCGCATTCCGGCAACACGATCTGCATCGCCATATCCGCCGGCGAGAGGCCGCGCGAAGAGTTTTGCCAGCCCTCCTGCGTCGATCCCGCCAGGATCAGCTGCAGCACCGGGCAACCCGCCGCGTCCAGCGGCGAGCCCTCGGCAGCCGGGCCGCGCGCGGAAAACGCGGTGGCGTTGAGCACCACAGCCGGGTGCCATTGCCGGAGTGTTGCGACGGTAAAGGCGGCGGTCTCGGGCGATTTCAGGCTGTCCACATAGAGCGCACGGCAACGCATGCCGCGCGCCTGCAGCGCCTGCGCCAAAGCCTCGATCGGCGCGATATCGCCGGAGAGCAGATGCGAGCGGTAGAACACCAGCACCGCCAGCGGCGCGCTTGCATCTTGGGCGTCCGCCCCGGCCAAGGCGTGCACGCCAAAGCGGGGCATCGGCTCTGGTTTCTGCTCCGGCGGTGCGCAGAGCCCCGCCAGGGACGCGGCGAGTTGCAGCGCGTTGGACCAGTTGGTGGGACCGCCTTCGCGCAGATAGTGGTCGAGTGCCGCGAGCGTGGCGGCATTGACGGTCGAGACCTCCTGCAGCCTTGCGTCGCTCTGCCCCTCGCCCGCGACCACAGCCAGGTTTTTGCCCTGGGCCCGGCACAGCGCCAGCACCTCCTCGCAGCCATAGCGCCAGGACTCCACGCCGCCGAGCAGCCGGATGATCACGGTTTTCGCACCGCTCAACACCTGCTCCACGTAGAGATCAACCGAGAGCGGATGACGCAATTGCGCGAGGCTCGCCAGCCGCAATCCCGGCCGCTCCCCCGCCATCCGGCTCCAGGCCATCGCCGCCGCCCCCAGATCCGCATCCGAGAAGGACAGCAGCACCAGATCCGCCGGGCTCTGGCCGAGCTCGACGGCAGCGGCGGCCTCATCCAGGTTACGCTGCTCGCGGAACAGGATATGCATGGCGGTGCTAGAGCCTGATCGGTTTAAGGGGAAACATAAAAGCAGCCGCTTTTTTGAAAAAAAGCGGCGCAAAAAACTTTTGTTTAACTGGGCCCGTGGCGCTGAAACCAGCACGGCCCAGTTCAAAAAAGTTTTTTTGCTTCTTTTTGTTCACCAAAAGAAGTCTTTTGCTCCGCTTCGACATGGCTTGCCCTAAACCTGTCACGCTCTATCCCGCGATCATTGTCTCGATGCCGGCGCGATCCATCCCCGTACGGCCGATCACCACCAGATGCCCGTCCCGCGCCTCGCCCGGCGCCCAGGCTCGGGTGAAATCCTGGCGGAAACGCGCGCCGACTCCCTGGATTTCCAGCCGCATCGGCTTGCCGCGCACGGCGATAAAGCCCTTGATCCGTAAAATATCATGCGCCGCCGCCGCCGCTTCCAGCCGGGCCAGCAGCTCGGCTGGCGTATCCATTTCGGCGATGGGCACGACGAAACTCTCGAAATCGTCATGCTCATGCGCGCCATCCTCGGCATCGTGATGCGAGGGCCGCGCCGCCAAGTCATCTTCGGCTGCCGCGGCGAGGCCCAGCAGCACTTCCAGGTCCAGCCTGCCGTTGCTCGCCGCGACCAGTTTCACCGCGCGCGGCAGTTCCCCGGTGATCATGGCACGGACCCGCGCCAGCTCGTCCGCGCCCAGCAGGTCGGACTTGTTCAGGATCACGAGATCCGCGGCGCGGAGCTGGTCCTCGTACACTTCCGCCAGCGGGTTATCATGGTCGAGCGAGGGATCGGCGGCGCGCTGCAGGGCGACCGCCTCCGGGTCGTCCGCGAAGCGCCCGGCCGCCACGGCCGGACCATCCACCACGGCGACGACGCCATCCACGGTGAGGCGCGAGCGGATGCTCGGCCAGTTGAACGCCTTGATCAGCGGCTTAGGCAGAGCCAGGCCCGAGGTCTCGATGAGAATATGCTCCGGCGGGTTGGGGCGATCCATCAGCGCCTCGATGGTCGGCACGAAATCATCCGCGACCGTGCAGCAGAGGCAGCCATTGGCGAGTTCGACGATGTCCGTCTCCGGGCAGTTCTCCAGCCCGCAGGTCTGCAGAATATCGCCATCAACGCCGCGCGAACCAAACTCGTTGACGATCACCGCCAGCCGCCTGCCGCCGGCATTCTCCAGAATATGCCGCACCAAAGTGGTTTTCCCAGCACCGAGAAAGCCGGTGATGATGGTGGCGGGGGTTTTTACAGCCTGCAAGTTCATGAATTTTCCTTCGGTTCAGTGGCCGGTTCCAGCCCATAGGCCGGAAAGCGGCTGAGAATGGCATTGGCGAGAGACGCCGCCCGGCGTGACGGCATCACCGCCCCGGTCGCCGAGGCGCCATAGAGGCGGGCATAATCAAGGATATCGGCGGCATGCTCCGGCGTCAGGCGTCCCAGGAGGTAGCCGAAATGCTTGCCGGGCATAAAAATCGACGCCGTGCATCCGTGTTCGCACGCCGCAAGGCAGGAGACAGGCCGCAACGCCACCGGCGCCGGGTCCGCCAGCAACGCTTCCAGCGCCGCGTAAAGAAGCTGCCCGGGGCGTTCCTCGGACTCCATGCCGGCCTTGCAGGTAACGCAAACGTGCAAAACGGCGGATACAGGTTTCGTCACAACTTCCCCAGTGCGCGCATGCAAACGCGTGTCCGGGGCGCGGACCGACCATAAACGATCATTTGCCGGAATAAATTCCAACAAATGAAGCTGGCCGAGGCGCCCCGCCCGGTCAACGTTGAGACATGATGGCAGGTCTCCTGGCTTGCGGATCGAACGCACCCGTCAGCCTTCCCGGAGATATTCCAGTGGCTGAGAGACGGGCGCTTTCCGCTTACAGTTGCGGGGGCAGCTGAGGGATCGAGCCGTTGGCTCTCACCTCATTCCCTATTCACCTTCACAAAAGAAGGACCATCGCCGGCTAGGTAATCTGCCGGCGATTGCTCTGTCAACGAAAGCGCAAAGCGTCTGGCCCTCGGCCGAGGGCCATGGTCTCAGCCCGCGAACACCAGCTCGGCCCTGCCGAGGGTCGCGAATTCCACCGCACAACGGTCGCCAGGCTCGAGATACCGCAACCCGGTCCAGCTGCCTGCAGTGACCCATTGCCCGGCCTTCACGCCGGTGGTGTCGCGCATCATGTTGACGAGCGCGACCGCGACATGGAGCGGATCACCCGTCGGGTGGCCGCCTTCGCGCTCCAGCACCACCTCGTCGTTGACAAAGAGGGTAACGCGCAAGGAGCGCATGTCGAGATGTGACCAGTCGGCGATTTCGGCCCCGGGCACGAACGCGCCATTGGCGGCGCGATCGGCGAGCTGCTCCAGCGGCGGCCTGGCGCGCGGATCGCGATGCCGGCCAGACACGACCTCGATGGCTGGCAGCGCCACCAGGGAAGCCGCGACCTCCTCACGCGTGTACGGCGTGCCCCGCGCGGGCAGATCGCGCGTAAAGCGGAACGCGATCTCGCCCTCAACGCCGAGCTGCGGCACCTCAGCCGGGGCAATCCGCGCCGGGCTTGGGCGGATCATGGACGCATAAATCAAACCGCGTGTCGGCTCAGCCCCTGGCGGCGTGGTCGCTTTGAAGGCGCCCACAACCTCGCCAAGCCGCGCGGCCACGCGGTCCTGGATCACATGCGCCTCAGCGACCGACGCCGGAACTGCGGGCAGAGCCTCTAATGCCGTCCCGCTGCGCTGCGCCTCGGCGAGCGCCTCAACAGAGGCTGCAATCTCCTGGTCCGTCATAACGAGAGCTTCCTTCCAACTGGTTGCGCGCAATGCCTCCCGTTCTAACGGCTAGGCTGTTTTTGACAACTTTGCGGGAGCGTTTTCCACCAAGCGCGCGTCGGATCGCGGTTAGAAGCCGGAAAGCAGCCGCTTTTAAAAAAAGCGGCGCAAAAACTTTTGCTCGTTTGGGCCTGTGGCGCTGCAACCAACACGGCCCAAATTACAGAAGTTTTTTTGCTTCTTTTTGTTCACAAAAAGAAGCCTTTCTCTGCGCTTCAGCCCAGCAAGTCGCGGACCCGTGGCATCACCTGGCTCCCGTAGAGCTCGATGCTCCGCATGAGGTTCTCATGCGGCAGCGAGCCGGCGCTGTATTTCAGCTCGAAGCGGGTAATGCCGAGTGCCTTTACCGTCGCAGCGATTTTGCGCGCGACCGTCTCCGGCGATCCGACATAGAGCGAGCCGTGATCGGCTTCCTGGTCGAATTGCCCCCGTTCCAACGGCGGCCAGCCGCGCCCGGCGCCGATCCGGTCGAGCATCCGCTTGTAATGCGGCCAGAGTTCCTCACGCGCTTGCGCGTCGGTATCGGCCACATAGCCGGGCGAGTGAACGCCGATGTCCAATACCGGCTGCCCAAGCTTCTCGAAAGCACGATGATATAATTCGACATAAGGCGCAAAGCGCGCCGGATCGCCGCCGATGATGGCGAGCATCAGGGGCATGCCGTAGCGTACGGCCCGCAGCACGGAAGTCGGGCTGCCGCCGACGCCGATCCAGGTTTTCAATATTCCCGTCTCGATCGGTGGAAAGACGCGCTGATCCCTCAAAGCCGGGCGCGTCTTGCCTTCCCAGGTCACGGCCTCCTGCCGGAGCAATGCGGCAAAAAGGTCGAGCTTTTCCTCGAACAATTCCTCGTACTGGGAGAGATCGTAGCCGAAGAGCGGAAAGGACTCGGTGAAGGAACCGCGGCCGAGAATAACCTCGGCCCGCCCGTTAGAGGCGGCGTCCAACGTTGAGAAGCGCTGGAACACGCGGATCGGATCGTCCGAACTGAGGACGGTGACAGCCGAGCCGAGCCGGATGCGGCTGGTGCGCGCCGCGATGGAAGCCAGCACGATCTCGGGCGCGGAGACGGCAAAATCCGCCCGGTGATGCTCGCCTATGCCGAAAAAATCGATGCCCAGCCGGTCGGCGAAAACCGCTTCCTCGATCACGTTGCGGATTGCCTGCGCATGCGGCACCAGGCTGCCATCCGGCCCAGCGGTGACATCGCCGAACGTGTCCAGCCCGAATTCCAGATTATGGGTCATAAGTTCCAGCTCGTTACGGGTTACTGCGGTCGCGCAGCATGAATTTTTTGCCTCGCATGCGGCCGACCATAGGAATAGTCATAATATTTCGATTTTATCCATCGGCATTGCCGATGGATAGACAAGCGGACGCACCGTATTTTCAGTCGACCCAGGCGAATGATCGTTGCACCGCCTTCTTCCAGGATTTGTAGTGATGCGCGCGGGTCTCCTGCGCCATGTTCGGCGTCCAGGTTTTATCGACGCCCCAGTTCGCGCGCAGGTCCTCGCTGTTGCGCCAATAGCCGACGGCGAGCCCGGCCGCGTAGGCGGCGCCAAGTGCTGTGGTTTCGCTCACTTTCGCGCGTACCACCGGCACATCCAGAATATCCGACTGGAATTGCATCAGGAGCTCGTTGGCAACCATGCCGCCATCGGCCTTCAACGTGGCCAGCTTGATGCCGCTATCGGCCTGCATCGCCTCCACCACGTCGCGCACCTGATAGGCCGTCGCCTCCAATGCGGCGCGGGCGAGATGCGCGCGCGTGGCAAAGCGGGTCAGCCCGGCGATCACGCCGCGCGCGTCATCCTTCCAGTACGGCGCGTACAGCCCGGAGAAGGCGGGAACGATGTAGACATCGCCGTTATCCTCGACGCTGCGGGCCAAGGGTTCGATCTCTGCCGCGACATCGAAAAGCTTCATGTTGTCGCGCAGCCATTGCACCAGCGCGCCGGTGATCGCGATCGCGCCCTCCAGCGCGTAACGCGGTTTTTCGTTGCCGAACTGATAAGCGAGCGTGGTCAGCAGCCCGGCTTTCGACGGCACCGGCTCGGTACCGGTATTCATCAGCATGAACGAGCCGGTGCCGTAGGTGTTCTTGACCTCGCCGGGCGCAAAACAGGTCTGGCCGACCAGGGCGGCCTGCTGGTCGCCCAAAATGCCGGCGATTTTCGCGCCCGCCAGCGGCGCGGTGGCGATTTCGCCATAGACTGCCGAGGAGGGCATAATTTTCGGCAGGCACGCGGCCGGGATTTCGAACTGGCGCAGCAGGTCCGCATCCCAATGGCAGGTGGAAAGATCCGTCAGCATGGTGCGGCTGGCATTCGTGACATCGGTCATATGCACGCCGCCATGGATGCCGCCGGTGAGGTTCCAGGTCAGCCAGGAATCGATGGTGCCGAACAGCGCCTCGCCGCGTTCGGCTTTTTGCCGCGCGCCCTCGATGTTTTCCAGGATCCATAAGAGCTTCAGGCCGGAGAAATAGGTGGCGAGCGGCAGGCCAGTTTTGGCGCGGAAGCGATCCTGCCCACCATCGAGCATGTAGCGGTGCACCAGAAGGTCGGTGCGCGTGTCCATCCAGACCAGCGCGTTGCAGAGCGGCTGCCCGGTCTGCCGGTCCCATAGCACGGTGGTTTCACGCTGGTTGGTGATGCCGATGGCGGCAAGATCGGCGGCGGTAAGATTGGCCCGCGCCAAGGCGGCGCCGATGACCTCGTTGGTGTTGGCGAGAATTTCCCGCGGATCATGCTCGACCCAGCCCGGCTTGGGGTAGATCTGACGATGTTCCTTCTGCGCGAGGGAAATGATGTTGCCGCGTTTGTCGAACACGATGAAACGCGAGCTTGTGGTGCCCTGGTCGATGGCGCCGATATATGCCGTCATTTGGTTCCCATTTTTATGGCAGAAGGTGAAGGAAGCGGTTCTTTTTTGAAAAAAAGAACCAAAAAACTTTTTATCCCCCCGGCGGTTGCATGGGGCAATGGCGTAGCCTCAGCCGCTGTCCGGAGTGGTAAAGTTTTTTTGCTTCTTTTTGTTCACAAAAAGAAGCCCTTCCTCCTTCAGGTAAACCGCGAGCCGGGCCGCGGTGTCCGCCGGCATATGCAGCGCCAGTTTGGAGCGGCGCCAGAGAATATCCTCCGGCGCGCGCGCCCATTCCCGCGCCACCAGATAATCCACCTCCGCCGCGAACAAGCCGCCGCCGAAATCCTCGCCAAGTGCTGCCAGGCTTGTTGCCGCGCCCAGAATGTTCGGCGCGCGGGTGCCGTAGGCGCGGACCAGCCGGCGCGCCAACGGCAAAGGGAGGAACGGATAGCGGGCGGAAAATTGTGCGAGATAGGCTTCAAAATGAGCGCCCGGCAGATCGCCGCCGGGGAGCGCCGCGCCGGCGGTCCAGCCGGGACCAACGGCGCGGCCCAGCAGGGGCAAGAGTTTTTCCAGCGCCTGTTCGGCCAGCCGGCGATAGGTCGTGATCTTGCCGCCGAACACCGAGAGCAAAGCGGGCTGGCCGGCGCCGCCTTCCACCGCCAGCACGTAATCGCGCGTCACCGCCGAGGCGTTTTGCGCATGGTCATCATAGAGCGGCCGCACGCCGGAATAGCTGCGCACCACATCCCCCGGGGTGACCCGGATGCGGAAATAGCGGGAGACGCTCTCGCAGAGATACGCGGTTTCCGCGTCTGAGATCTCTACCGAGGCGGGATCGCCGTTGAAGGCAATATCCGTCGTGCCGATCAGCGTGAAATCCCGCTCATAGGGGATGGCAAACACGATCCGTTTGTCCGGGTTCTGCAAAGTGAAGGCGAGTTCCCCCTCATAGAGCCGGGGCACGATGATGTGGCTGCCTTTCACCAAACGCACGGTTTTCTGCTCGTCACGCCCGAGTGTGGTGCTGAGGATGTTGCCGACCCAGGGACCGGCGGCATTGACCAGCGCGCGCGCCCTGACCGTTTCGCACCGGCCGGATGCCTCCTCGATACGCGCGTGCCACAACGCCCCCTCGGGCCGCGCGGAGATCAGCCGGGTGCGCGTGCGGATATCGGCGCCGCGCTCGGCGGCGTCCATGGCGTTCAGCACCACCAGGCGGCTGTCCTCCACCCAGCAATCGGCATAGGTGAACCCCCGGCGGAATTCCGGCTGCAGGATTCCGGCGGCGGGATGCGGGCCAAAGCGCACGGCGCGCGAGGCCGGCAGAAATTTGCGCCGGGCCAGATGGTCATACAAAAACAGCCCGGCCCGCACCATCCAGGCCGGGCGCTGGCCCCGCGCGTACGGCAGCACGAAGTCCAGCTTCCAGATGATATGCGGTGCGATGGTGAGCAGCCGCTCGCGCTCCCTCAGCGCCTCGCGCACCAGGCGGAATTCGCCATATTCCAGGTAACGCAGCCCGCCATGGATGAGCTTGGTGCTGGCCGACGAGGTGTGCGCGGCCAAGTCATGCTGCTCGACCAGCAGCACCGAAAGCCCGCGGCCGGCAGCATCGCGCGCGATCCCTGCCCCGTTTATACCGCCGCCGACAATCAGAAGATCAACCGGGTTAGCTTGGCCGGAACCGAACATCATGAAGCCGGACTCCGCATGTTTGGTATAAATACCCTATATGCGCCCGCTTGAGATCCGTAAGCGAAAAGCAGCCGCTTTTTGAAAAAAGCAGCGCAAAAACTTTTGCTCCTCTGGGCCGCTGGCAACGAAACCAGCACGGCCCAGATTAATAAAGTTTTTTTGCTACTTTTTGTTCACAAAAAGTAGCCTTCCTCTTTGGCGCCATCAAAATTGTGCGTGCAGCCTGAGCAGAAAAACCGAGACCGGCCCGCGCTGGCGGTTATAGGCAGGGTTGTTGAGGAACTGATAATCGGCCGTGAGGTGCGCGTAGTGCAGCACTGGCACGCTGTAATAGGTCTCGATGATCTGCTCAGGGCCCGCCTCGGGCAATTGTCCGTCGCCGATCAGGATGCCCAGGCCGCCTGCGGCGAAATACTCCTTGGCCTCGTGCGAGATCGTATTGATGGCGCCCGCGAGACCGAACGTGTCGTTGGGCCTGCCCCAGCCATTGCCCGCGAGCTGCAATCCGGCCGAGACGGACTGGCTGATATCGGTGTACTCGTCACCCTCAACCCCGCCATTATTGGCGCTCGCCCGCGCGAAGACGCCGAGTGCCGGCGTGATCTGCTGCTGGATGTTCACGCCGAACCCAACCTTGCTGCGCTCGCGCCGCACATTGGCGGTCGAGGGCACCCCGCCGGTTTGCGCCGCCAGAGCCAGCGCGTCGCCATAGCTGCCGAGCATCCCGCGGGAGAGAAAATAGAGCACGCGGATCGCCCCCGGCTGGCCCCAGAGCGTGTGGCGCTCCTCGAGCTCGCCCACATACTGCATCTGCTGCCCGAAGCGGTTGTCGAGTTTTTCGCCGTTCGGGATCTGCGACAGATCGAACGCGCCGAGGCGCGCCGTCCAGCGGCCTTGATACCATTCGGCCGCGGCCCCGTAGGTGTAGCCCCAGGCGTTCGCGGCGTAGTCGAACGCGCCCATGTCGACTATCGACCAGTTCAGGAAGTCGTTGCGGGGGTCGTGCGCGTAGTCGTTATTGTCGAAAATGTCTGTGACCGAAAACTTGCCTATGGTGAGCACCAGCCGGTTGGCCGTTTCCGTGCCGCCAAGCTGGTTGAGATCCGGATCCACTGTTTCCGTCGCGCCGCCGAGATCGATGGTCTGGCGGAAAAACCCCCGAGGCATCTGGTAATACGGGTATAGCTCGCCCACCTTGCTGGATTCGGCATTGATGTAACCCGCGGCGCCGGTCACGTCGCTGAGGCCATAGCCCTGGTCCATCTCCGGGTTGATCCAGATCTCGCCACCCTTCCACGGGCGGTAACCGAGATAGAGCGTGGTATCGACGGTCTCCCGCCCGTTCGCGGCGGCGCTCAGGCTTTGCGGCCCCTGATAGGGGGAGCGGAAAGCCGGCTGCATCATCCAGATGCTCGTCGCCTGGGCGTGGAACGCCCATTGCTGCGGTGCAGGGACCTCGGCTTGGTTGGCTGGCAACGGAAGGGGTGCTGGCTGCGGCGTTGGGGCGGCCTTCGCCACAAGCTGCGGTGCCGCGACCGTCACCCCTTGCCCCGTTTGACCAGCTTGTTGCCCGGTTTGCTTGGCCAATTGCAGCGGAACGGGTGCTGGCTGCGGCGTCGGGCCGGCCAACTGCGCCGCGGCGGCGAGAGGCCAGGAGGCAAAGCCGGCCGACAGGAGCGTGGAGAGAACCAGAAATTTCCGATGGATGGGCGCGATCGACCGCACGGCAAAACGTGTTTGCATGATAAAAGTCTCGATCAGATAAAAGGGAAGAAATTGGGAACCGGGCGCGGCTCACCGATCGCGCCCGGCGCATGCCGGTCGCAGCGAGGACGTCCGCGCGGATCTGAAGTTTAGGCCGAACTTTACCGCAAAAATCGCGTAACATATTGATGTGGAACAGTTTCATTTGTTGAAACATGCGCCACCTCATTTCGTCGGCAAACTACGGAAATTTCACGCTAAGGTAGTATGCCGCGCCTGTTTTTGTTCGCCAAAGTGGCTAAACGAGACGATCTTGAGTCTTCGAGCAACTCCTTGTCAAGATTTCGTCTTGCCGAAACATGCCCGCAACGAATGCCAAGATTCGTTATGTTTCAATGTCTTATTGAAAAAACAGGGTAAAGTTCAGTTTAGGAAGCGCCGGTCAGCGCGAGCTCGATGATGCGTGCGATCACGAGACCGCCGGCCAGGAAGAGATAGCCCCGCAGTGCGGTCATCCAAACCCGCATGGCGGGGGAAAAGCCACCCGGCGGCAGCTGGTCGAGCGGCGGCATCCGCCACGTATCCTGCTGCGAGCGGTCGATGGGCGCTGCTTTCGGCGCGCCCCGCAAGCGTTTGGCGGCAAACATGCCAAGCGCGACGACCAGGGCCAGGACACAGCCGCCGACGAGGACAACCATGATCTGCGTGCCGGTGATGGAGGGATAAACCACCGCGGCGGTGAGAATGACGGAGAGCAGCAGCAGCAGCACGATGACGACGCCGGTGAGCAGATTGATCCAGCGGCCATTGACCCAGGGGCCAAGCACAGCCTTATCATTGCAAAGCAGGAGCAGGAACACCGTGGCGCTGGGCAGCAGCACGCCGGCCAGGCCCTGCACCGCGTTGGTGATAAGGCCAAGCGGCATGCCCGGGGTGAGCACCAGTGCCGCGGCGCCGAGCAGCAGGCCCGCATAGACGACGTAGAACAGCTTCGCGTCGGTCAGCTTGCGATGCAGAGAGTGTTTGAATTTAAAGACATCGGCGATGGCGTAGGCCGAGGAGAGCGAGACCGCCGAGGCGCCAATGATGCTGGCATCGATGAGCGCCAGCGCGAACAGTACGGCGGGCAGCCTTCCGGCATATTTCTGCACCCCTTCGGCGACGCCGAGATCGTCGGTGAAATTGCCGAATTCGGGATGATGGGCGAACACCGCAGCCGCTCCCGCCATCAGCGCTACCGCGCCGCCGATGACAATGACGAAGCCGATGGCGAGGTCGACCCGCGAATATTTGATGAAGCGCGGGGTGATGCGTTTGTCGATCACATAGCTCTGCTGAAAGAAGAGCTGCCAGGGCGCCAGCGTGGTGCCGATAATGCCGATCACCAGCAGCAGCACGGCGGCCAGGCCGTCCGAGGGCACGTTGGGCATCTGCGGAATGAAGAAGCCATGGGCCACCGGGCCGAGCGGCGGGTGCACCAGCACGAAGAACGGGACCAGCAGGAAGCTGAAAAAGATCAGGCACATGGCGAAGCGCTCGAAGCGCCGGAAGTCGCCGGTGCTGGCGGCGCCGATGATCACGCAGGCGGCGACGAGCACGCCGGCAATCTTCGGCACGCCGAGATATTGCAGGCCGAGATTGACGCCGATGAACTCGGAGACGGTGGTCAGCGCGTTCAGGAGAAAAAGATCGATGACGCTGAAGGCGCCCCAGAATTTGCCAAAGCGCTCCAGGATGAGCCGGGCATGGCCGACGCCGGTGACGGCACCCAGCCGGATGACCATCTCCTGATTGACATAGAGCACCGGCAGCATGAGCAGCAGTGTCCAGAGCAGCGAATAGCCGTAATCCTGCCCGGCCTGGCTGTAGGTGCTGAACGCGCCGGCATCGTTGTCGCCGGTCATGACGATGAGGCCGGGCCCGACAATGGCGAGCAGCGTCATGAAGCGGGCACGCCAGTTCTTGCGCGGCGCAGTGTCGTGCTGGGTGATGGTGCCGAACGCACCGCGGATATCGCCCAGATGCGCGTCATCGAGGACAGCGGTGTTGGCTGTGGCGGTGGAGTCAATCTTCGTCAAATGGGTCATCACTGTCTCTCGTGGCGCGGCCCTGGCGCATCACAACGCCAACACAACTCGTTGTTTGTTACGGAAGCAGACGATGATCCGCCGGCCGTAGCCGGGGACCGTGCTGTTTCGGTCAGTACGGGGGAGAAACAGGCGATGCCGAGGCGGCAATAACCCAGCGGCAGACCAGATGGCCGCACGCATCCCGCTCCCAGCGCATAACAAGGGCCGGGCGGGCTTGCCGGGAAACTTTCAGTGAATCTTGGGCGCGCAAGGCGCGCTGCGTAACAGTGCTATCAAACAGGAAAACGGCCATCATGGCCTCCTTCGCTCAAGGGGTGCTTGAGCCCGGGAGGCTAGGCCGGAGGGTCAGCGCGTCAGCGCAAACCCTTTACGGCCACATGCTCAGCCCGGGCGATGATGGAACCCTCGGACAGCGTTAGAATAGACGCAAAGCGCCTAC
This sequence comes from uncultured Pseudomonadota bacterium, assembly GCA_963780465.1. Classification (GTDB taxonomy): domain Bacteria; phylum Pseudomonadota; class Alphaproteobacteria; order Acetobacterales; family Acetobacteraceae; genus Acidocella. The sequence continues at coordinate 43,507 of CAWACI010000006.1, forward strand.
TATCGCCTTCCGATGGTTCGGAACTAGATCGCGGGTTCATGTGTCCTCGAATGGAGTGGTAACTAACGAGTGTTGGCGATGCTTACACCGCGCAACGAGGCGGCGCGTATACCTCTGCCAGTATTCTGTCAATGGCTGACATGGCATATCTTCCAGGCTAACGCCCGCAAGCCGTCGACCGCGCGCTCATATACCTGCACCTGTTCGGCATCGGCATTCCGGCGCAGCCGGGCTGGAACCAGATCCGGATTGAATACAAGACGGCTACGCCATGCCGCATGGCGTAGCCTCCTATTTCAGCCCCCCATCGCGGCCGAAATATAGCCTTGCCCTCAAGGCCTGGCCGCCGATCGCGGCAGCAACGGAAACCACTCGCGTCACCAGGACCATTCCGCTATAAACAAAACGGTCATATTCAATGAACAAAGACCGATGACTACCAAACGGCTGGAGCTTCGGATCAAGCGCATGTCGACGCTACCCCAAGGCGATCTCCCAAGGCACGACGAGACCCAAGGCACTTGCCTGGCCGCCAACCTGCGGCCAGTTGCGGGCGCCGGGGGACAACGTCAACGGGTGCTTCTGAACCTGATTAAAACCCGCCCGAACGTACCGGCCAGGCCCAAACGGTTCCCCTGGCCGACTGACCGGAGGCAGGTCGCTTGAGCGAGCCGCGCCCCGTCGTTTTCGTCGTCGACGATGATGCATCGGTGCGTGGCGCCGTGGAAAATCTGCTGCGTTCGGTAGGCCTGAACGTCGAGACGTTCGGATCGACGCAGGAATTCCTGCAGAGCAAGCGTCCCGACGCGCCGGGATGTCTCGTGCTCGACGTCAGGATGCCGGGGCAAAGCGGTCTGGAGTTCCAACGCACCCTGACAACCTCAAGTATTCATCTGCCGATCATATTCATTAGTGCTTACGGCGACATTCCAATGTCGGTTCGGGCCATGAAATCCGGGGCCGTTGAGTTCCTGACCAAGCCCTTACGTGAACAGGAACTGCTCGATGCCATTCAGCTCGGGATCGAGCGCGATCGTGCCCGGCGCCAGGAGGAAACGGCGAAGGCCGAATTGCAAGAACGCCTCGAGTTCGTTGACGGCGCGCGAACGCGAGGTGTTGGCCTTTGTCATCACCGGCCGGTTGAATAAACAGATCGCCGCACAACTCGATCTGAGCGAGACCACGGTGAAGGTTCATCGCAGCCAAATCATGCGTAAGATGCACGCGCGGTCTTTGGTCGATCTGGTACGCATGGCAGATACGCTCGGCGTTTCTGCCGAAAAGTCGTAAGTACCTAAACTAAAGTATAATTTCCTCCACCTTCTGGGCGATCCCGCTACCCCTCGCGCACAGGAAAACCTTATGCAGGTACATAAAAGCGCGCCGCACGCGCAATAGCTCAGAGCCATTTATTGGTTCTAGTCTCAGGCTTCAAATAGGAAGCCGCATGACATGTCAACGCATCCTGTGATCTCGATTGTCGATGACGATTTGTCCGTCCGCGAAGCGGCGCTCGACCTTCTCAGAGCCATGGGCTTCACCGCCCAGGCGTTCGAGAGTGCCGAAGATTTTCTTGGCTCCGATCATCTTCATAGGACCTCCTGCCTGATCACGGACATGCGTATGTCCGGGATGTCCGGGCTTGAGCTTTACGACCGTCTGGTTGCCGCAGGCACCTCTATTCCGACGATCCTTATCACCGCTTTCCCGAATGACAGGGACCAGACGCGCGCAATGGCGGCCGGAGTCGCCGGCTACCTGACGAAGCCCTTCAATAAATCAGAGCTTCTCTCCTGCATCAACGCGTCTCTCAAATCCTCTGGAAACGAAAGGAAGGAATGAAATCGATGTCGATGTCCGCAGCCATGTGTCAACCGATCCGCCCTGTTGACGCCCCAACCTTGCACCATGCTCCGGGAACGGTGGCGGATACGATCGGGCGCATCATGGGCACCATCCCCATGGCCCATACCGGTGGGCTTGCCATCTGGCAGATCCGCCGCGTAATCGCGTTCATCGAGGCCCATCTCGACACCCCGATCAAGGTCAAGAATTTGAGCGCCATCGTACAACTCAGCGCATCATACTTCTCCCAGGCATTCAAAAAAAGCTTTGGAGCCGCGCCGCATGCCTATGTGATCCAGCGCCGCCTGGATCGCGCGCGCCACCTCATGCTCACCAGCGACGCACGGCTGAGCGAGATCGCGCTGACCTGCGGCTTCACCGACCAGGCCCATCTTTGCCGGCAGTTCCGGCAGGCCACCGGCCACAGCCCCGCGGCCTGGCGGCAGCGGGCCATCGCCAGATCGGCTTAGGTTAGAAAAAAGCGCAAAATTTTTGCTCCTATGAGACTGCGGCGTTGACACCAGAACGGCCCAGTTTAAAAAAATTTTTTTGCTTCTTTTTGTTCACAAAAGAAGTCCCGTTCTCCGCTTCGCTAGGCGGCAGAACCGGCGGCAAAACCGCTGGACCAGGCCCACTGAAAGTTATAGCCACCCAGCCAGCCGGTGACGTCCACCGCCTCGCCGATGACGAACAGGCCGGGCACCTCGGTGGCGCCCATGGTCTGCGAAGAGAGCCCCGCCGTATCGACGCCGCCAACGGTGACCTCGGCCTTGGCAAATCCCTCGGTACCCGTGGGCAACAGGCGCAAGCAATTGATTTTTTCGGCGAGTTCCTTGATCTGCTTGTTCGGCATCTCGGCGATCACCTGCTTTTGCCGTTCTTCCGGCAACAGTGCCTGTGCCAGGCGTGCCGGGAAAATTTCCGCCAGAATGGTTTTCAGCTCCGCCCGGGGCCGTGCCGCCTTGCGCGCCAGCAGCAACTCATAAGCATCGGTCCCGGGCAGCATATTCAGCGTCAACGCCTCCGCTTCGCGCAGATAGGAGGAGATCTGCAGCACGGCGGGACCAGACAGGCCGCGATGCGTGAACAGCGCATTTTCGCGGAATTCGCGCTTGCCGAAACGCGCCACGGACTCGAAAGACACGCCGCTCAGCCCCTGCATCCACCCCCAGCCACCTCCTTCGAAACGTAATGGCACCAGGCCAGGTTTTACCGGCGTCACGGCAAGACCGAACTGCTTGGCGATATCGTAAGTAAACCCCGTCGCGCCGAGCTTGGGGATGGAAAGGCCGCCGGTCGCCAGCACCAGGGACATTGCCTCAAACAATTCCCCGCCGGCCTGCACGCTGAACGCGACGCCGCGCGAAATGCCGGTAACGTTTTGCGCAAGACGCAGCTTCACACCGTTTTGCCGGCACAGGCCGAGGAGCATGCCGAGAATCTCGCGCGCGGAACCGTCACAGAATAGCTGGCCAAGCCGCTTCTCATGATAAGCGATGCCGTGCGCCTCGACCAAATTGATAAAGTCCCGCGACGAAAATTTGGCCAGTGCCGATTTGACAAAATGCGGATTGCCGGAAAGAAAATTCTCGGCCTTGACAGACAAATTCGTAAAATTACAGCGTCCGCCACCGGAGATGAGGATTTTTGCGCCCGCTTCCGCCGCATGGTCAAGCACCAGGACTTCGCCGCCCCCGCCGCGCCGCGATGGCAGCGCAGAATAGTCCCGCCGCTCCTGCGCCGATAACCACCACATCAAACACCGCTTTCGTCAAAATCTTACTCCGGTCTAGTCACTGCTTGTAGCCCGGGAGTGTTTATGCGTTTGTCGCCGTTGTGGCAAAGACGTCGCGCCGCGTTTATACGCAACGGCGCGGCTGTCGTCGCCAACAGCGACGAGCCTCTCATCGCGCAAGCCTGGAGCCCGATCGATTTTGGACAAATCATATCGAAGCGAAGAAGAGGAAGGCTTCTTTTTGTGAACAAAAAGAAGCAAAAAAACTTTTCTAAACTGGGCCGTGCTGATATCAACGCCACAGGCTCAAAGGAGCAAAAATTTTTGCGCCGCTTTTTTAAAAAGTCGATCTGGCTCTATTAATCAGTCCATAAATAAGTTCATGCCTAGGCGGCGTATTTCAGAGAAGGTTTCTGGTAGAAGGAACGAATTTTTTGCGGATTTTTTTGGAGGCTACGCATCGATGAAACCACGTTTCTTTTGAAGTTGGCCTTGCTCGTCGTGGCCATCCGTCCCACAGTATCGGCTTTCAGGTGTTTCCAAACGAGTTCGTCGGGATTGCGGTCTGGAGAGTAGGGTGGCAGGAAAAACAGCTTCAATTTCCCGCCGAGCGTTTCAACAAATGCTGTTGTCTTTTTCGCGCGATGGGCGGGACCATTATCGACGATCAGAAAAATCGTTCGCACAGCGCCGATCATCAGCCGCTTCAGAAACTCAATGAACACATCGGCGTTCACACCGCCTTTTTCCTTAATCATAAATCGCATCAGGCCTTTCGATGAAATCGCCGAAATCAGGCTAAGGCTGTGGCGAGCGCCTGTTGTTTCAACGATAGGTGTCTCACCTCGTTTGCCCCATGTCCGTCCCGCGTGATGGTCCGAACGCATGTGCGCAGCATCGCCAAAATAGATGTCAGCGCCTTGTGCTTGCGCCATTTTCTTGATCTTCGGATATTCACTCTTCAGCCATTTTTGAACCAACGCCTCGTCACGCTCAATTGCACGATGCAAAGGTTTCTGGCAGGTGATGCCGAGCTGCGCCAACAAGCGGCCGACGGAGTTTCTGGCCAGCCTGATACCGTATTTTCTCTTGATCAACTCGGCGACCATCTCCCGCGTCCATAGTGCAAATTCGAACTTGAGCTGCTGCGGAGTTTTCTGCGTCACGGTGTCGTAAATCCACTTCAGCTTCCTGTCGTCTAACTTCGGCGGACGACCTGCCAAAGGCTTCGCCTTCAGGGCATTCCAACCGCCACCACGGTAATCCGCCAACCATTTATACATAGCCCGGATCGTTACCCTTAATGTTCGCGCCACAATCTCGGGGCTTTCCCCGTCTTGCACGCTGCGTACCGCGCGCACCCGCAGCGCCTCCAGGGTTGCGTGATCCAACTTGCGAGCATCATCGTCTCTCATGCCGAAAAGGAATCACAGCCAACCCAACGCGTCAATAAAAAAATGCACTTACTTACGGACTGCTTAATAGATAGCGTTGACATTCACTTGGTCCAGATGAATGCGCTGACGAGGCACAGGATGGACAGGAATGCCCTTGGTGTTTGGTCGTAGCGTGTTGCGATTCGCCTGAAGTGTTTGATTTTCAGGAAGAAGCGTTCGACGAGGTTTCGTTCACAGTAAAGGGCAAAATCGCAGGGCACCTGTGGCGATGTTTTTCTCGGCGGAATCACTGGCACGGCATCCTGGTTCACGATGGTTTCACGCAGTGCCTTTAAATCATATCCCTTGTCGGCCAGGACATGACCCGCGGGCAGCTCGGCGATCAGTTCCTCGGCCTGGGTAATGTCGTTGACTTGGCCAGGAGTAAGGATGAAGCGTAGTGGATTGCCTAAAGCATCGACGACGGCATGGATTTTGGTGCTCATTCCACCGCGCGAGCGTCCGATCGCGCGAGCTTCAGGCCCCCTTTTTTGCCCGCCGCATGTTGATGCGCACGGACTATGGTGGAATCGATCATGACGTACTCAAAGTCGGGGAAATCCGCCATGGCGGCAAAAAGCCGGTCCCAGACCCCGTTCTTCGACCAGCGCGAAAAGCGGACGAAGACGCTGTTCCAGTTGCCGAAAAAGGCTGGCAGATCGCGCCACGGCGAGCCCGTACGGGCTAACCAGAGCACAGCTTCAATAAACAGCCGGTTGTCCGCACCGGTCCTGCCGGGATCGCTGCTCTTGCCCGGCAAATGAGGCTCCATCCGCGCCCATTGATGATCTTTTAATATCAGCCGAACCCCAGTCATTCAAAACTCCTCGCGAACAAGGAGGGTGAATCACATTTGCGGCCGAGCCGGAATCCTGAATGTCAACGCAATCTAGGCCATGGCCGCCGATGCGCTTGAGGGAGGCGCCTAAAACTCCTCGTCCGCAACATAGCTGCCGATGCGCTGCACCAGGTCCGGAGACCGGTTGGCAAGGACCGCGCCGTAAACCAGCGACAACACCAGCAACGCCAGAACAAGGTAGGGATAAATATTGAACGGATATGGCTGGCCGGGCTGCACGAGGCCCCAAAGTGGAAACAGCATCAGGATCGTGCCCAGAACCGGCACCACTAAATGCTTCAACGGGCGGAACTCCGCTTTATGATATTTCAACATATAAACGGGGAGTGCGAGATTGGTGACGAGATAGGTGACGATCACGGGGATGGTGCCGAGCGTGCCGGTATCGCCGAACAACGTCACCGGATCGATCGAATAGATATAACCAAAAACAATCACGATCGCCAGCGCGACGAGAATATACGTCCACATCGCCGCATGCGGTGTCTTGTGCTGCGGATGGATCTTGCCAAAAAACACCGGCAGCAAGCCTTCGCGGCTGGAGTTGAACAGAATCCGCGCCTGCGAATTCGTTAGACCGATCAGACAGGAGAAAATGCTGGTCAGGCCCGCGATATAGGCGACGATGAGCAAGCCCGCGGCAGACGCCTTAAACGCATCGACGAAGGGGATCGCCGAGTTCCCGATCGCCTTCGCATCGTTATGAAAGGCGATTTCTGTGGCGTAAGCGAGGAAAATATAAGTCACGCCGATCGCGAGCGTCCCGGTGAGGAGCGCGCGTGGCACGTTGCGCCGCGGATTTTTCGTCTCCTCCGCCAGCGTCGCCGAGTTTTCCCAGCCGATGAAAAGATAGATGGCCAATGGGAATCCCAGGCCCACACCTTTCAGCCCGCCGGAGATGCTCGATGGCAATAACGGCGCGGCGGTGATGGCATGACGATTGACGACCAGCATGATGACGGCGCCGATAAGCAGCAGGACCAATTCGAAATAGAAAAAGATCGCGGCCCACGTGGTGGACAGGCTGATGCCGCGGGCAACCAGAAAACCGACGATGGCGGTTGCAACAATGCTCAGCAACTGCCAGGGGATATTTATACCAAGGAACAACTGCAGCGTGCTCTGCGCCCAGCCGCCGGAGATGACCACAACAGAACTTGCGGCAATGCAATAGCCAACCACGACGAAGATCGATGCGCTCGCCCCGGCAACCGGGCCCAATGCCATGCCGATAAAGGTCACAAAGGAGCCCGTGCTCGGCCGGTATTTTGAAAATTCTGATAGCGTATTGGCGAGAAACAAAACGACCAGCATCGCGAACAAAATCGTCAATGGCGCGCCAACCCCGGCGCCCGTGACGATCAGTCCAAAACCAAAAAAGAAACTCATGGCCGGCGCGATGTTTGCCAAGGTCGAGGCGATAATTTGCGACAATCCAAGACTGCCCCGCTGCAAACGATGCGCCGTCCGTGCTGGTGCGGTCATCTTCGCTTCTCCATCTGTTTATTTTTTATATGTAAATACCTAGCAATAAAGATTTTTTAGCATTTCAGCAAGTTTTGTCTGGCAGCAACCTAACCGAGCATCATCAGGCTCGCATTCCCGCCCGCCGCCGCCGTATTGACGGAGACGACCCGCTCGGTGAACAGCCAGGCGGGATTATATTGCGCACCGGCGGCAAGCGCCGGGGTGTCGAGCGCCTGGAAGGGGATGATCGGGCCGGGCCGGGCCGCCAGGCCGGTATGAAAGGCCAAGACCTCATCCGCATCACCCTCGAACAAAACCGCATCGAATGGCTGATCGGCGGCAGAACTCGCAAGGCAGAAGCCGGCATTGACGGCGGCAAACTGCGCCCGCCGGCCCGCCTCTGTTTTGGCGCGGCACAGCACAATTCCGCAGGGACGCAGCTCATAGCGGTTCCGCTCCCCGGCCGGGCCCACGAGCTCCCGCGATGGCGGCAGGAATGGCGGCGCGTACGCCAGCAGGCGGTGCAGATAGAGTGGGCCACCTGCTTTCGGCCCGGTGCCGGAGAGCCCATGGCCGCCGAAAGGCTGCACACCCACGACCGCACCGACCATGTTGCGGTTGACGTAAATATTGCCGGCGGCGGCTTTGGCCGTCACGCGCGCGATCACGTCTTCGATGCGGCTATGCACGCCGAATGTCAGCCCATAGCCGGTCGCGTTGATCGCCGCGAGCAACGCGTTCAACCCGCTCCGGGGAAAGTGCAAAACATGCAGAACCGGGCCGAACACCTCCCCGCGCAGCACCTCAATTCCGGGAATTTCGATCAGCGTCGGCGGCACGAAATGATCACCATCAGCGGCACGGAATTGCGTTACGCGATACCCCGCCCCGTGCATCGCCGCGATATGCGCCATGACCGCCTCCTGCGCGGCGGCGGAAATCATCGGGCCGATATCGATGGCGAGGCGCTCGGGCGCGCCCTGGCGCAGCTCCGCCATTGCATCGCGCAGGAGCGGCAGGATGCGGCCGGCAACGTCGTCCTGCAGACAGAGCACACGCAGCGCCGAACAGCGTTGACCCGCCGAATTGAAGGCGGAATACAGCGCATCCGTGACGACCTGCTCCGGCAGGGCGGAGGAATCGACGATCATCGCGTTCTGTCCGCCGGTTTCGGCGATCAACGGGATCGGGCGCGCATGCCGGTCGGTGCGCGCCGCGAGCTGCTGATTGATATGCCGGGCAACCGCGGTCGAACCGGTGAAGACCACGCCATCGCAACGCGGATCGGCCACCAGCGCCGCGCCGACCGCGCCATCGCCTTGCAGGCATTGCAGTCGCGCCGGGGGCACGCCGGCCTCGTGCAGAAATGCCACGGCCAGCGCTGCGGTATACGGGGTCTCCTCGGCCGGCTTGGCCAGAACGCCGTTGCCGGCGGCAAGTGCCGCGGCAACCTGGCCGGCAAAAATCGCCAGCGGAAAATTCCACGGGCTGATGCAGAGGACGGTGCCGAGCGGGCGGTGCGTAGCCTCGTCCCATCCCTCCGTCTGCGCCGTGTAATAACGCAAAAAATCCACTGCTTCGCGGATTTCGGCGATGGCATCCGGCAAGGTTTTTCGTCCCTCCACGACGAGCCGCTCCAACAGCCGGCAGCGATTGGCCTCGAATATCTCCGCCGCATTTTTGAGCGCGACCTGCCGCTCTCGCACCGGCCATGGCGGCAGATCCTGCGCGCGGGAGAAGGCCGTCTCGATCTCGCGGCTGCCGGCCGAACGCGGGGGTTCTTGCATAAACACTGTTGCCGCCAGTGTTTCGGCAAGGCGGCGCAGTTCGGCCTCATTGCCAAAGTCGAACCCGTTGGAATTTTTTCTCTCCGGCTCAAAGAGTTTCGGCGGCAGCGCGATCTGTTCATGCGGCGCCCCCAGCTTCTGGTGGGACACCACCTGCGCCACGGGATCGGCGAGCAGTTCGTCGAGCGGCACGGATACATCGCCCAGGCGATTGACGAAGGACGTGTTGGCGCCATTTTCCAGCAGCCGGCGCACGAGATAAGCGAGCAATGTCTCATGCGTGCCGACCGGCGCATAGATTCGGCAGGGCGCGGCCAGATGGTTCGCCAATGCGGCCTCGTAAAGCGCCTCGCCCATGCCGTGCAGACACTGAAACTCATACCGGCTGGAGGGATAATCCGCCGCCAGCGTGGCGACGCTGGCAATCGTCAGCGCGTTATGGGTGGCGAATTGCGGGAATATTTGCGCTCCCGCCGCCAGCAGTTTTTTCGCGCAGGCAAGGTAGGACAGGTCGGTATGCGCCTTGCGCGTAAACACCGGGAAATCGGCGAGCCCCTCGCTTTGCGTGCGCTTGATTTCCGCATCCCAATAGGCACCTTTGACCAGCCGCAGCATCAACCGATGGCCGCTGCGGCGCGCGAGATCGATACAGTGGTCAAGCACGAACGTGGCGCGCTTCTGATAGGCCTGTACGGCGAGGCCGATGCCGTGCCAGCCTGCAAATGCCGGATCCAGGCAGATTGCCTCGAGAAGGTCGAGCGAGAGATCCAGCCGATCGGCCTCCTCCGCATCGATGCTCAGGCCGATATCGTTGTCTCGCGCCAGCATTGCCAGGTCACGCAGGCGCGGCAGCAATTCCGCCAGCACCCGGCCGCGTTGCGAACGCGTGTAACGGGGATGCAGTGCCGAAAGCTTGATGGAAATACCGGGGCGATCATCCACGCCCTGCCCCGTCGCGGCGGCGCCGATGGCAAGGATCGCCTGGCGGTACGCCGCGCCATAGCGTGCCGCGTCGTCCTGCGTCAGGGCGGCCTCACCCAGCATGTCGTAGGAATAACGAAACCCCTTGGTCTCCCACACCCGCGCCCGCAACAGCGCCTGACCGATCGTCTTGCCGAGCACGAACTGCTCGCCGAGCCGGTGCATCGCCAGATCCACCGCCTTGCGGATCACCGTCTCGCCGCCTTTGCGCAGCTTGCGCATCAGCGCCCGCTCCGCCTCCGGCGCCGCATCGAGCAACCGGCCCGACATCATCAGCCCCCAGGTGGCGGCATTGACGAAGCGCGACGGGCTATGGCCGAGATGGCGCCGCCAATCGCCTGCACAAAGCTTGTCGCGGATCAGCGCGTCGCGGGTCTCGGTGTCGGGGATGCGCAGCAACGCCTCGGCGAGGCACATGAGCGCGATGCCCTCGGCGCTGGACAAAGCGTATTCGCGGAGCAGTGCCTCGACACCGTTCGGCTGATGCCTCTCGCGCAATACCGTCACGATCTTCGTGGCCGCTTCCCGTGCCGCCGCCGCCTGCGCCGGCGTCAGCCGGGCCGTGCCGAGCAATGCGGCCACGCAATCAGCCTCCGGGCGCCGGTAGGCTTCGGTGATCGCCCGCCGCAACCCAGTCTGAATGGTCGTTTCCGCCAGCAGCGCGGCGAAAGGACGGTTGTGCATAGAGCCGAGATAGGTCCGGCGCGCCGGCACTTCCAGGCATTTCACGCCTCCGCGATCAGCCGGCCGCTTTCCTCGACGCCGAACGCCTGCAAGCTGCGAAGCGCCGCGTTCACCCCCCGGTTCAACTGCTGGGCGCGGCGGTTGGCGACGACCGAGCGCTTCGAGAAGCGTGCCAGCGCGGCGCGCAACGCTTCCGCGAGGCCGGCGGCGTCCTCCTCCTCGATCCGCCGAAGCTGGGCCGCCGCGGCGGCGAGGTTTCTGGCGCCGAGCCGGCTCATGGTCTCGGCGACCTCGGCGAAAGCCGGAGAGGCTGCCTGCAACGCGGCTTCGACGGAGGCGGCGGTAGCGGAGATCTCCTTCGGGCGGCCGGTGAGGAGCAGGTCATCGAGGTGCTGCAACTTTTGGCTGAGATCCTCGACCAAGACGAGTCCCTGGCGCAGAACGTCGGCAACCGGCGGCTCTGAGCTGGGGTCAGTGACGGGACGAAACGGCCCGGTCATACCCATCAGCGTGACTCTTTCACGACGGTGAGGATGGCTTGGGCCAGGTCCTCGGGTGCCACGTTGTAATTGCCGCTTTGCAGCGCCGTGCGGGTCTGCTGCACCGCGGCGTGGTCAACCCCGCCGGCATTGCGGGCACTGGCCAGCAGTTGCGTGTTTGTCTGCGCCGCCGTGCTCAACGTCACCGCCTCGCTGGCCGGCAACGTCCCGGCCGCGGGGAGCGACGCGCCTGGCGGCAATTTTCCGGCGCCGTTCTGCTCTCCCGGCAAAGCGGGCGATGCCAGGGGCGGGATCGTGTTGCTCATGCGGCCTCCGCATTGCGAACCGGCCCGATCATCTCGCAATCGAGCAGCGCCAGGGCCGCTTCAAAATCATCCAGAGCGGCCATGGAATTCTCCACATTCGCCCGCAACAGCATGTAGCGTAAAGCGGTGTAGATGGTCATCAAAGCCGGTCCCAGCGTGGTGCCGGCATCCGTATCAAGAATGCCTGTCATCAACGTCAGCAATTCGTCCGCATGGGCAATCATCGCGACTTTGCTTTTGCTATCGCCTGCCTCAATCGCCGCCCTGGCGCGCCGGCCATAAAAACGCAGCGCGCGCCAGCCTGGGCGCAGCCAGGCGATGTCTGGTTTTCCGTCGAACATGCCGGAACGGTAACCTGTTGTCATTTTGGATGTCATGCTGTTACCCATTGCCAGTGCCCGATGCAGAATTGGTAAAGATGCTGAGATAGCTCTGCGCGACCTGTTCCGCGGTCGAGGCGCTCTCCGCCACGGTGTATTGCTGAATCAGGGTCTGCAACTGGTCATTATTGCTTTTGCTGATCTGCGTGACCTGATTTTCGAGCGACGTGATCATCCCTTGCAGCGACGTCGTCTGCGCGCCGACCGAACCGCTGGAATGCGTGGCGCCGCTGGTTGTCCCGATCGCGCCTGTGCTGACATTGTCGAGACTTTGGTAGATCTGCGTGATGAGCGCCTGGACCGCCGCGGGGTTTTTAACATAGGCGGCGGAAAAGCTGGTGCTGTCGAACGAGACGGCGCCGGCGCTGCTGACCTTGAAACCGATCGCCGCCGCGCTGAGGCCGCTGGCCGCCGCGGCGCTGACCGCCGTCAGCAACTGGTTTTGCAGGTTGGTGGCGGTGAAATTGCCGAGCAGCGGTCCGCTTTTCGTGGTGCTGGAGGCGGACGATGAGCTGGGCGGCACGTAGGCGGTCTCTTTGGCGATCATCGACAGCGCCGCATTCAGGTTGCTCGCCACCGATGACACGGCGGCGGACAGGCCCGACATGGAGGAGCTGACGGACAGGGTGGTATTCCCGGAGCCGGCGAGCGAAATCGTCAGGCCGGACACCGCGCTGCCGAGTTGGTTGGTGCTGCTGGTCACCGGCACGCCATTGATGTTAAGTATGGCATTTGCGGCCGACTGGCCCAGTTTTTCGCTGCCGCTCGAGCCGGGGCTGTAGCTGAATTTTGCCAGTGCCCCGGTCCCGGCGACCGAAAACGCCTGGGAACTCCCGGTCGAACTGCTCTGAAACACCAGCCGCGCCCCGGCGCTGGTGCTGACCACATTGGCCTGCACGCCGCCGCCCACCTTGTTGATCGCCGCCGCGGCACCGCTCAAGGTGAGGCTGCCGGAGCCGACCGCCACTTGCTCGGTCTTGCCCGGTGCTCCCGCCGAGCCTTGCAGCGCCGAATAGATTTCCTGCGCTTTCGCCAGGACCACATTGGTGAGGTTGAACGTGTCGATCGGCGCGCCGATCGCCGCCGTCGCGGTGGCGACCGCATTGGTCGAGGAGGTGACGGCGCGGTTGTTGATGCTGCCCAGGTCGGAAATCCCCGCCAGCGAATTCGACAGCGTGGACATCGCCCCGCTGCTCGCGCCCCAGGCGGATATCTCCGCCTTGTCGCCGGTGACCTGGTTGTCGAGATTAGTGATCGGTGCCTGCAACCGCGTTTCGACCTGACTGATTTCGCTGGAGACCTGGCTGGACCCGAGACTGCTGACGGTAGACATCACGCCTCCTGCTGGTTACGAAACTGCCGGCCGGAGCGAACGCCCCCGGCCGGCAACGTTTGGGCTTAGGGCAGCAGCGCCAGATTGGATTGCTGCAGCGTGGTCGAGGATTTGAGCGCCGCCACGCCGGACTGCGCCTGGATCTGCGCCTCGACCAGCTTGTTGCTCACCGCCGGGATGTTGGCGTCCTGCACGCCCCCCAGCGCACCAGCGGCAGCGATTTTAACAGCATGTTCCTATGGAACATCGCTGAAAATGATTTCGCGTCCTACGACAGAAAAATGCCTCTTTTGAAATCCGAGTGGGTTGAGGCTGCCGGTCTGGCGGCCTGACGACGAACCCGCATCCATCCCTTTGTTCGACCAGGGAGACCATCCCTTCGCTCCCGACCTGCCTTCCTCAGGGCAAGGCGGCGGTCGGCGGTCAAGGATGGCCATCGGCCACCGCGCAGCGGCGCGGAGCGTCCTTGAGGGCCGACCGCCGTTTTGCCATGCTGGGTGCAGGTGGGGCTCGGAAGGAGCGTGCGCAGATGCAGAACCAACTCTTTGAAGCGGCCTTGGGCATTGCCAAGCCGTGGTACGTCAACGGTGTCGATTTCGACGCAGCCAAGAAGACGCTGACGATCAACGTGGATTTCGTCGCGGGAACGCGGTTTCCGGTACCCGCCGTGGCAGGCGTGCATCCGGTTCACGACACCCAGATCAAGCGCCTGCGGCACCTCAATTTCTTCCAGCACGAATGCTTCCTGGAAGTCAGGACACCGCGGGTGAAGCTGCCGGACGGAAAGGTCGTCCTGTTCGAGCCCGACTGGTTCGGCAAGCTCCCCGGGTTCACTTTGTTGTTCGAGGCGCTGGTGCTGGCCATGGCTCAGCAGATGACCTTTGCCGCCGTGGCCAAGCTGGTTGGCAAATCCTGGCATCGCGTCCACGCGATCTGTTCGCGCTATGTCGATCTTGCCCTGGCCGAGGCCGATTTGTCGGCAGTGACCGCCGTAGCGATCGACGAGACGTCGTGTCGGCGCGGCCATAATTACCTGACCATCGCCGCCGACATGGACAAACGCAAGGTGGTGTTCGTCACCGAAGGCAAGGACGCCAAAACCATCATCGGCTTCGCCGAATACCTAGCCGCGCACAAGGCCACGCCCGAGCAGGTCGCCTCGGTGAGCATCGACATGTCGCCCGCCTTCATCAAGGGCGTCGCCGACAGCCTGCCGAACGCGCGCGTCACGTTCGACAAGTTCCACGTCGTCGCCCATGCCTCCACCGCCGTCGATGAGACGCGTCGCCTCGAACAGCGCACCGACCCGAGCCTCAAGGGGCTGCGCTGGACGCTGCTGAAGGATCGCGACCGCCTCTCCGACCAAGGCCGCGCCGACCTCGACGCGCTCATCGCCAAGGCCGCCACCAAGCGTACCGCCCGCGCCTGGCTCTACCGCGAGCATCTGCGCGAAATCCTCGACCGCAAGCAGATCAACGTCGTCTCCGCCATGCTCACGCAATGGTGCACCAATGTTCTGCGCTCCAAGGTCGAGCCGATGAAAGACGTCGCAAGAATGATCCGCAAGCACTTCGAGGGCATCGTCGCCTGGACACAGACACGCCAGACCAACGGCTTCATCGAGGCCCTCAACGGCCTCTTCCAGGCCGCCAAACGCAAGGCCCGGGGCTATACGCGCTTTGCCACCATGCGAACCGTCCTCTTCCTCATCGCGGGAAAACTCGACTTCACCCGGATCAACCCGCATGCCGCATAGCCCACTCAAAATTCAAAAGAGCCAGAAAAATAGCTGATGCGGCATCGCATCAAATCGGCGGAACGACAGCCGGCTTGCCACCCGCTCCCGTTGAACCACGGCCGCCTTCCAACCCGCTACCACATCCATCATCCGTCGATAATGCTGGCCCCATCCCTGAAGCCAGTCCGCCCCCCAGCTCTCTGGTCGCGCAAGCCACAAAATTTGCGGCGCAAATCTGGCCGCAAATCTCTGCCGCCGCACAAGCTCTTGGCGTGCCCAAAGTCGCCGTTCTGGCACAAACAGCGCTGGAGACGGGCTGGGGCAACGCCACTGCGGGAAACAATCTATTCGGCATCAAAGCTTCCGTAAATCAGGGCGATTCATTAAACTGCTGCGATCATTTGTG
Source organism: uncultured Pseudomonadota bacterium (assembly GCA_963780465.1). Classification (GTDB taxonomy): domain Bacteria; phylum Pseudomonadota; class Alphaproteobacteria; order Acetobacterales; family Acetobacteraceae; genus Acidocella. The sequence goes on from CAWACI010000006.1 coordinate 58,963, forward strand.
TGGCTCGGCTTCGGTTGTCCTGGAAATGCTCGATTGCCCTTGTGGGTGACCGTGAAACCGAGCGCATGACTTTGAGAGCGAAGCTGGTGAGCGAGAAGACATTACGGGGTGCGTTGTCGAGCCGGTTGGTGTAGCCATCTTCTCCGAGCATGACGTCTTTGTTTCGATGCATGATCTCGATACCCCAATGCTTGCGGTTGAGGTTGAGAAGGTATTCAGCCGATGCTTCGTCTTTGGTCAGGCTGGTGATGAGATAGGCAATTTCCTGTTGCTCCTGCCACACGCCCTTCACCCTGCGTTGGCGTGAGCGGGTCACACGGCATATCTGGCTGACGGTTGGCCATTCCTGCGTGATGTCTGCGGCTTGGGCCGGCAACACTTCGATCTTGCGCCGTTCGATACGTCCATGCGCCTTGGTGGCGCCGCTATCGAAAGTTGCGAGGGGGAAAAACCGGCTCCGCGAAGGCCGTTTCAATATTTTTTCGCAATGTCTTTTGGTTGTTTTTGACGGGAAGAAGGTAGTCTCCGCCAGCGTCCACCACGGTCTGTGCAATGGCCCTCTGGCAGAAGATCGCATCACCGGTGACAATCCGGTCGCGCAAATCAAGCCGGGCGAGTAACTTCAGTGCATCAGGAATTTCCAGCCCCTTGCCGCGTGACGCCTCATGCGAAAGGATCGTCTGCAGACCTCCACAAAAAGCTGACAGCACGTGCTCGGCGCGGCCATCTCCATCCTTGCTTGCCCGCAGTGTCTTGCCGTCTATGGCAATATGACGGTCATCACTGTTATCCGCCAGCACGACCGCGCCCAGGATATCGGCAACGGCCTGGGCATCGAGGATGCGCAGCGTTTCGGTCAGCGTCGCGTGACAGGGGGTATGGCCACGCATAAAACCCAATTGCCGTTTTTGCACGTGCGTCAGACTTCGCCCCAGAAGAAACGCTGCCTTCATGCCCCGCCGCCCACAAAGCATGGAAACCAAAATCAGACCGAGGATCGACCAAAGCCTGTAATCCCGTCCTTGCCGACCACGCGGATCGGGGATCCGTTCCAAAACCTTCTTCAACTCCATCGCCCAAACCTCAAAATCAGAGGTACTACCAAATCATATAAAATCGCGTCGGATCAATAGGATATGGACTTCAACAAATTGCCCTGTCCGTAAATGAGCCGGGCTTGACGCAGCCTACCCATGAAGTCGTCAACAGCGTTCTGGTGCCGCAAGTGGCGTCGTTTTGTAATTACGCCGCCCCCGCGCAGAGCATTTCTGATTACGTCGACACGGTGCAGACAATTTTTTTTTGGCGCAAAAAACCAGCGCAAGGTGAATGGATTCGCCGAGGCTTTACAAAATTCCGGCTACGCAACGGATGCGAATTATGCCCAGAAACTCATTAATCTCGCCCAGTCTCCGCTGATGAGCCAAGTTCTGATGCGCCCGGTGTCGGAATCTGACTCTCTGGTGATTCAATCCGATTTCAATGAGGTCGCCCCCAATACCGCGCCCTGCGCCGACGGTGCGTGACCTTTAAATTCCCTGGGAGCGGTTCATGTGATTCGCTCTCTGTGCACTCGATTCGGGGAGGTTAGCATGGGGACGGCGATCCAGATCACACGGATCGATTTCGACGCTGTGGGGCTTCGGCGCGAAGCGCGGTGTACAAAGGACGTGGCGGCTTCTCGGCGTATGCTTGCGCTCGCTTTAGTTCTGGAAGGCGCATCGCGCGCGGATGCCGCCAAGGCGGCGGGGATGGACCGCCAGACATTGCGGGACTGGGTGCATCGGTTCAACGAGCAGGGCCTCGCGGGTCTGTCCGACAAGACGGGCAATGTCGGCCCCAAGCCATTGCTGTCGGCCGAACAGGAAAGAGAAGTTGCCGAGTGGGTACGGCGCGGACCCGACCTGACCGAGCATGGCGTGATACGCTGGCGCCGGGCGGACCTCGCGCGGGCGATCGCGGCGAAGTTCGGTGTGGTGCTGGCCGAGCGCAGCATGAGTGACGTGCTCCGGCGAATGGGCTTCCGCCGGCTGGTGGCCAGGCCACGCCATCCCGGCCACGACGCCGCAGCGCAAGCGTCTTTCAAGGCAACTTCGCCGCCCTCGTAGATGAAGCGCTACCAGAGCATGCCCGCGGCAAGCCGCTTGAGCTCTGGTGGCAGGACGAGGCCCGCATCGGTCAGCAGGGAACCCTGACCCGGGTCTGGGCCGAGCGCGGCTCGCGGCCCTCGGCCCCCCGCGATCAGCGCTACGACTGGGCCTATATCTTCGGCGCGATCTGCCCGGCCCGCGGCATCGGAGCCGCGCTGGTTCTGCCGTTCGCCAACGCTGAGATGATGAATCTGCACCTCGCGGAGATCAGCACGAATGTCGCCCCCGGAGCGCACGCCGTGCTCACAATCGACGGCGCAGGCTGGCACCAGAAAGGCGACAAGCTCCGCGTCCCCGACAACATCACCCTCCTGCACTTGCCGCCCTACAGTCCCGAACTCAATCCCGTCGAGAACGTCTTGGCCTACCTGCGCAGCAACAAACTCAGCAACCGCGTCTTCGAAACCTACGAGGATATCGTTGATGCCTGCTGCGATGCATGGCGATGGTTCACATCCCAACCCGACCACATCACGTCAATCGGAACACGCCTTTGGGCATGCGTCAGTTAATGACACCGAGCGTATGAGCGCCCTGGGAGAACCCGTAGCGCCATAAAAAAGGCGGGATCACGATCCCGCCTTTCCCGCAAGAGTTTTTGGATGAGTGATTACACCAAGCGCGTCGTCACCTTGCCAACACCCTCGATTTCGCCCTCAAGCACGTCACCGCGGGTGACGGCCGCGACACCTTCCGGCGTGCCGGTGAAGATGAGATCGCCCGGCGCCAGCGCCACAAGCTTGGACAACGCGGCGATGATATCCGGCACCGGCCAGATCTGATCGGCCAGGTCGCCAGCCTGCCGGCTCGCGCCGTTCACGTTGAGAGCAATGCGGCCGGCCGCCGGATGGCCGCTGGTGGTGGCCGGGGTGATCTCGCCGATGGGCGCCGAGGCATCGAAGCCTTTGCTCATATCCCAGGGGCGGCGCATCGCTTTCGCCTCGTCCTGCAAATCGCGACGGGTCAGATCGAGCCCGGCCGCATAGCCGTACACATGCGCCAGCGCCTCGGCAGCGGCAATATCCTTGCCGCCTTTGCCGATGGCCACGACCAGCTCCATCTCATGGTGCAGGTTCGCGGTGGCAGTCGGATACGGCGCATCGGCGCCCTTCGTCACCAGCGCATCGGCGGGTTTGGTGAAGAAAAACGGCGGTTCGCGGTTCGGGTCGTTGCCCATCTCGCGCGCATGCGCCGCGTAATTGCGCCCGACGCAGAAGACGCGCCGGACCGGGAAGAGTTTACCGCCCGCAACAGGAACCGCCACAACCGGCGGCGGCGTGATCACGTAATCGCTCATACCGTCTTGCTCCTCAAAACCGTGCGCGGGCGTCATGCCGCGCGACCCGGCTCAGCAGATAATCGATTTCCTGTCGCGCCGCCATGCTCAGCCCCGCACCCGGCTTGCGCTGCGCGTCATGGGCGATGGCGCCGCGCTTCTGCAGCACATATTTGCGTACCGCCAAGCCAACGCCCTGTTGTTGCTCATAACGGACCAGCGGCAAATGCGCATCGAACAGGTCATGCGCCGCATCGCGCCGCCCGGCCTTTGAGTGGGCCACCACATCGACCAGCATGTCCGGAAAGGCGTAGCCGGTCATCGCGCCATCAGCACCGCGCTCCATCTCGAAATCCAGGAACAACCCGCCATTGCCGGTGAGAATGGAGAGCGGCCGCAGCGAACCTTCCTTCTGGAAGTTGCGCAGCGTGGAAATCTTTTCCAGCCCCGGCCAGTCCTCATGCTTCAGCATCACGCAGGACGGATTGTCCATGACGATCTGCCGGATCACTTTCGGCGTCATCACCACGCTTAACGTGAGCGGGTAATCCTGGATGACCACCGGTGTGTCAGCCCCCACCGCCTCGATCGCTTGGCTGTAATAGGTGAGGATCTGCTCGTCGGTCCGCAATGAGGGCACCGGCGCGATCATCACGCCGGCGGCGCCATCATCCATGACGCCGCGCGCCAAAGCCCGCATCGCCGCAAAGCCTGGCGCGGACACACCAACGATCACCGGCACCTGGGATTTGCGGATCACCTGCCGGGCGATGGCGCGGGACTCCGCGGCCTCCAGTTTCGGCGCCTCGCCCATGATGCCGAGGATCGTCAGCCCGGTGACCCCGCAGCGGTGATAAAAATCCACCATCATATCGATGGATGTTTCATCAACCGCACCCTCCGGGGTGAACGGCGTGGGGGCGATGGCGTAAACGCCGCTGGCGGTATGATCAATGCGCATCAAACTTTATCCATCTGCTTGCGTGCCGGAACCGGCGTTTCCGCCACCGGCGTCAGCGGCCCCTTGCCTTCGAACCAGGAGATCACGTTATCGATGACCAATTGCGCCATCAACCCGCGCGTATGATGCGTGGCCGTGCCGATATGCGGCAACAGCACCACATTCTCCATCTGCTTCAGCGCGTCGGGCACATGCGGCTCCTTGGCGAACACGTCGAGGCCCGCGGCCAGGATCTTGCCGGTTTGCAGCGCTTCGATCAGCGCCGCCTCATCAACCACCGATCCGCGCGCCACGTTGATAAGAATCCCATTCGGCCCGAGTGCGGCAAGAATTTCCGCGTCGACGACGTTTTGCGTCTGCGGACCGCCCGGCAGCACCACGATCAGAACATCGACCGCTTCCGCCAGGCTCTTCAGCGTCGCGTGGTACGGGTAGCGCAGATCCGGCTGCGGGCGGCGCATGAACACCGAGACCGGAATGTCGAAACCGTCGAGCCGCTTGGCAATGACCTTGCCGATGCGCCCCATGCCGGCGATGCCCACCTTGCGGCCGCGCAGCGAGGCGCCGAGCGGAAACGCCTCGCTCTTTTCCCACTGGCCCGAGCGTACGAAACGGTCCGCCTGCGGAAAGCTGCGGATGGTCGTCAGCATCAACCCCACGGTGAAATCCGCCATCTCGTCGTTCAGCACATCCGGCGTATTGGTCACCACCACGCCGTGCTTCGCGGCGGCGGCCACATCCACGGAATCATAGCCGACGCCGAAATTGCTGACGATTTGCAGGTTCGGCAGGCGTTCGATCAGTTCCGCGGTGGTGCGAATCCGGCCGCGGGTCACCAGGCCCACAATGTCCTTGCCATGTTCGGCAATGATGTTGTCCAGCCCCAGAACATCGTCACGAAAAACCTCGTAACGTTCGGCCAGGGCCGCATCGACCCGCTTGTCCATCGCGCCAATGCTCAGAATTTTAATACGATTGCTCATTGAATATTTCAGGCTCCCGTCGCTTGCGGTTCAAATATCAGAAGATCAGATCAGGCCTTGTTCTCTGCGCCGCCATCGCGCAGCAGAAAATCAAAATCGCAGCCCTGGTTGGCCTGCAATACGCTGTCCTCGTACAGCTTCGCGTAGCCGCGCTTGGCCATCTCGCGATGCGGCTTCTGCGTCTTCCAGATCTCCAGCCGGCGCTGCAATTCCGCATCGTCGATCAGCAACTCGATCTGCCGCGCTTCCACATCCAAAGTGATCCGGTCACCCGTCTGCACCACCGCCAGCGGTCCGCCGACGGCCGCCTCCGGCGCAATATGCAATACGATGGTGCCGAACGCCGTGCCGCTCATGCGCGCATCGGAGATGCGCACCATGTCCTTCACCCCCTGCCGCGCCAGCTTCAGCGGAATCGGCAGATAGCCGGCTTCCGGCATGCCCGGCGCGCCCTTCGGCCCGGCATTGCGCAGCACCAGAATATCGTCGGCATTCACATCGAGATCCGGCAGGTCGATGCGGTTGGTCAGATCCTCCACGGACTCGAACACCACGGCACGGCCGGTATGTTTGAGCAGTGCCGGCGAGGCGGCCGAGTGTTTGATGACCGCGCCATCCGGGGCCAGATTGCCCTGCAGGATCGCCATCGCGCCTTCCTGCTTCAGCGGCGAGGCAAAGCTGTAGATCACGTTCTGGTTCGGCACCGTCTCCGCCGCGGCGATGGCATCGCCCAGCGTGCCGCCGGAAACACTCGGCGCGTTCAGGTCGAGGAACGGCGTCAGCTCGCGCATCAGCGCCGGCAGACCACCCGCGTAATGGAAATGCTCCATATAATGCTGGCCGGACGGCTTCAGATTCAACAGCACCGGAATTTCACGCCCCAGCTTGTCGAACGCGTCCATATCCACCTTCACGCCGGCGCGGCCCGCCATGGCGGTGAGATGGATCAGGCCGTTGGTCGAACCGCCGATCGCCTGCAGTACGATCATCGCGTTGCGCACGGAAGACTCCGTGATCAGCTCAGCCGGCGTCGGCGAACCCGACACGGCCATTTCCGCGGCGCGCTTGCCGCTCAGCTCCGCGATCCGCCGGCGGTCGGCATGGGTGGCGGGGGCTGCGGCGCTGTTCGGCAGCGCCATGCCCAAGGCTTCGACCACGCAGGCCATGGTGCTGGCGGTGCCCATCACCATGCAGGTGCCGACGGAGGGCGCCAGACGGCCGCTGATCACCTTGATCTCGGCCTCGTCGATCGTGCCCGCGCGATGCTGCCCCCAGAGCCGGCGGCAATCGGTGCAGGCGCCCAGAACTTCGCCCTTATGGTGACCCACCACCATCGGTCCGGTCTGCACGACGATGGTCGGCAGATCCATGCTCGCCGCCGCCATCACCTGCGCCGGCAAGGTCTTGTCGCAGCCGCCGATCACCACGACCGCATCCATCGGCTGCGCGCGCATCATTTCTTCCGTGTCCATCGCCATCAGATTGCGCAGGAACATCGAGGTGGGATGCGCAAAGCTCTCGCCGATCGAAATCGTCGGGAACACCATCGGCAGGCCACCGGCCAGCATCACGCCGCGCTTCACGCTCTCGATCAGATCGGGCACATTGCCGTGGCAGGGATTATAATCGCTGAAAGTATCGGTGATGCCGATGATCGGCCGCTCCAGCGCATCGTCCGAAAACCCCATCGCCTTGATGAAGGCCGTACGCAAAAACAAGGAAAATCCGGCATCTCCGTAGCTGGTGAGCCCTTTGCGTAGACCTTTTGTCATATCTCGTTCCCTCTAAAAATCGCGCCCCGGCTCAGCCCGCCGGGCATTAGGCATGGGACAATATAAGAGCACCTCCGAAAAAAAATATAGATTCCGGTATGATTAGACCATATATTTTCTTTTCAATGGATACTGAATTTTTAGATAGCTTCGTCATGGTGGTCGAGCATGGCTCGGTGGCCGAGGCGGCACGGCAACTCAACCTCACAGCCGCCGCCGTCACGCAGCGGATCCGCGCGTTAGAGAGGGAAATTGGCACGGCGTTAGTATCGCGCTCAGGCCGCAACATGCGCCCGACCGAAGCCGGCGCCGCCGTGCTCTCCCAGGCACAACAGCTGTTGCGCGGCGTGCGCGACCTGCGCACCATGGCGAACGAGCAGAATTTCGCCGGCGAGCTCAGCCTTGGCGCGATCTCCAGCGCCCTCACCGGTATTCTGCCGCCGATCCTGGCAAGGCTGGCGCAAAAACATCCGCTCATGACGCTCTATATACACCCTGGCACCTCGGCGGATCTGTACCGGAAGCTCGCCGATGGCGAGCTCGATGCCGCGGTCATCGTTGAACCGCAATTCGCCCTGCCGAAAACCTGCGGCTGGACGACCTGGCGCGAAGAGCCGCTGGTGCTGCTGGCCCATCGCGGGATCAAGGAACGTGACGTGCACAAGATCCTCGCGACCGAACCGTTCATTCGCTACGACCGCAAGCAATGGGGCGGGCGCCTGGCGGAAACCTATCTGCAGCAGACGGGTATCCGCCCGCACGACCATTACGAGTTGGATTCACTCGACGCGATTGCTGTTCTGGTCGACCAGGAGCTTGGCGTCGCGTTAGTGCCAGACTGGGCGCCGCCCTGGCCGGCGGGCTTGAACCTCACCAAGCTTCCCGTACCGATCCCGTTTCAGAACCGCCGGATCGGCGTGCTCTGGCGTCGCGCCTCCGCACGGCTGCAACTCGTTCAGGCGCTCCTGAACGAGTCAGAGCAGCCACGGGCCATACTCGGTTAAAAACCGAGGAAGTTACAAGTTCGAGTAGAAAGACTTCTTTTTGTGAACAAAAAGAAGCAAAAAAACTTCTGTAAACTGGGCCGTGCCGGTTTCAACGCCACGGGCCCAGTTAAACAAAAGTTTTTTTGCGCCGCTTTTTTTCAAAAAAGCGGCTGCTTCCTCCCTTTTCTTGTACCTTAGCGATTGACCAGCTTCGCCGGGACAAAGGCCAAGATCAGCCCCGCCGACAACACGAGACAGGCTGCGACGAGCAACAGACCGGAATTCAAGGTCCCTGTGTAATCCTTCAGGAGCCCGATGATCGCGGGGCTAAAAAATCCCGCAAGATTGCCAGTGCAGTTCACCAGCGCAATCCCCGCCGCCGCCGCGGCGCCACCAAGGAACGAGGTCGGCAGCGCCCAGAACATCGGCAGCGCGGTGACAACGCCCACCACCGCCATGATCAGGCCGATCATCGCGATCACCGTGCTGCTGCCCGCCTGTGTGCACAACACGAAGCCACAGGCCGCCACGAGCTGGGGCACCACCACATGCCAGCGGCGCTCGCGCCATTTATCCGCATGCCGTCCGACCAGAATCATCGAAATCAAGGCCGCCGTGTAGGGAATCATCGTCAACAGGCCGATCACGAAGGAATCCTTGATCCCGGTCTGACGGATGATCGTCGGCTGCCAGAAGCCGAGCGCATAGGACCCCATGACGATGCCGAACAGGATCGTGCACATCAGCCAGACCCGGGCGCTGACAAACACCGACAGCACCGTATGATGGGTTTTGACGCTGGCTTCCTGGTTGATTTCGGCGACGACAATCGCCTTCTCTTCCGCGCTGAGCCATTTCGCCTCGCTCACCCGGTTATCGAGATAGAACAGAATGATGATGCCGAGCACCACCGCCGGCGCGGCCTCGATCAGGAACAGCCACTGCCAGCCCGCCACACCATGGGCGCCACCCATGCTATGCAGAATATAGCCCGATAGCGGGCCGCCGAGAATGCCGGAGACCGGGTTACCGGCCATCAGCATGGCGATCATTTTCGCGCGGCGGTGCGAGGGAAACCAGTAGGTGAGATACAACACCATGCCGGGGAAGAACCCCGCCTCCGCGACGCCGAGCAGAAACCGGACAGTGTAGAATTCCCAAGGCGTGGTAACGAACGCCGTGCAGGCCGAGACCAGCCCCCAGACCACCAGCACACGGCAGATCCACACCCGCGCGCCGACTTTGTGCAAGATCACGTTGCTTGGCACTTCGAAAATGAAATAGCCGATGAAAAACACGCCGGCGCCGAAGCCGTAGACCGCGTTGCTGAAGTGCAGCGCATCCAGCATCTGCAGCTTGGCGAAGCCGACATTCACCCGGTCCAGATAGGCAATGATGTAGCCAATGAAGAGGATTGGCATAATCCGCCAGGCGATTTTGCTATAAAGCGCATCACCGGCGCTGACCGCCTCGATCTCGGACCCGGCATAGCCTATTTGCGACATCTGTTCTATTCCCCAAAGCATTGTTTTTATAGCAAAACGGCGGCTCTATATTTCCAGCCGCCGTGAAGTCGTCGGACGAAAATTCAGCTACTGATCTGCAAACTGCGCGATCGGCACCGGCCTGTCGCGGGAATAGTCGATCCCGCAATAGCCCCCGCCCTGATAACGCTCGACGACCGGGTTACCACTGGTCTTGCCATCCAGCTCCGGCGTGTAGGAATCAACGCTGTCGGTCGGCTCCCAGCCGATGACCTTGCGCCCATCCTTGCGCCACCAGGTCATGCGCTTGTTCTTGGACGCACCCCAGATCACGAGGCAGCCGGCCTCTCCGGTGGTCGGCGCCAGCGTGCTGCGCTCCACCAGCCGCAACAAATCGCCGTAGGAAAACCAGGTCGCCAGCATCCGGTCATCGACCGGCTTGGGCGTGCAGGAGCCGATGCGCAGAAAGACGCTCTCCACACCATGCTTGTCCCAGTACAAGCGCCCCATCAATTCGCCATAGGCTTTCGACAGGCCATAATACCCGTCGGGACGCAGATAGCTGTCGTCATCGACAACTTCGCCGCGCTCATGGAAGCCGATCGTATGGTTCGACGAAGCGAACACCATGCGCGCATTCTCGCGCCGCGCCGCCTCATAGGCATGATACAGCCCCCTAATGTTCGGACCGATCACCGTCTCGAACGGGTGCTCGACCGAAATGCCGCCGAAATGCAGAATCGTTCCGCAGCCTTCGGCGAGGCGCAGAATCATCGCCCCGTCGTTCAGATCGGCCAGGGTGAAACTGGCACCTTCGGGAACGCTCCCGGGAAATGGCGCACGATCCGTCAGGCGCAGCTTCCAGCCGCGGCCTGCCAGCTCGCGCGCCAGCATCTGGCCCAGCGCGCCAGAAGCGCCTGTCAACAAAACGGGTTTCCCGGGAACGTCCATCACTGTCTCCTTATACCAAGTCCATCAGGCTGGGCCGTGCCCGTGCGCCGCCGCCAGCGTCGCCACGCGGGCGCCCGGCTTCTTCACGAACACCGCCATGGCCAACACGCCGGCCACGGCAAGCGCGGAAGCAATCGCAAATGCGCTGCTATATCCACCGAAATACTGCACCGCGAAGCCGGTCGCGGTCGGCCCGATGATGCCCGAAATATTGCTGAGCAGATGGATGAAGCCGCTCACACCGCCAACCCGCGTCTCCGGCACGATTTCATGAATCGTTGCCCAGCAGGATTGCACCGAGCTGGTCAGCATCATCACGGCCACCGCGATCAGCGTCACGGCGACCATCGCATTCGGTGCAGCATTGACCGCGATCAAGGCAACGGCGGCAAGCGCCAAAGGCAGGATGGTCGTCAACTTGCGTGCCGTCAGCCGCGTGCGCATATGGCGATACGCGAAATCGGCGATGATGCCGCCGCCGACATATCCCACGAAGCCGCAAGCCCAGGGAATGGCCGCCACGAAGGCCATCTTTTTCACGTCCATGTGCAGCGCCGTGGTCAGGTAGGTCGGCAGCCAGGACAGGAAGATGTACAGCGTGTAGTTCACGGCAAACATGCCGAGGCCGAGCGACAACGTGCTGGCACGGCCGAGATAGGCGCGCAGCGGCAAGGCCCGGTCTTCCGCCGTGACGATCGTCGCCGCGCGGCTGGTGGCCACCAGCTCGATTTCGCCGGCGCCGACGCGGCGGTTCTGCTTCGGCAGATCAGTGACGAAATACAGCCACGCCACAACCCAAAGCAGGCCGAGCGCGCCAATGGCAAAAAACGCAATGCGCCAGCCATAGGCGATGGCGAGCAGCCCGACGATGGGCGCGGCGATGGCGCTGCCAACCGTCTGGCCGGAAAAGGTAAAACCGATCGTCCGCGACGTTTCCTCGCGCGGGAACCAATTGGTGATGGTCCGGTTGGTCGTTGAATTCATCGGACCTTCGGCGAAACCGAACAACGCCCGCACGATGAACAGCGACGCGAAACCGGTCACGGCACCGGTTAAGGCGCACAGAATCGACCACGCTGTCGCCGACCAGGTATAAACCGCGCGCGGGCCGTATTTGTCGGCAAGCTGACCGCCGACAAAGGCGAAAATCGCATAGCCAAAAAAGAACGTACTGAAGATGATGCCCAAGGCCGAAGGCGACAGGCCCAGATCCTTCTGGACAAACGGCGCCGCGACGCCAAGCGCGGCACGATCCATGTAATTGATGATTCCTGCTATGAACAGCAGAAACGCGACAACGAAGCGGTATTTCCCGGACTTCATTCGTATCCTCCTATTATCGCACCTGTGCGGCGCTACGGTATTATGTTCCCGTCTAGAACAAGGTCCGCCTCCCTGAAAGTGGTCTTTTCTAAAACAAAAATCAGATAAACGTGATCGTGCACGGGCTGGCACTCGGGAGAGCATCACCAACTTGCGTGAGGTTACCATCAATTTTTGAAATCGCGAATTGCACGATGCTATCCCCTTGTTCGGCCGCCACGATCAGCCGGTCGCCTTCGGGAGTCAACGTCATGAAACGCGGGTCGCGGCCATTGGCCGGCGTCCAGCCCGAGACCGCCAACCTCCCCGCCGCGGCGTCGAAAGCGAGGCGGGTGATACCGTCCTGCCCGCGGTTCGACACGTAAACATGCCGGCCATCTTGCGTGATGACGATCGCCGCCGTGGTGCTGGCGCCAAAAAAATCCGGTGGCAGCGCTGCGGCCAGATGCAGCGGCTCCAGCACGCCGGTTTTTGCGTGCCAGCGGCAGGTCGCCACGGTCGAATCGAGCTCGTTGACGACGAAGGCGAAAGGCAAGGTCGGGTGGAACACCATATGCCGCGGCCCAGACCCAGGGCGCATCATTGTATGGCTCACCAGCGAAAGTTTGGCCGAAGCGGCATCGAGGCGCAGCACGAAAACCCGGTCCACGCCTTTATCGGGAATGAGGATGAACGCTCCGCTCGGGTCGAACACCACATGATGCGGATGCGCGATGGTCTGCTCGGTGCGGTGCGGGCCCGGTTCACCCGGAAGCTCCAGCAACTGAACCACATCGCCCAGCGCGCCATCCGGCCGCACCGGCAGCAGCGCCACCGAGCCGCTGGCGTAATTGGCCACGACGAGAAATTGACCCGTCGGGTCGAGTGCCTGGTGCACCCCGTTCATGCCGCCGCTGGCAGCCTTGCTGATCGGCCGGAGTGCGGCGTTCTCGACATCAATGGCAAACGCCGAGACATAATCGGCATCGCCATGCACGGCATACAGCACGCGGCGCGTCTTGTCGGCGACCAGAAACGACGGATTGACAAGATCACCGACATGGCCGGCCGGCGACCAGGCGCCGGAGGTGGGATCGATGGTGTAGATATCGATCCCCTTGCCCCGCGCCTTGCGCCGTTCCGTGGTAAAGCAGCCGACAAAGGCAAGCCTTGCCATGCCGGCCGCGTGCGGCGATGACGTTGCCAGATCCGTCGCGTCCAACGTCATCGCCCGCTCTCCTTATTCCGCGGCCTTGGCCTGGGCGCGATGCGCCTCATAGCGCGCCTTGTTCTCGGCATTCGGCGGATACAGGCCCGGCAGCGACGCGCCATTCTTCACTTCGTTGTAGATCCAGGATTCCTGATGCTCCTGCTCCACGGCGGCGGCCACCACCTCCTCGAGCAGCGCAGCCGGAATCACCACCGCGCCATCGTCATCGACGACAATCACGTCATCGGGGAACACCGCGACGCCGCCGCAGCCGATCGGCTGCTGCCAGTTCACGAAGGTGAGGCCGGCGACCGATGGCGGGGCGGCAGCACCCTGGCACCAGACGGGCAGGTCGGTGGCGAGAACACCCGCCACGTCGCGCACCACGCCATCGGTGATCAGCGCGGCGACGCCACGCACCTTCATGCGCTCGCAGAGAATATCGCCGAAAATGCCGGCATCGGTGACGCCCATCGCATCGACCACGGCGATGCAGCCTTCCGGCATGGCTTCGATCGCCGCACGGGTGGAGATCGGCGAGCTCCAGGAGGCCGGCGTTGCCAAGTCCTCGCGGGCCGGCACGAAGCGCAGCGTGAAGGCCGGGCCCACCAGACGTTTTTGGCCCGGCTTCAGCGGCTTGGTGCCGCGCAACCACACATTGCGCAGGCCCTTCTTCAGCAACACGGTGGTCAGCGTCGCGGTCGCCACGCCGGAGAGTGCATCAATAATCTTCTGGTCCAATGCCATTTCAAAAGTCCTGTAAATGGTTGCTGTTGATGAAATTGTCTTACACGCTGGCGATCAGGCCGCCATCGACACGGATCACCGAGCCGGTGAGATACGCGGCGCGCTCGCTCGCCAGAAAGGCGACCACATCGCCGTATTCCTCGGGCTTGCCATAACGGCCGACCGGAATGCTGCCGGTGCTCTCGGCGGAGACCTCCTCCACGCTCCGCCCCTCGCGCTTGGCCTTCGCCTCGTCGAGGAATTTGATGCGATCCGTGGCGATGCGCCCGGGCAGGATGATGTTCGCGGTCACGCCATCACGGCCGACTTCGCGCGCCAAAGTCTTCGACCAGCCGACCAGCGAAAGGCGCAGCGCGTTGGAGATGCCGAGATTCGGGATCGGCGCGACCACGCCCGACGAGGTGCTGGTGATGATCCGGCCCCATTTGCGCGCGCGCATGCCGGGCAGCACCGCATCGGTGATGGCGATCACCGACACCACCATCGACTGGAAGAATTTCGTCCACACTTCCGGGTCCTGGCCGCTGGCCGGGGTCGGCGGCGGGCCGCCGGTATTATTGACCAGAATATCAACCGGCCCGAGCTCGCTCTCGATTTTTTGGATATGCCCAGGGATCAGCGACAAATCCGCCAGATCCCAGACCAGACCGCAGCTCTTCGCGCCCGCCGCCGCCACGGCGGCCTGGGTCGCCTCGATCGCCTTCGGGTCGATATCACCGACGGCGATGTTCACGCCCTCGGCCGCCAGCGACGTCGCAATCGCCCGGCCTAGACCACCGCCGCCGCCAAGCACCAGAGCGGTTTTACCTTTTAATTTAAAATCCATTCCTCGTTCCCATCTGCGCGAAAATGCCGCGCCTTGTCGATTGTCGGTGAACGCGGATGATAAGAGAAGCCATAAATTAGAAAATATAGCTTTCTATTCGTTCACACCAAAGTTTTGCTATCTTCAGCCTGAGCATGCCAAGGATACGGGGACGCGCAGCGCCCCCGGTATGTCTGGCCTCACCCCATCGCTGTTGCCGCCTATTGCCACGCCTCCGCCTGGAAGCGGGCGATGGCTTTTTCGTCAAAACTGTATCCCAGCCCCGGCCCGGTCGGCAGCGCCACCCCGCCCGGGCGGAGTTCCAGCTGCCGGTCGATAATCTCGCGGAAATTGAACACCTTGCCATCGGGAAAAAACTCCACGAACTGGCCGTTCGACGCGGCGCCGACCAGATGCACATGCAGATCATGGAACCAATGCGGGCACAATGTCACGCCGTAGCAATCGGCCAGCGCGGAAATCCGCCGGTACTCCGTGATGCCGCCGCAGACCGCCGCATCGGTCTGCAGGATCGCCGCCGCCTGTTTGTCGAGCAGTTCCTTGAACCGCCAGCGCCCCGCCTCGATCTCGCCGGTCACCACCGGCACATGCGTCGCTGCCGCCAGCCTGGCATGGTTGTCGATCTGGTCCGGGCTGAACGGCTCCTCGATCCAATACGGGTCATACGGGGCGAAGCGGTCCATATACCGCAAGGCCGTCGGCACATCTGACCAGGCGTTATTGGCGTCCAGCATCAGCAGCACATCCGGCCCGATCGCCTTGCGTGCCGCGGCGATCCGCGCCTCCTCCGATTTCAGGTCGCCGCGCCCCACTTTCATCTTCACGGCGTTCAGGCCCAGCGCTACATAGCCGGCCATTTCCTCGCCCAGCATCTCCGGCGTCTTGCCTTCGAGATAATACCCGCCGCTGCCATAGGCCGGCACCATCTCCTCATGCGCCGCCCCCAGATACCGGTAGAGCGGCAGATTGGCCGCGCGCGCATTGCGGTCCCACAGCGCGTTATCGAGAATGCTCAGGGCGCGCATCACCGAGCCGGCGCGGCCATGCAGCAGCACCTCCTGATACATCATCTGCCAGAGCCGCTCGGTGGAGGTCGAGTCCTCGCCGAGCAGCAACGGCGCCAGCATTTCGCGCACCGCCAGCGTCACCACCTTGCCGCCCGAATGCCCGGCATAACAATGGCCGATGCCCTCCAGCCCGTCATCCGTGCGGATTTTGACGAGGCTGTATTCGCGCGCCGTCACGCTCCGCCGCGCGAAGGCGGTCGCGTGTTGCAAGGGGATGCGCACCGTCCGTGCCTGGACAGAGGTGATCTTGGCCATGTTTTTTCTCCCGACGAGGTGCTCGCGCACCCGGTTTTTACACGTTGCTTTGGCGGCGTTGTAACCGCTTACACTGAGAGGCTAGGAGATCCCCGGAGGGGTGTCAAACCACCCCCGGGCGACGCAACAACACCTGTTGCGTCGCCCGCTGCACGGCGCCGGTCGCCGCCCGCCGGTAGTTCCAGAGCGCGCCCTCCGGCGGCGCGTTGATCGCCATCGTCGCGTTCGTTTCAAACAGCAACACCGATCCATCCGGCGACAACGCAAAATCGGCGCCGGCGAAATCGAGCGCCAGATTGCCGCATAACGCTTGCAGCGCCGTCATCGCCCGAGCGCCCAGCACGCCCGGCATATCGTCCAGAAACCGGCGCTCCTCCTCACGGAACGCGGCATTCGCCTGCATCGCCGCGGTAAAATAATGCACCTTCCAATCGGGCGAAATCGCCAGATGCCAGGGATAGACCTGCCCTTCGATGAACATGACCCGGTATTTCCGCACCATGCCATCCGCCGCTCGCACAGCAAAATATTCGATCATGAACAACTCGTCGCCAGGCAACTGCGCGATCATCCCGGCCAGGGACGCACGCGACTCGACCAGAACAAAATGCTGCCCGGTATGCAGCCCGGGCGTGCGCAGCAGGAACGGAAACGGCAAATGTTTGCCGGCCAAAATATCGTCACGCCGCGCCAGGCGCACCTGCGGCACAACCAGCCCCTCGATCCCGGCGCCAAGCCGGCCCATGCCGGCGCGCCCAGTGGCGAGCACGCGCTCCGGCCGGTTGATCACCGGTGCCGGGCTACATGCTGTCAGTCTCTCGGCTTTCACCAGCGCCTCGGCGCATAAATCGGCATCGCCAATCGCGTTCACGATAAGGCTGTGCCGCGGCAAAGCCTGGGTAAGATCGTAATATTCAGGGTAGATCACCGTCACCGCCAGAATGCGATCGTTCATCCACGGCCGCAGCCGCACATTGCCGCCGCGCACGGCGGCGAGCAGCAGCACATCCATCCCCCCGCCGGCACCACGATATTCGCGTGCCGCAATAGCATGCCCTGCAAACCCCCTCGCCCAATGCGGCCCGGCCTCCGCTTCCCGGCCTGTAGCGCTGAGCACCCGCGCCAAGCCCTGATGCGCCGGCGCGCAATCCGGATCGCGACCCAGCGCGTCCTGGAAATGCCCCTGCGCGGCATCCCACGCACCATCCTCCAGCGCCATGTTTCCCAATGTGACGCGGGAGGTGAGATCATCAGGATGACACTGTGCGGCCTGCAAAAGCACCGTCCGCGCCGCCTCGCGATGGCCGGTGGTGAGCGCGATCAGCCCCAGCTCGAGCAGGGCCGACCGATGCGTCGGCTCAAACCGCAATATGTCGAGATAAGCCTGCTTGGCGGCCTCATCATCGCCCCGCGCCGTATCGTCCCGCGCCCGCGTCAGCAATGCCGACACGGCGTTCTCACCCTCAGTCTTCATCACTTTACGCGCCAGCCCCTTTCACGATGCAGCGGCAACCGGTTACCGAACACTAATGCCTGTTGCACAGTTTTCACAACCGCGCGTTGCAAACGGGGGCATCGCCGCCTTAGCGGCAGGCAAATGCCTGCGCGTCGCGCGCCAGGAGACCGCGCCAAAAGAGTGCCGCGCCACATAAAACGAGACTCACAGCTTCGCAAAATTTATCGTGAATATCGATCAAATCGTCGATCTTTCGTAAAATCTCAACCTCAGCCTGATGGCTGCTAAAGTTTTTGCGCCAGGAGCAGTGCTCACAGTTTTGTGCACATCGTTTTGACTCGCCAAAAGCGAGGGTCATTGTTCGATGGGAGTGAGTGGAGTATTTTTGTTGTCCCCCGTTCGGCATTCTGATCGAAGGCCTTACCTGTTGACAAGAAACCGGGGGCCACGAACACGCAGCCCCGTACGTCGCCCGTGTGGCAATCAAGGAACGGGCGGCCTCGTCGTCTGCGGTCGCGCTTCCACAAGGCTGTCAGAATCGGATCCATCCCATGCGCAGATTACGTCATCCATTCATCATCCTCACAGGTTTGAGCACACTCGCCCCTCTCACCGCACCAGCCGCCCCTTGCACTTCGCAGGAGCGCCTTATTCAAAAAATAAACTCGGCCTACCACACACAGTTCCCAACCCCGTGCGACACCGCCGCAGCACAGCCCGCGCCCCGTCAGCCGACAGCTCCCCCTGCCTACGGAACCATCGAAAATCCCTCCACATCGTCTACTGTTCCCGCGGATTCCACAGTGAAATAGGTGACCGTCACCGCGTCTCGAAAGCCGCACAGTTTTATGCGACGCCAAAAGCAAAGTTTGTTTTTGAGGCGTTTCGTATGCAGACGAGCATTTCCAAAAAAAACATTCATAGCCAGATACAAACTCCCGACACCTCCACCTTTTTAACCACGCAATATTATGAAGATTTTCACAAGCAATATGAACAAACACAAAACGCAGCAGACATTCGCATGAAACTCTGCAAAACATCACATAGATCATGAATGATCGTTTAGTGGAGTTCACTCAACGCGCTGTGTATATACAACATAAAATATTATTTTTTATAATTTAACGTTATCTAAGTTAACGACGCAAGATCGGAGCAATCTTGTCCTCCAACCTCGCTCCAGATGCTCGGGGCTGGAAAACCATACCCAGGAAGGGAACATCCAATGCCTGTGAACAATCCAAAGGAACTATTCGTAAAAATGTTGAGCGATGTTCGGCAGCGGACCGAAAAAACGACCAAAATCTATGAGGAGCTGAGTGAGGTCGCACAGGACCCCAACATCAAGGAAGCCCTCCAATCGCGCGCTTTTCTCCAAGACAAAACCCTCAGTACGTTGGATCGCTGCTTCAAACTGATCGGCGAGAAACCTCTCCCCTCTTCTGGGCGCCTGCAAGAGGTCTTCCTTGAGGACTTCCGGCGCGAACTCGCCGAGATCCAGTCTCCCGCAGCCAAGGCGCTGTTCGCCCTCATCAAGGCGAACCACCTGATGCATCTACGCATTTCCGAGTATATGGCGCTCATTGCGATGGCTGACGTCACAGATCATTTCGGCGTCGGTGTACTTTTAGAGAGTTGCCTCGCAGACAAACTCGCCTTCGTCGAACGGACGCGCCGTTTGATCCGGCACAGCATTGAACTTAAACACGACATTAAACTGGCAGCCTGAAAGCGCCATCGCGTCAGGAACTCTGTCAGTTTTAAGCTGTCAACTCGCCGTCTGAAGGGGGGAGAGATTCTCCCCCTTCGTCTTGGCGTGTCCGCCTTGAGGCGCCTGCAAGGCAAGTGATTTCTTTTTGACAATTATCAACAATTATTCCATGATATATGAGTTATTCTGTTAGCTGATTTTTTCCGTCGCCTCATCTTAACGCGGCCGCTCAACTCAGAATTATCCCTTACCGCGTAAGAACTCTCGTTCACCGCGTGACTCGCTTGGTTAAGCCAAGATCGAGCAGGATCTTTTGGCGCCCATCAAAACGATCAACATCAGGGAAGCACTGCCAATGGTCAGTTCCATCAAACGTTACAGCATCCTTGTGCCTTTGGCTTCAACCATGCTCCTGGCCGGATGCGTCTCGCAAAGCAAATACGACGCGCTCCAGGAACAAAATCAGCAACTTCAGCAGCAGGTGTCGACGCTATCGGGACAACTCGCCGACAGCAACGCGCAAGTTACCCGGCTGCAAGGGGCGATCAAGTACACGGTCAACAGCGACCTGCTGTTCTCCTCGGGCGGCTGGCAGATGAGCGAACGCGGCAAGCAGCTCATCTCCAGATTGGCGCAGAAACTCGCGCCAACGCAGCAGAACAAGCTCATCGTGACCGGCTACACCGACAACACGCCGATCGGTTCGGCGCTCCAGCAACAGGGCGTCACCTCCAACCAGGACCTGTCGCTGAAACGCGCGCAAAGCGTGATGCAGTATCTGATCTCGCAGGGCGTGAAGCCGGACATGATCTCCGCCCAGGGGCTCGGCGAGACGAATCCGGTAGCCTCGAACGCCACGGCACGGGGCCGGGCGATGAACCGGCGCGTGGAGCTCAGTCTTGCGGCATCGACGAGCTGAGCCACCCCCACCGGATGCCGCATGAGGTGATGATAGCGGCCATGGTCTAGTGAGCGGGGCTTGGCGTTTGACCCCTTCGGCCGACACAGAGCTACCACCACAAAGCCTGGATCAGGCACAACATGGCCCGGGGAGCAACCTTTCGGCCCATGGCGTCCATCAGAAAGGAGCGCGTCGGATGCGTTATGGACTGAAATTGGCCGCCGTCGCGCTCTCCACTGCCATCACCGCCGCTTTTCCCGCACGCGCCCAGCTCGCATCCACCCCGCCGCCCCAGGGATCAGTGCCGGGCTGGTCCTTCGCCGTCACGCCCTATATCTGGCTCCCGACGATCTCGGCCGATCTACGCGCCAACGGGCCGCGGGGCGGTACCGTAAGCACCTCGATCAGTGCCGGCATCGGCGACTACACCTCCACCATCAATGCCGCACTGCAGCTTGGCGCAGAGGCGCGTTATAATCGCTTCACGGTGCTGACGGATCTCATCTACGGCAACAACAGCCTCACCTCGAGCGTCAGCCACCTCTCCTCCGTCAATCTCGGTCCAGGCCCGATCGACATTCCCCGCTCACAGCAGCTCAGCAGCGGCACGCGCGCCTCCATGACGATCTGGTCACTGGCCGGCGGCTATACCCTGCTACAGGGCGACTGGGGCAATCTCGACGGTATCGTCGGGTTTCGCATGCTGTCCCTTGGCGCCACCACCAACTATCTGCTCAGCGCCGACATTTTTGGCCCCAACCGCACGCTCGCTTTGTCGCGCACCGGGAGCCTCGATGTCGACCAGACCTATTTCAATGCGATCGGCGGCGTGACCGGCCGCATCAACATCCCGAACAGCAAATTCTACCTGCCCTACTACTTCGATGTTGGCGGCGGCGGCCTGCCCCTCACCTGGCAAGCCTATGGTGGCTTCGCTTACAGCGTCGCAAGCTGGGCAGACCTGTCCGTTGGCTACCGAAATCTCACCTTCCAAAACGGCGGCAATACCGGCCTGCACAAACTCTCATATCGCGGCGCCATCATCGCCGCCAATTTCCGCTTCTAGCCGCGCTCTTCT
>CAWACI010000007.1:0-280493 GCA_963780465.1 uncultured Pseudomonadota bacterium
TTCCCTGCTCTACCGCTGAGCTACGCCGCCATGCAGTGAGCCAGCGGGTTAATGCCTTGGCAGCGCGAAGTCAATGGAGCAAAAGCCTGCCGCCATGATCATTCTTGCCAGCGGCTCGCCCGCCCGCCGCACCCTGCTGCTGCAGGCCGGTGTCACATGCCGCGCGATGCCGGCGGATCTGGACGAGGCGGCGCTGAAAGCGGCCATGCCGGCGCAGGAACCCGCGGTGCTGGCGCTGGCGCTGGCCGCCGCCAAGGCCGAAATGATCTCCCGCACCGCGCCGGAAGCGCTGGTGATCGGCGCCGACCAGATGCTGGTCTGCGAGGGGCGCCGATTCGACAAGCCGCGCGACCGGGAAGAGGCGGTGGCGCATCTGCGTTTTCTGGCCGGCCGCACGCATACGCTGGTGACCGCGACCTGCCTTTACCGGGCAGGGGCAAAAATCTGGTCGGATGTGGCGCAGGCGCGGCTCACCATGCGTCCGCTCTCGGAGGCGTTCATCGCCGCCTATCTGGAGTCGGAGGGTGCGGCGGTGCTGGGCTCGGTCGGGGTGTACCAGCTCGAGGGGCGCGGGGCGCAGCTCTTTACCCAGGTCGAGGGCGATTTTTTCACGATTTTGGGTCTGAACCTGCTGCCTTTGCTCGGCTTCCTGCGCGAGGCCGGCGCGCTGGCGGCGTGACCGGCAGCGCCTGGTCCAGCAATTGCTGCATTGCCGTCACGGTTTCCGGGTCCAGGTTGCGCAGCTCCCGGGCGATGCGGTTGCCGAGCGCGGTCTGCGCCGGGGTGAGGCCCGCGGTGTTCAGCTTCAGCCTTGGGCGGGAGAGTTTTGCCAGGGCCTTCAGCTCGTCGGCATCGTCCCAGATCAGCCCGAAAAATTCGCAGATCTGGTGGATCAGCCCGGAAGAGGGCGCGCCGCGCCGGCCGTGCTCCAGCGCCGAGAGATAAGCGGGCGAGACCTCCAGCGCAGAGGCCATCTCCTGTTGCAGGATGCCCCGCTCCGCGCGCAGTTGGCGCAGTTTTTCACCGAACGGGGTCATCTTAAGCAAGCAGTTGCGTTTTTGAAAAAAAGCGACGCAAAAAACTTTTGCCTAACTGGGACCGTGGCGGCGAAACCAGCACGGCCCAGTTTAGTAAAAGTTTTTTGCTTCTTTTTTCCAAAAAAGAAGCACTTCCCTTCACTTCGCTTGAACATGACCTAGCGGATCCGCCGCAGCAGCACCCGAAGCGCGCCGGTATTGGCGGCGTGCGGGTGGGCGATGGCCAGGATCATCGGCCGCAGTTTCGGCGCGTTCAGCCAGAGAGGCAGCTCGCGCGCCAGGATCTCGCCATTGCCGGTGATGATCTCGACGCAGCGCGCCTGGTCGGCATAGGCGCGCTCGACGAAATGGATGACAGCGTGATGCGCCCGCGCGGCGGTATGGCCGTGCAGGTCCAGCCGGTCGGCGGCGCGGATTTTGCCCGAGGTGAATTTTCTCCAGGTCGCCTTGTCCAGCCCCGCCGGGGTGATCGCGGTGCCGATCGGCGAGCTGAACGAAAACGCCTTTGGCGGCTTCACCGGCGCGGCCGGCGGCTCCGGCGCGGCAGGGCCAGAAACCTCCGGCGCCACCGGCAGCCGGGTGCGCCCCGGCATCAGCCGCGTTAGCGTCTGGCTGTACGCCGCCCAGAGTTTTTGGTCGGCCTCGGAGAGCCCTTTAGTCCTCGCCATCGATGATCAGCACATGCAGCGAGCGCGGCCCATGCGCCCCCAGTTCCAGCGTCTGCTCGATATCCGCCGAGCGCGACGGGCCGGTGATCAGCATGACATTACGCGGCATGGCGCTGAGCTCGGCGCGCAGCAGGTCGAACGCGTCCTCATAGGCGCCGACAATGCGCGCGGCGCGGACCAGCACGATCGCGGTGTCGGAGAGCAGGTTGTTGCTGGTCGGGCGCTCCGGGCCGGAGGGCATCATCAGCGTACCGGTCTCGGCGATGCCGGCGAAGGCCTGGGTGAGGGTGACGGCATCGCTCGGCGTGGTCTTGCCGAAGCGCACCTGAAGCAGCGGCTTGTCGCCGAACGGGATCGCCTGCAGCTCGGGATGCGGCGATACGACGAGGGCGGGCGCGATGTTCTGCTGCGCGAGATAGGCGGCGATGGCCGCCGGCACGGCGGCGAGGTTAGGTAGGCGCTGCGCCGTGCCGAATTCCCGCTCCACATACTCCGCGAACAGCGCCACCCGGCCGGCCAGGTCGCGCTGGCCGCGCGCCGGCACCAGATGGCGCGGATGCCCGGCCAGCCGCCCGGCTAGCATCGCCTGCTGGTCGCTGGGCAGTTCCCCGCGCTTCAGCCCGCGGCGGATATTGCCGATGATCGCGTCGCGGCTCATGCGCGGCCTCCCTTGTTGCGTTCGCGCTGTGCTGCGGCGTAGCGGGCAAAGAACGTGTCGCCCTCGGGGGCGGGAAAATCCCGCCCGTTGGTCCAGCCGCCGGCAAAGGGCAGGCGGTGGAAACTGCCGCGCTTGCGGCCCAGCAGGCCAAGGCCCAGCGCGGCGGCGCGGGTGCCCAGCCGATACAGGCCCGGCCGGCGTGCAAACCAGGCCCAGAGGCCGAGCCCGTAGCGCATCGCTGGCGGGGTAAGGTGCCGCTCGAACTCGCGCTCGCGCCAATGGCGCATCAGCCCCGGCAGCGGGATTTTCACCGGGCACACGCTCTCGCATTTGCCGCAGAACGTGCTGGCATTGGGCAGATGCCCGGCCTCGTTCACGCCCACCAGCATCGGGGTGAGCACCGCCCCCATCGGCCCCGGATAGGTCGAGCCATAGGCATGGCCGCCGACGATGCCGTAGACCGGGCAATGGTTCATGCAGGCGGCGCAGCGGATGCAGCGCAGCATGTCCTGGAACTCCGTGCCGACCATGCCGGAGCGGCCGTTATCGACCAGCACCACATGGTATTCCTCCGGCCCGTCCGGGTCGCCAGGGCGGCGCGCGCCGGTGGAGAAGGTGGTGTAGACCGACATGTCCTGCCCGGTGGCGGAGCGCGCCAGCACGCGCAGCAGCGAGAGCGTGTCCTCGATGGTGGGCACCACCTTCTCGATGCTGGTGACCACCACATGCACACGCGGCAGGGTCTGGGTCAGGTCGCCATTGCCCTCGTTGGTGACGATCACCGACGAGCCGGTCTCGGCGATCAGAAAATTCGCGCCGGTGATGCCCATGTCGGCGGCCAGGAATTTTTCCCGCAATTGCTGCCGCGCCTCGGCCTGGATGTCCCGCGCGTCGCGGAACACGCGGTCGGCGGGCAGGTCGGTGTGGCTCTTGCGGAAGGTCTCCTCCCAATCCTCGCGGTTGAGGTGGAAGGCCGGGCCGATGATATGGCTGGGTGGCTCGTGGCGCAGCTGCAGGATGTATTCGGCAAGGTCGGTCTCGACCGGCGTCACGCCATTGGCCTCGAGATAGTCGTTGAGGCCGATCTCCTCGGTCACCATCGACTTGCCCTTGGTCACGGTCTTCGCCCCGGCCTTGCGGGCGATCTCCAGCACCGCCTTGCGGGCATCCTCGGCGGTGGCGCACCAATGCACAACGCCGCCGGCCTTCTCCACATTGGCCGCGTAGGTTTCCAGGTAGAAATCCAGATTCGCGATGGCGTGGTTCTTGATGTTCTTCGCTTCCTCGCGCAGCGCCTCGAATTCCGGCAGCTTTTCCACCGCCGCTAGGCGCTTTTTCGCGAATTGCGGCCGCGCCCGGGTCAGCGCCCGCTGCAGCCCGGCATCGGCCATCGCGCCCTTGGCGTTTTCCTTGAAAGCTCCGCTGGTCTGCAACATGGGTCTACTCCTTAAGGCAGCCGCTTTTTTGGAAAAAGCGGCGCAAAAAACTTTTGTTATTTTGAGCCCGTGGCGCTGCAACCCGCACGGCCCGGTTTAAAAAAAGTTTTTTGCTTCTTTTTTTCAAAAAAGAAGTACTTCGCTTCGGCACTAACGCGGATAATGGGTAAGTTTTGCCGCCGGGTCCAGCCCGGCCTCACCCTTTGGGCGGCGTCTTGAAGAACGCGGCGGCGGCGTCGCGATGCGCTTCTTTCGCGGCGATCGCCTGCCGGACCCGGAGAATTTCCACCTCCAGATCGGCGATATAGGCGTTCAGCTCCTGTACCCCCAGCAGGTCGAGGGGCGGGGGCGTTAGAAGTTTTTTTGTTGGCCGGGGGAGATCTTCTGCGGAATTTGTCATAATATAGCCTTGACCTGGGGGTGGCGCGGGTTCCATACCCCGGCCAAGCTGGACTTGCGAACTGCGAGCGCCCATTTCTTACCGTTCCAGGCCCGCTGTCCTGTGACGTTAAAAGGTATTCGAAACATGTCTCTTCCCTTGATGCCCAAAGCTACCGCAGTCTGGCTGATTGACAAAACAGCGCTGACCTTCGAGCAGATCGCCGATTTCTGCGGCATGCACCCGCTGGAGATCCAGGCCATCGCCGACGGCGAGGTGGCGCAGGGTATTAACGGCTACGATCCGGTGGCGAACAAGCAGGTGACTGCCGAGGACATCGCCCGCTGCGAGGCGAATCCGGCGCTGCGGCTGAAGCTGCTGGCCGCCCCCGAGCAGCAGCAGAAGAAGCCGAAAGGCGGGCGCTACACCCCAGTGGCCAAGCGCAATGACCGCCCGGACGCGATTGCCTTCCTGCTGCGCAACTTCCCGCATCTGACCGACGCGCAGGTCATCAAGCTGCTCGGCACCACCAAGGACACCATCCAGAAGATCCGCGACCGCTCGCACTGGAACAGCAGCAATATCAAGCCGCGCGACCCGGTGATTTTGGGCCTATGCAAGCAATCCGACCTGAACGACGCGGTGGCCGCCGCCAACGACCGGCTGGCCAGGGAAGGCCTGGCCCCGCCCCCGCCGCTGCCCTCCGAGGCGGCGTAAGCGCCAGCGTTCAGGACAGGCCAAAAAATCAGGGCTTCCGCGGTGCGGAAGCCCTTTTTTCTTGAACGCGTGGTGCTTGCGTGTTTTTCAGTCCGCCGCCGCGGTTATGACATCTTCAACCGTTCCATCTGTTCCTTAAGTCGCAATTTCTCGACCTTCATGCGTGAAAGCGCCACATCATCGGGGCGGGGACGGCGGTCCTCCGCGGCGATCTTGTTCTCCAGATCGGCGTGCCGCCCTTTCAGGGCGTCGAGATGCGATTGTAGGCTCATGATGTCTCCTTGATCGTTTACGCGTATCAAAGCATGCCGTGGCCGGACCCTCCGGGAGGTGTCCCAATACCCCGGCCATTTCAGGCTAGACCCGGTGACATGAAATTGTCATCTTAAAATGTCGCGATAAAATTCCGGTTTCAGGTTTCGGTAAATCCATCTATTGCTCCGGCATGTTGACCGACAAAGACAATCTGCTGCGGCGCCTGCACGCGCTGCGCAGCGAGCATCGGGACCTGGATACGGTGATCGCGCGCATCACCGAACATGGTCCGGTGGACCAGCTGCAGATCCAGCGCCTGAAAAAGCGCAAGCTGGGGCTGAAGGACGAGATCGCCTGGCTGGAAAGCCGGCTGATCCCGGATCGCACGGCATGAGCGCGCCTTTGGTTGGAATCATCATGGGCAGCCGTTCGGACTGGCCCGTGATGCAGCATGCCGCCGAGATGCTGGCGCGTCTTGGTGTGCCCTATGAGGCGAAGGTGGTGTCCGCGCACCGCACGCCGCAGCGGCTCGTTGAGTACGCGAGCGGCGCCGAGGCGCGGGGCCTGAAGATCATCATTGCCGGGGCGGGTGGTGCGGCGCATCTGCCTGGCATGGCGGCGTCCATGACCAATCTGCCGGTGCTCGGCGTGCCGGTGCCGGCCACCGCCTTGCAGGGGCAGGACGCGCTGCTCTCCATCGTGCAGATGCCGGGCGGTATTCCCGTTGGCACGCTGGCCATCGGCAAGCCCGGGGCCATCAATGCCGGGCTGCTGGCGGCCTCGATCCTCGCTCTGTCCGACCCCGAATTGCGCGACCGCGTCGCAGCCTTGCGCGCCGAACAGACAGCAACCGTCCCGGAGACTCCCGAACCATGAGCCTTGCCCCCGGTGCCACCATCGGCATCATCGGCGGCGGTCAGCTCGGCCGCATGTCCGCCATGGCGGCGGCGCGCCTTGGCTACCGCGCCTGCATCTTCTCGCCCGAGGGTTTTGGTCCGGCCTCCCAGGTGGCGGCGCAGACCATCGTGGCGCCTTATACCGATCATGGCGCTTTGGCCGATTTCGCCGCCGTGGTCGATGTGGTGACGTTCGAGTTCGAGAATGTCCCCGCCGACGGGCTGGAGCTGCTCGCCAGCCTGCGCCCGGTGCATCCCAGCCCGAAAATCCTGCGCATCAGCCAGGACCGGCTGCTGGAAAAGCAGTTTTTGAACGATGCCGGCATCGCCACCGCCCCCTGGGCGGCGGTGACGAGTGCGGCGGAGCTGGAAGCGGCGGTGCAGAAACTGGGCCTGCCCGCGGTGCTGAAGACGACAAGGCTCGGCTATGACGGCAAGGGCCAGGCGATGCTGCGCGCCCCTGAGGACCTTGCGCCCGCCTTCGCCGCTTTGGCGCCAAAGCCGCTGGTGCTGGAAGGGTTCGTCAACTTCGCCGCGGAAATCTCGGTGATGGTGGCGCGCGGCGCGGATGGCACGGTTACCGCCTTCGACACGGTGGAAAACCGCCACAAGCACCATATCCTGGACCTTACTCTGGCTCCGGCGCCGATGCCGGCGAACATTCTGGCCCAGGCCGGGGAGATCGCGCGGCTGGTCGCGGAGCGGCTGGAGCTGGTCGGGCTGTTGGGCGTGGAAATGTTCGTCACCGCCACCGGCGAGGTATTGGTGAACGAGATCGCGCCAAGGCCGCATAATTCCGGGCATTGGACCATCGATGCCTGCCCGGTCAGCCAGTTTGAGATGCATATCCGCGCCGTCGCCGGCCTGCCTTTGCCGCCCGCAATCCGGCATTCCGATGCGGTGATGAAAAACCTGATCGGCCCCGAGGACATGGCGCGCTGGCCGGAGATTCTCGCCAAACCCGGGCTGATCCCGCACCACTACGGCAAGGCCGAAGCCCGGCCGGGTCGCAAGATGGGGCATGTCACCCGGCTGTTCCCCAAAGGCGCGCTGCCCGGGGAGTTCGGCATCGAGGACGCGCTGCGGTTGGATGAGGGAGTGAAGTAAGCAAGTGGCCGCTTTTTGAAAAAAGCGGCGCAAAAACTTTTGCTCCTTTGGCCCGTACCGTTGAAACCAGCACGGCCCAGATTTAAAAAGTTTTTTTGCTACTTTTGTTCACAAAAAGTAGCCTTGTCTTGCTTACACATGCGCGTGCGTCGGCACGAGATTGTCCAGGAAACGCTGCGCGCAGGCGGCCCAGGAGAAGCGCTCCGCATAAGGCCGGCAGGCGCTGCGGTCGATGTTCAGCGCCGCCAGCGCCGCCTGGCCCAGATCCTCGTTAAGCGTTCCCACCGGCACCGGCGCCTCGCCCAGAATGTCCATCGGCCCGGTGACGGGATAGGCGGCGACCGGCAGGCCGGAGGCCAGGGCCTCCAGCACCACCAGGCCGAACGTGTCGGTCTTGGAGGGGAACACGAACACATCCGCCCCGGCATAGGCGGCGGCGAGTGCTGCGCCATGGCGGGCGCCGGCGAAATGCGCGTTCGGAAATTCCCGTTCCAGCGCTTTGCGCTGCGGCCCGTCGCCCACCACCAGCTTCGAGCCGGGCAGGTTCAGCGCCAGGAAGGCGCGCAGGTTTTTCTCCACCGCGACGCGGCCGACATAGGCGAAGATCGGGCGTGGCAAATTCCAGTTTTCCTGTGGCGCGGGGCTGAACGCGTCCAGATCCACGCCGCGCGACCAGGAGCGGACATTTTTAAAGCCGCGCGCGGTCAGCTCGTCGCGCAGCGATTGCGTCGCCACCATCACCCCGGCGCTGGCGCCATGAAAATGCCGCAGCCAGGCATAGGTGACCGATAAAGGGATTCTGGTTCGCGCCTGCAGATATTCCGCAAAGCGGGTGTGGAAGGCGGTGGTGAAGGCGATGCCACGCTTTTTGGCATAGGCGCGGGCGGCGATCCCCAGCGGGCCTTCGGTGGCGATATGCAGCGCGTCGGGGGCAAAATCGTCGATCAGCCGCGCCATCCGGCGGCCGGGGAACAGCGCCAGGCGGATTTCCGGGTAGGAGGGCATTGGCACGGTTTTGAACCGGTCCGGCCCGATCACCTCGACGGTCAGCCCGCGTTCGCCAAGCTCGCGGGCCACGGTGTGCAAGGTGCGCACCACGCCGTTCACCTGCGGCGTCCAGGCGTCGCTGACGATAAGGATGCGTTGGATGCCGGCCGTGGCCGGGCAGGGGTCAGGTGCGGGCTGGTAGAGCACTGGGCGCTTCGGCTTCGTGTTGCACGGTGCCGAATTCGGCCGCCATGGCCTGCATCACGGCCTGCTGGGAGGCGCTGGCCTTGGCGGCGGGCCTGTTCAGCAGCGACAGCTTGTTGCGCGCCACCCAGTCCACCAGCTCCAGCCGCCCGTCCTGATGTTCCACCAGCGCGGTGCAGCTCTCTACCCAGTCGCCGTCGTTCAGATACAGCACGCCGTTCACGGTGCGCATCTCGGCATGGTGGATATGGCCGCAGACCACGCCGTCGAAACCACGGCGGCGGGCATCGTCGGCCAGAGCCGTCTCGAACCGGTCAATCGCCTTCACCGCTTCCTTCACCTGCAGTTTCAGCCAGGCGGAGAGCGACCAGTACGGATAGCCGAGCCGCACGCGGATCTGGTTGAAATAGCGGTTCAGGCCGAGCGCCACGGTGTAGGCCCAGTCGCCCAGCAGGGCCAGGGCCTTGGCGTGCCGCACCACGGAGTCGAAGGAATCGCCATGGGTGATCAGCAGGCGCTTGCCGTCGGCGGTGGTGTGCTCGGTCTCCATCCGCAGTTTCACGCCGCAGATTTCCGGGCTCAGCGGCACATATTTGCGCATCACCTCGTCATGATTGCCCGGCACATACACCACATTGGTGCCGCCGCGCGCGGCGCGCAGGATCAGCCGCAGCACCTCGTCATGGTGCTCGTCCCAGAACCAGGAGCGGCGTAACCGCCAGCCGTCGATGATATCGCCGACCAGGAACAGGTTTTCGCAGGAGACCGATTTCAGGAAGTCGGCGAGGAACTCGGCGCGGCAGCCACGGGTGCCAAGATGCGTATCCGAAATGAAGATGCTGCGATACGCGGTGGCGGCCATGGCGCGGGGTGACACGGTTGCGTTCATGGCCAAGGCAATAGGCTGCCCGCCGTTGTCGGCGACAGTGAAAATTCGATGACGCTGCCTGCGTTTCTTTTAAAAACTCAAGTTCATTGAACTGTCATCGTAACGACATTCGCCTGACGTATTCCTGGTGCATGCGGGCGGTTTACGGTCGGCTTCCGGGGATTCGCGCAATGTTGGTTATTTTCAATCCCGTCGCCGGGCGCAGGCGGGCCACGGCCCTCTGGCGGGTGCTCGACCTGCTCGTCGAGAATGGCATCATGGTCGAGGTGGCGGAGACGAAGCATGCCGGCCATGCAACTTCGCTGGCCCGTGAGGCGGCGGCCGAGGGACGCGCCATGGTGGTGGCGGCCGGCGGCGACGGCACCATCGCCGAGGTAGCAAACGGGCTGCTCGGCAGCGACACAGCACTTGGCGTCATCCCGCTCGGCACCGCCAATGTCCTGGCAAAGGAGTACAAGCTGCCCACGGCGCCGCGGGCGATCGCCAACGCGCTCGCCTATCGCCGAACGCAGCTGCTCTGGCCGGGCCTGGCGCGGCTGCAAGGGCGGGAGCATGTGTTCGTGCAGATGGTGGGGCTCGGCTTCGATGGCGCGGTGGTGCACGGGCTGCAACCGCTGATGAAGCGCGCCATCGGCCGCGGCGCCTATGTGTGGCAGTCGCTGTGGGAATCCGTCGCCTACACGTTCCCGCGCGTGCGGCTCAGTGTCGATGGCAAGGATTACGAGGCAGCCAGCGTCGTCGTCAGCAAGGGCCGGCTCTATGGCGGGCCGTATCTGCTGGCGCCGCTTGCGGTGCCCACCGCGCCCGGTTTCCAGGTGGCGCTGTTCGAAAACCCGGGCACGTTCTCGGCGCTGCTCTCAGGTGCTGCGCTGCCGCTCGGTCTGCTGCCGCGTTGCCCCGGCGTGCGCGTGGTCGCCGGCAGCGACATCCGGTTCGTCAGCGACAGCGCGATCATGACACAGTCCGACGGCGACGCGCTGCCCGGCACGCCGGCCGCGGTGGTGAATGCCGGCAGCCCGATTTCGCTGGTCGTCGGCTAGGGGAGGGCAAGGAAAGCAGCCGCTTTTTGGAAAAAGCGGCGCAAAAACTTTTGCTCCTCTGGGCCGGTGGCGCCGAAACAAGCACGGCTCAGTTTAAAAAAGTTTTTTTGCTACTTTTTGTTCACAAAAAGTAGCCTTCCTCTCCACTTCAACATCACTCCTCCCCTGCGCGGCGCGCCGGTTGCAGGGCTTGAGGCAGGGCAGGCGAGGGGATAAGGGGGATGGACAAAACGAGGAGCCCCAAAGATGAAAACCCCCATGCGCGTCGCCGTAACCGGTGCTGCCGGCCAGATCGGTTATGCTCTCCTGTTTCGCATCGCCAATGGCGACCTGCTCGGCAAGGACCAGCCCGTCATCCTCAACCTGCTTGACCTGCCGGTGGCGCAAAAGGCGCTGAACGGCGTGATCATGGAGCTCAACGACTGCGCCTTCCCGCTGCTGGCCGGCGTCGTGCCCACCGATGACCCGAACGTGGCGTTCAAGGACATCGACATCGCCATCCTGGTCGGCTCGCGCCCGCGCGGCCCTGGCATGGAGCGCCGCGACCTGCTCGCCGCCAATGCCGAGATCTTCAAGGTTCAGGGCAAGGCGCTGAACGCGCACGCGAAGCGCACGGTGAAGGTGCTGGTGGTCGGCAACCCGGCCAACACCAACGCCTATATCGCCATGAAATCCGCCCCGGACCTGCCGAAGGGCGCATTCACCGCGATGCTGCGCCTGGATCATAACCGCGCCGTGTCGATGCTGGCCGAGAAGGCGAATGTGCCGGTCGCCGGGATCGAGAAGGTCGTGGTCTGGGGCAACCATTCGCCGACCATGTATGCCGATTACCGCTTCGCCACCGTGGGCGGCCAGTCGCTGAAGGACAAGATCAACGACGAGGCCTGGTACAAGGACACCTACCTCTCCGCCGTCGGCAAGCGCGGTGCGGCGATCATCGAGGCGCGCGGTCTCTCCTCCGCCGCTTCCGCCGCCAATGCGGCGATCGACCATGTGCGCGACTGGGTGCTGGGCACCAATGGCAAATGGGTCTCCATGGGCCTGCCCTCGGACGGCGATTACGGCGTGCCGGAGGACATCATGTTCGGCGTGCCGGTGACCTGCGAGAACGGCGAGTATCACCGGGTGAAGGGCCTGCCGATGGATGAGTTCTCCAAGAGCCGCATGGAAATCACGCTGAAGGAACTCACCGAGGAACGCGACGCCGTCGCCGCCCTGCTCGGCTGAGTAGGAAGGCAAGGCTACTTTTTGTGAACAAAAAGTAGCAAAAAAACTTTGTTAAACTGGGCCCGTGGGGTTTCAACGCCACGGGCCCGAACGAATAAAAGTTTTTGCGCCGCTTTTTTTAAAAAGCGGCCGCTTTCCCTTAGAGCCTTCCGGCGCGGAGTTTGAATTGCTAACTTGGGCTCCGTGCACGATTCCCTGGCGTTGATCTTCGGGCTGCCCGGACAGGGAATGCATCTGCGCCTCGATGCGCTTTCCGCTGTTTTTCTGTTTTTGCTTCTGCCGCAGACCGCTGCCAGCGCCATCGCCGGCATGCGCCGCTCGGTCATCTTCTGGGTCTTCGTGCTCGGCATGGTTCTGGCCGTGCTGGCGGGCGACGCGTTCACGCTGATCTTCGGTTTCGAGCTGATGAGTGCCGCCTCCTGGCTGCTGGTGCTGCGCGGGGACCGCGCCCCGGCGTCGCTTTATGTCGGCATCGCCATTTTCGCCGCCGCCTGCCTGATCCCGGCATTCTTCCTGCCGGCCTCCGGTCTCGCTTTCATGCTCGTTCTGCTGGGGGCGGGGGCGAAAGCCGGGCTGGCGCCGCTGCATAGCTGGTTGCCGCGCGCGCACCCGGCGCCGGAGCCCGGCGTCTCGGCGCTGATGTCCGGCGGCATGGTGAAAATCGCCCTCTACGTGATCCTCCGCTACGGGTTCGTCATGTTCGGCGATGCGGCGCAGCCCTGGTGGGGCACCGTGCTGATCGCCGCGGGGGCGGCCTCGGTACTGCTCGGCGCGCTCCGGGCGATGCTGGAGGTGGAGCTGAAGACCATGCTGGCCTGTTCCACGGTCGAGCATGTCGGTCTCATCGCTGTCGGCGCGGGCATTGCCCTGCGCGCCAAGGCGATGGGCGATCCGGCTCTGGCGGCGCTGGCGCTTCAGGGGGCGCTGCTCTGCGCTGTGGCGCATGCGCTGTACAAGCCGCTGCTGTTTTTGGGCGTAGGCGCGGTGAAGCAGGCCACCGGCACCTCCTCGCTGGACTGGCTGGGCGGGCTGATGCGCGGCATGCCGAAGCTCGGCCTGCTGATGCTGGCCGGCGCCTCCGGCATGGCGGCAGTGCCGCTCGGCCCCGGTTTCGCGCCGGAATTTCTGCTCCTGCACGCGGTTATCGCCGCCGCCGGCACCGGTGGCATTCTCGCCCGCATCGGTTTTGCCGCACTGCTCGCGGTGCTGGGCTTGAGTGCGGCCCTGGCGCTGGGCGCGGCGGTGCGGCTGATCGGCATCGGCTTCCTTGGTCGGCCACGCACGCTGGCGGCCGCGGCGGCCGAGGATGCGAAGCGCCCGGTGCTGCTCGGCATGGGCATTCTCGCAGCACTGTGCGTGCCGGTGGCGCTGCTGCCGGGGATTGTGCTGCTCGGCCTCGACCCCGCGGTGCAACTGCTGGTGCCGGGCGCCGAGCCGGTGCCGCTGGCCTATGCGCCGCTGGGCTTGGCGGTGCTGCTGGCCGTGGCCTTGGGCGCCACGTTTATGCTGCTGCGCCGATATGGTGGGCGCGGCACGCGCGAGGTGGCGGCCTGGAATGGCGGTTTCGGCCCGCCGCCGGTCTGGCTGCCCTTCGGCGACCCGACCACACAGCCCAGCGCCACCGGCTTTGCCCAGCCGGTGCGCCGCGTGCTGGGTGAGAACATTCTGGTGCGCGGCAATGATCCCGCCGAGGCTTTGCTGCTGCTACCGCTGTTCCGCCTGCAACTGCGGCTGACGCGCGGCGCGGAATATATCCGCCGTGCCACCATCCGCCAGCGCCTGGCCTTCGTGTTCATCGCTCTGGTGGCGTTTTTGCTCGCCCTCGGCCTGGGGCAGGGGGGCTGATGATTCTTCTGGCCCGGTTGCTGGCGACCTTGCTGCACATCGCCCTGGTCTTTGCCCTGGCGCCGCTGCTGGCGGGCGTCGTCGCCCGGCTGCGGGCAAGGCTGCTCGGGCGGCGCGGGCCGCCGGTGACACAGCCTTATCGCAGCCTCGCCCGGCTGCTGCGCAAGAGCACTCTTGTGCCTGACACCGCCACTGAATTGTACCCCATCTGGCCATTCGCCGCCTGCACCGCCATGTCGGGTGCCGCGATGCTGGTGCCAGGTTTTGCCACCGGCATGCTCACGGCACCGCTCGGCGATTTTATCACGCTGATCGGCCTGTTGGCGCTCTCCCGCGCCGCGACGCTGCTGGCCGGGCTGGAATCCGGCTTTGGCTTCGGCGGTGCCGCGGCCGCGCGCGAATTGCTGTTCTCGGTATTTGCTGAGGCGGCGTTTCTGGTGGTGCTGATCAGTTTCGTGCTGATCGCCGGTGTGCCGACGGTGGACGGCATCAGTACGACCTTCGCCACGGGTCATATCGGCATCTCCGTCTCGCTCGGCTTCGCGCTCGCCGCCATGCTCGCCGTGGCGCTGACCGAGACCGGGCGCATCCCCACCGACAATCCGGCAGGGCATCTGGAACTCGCCATGGTGCATGAGGCGCTGCTGCTGGAATATTCCGGCCGGCTGCTATTCCTGTTCGAATACGCGGCGATGCTGCGGCTGATGGTGTGGATGAACCTCATCGCCACCATCTTCCTCCCCTTCTTCATGGCCCGTGCCGGGGACCTGCTCACCTGGCCCGGCGGGCTGGTGCTCTGGGCGGCCAAACTCGGCTTCATGGCGGTGGCCTTGCCGGTGTTCGAGGTCTCCACGGCCAAGATGCGCGTGTTCCGCGTGCCGGAATTTCTGGGCGTGGCCATCCTGCTCGGCGTGCTGGCCGGGGTGTTCCTGTTCGTCGCCGCGAGAATCGGCGCATGAACCTCTCCTTCTCGCTGGCGCATATGATGGGCGGGCTGATGCTGCTCTGCGCCTTCTCGCTGCTCTCGCAGCGGCGGCTGGCGGCGATGATCACTTTGTATCAGGCCGAGGCTTTTACCCTCACCGCCGCCGCGTTGTGGCAGGGCTACACGCAGCATTCGCCGGATCTCTACGCCACCGCCCTGATCACCCTGGTCATCAAGGCGCTGCTGCTGCCGATCGGCCTGCGGCAGATGGTGGTGCGCTTCAACCTGATCCGCGCGGTGGAAACCGTGATGCCGGTCGGCCTGTCGATGATGCTCGGCCTGGCGCTGATCGGCGTTGCCGTGCTGGTGGTGCTGCCGACCACGCTGAATGCCGTCTCGCTCACCCGCGAGGATCTGGCGATTTCCCTCTCCGTGGTGCTGCTGGGCTTTCTCGTCATGACCGTGCGGCGCAATGCGGTGGCGCAGGTGATCGGGTTTCTCTCCACCGAGAACGGGCTGGTGCTGGCCGCCACCGGCATGCCGGGCATGCCCTTCGTAGCGGAATTCTCGGTGGCCCTGCTGGTGTTGCTCGCCTTCCTCGTGGTCGGGGTGTTCCTGCTCCGCCTGCGCGAACATTTCGACACGCTGGACCTGACCGGCATCGAGGATATCGAGAGGCGCGGCCGATGAATTTTTGCGCCGCCGCCGCCGCCTTGTTGCCGCTGCTCGCCGCCGTGCCGCTCGGCCTGCTCGGCACCGCCCGCCAGGGGGCTAAGGCCAGCCTGATCGTCAGTGGCGTGACGTTTCTGCTGACATTGTGCGTGTTCGCCGCACCGGGGGCCGGGCTGCTGCATGCCGACACCCTGGGGATGATCTTCGGCGCGCTCAGCGGCTTTGTCGGCCTGACCACCGCCGTCGCCAATCTGCGCTTCGTCGCCGATGGCGAGGCGCTGAGCCTGCGCCGCTGGCGGGTCTATCATGCGATGTTCCAGGTCATGCTCGGCGCCATCCTGCTCGGCCTCTATGCCGATAATCTCGGCCTGCTCTGGGTGGCGCTGGAAGGGGCGACCATCGCCGGCACCATGGCCGTCAGCCTGCCGCGTAGCGCCACCGCGCTCGAGGCGGCGTGGAAATATTTTATTCTCGGCGGCGTCGGCATCGCGCTCGCTTTGTTCGGCACGATGCTGGTCTATCTCGCGGCGCAGCCGGCTTTGGGGCCGGGCCTGGCGGCGATGAGTTTTTCCGCGCTCGCCGCCCATGGTGGCGCGCTGGACGGCGAACTGCTTACGCTCGCTTTCGTGTTCCTGCTGTTCGGCTACGGCACCAAGGCGGCTTTGGCGCCGCTGCATGGCTGGCTGCCGGATGCCTATGCCGAGGGCCCGGCCCCGGTCACCACGGCGATGAGCGGGCTGACGCTCAACGTCGCGCTGATCGCCATTCTGCGTTTCCGCCATGTGATGCAGGAGAATTTTGCCGCCGGCGGCGGGGCGATGCCACCCGGGCCGTTTCTGCTCACTTTGGGACTTGCCTCGCTGCTGCTCGCCGCCTTCTCCATGCCAAGGCGGCGCGATGCGCGGCGCTTCTTCGGCTTCTCCTCGATCGAGCATTCCGGGCTTGCCGCCTTCGCCTTCGGCATTGGCGGGGCGGCGGCGATTTTCGGCGGGTTGCTGCACATGCTGCTGCACACGCTGATCAAATCCGCTCTATTCCAGGCGCTGATCCGCGCCGCCGCCCTGCGCGGCTCGGCAGCCCCCGGCCATTACGCCTTTGCGCATCTGCGCGGCCTGGCGGGGAGCCATAAATATCTCGGCTGGACGCTGGCGGCGGCGATCTTCGCGCTCACCGGCATGCCGCCTTCCGGCCTGTTCGCCAGCGAGTTCATCATCGTCAGCCAGACCATCCAGCGCCAGCCGCTGCTCTCTCTGCCGCTCGGCGCCGGGCTGCTGCTCTGCGCCGCGGCGATCCTGCGCCATCTCGGCCCGCTGCTGTTCGATAAGCCGCCGCAGCCCAGGCGGGTGCCCGCCGGACCCGAGACGGCTTTGGTCGCCTTGCATCTGGTGCTGGCCTGCGCCCTGGCTTTCGCCATGCCGCTCGTTCTGTTCCACCTCCTCTCCAGCGTCGTCGCGGGGCTGCAATGATTTTTTGTTCCGCCGAGGAATGGTGCGCGCGGCAGGGAAAATTTGTCGCGCTCTGGACGGATGCGGCCAATGCCTATGCGCTGTACCAGCCGGGCGAGTTGCTCGCCGTGCCGCTGTTTGAAAATGCCTATCCGGCGCTGGCGCATCCCGGCGCCGGCTGGTTCCAGCGCCTGGCGTATGATACGGCCGGCGCCATCGCCACTGGTGCGGCGGACACACGCCCGGCGGTGCAGCAGTTCCGCGCCCCGGATGGTGCGGCCGCCTGGCCGGATTTTGCCGCGCCGGAGGGCGAGGGCACACATACGGTCGCGGTCGGGCCGGTGCATGCGGCGATCATCGAGCCGGCGCATTTCCGGTTTTCCGTGTGCGGCGAGGAGGTGCGCAAACTCGAAGCCCGGTTCGGCTATGCGCATAAGGGCACCTTGGGGCTGATGCGCGGCAAATCGCCGCGCCTTGCCGCACGTTACGCGGCGCGGATCTCCGGCGATGCCACGGTGGCGCACAGCCTCGCTTTCGCCCATGCCGCCGAGGGCGCACTCGGCCTCATTCCGCCCAGCCGCGCGGTGTATCTGCGCGCGGTGATGGCGGAGGTGGAGCGTCTCGCCAACCATACGGGCGATATCGGCGCGATCGCCGGCGATGCCGGTTTCGCCTTCCTCGAGGCGCGCTTCTCCTGGCACCGCGAATCCTTCCTTGCCACCTCCCATGCCGCCTTCGGCCACCGGCTGATGATGGACATGGTGATCCCCGGCGGCATCGCCTCCGATATAAGCGGCAACGGCGCGGCGGCGATCCTCTCCTCCATGGACGCGCTGGAGACCGAATTGCCCAGCCTGACACGGGTGTTCGAGGATTACGCCAGCCTGCAGGACCGGCTGGTCGGCACCGGCATCATACCCCCGGAACTGGCGGCCGCCTATGCGGCGGGCGGCTATGTCGGCCGCGCCTCCGGCCAGGATTATGACGCAAGGCTAACACCGGGTTATGCGCCCTATGAAC
The DNA here is from genome assembly GCA_963780465.1 of uncultured Pseudomonadota bacterium. Lineage (GTDB taxonomy): Bacteria > Pseudomonadota > Alphaproteobacteria > Acetobacterales > Acetobacteraceae > Acidocella. The sequence continues at coordinate 17,408 of CAWACI010000007.1, forward strand.
AATTCGGTCTCGAGGTCCCGGTGGAAACTGATGGCGACGTCGCCGCGCGCGTGCGCATCCGCCTCGCCGAAATCGATGAGAGCATCCGCATCACCCGCGACCTGCTGGCAAATCTGCCGGGTGACGGCCTCGCTGTCCCCATGCCTGTGGGCAGCGGCACCGGCCTCGGCGTGGCGGAGAGTTTCCGCGGCGCGGTGTGGACCTGGTTGAAGCTGGATAACGGCACCATCGTCGATCTGTTCGTCGCCGATCCCAGCACGCTGCACTGGCCGCTGCTGGAACATGCCGCCACCACCGCCATCCTCGCGGACTTCCCGCTGATCAACAAATCCATCAACGCCTCCTATTCGGGAGTGGATCTGTAGAGCGTGATAGGGGTAGGACAAATCATGTGGAAGCGAAGAAAAGAAAGACTTCTTTTTGTGAACAAAAAGAAGCAAAAAAACTTTTTTAAACTGGGCCGTGCTGGTTTCACCGCCACAGTCCCAAAGGGGCAAAAGTTTTTTGCGCCGCTTTTTTTCAAAAAAGCGGCTGCTTTCCTATCTCCTCTTGAATCGATCACGCTCTAATGGTGTGGAAAACCGTCGCCCGGCATTTGGTGATGCGCCACCCGGCGCCGCGCGCCGCCGACCCCGCCATCGTCGCCTCGCTGCGCCAGCGCCTGGGCGCCGCCTCGGCGCAGAAGCTCGGCCGCAGCCTCGCCATCCGCCACGTGCCGGCCGGTAGCTGCAATGCCTGCGAGCTGGAACTGCGGGCCACACAGAACCTGGTCTACGACCTCACCCAATACGGCCTCACCTTCACCCCCAGCCCGCGCCATGCCGACGTGCTGCTGCTCACCGGCGTCGCCGGGCGCAACATGGCCGAGGCAGTGCGCCAAACCCGCGCGGCCATGCCCGACCCGGCCTTCGTCGTCGCGCTGGGGGACTGCGCGGTCGATGGCGGCGTGTTCAAAGGCTCGCCCGCCATCCTCGGCGGCGCCGACGCGCTGCTGCCCGTGGACCTCGTCATCTCCGGCTGCCCGCCCACGCCAGGGCAGATCGTCGAGGGGCTGTTGGCGCTGTTGGAGGCGCATGGGTAGGGAAGCGGAAGCAGCCGCTTTTTTGAAAAAAAGCGGCGCAAAAAACTTTCGCTAAACTGGGACGGTGGCGTTGAAACCAGCACGACTTAATTAAAAAAATTTTCACTTCTTTTTTTTAAAAGCAGCGCTTCCCATTCCTTCCTTTCCTTTCGCTTACTCCGCCGCCATCGCCCGATCCGGTTCCACCATTTCCACTGCGCGGGTGAAATCGACTGACAGCAGGCGGGAGATGCCGCGTTCCTGCATGGTCACGCCGTAGAGCCGGTCCATGCGGGCCATGGTGAGGTGGTGGTGGGTGACGACCAGGAAGCGTGTGCCGGTATCGCGGACCATGTCTTCCAGCAGGTTGCAGAAGCGTTCCACGTTGGCGTCGTCCAGCGGCGCGTCCACCTCGTCCAGCACCGAGATCGGCGCCGGGTTGCATTTGAACACGGCGAAGATGAGCGAGAGGGCGGTGAGCGCCTGTTCGCCACCGGAGAGCAGCGAGAGCGTGCTGAGTTTTTTGCCGGGCGGCTGGGCATAGATTTCCAGCCCCGCTTCCAGCGGGTCGTCGCCGACCAGCGCCAGATGCGCCTTGCCGCCGCCGAACATGCGGCTGAACAGGGTTTGGAAATGCTGGTCCACCTGGTTGAACACGGTGGAGAGGCGCTCGCGGCCTTCGCGGTTGAGGTGGCCGATGGAGCCGCGCAGTTTGGCGATGGCGGTGGTGATCTCCTCGCGCTCGCGGTCGATGGTGGCGATCGCCTCTTCGGCTTCGCCGGCCTCGATCTCGGCGCGCAGGTTCACCGGCCCCATCTCCTCGCGCTCGCGGGCCAGCCGCTCGAAGCGGCGTTTGGCTTTTTCTTCAGAGTCGGGCGAGAGGTCGGCGGGCGGCTCCGGCAGGCTGGGATTCACGCCGAGCCGTTCCAGGATACGCTCGGCCACCGTGCCCCAGGCATGGTTGGCGGCGGTGATGTTGCCTTCCTCGCGGGCGCGGGCCTCGCGGGCGGCGCTCACATCGGCCTCGGCCTTGCGGGCGGCGCGGGTGGCGGCCTCGGCCTCGGCCTGCGCCTTATGCAGCGTCTCGGCGGCGCGGCGGTGCACGGCTTCGGCGCCGGCCAGATTGTCCTTTGCCTCCTGGCGGGCGCGGGCGGCTTCGGTGGGGGCGGCTTCCAGCGCGGTGATGGCGGTTTTTGCCTCCTCGTGCCGTGCGCCGAGATCGGTGAGCCGGTCGCCGGCGTCTTTGCCGCGCTCATGCCAGTCGGCCATTTCGCGGTTCAGCGAGTTCGAGCCGCCGGTTGCGCGCGGCCTCCGCGTTGCGCAGAGCTTCCAATTTGGTGCGCGCGGCGGATTCCGCCTGCCGGGCGGTGGTGAGGGCGGCGCGGGCCTGGTCCACGGCGGCGCGGGCGGCCTGCACGTCCGGCAGCTGCGCGGCATTGGCCTGCACGGCGGCGAAGGCGGCCTCAGCCTCCTGCGCCTCGGCCTCCAGCTGGTTGCGCTGCGCCTGCGCCTGGGCGTGGCGGGCGTTCAGGCGGTCGGCCTCGGCGGTCAGGCGGATCGCCTCGTTGCGGGCGCGGTCGAAACGCTGCTCGGCGGCGCGGCGTGCCTCGCGGGCGGCGGTCTCCCCGGCGCGGGCCTCGCGCTCGGCCTGTTCGGCCTGCTGCCTGGCGGCGCGCACGGTCTCGGCTTTCTGCCGCGCGCCGCTGCGCTCGCGTTCCAGCACCGCCAGCCGGTTGCGCTGTGCGAGACGCACCGCCGCTTCGGATTTCGCCCCGGCGCGGACGGTATAGCCATCCCAGCGCCACACCGCGCCCTCACGTGAGACCAAAATCTGCCCCGGGGTGAGATTGCCCTGCTGCGCATCGCCATCCGCGCCGTCGGGCAGGAGAAGAATATGCGACAGCGCGCGGGTCAGCGCCGCCGGGCCGGTGACGATATGCGCGAAGGATTGCAGCGGCACGGCCGCGGGGGAGAGCTCCGGCAACTGGCGCCAATGCCGCGATGCCTGCGGCTCGGCGGAGGCGGAGAGTTCCTCGCGCAACGCGGCGCCGAGGGCGGTTTCCAGCCCGTCCGGCACCTGGAGGTCGTCCAGCACTGGCTTGCCTTCGCGGCCGAATTTCTGCGCCAGGATCGCCGCCAGCGCGTCGTATTCCGCGCTGCTCTTGGTGGCGGCGGCGTCCGCCTCGGCGGCCTGGGTGCGGCATTGCGCGAGCCCGGCTTCGGCCTGGGCGCGGGTGGCCTCGGCTGCGGTCACCGCCTCGCGGGCGGCCTGCAGGGCGGCTTCGGCGGCGGCGCGCTCGGCCTCGGCAGCGGCGACGCGCTCGGGAGGGATCAGCGTCGCGGCGATTTTTTTGTATTCGGCCTCGGTCTCGGCAAAACGCTGCGTGGCGCGGCGCGCGCGCTGCTCGGCCTCGGCCAGCGCCCGGCGTGCGGCGTCCGACTCGGCGGCGATGCGGGCGGCTTCCTCGGTGGCGCGGGTGGCCTCGGCCTCGGCGCCGCGCATCGCCTCCAGCGCCGCTTTTTCGGCGGTCTCGGCTTCCGCCAGGGCTGCTGGGGCGACCGCCTGCTCCTGCGTCAGCCTGGCCTGCTCCTCCTCCAGCCGCGTGCGCGCGGCGGTGGCGTCGGCGGCGAGTTTTTGCGCATGGCCATGGTCGCGGGTGAGGGCGTCGAGCCGCGTGCGCGCCTCGCTCAGCGCGGCGCGCACGCGGTTCTCCAGCTCGGCGGATTGCTCGCTGGCGATGCGCGCGCGCTCCAGCGCGGTGCGGGCCACAGCTTCCTCCTCGCGCAAAGCGGGCAAGGCGGTCTCGGTCTCGGCGGCGCGCACGGTGGTCAGCTCGGCGTTCTGCGCGGCCTCGGCCACCAGCTCCTCGGCGGCGGCGAACGCCGCCTGGGCTTTCTCGCGCGCGGCGACGGCGAGCGCCTGCTGGACCGCCAGCAGCTCCGCCTCGGCGGCGCGGATATTGCCAGAGAGATTGCGATAGCGGCTGGCCTGGCGTGCCTGGCGCTTCAGCTCCGCCAGCCGAGACTCGATCTGGCCTTTCAGGTCGTCGGCGCGGGTCAGGTTCTGCTCGGCCTGTTTCAGTTTCAGCTCGGCCTCGTGCCGGCGGGCGTGCAGGCCGGTGATGCCGGCGGCCTCCTCCAGCAGCGCGCGGCGCTCATCGGGGCGGGCGTTCACCAGCGCTCCGACGCGCCCCTGGCTCACCATCGCCGAGGCGCGGGCGCCGGAGGCGAGGTCGGCGAACAGAGTTTGCACGTCGCGGGCGCGGGCCTCCTTGCCGTTCACCCGGTAGGTGCTGCCCGAACCGCGTTCGATCTTGCGGGAGATTTCCAGGTCCGGCGCCTCGTGGAAGGGCGGGGGCGCGAGCCCGGCGGTCTCCTCCAGAGTCAGCGTCACTTCCGCGAGGTTGCGCGAGGAGCGGCCGGTGGTGCCGGCGAAGATCACGTCCTCCATCTCGGCGCCGCGCATGTTGCGGGCATTGGCCTCGCCCATGGCCCAGCGCAGCGCCTCGATGACGTTGGATTTACCGCACCCGTTCGGCCCCACCACCCCAGTCAGACCCGGCAGGATTTCCACGGTGGTCGCATCGGCGAAGCTTTTGAAGCCGGCAATGCGCAGGCGGGCGAAACGGGCGGGCAATCGCGTCTCCTTACGAGGCTTGGTTCACGGCGGCGAGGAAGTCGGGATATTCCATCGCGCCGGGCATGATCTTGCCGTTGATGATGAAGGTCGGCGTGGAGTTAATGTTGTACTTGGTCTCCGCCGTCTGCTGGCCCTGCAGGATGAAGGCCTTCAGCTTGGTGTCGGCCAGGGCGGCGTTGTAGGTGTCCTGGTCCATGCCGGCCAGCGCCGCGTATTTGTAGATGCTCTTCTTGTAGTCCACGCCCGGGGCGAAGGCCCAGTCATCCTGGCTGGCGAACAGCGCCTCGATGAACGGGTAATACTGGTCGGTTGGCAGATGGCGCGCCACCTGGGCGGCCATCAGCGCCACCTGATCCAGCGGGAAATCCCTGTAGATGATCTGCAGCTTGCCGTTATCGACCAGATTCGGCTTCACCTGCGGCATCGTCACTGTGCCGAAATGCGCGCAATGCGTGCAGGTTAGGGAGAAATACTCGATCGCCGTGACCGGCGCGTTGGGCGAGCCGATGGAGCGCTGGCTGAATGGAGAGGAGGCGTCGGCAGCCGCGAATGCGGACGGCGCCACGACAGTCGCACCCACAAGCGATAGTAAAGAACGGCGGTATAAACGCATGTTTACCTCTAAATGTAGTGTAGACGAAAATTTTCGGCCGCGTCGACTGGTAAATTCATGACCGGCTTTTGAGCCCGCGATACAGCGCGGCCAGGGCCTCGCCAAGCGGACCTTCCGGCAGGTCATTGGGCGGTTGTATCGCGGCCTGCGCGAGTCGGGCAGGGTGCGGCGGCGCGATGCTGGGCGTCTGCTGCACGAAGCGCAGCCGCTCCACCAGTTTCTGGCCGAGGGCGAGGTTGAGCCGCTCGATGATCTGCGACTCCATCATCTGCAGCTCCATGGCGGTGGGGCCGGTGCAGCCGAGGGTGAGCGTGCCGCCGGCGAACTTCACCGGGGCGGTGCGCGCGAACAGCTCCGGCCCGGCGAGCTGCCGCCAATCGGCCAGCAATTGCGCCGCGGCCGGGGCGCGCTTGCGGAACACCGGGCGCACCACCGGCGCCAGCAATGCGGCGATGCCGCGCGGCGCGTAGTTGCGCGGCGCCTCCGGCAACGGCACATCCTGTTTGCGTGAAACACACTTCTTTTCCACTGCCACCGGCTGAAAAACTCCTGTCCTGGTACGCCGCCCACCGGCGGCATCTGCCCTGGCGCTCTCCGCCGGGGGCTGAAGCCGATCCTTACCATGTCTGGCTCTCGGAGATCATGCTGCAGCAGACCGTGGTGGCCACGGTGATTCCCTATTACGCGAAATTCCTGGCCGCGTACCCCACCGTCGATCAGCTCGGCGCGGCACCGCTGGACGAGGTGCTGGGGATGTGGGCGGGGCTTGGCTATTACGCCCGGGCGCGCAACCTGCATGCCTGCGCGCAGGCGGTGGCGGCGCTGGGCGCGTTTCCCCGCAGCATCGAGGGGCTGCGGGCACTGCCCGGTATCGGCCCCTATACCGCCAACGCGATCGGCGCGATCGCGTTTTCGCTCCCCGCTTTGCCGGTGGACGGCAATATTGAGCGCGTGGCGTCGAGGATTTTCGCGCTTGATGCGATGCTTCCCGCCGGCAAGCCGGAGATCGCCGCGACGGCGCTGCGGTTGATGGAGGATAAAGCGGCACAGGCGGCGCCGGGGGATTTCGCCCAGGCGCTGTTCGACCTTGGCGCCACCATCTGCACGCCGCGCAGCCCTGGCTGCGGCATCTGCCCCTGGCTGGGCCATTGCGCCGCCCAGGCGCGGGGGATCGCCGCCGCACTGCCGCGCCGGGCCAAAAAACCGGCAAAGCCGCGCCGCACCGGCATTGCCTATGTGCTGCTGGACGCCGCGGATGAGGTGTTTCTGATCCGCCGGCCGCCGCGCGGGCTGCTCGGCGGCATGCTGGCGCTGCCCGAGGCGCCGCCGGTTGCGGCCGATTGGCGCGATGCCGGGGCGATCGAGCATGTGTTCACGCATTTCGCGCTGACCTTGTCGGTGCAGGCGGCGCGTGCCGACCTGCCTGCTTCCGCCCTGCGCGCCCCGGCGGCGAGCGCGAAGTTGCCCTCCGTCATGCGCAAGGCGCTTGACGCTGGGCGCCAGGCGCTGGACGATGCCGCATGATGATGACCGATCCGCATGACGGCCTGCTCGCCATCGACACCCATGTCGACATTCCCTGGCCGAACGGCCCCAGCCCGTTCGAGAACGGCGCGCGCTGCGTCGACCTGCCGAAGCTCAAGGCCGGGCGCGTCGGCGCGGTGTGCTTTGCCGCCTATGTGCCGCAGGGGCCGCGCGACATCGCCGGGCATCTCGCCGCCACCATCCGCGCCAGCGCCATGCTGGACGCGATCGAGGCGATGGCGCCGCGGGACGGCTCCGGCGGGGTGATGGCGACCAGCGCCGACGCGGTGGAGGCAGCTTTCGCTTCGGGGAAAATTGCGATCATCCCGGCGATCGAGAACGGCTATTCGCTCGGCACCGACCTCGCCACGCTGGATGCCTTCGCCCGGCGCGGCATCCGCTACATGACGCTGACCCATAACGGCCATAACGAGATCGCCGACGCGGCGATTCCGCGCCGCGACCTGAACGACGCCGAGGCCGAGCATGGCGGGCTCTCCGCCTTCGGCCGCGCGGTGATCGCGCGCATGAACCGGCTCGGTATTTTGGTCGATGTCTCCCACGCGTCGAAATCGACCATGCTGCAGGCGGCGGCATTGTCCGCCACGCCGGTGCTGGCCACGCATTCCTGCATGCGTGCTTTGTGTGACCACCCGCGCAATCTCGACGACGAGCAGCTCGACGTGCTGAAGGCGACCGGCGGGCTGGCGCAGATCACCATCGTCTCCGGCTTCCTGCGACCGAAGGCGCGCGCCGCCGATCTCACCGTCGCCAACATCGCCGATCATGTCGACTACGCGGTGAACCGCATGGGCATCGAGCATGTCGGCATCGGCACGGATTTCGATGGCGGCGGCGGGGTGCATGGGTTCATGAACGCCGCGCAGGCGCCGCATCTCACTGTGGAGCTGGCCAAGCGCGGCTATGACCGCGCGGCGCTGCAAAAAATCTGGGGCGGGAATTTTCTGCGCCTGCTGCGCCAGGCCGAGGCGGTGCGCGACGAAGCGCGCGTGCAGGCGTAAGAAGGAAGAAAGGCTACTTTTTGTGAACAAAAAGTAGCAAAAAAACTTTTTTAAACTAGGCCGTGCTGGTTTCAACGCCACGGGCCCAGTTTAGCAAAAGTTTTTGCGCCGCTTTTTCCAAAAAGCGGCCGCTTACTTCCTTTTCCTCTCTACCGCTTGCGTTCCGCTGAGAGGTATTCGGCGAGCGCGCCGGCCACCAGCGATGCGATCATCGCTTTTTTCGGGTCGCGCCGGACCATGATCGCCACCAGCCGCGTGACCAGGCCGACCGTGCCGCCAAGTTCCGTGAGCAGGCTGGGTTGTCGCCGCCGGGCCTGGCGTATCAGCAGGTTGGCGGCGGTGGCGACGAGCACCGCGAGCACCAGCAGCGCAGCACCTGTGAGCGCTGCCGCATCTGCAGCGCCCAGATGCCGCGCGATGCAGATGAACAAAGCGGCGACAAAAAAGCCGATCGCCGTCAGCACGAGGCAAAGCATCGTCACCGCCGTGCCAAGCCCGATCGCCGCATTTTTGATCATGCGGGCGGCAGGCCGGGAGACATTCATGCCGGCGGCTAGATGCGGCGGGCGAGTTGGGCGGCGAGGACACCGACGCCAAAGGCGACGGCGAGGCTGGTGATCGGCCTTGCGCTGACCTCCTGTTCCAGCCGCACCACCGCATCCTTGCTGGTGCCTTTCAGCCGTTCCGTCAGATGCTCGAACTCGGTCTCCAGCATCGTGAGGCGCGAAGGGATGGTGTTGCCCTGCAGATAGGCGCTCATCTGCTCGAGCGCCTCGGAGGCATTGTTGCTGAGTTTCCCCTGCATGCCGGTGAGTTCGTCGCGGAAGCGGTTGAATTCCTGCTTGAGGTAATCGAGGTCGATGGAGTTGGGGTCGACATTTGCCGTGCTCATTGGCTCACCTCCTTGATGCGATTGAGATTTCGTAAGGCGATGCGGGGTTTTCAACGGCAACGGAACAAAATCGGCGGTTCTCCAGAGCCTGATAGGTTTAAGTGGAAACAGGAAAGCCGCCGCTTTTTTGGAAAAAAGCGGCGCAAAAAACTTTTGCTTGAACTGAGCCGGTGGCGCTGAAACAAGCAGGGCTCAATTTAAAAAAGTTTTTTTGCTTCTTTTTGTTCACAAAAAGAAGCCTTTTGCTCCGCTTCGACATGACTTGCACGGCGCAAGGCGGGGTGGCATGTCGCATTGTTCATGGTGCCATTCATAAAACGCTGCCTCGGCGGCACGGTTCTGGCCATTTTCGCGGCCGCCGCGCCGGCGCATGCGCAGTTCGGGCTGCTCTCCGGCGCGCCGGCCTCGCTGGCGCCGCTGGTGCGGGCGGTTGCGCCGGTGGTGGTGGGCATCGCCGTGACCGAGGCGCCGGCCGCGCTCAAGGATCGCCGCCTGCCGCATCAGGCGCCGCCGGTCACTCTCGCGGCCGGCTCGGGCTTCATCGTCAGCCGCAACGGCATGATCGTGACCAATGACCATGTGGTCGCGGGGGCGGCGCGCATTGTCGTGACATTGAACGACGGCGAGCGTTTCCCCGGCAGGGTTGTGGCGGTGGATGATCTGACCGATATCGCAATTGTTAAAATTTCGTCACCAAGGCCGTTGCCGGAAGCGCATTGGGGTGATTCCGCCGCGGCCCAGGTCGGCGACTGGGTGCTCGCCGCCGGTAACCCGTTCGCGCTGGGCAATTCGTTCACGCTCGGCATTATTTCCGCCGAGGGGCGCGATATCGGCGACGGCCCGTTCGACCATTTCCTGCAGCTCGACGCGCCGATCAATCCGGGCAATTCCGGCGGCCCGGCTTTCGACATGCAGGGCGATGTGATCGGTATCAATTCGGCGATTGTCTCGCCCTCCGGCGGGTCGGTCGGCATCGGCTTCGCCATTCCCAGCAACAGCGCGCGGCCGATCGTCGCCGCCCTGATCGCCCATGGCAGCATCCCCCGCGGCTGGCTCGGAGTTCTCGGTCGCCGATGCGCCGGCGAGCCTGGAAGGGACGGGGCCGGGGGCGGCCATCACCGGGGTCGAGCCCGGCGGCCCGGCCGACGAGGCGGGGCTGAGGAGCGGTGACGTGGTGCTGAGCGTGGATGGAACCGCGGTGGCCGGCGCCACCGGCCTGACCCGCGCGATCGCCTCGATTCCGCCGAACACCAAGGTGGTCCTTGGGATTCGCAAAAATGACCATATATCCTACCTGCCGGTCATTATAGATCGCCGACCGGCTCAACTGGGAGAGTAGCGATGCGTATACTCGTCGTGGAAGACGACAAGGATGTTGCCGGTTTTGTTGTCAAAGGCCTGCGCGAGGCGGGCCACACGGTGGAACATGCCGACAATGGCCGCGACGGGTTGTTTCTTGCCGCGTCGGAAAATTTTGATGCGATCATCCTGGACCGCATGCTGCCCGGCGGGATCGACGGTCTCCGCCTGCTGGAGACATTGAGGGCCCAGGACAATGCCACCCCGGTGGTGTTTCTCTCCGCCCTCGGCCAGGTGGATGACCGCGTGAAGGGGTTGAAGGCCGGCGGTGACGATTACCTGACCAAGCCGTTCGCTTTCGCGGAGTTGCTGGCGCGGGTGGAGGCGCTGACCCGGCGCGGCAAGAGCGACGGGCCGACCACGCGGCTGGCAGTCGGCGATCTGGAGATGGATCTGCTCTCCCGCTCGGTGCGCCGCGGCGCGCAGCGGATCGACCTGCAGCCGCGGGAATTCCGCCTGCTGGAATATCTGATGCGTCATGCCGGGCAGGTGGTCACCCGCACCATGCTGCTGGAGGGCGTGTGGGACTACCATTTTGACCCGCAAACAAACGTGATCGACGTGCACGTGTCGCGGTTGCGGCAGAAGATCGACAAGCCGTTCGATCTGCCGCTGCTCCACACGGTCCGCAATGCAGGCTATATGCTAAAGTCCGAAGAGGTCTAACGGCAGGCAGCATAACTTGATGGATACCGATCAGCGCCCCGGCCTTGGCTTGTGGCGGCATCTGCCGCAGGCCAGGCCGGTCCCGGCCGAGGGGCAACAGCGGCACCGCCCGCGCCCGCTGATCCGCTCCGCCGGCATCCGCTTCGCCTTGATCTATGCCGTGGTGTTCGGCGTCTCGGCGTTTTTGCTGGCGTTTTCGCTCTGGTATTCCACCGTCGGGCTGCTGCAGCGCCAGGTGCAGCTCTCCGTCCGCAACGACTCGATCGCGCTGAACGACCATTTCAGCAATGGCGGTCTGCCCTCGATGATCGCGGCCATTCATGACCGCATGAACGACGCGCTGGATGCGGACGGCATTTATCTGCTCATCGATCCGCTGGGCAACCGCATCATCGGCAATCTCGACCAATGGCCGGCGGGGCTGAGCGGGACCGATAGCTGGTACCAGCTGCCGGTGAATCGCCACGGGGTGCGCTCGATCGCGCTGCTGCGGGCTTATGCGCTGCCGGGCGGCGACCAGTTGCTGGTGGGCCGCGATGTGCGGGCGCGCGCGGAGCTGCGCAATGTGCTGCGCGACGGGCTGCTCTGGGCGCTGGGGCTGATGTTCGCGCTGGGCATCATCGGCGCGATCCTGATCCGCTCGCTGTTCCGCCGGATGATCCGCGATATTTCCACCACCACGCGGGCGATCGCGCGCGGCGACCTTACGCGGCGCATCCCCAAGACCGGGGATGGCGACGAGTTCGACGAGCTGGCGGAAATCATCAACGACATGCTGGACCGCATCTCGCGGCTGATGGACGGGGTGCGGCAGGTCTCCAACGCCATCGCGCACGACCTGCGCACGCCGATCACCCGGGCCCGCACGCGGCTGGAGGATGCCTCGCTGCACGCCCATTCCATCGACGATCTGCAATCGGCGATCGAGCGGGCGACGCAGGATCTGGACGGCATCGTCGGCGTGTTCGAGGCGCTGCTGCGCATCGCCGAGATCGAGGCCGGGTCGCGCCGCGCCGCCTTCGCAGCCATCGACCTGGCGCCGATGCTCTACGACATCGACGAGCTGTACCGCGCCGTGGCGGAGGAGCGGGGGCTGACGCTGGAGACCAGGATCGACCGGGCGCTGCCGCTGCTGGGCGACCGCGAGCTGGTGCAGCAGGCGGTGGCCAACCTGCTCGACAACGCGCTGAAATTCACCGCGCCGGGGACGGCCATCGTCTTGCGCGCGCGGCGGGACGAGGGGGTGATCGAGATCAGCATCGCCGATCGCGGCCCGGGCATCGCGCCGGAGGATCGCGGCCGCGCCACCGAGCGGTTTTTCCGTGCCGAAGCGGCGCGCAACACCGCCGGCTCGGGCCTTGGCCTGGCGCTGGTGGCGGCGGTGGCGCAACTGCATAACGGCACGCTGCATCTGGCCGATAACCATCCCGGCCTGCGCGCCATCATCACGCTCCCCGCGCGGGTGGGGGTGGCGGAGCCCAAGCCTCAGGTGCCGGCGAAGGTTTAGCCCATCTTTGACATTTTTCTCACAAAAGTTGTTTTGTATCATATAGATGGGTTATTTTCCCGCTCTCGTATGGCACTACTTTTATTCATGGGCTGTGGGGCAGCAGATCAAACGATGGTGCGCTGGGTGCCGCCCGGATTGGGTGAGAGGTCGAGTGCGGCGTAGATTTCCTGTTGATGGGGTTCTGGGCGGCTAGCCTTGCGGACATGAACGGTCCGTCCGTCGCGGCATAGCAGGGTGGTGGTGATGCGCACCTGGTTCGACAGGGTGTCGCGGATGGTATCCCAGGAGTTTTTGATTCCCTGGGCCTTGAGCTGCAGGCGCATGGTGTGCACGATGCAGTAGGCGATCAGGCTGATGAACAGGTGGCCTTCCACCCGGCGCTCGATGCGATGGTAGACGGGGCGCATGCCGAGGTCTGTTTTCAGCGAGCGGAAGACCGCCTCCAGATTGGTCAGCATGGAATAGATCCGCCATAGCGTGGCGTCGTCCGGCTCGGTCAGCGTGGTGCGCAGGCAATAAATGCCGGGATTGGCCATGGAAGAGTTGGCCTTCGGCGCCTTTTTCCAGGTGATGGCGGTAACGGTCTTGCCGGCTTCGTCCAGCGTCAGCTCGATGGTGTAATGCTGGGCGGCGCGGGCGTACTTTTCCTTGGCGCGGCCGATACGTTCGCGGATCTTGCCCGGATCTTTGATGGCGCGGGGCTTCGTCAGGCCGGCGGCCAGTTTTGTCAGCTCTGCCTCGAAGAAGTCGGCCTTTTTGGTGTCGATCGCCCGGTCCTTTTCGGCGCGTGCCGGTGAATAGCAGTAGAGCAGTACTTCATTGCGGCCAGCCTCTTGAACCCGCTGAACCTGTACCGACTGGCCTCTGGCGGTCGGAACCTCGATCGCCTTCTCGGGATCGAAGATCCGCGTCTGCTTGCGACTGACCACGACATAGCGATAGCCCTGCTCAGTCAGCCAGGTGAGATTGGCCTCGCTGGCGATGCCGGCATCCATCACCACCGTGGCACCGCTCGGCGCGGCCAGTTCCGCCAGCATTTCTTGCAGTGTGCCAGCCTCGCCGGCATTGCCGGCGAAGACGCGGCTGCGTTTGGGGAAGCCGCTGACGTCGAGCACCAATCCCATGGTCACCAACGGACAATCGCTGCGTTTTTCCTTGGATCGGCCGCGTTTTGCCTTGCCGATGCCGGCGGCGCTTCCTTCGAAATAGGTGTTCGTCAGATCATAGAGCGTGATCGTCTCGCTCAAATCGAACAGTGATTTCGTGGCCCCGAAGATATGGGCCTCGAGAGCATCGCGATGTTTTAGACTGAACTTTACCCTGTTTTTTCAATAAGACATTGAAACATAACGAATCTTGGCATTCGTTGCGGGCATGTTTCGGCAAGACGAAATCTTGACAAGGAGTTGCTCGAAAACTTAAGATCGTCTCGTTTAGCCACTTTGGCGAACAAAAACAGGCGCGGCATACTACCTTAGCGTGAAATTTCCGTAGTTTGCCGACGAAATGAGGTGGCGCATGTTTCAACAAATGAAACTGTTCCACATCAATATGTTACGCGATTTTTGCGGTAAAGTTCGGTTTAGAAGAGTGTCGGCACTGCGATACAACTGTTGCAGGTCCATCCCCTCATAGTCGTAATCGATCAACTCCCCCAGGGCCGTGCGGTGTTGCAACCAGTCATGAGTTGCCAGCTCGCTGGCCGGAACAGCCATACGGCCGATGATGTTCCCCACTGCCGCGGCGATCTGCGGCTTGTTGAAGCCGAGCCCACGCAGTTTGTCGTCGATGCCGAGACGCCGCAACGTTGTCAGCGCCGCATGCTCCACGCCAACATGGCGGGGCCGGATGAGCTCCAATGTATCGAGATCAACGTCGTGAAACCGATCCGCCGCGGCCGGACGCCCATCCCCGGCCGCCGCTTGGTCCCCGGGTCGGGCGACGATCCTCGCCGCGTAGCGTTGGGCCAACTCTTCGATGGCCGGACTGGGGGTGACCAGCGATGCCTGAGCGCGCAACACATCCTCGATCCGCACCGCCAGGGCCGTCCATTCGGCCTGCGGCAGATCGAAATGTGCCCCCAAATTCAAAACCGTGTGCTGCCGCACGGCTCCGCCGATGCGGGCCGTCTCCACCAACCGAAAGGTAAAATATTCTTCTCCGGTCTTGCCGTTACGGGTCTTGGTGCGCCGAATGAACATGGGGCAACACTGCGCTCTGAAATCGGCAAAAATCAACCGAAATCGACGAAAAAACAAATATTATGGCACTACAAAAATCAGCCGCAGAAGAAATGGCGAATTTCCGCCATTTCTTCGTCGGGAACAGGCCAAAATCCTCCAAAATAACCGGAATCATGTCAAAGATGGGTTAGAAGAAAGCAGCCGCTTTTAAAAAAAAGCGGCGCAAAAATTTTTGCTTTTATGGGCCTGCGGCGTTGCAAGCAGCACGGCGCAAAGGCGTAAAAGACATTTTTAAATTGGGCCGTGCTTGTTTCAGCGCCACAGGCCCAAAGGAGTAAAAGTTTTTTGCGCCGCTTTTTTTTAAGCGGCTTCTTTCCCGTCCCCCGCTTACGCCTGCACGCGCTCCTCGGCGGCGCCGATGCCGAGTTGCTTCAGCTTGCGGTGCAGGGCGCTGCGTTCCATGCCGACGAAATTCGCGGTGCGGCTGATATTGCCGCCGAAGCGCAAAAGCTGTGCCTGCAGGTACTGCGTCTCGAACACGTCGCGCGCCTCGCGCAGCGGCATCGCCATCACGTCGGCGGCGGGGTCGATGGCCAGGGTGCGCGGCGCGTGCACGGAGAGTTCGGTCGGCAGATGCTCGGCGCGGAACAGATCCGTGGTTTCGGCGCTGCGCATGATCATCAGCCAGTCCATCACATTGCGCAGCTGCCGCACGTTGCCCGGCCAGTCATGCGCCTGCAGGGCGGCGATCGCGTCCGAGGCCAGGGCCCGGGCCGGCAGGCCGGAGGTTTCCGCCGCGCGGGCCAAAAAGCTCGCAGCCAATGCGGGGATATCCTCGCGCCGCTCCTTCAGTGCCGGCACGCGCAGCGGCACCACGGCCAGGCGGTAATACAGATCCTCGCGGAATGCCCCGGTGGCGATGGCGCCGGCGAGGTCCTTTGCGGTGGTGGCGAGCACGCGGATGTCCACTTTCACCCGCGCGGCGCCGCCGACACGCTCGAAGCTCTGGTCCTGCAGCACGCGGGCGATCTTGCCCTGGGTCTCCAGCGGCATGTCGGCGATCTCGTCGAGCAGCAGCGTGCCGCCATGGGCGCGCTCCAGCACGCCTACCCGGCGCGGCGCGGCCTGCCCGTCGGCCCCGGCCTCGACGCCGAACAATTCCGCCTCGAACCGCTCCGGCGCCAGGATCGCGCAGTTCAGCACCACGAACGGCCCTTCGGCGCGGCGGGATTTGGCGTGGATCATGCGTGCCACCGTCTCCTTGCCGGAGCCGGGCGCGCCGGTGATCAGCACCCGCGAGCCGGTGGGGGCGACGCGCTCGATCGCCCCCTTCAGGCTGGCGAGGCCATGGCCCTCGCCGGTGAGCGTGGTGTCGTTGCCGACGCGCAGGCGCAACTCGGCGTTTTCTGCCGCCAGCTTCGCCGCCTCCAGTGCGCGGCGGACCACCAGCAGCAGGCGGTCTGAATTGAACGGTTTTTCGATGAAGTCGTAGGCGCCGCGCTGGATCGCCGCGACCGCGGTCTCGATCGTGCCATGGCCGGAGATCATCACCACCGGCACGCGCGGGACTTCCCGATGCAGCACCTCCAGGATGCCGATGCCGTCGAGCTTCGAGCCTTGCAGCCAGACGTCGAGGATCACCAGCGCCGGGCGGCGGGCGCGGTAGGCGGCGATCGCCTCGTCCGCGGTGGCGGCGGTGCGCGCCTCATAACCCTCGTCGCGCAAAATCGCCTCGACCAGCAGGCGGATATCCGGCTCGTCGTCGACGATCAGGATCTCAGTCATCGTGCGGGCAACTCCTTGGCGCGGGGTAGATTTGGCGGAAGGCATATAAGCAGCCGCTTTTTAAAAAAAGCGGCGCAAAAATTTTTGTTCAGTTGGGACCGTGGCGGTGAAACCAGCACGGTCCGGAGTAACGAAAGTTTTTTGCTTCTTTTTTGCAAAAAAGAAGCGCTTCCTTCGCTTCGCGTCATCATGCTCTGACCTCTTCCGTGGCCAATTCCAGGGACGCCGGCAGGATCAGGCGCACCTCAGCCCCGACACTACTAGGCCCTTCGAGCAGCTCGAGCTGGCCGCCATGGTCCTCCATGATCTTGCGCACGATGGCAAGGCCAAGCCCCGTACCCTTCGGCTTGTGCGTGACATAAGGCTCGGTGAGGCGGGCGCGGTCGGTCTCGGGCAGGCCGATACCGTCATCGATGACGCTGAGCACGGCGTTCGGCCCGTCGGCTGCAAGCCGCAATGTGACATGTTTCGCGCCGTCGCGCATCGCCACCGCGTCGGTGGCGTTCTGCAGCAGGTTGGTCAGCGCCTGGCCGAGCAGCCGCCGGTCGCAGGTGGCGCGCAGATTGTCCTTGATCTCGACGGTCCATTCGATCTGCGATTGCGCGACGCGCTGCAGCACCATCGCCTCGCGGGCGATGCGCTCCAGCGATTCGGTCCGCATCACCGGTGCGGGCATGCGCGCGAAGGTGGAGAACTCGTCGACCATGCGGCCGATATCGCCGACATGGCGCACGATCGTATCGGCGCATTGGGCAAAACTGTCGGGGTCGGAGGTGATCTCCTTGGCGAAGCGGCGTTTCAACCGCTCGGCGGAGAGCTGGATCGGCGTCAGCGGGTTCTTGATCTCATGCGCGATGCGCCGCGCCACATCCGCCCAGGCAGCCTTGCGCTGCGCCGAGAGCAGTTCCGTGACGTCGTCGAAAGTGACGATGAACCCGTCCGCCATGCCCGCCTTCATTTCCGCGCCGATGCGCACCAGCAGCACCCGCTTGTGCATCGCCGGGCCATGTTCGATTTCCGCCGTCGCCGGGCGTTCGGGATTCGCCATCACGGCGGCCATCAGCGGCTGAAATTCGGGCACGACCTCGGCAAGACTGCGGCCAGTTTGCGGCAGTAGGTCGATTCGCAGCAATTCCGAGGCGGCGCGGTTCGGCAGTTCGATGCGGCCGTTATTGTCGAGGCCGATGACGCCGGCAGAGACGCCGGCCAGCACCGTCTCGGTGAAGCGCCGGCGCGCGTCCAGCTGGCCGTTCACGTCCAGCAGCTCGGCGCGCTGTGCGCTAAGCTGCGCGGTCATGCGGTTGAAGGCGCGGGAGAGGCCGGCCATCTCGTCGCCGGTATCGCGCTCGGGCACCCGCACCGAGAGATCGCCCTCGCGCACATTCTCCGCGGCGCGGATCAGATGGCCGATCGGCTTGGCGATCTGGTTGGCGATGACCAGGCCGAAGCCGACCAGGGCCGAGAGCACCAGCAAGGTCAGGATGGCGATGACCAGCGCGAAGGAGACCTCCAGCCCGGCGCGGTTGCGCGACAGGCGCTGGTACTCCGCCACCGCCCGCTGCGTGCGGTTGACGTGATCGAGGATCGCCGGGTCGATCGGCTTCTCGATCATCAACATCAGCGGCGGGGTGATGTCGAGCTTGATCACCGCCTGCTCGACGGTGCTGCCGGGCGGGGCGATCACCGGCACTTCGCCGGCCTGGGCCTGGGCCTGGACGCGCGCATCCGGCACGGTGGCGGCGATCCCGCCGAACAGCCCGGCCGAGGCGACCATGCCGCTTTGCGGGCCGAAAATCTCCGCCTCGGTCAGGCCGCGCTCGGCCACCTGGACCTCCAGGTAATTGGCGAACTCGTTGGGGTCGCCGAAGAACACCGAGCCGTTCTGCGAGAGGTCGCCGGCCATCGCCAGCGCATCCAGGCGGATGTCGTTGTTATGCTCGGCGAGATAGCCCTGGGCGACCTGGTTGCTCTCGTCCAGCGCGGTCTGCACGCGCTGGTTGAACCAGGCCTGGATGCCGAAATTGAAAAAGACGATGGCGAAGGCGGCGACCAGGATGGCCGGCACGGCGGCGACGCAGCCGAACAGGAACACCAGCCGCACATGCAGCCGCGCCCCGGCAGCCCCACGCCTGTGCTCCAGCAGCACCCGGGTGACGCGGCCGACTAGCAGGATGATGAGCATCAGCAGGGCGGCGAAATCGGCTACCATCATTCCGACCGCGACGCCGGAATGCACATTCAGCTTGATCCGCCCGGCCAGCACCGCGAAGGAGGCGATGCCGAGGGTGAGCGCGACCGAGGCGACCAGCAGCGTCGAGACACGTCCGAGCATGATGTCCAGGGCGTTGCCTGGCCAGGGGCGGGAGCGTGTCTCGAAATCGGATGGCATCAGCCCACCCGGCGCTGCACGCCGATGCCGTGCTCGCGGATTTTTTTGCGCAGCGTGTTGCGGTTGAGGCCGAGCAGGGCAGCGGCGCGGATCTGGTTGCCCCGGGTCTCGGCCAGCGTCATGCGGATCAGCGGGCGTTCCAGCTCGGCCAAAGCGCGCTCATACAGCACGCCTTCCTCGCCGCTTTCGCGGATCGCCGCGAGCAGCCGGTTCACATGCCGCTCCACCACCGCGGTCATGGTGTCCGGGTCCTCGCCGTTCACCTCCACCGGCTCCTCCACCGCCACGTAGTCGTTGAGCTCCTCGGCCAGCACCGCCTCGGTGATGACCGGCTGCGGCACCAAAGCGGCCAGGCGGCGGATCAGGTTTTCTAGCTCACGCACATTGCCCGGCCAGCGATAGGCGGCGAGCATGGCCATCGCCTCCGGAGCCAGGGTCTTGGCCGGCAGCCCCTCGTTCTGCGCCTTGTTGAGGAAATGCTGGGCGAGGGCGGGGATGTCGTCGGGCCGCTCGCGCAAGGGCGGCAGGCGGATCGGCACGACGTTGAGGCGGTAGAACAAATCCTCGCGGAACTGGCCGGTGCGGATCAGCGCGCGCAGGTCGCGATGCGTGGCGGCGACGATGCGGGCATTGGCGCGGATCGGCTGGCGCCCGCCGACGGTGGTGAACTCGCCCTCCTGGAGCACGCGCAGCAGCCTTGTCTGCGCCTCGGGCGGCATGTCGCCGATCTCGTCTAGGAACAGCGTGCCGCCATTGGCCTGCTCGAAACGGCCGACATGGCGGTTGGTGGCGCCGGTGAAGGCGCCGCGCTCATGGCCGAACAACTCGCTCTCGATCAGCTCGCGCGGGATCGCCGCCATGTTGATGGCGACGAACGGCCCCTGCCGGCGGCGGCCGTAATCGTGCAGCGCGCGCGCCACCAGCTCCTTGCCGGCGCCGCTCTCGCCGTTGATCATCACGGTGAGATCAGTGGTCGTGAGCCGGGCGATGATGCGGTAGATCTCCTGCATCGCCGGGCTGCGGCCGATCAGCGGCATGGCGTCGTCGGCGCCGGGTTTTTGCGCCTCTGCCGTGCTGGCCTGCGCGATCGGCTGTTTTAACGCGCGGTCGACCACGGCGAGCAGATCGCCGAGATCGAACGGCTTGGGCAGATAGTCGAACGCGCCGCGCTGTGTGGCCTGCACCGCGGTGGTCAGGGTCGATTGCGCGCTCATCACGATCACCGGCAGTTCCGGGCGGATGCGGCGGATGCGCGGGATCAGGTCCAGCCCGTTCTCGTCGGGCATGATCACGTCGGTGATGACCACGTCGCCCTCGCCATCCTCCACCCAGCGCCACAGCGTGGCGGCGGAGGAGGTCGCCCGCACCTGATAGCCCGAACGCCCGAGCGCCTGGGTCAGCACGGTGCGGATGGAGCGATCGTCATCGGCGATCAAAACAGTCGGCAGGGTCATCAGGTGTTACTCTCAGGCGGTTCTTCGAAAACCGGCAGGTTGATGCGGAACTCGGTGCGGCCGGGGCGGCTGTCGACATCGATCAGCCCGCCATGGTCGGCGACGATTTTGGCCACCAGCGCCAGGCCGAGCCCGCTGCCGGTGGCCTTGGTGCTGATGAAGGGCTCGAACAGATGGCGGCGGATGTCCTCGGGGATGCCGGGGCCGTTGTCGCGCACCGCGACGAATAGCGGCAGGTTGGCGCGGGACCGGCCGGAGGAGGCGGTGAGCCGCACGCCGCGCTGGAAACCGGTGGAGAGATGGATCTCGCCATCGGCGCGGTCGGTGCCGGCGATCGCCTCGGCGGCGTTCTTTACCAGGTTCAGCAGCACCTGGATCAGCTGGTCGCGGTTGCCGTGCACATGCGGCAGCGAGGGGTCGTAGGTCTCGATGAATTTCACGTTCGCGGCGAAGCCGGAACCGGCGAGCCGGCGGACATGCTCCAGCACGCGGTGGATGTTCACCGCCTGACGCTCCAGCTTTTTCTCGCCGAAGGTCTCCATGCGCTCGACCATGGCGCGGATGCGGTCGGCCTCGTCGCGGATCAGCACCGCGAGCTCGCGGTCCTGCGGCGGGGCGCTGGTCTCCAGCAACTGCGCCGCGCCGCGGATGCCCGAGAGCGGGTTCTTCACCTCATGCGCCAGGATCGCCGCCATGCCGGTGATGCTGCGCGCGGCGTTGCGGGCTGACATCTGCTGGTCGAGCGCGCGGGCGGCGGATTCGTCCTGCAGGGTCAGCACCACGCAGCCGGGCGAGTCCGGCAGTGGTGCGGCCTGCACCGAGCAGCCGCGCCGCGTCATGCGCGGGCCCTCCAGGATCATGTCGTGCTCGGCAACGCTCAAGCCATCGCGCCGGGCGCGCTCCAGGAGTAGGAAGATCGGGTGGTCCGCCGGCAGGATGTCGCTGAGATTGACGTGCAGCAGCATCGCCTGGGAGGAGCCGAAAAACTCCTCGGCCGCGTAATTGATCGAGATGAACACATCTTGCTCGTCCAGCACCGCCACCGCGAGCGGCAAAGCGGCGAGGATCTGCGTCGCGTCCAGGGTGATGTTCTGGCGTGATGCGGCAGAGCGTTTGATCATGCCGAAGGCCCGTTTGATGCCGCTCATGCCGCGAGCGCCAGCTCGTCCTGGCGCACGAAGCCGGAGGCGATCAGCGGGTCGTAGAAATCGTGGATCAGCTGCTCCACCGCCGCACCGCTGTCCAGCCGGTTCATCTGCGCGCGGAAGGCGGCCGAGCCGTGCAGGCCGTGGCTGTACCAGGCGACATGCTTGCGGCCCAGGCGCACGCCAGGGCCCTCGCCGAAATGCGCGCGGATCGCGCGGTAATGCTGGAGGAGAATGTCTTTTTGTTCCGCGAGGCTGGGGGGCGCGGTGAGCGCGCCGGTGATGAGATAGTCGGCGACCTGCTTCAGGAACCAGGGGCGGCCATAGGCGCCGCGGCCGATCATCACGCCATCGGCGCCGGCGCGGCGCAGCGCCTTCTCGGCCTTGTGCTCGGTGGTGATGTCGCCATTGACGATGACGGGGAGCGTGGTCGCGTCCTTCACCTGGCGGACGAAGTCCCAGTCCGCCACGCCCTCGTAGAATTGCTGGCGGGTGCGGCCGTGCACGGTGATCATGGTGATGCCGGAGGCCTCGGCGATGCGGGCCAAAGCGGGGGCGTTCAGGCTGTTATGGTCCCAGCCCATGCGCATTTTCAGCGTCACCGGCACCTCGACGGCGCGGGCGGTGGCCTCCAGGATGCGCGCCGCCTGGATCTCGTCGCGCATCAGCGCCGAGCCGGCGGCCTGGCCGACCGCGACTTTTTTCACCGGGCAGCCGAAATTGATGTCGATCAGGTCGGCGCCGTTGGCGACGGCGATGCGCGCCGCCTCGGCCATGGCCTCGGGATCGCAACCGGCGAGCTGCACCGAGGACGGGCCGCCGCCGGCCACCACCTCGGCCATGCGCATGGTGTTGCGGTTCTCCCGCACCATCGCCCAGGAGGCGATCATCTCCGAGACCACCAGCCCGGCGCCGAGGGATTTGGCCAGCGCGCGGAACGGCAGGTCGGTGACGCCAGAGAGCGGCGCCAGGATCACCGGCACGTCCAGCGTGACCGCTTTCGGCCCGCTGCCGAGGGTGATCGGTTTGATGAGGGGAGAAAAGCCATTGCTCATGATTTGTGCAAATTACAGGCGGGGCGCGTGCAGCGCAATCGGCCTAAACCGGAAGTATGCATAAAAAGCGCGCCGCGCATGCGTGCGACGGCGGCGGTGGCACCGTGCGCTTCGCGCCCGGTTGACGCATTTGCCGTGGCTCGTCACATCTGCCGCTGAAACCTATTGCAGGAGCTTGCATGATTCCCCGTATCGGCACCGGATTCGACGTCCACGCCATGGCGCCCGACCGCCCGATGATCCTTTGCGGCGTGACCGTGCCCCATGAGCTGGGCCTGGCCGGGCATTCCGATGCCGATGTCGGCATCCACGCGCTGTGCGACGCGATCTATGGCGCGCTGGCCGAAGGCGATATCGGCCGGCATTTCCCGCCCACCGAAGACGCCTGGAAGGACGCCGACAGCGCCCGTTTCCTGCGCCATGCCGCCGAGCGCATTGCCGCGCGGGGCGGGGAGCTGGCCAATGCCGATGTCACGCTGATCTGCGAGCGGCCGAAGATCACGCCGCACGCCCCGGCGATGCGGGCGCGGCTGGCGGAGCTGCTGGGCGTGGATATCGAAAAGATCTCCGTGAAGGCGACGACCACCGAGAGGCTCGGTTTTCCCGGCCGCGGCGAGGGCATCGCGGCGCAGGCGGCGGTAATCGTTCTGGTGCCTCGGTAAGGTATGGCGACCTCGTGCAGAAAGCTGCACGGCGCGCAGGGTTGCTATGAAAAACAGTACAGAATGATATCGAATCCGGTATCGCTGCGCTGCGCAAAGCTCGCTTGTGAGCGAGGAGCAGGATCGCCTATTAAAGCCCTCGACAGGATGAGTTTTCTCTCCTGTCTTTCTTGGACGTTTCCTCCCTAAACTTGGCGGCGCTTTATGCGCCGCCTTTTTTTTGGTCGGGGCGCAGAGGTTGGGAAAGGAAGGCTACTTTTTGTGAACAAAAAGTAGCAAAAAAACTTTTTTGTTCTGGGCCGTGCCGGTTTCGCCGCCACAGGCCCAAAGGAGCAAAAAACCGCTTTTTTCAAAAAGCGGCTGCTTTCCTACTCTGACCTAGGAGCCGGCGAGCAGCCTGGTCTGCGCGATAACCGGCGTGCCGGCCAGGATCGGGCCGACCTTCGCCAGCGCTGCGGCCAGATAGGGCGAGTTCATGTGGAAATCGGTTGCCGCCTGGTCCTTGTAGATCTCGAAGAAATAGAAGCTGGCCGGGTCCTTCGGGTCCTCGTGCAGCATGTAGGAGATGCAGCCCGGCTCTTTTTTGGTGGGCTCGATCATCGCCAGTAGCGCGTCGCGGAGGATGCTTTCCTTGCCGGGCTGGGCGGTGAGGATGGCGAAGACATGAACATGGTCGGACTGAGGCATCGATGGGGACTCCCTGTTGAAGCGTAGGCGGGCAGCAGAATGGCTACCGGGCCGCGCGAGGCGGCGGGCATGATGTACGGATGCCGGCGATAATGTGAAGGGACGGAAGTGGGGGGCTTCTGTTGCCCGGTGCCCCCCGAACCGCGCTTAGCTGCTAGTTAGGCAGCGACCGCGAATGCAACGTTGTTATCGTTCGCATTTATAATATAGCCCGATAACGGCGGTACAATGCCGAGCAAAAGATGGGTCTTTACCACGCGTGTCGAGCCTGTTTCGCCCCCATATTTTTCTGCACCGCCCCGAATTTGACGAGGCTTTCGCTTCGTCACCGGGGCGCTGCGGAAAAGAATGGTGGAGGCGCCGGGTACTGCCCCCGGGTCCACAACGATTATTCCACGCATCGTTTATCGCCATAGCCGGCAAGCCGGCACACCCAATATAGGCAATCATGCGAGGATATGGAAGAGAGAGACATTATGAGCCTCACACCCGACCAGAACAGCGAAATCGAAACCGCGCGGGCGCAAAGCCATGCGACGCGCCGTCCCACCGTACCGGCACTGGAGGAGCTGCTGTACGCCGCCATCCCGGTGCTGGACCATGGCTTCATCCGCGTCGTCGACTACATGGGCGACGATGCCGCGGTGGTGCAGGCGGCGCGCGTCTCCTACGGGCGCGGCACGCGCAAGACCACTGAGGATGAAGGGCTGATCCGCTATCTGATGCGGCATTATCATTCCACGCCGTTCGAGATGTGCGAGATCAAGTTCCACGTGAAACTGCCGATTTTCGTGGCGCGGCAATGGATCCGGCACCGCACCGCGAACGTGAACGAGTATTCGGCGCGCTACTCGATCATGGACAAGGATTATTACCTGCCGGCGCAGGAACATCTGGCGGCGCAGTCGATCGACAACCGCCAGGGGCGGGGCGAGGTGCTGGACGAGGCGACCGCCAAGCAGGTGCTGGGGCTGCTGCGCCAGGACGCGGAGCAGACCTACGGGCATTACGAGCTTATGCTGGAGGAGGATATCGGCCTGGCCCGCGAGCTGGCGCGGATGAACCTGACGCTGAACACCTATACGCAGTGGTACTGGAAGACCGATCTGCACAATCTCTTCCATTTCCTGCGCCTGCGCGCCGACAGCCACGCGCAATACGAGATCCGCGCCTATGCCGAGGCGATGCTGCAAACGGTGAAAGCCTGGGTGCCGCTCTCTTATGCCGCGTTCTGCGACTACCGGCTGGGGGCGGTGACGTTCTCGGCAAAGATGCTGGAGGTGGTGCGCAAGAAGTTGGCGGGCGAGGCGGTGGATCAGGTCTCTTCCGGCCTCTCCAAGCGCGAATGGGCGGAGATGCAGGCGGCTTTGGAGCCAAGGCAGGGGTAGGCAAGCAGCCGCTTTTTAAAAAAAAGCGGCGCAAAAATTTTTGCTCCTTTGGGCCTGCGGCGCTGAAACCAGCACGGCCCAGAATAAAAAAGTTTTTTTGCTTCTTTGTTCACAAAAAGAAGCGCTTTTTCAGGCCAACAAAAAACGGCGCTCGTTGCACGAGCGCCGTTTTTACATTCAGCCTTTTATGCCCGTTACCGGCTGTTGCGCTGGCCGAACAGCTGCAGCAGGAACATAAACAGGTTGATGAAGTTCAGGTACAGGGTCAGCGCGTCGTAGACGCTGCGCTTGCCGGCCATTGCCACGCCGTAGGAGGCGCCGAACTGCATGTAGCTGGTCTTGATGCGCTGCGTGTCATAGGCGGCAAGGCCGGTGAAGATCAGCACGCCCAGCACGCTGACGGCGAAGTTGATCGCCGGGGAGTGCAGGAAGATGTTGACCACCATGGCCAGCAGGATGCCGATCAGCCCCATGATCAGGAAGCTGCCGAAGCTCGTCAGGTCGCGTTTCGTGGTATAGCCGTACAGGCTGGTGCCGGCGAAAGTGCCAGCGGTGATGAAGAAGACCTGCGCGATCGAGGTCTGGGTATAGACCAGGAAGATGTTGGTGAGGCTGGCGCCCATCGCCGCGCAGAACACCCAGAACAGCGCCTGGGCGGCGGTGGTGGAGAGCTTGTTGATGCCGAAGCTCATCACCATCACGAAGACCAGCGGCAGGAAGATCGAGAGATAGGCCAGCGGGGAGGGGTGGCGGATGAACTCGCCGCTCGCCGTCTGCACCATCGGGTAGAAGGCGTCCAGCAGCCCGGTATGGGAGATGGCGAAGGCCACCAGGCCGGTGAGCACCAGGCCGGACGCCATCCAGTTGTACACGCGCAGCATATAGGCGCGCAGGCCCTGATCGAGCAGCGCCGCACTGCCGGCAGCGGCATAGCCGTTCTGCACCGTGCGATATGAGTTGCCGTTAGGGTTGTAAGCCATGGAATTTTTCGCTCCTGAAAGTGGCTTTTAAAGCGCCACACTAGCACAAATTCGTCGGTCGTGGCGGGATTATCAAGCCCGAGCCTGGCCGCTTTCCGGCACATCACGGGCCGGGCAAGCGCCGCCGTATCTGCTCGCAGGTTAGTGAGTTTTGGCGCGGCTCACAAGCAAGGGGCGGGAGGGCCGAAAAGCAGCAAACCTGCCGGCGCGCGGGGCGCCGGCAGGTGGTGTTGCAATTTGCAATGCGGTGCCGCTCAGCGGCGCCACCAGCCGCGTTTCTTTTCCGCCGCCGGGGCGTCGGCGTCGATGACGATCGGCTTGACCAGCGGTTCCGGAGCCAAGGCGGGCTCGGCACTGCCGGCGGGTGTGGCCTCGGGAGACGGCGCCACGATGGAAGCTGTCTCGGTGATCGTCGTTTCGATTGCCGCAGTCTCGACGACCGTCGTCTCGGGCGGCGTTGCCGTGGCGGGCATGTCCGCCGGAGCCGGCTCGGCAAGCGCCGGGCTGGCCGGTTCGGCCGGCGTGGGTTCGGCCGCGTCAGGCGCCGCTGCGGCCGGTGCGACCACCCGGGCGGCGCGGGTCCGGGTCCGGGTCGGGCGCGCTGCCGCTTCGGCGCGTTCCGCCGCCTCGAAGATATCGGCGACGTCGGCAAAGACCATCTCGGCCGGTGCCGGTGCCGGTTCCGCCGTCAGCGCCGCTTCGGCGGGGGCGTCGTCGGTGCGGCGGCGGCGCCCGCCGCGCGCACGGCGGCGGCGCGGGGCTTCTTCTGCCGCTGGCGGCTCGGCCGGGGGTTCCGGCGCGGGTTCCGGCGCTTCTGCTTCGGCCGGCGCTGCCGCTGGGGTGGTCTCGTCGGCAGGTTCGCCGAGGGCCGCGGCCAGAGCCAGGTCGATCTCGTTCGGCTGCTCCTCGGCCGGGATTTCCGGCGCGGGTTCGGCCTCGCCGGTCTCGCTCTCGGTCTCCGTTGCGGTCTCGGCCGTCGCCGGCTCGGCTCCGTTCTCCGGACGGCGCTTGCCGCGGCGGCGGCGGCGGCGGCGCTTGCGCTCGCCCTCCTCGGCGGTGTCGCTCGCGGATGGGGCTTCGGTGGTCTCCTCGTCCTCGTCCTCGGCATCCGCCTCCATTGCCTCGGCGGGCGCGGCACGGCGCTCGGCCTGGCGTTCCGGCTGGCGCTCGGGCTGTGCCGGTCCGGCATAGGTGGCCGGGGGCAGGGCCGGTGGCGCTGCGGTCTGGGCGCGGATTTTCTCGATGCGGAAATTGCTGCCCGTGAGCGCTGCGTCGGGGGTGAAGATCACCCGCATCGCATAGCGCGCCTCGATGGCCGAAAGCCGCTCGCGCTTGTGGTTGAACAGGTAGAAGGCGATCTCCGGCGGCAGGGTGACGGCGATCTCCGCGGCGCGGTATTTCGCCCCCTCATCCTCGATCGCGCGCAGGATATGCAGCGCAGCGCTCTCCGGCGAGCGCACATGGCCCATGCCGGCGCAATGCGGGCAGACCACCAGCGAGGCCTCGGTAAGCGAGGGGCGCAGCCGCTGCCGGCTCATTTCCATCAGGCCGAAATGGCTGATCGCGCCGACCTGGATGCGCGCCCGGTCGTTTTTCAGCGCGTCCTTCAGCTTGCGCTCGACCGCCGCGTTGTTCTTGCGGACTTCCATGTCGATGAAGTCGATGACGATCAGCCCGGCCAGGTCGCGCATGCGCAGCTGTTTGGCGACCTCCTCGGCCGCCTCCAGATTGGTGCGCAGCGCCGTGTCCTCGATATTGCGCTCGCGCGTGGCGCGGCCGGAGTTCACGTCGATGGCGACCAGCGCCTCGGTCTGGTTGATGACGATATAGCCGCCGGAGCGCAGCTGCACCACCGGGCTCAGCATCGCATCCAGCTGGGCCTCGACCTGGTGCCGGGAGAAGAGCGGCTGGCCCTCGGTCCAGAGACGCACCTTCTTGGCGTGGCTCGGCATCAGCATGCGCATGAAATCCTGCGCGGCGCGGAAGCCTTCCTCGCCGTCGACCAGCAGCTCCTCCACGTCGCGCGTGTACACGTCGCGGATGGTGCGCTTGATCAGGCTGGCTTCCTCGTAGATCAGCGCCGGGGCGATGGAATCCATCGTGCGTTCGCGGATGTCGTCCCAGAGGCGGAGCAGGTACTCGCAGTCGCGCTTGATCTCCGGCTTCGGCCGGTTGGCGCCGGCGGTGCGTACGATCAGCCCCATGCCGTCCGGCACGTCCAGCTCGGCCATCGCCTCCTTCAGGCGGCGGCGGTCGGCGACCGAGGTGATCTTGCGCGAGACGCCGCCGCCGGAGGGCGAGTTCGGCATCAGCACGGAATAGCGGCCGGCGAGCGACAGGTAGGTGGTGAGCGCCGCACCCTTATTGCCGCGCTCCTCCTTCACCACCTGGATCAGCATGATCTGGCGGCGGTGGATCACGTCCTGGATCTTGTAGTTGCGCAAGAAGCGCTGGCGCTGCCGGCGCTCGCGCGCCTCGGCCGCGTCGTCGCCGTCGCCGCCCAGGCTCTCCGGGGGCGGGGCGGGTTCCTGCTCGGTCTCGGGTTCGGCGCTCTCCGCCGCTTCCGGCGCATCGCCGTTGGCGTCTTCCGGCTGGGCTTGTGGCTCGGTCCGGGGCATCTCGCCGGCTTCGCTGGCGGGGGGGGGCGGCTCGGTGCCGGCGGTCATTTCCGCGGCCGGTTCGGCGGCGGCCTCGTCTACGGCCAGTTCAGGTGTCGCGGCGGAGGCGGCCAGCTCGGCGGGGGCGGTACCTTCCTCATCGCCTTCCGGGGGCGGGGCGGCGAGAATCTCGATCGGCTTGATGTCCAGCGGCTGCGCGGCGGAACGGCCATTGGCCTCGGCGGGGGCGGCTTCCGCCTCGGCGCGCGCCTCTTCTGCCTCGTCGTCCTCGGCCTGCATTTCCAGCAGGCGCTTCCGGTCGGCAACCGGGATCTGGTAGTAATCGGGGTGGATTTCGCCGAAGGCGAGGAAGCCGTGCCGGTTGCCACCGTACTCGACAAACGCGGCCTGCAGGCTGGGTTCGACCCGGATTACCTTGGCAAGATAGATATTGCCTTTGATTTGTTTCCGATTGGCCGTCTCAACGTCGAAATCCTCAAGCCGGTTACCATCCAGCACCACCACGCGGGTCTCTTCCGCGTGGCTGGCGTCGATCAACATTTTTTTCGTCATTAAATTGGGAGCTCCGATGCGCCGCGTCCGCTGGCAGCGAAGACATTCTTATTCTTCTCTGTGCCGCGACGCCGCGATTCTGGGGAAAAAACAGGGGGGCGGACGTGAGCCGCGTCTCATCCGAACGGAACATGAAAAAGTCGGTCGGCAGAGCGGTCATCGGTCCTTGATCTCGGTGGCCGGAAAAGCTCCGGCCATTTGGTTGGCCAGGGTTCGCTTGGGCGGGGTCCAGCCACACGGCCAGCCCGGTTCTTGATCGAACACCTATTACGTTGATGACGGAAATAGCGGTTTACCGCAAGGGGGTTGTCGAGAAACGTCTTTTTGTCCAGAACAGGAAAAATAAACAAAATGTAAGTCGTTTCGGAGGAGGTGTGCGTTTGAGCAAAATCGCCTGCGTTGCGATCGTCCGGAATGAAGAACGCCATATCGCCGAGTGGCTGGCCTGGCAGTTTTGCGTTGGGTTCGATGCGGTTCTGCTGCTCGACAACGCCAGCACGGACCGGACCGTCGAGGTCGCGCGCAGCCTAAGCCCCGGCTTGATGTGCGGGTCCTCGATTGGCCGGGCCGCGGCCCGGGGTTTCAGGCGGCGAGCTACGCCGAGGCAGCAGACCGGCTGTGGGAAGAGTTCGAGTGGCTGGCCTTTTTCGACAGCGATGAGTTTTTGGTTCTGGATGAGGGGCTGTCGCTGCGGGCGCTGCTGGCGGCGCGGCCGGAGGCCGCGATTGCGGTTCCCTGGGCGATATTCGGCTCCTCCGGGCATGTGGAAATGCCCGAGAGCCTCGTGATCGAGAATTGCAAAAAACCTGCGCAGTGGTGCTGGTGGTGAAAAACGAGGCGAGCGATATCGCCGCCTGCTCGCTTGGTACCATCTGCTTGGTGTCGATACCTGCGTCGTGTTCGACGATGAGTCCGATGACGGTACCTGGGAGTTGTTGCAGCAGGCCGCGCTGATGCAGGACTTCGCCTGCACCGTACCCACGGCCCGCGCGATAGGCGCTATGAGGAGCGGCAAAAACTCTCCTACCAGCTCGCCTTGACCGAATATGCCGACGAATTCGTCTGGTTGGCGTTTTTCGACGCCGACGAGTTTTTGCGTTTGGAGCAGGATGCGACGGTACCTGAATTTCTGGCGCGGTTCCCGCAAGCCGATGCGGTGGCGGTGAACTGGTGCAATTACGGCAGTTCCAGCCATTACCTGAAGCCCAAAATACCGCCAGTGGCAGCCTATACCTGGCATGGAAAATCCTCGCAGCCGATCAACCGCCATGTCAAATGCTTCGTGCGGCCGCAAAAGGTCGGTCCGGACTGGCGCAACGTGCACTGCTTCGACACGGCGCCGGAGCGCACCCTGCTCGCCAATGGCGCGGTGGCGGTGTGGGGGGAGACGCGGGGTATTATCGTCGGTGAGCCGGATTGGTCGGTGGCGCGGCTGATGCACTACCAATGCCGCAGTATGGAACATTTTCTGGAGCGATTGAGGAAGCGTCCGGACGTCCGTATTCATGAGAATCTCTGGCGCGGTTACGATGTGCACGAGGTACAGGACGAGACGCCGCTGCGCCTGTTGCCGGCGCTGCAGGCGCGGCTGGCGGCTATGGCGCGCGGCCCTGATCAACATCCGGTCACGGATCTGATCTTCGATATCGGCATCTCCGAGGGCAACGACACCGAATTCTATCTGGCCAAAGGGTTTCGTGTGGTCGGGGTGGAGGCGGATGCCGAGGTGTATTATGCGCTGTGCGCGCGCTTCAAGGCGGAGATCGCGGCAGGGCGGCTGGTGATCCACAACGCCGCGGCCGGGGCGCGGCCGGGCGAGATTGTGGAATTTTTTCACCACGCGCAGCATCAGGGGCTCTCCGGGCTGCAAAACAGCCGGGCCGAATTCGCCCCGGGCAGCTTCCGCAGCTACCATGTGCTGACCATTGACTGGGCGACGCTGACGGCCAAGCACGGCGTGCCGCATTATGCGAAAATCGACATCGAGGGCGCCGAGGGGGCGTTTTCATCCGGCGCCGGGGGGCAGCCATTGCCGGATTTCTGTTCCGTCGAATGCCATACGCTGGCGCCGGTGCAGGCGCTGTATGAGCTCGGCTACCGGTGGTTCAAGCTGGTCGACCAGAACCCCGAAGGCGGGTTTGCCCTGCCGGAGACGCAGCGCGAGGGGCAAAGCATCGTCGGGCAAAATTTTGTCCATGCTTCCGGGCCGTTCGGGCGGGATCTGCCCGGCGACTGGGTGGATTTCGGCGGGTTTTCGGCACTCTGGCAGGCGGCGCGGCCGCTCAGCCACCGCACCTGGTTCGACTGACATGCCTGGATGGGGTGACGTCCGGCCCCTTGCAATTCCGCGCCGATGCGGCATCACAGGCTAACAAAAACGAGGAGCCTTACCCGATGTCCGACGCCAGAACCAATGCCGGCGGCCTGCAAGTTGCCACCGTGCTTTATGATTTCGTGGAAAACGAGGCGCTGCCCGGCACCGGCCTTGATGCCGCCGCCTTCTGGGCCGGCTTTGCCGCGCTGCTGAAGGAATTCTCGCCGCGCAACGCCGCGCTGATGGCCAAGCGCGATGCGATCCAGGCCAAGCTCGACGCCTGGCACCGCGACCATAAGGGCCAGAAGCATGACGCCGCCGCCTATCAGGCCTTCCTGAAGGAGATCGGCTACCTGCTGCCGGAGCCGGCCGGTGTCGCCGTCGACACCGACCATGTGGATGACGAGATCGCTAACATCGCCGGGCCGCAGCTGGTGGTGCCGGTGAACAATGCCCGCTACGCGCTGAACGCGGCCAATGCCCGCTGGGGCAGCCTGTACGACGCGCTCTACGGCACCGACGCGATCGCCGATGACGGCGACGCGAAGCGGACCGCCGGGTTCAACAAGGCGCGGGCGCAGAAAGTGGTGGCCCGTGGCCGCGCCTTCCTCGATGCGTATTTCCCGCTGAGCCATGGCAGCCATACCGAGGCGCAGGCCTACCGGGTGAAGAACGGCCATCTTTCCGTGTCGCTGCCCTCCGGCGAGACCGGGCTGAAGGACGGCGCGAAATTCATCGGCTATAATGGCGAGGCCGCGCACCCCACGGCGATTTTGCTGCAGAACCACAAGCTGCATGTCGAGCTGGTGATCAACCCGGCCAGCCCGATCGGCAAGGATGACGCCGCCGGTGTGGCCGACATCGTTCTCGAATCCGCGATCAGCACGATCATGGACTGCGAGGACAGCGTCGCCGCGGTGGACGCCGCCGACAAGGCCGAGGTGTATCGCTGCTGGCTCGGCCTGATGAAGGGCACGCTGGAATCCCCGGTGGAGAAGAACGGCAAGACCTTCACCCGCAAGCTGAACCCGGACCGTAGCTACACCGCGCCGGACGGCAAGGGCAAAGTGGTGCTGCATGGCCGCTCGCTGATGCTGGTGCGCAATGTCGGCCACCATATGCTGACCGATGCGATCCTCGATGCGAATGGTCATGAAGTGCCGGAGACGGTGATCGACGCCGTGATCACCTCGCTGATCGCCATGCACGACCTGAAGTCGCGCGCCAATTCGCGCAAGGGCTCGGTCTATATCGTCAAGCCGAAGCTGCACGGGCCGGAAGAAGTGGCGCTCGCCAACGCGCTGTTCGGCGCGGTGGAGACGCTGCTGAAGCTGCCCGCGAACACGTTGAAAATGGGCATCATGGACGAGGAGCGCCGCACCAGCGCCAACCTCAAGGCCTGCATCGCGGCGGCGAAGTCGCGCGTGGCGTTCATCAATACCGGCTTCCTCGACCGCACCGGCGACGAGATCCACACCTCGATCGAGGCGGGCGCGTTCCTCCGCAAGGCGGACATCAAGAACACGCCGTGGATCAAGGCCTATGAGGACCGCAATGTCGATTTCGGCCTGGCGTGCGGGCTGCAGGGCAAGGCGCAGATCGGCAAGGGCATGTGGGCGGCACCCGACCAGATGGCGGCAATGCTGGAGCAGAAGGTCGCGCATCCGAAGGCCGGCGCCAACACCGCCTGGGTGCCTTCGCCCACCGCTGCGACGCTGCATGCGACGCATTATCACGGCGTGGATGTCGCGGCCCGGCAGGAGGAGCTGAAATCCCGCCCGGTTGCGAAGCTGGACGACCTGCTGACCATCCCGCTCGCCGACCGGCCGAACTGGAACCCGGCAGAGGTGCAGCAGGAGCTGGACAATAACTGCCAGGGCCTGCTGGGCTACGTGGTGCGCTGGATCGACCAGGGTGTTGGCTGCTCCAAGGTGCCGGACATCCACGACGTGGGGCTGATGGAAGACCGCGCGACCTTGCGCATCTCCTCGCAGCACATCGCCAACTGGCTGCTGCAGGGCATCGCCAGCAAGGAACAGGTGATGGAGACCCTGAAGCGCATGGCCGTGGTGGTGGACAAGCAGAACGCCGGCGATGCGGCCTACAAGCCGATGGCGCCGGACTTCAACGGCCCGGCCTTCGCGGCCGCGCTGGACCTGGTGTTCGACGGCCGTAACCAGCCGAACGGCTATACCGAGTTCGTGCTCACCCGCCGCCGCCGTGAGGCGAAGGCGGCGGCTTAAGGTCAAGGATCAGGGGCACCGCCCCTGAAACCCCGCCGGGGCCGAGAGGCCTTCGGTTTTTTATGAAGGCGGCGGACCGGAAGGTTTGCCGCCTTTTTTGTTTCTGGAGGATCGGAAATCCTTAGGAAAAACAATAGAAAATCATGATGGAGCGAATTGTTTCGCTGATTGATGTTGATGTTGTGCTTTTTGAATTTGCAAAACAATCAGTAATTTATTGGAACAAATTAAATTGAAATCGACGCGGGTGATGCGCGGCCCGTTTTGTCAGGGCGCAAGCTGTCGCGATTTTGCGGGGCAGATAGGCGGCGTGGTGCTTGTTTGGGTGTCATCGAAGTTTCATATTGCGCTGCACAAGGACGCTGGTCGTGTCCTGTTGCTCAGAAAGGTTGTTGGTTATGCTTGTATCTTTTAAAATTCTTCCGGTTCTAGCGCTGCTCGCCGCGCTGGCTCCGATGGCCGCCAATGCCGCGTCGGCTTCGCAGTCGCAGACGCAGAACTCGAACGGGACTGTCGTGCATAGTGGCGTGAACGATCCTGATTCTTTCGGCGGCTAATCGGTATTTTTGTTTGTTTGAAAAGGTTGTGTCTATGGCGCAATCTTTTTAAATGGTGCAAAAGCTTTTTCTAATCTGGGCCGGCGGCGAACCCAGCACGGCCCAGATTAAAAAAGCTTTTTTTGTTCGTAAAAAGAAGTCTTTTGCTCCGCTCGGATATGGTTTGTTCTGAACCGGTCATGCGCGAGCCATGAAGCCGGCCTGTCAGCCTGCGGCTTTTTTGCCAGGCGGAAGCAGTTTCCACACCATGGTGACGCGGCCGGAGGCCTCGTCACGGCGCCAGGCGGCAACCACGCGGCGGCGCGGTGGGATCTCGGCGTAGAGAACCTCCTGCATAGCGGGAGGGGAAGACAGGCGAGTTGTGTTGCGACGAAAGATCATATCGATCCCTCCTGAGGTCAGCGTTAGAAGCAAACCCGGGAGGGAGGAGCGGATCAGCGGGTCGTGCGCGCTGCTCCGAACATTCCAGCCCGGGCGATGGTCCAGACGGCGAAGATATCAGCGGGCGCGAAGCGCCGACTGTCACTCTCCGAGGTCTGGCTGGTAGATCGCGGGTTCATGTGATCCTGTATTGGGTTGCGAAAAAGGCGACGAAAATCATTCCCGTCGCCGGAAGGCGGCATATACCCGCCCTGAATGCAAGATCAAGGGCCGTGCCGTTCACAAAGTTGGAAAAAAGCGCGCGCCGGCGGGGGAAGCGTTGGTCAGGTTTCGTCGTCGGCCGCAAGGACGCGGGTCAGCCGTGCGTTCAGCTCCTCGTGCATCTGGTGCAGCTCGGTCATCATGGCCTGCATATTGGCGAAGGTCTCCATCACCGCGTCATGCTGTTCCTTGGCCAGCTCGTCGGAGGCGCGCGCCGCGAGAATGGTGCCGACGCCGATCAGCGGCAGGGCGACCAGCTGCAGCACGCCGGAGCTGGCATATTGCACGAAGGGCATGGTTGCCGGCCAGTGCAGCGGAATCAGCGTGAAGATCAGGCAGAACCAGAAAAACCCCATGCTCGCGAAAATCTGGTTGGAGCGGATGGCGAGCAGGTCGTTGAGCGCGGCAAGGCGTTGTCTGAGGTGGGAGAGCTGCATATTCGGCCTCTTGGCATGGGTCTGGGCCGGAACCATAAGCGGCGCCGCAGGCCCGCGCCATGGCGCAAAATTCAGCTTGCGGGGATGGGGAGCGGGCGCAAAACCCGGCTCTCGCGCCGCAGCGGCGGCGGCTCACGGCGGCAGCAGATGATCCAGTAGGGCAGCACCACCAGCAGCGTCCAGGCGAAGTTGAAGCCAAGCTCGCCATGCGCCTCGATCGGCCATTGGCACGGGAACACCGCCAGGTCGAGCAGCCAGGCGGTGCGCCAGAGCAGGCCGGTGGCGCGCACCGCCGGCATGGCATTCGACCGTTTTGGCGCACGGGTCTCGTGCATCCGGATCTGGAAGAAGGTGGCGATGACCATGATGCCGACGCAGAGCAGGTCCTGATCGAAATCAACGCTGAGGAAGCGGTCGAAGCGGTGCACCCAGATCAGGCCGACGCCGCCGCCGAGCACGGTGCAGACCCGCGCGATGAGATAGAGCGGCAGGCCCAGATACCAATGCGCGAGGTTGAGGCCGGGCTGCAGGGCCCGGTCGATGATGAAATCATCGATGCTTTTGGCGATGCTCACCAGCCTTCCGGCCACGTCTTTGTCCTTCAGCTTCGTTCGGCCAGGGCCCGCCGCAGCGAGCCACCGGCGCGTTCCAGCCGGGCGGCGGCTTCAGGTGGGGAGAGTGCCAGCCTCAGTGTCACCACGGCGGTTTTCACGTGCATCTCGCTTGCCTCCAATGCAAGGCACGCGGCTGGTTCTGGCACATTTGCAAGTTTCGCGGTCATGCGGATGGCACGGCGGCGCAGCTTGTCGTTGGTGGCGCGAACATCCACCATATAGGGGCCATAAGTCTTGCCCAGGCGGATCATCACCGTCGAGGACAGGGTGTTGAGGGCGATTTTTTGCGTGCTGCCGGCGGAGAGGCGGGTGGAGCCGGCGATGATCTCCGGGCCGGAGGCGATCTGCACGGCGATCTGCGCCGCCTGCGCCAGCGCAGCGCCGGGATTGTTGAGAATGGCACCGGTGAGCGCGCCGCACGCATTGGCGTAGGTGATGGCGGCGAGGGTGAAAGGCGTGCCGCCCGAGGCGGCGATGCCGACCAGTGCGTCCGCCGCCGAGAAACTTTGCGCGCGCAAGGCGGCGATGGCGGCGTCTTCGTCGTCCTCAGCACCTTCGGCGGCGCGCAAAAAGGCTTGGGCGCCGCCGGCCAGGACGGGGAGAATGAGCCCCTCCGGGATGCCGAAAGTGGGGCCGCATTCCACCGCGTCGAGCAGGCCGAGCCGGCCCGAGGTGCCCGCCCCGGCGTAAAAAAGCCTGCCGCCGGCCCGCAGTTTTGCCGCCACCGCATCGGCCAAGGCGGCAAGGGAGGGGGCGGCGGCGGCCAGAGCGCGCTGCGCCGCGGCTTCCTGGGCGAGAAAGAGGTTGACGATATCCACGGTGTCCCGCTCGTCGAGATCCGCGAGATCCTCGCGCGCCGTTTCCGTGCCGCGTGCCAAGGCGGGGGCGGCGGGCGTGGAAGTGCCGGTCCAGACCTGGCAGACGGTAAAATCATCACCCCACCACACCAGGTCGGCGCGGGCGCCGATGGCGAGCACGCCGCGATCGATCAGGCCCAGCGCCTCGGCCGGGCGCAGCGTGGCGGCGGCGAGCGCCACCTCCGGCGCGATGCCGAAGCCGATCAGGCGGCGCACGCCCTCATCCAACGTGATTCCGGCGCCGGCGATGGTGCCGTCTTCGCGCAGCCCCACGCCCTGCGCCCCGAGCCGCACCGTCGCGCCGCCAAAATTCTGCTCCGCCCCTTCCGCGAGGCCGGCGATGAGGATGGAGTCCGTCACCGCCACGGCGCGCGGGCAGGCGGCGAAGGCGATTTGCAGCACCGCCGGGTCCACATGCACGCCATCGGCGATCAGGCAGGGAAACAGGCGCGGATCGGTCAGCGCCACGCCGGGCGCGCCGGGGGCGCGGTGGTTCAGCGGCGATTGCGCGTTGAACACATGAGTGACCATGCGCGCCCCGGCCTCGGCCGCGGCGCGCATCTGCGCGGCATCGGCCTCGGTATGGCCGAGCGAGACGGTGATGCCAGCCGCCGCCAGCCGGGCGATGGCGGCGAGCGCCCCGGGCCGCTCCGGCGCCAGTGTCACCAGGCGCAGGCTGCGCCGCAGGCTCTCGTGGTGCAGCAGCGTGTCCAAGGCGGCCGCGTCCGGGTCGCACACCCATTCCGCCCGGTGCGCGCCGCGCTTGGCCGGGGCCAGGAACGGGCCTTCCAGATGCAGGCCGAGCAAAGCCTCGTGCCGCGCCATCGCCGCCGCCACGCCATCGGCCGCCGCGCATAAATCCGGCAGCGGCGCGGTGATGATGGTGGGCAGCACCGAGGTGACGCCGCAAGCGGTGAGCTCGGCGACGAAGCGGTCCCACTCCTGCGGCCGCGCGGTTGCGCAATCGACGCCGAACGCGCCGTTATTGTGCAGGTCGATCAGGCCGGGGGCGAGAAACCCGTGGTTAAGGCGGATATCCGCCGTGACGGGGCCGAAAAAAATTTCCGCGATGCGCCCGTTCTCGACCCGCACGGCGC
Source organism: uncultured Pseudomonadota bacterium (assembly GCA_963780465.1). GTDB lineage: Bacteria > Pseudomonadota > Alphaproteobacteria > Acetobacterales > Acetobacteraceae > Acidocella. The sequence goes on from CAWACI010000007.1 coordinate 55,353, forward strand.
CCGGCCCGCTGAACGCGCCATGCAGAAACAGTTTGGGGGCGGAGATGATCATCGGTGATTTGGTCCGGTGCCGGGGGGGGCACTTAAATGTGAGCCGGCACGCTCCCAAAAACCGTCTTGTGGGTCAATGGCGGGCGTTGCGCCGGAAGCGTGGGAACAGGCGGCGATTTTCTTGCGGGAGTTTTTTGATTTTTTGTCGAAAGGAGATGGCGGTGGCCTGCTGATTCCACGTTTCAATCGCCCGCGATGTCCGTGGTCGTGTTGGGCATGAAGCGCGCCGATACCATCATGGCAGCAATGTTAACAAAGGCGGTTGTCTGGCTGTTTCAGCGATTCGCCCTGCCGTTGCCGGCGACGGCCCGGGCGGTTTCGATCGTTCATTGGCGCCCGGCTGCGGCGGCCCGTGGCCAGACGGGAGCCGGCGTCATGCCAGGGAGGAGGCTAATAATGGACTGATTTAACTGGAAAATCTGGTGCCGGGTGAGGGATTTGAACCCCCGGCCTTCGGTTTACAAAACCGCTGCACTACCACTGTGCTAACCCGGCGATGGATGACCATTATCATAAACGAATTTTGCTTCCACCCCCCTCTTGATCAGGGAGCAAAGTTTGGTCTATATGCCCGCCACCGGTTCGGGGCTATAGCTCAATTGGTAGAGCGCCTGCATGGCATGCAGGAGGTCAGCGGTTCGATTCCGCTTAGCTCCACCAACCGGCCTTCTGGAAAATTTGCTACTTATATAAGTGTAGAGCGCTAGGCATTTGCGCTTATCCGCGCCGCAAGGCGAGGGGATGGCTCCCCCCGGCCCGCCGGCGCAAATAGTTTCAGGCGACTGTCAGCTGCACGTCCACGGTCTTGTGGATGGCGTTGGAATAGGGGCAGACGATATGCGCCTTCTGCACCAGATCCTCGAGGACGTGGCGCTCCACGCCGGGGGCGGAAATCGTCAGCGCCGCGGTGATGCCAAATCCGGCGCCATCGTCGCGCGGGCCAATGCCGATCTCGGCCGAGACCCTGGCTTCCGGCGGCAGCTTCACATGCTCCTTGCCGGCGACGAATTTCATCGCGCCGAGGAAACAGGCGGAATAGCCGATGGAAAACATCTGCTCCGGATTGGTGCCCGGCCCGCCATCGCCGCCCAGCTCCTTGGGCGTGCTGAGCTGGACCGACAGCCTGCCGTCATCGGTCGCGCCCTCGCCGGCGCGCCCGCCAGTGGCGTGGCCATGTGCGTAATATAGGGGTTTCATTTCGTCCTCCGTTGATTGTGGCGAACGGGCATGTGGCCCGTCCCGCCGCACAATCAACCAAGGCTGAGCAGCCGGGCAAGGAAGGCTTCTTTTTTTAAAAAAAAGAAGCAAAAAATTTCTATAAACTGGGCCGTGCTGGTTTCGGCGCCACAGTCCCAAACGAGCAAAAAGTTTTTGCGCCGCTTTTTTCAAAAAGCGGCCACTTCACTCCTTAGCGCAGCCCGGCGCAGAAATCTGCGATTCTCTCGCAGGCGCGTGCCAGCACGGCCTCTGAGGTGGCGGTGGAGATACGGATATGCGGGCTCATGGCGAAGGCCGAGCCCTGCACCACGGCGACATGCGCCTCGTTAAGCAGCGCCATCGCGAAATCGTCGTCATTGCCGATTTTGCTGCCGCCGGGGGGGGTGCGGCCGATGCAGCCGGAGATGTCCGGGAACACATAGAACGCGCCGTCCGGCTTGTGGCAGGCGAGCTGCGGGACCTCCCGCAGCCGCGCCACAACCAGGTCGCGCCGCGCCTGGTAGGCGGCGCGGCGTTCCTCAAGGTAGTCCTGCTTGCCTTCCAGTGCGGCCAGCGCCGCCGCCTGGCCGACCGAGGAGACGCCGGAGGTGGCGGTCGCCTGCACCACCGTCATCGCCTTGATCAGCGCCGCGGGGCCGGCGCAGAAGCCGATCCGCCAGCCGGTCATGGCGTAGGTTTTCGACACGCCGGTCATGGTCACGATGCGCTCCGCCAGATCCGGCGCCACCGCCGCCAGCGTGGCGTAGCGGAAATCGTCGAACAGCAGATGCTCATAGATATCGTCCGCCAGCACCCAGATATCCGGGTGGCGGCGCAGCACCTCGGCAATGCCGGCCAGGGCGGCGGCGTCGCAGGCGGCACCGGACGGGTTGTTCGGGTAGTTCAGCAGCAGCAGGCGCGAGCGCGGGGTGATCGCCGCTTCCAGCGCCTCCGGCCGCAGCACGAAGTTTTGCTCCTGAGGGCAGGGGACGAACACGGTGCGTCCTCCCGCGAATTGCACGGTCTGCTCATAGCCGGCCCAGGCGGGGGCAGGGATGATCACCTCGTCCCCGGCATCGATCACCGCCATGATGACGTTGAAAATCGCCTGTTTGCCGCCATTGGTGATGAGGATGTTCTGCGCCGGCACGTCGAGTTTCTGGTCGCGCCGGTATTTTTGTTGCACCGCGGCCTTCAGCGCCTCGGTGCCGCCGAGCGGCGGGTATTTGGTCTCGCCGCGCCGCGCCGCCTCGTAGGCGGCGTGGACCACGTGCTCGGGCGTGGGAAAATCCGGCTCGCCGAGCGAGAGGGAGATGACGTCATGCCCTTCGGCGCGCAGCGCGCGGGCGCGCGCGGCCATGGCGAAGGTGGCGGCAAGCTGGGTTCGGCCGATACGGGCGGAAAAAGATGGCATGGCCGGAATAAGCCATGCCACCTTACCGCAGGCAAGGAAGTGCTTCTTTTTTGAAAAAAAGAAGCAAAAAACTTTTGTTAATCTGGGGCGTGCTGGTTTCAGCGCCTGAGGCCCTGAGTAACCAAAGTTTTTTGCGCCGCTTTTTTTCAAAAAAGCGGCTGCTTTCGGTCTTAAACTTCAGCTCCTGCCGCGCCGATCCGCCAGACCGCCCGTGAATTGCTGGGTTGAATTGCCTGATAGGAGGAGCAGGGGTATGACCCTCGCGCGTTAACAAATCGAGGGATTGGGGAAAACAATGGCTGAGAATTTCGACGTTATCGTGATCGGCTCCGGCCCTGGCGGCTATGTCTGCGCAATTCGTGCGGCCCAGCTGGGCATGAAGGTCGCCTGCGTCGAAAAGCGCGCCACTTTGGGCGGCACCTGCCTGAACATCGGCTGCATCCCCTCCAAGGCGCTGCTGCAATCCTCGGAAAATTTCCACCAGATGTCGCATGGCATGAAGGACCACGGCATCATGATCGGCGAGGTCAAGCTCGACCTCGCGCGGATGCAGGCCCGCAAGGGCGAGGTGGTGGCCGCCAACACCAAGGGGGTCGAGTTCCTGTTCAAGAAGAACAAGGTCACCTGGATCAAGGGTGCTGCGAAATTCACCGGCCCGAATGCGATCGAGGTCGAGGGCAAGGCCTACGGCGCGAAATCCATCGTCATCGCCACCGGCAGCGACTCCGTGCCGCTGAAGGGCGTCGAGGTCGATGAGAAGCGCATCGTCACCTCCACCGGCGCGCTGGAGCTGGACAAGGTGCCGGGCCACTTGGTGGTGATCGGCGGCGGCGTGATCGGGCTGGAGCTCGGCAGCGTGTGGCGCCGCCTCGGCGCCGAGGTCACGGTGATCGAGTTCCTCGACCGTATCACCCCGGGCCTGGACAACGAGGTTTCCACCGCCTTCCAGCGCGTGCTCGCCAAGCAGGGTTTCAAGTTCAAGCTCGGCCACAAGGTCACCGCGGCCACGCCGTCGGACAAGGGCGTCACGCTCACCGTCGAGCCCGCCAAGGGCGGTGCGGCGGAGACGATCGAGGCGGACATCGTGCTGCTGGCGATCGGCCGCTATGCCTATACCGAGGGGCTGAACCTGCCGGCGGCCGGCGTTGCCACCGACGAGCGCGGCCGGGTGAAGACCGATGCGCATTTCGCCACCAACGTGCCGGGTGTGTATGCCATCGGCGATGTGATCGCCGGGCCGATGCTGGCGCATAAGGCCGAGGATGAGGGCGTGGCTTTGGCCGAGCGCCTGGCCGGCCAGGCCGGGCATGTGAATTACGACGCCATCCCGAGCGTGGTTTACACCTGGCCGGAGGTTGCCGCGGTCGGCAAGACCGAGGAGGAGCTGAAGGCCGCCGGCGTGGAGTATGTGGTCGGCAAATTCCCCTTCACCGCCAATGGCCGCGCCCGCGCCATGGGTGCTACCGACGGCTTCGTGAAAGTGCTTGCCGAGAAGGGCACGGACCGGCTGCTCGGCGCGCATATCCTCGGCCCCGATGCCGGCACGCTGATCGCCGAGCTGACCACCGCCATCGAATTCGGCGCCTCCGCCGAGGACGTGGCGCGCATCTGCCATGCGCATCCCACGCTGAGCGAGGCCGTGAAGGAAGCCGCCCTGGCGGTGGACGGCCGGGCGCTGCATATCTGAGAGCTATGACCAAAGCGATCAGATTAGGCGTCAACATCGACCACGTCGCGACCCTGCGCAACGCGCGCGGGGGCGTGCATCCCGACCCGCTCACCGTGGCCGAGGCCGCGGTAGCGGCGGGGGCGGATGGCATTACCATCCATCTGCGCGAGGACCGGCGGCATATCCGCGATGCGGATGCCGAGCGTATCCGCGCCTGGAACGGCGCACCGGTGAACCTGGAAATGGCCGCGACCGACGAAATGACCGAGATCGCCTGCCGCCTGAATCCGCATGCCGTGTGCATCGTGCCGGAGCGGCGCGAGGAGGTCACCACCGAAGGCGGGCTGGACGTGGCCGGCCACCGCGCCACGCTGGCGCCGGTCATCGCCCGGCTGAATGCGGCGGGAATCCGCGTCTCGCTGTTCATCGACCCGGAGCCGGCGCAGGTGCGCGCCGCCGCGGAAGTGGGGGCGGCGGTGGTGGAGCTGCATACCGGCGCCTATGCCAATAACAGGCCAGGCGAGCTGGAACATCTGGCGGCGGCGGCAAGGCTGACCGCGGAAGTGGGGCTGGAATGCCATGCCGGGCACGGGCTCACTTTCGCCAATGTCGGCCCGGTCGCAGCCCTGCCGGAGGTGCGCGAGCTGAACATCGGTCATTTCCTGATCGGCGAGGCACTGCTCACCGGCCTGCCGGCAGCGGTGCAGGAAATGAAGCGACTGATGCTGGCGGCGCGGGGCTGAGGCCAGAAAGAAGCCGCTTTTTGAAAAAAGCGGCGCAAAAACTTCTTGTTGGGCTGGGCCGGTGGCGTTGAAACCAGCACGGCTCAGGTTAAAAAAAAGAAGCGCTTCCTTCCTACCCCAACCGGCGCAGGATCTCCTGGCGGACATCCGGCGGGATTCCTGCCAGCGCGATGTTGAGTGCCACCATGCGCCGGCGCAGGTCGTAGAGCTGGTCCATCAGCGCCAGCACCACGGGCAGCGCCGGTTCCTCGATCTCCAGCTCGTGCCGCAGCTCGTAGATCAGCTGGATGCGCGCGACGTCGATCTCCTCGAACAGCCGCGCTCCGGCGGCGCCCTCGGCGCGGACCAGCGCCGCTTCGATCCAGCGCTCCAGCTCCGCCTCGTCCAGGTCGCGGAGTTCCCGGCGTATCCTGTCCAGCGTGACCATTATTCCTCTCCCATCCCGGCGCGGGGGTCGAAGCCTGGCTGCTGCCATTCCTTGAGAAAGGTTATGAGCTTTTCGTCCGTGGGGCCGATGACCACGCGCAGTTTCACATACAGGTCGCCGGCGTGCCGCTTGCCATGCGCCGGTACGCCACGGCCGCGCAGGCGCAGCTCGGTGCCGCTATCGGTATGCGGCTTGATCGTCATCGCCACCGTGCCGCCCGGCGTCGGCACGTTCACCTTGGCGCCGAGCACGGCCTCGGCGAGGCTCACCGGCAGGTCGAGGAAGATGTCCTGTCCCTCGCGGCGGAAGAAACGGTGCGGGGTGATGTGGATCTCGATCAGCGCATCGCCGGCCGGGCCGCCGCCGGGCCCGGGCTGGCCGCGGCCGCGCAGGCGCAACACATCGCCTTCCGCGGTCCCGGGCGGAATTTTCACGTCCAGCGTCTGGCCGTCCGGCAAAGTGAGGCGGCTGGTGGCGCCGTTCACCGCGTCCAAAAACGCCGCCGGCAGCACGTAGCGGGCATCCTGGCCGCGTGCCGGGCCGCTGGAGCGGCGCTGCTCGAAAATATTCGCGAACAGATCCTCGAAACCTTCGTTCGCGAAGCCGCCGCCGGTACCGAATCCGGCCCCGGCATGGGCGTAGCGCTCGCCGCCGCGGCTCTCGGCATAGTTGCGGTAGGTGCGCGGCCGTTCGCGCTCGGCGCCGCTGGCGTCGATCTCGCCCCGGTCGTACCGGGCGCGTTTTTCCGGGTCGGAGAGCAGGTCGTTGGCGGCGGTCAGCTTTTTGAACGCCTCTTCCGCCGCCTTATTGCCGGGGTTGAGGTCGGGATGGTGCTTCTTTGCCAGCTTGCGATAGGCGGCGCGGATAGCTTCGGCGCTGGCGGATTTATCGACGCCCAGCGTCTTGTACGGATCGTCGGCCATGGACTCCACTTGGTTCGTTACGCGGACTCTAGCAGCGCGCCCCTTGCGATAACATAGGGATGATGCAGGCCATTATAAGGATTCCGGCGCTGTTCCAAGCTGCAGGCATGACAAGGCCGCGTGCCGCGCCGCGGCGAGGCGGAACGGTTTGGGCAAGAACATCGCCGTCGCGGGCAGGGCTCTCACATCCGGGCTGGCGGAGGTGAGGATGGCGGGCAGCTGCGGAAATGCCGCGCGGGCGAGGCGCACCAGCTGCACGCCGTCGAGCGCGCCGGGCATGGCGATGTCGGTGAACAGCAGGTCCGCCCGGCCGCCGCTCTGCAGCCAGGACCAGGCGGTGTCGGCGTCCTCAGCCTCGATGACCGCAAAACCGCAGCGGCGCAATTCATCGGCCAGCAGCGTGCGGATGACGAACTCGTCCTCGACCAGGAGGACGCGGGGGGAGGGCGGCGCGGTATCCGATGTTGCAAGGGGCATTCTGGGGCTCGCTTGGACGCGTTTATGTAGCCCCATGTTGGAAGTTGGTGCAAAAATAACAGTATTGCTGACGAATTTGTGAAGCGGTCGCGGCTCAATGCCGCAGCGTGCTCGCCAAAAACTGCCGCAGGCGCGGTGAGCGGGGCTGGGTGAACACGTCTTCCGGCGTGCCTTCCTCCTCGGTCTGCCCCTGATGCAAAAACATCACCCGGCTCGCGACCTCGCGGGCGAAGCCCATCTCGTGGGTCACCACCAGCATGGTGCGGCCCTCTTTGGCGAGGTCGCGCATCACTTTCAGCACCTCGCCGACCAGTTCCGGGTCGAGTGCGGAGGTCGGCTCGTCGAACAGCAGCACGTCCGGCTCCATCGCCAGCGCCCGGGCGATGGCGACGCGCTGTTGCTGGCCGCCCGAGAGCTGCGCCGGATAGGCCTGATGCTTGGCGGCGAGGCCGACCTTCTCCAGCATCGCCTCGCCGCGGGCGATGGCGGTTTTGCGATCCAGCCCGAGCACATGGATCGGCGCCTCGATGACATTCTGCAGCACGGTCATGTGGCTCCAGAGATTGAACTGCTGGAACACCATGGCCAGGCGCGAGCGCAGCCGCTCCACCTGTTTCGGGTTCGCGGCGTTGCGGGATTTTTTCCCCTCCGTCATCTCGATCAGCTCGCCTTTGATGCGCACACGGCCCTTGTCCGGCATTTCCAGCAGGTTGATGCAGCGCAAAAACGTGCTTTTGCCGGAGCCGGAGGCGCCGAGGATCGCGATCACGTCATGCTCTTGGGCGGTGACGGAGACGCCTTTCAGCACTTCAAGCTGGCCGAAACGCTTGTGAATATCCTCCACGACCAAAGCGGTGGCGGGTGGGATCGTCTCGGGCGGTGTGTCTGGCATCGGCAGTCCCTGGATCTTGATAGGTTTAAGCGGCCGCTTTTTTGAAAAAAAGCGGCGCAAAGAACGTTTTCTACTATGAGTTCCACGGCCTTGAAACCAGCACGGCCCAGAGTAAAAAAGTTTTTTGCTTCTTTTTTTCAAAAAAGAAGTGCTTCGCGATGATTTGCCCGAAACCTATCGCAGTCTCGTTGTACGCGGGTCGTGAGAAACAGCTTTGCAAAACCCGTGCCCTGCGTCACTATGCGCGAGTCCTTATTCGGACGCAGGAGAGAGCGGGTGCCTGCACCCGCCGCCGAAGGCGCAACCGGCCCCCGGAAACGCTCAGGCAAAAGGGCTGCGTTCGTAAGCGGGACACTCTGGAAAGCCGGCGGATCTGCGCCGCACCGACGGGGTCAAGGGTCGCGTGACGCGCCCGAATCTCTCAGGTCCCAAAACAGAGGGGGGTCAGTTGGCACGGCACTTGGCCGGGCACTGATCTGTGTTGGGGGTACGATTGCTGAAAACACCTTTGGACGGCCTGCACCGGCGACTCGGCGCGCGGATGGTCGAATTCGCCGGCTATGAGATGCCGCTGCAATATAGCGGCATCATCGCCGAGCATACCGCCTGCCGCGAAGGCGCGGCGTTGTTCGACGTCTCGCATATGGGCCAGGCCGAGATCACCGATGCCGCCGCGTTCGAGGCGGTGGTGAGCGGCGATATCCAGGGCTTGAAGCCCGGGCGGCAGCGCTACACGCTGCTGATGAACGAGGCCGGCGGCATCGTCGATGATCTGATGGTCGCGAATCTGGGCGACCGCTTCCAGCTGGTGCTGAACGCCAGCCGCAAGACGGGCGATGTCGCGCATCTGCGTGCGCATGGCGTGGCCGTGATCGAAAAATTCGACCGCGCTTTGCTGGCGCTGCAAGGGCCGAAGGCCGCGCAAATGCTGCCGGAAGCGGCGGACCAAAAATTCATGGATGCGGGCGTCGTGGACGTGCAGGGCATTGCCTGCATCGTCAGCCGCTCCGGCTATACCGGCGAGGACGGGTTCGAGCTTGGCTGCGCGCCGGAACAGGCTGAAAAACTGGCGGAATTGCTGCTCAGCCGCGGCGCGGTGCCGGCCGGGCTGGGCGCGCGCGATTCGCTGCGGCTGGAGGCCGGGCTCTGCCTGTATGGCAATGATATCGGCGAGGACACCAACCCGATCGCCGCCAATCTCGCCTGGGCGATCTCCAAGCGCCGCAAGACGGACTGGGATTTCCTCGGCGCCGCCGCGGTGCGCGCCATGCTGGAGGGCGGCGCGCCGGAAAGGCTGGTCGGCATCAAGCTTGCCGGCCGCGCCCCGGCCCGCGCCGGTGCACAGATCCGCAACGCGGCGGGGCAGAGCATCGGCCGGGTCACTTCCGGCTGCTTCGCCCCCAGCCTGAACGCGCCGATCGCGCTTGGCTACGTGCAGGCTGATTTTGCCGCCGAGGGCACGGAACTCTCCCTCATCGTCCGCGACAAGCCGCTTGCCGGCACGGTCGCGCCGCTTCCCTTCTTTCCCCATCGTTACGTTCGCTGAAAGGATACACCCATGCCGCAGACTTATTTCACCAAGGACCATGAATGGGTGCGCGTCGAGGAGGACGGTCTCGCCACCATCGGCGTCACCGACCATGCGCAGAACGCGCTCGGCGACATCGTGTTCGTGGAACTGCCGGAGCCGGGCCGCTCGGTCGCCAAGGGCGAGGCCTGCGCGGTGGTCGAGAGCGTGAAGGCCGCCTCCGACGTGTATGCGCCCTTGTCCGGCACGGTTGCCGAGCACAACCAGGCGATCGTCGACGAGCCCGCTCTGGTCAACCAGGAGGCGGAGAGCGGCGCCTGGTTCTTCCGCCTGCGCCTGGCCGACCCGGCCGCCGTGAGCGAGCTGATGGACCGCGCCGCCTATGACGAATTTGTCGGGAGCCTCTGATGCAGTGGCAGGATGAGCTGAGCCGCCTGGAGGCGGCGGATTCCTTCGTCGAACGCCATATCGGCCCGGACGAGGCCGAGATCGCGGCGATGCTGAAAGTGGTGGGTGCTGTGAGCCTGGACGGGCTGATGGCGCAGACCGTGCCGGAGCAGATCCGCAGCAATGCGCCCTTGGCGCTGCCCCCGGCGATCGACGAGGCGGCGGTGCTGCGCGAATTGCGCGGCTTCGCGGCGCAGAACGTGGTCAAGCATTCGCTGATCGGCATGGGCTATCAGGGCACCATCACCCCGCCGGTGATCCTGCGCAACGTGCTGGAGAATCCAGGCTGGTACACGGCCTATACGCCGTACCAGGCGGAGATCGCGCAGGGGCGGCTGGAAGCCATCCTGAACTTCCAGACCGCCATTTGCGACCTCACCGGCATGAATGTGGCCAATGCCTCGCTGCTGGACGAGGCGACCGCGGCGGCCGAGGCGGTGTCCATGGCGCACGGGCTGCACCGGCAGAAATCCACCACCATCGCGGTGGCGCGCGACGTGCACCCGCAGACCCGCGCGGTAATCGCCACGCGCGCCTGGCCGCTGGGCTGGAGCGTGGTCGACGTCGCCCCAGGCGATGTCGCCGCGATCGAGGCCGCCGGCGCTTTTGCGCTGGTGCTGAACTACCCCGGCAGCACCGGCGCGGTGCGCGACCTCTCGGCGGAAATTGCCGCCGCACAGGCGGCGGGCGGGCTTGCCGTGGTTTGCGCCGATCTGCTGGCGCTGACCTTGCTCACCCCGCCCGGCGAGATGGGCGCGGATGTGGTGGTTGGCTCGGCGCAGCGTTTCGGCGTGCCGATGGGCTTTGGCGGCCCGCATGCCGGTTATTTCGCCACCAAGGACTCGTTCAAGCGGCAGATGCCAGGGCGGCTGGTCGGCGTGTCGCTGGACGCCGCCGGGCGCCCGGCCATGCGCCTCGCGCTGCAGACACGCGAGCAGCATATCCGCCGCGAGAAGGCGACCTCCAATATCTGCACCGCGCAGGTGCTGCTGGCGGTGATCGCCGGTTTCTATGCCGCCTGGCACGGGCCGGAAGGGCTGAAGCGCATCGCCCGCCGGGTGAATCTGCTCGCCCGACTGCTCGGCGATGCCGCGCAGCGCGCCGGATTCTCGCTGCGCCATGAAACCTTCTTCGACACGATCGCCATCGAGGCGGGGCAGGGCGCGGAAGCGCTGCTGGCGCGCGCCGTGGCGGCGGGGTTCAATTTCCGCCGCATCGATGCGACCGGTGTCGGCATCGCTTTGGACGAGACCGTGACGCGCGACGATTTCGATCGTCTGGTCCGCGTGCTCGGCGGCGATGCGGTGGCGGCCGCGGAATCGATCCCCGCGGCGCTGCGGCGCAAGACGGCATTCTGCACGGCGGCGGTGTTCAGCGCGCATCATTCCGAGCACGCGATGCTGCGTTATCTAAAAAAACTCGAGGACAAGGACATTGCGCTCAACCGCTCGATGATCCCGCTCGGCTCCTGCACCATGAAGCTGAACGCCAGCGCCGAGATGGCGGCGATCACCTGGCCGGAATTCGCCAATATCCACCCCTTCGCGCCGGCCGACCAGAGTGTTGGCTTCCGCATGCTCATCAGCGGGCTGGCGGAATTTTTGCAGGCGGTGACCGGCTTTGCCGGCGTCTCGCTGCAGCCCAATTCCGGCGCGCAGGGCGAATATGCCGGGCTGCTGGCGATCCGCGCTTATCATGAGGCGCGCGGCGAGGGGGCACGGGATATCTGCCTGATCCCCTCCTCGGCGCATGGCACCAACCCGGCCTCCGCCGCCATGGCGGGCTACAAGGTTGTGGTGGTCGGCTGCGACCGCCAAGGCAATGTCGACACCGACGACCTCGCCGCCAAGATCGCCGCGCATGGGCCTAAAATCGCCGCGCTGATGATCACCTATCCCAGCACGCATGGCGTGTTCGAGATGGGCATCCGCGACATCTGCCGCGCCGTGCACGAGGCGGGCGGGCAGGTTTACATGGACGGTGCGAACATGAACGCGCAGGTCGGGCTGACCTCGCCGGCCTCGATCGGCGCGGATGTGTGCCATCTCAACCTGCACAAGACGTTCTGCATTCCGCATGGCGGCGGCGGGCCGGGCGTGGGGCCGATCGGCGTTGCGGCGCATCTGCTGCCGCATCTGCCCAACCACCCGCTCAGCCCCGAGGCGGGGCCGGAAACCGGCTTCGGCCCGGTCTCGGCGGCACCGTTCGGCTCGGCGCTGATCCTGCCCATCCCCTACGCCTATATCCGCATGATGGGGCCGGAAGGCATCACCCGCGCCACCAAGGTGGCGATCCTCAACGCCAATTACGTGGCGGCAAGGCTCGAGGGGCATTACCCGATCCTCTATCGCGGCGCGCAGGGGCGGGTGGCGCATGAATGCATCATCGACTGCCGCGGCTTTGCGGCAAGCAGCGGCGTGCAGGTCGAGGACATCGCCAAGCGCCTCGCCGATTATGGCTTCCATGCCCCGACCATGTCCTGGCCGGTGGCGGGCACGCTGATGATTGAGCCGACCGAGAGCGAGGACAAGGCGGAGATCGGCCGGTTCTGCGACGCGATGATCAGCATCGCCGGCGAGATCGGCCAGATCGCCGCGCAAAGCTGGAGCCAGACGGACAACCCGCTGAAGAACGCGCCGCATACCGCGGCCGAGGTGATGGCGCCGGAATGGCGGCATCCCTACAGCCGGGAACAGGCCGCTTTTGCGCTGCCTTTCGTGGCGGCGGCGAAATATTGGCCGCCGGTCAAGCGGGTGGATAACGTGTATGGCGACCGCAATCTGGTCTGCTCCTGCGCGCCGCTCGAAGCCTATGCGGAGGCGGCCGAATAATGGCCTAAAAAAGGCAGGCGGCGCCTTGGAAAAATGAAGTTATAAATTTCACATTTCTGGGTAAAAAAACTCTTGCGTTGAGGGGGGTATGGCCGCATAAGCCGCCCCTCTTGGCCCAGGGGGGCACGGCGCGGTGCCGTGTTCTACAGGCTGTCTACTAGTTGAGGGGGTTCGAAGATGAACGCACTTGCCCGACTGGGGATGGTCTCGGAGACTCCGAGCGAAAACCAGACGACGACGGTCTCCGTGGAGCCGGCTAAAGACTATTTCGTGGAACGCGACGGCGTGAAGTTCGCCGGCATGCATTTGCTCATCGACCTCTGGGGCGCGTCGAATCTCGATAGCCCGGAGCTGATCGACGAGACGCTCTGCGCCGGTGCGGTGGAGGCAGGTGCGACGATTCTGCACAGCCATTTCCACCATTTCTCCCCGAATGGCGGCGTCAGCGGCGTGGTCGTGCTGGCGGAGAGCCATATCTCCATTCACACTTGGCCGGAACGCAACTTCGCGGCGCTGGACGTGTTCATGTGCGGCGTCTGCGACCCGTACAAGGTGATCCCCTTCCTGAAGCAGGCATTCGGGGCCACCCATATCCAGGTCAGCGAGCAGAAGCGCGGCCTGATCGCCTGAAAAACCCCGCGGCCGGGTCTTTGCCCCGGCCGCGCCTGAAGACTCTTGGAGCAGGGGTGGCATGACCGATACCTGGCTGAACGAGACGCTGTACGCGGATTGGGGGCAGCGCTTCCGTTTCACGCGGCAGCTGGCGCGGGTGCAGAGCCCGTTCCAGGACATTGCTATTTTCGAGACCGACAGCCATGGCCGGGTGATGACGCTGGACGGCGTCGTGCAGATCACCGAGCGCGATGAGTTCGTGTACCAGGAGATGCTGACGCATGTGCCGCTGCTGGCGCATGGCGAGGCGAAGAACGTGCTGATCATCGGCGCCGGCGATGGCGGCGTGCTGAAGCATGTGCTGATGCATAAGGGCGTCGAGCGCGCGGTGATGGTGGAGATCGACGGCGACGTCATCGCGCTGGCCAAGCAGTTCCTGCCCGGCATCGGCGCCGACGCCTGGAGCAATCCGCGCGCCGAGGTGATCGTCGGCGATGGCATCGATTATGTGACGAAGGCGCCGGACGGCGCGTTCGACGTGATCATCGTCGATTCGACCGACCCGATCGGCGTCGGCGAGGTGCTGTTCACCGATGAGTTCTACCAGAACGCGGCGCGCATCCTCACCCCGCGCGGCATCGTCGTGAATCAGTGCGGCGTGCCCTTCATGCAGGCCGACGAGCTGCGCGAGACCTCCAGGCGCCGCGCGCAGTTCTTCCCGCATGTCACCGCCTATGTCGCGGCGGTGCCGACTTATGTCGGCGGCTATATGACGTTGGGCTGGGCGGGCAAGGATGCGTCGTTGACGCGGCTGCCGGCCGAGGAGATCGCGAAACGCGCCGACGCGGCGGGCATCACCGGCAAGAGCCAGTACTGGACGCCGCAGATCCACATGGCCGCGTTCTGGCTGCCGCCTTATATAGCCAAGCACCTGCCGTAAAACGTTGGGGGCGGAGCGCCGTGGCGCTTCGCCCCCACTCAGGTTGAAATAGGAAAGGGGCCGCTTTTTGAAAAAAGCGGCGCAAAAACTTTTTCTCCTATAAGCCGGTGGCGCTGAAACCAGCACGGCCCAGATTAGAAAAGTTTTTTTGCTTCTTTTTGTTCACAAAAAGAAGCCCTTCTGTCTCAGTCCTCGAGGTCTTCGAAAACCTCGTCATCCTCGGAAACCCATTCCGAGCAGTTGAAGCATTTGCCGGAAAAATTGAATTTGCCGAATTCCACCGGCTCCAGGCGGCTGCCGCATTGCACGCAGCCAAGCTCAGGACGGACGGAGGTGTGTGGGACCAGGGAAGGGGTCCAGTTGAAGCGGCTTTTTCCCGCATTGAAATGGCTCATGTCACGGCTCCTTTCGAGCTGTCGATCTCCGAGTCAGCTTTCTGCGAAGCGCTGAGATGATATCTTGCCGCGTGTCCGTCACAATTCAACAGAAAAGTGTGGCTTTTTTGCCACATGGAAGCTTTGTCATCGTGTTGATACGAATTGTTGACGCAAGATTGCATAAAAGGCGCGGCTCCGTACCGTAGGCGGCGGTTTTGCCGTAACGATACGTTAACGACGCTGTGCAACTTAGGGGGCGATTGTGTCAAGAATTTGACCCGGGAGCTGTCGGCGGGCGGCTGCATGCCGGGGACCGGCCGTGTCACATCACGGCGACTGGCCTGTTTTCCCTTGATGAGCGCGGGCGGCACGGGCACGGTGGCCTCATGGGAAACGCCTATATCAACGCCATCGGCACGGCCGTCCCGCCTTATGACGTGCACGAGGCGTATCGCGGCTTTATCGCCAAGGCGCTGACCGGGCGGGACCGGGCCTTGTTCGAGCGGATGGCCGGGCGCGCCGGCATCGCTCATCGTTATTCGGTGCTGCACCAGGACGGGATGGTCGAGGCGGATGAGGCGTCGGCGGGTTTCTACCGCCGCGGGGCCTATCCCGGCACGGCGGCCCGTATGCGGGTTTACGCCGAGCAGGCGCCGGATCTGGCCGCCCGGGCGGTCGTGGCTTTGGGCCAGCCGGTGCAGGATGTGACGCATCTGATCACCGCCTCCTGCACCGGTTTCATGGCCCCCGGGTTGGACCAGGTTTTGGCGCGCGCGCTCGGGCTGCGGCCGGATCTGCAGCGGCTGATGGTCGGCTTCATGGGCTGTTCCGCCGCGGTGCCGGCGCTACGCGCGGCGCAGGCGATCGTGCTGGCGGACCCGTCGGCGCGGGTGCTGGTGGTGAATCTCGAGCTGTGCACCCTGCATCTGCAGGAGACTGCGAGCCTGGAGGTTGCGCTGTCCTTCCTGTTGTTCGGTGACGGGGCGACGGCGGCGTTGGTGACGGCGGCGCCGGAAGGGCTGCAACTCGGCGATTTCGCCAGCACGCTGATCCCCGATACCGAGGCGCATATCACCTGGCATATCGGCGATCAGGGCTTCGTGATGCATCTCTCCGGCCAGGTGCCGCCGCGAATTTTTCAAGCGCTGCGCGATGCGCCAGGGGCGTTGCTGCGCGGCGAGGGGGTGGCGGCGGTTGATCTCTGGGCCGTGCATGGCGGCGGTCGCACGGTGCTGGATGCGGTGCAGGCCGGGCTGGCATTGCCGGAGGCGGCGCTCGCGCGCTCGCGCGCGGTGCTCGCGGCGCATGGCAACATGTCCTCGGCCACCATCATGTTCGTGCTCGCCGCCATGCTGCGCGAGGCCGCACCCGGGCAGCGCGGCCTGGCGATGGCGTTCGGCCCCGGCATGGTCGCGGAGAGCTTTCGCTTCACCGTGGCATGATGGATTTTTCCGCCCGCGCCGTGCTGACCGAGGCGATGGACGCGCCGGAGTTGGACGAGGCCGTCTATCGACGCTGCCTGGCCGATCTCGCCGCGGTCAACCGCGTCACCTTCACGCATCGCCCGACCTTGCGCTGGCTCGACCGCGCCACGCGGGGCCTGCCTGGGGGGAGCCAAATCTCGGTGCTGGATGTGGGCTATGGCCAGGGCGATTTGCTTCGGGCGATCGCCGCCTGGGCGCAAAGGCGCGGTTTGCGCGCCGAGCTTTCCGGCATCGACCTGAACCCGCGCAGCGCCGAAGCCGCGCGTCAGGCTGACCCGGAGCAGAAAATCGATTACCGCACCGGCGACGTGTTTACCGCCGTGCTGCCGCGGCAGCCGGATTTCATCGTCACCTCGCAATTCACGCATCATCTGACCGAGGCGGGGATCCTGCGCCTGCTGGGCTGGATGGAGGCGCAGGCGCGATGCGGCTGGCACATCGCCGATCTGCACCGCCACAAGGCCGCGTACCATCTGTTTCCGCTGCTGGCGCGCATGATGCGCTGGCACCGCATCGTGCGCCGCGACGGGCAGATTTCCATCGCCCGCGCCTTCACCCGCCGTGATTGGGAGGCGCTGCTGGCGGCGGCCGGGATCGAGGCAGGCATCAGCTGGCATCTGCTGTTCCGCTATAACGTCTCCCGGCTGAAATGATCGCGCGGCCGGACATTTTGGTCGCGGGCGGCGGGCTGGCGGGGGCGGCGGCCGCCATCGCGCTGGCCCGCGCCGGGCGCGAGGTGCTGCTGCTGGAGCGCGAGGCGACGGCGCGGGACAAGGTTTGCGGAGAATTTTTGAGCTTTGAGGCGGCGGAGGAGCTGGGTCGGCTCGGCCTGGATGTGGCGGCGCTCGGCGGCGCGCCGATCGGCCATGTCCGGCTGGTGCGGGGGCGGCGGGAGGTGACCGCCGCTCTGCCGTTTCGCGGGCTCGGCCTCTCCCGCCGCGTGCTGGACGAGGCGCTGCTGGCGCTGGCGGCGCGGGACGGGGCGGAGGTGCGGCGCGGCTGCCTCGTGCGCCGAATCGAGGCGGGCATCGTGACGACCGCAGCGCAGGAATTTGCGCCGAAAACCCTGCTGCTGGCGACCGGCAAGCATGAGCTGCGCGGCCTGGCGCGGGCGGCGCCGCCGGGCCGCATGGTCGGCTTTAAAACCTATTTCCGGCTGGAGGCGGCTGAGTGCGAAGCCTTGTCGGGCCATGTGGAGCTTATTCTGTTCCCCGGCGGCTATGCCGGGTTGCAGCCGGTCGAGGCCGGGCGCGCGAATTTCTGCCTGGTGATCGAGGCCGGGTTGCTGCGGCGCCTGGGGCACTGGAAGCAGCTCTGCGCCTATGTGCAGGAGCACAGCCCGCATCTCGCCGCGCGGCTGCGCGGCGCCACGGAATTGCTGGGCGCCCCTTTGAGCATTGCGCGCATGCCTTACGGCTTCCTGCATCGCCCCGCTTTGGGCGATGCAGAGCATATCTACCGGCTCGGCGACCAGGCGGCGGTGATCCCGTCCTTTACCGGCGGTGGCATGGCGATTGCCGTGCACAGCGCGGTTTTGGCCGCGCGCAGTATTGCCGCCGGCGAGGGGGCGGCCTGCTATCATCGCCGTCTGGCGGCGGCGGTGGGCGCGCAAATTCGTTGCGCTTGGTTTCTCCATCGCGTGCTCACCGCACCGGGGCTCGGCGCTGTTAGCTTTGTGGGAATAAAACGAATCCCCCGCAGCCTGGAGGTTGTTGCCGCGCTGACGCGCGTTCACTGACATAAATCTATAACACTGCGCATCGTTGTCTTGCTGTATCGGGCCTCTCGAAAGACGGAGGACTGCAATTTGTCGTATGCGTATATCATTCATCTCGCCGATTATTCGGACGGCGTGCTCTACATTCTTGCAGCGCTGCTGCTGATCGCGCTGGCGGTGATCATCGATCGTTCCTGGTCGTTGCGCAGCACGATCATGCGCGGCAACTCGATCATCCACGCCACCGCCGGCCATGCGGCGCTGAGCCAGCGGGACCTAGCCGCTCTGCAGCAGCGCGCCCGCAACTTGCCGGAAGCCGCCTTGCTGGAAACCGCGCAGCGCCATCTGTACCGCGCCTCCGCCGAGGCGATGGCGAACCGGCTGGATGAATCGATCATGCTGATCGCCCCCTCCGTCGACCGCCGCCTGTGGATTCTCGACACCGTGGTGACTTTGGCGCCGCTGCTCGGCCTGTTCGGTACGATCATCGGCATGTTCCACGCCTTCTCCGTGCTGGCACAGCCTGGCCATGCGCCGGCCGACGTGACCGCCGGCGTCGCCGACGCGCTGGTCGCCACCGCCTTTGGTATTTTCATCGCCATGCTCGGCCTGACCGGCTACAACGCGCTGACCAACCAGGTGCGGCTGATCATGCACCAGCTCGACTCGATGAAGATGATGATCATCAACCGCACCGATGCGCCGGCTATGCCGGCGATGCCGACGGCGCGCCATGCGCCAGCAGCGGCGATGGCGAACGTCTGAGCCGATGAAAATGCGTTATTTCGAGCATAAGAAGGCGCGCATCGAGATCATTCCGATGATCGACGTGATGCTGTTCCTGCTGGTGTTCTTCATCATCGTCACGCTGCAGATGATCCCCGACAAGGGCGTGAACCTGCAGCTGCCGGTCTCCAGCCAGACCGACACGCTGCCGCATCCGAAATTCACCGTGAACGTGCTGGCTGACGGCACGATCAAGGTGAAGGATGACGTGATGACGCCGGATCAGCTGACCGCGATGTTCACCGCCGATGGCGCGCCGGACAAGACCGAGCTGACCATCGCCACCGACAAGGCGACGCCGTTTCAGCGCTTCATGACCGTGATCGACGCGGCGCGGAAGGCGGGGGTGAGCGATATCGGCATCGCAGCGCAACCGGGCGCGCCGGCCAACTGAACCTCGGCTCCGGGCGCAGCGCGCCCGGCAGTGCCTGACGAAGTACCCACACGCGGAGGGCAGCCTCCGCGTGTTTTTTTTGCGTCAGGGGGTATTTTGTAGCTTATGTTACGTGTCGGATTGTGTGCGAAAAATTCAGATTTTTTTTCGAGGTGAGCGGTCAGGTTGTTATTGTATCAAGCCGTTAATAAATGTGACCCGTTTGTGTCACCAAAGTTTCTTGCAAAACATCGTGAACTATATTTGAAGTTGGGCTAACGGCTTGCTCGTGTGCCGAGTTTGTCTGGGAAAAAGTCGGTGCGAATTTAAAACGGGAGCTTCAATTTCAATGGTTCATCATTTCACGCTGCGCCGTATTCTCGGCCATGCGTCGTCCTACAGGGCGCTAGGACTGGCGCTTGCCAGTTGTGGTGTAATGCTTGCTACAGCACCGGCACCGGCGCACGCGCAAAGCGCGCCCGCGCAAGGCCCGGCCAACCTTGACCTTGGCTCGGTGCTGTCTACCGCCAGTGGCAACGCGGGCTATCTCGCGAACACCCCCGGCACCGCGCCCTATAACGCGCCGTCGCTGACGCCGCTCAATTCCAACCAGCCGACCTCGGTGGTCAGCCAGCAGACAATCCAGAAGCAGCTGGTCGGCTCGCAGAGCTACGCCGATGCCGCGAGCCTTACGCCGTCGGTCTCGACGATCTCGCCCAACGGCCCGGGCCTGATGGAGGATCAGGGCGTCACCATCCGTGGCTTCCAGGACGGCCAGTTCAACGTCACGTTCGATGGTATTCCCATCGGCGACTCCAACGACTTCACGCACCACACCACCTCGTTCTTCATGGCTAATGATATCGGCCAGGTGATCGTCGATCGTGGTCCGGGCACGGCGGAGACGGTCGGCGACGCGACCTTCGGCGGCACCATCTCGGTCCGCACCAAGGATCCGCTGGCAACGCCGACGGTCACCCCTTATGGCCAATACGGCAGCTACGACACCGGTCTCGGCGGTCTCGAGCTCGACACTGGCGCGATCAAGTCCGCCAACGGCACCACCGCGGTGATCGACGCCGAGCATCTGGGCAGCAATGGCGCGCTGCAGAATGCCACGCAGGCGCGGACGAACTTCTTTGGTAAGGTCGTCGTCCCGGTCAACGCCAATACGACCGTGACCGCGTTGGCGATGTACAACAACATCTACCAGAACCCGTCTATTGGCGCGACGCTCGACCAGATGGCGGCCTATGGCCACAACTACGCCTATAACAACGACCCGAACTCGCAAGGTTATTGGCGTTACAATAACGACCATATCACCACCGATATGGAATATCTCGACCTGACCTCCAATCTCGGCAATGGCTGGCAATTCGACGGTAAGGTCTACACCTATGGTTATTACCACCATGACCTGAATACCGAAGATCCGGGCGACGCGCTTCCCGGCGGCGGCGTCGACACGGGCGGGGTGCCCAACGAGGTGCAGCTCTCGCCCACGCCGGCAAACGGCGAAGGCGTATTAATAAACGGCGTTCCGGGCAACAACTTTACGAACTCTTATCGCTCGGTCGGCACGATCGACCGCTGGCAGAAGAATTTTGATGTCGCGAACATGCCGAGCGACCTCAAATTCGGTGTCTGGTTCGATCATCAGTCGAACACCCGTGGCGTGTCCAACACCGACGTCACTGATGGCAACGCGGTCGACTATAGCCAGAACAGCCTGAATGTGCCGTTTGTGCGTGAGCAGGAAAACCAGCTCTACACGGTCCAACCTTATGCCCAGGTCGACGTCACGCCGATCCAGAACCTGACGTTCACAGGCGGCTTGAAATACGCGTTCTTCAGAAGGCAGATCAAAGACGCCTGGGCGACCGATAAACTGCCGAATATCGGCTTCGACGGTAATTGGGGTAAGGCGTTGCCCAGCTTCGAGGCCAAGTACAGCTTCACCCCCAACCTGTCGACCTATGCGCAGGTGGCGGAAGGCTTCCTTGCGCCGAACGTCAACTTCCTGAACTCGGCGACCCCCTCCTCTGATTTCAAGCCGGAGACCACCTGGAACTACCAGGCCGGTTTCGCCTATCAGAGCCAGCACATCGCACTCGGCGGTGATATCTATCTCGTCCACTTCAACAACGCCATTGTTAGTGGGCCGTCGATCCCAGGTTATGGGGCGACCTTCATTAATGAAGGTGGCGTGATCTATAAGGGCATCGAGGGTGAAGGCACCTATACGTTCGACAACGGCATCAGCCTGTTCGCCAATGGCGGCCTGAACAAGGCGAACCAAACAGCCACCAACGCCTACATCCCCGAGGTGCCGCAATTCACCTCGAACTTCGGTATCATCTACAACAAGAACAACGTTTACCTCTCGGCCATGGATCAGCTGGTCGGCGGCGAGTACGACGCCAACGGCGCACCGGCTGGCGTTACAAACACGCGTGTCCCAGGCGCGTGGTACGATCCGTATAACATGGTCAACCTCGTCGCCGGCTATACGTTCCAGCATCCGATGCCGCAGGTGCGGGCGCTGAACGTGAAGCTTAACCTCGACAACATCACCAACCAGCAGCAGATCTTCTGGAGCCCCGGCACAGCCTCCTCCGGCCAGGATCTGTACTATGTTCTGCCGGGTGTCTCGGCCTTCGTTTCGGTCTCCGTGCCGATCAACTTCTAACAATGGACCGCGCCTGGCTGTGCAGTCCGGCGCGGGACATGTGACAGTTTTCGGAAACCTGTTCGGAGCCCGGCGCAAGCCGGGCTCCGATGCGTTACAGTATATTCCTCTAAAGGTTGGCATCTATGGCAGATACGATGAGCACTGATGATTGGTTGAAACCCGAAGCCGACGGGCGCCGCTTTGCGGTGGCCATCGGCATTGGCCTGTTGCTGGAGCTGGGCGCGCTCGGCCTGCTGCTGCCGTCGATGACGCATGAAGAGACGCCGGCGACGACACCGGCTCCGGTCAAGCTCTCGATCGTAGCACCCGCCCCGGCGCCGACCCCGCCACCGCCGACGCCGCCGAAGCCGACGCCGGTACCGCCCAAGCCGGTAACGCCGCCGCCGCCCCCGCCGCTGCCGATGGCCCCGCCGATGCCGCCGCCACCGCCGACGCCGGTCGCGCACCATGTCACCCGGCATTTTGTCGCGCCGCGGCCGAAATACACGCCGCCGCCGACCCCGGTTCCGCCGCAACCGCAACAACCAGTGGCGCAGACCCCACCGCCCCCGGCCGCGCCCCCGGCGCCGAGCGGCGGCCAGGTCGACGCGTTCAGCGCCGCGATCAAGCGCGCGCTGCAGGCGCACGCCAATCAGGTCTATCCGCAGGCGGCGCAGATGAGCCACGAAACCGGCGAGCCGCAGCTCACCTTTACCTATTACAACGGCGCGGTGACCGGCATCACGCTGACGCGCTCCTCCGGCTTCCCGCTGCTCGACGCCGCGGCGCTGGAGGATGCACGCATCGCCGCGTATCCGCCGCCGCCGGCGGGCTTTCAGGGCCGCACCTACCACATCACCGTGACGGTGACGTTCCAGATGGCAGCGCCGGAAATCGACGCCGACTGAAAGCTTGTCAGGAAAGCAGCCGCTTTTAAAAAAGCGGCGCAAAATTTTTGCTAATCTGGGCCGTGCTGGTTTCAGCGCCACGGGCTCATAAGAGCAAAAGTTTTTGCGCCGCTTTTTTCAAAAAGCGGCTGCTGTCCTGTTTCCCTCCCCTTAGCTCCCGTGATGCGCCGGGTCGCCGACGACCACGGTGCAGGTCATGCCGGCGATCAGCTTGGTGCCGGCGGGCACGTGGTCGAGGGCGATGCGCACCGGCACGCGCTGCGCCAGGCGCACCCAGGTGAAGGTGGGGTTCACGTTGGCCAGCAAGGTGGGGTTCGCGCTGCGCTGCCCATCGGCGATGCCGGCGGCCAAGCCCTGCACATGGCCGATGATCGCCTTGCTGCCATCCATCAGCATCACCTGCGCGGTCTCGCCGAGATGGATCTGCCGCAGTTTGGTTTCCTCGAAATAGCCGTCGACATAGAGCGAATCGGCATCGACCAGCGCCAGCACCGGGCTGCCGGCGTTCACATAGTCGCCGGGCCGCATTGAGAAATTGGTGATGGTGCCGTTCACCGTGGCGCGCACCGTGGCGCGCTGCAGGTTGTATTCCGCCAGCGCCTCGTTGGCCTGCGCCAGCTGGTATTCGGCCGCGGCTTCCTGCGCGGCGCTGACCATGTTGTCGCGGGATTCGCTGGACACCGCGTTGTTCGAGATGCTGGCGTAGCGGCTCGCGGTGCGCTGCGCATCCTGCATTGCCGCCTTGGCATGGGCCAGCTGCGCCTGTGCCTGGCGGATCGCGAGGCTGAAGCGCGTCGGGTCGATCTGGAACAGCGGTTCGCCTGCTTTCACCACCTCGTTGTCATGGACAAAAACCTGCGTCACCGGGCCGGCGACGTCGGGGGCCAGCTGCACCGTGTCGGCGCGCACCGTGCCGTCGCGGGTCCAGGGATCGTCCATGTAATAGACCCAGAGTTGCCAGGCGGTGATCGCGGCGATGGCGACGGTGACGGCGGTGGCAGGCAAGCGGAGGCTCAGCGATGCGGCTTTCATGGTGTCCCGTTTCAGAAGAGGCGCGTGGCGGCGTAGTGGACCGCGCCGGTCAGGATGACGAGGAGGGCGAGGTCGAAGAGCGGGCGGTGCCAGACATAGCGGTACAGGCCACCCCGCAAGAGAGCCCAGCGTGTGGCGGTGGAGAGCAGCAGGCCGATGCCCAGCCACACCAGCAGCGGCGGCAGAAACACGCCGAACAGATCGATCTCGCCGATCATGCGAACGCCCTCGTCATGGTGTTGTCGCGCCAGGGTTCCGCCTCAGGCGGCGGCGCGCCGGCGAACAGCACGATGCGCAGCCCGGAGAGCATCATCAGCGCTTCGCCGTAGCGGGTGGTATCGAAGGCGATGCTTTGCATCGCCGCGTCGATCGCCGTCAGGATGGCCTCCGGCGGCGCCTGGCGCGGGTCGGCGGAATAGAAGGCGGCGACGCCCGCCAAGGCCTCCCCGGTGCGAAGCTGCGCCGCCTGCGGGAGCGTCTCCAGCAGGTCCTGCAGGCCGATCAGGTTGAGCCCAACCCGCAAATCGCGCAGCAGGGCCGCCGCGGCTTCATCCGCACCGGTGGAGACGGAGGCCAGGCGCGGCATCATCAGCCCCAAACGCTGCACCATCACGCTGGTGAGTTCGGCGCGGTCCGTGGCCCCCCTGGCCCGCGCCACGGCGGCGATGTCGGCCCAGGCGGCGCGCTGGTGGCGCCGCGCGCTCCAGGCGGCGCCGACCGAGCGGATCAGCCTTGTTATCACCAGCGCCACCGCGACACCGCCGAGCATCGCCAGCGAGGCGTTGACATAGGCGGCGAACTTGCCGGCATAGCCGTTGTTCAGCGCCAGGTTGGTGGGGCCGAACGCGCCCAGGATCATGCCGGACATGAAGGTTGCCGGGCGCGACACCAGCACGCCGATGATCAGCGCGGCTGGCAGCAGCACCAGGCCGAGCTCGGTGAAGGTCTCGACCCGCGGCAGGATGAGAAACAGGTACAGCCCGACGCCGAGAACGATGATCATCGAGTCTCGCAGCATGCGCGCGAGCGCCGGCGCCGGATCGTCCTGGCTGGCGAAAAACGAGCAGGCGATGGCGACGATCACCACCGCGCCGCCGCCGGCGGGCCAGGAGGTTTCGATCCAGAAGAGGCAGGTGAGCAGCGTGGCCAGGATGGCGGCGAGGGCGGAGAGCATCGCCATGCCGTGGTCGCTGAGCAGCGCGGCATTGGCCAGGAATTCCGCCCGCACCAGCAGCCCGTCCGGGGCCGGATCGCCGTCGACGATGTGCCGGCGGATGGCGCGGGCATGCTGCATCAGGCTGACCAGCTCCTCCAGCCGCAGCGCCAAGCTGGCGCGCAGCAGCCCGCTCCAGGAGGCATCGCTCCGCTCCAGCACGCGGATCTGCGCGCGGATGGTGCTGTGTTCCGGCTCGCCGCGCTGGACCCAGCCGCTCACCGCATCCAGCACCTCCTGCAAAGCCGGGGGGATGCCGCCCAGCCGCCGCAATTGGGCGACGCGGTCGTTGATCGAGCTCAGCACCGGCATCAGGCTGAGCACATAGACGCGCAGATGCACGATGTAGCGGACCGCCGATTGCAGATGCGAGGTGTCGTAGGCAAGCTGCGTGGTCATCATCGCCACGTCGGCCGCCTCCACCGCCAACTGCCGCCGCGCCGGGGCGATATCGGCATCCTCGTCGCGGCCGGCCAAGGCGGCGGTGGCCCAGTCGGTCGCCGGCTTGACCCAGGTGGCGATGCGCCGTGCCAGCACCGGGCCGATGGCGCGCGGGAACACCACGGTGCCGATCACGGTGGTGCAGATGATGCCGAGGCAGATTTCCTCGACGCGGGTGAGCGCGGTCTGAAAGATCAGCTGAGGCGCATCGACGCTGGGAAAGCCGATGATCCCCGCGGTATAGCCGGCCAGCATGAAGGTATAGGCGCGCGGCGTGCGGTCGAGTAGCGAGATATACAGACAGAGCCCGATCCAGCAGGCGAGGGCGAGGCTGAGCAGCAGCGGCGCATTGGCCAGGTTCGGCACCAGCACCACCGCGGCGGTGCCGCCGATCAGCGTGCCGACGACACGATACACCGATTTCGAGCGCATCGGCCCGGTGAGCGGATGCGACACGATATAGGCGCTCGCCATCGCCCAATAGGGATTGTCCAGCCCCAGCCAGAACGCCAGATACAGCGCCGCCATCGCCCCAAGGAACGTTTTCAGCGCGAAGGTGAGTTCGTCAATTTTCGGCATTGGCGGCAGGAAGCAATAAATTTGTCAGAGAAGTAGACACATTTAGCGCATTCCCGCCTTGCCGCGATGGGCCAAAAGACAATGGACGGTTGCGCGCGTGCATTGCCTGGAGCCTGAGAGGCTTAAATCGGAATAGGCAAGCAGCCGCTTTTTGAAAAAAGCGGCGCAAAAGCTTTTGCTCGTTTGGGCCTGTGGCGCAGAAACAAGCACGGTCCAGGAGCAAAAGAGTTTTTTGCTTCTTTTTGTTCACAAAAAGAAGCCTTCCTCTTCGCTTACGTTGCGGGCGCGATCATCACGGCGCCGCGCCCAGCCTCAGAACGGATCGACAGGCGTGGAGAGCGGCCGTGCCGGGCCGCTGGCGGCGAAGGCGTTGGGGCCGGTATCCTGCGGCCGCGATGCCCGGTCGGCGGTGGCCTGCGTATTGCCGGCAACCGGCGCCACCGTGGTGCCGGCCGGCGTCACGCCGGCGTTGACCTGAGCGGCGTGCAACGTTGGCGTTTCGCAGGTCGTGCGCACCGCTTGCAGGGCCGGGGCTTCCTGCACCGCCTCCTGGGCCACCGGGCTTGCCGCCTGGGATGCGGCGGCGGAGGCCTTGGCCGCCTCCTCCTGGTCGGTGGCGCGGTCATGGCGCGCCTGGATGCGCTTGCCGGCGATTAGTCCCTCATCATAGCCGCGTGCTTCAGCCTCGCGCAGCGCGGCGGCCGAAGGCGGAGCTGCGGCCTGCTGCGAAGGGGCGAACGACGGCTCGTAGCGTTCCAGCGACGCGCAACCGGAAAGACCAGCGCCCAGGAACAGCACGGTCAGCCAGGAAAAATTCGCGCAAATCAGCCGCAACACGGCTTTCGAGTCGGTGCAAAAAGTCATTAACCAATTCTAATCCGCCGGGGGGCGTTCGTCACCACCTAAAGCGGCAAAACCGGCAACCTGTTGTTGCGAAAAGTGATAAAGCTTTACTCTGACGTTGAGCGGCGGCGCTTTGCATGGCGAGCATGGCCTGTTGCAACTTTGTGTATCTTGGGGGCATGACACCCGGCCCTGGATGCGGTGGATCACGCTTTCGCGAGCAATGCCGGCGGGCGCCCAGGATTTGATCTGCGTCAAGTTAGGGAATCTGGGGGTGGAGCAAGGAAGGGCGAGAACGACTTGGATTGATAGCGACGATGAGCGACTTGGTGACGAATCTGACAGAGGCCTGTAACGGCGCGCGCCGCGCCGGATTTGACTTCCCGACCATCTGGAAGGAGATCCTGTCCCAGCATCCGCTGGTGACCGGGGTGCCGCTCCAGACCCTGAGCGAGGCCGGTCCGGTTCTGGAAATACCGCTTTTTGCCGGCCAGACCCTGCTGTTCGGCGCAACGGGGTTTTCATTGAAATGATATTGTACGAAACGAGCAGCCGCTTTTTGAAAAAAGCGGCGCAAAAACTTTTGCTCCTTTAGGACTGTGGCGCTGCAACAAGCGCGGCCCAGGAGCAGAAAAGTTTTTTTGCTTCTTTTTGTTCACAAAAAGAAGCCTTTTTCGGCGCGGAGATATGATCTGTCCCAAGCCTGTCGCGCTCAGCCAGGGCGAGGCCTGCCGGTTCACGCTGCCTTGTTCCTTTCCCCGGGGCGGATACAAGGCGGCGACAATCTGTCTCGGAGTTGCATATGAATCTCAAGGATAAGCGCGTCGTCGTCCTCGGCGGCACGTCGGGGCTGGGTTTCGCCACGGCCAAGGCGGCCGCGCGCGATGGCGCCAGCATCGTCGTGGTCTCGGCCAAGCAGGAGCGCGTCGCCCGCGCTCTGGCCGCCTTGCCGGAAGGCACGCAGGGGCATGTCGCCGACCTCACCGACGAGGGCCAGGTTCGCGCCCTGTTCGAGAAAATCGGCGCGTTCGACCACCTGGTCTACACCGCGGGCGACTGGCTGCTGCTGGGCGAGTTCGCCTCGCTCGACATCGAAGCCGCCCGCCGCGCCTTCGACGTGCGCTATTGGGGCGCGGTGATGGCGGTGAAACACGCCGCCCCGCTGATCCGCCAGGGCGGCTCGATCGTGCTGACCACCGGCATCGCCTCGGCGCGACCGTTTAAGGGCTGGGTCGCGCCGGCCAGCATTCTGGGCGCGATGGAAGCGTTGACCCGCGCACTGGCCGTGGAGCTGGCGCCGATCCGGGTCAACATCGTCTCCCCCGGCGTGGTCAAAACCGAAATGTGGGACGGGCTGCCGGAAGCCGACCGCGAGGGGCTGTACCGCGATGTCGGCGCCAAATTGCTGGTCGGCCGGGTCGGCGACGCGGATGAGGTGGCGGAGACCTATCTGTACCTCATGCGCCAGAGCTTCAGCACCGGCCAGGTCGTCACCGTCGATGGCGGCGGCGTGCTGGTCTGATTTTTGAAGGGAAGGGAAGGGAAGGCTACTTTTTGTGAACAAAAAGTAGCAAAAAAACTTTTGTAAACTGGGCCGTGTTGGTTTCGCTGCCACGGGCCCAAACGAGTAAGAGTTTTTTGCGCCGCTTTTTTTCAAAAAAGCGGCTTCTTCCCTCCGCCTGACGATTTTTTGTCTGGCGGCGGGTTGCCGGGGGGGGGCTTACGGGCGATGTAAGGCCCCGCCACCTGACGAGACCTGAGTTTTATTCCGTGAAGCCCGCACCCTTTATTTATCATCGGCCACAGACGGTTGCCGACACGCTTGCGCTGCTCGGCCGGTTGGGCGGCAGCGCCAAACTGCTTGCGGGCGGGCAGAGCCTGGGCCCCATGCTCAATCTGCGCCTGGCGCGGCCGGAGCATGTGATCGACCTCAACGACCTGCTGGAGCTGGATTTCGTGCGGCAACGGCCGGGCGTGCTCGAGATCGGCAGCCTGGCGCGGCATCATCGCCTGGCGACGGATGCCGAGGTGGTCGCCGCCTGTCCCATTCTTGCCGCCGCCGCCGCCAGCATCGGCCATTATGCGATCCGCCAGCGCGGCACGCTCGGCGGCAGCCTCTCCCATGCCGACCCGGCGGCGCAATTGCCGCTGATCGCCACATTGCTGGATGCCGAGATTCAGCATCGGCGGCCGCGCCGGCATCCGCACGGTCCGGGCGCGGGAGTTTTTCGTCTCCAGCCTGATCACCGCGGTGCAGCCGGACGAGATGATCGTTGCGGTCCGCTTTCCCGTTTTTGCCCCGTCCCAGGGCTGGGGGCTGGAAATTTTCACCCAGCGCCATGGCGATTTCGCCATCGTCTCCGTCGCCGCGACGATCCTCCGTGCCCCGTCCGGGCTGGTGGAAAAAATGGAGCTGGCGCTGGGCGGCGTCGGCGTCGCGCCGGTATCCTTGCATGATATTTTGCCCCCATTTCTCGGCCGCGCGCCGGATGCGGCGTGGTGTGCCGAGCTGGCAGCGGTGGCGGCGGAAAGCATCGCGCCTGAGGATGACGCGCGCATCCCGGCCGCGTATCGCCGCGAATTGACCACGACCCTGACACGCCGCGCCCTGGCGGCGGCCGCGGCACGGGGGGAGGAGCAAAAAAATGGTTGAGCGGATGCCGATCACCCTTTCCGTCAATGGGGTGCGACCACGACCTCGCCGTCGCGCCGCGCCGCCTGCTCTCCGACGTGCTGCGCGAGGATTTGCGGCCTCACCGGCACCCATGTCGGCTGCGAGCACGGCGTCTGCGGCGCCTGCACCGTGCTGATCGACGGCCGGCCGGCCCGCGCCTGCCTGACCTTCGCGGTGCAGATGGAAGGCCATGAGATCACCACCATCGAGGCGGTGGCGCAGGACGGCGCCTTGCAGCCCGCTGCAGCAGGCGCTGCACGAGGAGCACGGGCTGCAATGCGGCTTCTGCACGCCGGGCATCGTCATGACGTTCGAGGCGTATCTGCGGGACAACCCGGACCCGAGCGAGGCGGAAATCCGCGACGTGCTCTCCGGCAATATCTGCCGCTGCACCGGCTACCAGAACATCGTCGCCGCCGTGCAAAAAGCCGCGGCGATAACTGCGGGGGGCGGCGAAATGACGGAGGCGCCCTTCACGCAGATCGGCCGGGCCCTGCCGCGCCGGGAGGATCGACGCTTTCTGACCGGCGCCGGCCGCTATCTCGACGACATCGCGATCCCGCAGCGCTTTGCACGCGACTTTCTTGCGCTCGCCGCACGCCCATGCGCGCATTCTCGGCATCGACAGCGCCGCCGCCGCCGCCATGCCGGGTATCGCCGCCATCATCACCGGCCGTGACGTCGCGCAATGGGCGAGCGTGCTGCAGATGGCCCCGCCGATCGAGGGGCTGCGCCCGACCGCGATGGAGCCGTTCCCGATCGAAAAAGTCCGGTTCCAGGGCGATCTCGTGGCCTGCATTCGTCGCGACCGACCGCTATCTCGCCGAGGACGCCGCCGAGGCGATCGAGGTCGAATACGAGCTGCTCGCCGCCGTGGCGGATATGGATGCGGCGCTGGCGCCAGGGCGCGCCGCGCGTGGACGAGACCGTGCCCGGCAATCTCCTCTCCGAGCAGCATTTTGCCAGCGGCGATGTCGCCGCGCGCTTCCAGGCGGCGCATGCGGTCGTCACCGCGCGTTTCTCGCAAGCAGCGGCAGGCGCAATTGCCGCTGGAGACGCGCGGCTGTGCGGCGGTGTGGGACGAGGGCCGCCAGCATCTGACCTTCCATACCGGCAACCAGGTGCCGCACCCGCTGCGCACGCCGCTGGCGCGGCGGCTCAACCTGTCGGAATCGCAGATCACCGTGATCTGCCCGGATATCGGCGGCGGGTTCGGCCAGAAAATCGCGCTCTATCGCGAGGAACTCACCGTCGCCGGCTCTGGCCCGGCAGCTCAACCGCCCGGTGCGCTGGCGCGAGGACCGGCTGGAGAACCTGCAGGCCGCCAGCCATGCCCGCGAGGCGCGCTGCGAGACCCGCGCCGCCGTGGCCGCCGACGGCCGCATCCTCGGCCTCGAACTCTCGCTCACCGAGGATTTCGGCGCCTATTGCTTCTTCCCCGGCAATTACATCGCCCGCGTGATCGCGCTGATCCTCACCGGCCCGTACCGCATCGCCGATTACGCCTATGAGATGCGCGTGGCGCTGACGAATAAATGCGGCGCCGGGCCGATGCGCGCGCCGATGGCGATGGCGAGCTGGGTGATGGACGGCACGCTGGACGAGATCGCCCGCCAGCTCGGCCTCGACCCGCTGGAGGTGCGCCGCGTCAACATGCTGCAGCCCGCCGATCTGCCCTACACGATGCCGACCGGCGAGGTGCTGGAGGACATCACCCCGTCGGAGACGCTGGAGGCCGTCGTCGCCGCCATCGGCTACGACGGATTTCCGCCAACGCCAGAGCGCAGGCGCGGGCGGCGAAACCGCTATCTCGGCCTTGGCCTCTGCACCGTGGTCGAGCCGACCACCTATGGCTCGCGCTTCTACAAGGCCGCCGGCATTGCCGGGTCCGGGCACGAGGCCGCCTGGGTGCGGATCGAGCCGACCGGCACGGTGCGCGCCTCGGTCGGGCTGATGGCGACCGGGCAGGGCTATGAAAGCTCGCTGCCGCAGGCGGTCGCGGAGGGGCTGGGCGTCGACGTCGACAGCGTGCGCCTGGATCTCGGCAATACCGATGTCGCGCCCTACGGCATGGGCAGCCGCGGCGCGCGCGGCGCCACGGCGGGCGGCGGCGCGCTCTATCTCTGCGCGCGCAAGGCGCAGGAGAAGGTGCTGAACATCGCCGCGCATATGCTGAAGCTGAACAGCGCCGGCGATCTGCGGCTGCGCGAGGGCAGCGTGGAACGGCTGATCGGCGGCGCCTGGACCGGCACCGGCATCGCCCTGACCGACATCGCCCGGGTCGCCTATCTCGACCCGCTGGCGCTGCCGCCGGGCATGGAGCCGGGCCTCGACGTCTCGCTCGCCTACGACCCGCCGCCGATGACCTATTCCAACTCCACCCATGCCTGCGAGATCGAGCTCGACGCGGAAACCGGCCGGCTCGCCATCCTGCGCTATGTGGTGGCCGAGGATTGCGGCACCGTGCTCAACCCCGTGGTGGTGCGCGGCCAGCAGCAGGGCGCGATCGCCATGGGGCTGAGCGGCGCGCTGTTCGAGCATGTGTTCTACGACGAGACCGGGCAGAATCTGAGCAGCACGCTCGCCGATTATCTGGTCGCCACCGCCTGCGAGCTGCCGAATTTCGAAATTCTGCCGATGCACACGCCGAACCGGCGCACCCCGGCCGGCATCAAAGGCATGGCCGAAGGCGGCGTGATGGGCGCGATCGGCGCGGTGACCAATGCGGTCAATGACGCGCTCGCCCCGTTCGGCGTCACCGCCACGCACCTGCCTTTAACCCCTCCCTCGCTTCGCGGCCTGCTGCGCGGCCGGATCTGACAGACCAAGGACATCACACATGGCGAATTTTCCGGAAATCAAGACGGTCGGATTCATCGGCCTCGGCATCATGGGCCAGAGCATGGCCGGGCATATTCTGGCCGGCGGCTATCAGCTGCATGTCTACAACCGCAGCCGCGCCAAGGCCGATAATCTGGTCGCGCGCGGCGCGGTGTGGCACGACAAGCCGGGCGAGATCGCCGCGGTGTGCGACGTGGTGATCACCATTGTCGGCTTCCCCGCGGATGTGGAGGACATCTATCTGGCGCAAGACGGGCTCGTCGCCCAGGCGAAGCCCGGCACGGTGCTGATCGACATGACGACCTCCAGCCCCTCGCTCGCGCAGCGCATCGCCGCCGCCGGCGCCGCGAAGGGCGTTGCCGTGCTCGACGCCCCGGTGTCCGGCGGCGATGTCGGCGCGCGCAACGCGAAGCTCTCGATCATGGTCGGCGGCGCGGAAGCGGCGGTCGAGCATGTGCGCCCGGTGCTGACGCGGATGGGCGAGAACGTGGTGCGCCAGGGCGAGGCCGGGGCCGGGCAGCACACCAAGATGGCGAACCAGATCACCATCGCCTCGAACATGATGGCGGTGTGCGAGAGCCTCGCCTACGCCAAGCAGGCCGGGTTGGATCCGCGCCAGGTGCTGAAATCGATCGGCACCGGGGCGGCCGCCAGCTTCGCGCTGAACAATCTCGGGCCGCGCATGCTCGACGGCGATTTCGCCCCCGGCTTCTATGTGCGCCACTTCATCAAGGATATGGGCATCGCGCTCGCCGAGGCGGAGCGCATGGGCCTGGCTTTGCCGGGGCTGACCCAGGCCAAGGCGCTGTACGACCGGCTGGCGGCTGCGGGCCATGACGATGAAGGCACGCAGGCGTTGTTCCGCCTCTACGCCGGCGCATGAACATCGACGGCGAATACCGGATCGCAGCGTCGCCGCAGCGCGTCTGGGAGGCGTTGAACGACCCGGCGGTGCTGCAGGCGAGCCTGCCCGGGCTGCAAAGCGCTGGAGCAGACCGGCGCCAACGAGTTCACCGCCACGGTGACGGCGAAAATCGGCCCGGTTTCGGCGACGTTCAAAGGCAAGGTCGAACTCTCCGACCTCGACCCGCCGCACGGCTATACCCTGTCCGGGCGCGGGCAAGGGGGGCCGGCGGGCTTTGCCAAGGGCAGCGCGCAGGTGCGGCTGACGCCGGATGGCGACGGCACGATCCTGCGCTACAGCGCGGCGGTGGAGATCGGCGGCAAGCTCGCCAGCGTCGGCAGCCGCTTGATCGGCGGCGTCGCCAACAAGCTGGCCGGAGAATTCTTTGAGAATTTCGGCCGCGCGATCACTGGCGGAACCGCCGTGCGCGACGGGCGCTGTGGCAGCGCCAGTCGCCGCGATGCCGGCAGCGGCCCTGCCGGTGGCTGCGGCCGGGCATATTCCCGCTGATCGACCGCTGCGCCTGGCTGGTGGCTGGCATCGGCATCGGCATCGTCGCGACGCTGGCGGTGCTCGGGCGGCTCTAGGCTTCTTTTTGTGAACAAAAAGAAGCAAAAAAACTTTGTTACTTTGGGCCATGCTGGTTCCAGCGCCTCGGGCCCAAAGTAGCAAAAGTTTTTGCGCCGCTTTTTTCAAAAAAGCGGCCGCTTTTCTAACGGGATCTTGTCTGGACGGGCGGCCGCCACGGGTTCAGGCTTCGTGACCGTGGAGGGCCGGAGGCAGCTCCGGTTGATCGGTCATGAAAATTTTGTACTCCGCTGCCCTGTGCGGCGTGCTGCTGGCCGGTGCGGCGCAGGCAAGGCCGGTGGTGGTGGAGCTGTTCACCAGCCAGGCCTGTTCGTCCTGCCCGCCGGCGGATGCGCTGCTGCGCGAGCTGAAGGCCAGCGATCCCCACATTCTGCCCTTAAGCTTTCACGTGACCTACTGGAACGGGACGGGCTGGACCGACCCGTATTCCCTGGCCGCCGCCACGGCGCGGCAGCATTGGTATGTGGGGCTGGCAGGTGGCGATAGCGTGTACACGCCGGAGGCGGTGATTGACGGGAAGGCGCAGTTGGTGGGCTCCGCCCGCGGCGAGGTTGTTGCCGCCATCGATCGCGCCAAGGCGGCGGATGCGGCCGGCGTGCCGGTCAGCATCACGCCAGGCAAAACCGTGACAGTTACTGTTGGCCCCGGCCAGGCAGCGGCGGCGCATGTGCTGCTGCTTGGCTTCGACAGCCTGCGCACCACGCGGATCGGCGGCGGCGAGAATGGCGGCGCGTCGCTGACGGAGGTGAACGTGGTGCGCAGCATGACGATGCTCGGCCCCTGGAACGGCACCGCGCAAACCTACAGCGTGCCGTCTCCCCTTGGTGAACATTTCGCGGTGCTGGTGCAGCGCAACGATGGCAGCATCGAAGGTGCCGCGTCGGAGGCGGGCGATACGGGACGATAGACCGGCGGGCCGAAATTTTTTAGAGCGTAACAGGTTTGGGGCAAGTTATGTCGAAGCGAAGGGAAGCGCTTCTTTTTTGAAAAAAAGAAGCAAAAAAACTTTGTTGCTTTGGGCCGTGCTGGTTCCAGCGCCTCGGGCCCAAATTAGCAAAAAATTTTTGCGCCGCTTTTTTCAAAAAGCGGCTGCTTCCTTGTCTCCACTTCAACCGATCAGGCTTTAGAAGATGCGTCTGTTCGGTCGGCCTGGCTGCGGAATTCCACATTGAGCAGCCTTTCGAAGACGCGCACCATTGCGCCTTTGTCCTTCTCGCCATGGCCTTGCAGGAGGGCCGCCTGGTAGGTTGCCGTGGCCGCGGCCAGGACGGGCATCGGAGCACACAGATTAACACCGAGTTCAGCGGCGCTGACCAGATCCTTGTAGGCATGCGCCATCGGGTAGCCGTCGCCGAAATGGCCGCGCAGGATGCGCGGGATGAAGAATTCCGACGCGAAGCTGCGCCCGCTGCCGCTGTTGATGACGGACCCAACCTGGGCCGGATCGAGCCCGAGCTTCACCGTCAGCGGCAGAATTTCCGCGAGTGCTGCGGCGTTGATGTCGAACAGAAGCTGGTTGACCAACTTGGTCAGCTGCCCGCTGCCGGCTGGCCCCATATGAAGAATGTTGTTGCCAATGTGCTCCAACCAGGGTTTTGTACGCGCAAAATCTTCCCCAGAGCCGCCGCACATCACCGTCAACGTCCCGTCGATCGCGCGCGCTTCCATGCCGGACACCGGCGCGTCGAGAAAATGCACGCCCTTTGCTTCAAGCGTGCGGGCGATCTCGGCCGCGACGTCGTAATTGATGGTGCTCAGGTCGACGACGAGCTGCCCAGGGCTGAGATGCTCCAGCAAGCCATGCTCGCCAAGCAGAATGGTCCGCACCACTTTGGCATTCGGCAGACAGAGGAAAATGATGTCAGCGCCGGCAAGCTCCGCGAGATTTGTGGTTGCCGCCGCGCCGTTATGCCGGAAAACCTCGAACGCGGCCTCGGTCAGGTCATTCACGATTAATTCAGCACCGCTTTTCAGCAGGTTGAGGGCGATCGGCTTGCCCATCTGGCCCAGGCCAATGAAGCCAAGTTTCATGTCATTTCCTTATGATTTTTAAAATGGAATGCAGAGCGGCAGGGCGCATCCTCGCGGTCTCGCGCCAGGCGAGCAGAGCTTGGTCGGGTGAGATCGAAACAGGAAGCAGCCGCTTTTTTGAAAAAAAGCGGCGCAAAAAACTTTTGGCTGGGTTGGGTCCGTGGCGGTGAAGCCAGCATGCTCCATCTGCAAAAACGAGGCGCTGCCCTTCGCTGAAACATTAAACGCCCTCAACCTGTCGCGCTCTGACGAATGATCAAAAACTCATACTGCGGGGGACGATATTCGGCTAAGTCCATCAGGGTATTGTTCGATGCAATCTCGGCATTGATTGCCCGGCGTTGGCGGAGGGGCGTCCCCGCTCCAACAATGACCGACCTGCGTGAAGGTGAGACATCCACTCCACAAATGCCAAAGGAGCGCGCATCGGTGCCTCGCAAGGCGCCGCCGGCGTCGAGCTGGCCTTCATTGAGCGCAGCCGTGGGGATATCTGGATGGTTTGTGGCGGAGAGACAGGGATTCGAACCCTGGGTACGCTTTCACGCACACACGCTTTCCAAGCGTGCGCCTTAAGCCGCTCGGCCATCTCTCCGGCATGGAAGCAGTCCGGTCGATCGAGGCGTCAGCCTCGCTGGTCCAAACCGCGCCCTAAAACGAGCCGGAGCCGGGACAACCGGCTCCGCGGGCCTCCATAGCCCAAACCGGGGGCATTGCTCAAGGGCAGGAGGCCTCGGGAAGCAAAAATTACGCGTCCATTTTCAGCGCCGCGAGGAAGGCGCTTTGCGGGATTTCCACCTTGCCGAACTGGCGCATGCGCTTTTTGCCTTCTTTCTGCTTCTCCAGCAGCTTGCGCTTGCGCGAGATATCGCCGCCATAGCATTTCGCGGTCACGTCCTTGGAGAGGGCGGAAATCGTCTCGCGCGCCACCACGCGGCTGCCGATCGCGGCCTGGATGGCGATCTTGAACAACTGCTTGGGGATCAGCTCCTTCAGCTTGGCGCAGATCGAGCGGCCCCGGCTCTCGGCTGCCGA
Source organism: uncultured Pseudomonadota bacterium (assembly GCA_963780465.1). Classification (GTDB taxonomy): domain Bacteria; phylum Pseudomonadota; class Alphaproteobacteria; order Acetobacterales; family Acetobacteraceae; genus Acidocella. The sequence continues at coordinate 92,001 of CAWACI010000007.1, forward strand.
ACGGTGGGCGATGAAGGAGAGCGCGTCCACCGGCTCCAGGTTCACCAGGATGGAGATTTTCACCAGATCCGCCTCGGCATAATCCTCGATCTGGTAGTCGAAGCTGGCATAGCCGCGGCTGATGGATTTCAGCCGGTCGTAGAAATCGAACACCACCTCGTTCAGCGGCAGGCGGTACACGGCCATTGCCCGGTTGCCGACATAGGTGAGGTCCGCCTGCTGGCCGCGCCGCTCGTTGCATAGGGTCAGCACCGCGCCGAGGTAATCGTCCGGCACCATGATGGTGGCGCGGATCCAGGGTTCCTCGATATGGTCGATGATGCTGCCATCGGGCATGTCGGACGGGTTGTGTAGCAGCTCCATCTCGCCATTGGTCTTGAAGATTTTGTAGACGACCGAGGGGGCGGTGGCGATCAGGTTGAGGTCGAACTCGCGCGACAGGCGCTCCTGGATGATCTCCAGATGCAGCAGGCCCAAAAAGCCACAGCGGAACCCAAAGCCGAGTGCGGCCGAGGTCTCCGCCTCGTAGTGGAAGCTGGCATCGTTCAGGCGCAGTTTCGCCAAGGAATCGCGCAGTTTCTCGAAATCGTCGGCATCCACCGGATACAGCCCGCACCACACCACCGGCACCGAGGGCTTGAAGCCGGGCAGGGGTTCGGCCACCGGGTGGCGGTCATCGGTGATGGTATCGCCCACATTGCAATCCGCGACCGTCTTGATGGCGGCGGTGATGTAGCCCATCTCGCCCGGCCCCAAGGCTTCCACGCCACGCATCTTCGGCGTGAACACGCCAAGCTGCTCCACCGGGTGCACCGCGCCGTTGGACATCATGCGGATCTTCTGGCCGCGGCGCAGGATGCCGTTCTTCACGCGCACCAGAATTACCACGCCCAGATACTGGTCGTACCAGCTATCGATCAGCAGCGCGGAAAGCTCGGCCTGCGCATCGCCCTTCGGCGGCGGCAGGCGGGTCACCAGCGCGTCCAGCACGCCCTCGATGTTCTGCCCGGTCTTCGCGGAAATCTCCACCGCTTCGGAGGCGTCGATGCCGATCACATCCTCGATCTGCTGCTTCACCCGCGGGATGTCGGCGGCCGGCAGGTCGACCTTGTTGAGCACCGGCACGATCTCGTGATGCGCGTCGATCGCCTGGTACACATTGGCCAGCGTCTGCGCCTCCACGCCCTGGGAGGCGTCCACCACCAGCAGCGAGCCCTCGCAGGCGGCCAGAGAGCGGCTCACCTCATAGGCGAAGTCCACATGGCCGGGCGTGTCCATCAGATTCAGCGTGTAGGTTTTGCCGTCCTTGGCGGGATATTCCAGGCGCACGGTCTGCGCCTTGATGGTGATGCCGCGCTCCTTCTCGATATCCATGTTGTCGAGCACCTGCTCGGTCATCTCGCGCGCCGTCAGGCCGCCGCAAAACTGGATCAGCCGGTCGGCCAGGGTGGATTTGCCATGGTCGATATGGGCGATGATGGAAAAATTGCGGATCAGGTCGATGGGCGTTTCGGTCATGGACGAGACATACTCAGAATCGGCCGAAAGGTGAACAGGCGGGGGGCTGCGCGCCGGCGTGGAGGGAGGAAAGCGCTTCTTTTTTTAAAAAAAAGAAGCGAAAAACTTTTTTTAAACTGGGCCGGTGCCGCTGAAACCAGCACGGCCCAGTTTCGTGAAAGTTTTTGGCGCCGCTTTTTTTCAAAAAAGCGGCTACTTTCTTGTTTCGCCCGTGCTCTAATGCACCAGGCTCGGCACCATGTCGTTCTGAATGATCGCGGCGGCGGCCAGCGTGGCGTCGGAGGCAAGCGCCATCGGCGTGCCGTCGGCGGCATGGATTGCGTAAGCCGGGCCGTTCTCGGTCATCACGGGTTTAACGAAGGCGATCTCTTCCATGCCCAGGCTTGCCAGCTGTGCGGCGGTGATATGGTGGATATCGATCACCGTGCCAGGAATGAAATTAGTGCTGCCGTCATGCGTTTTCACGTTCATCGAAGATCCTTTCAGGCCAAATCTCCACGGGAGAGTCGGTTTTTGGCCATGTCCTGTCGTCGGAAATGCGGGCACTTGATCGTTCAGCCTTCGGAGTTCTGTGACTCTCCATCCACCATTCGAGTCGGCGCCACAGAAGTTTTCATCTGGCCGCGTGAGATCGGGATGGTTTTGACCACGGGCTGTGGCACCGGCCGTACCAGATCGACATGCAGCAAGCCGTTATCAAGCCACGCGCCCTTCACTTCGATCCCTTCGGCGATCACAAAAGCGCGCTGGAACTGTCTTGCGGCGATCCCCCGGTGCAGGAACACGCGTCCGTGTCCGTCATCGGTCTGCCGGCCCCGGATCACCAATTGGTTATCCTCCAGGGTGATCTGCAGGTCGTCCATGGTAAATCCCGCCACCGCCAAAGTGATCCGCAGCGAGACGGGGCTGAGCTGCTCGATATTGTACGGCGGGTAGCCGTCCGACGAGCTTTTCGCGGCGCGTTCGATCATCTGTTCCAGATGGTCGAAGCCCAGAAACAAAGGCGAGGTAAAAACGCGTGTGTTCATCTCTTTCAGGCTCCCCCGGTTTGAGCGAAGCAGGTGTCGGACCCCGAAGGCATCCAGGACAGAGATTGTCATAAATACTTGGCAATGCAAGTCCTTTCGCACTGCAGCATGGCAAGTTTCCGCACAGTGCGGCGCGCGCGCCACGGTCGCATGGCTGGGTTTCGCGCCGCGCAGTGACCGGGTGGCAACCGCGTGGGACGCAGCGCGGAAATTCACGCCGCCCGGTTTTCCTTGTGGTAAAATCGCTCTACAGGCGTGACATGTCAGTTACAGAAACCGAAACGCCGCTGCTGCCCATCCACATCGTGCCAGACCCGGTGCTGCGCAAGGTTGCGCGCCCGGTTACGCCGGCCGATGCCGAGGAGGTCAAGGCGCTGATCCCGGCGATGTTCGCCACCATGTACGCGGCACCTGGCATCGGCCTAGCGGCGCCGCAGATCGGCCGGCTGCTGCGGCTGGTGGTGATCGACCTGGCGCCGGAGAAAGTGCTGGCGCCGATCGTGCTGATCAACCCGGAAATCATCGCCGCCTCGGACGAGAAGGCGACGCGCGAGGAAGGCTGCCTCTCGCTGCCCGAGCAATATGCCGAGGTCACCCGCCCGGCGCGTGTCAAAGTGCGCTACCAGGACGAGCATGGCGTGAAAAAGGAGATCGAAGGCGAGGGGCTGATGGCGGCCTGCCTGCAGCATGAGATCGACCACCTGAACGGCGTGCTGTTCGTCGATTACCTGTCGGCGCTGAAACGCAACATCCTGCTCCGCAAGCTCGCCAAGGAGCAAAAGGAGAAGGCGGCGCGCAAGTGAAACTCGCTTTCATGGGCTCGCCGGACTTCTCCGTTCCGGCGCTGCGGGCCTTGGTGGCGGCCGGGCATGAGGTGGCGGTGGTCTATGCGCAGCCGCCGAAACCGGCGCATCGCGGCCAGAAGGAGACGCCCTGCCCGGTGCACCAGGCAGCGCTGGAGCTGGGCCTGCCGGTCCGCACCCCGAAACGGCTGCGCAAGAATGAGGAGGAGGCGGCGTTCTTCCGCGGCCTTGGCCTGGATGCCGCGGTGGTGGCCGCCTACGGGCTGATTTTGCCGCCGGAATTTCTGGCCGCGCCGAAACGCGGCTGCCTGAACATCCATGCCAGCCTGCTGCCGCGCTGGCGTGGTGCGGCCCCCATCCAGGCGGCGATCCTGGCCGGGGACGCGGAGACCGGCATCACCATCATGCAGATGGATGAGGGGCTGGACACCGGCGCGATGCTGCTGCGCGAGGCGACGCCGATCGGGCCGAAGGATACCGCCGCCGATCTGCACGACCGGCTGGCGGAAATCGGCGGCCGGCTGATTTTCAGCGCTTTGGATGAGGTTGCCGCTCCGGTGGCGCAGGACGACGCGCTCTCCACCTACGCGCCCAAACTCTCCCGCGAGGATGCGCGGCTGAATTTCCTCAAACCCGCCGCGGAGCTGGAGCGGCAGATCCGCGCCTACACGCCCTGGCCGGGCTCGCTCGCTTTGCTGGGCGATGTGGTGCTGAAAATCCTCGCCGCCGAAATCCGCCCCGGCGTGCCCGAGGCGGTGCCGGGCGATATTCTCGACGACAAACTGACCATCGCCTGCGGCGAGGGGGCATTGCGTCCCACCCGGCTGCAGCGCGCCGGCCGGGCGGCGATGAGCGCGGACGAGTTCTTGCGCGGCTTTTCGCTCCCCGACGGCGCGCGCTTCTACTGATGCCGGACGAGCCCATCGCCACGCCCCTCATCAATCCGTTGATTACCTGGGCTTTGGAGGTCGAGTATGACGGCACCGGCTTCATGGGCTGGCAGCGGCAGAAGCATGGCCTGGCCATCCAGCAGGTGGTCGAGGAGGCCGGGGCGAAAATCCGCGCCGGGGTGATGCAACCCGCCACCGCCTCGGGCCGCACCGATGCCGGGGTGCACGCGCTGGGGCAGATCGTGCAGATGGACCTGCCGGCATTCCCGCCGCACCGCCTCCGCGAGGCGCTGAACTACCACATGAAGCCGCACCCGGTGGTGGTGCTGCGCGCCGCCCCGGCGCCGGAGGGCTGGAATGCAAGGTTTTCCGCCATTTCCCGGACCTATCGCTATGTGATCTCCAACCGCCCGGCGGCGCCGGCGGTGGAGGCCAGGCGCGTCTGGCATGTGCGGCAGCGCCTGAACGAGGCGGCGATGCAGCGCGCCGCCAACCTGCTGCTCGGGCACCACGATTTTTCCTCCTTCCGCGCCTCAGCCTGCCAGGCGAAATCGCCGCTGCGCACGCTGGACGAGCTGACCGTCACCCGCCAGGACGACAGGCTGATCGTACACGCCAAGGCGCGCAGCTTTTTGCACCATCAGGTGCGCAACATGGTCGGCTCGCTGAAAATGGTAGGGGAGGGAAGCTGGCCCGAATCCCGCATCGCCGAGGTGCTGGAGGCCAAAAACCGCGCCGTGGCCGGCCCGACCGCCCCGGCCGAGGGACTCTATTTGGTCAGCATCGGTTACGAAAAAGATCTGCTTTTAACTTGACCCTCCGATCGTTCCGGTTGAGCGTAGCGACGTGAGGAGGAAGGCTACTTTTTGTGAACAAAAAGTAGCAAAAAAACTTTGTTAATCTGGGCTGTGCTGGTTTCAATGCCGCGGGCTCAAGGAACAAAAGTCTTTTGAGCCGCTTTTTTACAAAAAAGCGGCTACTTTCCTGCTCTCGCTTAAGCCTGCCACGCTCCAAGAAAAAAACCAGGAGGAACCATAAAAATGAACGTGACGACCCGGATCGCCCCTGCGGGGATGAGTGAGGCCGAGTGGAACATTCGCTGCGACCTCGCCGCTTTGTACCGGCTGATTGCCCATTACCGCATGACGGATTTCATCTACACCCATATCAGCGCCCGCCTGCCGGGGCCTGAGAACCACTTCCTGATCAACCAGTACGGCGTGCTGTTCGAAGACATGCGGGCCTCGGACCTGGTGAAAATCGACCTGGACGGCAATATCGTGAACCAGGACGAGAAGCACACCAAGGTGATCAACCCCGCCGGCTTCACCATCCATTCGGCGATCCATAATGCCCGGCACGATCTGCGCTTCGTCATCCACACCCATACCGCCGCCGGCATGGCGGTGGCGGCGCAGGAGCAGGGGCTGCTGCCGATCTCGCAGCATTCGATGAAGTATTATGGCCGGCTGTCCTACCATAAATACGAGGGCATCGCGCTCGATTCCGATGAATGCCCGCGTCTGGTCGCCGATCTCGGCCCGACCAACAAGGCGATGGTGCTGGTCAATCACGGTCTGCTGGTCGGCGGCACCAACGCCGCCGATGCGTTTCTGGAAATCTACTTCCTGGAGCGTGCCTGCCAGGCGCAGGTGGCGGCCATGTCCGGCGGCGCCAAGCTGATCATCCCGTCCGAGGACGTCTGCCGCCACGCCGCCGCGCAGTTCCAGCGGCCGGAGCCGCAATGGAGCCAGCATCTGGAGATGGCCTGGGCCGCCGCCTGCCGGCAGATCGAACGCGCGCCGATCGATTACCGCAGCTAGGGCCTGATAGGGGGAGGTTGAGGTAAGGAAGCAGCCGCTTTTTTACAAAAAGCGGCGCAAAAAAACTTTTGGTCCTCTGGGGCACTGGCGTTGAAACCAGCACGGCCCAGTATAACAAAAGTTTTTTGCTTCTTTTTTTCAAAAAAGAAGCGCTTCCTTCCCTATCCGCGCCAGACTTGTGATTATGGGCGACGCCTGCCAGGAGTCGCCCATGCCGCACCAGAATTTCGTCCATTTGCGGGTTCACTCCGCCTTTTCTCTCTCTGAAGGCGCGATCAAGCCGGACAAGATCGCGGCCCTGGCACGCGAGCTTGGCATGCCGGCGGTGGCGATCACCGACACGTCCAACATGTTCGGTGCGCTGGAATTCTCGCAATATTGCACCAAGGAGGGCGTGCAGCCGATCATCGGCTGCCAGCTTGGTTTGGCGCGGCCGGGGATGAACCTGGCGCCGGACCCGGTGGTGGTGCTGGCGCAGAACGCGGCCGGCTTCGCCAATCTGCAAAAACTCTCCTCCGCCAGCTTTTTGCAGGGCGACAGCGTGGGCAAGCCGCAGATCCCGCTGCAGACCCTGTTCGACCATGCCGAGGGGCTGTTCCTGCTCACCGGCGGCCCGGCCGGGCCGATCGGCAGGCTGCTCGCCGAGGGCCTGTTCGACGACGCGGGCAAGTACCTGGCCCAGCTCGCGGAGGGGTTTTCCGGCCGCATCGCCATGGAATTGCAGCGCCATGGGGAAAAGCTGGAACAAGCCATCGAGCCCGGCATGATCACGCTTGCCGATGCGCAAGCCATCCCGCTGGTCGCCACTAACGAGGCGTTTTTCGCCAAGCCCTCGATGCACGAGGCGCATGACGCGCTGCTCTGCATCGCCGAGGGCCGGGTGCTGGCCGAGCCGGAGCGCCGCCATGTGACCGCCGAGCATTGGTTCAAACCGGCGGAGACCATGCGCGAGCTGTTCGCCGACCTGCCGGAGGCCTGCGACAACACGCTCGCCATCGCCCGCTCCTGCGCGGTGATGGCCGAGGCACGCAAGCCGCTGCTGCCGATCTGCCCAAAGGTCCGCCCCGGCAGCACCGAGGCGGAGACGGTGAGCGCCATGGCCGAGGAAGGTCTGCGGGCGCGGCTGACGGCGGCGAATATCCCCGAGGCCGAGCAGGAGACGTATTGGAAGCGGTTGGAATTCGAGCTCGGCACCATCATCCAGATGGGCTTTCCCGGCTACTTCCTCATCGTGGCGGACTTCATCCAATGGGCCAAGGACCACAGCATTCCGGTCGGGCCGGGGCGCGGTTCGGGGGCCGGCTCGCTGGTCGCCTGGTCGCTGCGCATTACCGACCTCAACCCGCTGCGCTACGGCCTGCTGTTCGAGCGCTTCTTGAACCCTGAACGCGTCTCGATGCCGGATTTCGACATCGATTTCTGCCAGGAGCGGCGCGACGAGGTGATCAACTACGTCGTCAACGAATATGGCGCCGAGCGGGTCGCGCAGATCATCACCTTCGGTAAATTGCAGGCCCGCGCCGCGGTGCGCGACGTCGGCCGCGTGCTCGGCCTGCCCTATGGCCAGGTGAACAAGGTCGCGGAGCTGATCCCCAACAACCCGGCCAAGCCGGTGACGCTCCAGCAGGCGATCGACGGCGAGATCAAATTGCGCGAGCTGCGCGATGCCGATGAGGGCCTGGCGCGGCTGATGGAAATCGCGCTGCAGCTGGAAGGCCTGTACCGCCATGCCAGCACGCACGCCGCCGGCGTGGTGATCGGCGACCGCCCGCTCGACCAACTGGTGCCGCTGTACAAGGACCCGCGCTCGGAGCTGCTGGTGACGCAGTTCTCGATGAAATATGTCGAGCAGGCCGGGCTGGTGAAATTCGACTTCCTCGGCCTCACCACGCTCACCATCATCGACCGCGCGCTCGGCTTTTTGCGCGACCAGGGGATCGAACTCGATATTTCGAAAATCCCGCTGGACGATAAGAAGACCTACGAGATGATCTCCCGCGGCGACACCGGTGGCGTGTTCACCTTCGAGACCGCGGGCTATCGCGGCGCGCTGCAGCAGATGCGCCCGGACCGGTTCGAGGACCTCGTCGCCATCCAGGCGCTGAACCGCCCGGGGCCGATGGCGAATATTCCGGAATATTGCGCGCGCAAGCACGGTGCGGCGTGGAGCGCGCCCTATGACGCGATCCACGACATTCTCGAAGAAACCTACGGCATCATCATCTATCAGGAACAGGTGATGCAGATCGCCCAGCTGATGGCGGGTTACAGCCTCGCCGGCGCCGACCTGCTGCGCCGCGCCATGGGTAAAAAGATCCGCGCGGAGATGGACGCGCAGCGCAAGATCTTTTGCGACGGCGCGCTGAAGCTCGGCCATGCCGAGGAAAAGGCCAACGAGATTTTCGACCTCATGGCCAAGTTTGCCGATTACGGCTTCAACAAATCGCACGCCGCCGCCTATGCGCTGGTCTCCTACCAGACGGCTTACCTGCGCGCGAATTATCCCGTCGCCCTGCTGGCCGCCTGCATGTCGCTCGCCATCACCAATACCGACAAGCTGCCGATTTTGCGCGGCGATGCGGTTCGCCTCGGCATCAAGGTTCTGCCGCCGGACGTGAACAAATCCGGCGCGGATTTCCAGCCGGAACTGCAGGAGGATGGCAGCTACGCCATCCGCTACGCGCTGGGGGCGATCAAGCGCGTCGGCATCGCCGCGATGCAGGAACTGGTGAAGGCGCGGGGCAAAAAACCGTTCAAGGATCTGTCGGATTTCGCCTCCCGGATCGACGCGAAATCGCTCACCCGCGGGCATCTCGAAATTCTCGCCAAGGCCGGGGCGTTCGATTCCCTGGTGCCCAGCCGCGCGCAGGTTTTTGCCGTGGCGGAAACGATCATCCGCATGGCGCAAGCCCAAGCCGAGGAGCGCAGCTCCGGGCAGATCGGCCTGTTCGGCGGCGGTGCGGCAGAGCCGGTGCGCCTGCCCAACATGCCGGAGTGGCAGGAGACCGACCGGCTCAGTAACGAGGCGGAGGCGATCGGCTTTCATATCAGCGCGCATCCGCTGGACATGTACGCGGTGGCCTTGAAGCGCATCGGCGTCGTGTCCTCCACGCAGATCGAGCGCCGCGCCCAGGCGGGGGCGACAAGGCTCAAGCTCGCGGGCACCATGGGCAGCAAAAAAGAGCGCATCACCCGCACCGGCAGCCGCATGGCCTGGATCACGCTCTCCGATGTCGAAGGCAGCTACGAGGTCACGCTGTTTTCCGAAGTTCTGGGGCGCAGCCGGGAGCTTCTCGAAGAGGGGACGGCGCTGCTGGTGACCGCGGATGTGAAAATCGAGGGTGAGTCGCTGCGCATCACCGCGACCGACGTGGCGCCGCTGGACGAGGCGGCGGCGAAGGCCGGGGCCAGCCTGCGCGTCTGGCTCGACCGTACCGAGGCGCTGCCGCATATCCGCGCGCTGCTGCACCGCGAGGGGCGCGGCAAGGGCCGCGTGACACTGGTGCCGAAGACCGGGCTGGAGCGGAGCCTCGACGTGGTGCTGCCCGGCGGTTTCAACGTCTCGCCGAAATTGGCGCAGGCAATGAAGATGGTGCCGGGGGTGGAACGTGTGGAAGATGTTTAGAGGCTGAAAAGCAAGTAGCCGCTTTTTGAAAAATCGGCCCAAAAACTTTTGGCTCCTTTGGGCCCGTGCCGTTGAAACCAGCACGGCCCAGATTAAAAAAGTTTTTTGCTTCTTTTTTTCAAAAAAGAAGCGCTTCACTGCCGCTTGACGTGCCGGGCCGGGCCGCGATGATGCGCTAACGGATATTTTCGTTCTCACCGAAGGAAGCCCATGCACGCTCTGCACCGCCGCGCCTTCCTCGCTTCCACCGCTGCCGGCCTTATCTTCGCCGCCCGTGCCAAGGCGGTCACCGGCGCGTCAACCTATATTGCGCCGGCGCAAACAGTTATCGGCAAGGGTCCGCCGGTGGCGCCCATCCGGCCCGTCACCGAAACCTACTACGGAGAAAAAATCACTGACCGTTATCGTTGGATGGAATCCGAGGATGCGGAATGGCGGGCCTATGTGCGGGCGCAGGGCGCTTATACCAAAGCCGTGCTGGCGAAAATTCCCGGCCGGGACAAGATCGCCGCCGCCATAGACCATGACAGCGGCATGGTCGCCGCGGTGCTGGCGATTCAGACCGGCGGGGGCAAGATATTTTCCGAGGTCCGTCCCGCAGGCGACAATACCGCAAAGCTCTATGTGCGTGACACTCTGGCGGGCCGTGACCGGCTGCTGCTCGACCCGGACAAATTCGCTAGGCCCGGCACGCATGAATCGCTGGACTGGTGGGCCTGCTCGCCGGATGGCGCGCATGTGGTGTTCGGCATCTCCCCGGGCGGCGGCGAGCAATCGACGCTGCGCATCCTCGTCACTGCCAGCGGTGCGCTGCTGCCGGAAGCCATCGACCGCACCACCGATGCCAGCCCCTCCTGGCTGCCGGACGGGTCCGGCCTGTTCTACAACCGCCTGCAGGACGTGCCGCCCTCCAGCGTGCATTACGAGGAGGACAGCGTTTGCTGGTTCCACAAACTCGGCACCGATCCCGCCACCGACATCAAGGTGCTGGGCAAGGGCACGAGCGGGCAAGTGCCGGTGCGGGATATCGATTCTCCGGGGGTCGACGTCACGCCGGGCTCAACGCTTGCCCTCGGCGTGCTGACGTCCGGCGTGCAGAACGAGCTTGGCCTCTACGCCGCCACACTGCAGGAGGCGGGGATCGGCAAGCCCGTCTGGCGGGAGATCTGCAAGCCAGCAGATGATGTTACGGCGTTTGCCGTGCGCGGCGCGGAAATTTATCTGCTGACGCATAAAAACGCCTCGCGCTACCGCATTCTTAAAGCCAGCGCCGCCGCCCCCTCGGTCGCGCAGGCGCAGGAGGTGGTGCCGCAGAGCGAAGCGGTGATCCGCAACATCGCCGCGGCGCGCGACGCGCTCTACATCCTCGACCTCGATGCCGGGCTCAGCGGGCTGCGCCGCTTGGGCCCGGACGGTGCGATCACCAGGATCAAGCTGCCTTTTGCCGGCTCCATCGACAGCGAATCGTTCTACGCAGACACGGTGCATGACGGCGCATGGTTCCTGCTGCATGGTTGGGTGCGCCCAAGTGTCGCCTGCTACGTGGCGCCGGACGGCACGGTGACGCAGACCGACATCGCGCCGCAGCCGAAGCTCGACGTCTCGCCCTACACCTCGGAGGAAGTTTTCGCGCCGGCGCGCGATGGGACCAGAATCCCGCTCTCGATCGTCTATCGCAAGGGGCTCCGGCGCAACGGCCAGGCGCCGCTGCTGCTGGAGGCTTACGGTGCCTACGGCATTACCCTCGATCCGGTGTTCCTGGCCCGCTGGCTGCCGTTTTTGGACTTTGGCGGCGTGTTCGCGGTGGCGCATGTGCGTGGCGGAGGCGAGCTTGGCGAAGACTGGCACCTGGCCGGCCAGAAGTTGAAGAAATTCCACACCTGGCAGGACACGATCGACTGCGCGGAATTTCTCATCCGTGAGGGCTGGACCTCGCACCGGCATCTCGCCGTCATCGGCGGCTCGGCTGGCGGCATCACCGTCGGGCGGCTGCTCACCGAGCGGCCGGACCTGGCGGCGGTGGTGATCTCCGAGGTTGGCGTGTCGGATGCGCTGCGCAGCGAGTTCTCGCCCAACGGGCCGCCGAACATCCCCGAATTCGGCAGCGTCACCACTGAGAAAGGGTTTCACGCCCTGCTGGCGATGGACGCCTACCAGCATGTGCATGACGGCGTGAAATACCCCGCGGTGCTGCTCACCACCGGGCTGAACGACCCGCGTGTCGCCTCCTGGGAGCCGACGAAAATGACCGCTCGGCTGCAGGCGGCCACCGCCTCGAAGAATCCCGTGCTGCTGCGGGTGGAGGTGGATGCCGGGCACGGCATCGGCTCCACCCGCGACCAGCGCGACCAGGAAACGGCGGACATCATCGCGTTCATTCTCTGGCGCACTGGCGATCCGCGTTTTCAGCCGGGATGAAGCGAGAAAGTAGCCGCTTTTTTGAAAAAAAGCGGCGCAAAAAACTTTTGCTCCTCTGGGATGACGTTGAAACCAGCACGGCCCAGGAGCAGAAGAGTTTTTTTGCTTCTTTTTGTTCACAAAAGAAGCTCTTGCTTGCTACGCCTCCTCCTCTGCCGGCAGAGCCAGCGGGGTAGGGGGCGTGCCTTGCCCCGGCGGCATGAAATTCTTTGCCAGCTCATGATAGAGCGGCTTTGGCGCGACCAGCCGCGAGGCGCCGAAGCCGAGCACGGATGCCAGCATCAGCGGGATCACGTTCACGTCGTTGCCGGTCATTTCCAGGATGATGACGAAAGCGGTCATTGGCGCCTGCACCACCCCGGCGAAATACCCGGCCATGCCGAGCACGGCGCCGAGGCTAGCCGCCTTTGCGCCGAAACCCGCCAGCCAATCCCCCAGCCCGGCGCCGACCGCCAGAGACGGCGCGAAAATCCCGCCAGGAATGCCGGAGAGCGCGGTTGCCAGCGTGGCGAGCAGCTTGGCCGGCCAGAAGCCCCAGCCGAGCGCATGCCCTTCCACCGCCCCGCGCGCCTGTTCGTAGCCGGTGCCGAAGGTGGCGCCATGGGTGGCGATGCCGAGCAGCGCCACCAGCACGCCGCAGCCCAGCGGCAGCAGCAGTTTTTTGTGGCCTGGCTGCGCCGCCAGCCAGGTTCTCGCGGCATTGCTGCCCTCCAGCAGCAGCCGGCTGAACGCACCGCCCGCCAGCCCGCCGGCCACGCCGCAGAGCAGCACCATCGCCCAGTCCGCCGGCGTGGTCACCGCCACCGAGGTGGTGCCGAAATAGGTATAATTGCCGACCAGCCCTAGCGAGACCAGCCCGGCGACGATCACCGCGTAGAGCACGAGGCCGTTGGTGCGCGACTCGAAGGAGCGGCTCATCTCCTCGATCGCGAACACGATGCCCGCCAGCGGCGCGTTGAAGGCGGCGGCGATGCCGGCGGCGGAGCCGGCGAGGATCAGCCCGCGTTCGTTGCCCAGCCCGCGCAGCCGCGCCACTTGCAGCATGACCGAGGCGCCCACTTGCACGGTCGGCCCCTCGCGACCGACCGAGGCACCACAGAACAGGCCGATCACCGTGAGGGCGATTTTGCCCAGCGCGATTTTGACCGAAAGCAGCCGGTGCCGGTCGGCGCTGCTGGCAAAATGCCGAGCCGCGATCGCCTGCGGAATGCCGCTGCCCTGCGAGCCCGGAAAAAATTTTCGCGCCATCCAGGCGCAGAGCACGAATCCGGCCGGGGTGAGGAGCAGCGGCAGGCCCCAAAACCGCTGGTTGCCCCGCGAAAACATCGCCTGCGCCCAGTCGGCGGCGTCGGTGAAGGCCACGCTGATCGCCCCCACAACCACCGCGCCGCCCCAAAAAACCACGCGCCGCTGCCAAATATTGCGGGAGAGCCATCGCGGCCGCCGTTTTAGTTTGTCTCCTGTCACTTCCAGCACTTGCCTCCAGCAGCCAACGCCGCTAAACACCGGCCCGGATTTGGGCACATAGCTCAGCGGTAGAGCACCACCTTGACATGGTGGGGGTCACAGGTTCAATCCCTGTTGTGCCCACCAAATCCACAATCTTTTCAATCGATTGGCGCCATGTTTTGAAGGCGCGGTGAGCTGGCGCGCCGAGCTGAAGGCCGTGTCCAGGCGCATAATTCCCCAGCCAGGCCGTGGCGTTTTCCTCCTCGTTGCCGGCGCCCCGTGGCGGCACCAATGGGCCGCGAAACTTCTCCTGCTGAACTCAGAATGTGGATAAATTATCGTCTATTTCTCGTAAATTTTCAGAAAAGTTTTGCAAAATATACCGCGAAGCAGCCGTTTTGTAGACATTTTTTGCTGTCCGAGCGATACCGCCCCGACGCCAACGGTGAAGGAGCGTAACTATATGACAATCCAACTCGGCCAGATCGCACCTGACTTCGAGCAGGAACTCGTCGCAGGGTAAAGTCAGCCTGCACGAATATCTCAGCTCGTCCTGGGGCATCCTGTTCAGCCACCCGAAAGATTTCACGCCGGTCTGCACGACCGAACTCGCTGAGGTCGCGCGGCTGAAACCGGAATGGGACAAGCGCAACGTCAAGCCGATCGGCCTTTCGGTCGATACCGGCGAGAATCATGTGGTCTGGGCGCAGGACATCGAGGAGACGCAGGGTGCGGAACTGAACTTTCCGGTGCTGGCCGATGCCAACCGCAAGGTCTCCGACCTCTACGGTATGGTGCACCCCGAAGCCGACCCGTCCGTCACCGTGCGTTCGGTCTTCGTCATCGACCCGGCGAAGAAGGTGCGGCTGATCCTGACCTATCCGCCCTCCACCGGGCGCAATTTCGACGAGATCCTGCGCGTGGTGGACAGCCTGCAACTGACCGACGCGCATAAGGTGGCGACGCCGGTGAACTGGCAGGATGGGCAGGACGTGATCATCGTGCCGTCGGTCTCGGACGAGGACGCCAAGGCCCGCTTCCCCGAAGGGTTCAAGACGCTGAAACCCTATCTGCGCATGGTGAAGCAGCCGAAGCTGCCGCGCAGCGCCTGAGAGCTTAAAAAAGCGGCGCAAAAATTTTGCTCCTCTGGGCCGTGCTGTTGAAACCAGCACGGCCCAGTTTAAAAAAGTTTTTTGCTTCTTTTTTTCAAAAAAGAAGCCTTCCTTTTTACTGGCTGGCCCAGATGATGCGGTGCATCCAGGTGATCTCTTCCGTGGCGAAGCGCAGCTCCGGATGCGCCGGGTTCAGGCTGGTCAGCTCGATTCGCGTCGCGGTACGGCGGGTCAGCAGCTTGGCCATCACCGCGCCGTCCACGGCGCGCGCCACAACCCGGTCGCCAACGCGCACCGGCGCCGCGGGCGACACCACGATGATATCGCCATCGCGGTAGACCGGCTCCATGGAATCGCCGGAAATACTGAGCGCATAGGCGTTGGCGTCGGTGGTGGCCGGCATCTCCACCTGCTCCCAGCCGGCCCCGGCCGGGTACCCGCCATCGTCGAAAAACCCGTTGCCGCCGGCCTGCGCCATGCCGATCAGCGGGATCCTGCTGCGGCCACGCCGTTGTCGCTCTTCCGGCAGCGCCCGCGCGCCGATCACCAGCGCGGTGAAATCCTCCAGCCGCGCGCCGGTCGCCTGCAGCACCTTGGACAGGCTCTCGGTCGAGGGCCAGCGGGATTTGCCGTCCCCGCTGCGCCGCTTCGACAGGTTGAAGCTGGTCGGGTCCAGCCCCGCCTTGCGCGCCAAGCCCGAGGGCGAGAGCCCGTTCTCCGCCGCCAGTGTGTCGATCGCCCGCCAGATATCGTCATGCCGCATGTAAAAACGCCCGCTTCATCAAAAACCCGAACCTTGCCGGTGCCACCAGCCGCCAAAAAAAACGCTGCAGATCATCGAAAGTTCTTGTTATGTTCTAGTCGTAGGAATATATACCTCGTAGTGGCGGGAAGATTAAGAAAACGTCATCTCATACCACGCCAAACCGCCTCTGACGCAACCCGAAACAAGGAGTCCTCCATGGCTTTCTCGCTGCGTAATCTCTCGGTCCTCGCTTACGCCAGTGGCTTCACGTTATGGCACTACAAATCCGGCGATGCGCTGGCCGCCGCCGCCGCTGAGGGGTATTTCGCCGACGCCGCCGACCTGATGGCGCCAGGCGACATGGTCATGCTCTCCAGCACCGAGGGCGGCAGGATCGCCGCCGTGGCCGGGGAGGGGGCGCGGATCGCCCTGGCGCCGCTCGGCTGACCATGTCGCAGCGAAGAGAAGCGCTTCTTTTCGTGAACAAAAAGAAGCAAAAAAAACTTCTGTAAACTGGGCCGAGCGGGTTTCAACGGCACGGGCCCAAAGGAGCAAAAGTTTTTTGCGCCGCTTTTTTTCAAAAAAAAAGGCGGCTGCTCTCTTACCTGTTCCGCTCTACCCCTCGTAATGGTCCGCCACCAGCCGGTCCAGCAGCCGCACGCCGAAGGCGCTGGCCCCTTTCGGCGTCACCGCGGAGTCCTTGGTGGCCCAGGCCATGCCGGCGATGTCCAGATGCGCCCAGGGCTTGCCGTTCACGAAGCGCTGCAGAAACTGCGCGGCGGTGATGGAGCCGCCGGCCCGCCCGCCGCCGATATTCTGCATGTCGGCGATCGCGGATTTCAGGTTCTTGTCATAGCGCTGGCCGAGCGGAGCGAGCGGCATGCGCCACACATCCTCCCCGGTGGCTTTGCCGGCGGCGAACAGCCGCTCCGCGAGTTCGTCGTCATTGCTGAACATGCCGGCATATTCGTGCCCGAGCCCGACGATGATGGCGCCGGTGAGGGTCGCGAGGTCGACCATGAATTTCGGCGCGAAACGCTCCTGCGCGTAATACAGCACATCGGCCAGCACCAGCCGGCCCTCGGCGTCGGTGTTGAGGATCTCGATGGTCTGGCCGGAATAGCTCTTCACCACGTCGCCCGGGCGCATGGCGGTGCCGGAGGGCATGTTCTCCACCAGCCCGACCAGGCCGACCGCATCCACCTTCGCCTTACGTCCGGCCAAAGCGGCCATCAGCCCCACCACGGTGCCGGCGCCGGCCATGTCCCATTTCATGTCCTCCATGCCGGCGGCGGGCTTGATGGAGATGCCGCCGGTGTCGAAGGTGACCCCCTTGCCGACGAACACCACCGGGTTTGCCGGGGCCTTCGGTTTTTTCGCCTTCTTGCCGTCGCCATCCGCGCCGCCGGAGGCGCCGAGCCACTGCATCACCACCATGCGCGGCTCGCGCGCGCTGCCCTGGGAGACGCTAAGCATTGAGCCGAAGCCGAGCTTCTCCAGGTCCTTCTGGTCGAAAATCTCCACCTTCACGCCGAGCTTCTTCAGCGCCTCGGTGCGGTCGGCGAATTCCTCAGGGTACAGCACGTTGGCCGGCTCGGTGACAAGGTTGCGGGTCAGCTCCACACCCTCGGCCACCGCCGCCACCGGCACATAGGCGGCGCTCGCCGCCCCCGCATCGGCGGGCATGATGGTGAGTTGCGCCAGCTTCGGCTTCTCATCTTCCTTTTGCGTGGTGCGGTATTTGTCGAAACGGTAGGCCCGCAGCCTTGCGCCCAAAGCCAGCTGCGCGGCGGCGGCGGCGTCCAGAGTCTCGGCCAGCACCGTCGCCTCGGTCTCCTTCGACAGAGAAGCGGCGATCGCGCCGCCCAGTTGTTCGGCGCCGCGCGCCGTGAAGGCGTCCGGCTTGCCGGTGCCGATGATCAGCACACGCTTCATGCCGGCTTTCGGCGCCAGGATGTTGGCCTGCTGGTCCTTCTTGCCGGTGAACGCGGCGGCGGCGATCGCCCGCGTCAGCGCGCCGGAGAGTGCCTTGTCCAGGGCCGCCGCCTGGCCGGACAGCGCCGCCCCCTCGGCCAGCGGCAGCACCACCACGCCGGACTTGGGCGCCACGGCCTTGGCAAACGTGATATCGAGCATTCCTAACCCCTGTCATCGATCTGCAAATAACCATAACATCGTGGTGCGGCTTGGCCAGTGCGGAACGGGCGTCTACACAAGGGTTTATGGACGATTCAGCTCTTCTGGACCTCGCCGTCGGCCTTGCCGAGCAGGCCGCCGCCGCCATTCTCGAGGTGCGGGCGGCGGGCTTTGCCGTCACTGCCAAGGCGGACGAGACCCCGGTGACCATCGCCGACACCCGCGCCGAGGCGATCATCACCGCCGGGCTGCGCGCCGCGGCACCGCAGATCCCGGTGATCGCCGAGGAGGAGGTGGCCGCCGGCCGTATCACCGCTTTGGGGCGGGAATACTGGCTGGTGGACCCGCTGGACGGCACCCGCGAATTCGCCGCCGGGCGCGCCGAATTCGCGGTGAATATCGGGCTGATCCGCGACGGCGTGGCGGTGCTGGGCGCGGTCGCCTCGCCGGCTTTGCGCGAGGTGCATTTCGGCGCGCTGGGGCAGGGGGCGTTCCGCCGCCGGCAGGGCGAGACCACGCGCATTTCGGCGCGCAAGCCCCCCCCGGCGGGGCTCACGGTGATGGCCTCGCGCCATTACGCCGCCGACCCGGCTTTGGCGGCGCTGTTGGCGACGTATAAAATCGCCGCGCTCACCAATATCGGCTCGGCGCTGAAATTTCTGCGCGTGGCGGAAGGGACAGCGGATTTCTATCCCCGGCTCGGCCGCACCATGGAATGGGACACCGCAGCACCGCAGGCGGTGCTGGAAGCGGCGGGTGGATGCGTGCTCACCGCCGCCGGAACGCCTTTACGCTACGGCAAGCAAGGCTTTGAAAATCCAGATTTTTTCGTCTGGGGATTGCGGTAGTTTCATGCGGGGGTCATGCCGCGTCGCATTGATGCCCTGGGCGAAATGGCCATATCTGCTGCCATGAAAAAATACTTCACGGCGCCTGCCGCTCTCATTCTTCTGGCCGTAAGCCTCTCCGGCTGCGTCTGGTATTATCCGCATCACGGTTATTACGATCATGGCTATTACGGCCATGGCGGCTATGACCATGGTGGTGACTATGGCCATGGCGGCTACGGCCATTAGAGCCTGATAAGCTTAGGCCAAGATAAGAAAGCAGCCGTTTTTTAAAAAAAGCGGCGCAAAAATTTTTGTTTACCTGGGCCGGTGGCGGTGAAACCAGCACGGCCCAGTTTAGAAAAGTTTTTTTGCTACTTTTTGTTCACAAAAAGTAGCCTTCCCTGCGCTTTTTACACTGCCCTGGCAGCGCTGCGCACACCCTGCGCCAAAGCCGCAACATCCTCCAGCACTGCCGGCACGCCGGCTTTCGCCAGTCTGTCGATCAGCGCGGAGGCGACGATCGCGGCATCCGCGTGCTCGGCGACAATACGTGCCTGCTCCGGCGTGCGCACGCCGAACCCGACCGCGATCGGCAGGTCGGTAACCGCACGGATGCGCGGAATGTCCCGCGCCAGATCCTCCGAGGAGGCGGTGCGTGTGCCGGTGATGCCGGTGATGCTGACGTAATACACAAAGCCCGAGGAGCCGCTGAGCACCTTTGGCAGGCGCTCGTTGCTGGTGGTGGGCGCCACCAGGCGGATCACGTCCAGCCCGTTCAGGGCGGCGTCCGGCAGCAGCAGGTCGGCCTCTTCGGTGGGCAGGTCGACGACGATGAGCCCATCAACCCCGGCAGCGGCGGCATCGGCGCAGAAACGCGGCACGCCGTAGGAGAGGATGGGGTTGAGGTAGCCCATCACCACCAGCGGCGTGGCGGTATCGCCGGCGCGGAAATCCCGCACCAGGCCCAGCAGCCCGGTCAGCGAGGCGCCGGCCGCAAGCCCGCGCCGCCCGGCCGCCTGGATGGTCGGGCCATCGGCCATCGGGTCGGTGAACGGCATGCCGATCTCAATGATGTCGGCGCCGCGTGAGGCCATGCCCTGCAGCAGCGCGAGCGAGGTGGCGCGGTCCGGGTCATAGGCTTCCACGAACGGAATCAGCGCTGCGCGGTTCTGCGCCTTCAGCGCGGCGAATACGCCTTTGATCCGGCTCACAGCTCGAACTCCCAGATGCTTCGCCACTGCGAAAATATCCTTGTCACCCCGTCCACAGAGATTCATGAGGATGATCTGGTCCTTGTCCATGGTGGGGGCGATCTTCGCCACATGCGCCAAAGCATGGCTCGGCTCCAGCGCCGGGATGATGCCCTCGGTGCGGGTGCAGAGCTGGAAGGCGGCGAGTGCCTCCTTGTCGGTGATGGCGACATATTCCACGCGGCCGATCTCGTGCAGCCAGGAATGTTCCGGGCCGATGCCGGGATAATCGAGCCCGGCGGAGATCGAATGCGCCTCCAGGATCTGCCCGTCATCGTTCTGCAGCAGATAGGTGCGGTTGCCGTGCAGCACGCCCGGTCGGCCGCGGCTCAACGAGGCCGCATGCTCGCCGGAATCGAGCCCATGCCCGGCCGCTTCCACGCCGATCAGCCGGACCGAAGAATCGTCCAAAAACGGGTGGAACAGGCCGATGGCGTTGGAGCCGCCGCCGATCGCCGCCACCGCCACATCCGGCAGGCGGCCTTCGACCTCCTGCATCTGCGCCTTGGCCTCGTTGCCGATCACGCATTGGAAATCGCGCACCATCGCCGGGTAGGGGTGCGGCCCGGCGGCGGTGCCGATGATGTAGAACGTGTCCTGCACATTCGCGACCCAGTCGCGCATGGCATCGTTCATCGCATCCTTCAGCGTCGCCGCACCGGAGGTCACCGGCACCACTTCGGCGCCCAGCAGCTTCATGCGGAACACGTTGGGTTTTTGCCGCTCGACGTCCACAGCACCCATATAAATGGTGCAGGGCAGGCCAAAGAGCGCGCAGACCGTGGCGGTGGCCACACCGTGCTGGCCAGCACCGGTCTCGGCGATGATCCGGGTCTTGCCCATGCGCCGCGCCAGCAAAATCTGGCCCATGCAGTTGTTGATCTTGTGCGCGCCGGTATGGTTCAGCTCGTCGCGCTTGAAATAGATTTTCGCGCCGCCCAGCTCGCGGGTCAGGCGCTCGGCATACCACAGCGCGCTCGGCCGCCCCACATAATGCTTGAGGTAATAATCAAGCTCGGTCTGGAAGCTGGGATCGGCCTTGGCCGCCTCATAGGCGGTCTCCAGCTCGAGGATCAGCGGCATCAGCGTTTCCGCGACAAAACGGCCGCCGAATTCACCAAAACGACCACGCCCATCCGGGCCGGAACGTAACGTGTTGGGTATGGTATCCATCCAGCGGCTTTAGCGCAGGGAACTGGCGGGATAAAGGTTTGTCGCGCGGGAAAATGGGCGGCTTGCGTCGCGATGCGGCGCTTTCTCGAAAATCGTGTTATGATTGAGCGCATACGCTACAAAAAGGAAAACAGTCATGGCGAAAGGTCAGCAGAGATCGAACCGAGAGGCGAAAAAGCCGAAGAAGACCGATGCCGAACGGCTGAAGGCGGCTGCCGCCAAAACCGTGCCGGTCGTGGATAAGATCGCGCCGAAGAAATGAGCCATCCATTCATCGGGATGTCCCATGCAGCGTGAGGAACTGACCGCCTGGGCGCTCGCCAATGGCTGGCAGATCATGGCCGGTTGTCCGAGCCTGACGAAACCCTCGTCGCCGAAGGAGGCGATCGTGCGGCTGGTGTTCAAGGCCACCGTCGCCGGGCTGGAGGTGAAGAAACCAGCCGGAAAATGGGAAAAAATCGCCAGCGCCGCCTATGGCGACATCCGGCTCGACCCGGAAACCGACCGGCCCATGGGCCTCGGCTTCGAGAAAATCCCCAGTTTCTCGATGCTGATGCAGGAGAACAAAGACCGCCAGGTTTTCGCGCGGATGAAGTAGCCAAGTAAGCAGCCGCTTTTTGAAAAAAGCGGCGCAAAAACTTTTGGCTCCTCTGGGCCGGTGGCGGTGAAACCAGCACGGCCAGTTGAAAAAAGTTTTTTGCTTCTTTTTTTTAAAAAAGAAGCCTTGCCTTCCTTTAGCCTTCCCCCTGCGGCCGCTCGAACGCGTCCTTGCCGTCGAAGCGCTGCAGCTTCTCGATATGCATCCAGGCGAATTTCGCGCCGATGCGCTGTACCAGGTAGCTGATCTCCGGCTGGCCGTTGGCGCTGAACTGGCTGAGCGGGATCGGCGTTTTCAGCATGAAGCGGCAGGCGAAATGGTCGACCAGGAAGGTCTGGCCGCCGGTCGGCGGGTAGACCTGCACGCCGCGGTTGGAGATGCCATTGAGCCGGAACGGCGTGTCTTGCGCCACCTCTTCCAGCGCCTTGCCCAGCTCCTCGGCGCCGAGCCCGGTCTCCAGGAACACGTCGATGCCGACCAGCTCGCGCGTGTCCGGCTCCATATGCGCGGTCAGTTCCGGCCAGCTCTTCAGTTCCAGCTTTTTGTAGTGACGCGAGGGCAGGTTGGAGGCGCGGCCGAGATTGTCGATGACCTGCTGCGTGAAGGCGGCGGTGCCGACGCCATGGCCGCGCGGGCTGAGATCGCCGGTCAGGTTTTTGCCCTCAGCCAGGGTGATGAATAGCGCCTGCTCGACCTTCTCCGCCACCTCGAAGGCGCTGATATGGCGCAGCAGCATGATCGCGGCGGAGAGCAGGGCGGTGGGGTTGGCCAGCCCCTTGCCGGCAATGTCCGGCGCCGAGCCATGCACCGCCTCGAACATCGCGGCATGGTCGCCGAGATTGGCGGAGGGCGCGATGCCGAGCCCGCCCACCAGCCCGGCCGCGAGGTCGGAGATGATGTCGCCGTTCATGTTGGAGGTGACGATGACGTCGAATTTTTCCGGGGCGATCACCAGCTGGTGCGCGCAGTTATCGATGATGATGTGGTCGGATTTGATCTCGGGGAATTCCAGCGCCACCTTCTCCGAGACGCGCTTCATCAGCCCCTCGGTCAGCTTCATGATGTTCGCCTTGGTCGCGGTGGTCACCTTTTTGCGGCCTTCAGCCACCGCCAGGCCGAAGGCGGCGCGGATGATGCGCTCGCAGCCAGGGGCGGTCATCAGCTTCAGGCACTGCGCGACCGTGGTGGTCTGCATATGCTCGATGCCGGCATATACGTCCTCCACATTCTCGCGGACGATCACCATGTCGATCCCCCGCCCGGTGAACGGCGTGGTCACACCGGGGAGCTCACGCACCGGGCGGATATTGGCATACAGCTCGAAATGCTTGCGCAAGGTCACGTTGGCGGATTTGCCGCCATAGCCGACCGGGGTTTCCAGCGGGCTTTTCAGCGCCAGCCGGTTGCGGGCGATGCTGTCCAGCGTCTCGCGCGGCACGCCGGTGACCATGCCTTTTTTGAACACCTCGGCCCCGGCTTCCGCCATCTCCCATTCGATCGGCGCGCCGGCGGCCGCCAGGATGGTCATGGTCGCCTGCATCACCTCCGGCCCGATCCCGTCCCCGGGCAGGGCGGTGACTTTGGTTTTGGTTTCCGCGATCGCGTCCATGCTTGGCCCCTCGATTTGTTGTTTCGGTGCTGGTTATATTCCCTTATTGCAGCGCAGCGTATGCGGCCTGCTCAAAGCCGCCATAGGTTTTTAGCGCCTTTTCGTCGCAAAAGGGCAGCAGCTGCATGAGGATCATGCCCGCCAATTGCGATGCCGGATCGACCCAGAAATACGTGTTGGCAAGGCCCGCCCAGCTGGCGCTGCCGGCGCGCTGGCCACCCGGCTTGTTCTCGGGATAGATCATGAAGCCAAGCCCCCAGCCGCAGGTCACGCCCGGCGTGGTGTCGGTCCCGGTGTTCAGCGCAGGGTTGGCGGAGGGCAGGTAGCCGGCGCGCAGCCCGCCGATCTGGTTGCGGAACATTTCCGCCAGAGTTTCAGGCCGCAGAATGCCAGCACCGCCATTGAGCAGCGCACGCAAGAATTTCGGGTAGTCGGCGAGGGTGGAATACAGGCCCGAGCCGGCGGAAAAAAACTCCGGCGCGCTCAACGGCGCGGGCGGCTGCGCGGTGAGGCTGCCATCCGCCTCGCGCTGATGCCGGGCGACGCGGCGCGCCGTCTGCTCCTCATTCGGCAGAAACGTGGTGTCGTCCATGCCGAGCGGGGCGAAAATATGTTTCTGGAAATACGCATCCAGCTTCAGGCCCGAGGCCGCCTCCACCGCCAGCCCGACCCAGTCGGTGTTGATGCCGTATTCCCAGCGCTCACCCGGCTCGAACAGCAGCGGCATGTTGAGCGCGCCGAGCGTGCCGGCGGGCGGGATGTTGTTGGCGGCAATATAGGCGGCGTATTCCGCGCGGGTGAAGGCATAAGCGAAGCCGGCGGTATGGGTGAGCAGATGCCGCAGGGTGATTTTTCGCGCCGCCGGGCGCAGTTTGCCGTTTTCCAGGATCTGCGGATTGGCGAGTGCCGGCAGCAGCTCACCGATCGGCGCGTCCAGTGACAATTTTCCCTGCTCGACCAGCTGCATGGCGGCGACGGAGGCGACCGGCTTGGTCATCGAGGCGACCCAGAACATCGTGCGCTCGGTCACCGGCGTGGTGCCGCCCGCCGCGGTGGTGCCGGAGACGGCCTGGAACTTCACGCCCTCCGGCCCGACCACAGCCGCCGCTACGCCAGCCACGTCGCCGGCCGCAAAGGCCCGGTCCAGGATGGTTTGAATTTCCGGTCCGTTCATTTGTCGCTCCTGGTTGAAGTAAGTAAGCAGCCGCTTTTTGAAAAAAGCGGCGCAAAACCTTTTGATTGGCCTGGGCCGGTGGCGCTGAAACCAGCACGGCCCAGATTAATAAAGTTTTTTTGCTACTTTTTGTTCACAAAAAGTAGCCTTAACCTTCGCTTATCGCAGCTAATGCGCCGCCCCCCAGTTCTTGCCGATCCCGGTTTCGACGATCAGCGGCACGGAGATTTTTGCTGCCTCCTGCATCACCTTTTGCGCCAAGGCCGCGGTGGCCTCGGCCTCTTCATCCGGCGCCTCGAGCAGCAATTCGTCATGCACCTGCAGGATCAGCCGCGCGGAAAGCCCGGCCTCCTCCAGCGCCTTCGGCAGCCGGATCATCGCCCGCTTGATGATATCTGCCGCCCCGCCTTGCAGCGGCGCGTTGATCGCCTGGCGCTCGGCATAGGCGCGTAAGGTAGGGATCTTGTCCTTGATCCGCGGCACCCAGCAGCGCCGCCCGAACGGGGTGAGCACGAACCCGTCGATCCGCGCCTGCTCCTTGGTGCTGTCCATATAGGCGCGGATTTCCGGATAGCGCTTGAAATAGGCGTCGATATAGGTCTTCGCCTCGCCGGCGGTGATGCCGAGCTGCCGGGCCAGGCCAAAGGCGGAAATGCCGTAGATGATGCCGAAATTGATCGCCTTCGCCCGCCGCCTGGTCGCCGCGTCCATCCCCTCCATAGGCACGCCGAACACCTCCGATGCCGTGCGCGCGTGGATGTCCTCGGCCTTGGCGAAGCTCTCCTTCAGCGCCGGGATGTTCGCCACATGGGCGAGCAGCCGTAGCTCGATCTGCGAGTAGTCGGCCGAGATCAGGCTGTGCCCAGGGGCGGCGATGAACGTTCTCCTGATCCGCGCGCCTTCTTCAGTGCGGATCGGGATGTTCTGCAGGTTCGGGTCGGTGGAGGAGAGCCGGCCCGTGGTGGTCGCGGCCATCGAGAAACTCGTATGCACGCGCCCGGTCTTCGGGTCGATCTGCTCGATCAGCGCATCCGCATAGGTGGATTTGAGCTTGGCGAGCTGCCGCCAGTCCATCACCCGCTGCGCGATGTCATGCCCGGCCTCGGCCAGCGTCTCCAGCACCGAGGAATCGGTGCCCCAGGCGCCGGTCTTGCTCTTCTTGCCGCCGGGAAGTTTCAGCGTCTCGAAGAGAATTTCGCCCAGCTGCTTCGGGCTGCCGACATTGAATTTTTGCCCCGCCAGGCGGTGAATGTCGGCCTCGATCTCTTCCATGCGCCGGGCGAAATCGACCGACATGGCGGCCAGGTCCGCCCGGTCCACCATCACGCCATAGAATTCCATGGCGGTGAGCACGGGGATGAGCTTTTTCTCCAGCAGCTCGTATAGCGCGAGCGACTTGTTCACGCGCAGCAGCGGTTTGAGCTGCTGCCAGAGCCGCAGCGTCACATCCGCGCCCTCGGCGGCATAGGCGGTGGCGGCTGCCAGCGGCACGTTCACGAAGGCCAGGCGGTTGCGCCCGGACCCTGCCGCATCGTCGAATTTTTTCGGGCTGTGGGCGAGGTGCTTTTCCGCCAGCGTTATGCGGTCATGCGCGAAATTGCCGGCATCCTGCGCGTAGGAGATCAGCATCGCATCGTCGATCGGCGCCACGTTCGCAAGGCCCGCCCGCGTCAGCACTTCCAGCTGGTATTTCGCGTCGAAGAAGATCTTCATCACGGCAGGATCTTCGAGCAGAGGGCCAAGGGCGCCGAGCACCTCCGCCATGCTCAGCTGGGCTGCGTCTTCCAGGCCGAGATTATGCCCGAGCGGAATATAGGCAGCCCGGCCTGGCGCTGTGGCGAGCGCGATGCCCACCAGATTGCCGTGCAGCGACAGATGGTTATCCGTCTGCATGTCCAGCGCCAGTTTTCCGCCCCCGTGCGCTTCAGCGATGAACGCCTCCAGCGCCTCCCGCGAGGTGATGGTCTGGTAATCACCGAATGCGGCGGCGCTCACCTCCACCGGGGCTTCTGTCTCCGCCTCCGGGGCATCGAGCAGCGCCAGCCGGTGCTTGATGCTCTTAAACGTGTTCTGGTCGAGGAAGGCGGAGAGCACCGCATCATCCCAGCGGCGCAGCACGAAATTTTCCAACGGCTCGGGCAGCGGAGCGTCGTCGCGCAGTTTGACCAGCTCCTTGGAGATCCGCGCCTTGTCCGCATGCTCGATCAGCATGTCGCGGCGCTTGCTCGGCTTCATCGCGGGTGCTGCCGCCAGCACCGCCTCCACCGTGCCGTATTCGTTGATCAGCTGCGCCGCCCCTTTCGGGCCGATGCCCGGCACGCCGGGCACGTTATCGACCGAGTCGCCGATCAGCGCCTGCACCTCGACCACCTTGTCCGGCGTCACGCCGAATTTGGCCTCCACCTCGGCCAGGCCGATCGGCGTGTTCTTCATCGGGTCGAGCATGCTCACCCCGGGGCGGAGCAACTGCATCAGGTCCTTGTCGGACGAGACGATCACCGTCTCGAGCCCGGCCTCGGTGGCGGCCTTGGCATAGGCGGCGATCAGGTCGTCCGCCTCCCAGTCCTCCAGCTCGATGCAGGGCAGGCCGAAGGCGCGCGTCGCCTCGCGGATCAGGCCGAATTGCGGCCGCAGCTCCGCCGGGGGCTCCGGCCGGTGCGCCTTGTAGGCGTCGTACATGCGGTTGCGGAAGGTCATCCGCCCGGCATCGAAGATCACCGCCAGATGCGTGCCGGTATGCTCTTTCAGCAGCCGCGCGATCATGTTGCAGAAGCCGAAGACCGCGTTCACATGCGTGCCGTCGGGCCGCGTCATGTCCGGGATCGCGTGGAAGGCGCGGAAGATGAATCCCGACCCGTCGACGAGCACAAGCCTCATGATGTCAGATCAATGCGCAAGGTCGGTGACGCCGGGTTCTAGCACAAACAGCCGTGAGCAATACGGACACATGATTTGCGTGTCCCGAATCCTCAAGTAGACTTTCGGGTGACCATAGGCGCCATTGCCGCCGTCGCAGGAGACAGCACTGGTTTTGACATGAATAATTTCCGTCGGAGTTTTTTGCGCGGTGCCGTCCATCAGTCCTGCCTTCAAGGTTGGAAGTCGCGGCGATGATAGCGGCATTCATCGGCAAGCCCAAACGGGCGGCGCTGCTGCTCTTGGCGGCGCTCTCGGGCTGCGTGCCGATTCCGTTTGGCATCCCTGAGGCCAAGCCCGGCTTCCCGATTGTCACCAGCGGTTATTTTGCGCTCCCGGACGGCGCAAGGTTGCCCTATCGCTACTACCCGGCGCAGGGACAATTGCGCGCCGTGGTGCTGGCGCTGCACGGCTATACCGACAGCCGGGATGGCTGGGTGATCCTGGCGAAGGCTTTGAACCCGCGCGGCATCGCCCTCTACGCGCCGGACCAGTCCAGCTTCGGCGCCACCGCGAATCGGGGCTATTGGCCGGGCACCGCGACGCTGGTGGACGAGGCGCGGGACATAGCGGTGCAATTGCGCGCCCGCTACCCGGCGCAAAAACTCTTCATCATGGGAGAGAGCATGGGCGGCGCCATCGGCATCCTGCTTGGCGCCTCAAATAACCCGCCGCCGGTGGATGGCTACGTGCTCTCAGCCCCCGCGGTCTGGGGCGGGGCGGCGCTGGGCCCGGTGTATCGCGCAGCGCTCGGCATCGCCAATGCCGTGGTGCCGGCCAAGCGCCTCACCGGCCAGGCGGTGCACATCACCGCCAGCGACAACAAGGCGGCGCTGATCGCCTTCGGCGAGGACCCGCTGACCATCCATGCGCCCCGGCTGGACAATGTGGACGGGCTGGTGCGGCTGATGGGCGAGGCCCAGGCCGCCTGCGCGGATTTTCGCCAGCCCGCGCTGTTCCTGTATGGGGGGCATGACCAGCTGATCCCGCCCGAGGCGATGCGCCGCTGCTGGAACGCGGTCCCGCAAGGGGCGCCGGTGACGCTCGCCTTCTACCCGCCGGACTACCACCTGCTGCCGCGCGACAAGGAGCGCGCCGTGCCGGACGGCGATATCGGGGATTACATTCTGGGGCAGGAACTCACCTCGGCAGCGCCCAGCGAGGCGACGGTGTTTCTGGGCGATGGGGGGGAGTGAGGGAGAAAGGAAGGCTACTTTTTGTGAACAAAAAGTAGCTCTTCCTTCTCCCTATGCCCGGCCGGGCTCGGTGATCGGGCGCGGTTTGCCCTCGGCATCGATGGCGACGAAGGTGAACACCGCCTTGGTCACGCGGTACTCCTCCGCGCCGATGCGCGCCCGCCGCCAGGCTTCGACGCTGATTTTCATCGAGGTGCGGCCGGTGGAGAGCAGTTCGCAATACACGCTCACCTCGTCGCCGATTTTCACCGGGCGCAAAAACGTCATCGCATCGGCCGAGACGGTGACGCAGCGGCCGCACGAGGTGCGCGAGGCGAGATTGCCGGCGGCCAGGTCCATCTGGCTCATTAGCCAGCCGCCAAAAATATCGCCATTGGCGTTGGCATCCGCCGGCATGGCGATGGCCCGGATCATCGGAATCCCGGCTGGCGGCTTCTCCATCTGTTCCCCCGCCATGCTCAGAGGCTCTTGTCGATCCAGGCTTTCAGCGCCGATTTGGGCGCCGCGCCCACCTGCGTCGCCGAAGGCTTGCCGTCCTTGAACAGGATCAGCGTCGGGATGCCGCGCACGCCGAACTGCGACGGGGTCATCGGGTTCTCGTCGATGTTCACCTTCACGACTTCCAGCTTGCCGGCATATTCGCTGCCCAGCTCTTCCAGCGCCGGGGCGATCGCCCGGCAGGGGCCGCACCACTCCGCCCAGAAATCCACCAGAACGGGCGTGCCGGACTTCAGCACGTCGGTCTCGAAACTCGCATCGGTAACAGGCTTGCTCATGACAAAATCCTTAACTGTTACGGGCCAACATGGCGGCGAACGCCCCTGGGATCAACCCGGCCTATGGGCATCAAGCCTGTCCCGCGCCACCGGCATGGCGGTGGCGGTCTCGGTCCAGATCAGCAGGCAATGAATGTTCCGTCTGGGAAAAATTTCCGCGAGAATCGCCCGGTAGGCGGCGAGCTGCTGCAGGTATTTGGCGGGAATATCCCCGGGGCGTGCCGGCGGCTGGCGGTCGGTTTTGTAGTCGGCGAGCCAGATTTCCGTCTCCGTCACCGCCAGCCGGTCGACCACGCCGGCGATTTCCACCTCGCCCAGCACCCCGGCCAGCGGCACCTCCGCCTGCGCGCCGGGGGCAAACAAGGGGGCAAGCGCCGGATCGTTCAGGATCGCCAGCACCAACTCGCTGACCTGCGCCGCCTGGCCTGCGAGCGCCGCATCGGTTTCGAGATAGCGTTGGGCGGCTTCCTCCCGCGCCGGCCCGGGGACGTCAGGCAAATGCTGCAGCAGCGCGTGCACCGCGCGGCCGCGCGCCATGGCGGCGGCGCGTCGCTGCCGGGCTTCCGACAGTTCCGTCCCGAGCGGGCTGGCGGCGATGGCGCGCTGCTTCTCGTCATCCGTGCCGCGGCTGGGGGCGATGCGCTCCGGCCGCGTGGTCTCGCCGGCGGGGGGCAGGCCGGCCCAGCCCGGCGCCGCGCCGGCCCAAGCGGGCAATTTCGCGGCGGAAGCGGCTTCGCGCTGGGCGGCGGCGCGGTCCGGCGCCGTGCTCTGCGCGCAGGCATAAATCAGCCGGCCTTCATCCTCGGCCACGCCGTCCAGCCGGTCGAAACCGGCTTTCACCGAAGCGTACCAGCTATTCTCCGGCACGGCGCGCTTGCCCTCGGCGCCGCACACGATCAGTTCGTCCTCGGCGCGGGTCAGCGCCACGTAGAGCAGGCGGTTATATTCCTCTTCCATCGCCGTGGTCGCCTGCGCGGTGGCATCGGTCAGCGCCTGCGAGCGCAGCGCGCCGCGCGGGCAGAACACCGGCACCGCCGCATCCTGCTGCTGCGGCACGGGCAGCCAGAAGAGTTTTTTATCCATCTTCGGCAGGGTGGTGGTGTCCGGCAAAATCACGATCGGAGCCTGCAGCCCTTTGGCGCCGTGCACGGTCATGATCCGCACCACATCGCCCCCGGCCTCGGCCTCGCGCTTGATCGAGGCGCCGGATTGGCGGAGCTGGTGCAGGAACAGCTGCAGCGAGCCAGGCGAGGATTGCGAAAAGCTCAGCGCCTCGGCGAGGAATTCGTCGATTGGCTCGGCCGCCTCCGCGCCCAGGCGCTGCAGCAATTTGGCGCGGCCGCCGAGCGGGCCCAGCGCCTCGCTCAACAGGGCAAACGGCGTGAGATAATCCACGCGGCTGCGCATCGCCTCAAAATAATTGCGCGCCGCCTGCCAGTCCGGCCGCTCGGCGGCGCGGGAGAACAGCACCGAGACCACCCGCCCGCGCCGGTGCAGGGCCAGATCCATCAGGCTCTCATCGGAGAGCCCGCCGAGCGGCGAGGCGAGGTATTGGCCGAAGGCGAGATCGTCCTCCGGCAGCAGCAGCGCGTCGCACAAAGCGAGCAGGTCGCTCACCGCCGCCTGCTCGGTCAGCACCATGCGGTCCAGCCCCGCGACCGGGATGTTTTGGTCCTTCAGCGCTTTGGTCACCTCCGCCACCAAAGCGTCGCGCCGGCGCACCAGGACCAGAAAATCGCCCGGCGTCGCCACGCGGCCCCGGCTTGGCAAGTCCTGCCCGAGCCGCTGCGCGACGAAGTCCGCGATCTGCCGGGCGAGCAGGGATTTGGCGGAATCCGCGGTTTCGTAAACATCGGGCACCGACCAGGCGGGCAGTTCAGAGGCGGCGCTCTCTTTGGTCAGCTTCCAGAGCGTCACCGACCCGGCCTGTCCGCTCCGGCTCACGCCATGGCGCAAAATTTCGTCGGGCAGGCACACGCCGCGCCGCGCCGGGTATTGAGCGAACACCGCATCGGTGAGCGCCAGCACCGGGGCGGTGGAGCGGAAGGAGACGGAGAGCTTGCCGTCCAGCCAGTCCTCGCCCGATACCTGAACTTTCTCGCGGAATTTCGCGCGGTAATGCTCGAAACTCTGCAGATCCGCGCCCTGGAAGGAGAAGATCGACTGCTTGGCGTCGCCGACCGCAAAAATGCTGCGTTTCTGTTCCTGCGCGCCGAGGCCGGAGAAAAACTCGTCGCCGATCGCATCGGCGATTTCCCATTGCGAGGGGGCCGTGTCCTGCACCTCGTCCAGCAGCAGATGGTCGATGCCGCCGTCGAGCTTGTACAGAATCCAGGCCGCCCCAGGGTTGATCAGCAGCCGGCCGGTATGGCTCACCAGATCGCTGTAGCTGAGCCGCGCCGCAAGCTGCTTTTGCATGCGCTCCTGGGCGAGGATCGGGCTCATCAGCCGGAGGAGAAAATCGTTGATCTCCGCCAGCCGCGCCGCTCTGATTTTTTGCTCCACCGCCTCGATGCGGTCGCACTCGATCCTGATTTCCTCTTTGATCGACGGCTCCTCGGCCGCGAGTTTTTTGCCGCAAAAATTGTGGAGCGTGAGCGGTGTGCCTTCACCGCCTTTGGTGAAATGCGTGGCACGCCAATCCGCCCATGCGGCCGCGCGGTCCTCAGGATGTTTCGCCAGCCAGTCCAGGGCAGCAAGCGCCCATTTCTGGCCGCTGGGATTGCCGCGCTCGGCGACAAGGCGCAGCACCTCGCGCACCTGGCCCTCGCGCGGCCAGGAGGTTGCGGCGGCGAGCAGTGTTTCCGCGCGTTCCTCGCCGGCGCCGAGTGCGGCGCGCAGCAGCGCCGCCGCCTGCGTTCCGTCCGGCAGCTCGGCGCCCGTTGTCGCAAAATCCTTTGTCAGCGCCGCGAAACTCTGCTCGTCGGTTTCCGCCGCCAGGGCAAAGATCGCGTCGCGATGCGCGCTCTCCGCCAGCACCGCCTCGCGCGCCTCGCGCAGGCGCAGGCCCGCATCGTTATCGTCCGCCACCTCGAAATGCGGCGACAGCCCGGCCTCCAGCGGGAAGCGCCGCAGCAGCGACTGGCAGAAAGCGTGGATGGTGCCGATGCGCATGCCGCCCGGCAGGTCCAGCACCTCGGCAAAGAGTTTGCGCGCGAGGTCGAGGGTCTCCGGCGTCGCCGGCACGTCCAGCGCTGCGAGGTCCGCCGCGAGCCTCGCCTCCGGCATCACCACCCAGGCGCCGAGCCGGCGGTTGAGGCGGATGGTCATCTCCGCCGCCGCCGCCTTGGTGTATGTGAGGCAGAGGATTTTCTGCGGTTTCGAGCCGCTCAGCATCAGCCGCAGCAGCCGGTCGGTCAGCAGCTTGGTCTTGCCGCTGCCGGCCGAGGCGGCGACGAAGGCCGAGGTGTCCGGGGCCGAGGCGCGCAGCTGCTCGGCATTGGCGACGTCAATCACTGTCATCGTTCGCCCATTCGGCACGG
Source organism: uncultured Pseudomonadota bacterium (assembly GCA_963780465.1). Classification (GTDB taxonomy): domain Bacteria; phylum Pseudomonadota; class Alphaproteobacteria; order Acetobacterales; family Acetobacteraceae; genus Acidocella. Next base: position 124,552 of record CAWACI010000007.1, read on the forward strand.
CGGGAGATGCCCGCGTAAGGATCGTAGGCATAGCGCCGCGCCGGGTGCGGCGCGGCGAGATAGGGGGTAGCGGCGTCGGCGAATTTTTCGAACAAAGCGGGCAGGGCCTCGCGCGCCGCGTCGATCACCTCGCGCAGTTTTTCCGGCTTGGCCGCGAACAGGGATTTTTCCTCCCCCGGCTCGTGCCTTCCGGAGAGTTTCCAGTAGGCGAGCTCGGCCACCACGCCCGCGAGTGCGGGGCCGAATGCGCCGGCCTCGGCCATCACCGCCTCCAGCGGCAGCTGCGGCGCGCTGCCGGCGGCAACATCCTTCGCGCTGGGCGGCGAGCCCGTTTTGTAGTCCATGATGGAGATCTGCCCGTCGGCGCGGCGCTCGATCCGGTCGGCGCGGCCGCGCAGCACGAACCCGCCCATCACGCTCATCTCCGCCGAGGTTTCCAGTTCGATGTGCTGCGGCACCCCCAGCAGCGCGCGGCGCTCGCGCTCGGCGGCCAGAATCCAGCCGGCGATGCGCTCCAGCCGCGCCGCCCACCATTGTTCCAGCGCAGCGCGCGGGCGGGATTTGCGCATCGCGGTCTGCAGTGCGGCGGACAGCTTCTCCGCCGCATGCGCTGCAAAAACATTGCCGGGATCGGCGAAGAACTCCGCCAGCCCCGCATGCACGATGTCGCCGAACTGGCTCTGGTCGCTCTCCTCGTCGAGCGCGTCCAGTTCACGGATGCCGAGGATTTTCCGCGCATAGATCGCATACGGGTCGGCCAGCAGTGTCGCGACCTCGGAGATACTCAGGCTGGCGGGGCGGGCGGCGGCAGGAGGGCGGGGTTCCGGTCGCGCCCGGGCGAGGCGCGTCTCCGGCAGATCGAGCTGCGCCGCCCAGGAGGCCGCCGGATGCGCGGCCAAGGCGCTTCCCGCCCCCTCCAGCAGCGTGTTCAGCCGGGTGAGCCAGCGTGCCGGCACCGCCGGGGCGCGCTCGCGCCGTAAGGGAGCGGCCAGCACCACCGTGCCGCAGGCGGCGGCGAGGGAGAAAAAATCATGCGCCGCGGCGGCGATGGCGGTCTCCGGCGCAGGCAATCCGGCGGCCTTGCGCATCGGCCGGCTCAGCCAGGGGCCCGGCTCGGCCATGGCAGGCCACACGCCTTCCGCCAGCCCGCCCAGCACGGCGATGTCCACGCTTTGCAGCATCGCCTCCTGCACGCCCCAGATGGCGACGCGCGGATGCCCGTCTTTGGTGCGCGGGCGGCGGACCACCGTGCCGGCGAGCAGCGCGTCCACCAGCTCCGGCAGGTCGGCGGGGCGGATGTCCGGCAGGTCCTCCAGCGTGGTCAGGGCTTCCAGCAGCAATTCCGAGAGGGTGGTGCCGGCCTCGCCGGACCAGAGCCGGGCAGCACCCGGGCTTTCTGCCGTCGCCGCCAGTGCCTCGGCGGCTTCGATCAGCGCTTCCAGCGCCGCGGCGGGATTCACCGCGAGGGGGAGAGAAAGCGGGGTGAGACGCTGTTCCAGCCGCGCCAGAAACACCCGGTCGGCCTCGTCGCCCTTCTCATCCAGTCGAAACCGCAGCCCGTTGAAGCCGGGCGAGGGGCGTGGCCCACGCAGGACCAGCATTTCCAGCCGCTTGGCGTGGTCGCGGCATTGTTCCGGCGGCAGGCCGGCGGCGGTGAGCGGGTGCTTCAGCAGCGCCAGCAGCGGCAGCGGCGCGTAATCGGCGGCGGCGGCACGGGCGAGCAGGCGCAGCAGCAAAGCGGGCGGCGTCTCCAGCAGTTTTTCGCCGGCGCTGTCGTCGGCGGTGACGCCGAAGCGTTTCAGCGAAGCGGCGACGCGGGTGGCGAGGCCGCGATCGGGCGTGATCAGCGCCGCGGTGCGGCCTGGCATTTCCAGCGCGTCGCGCAGGATCATGGCGATGGCGGTGGCGTCCTGCGCCTCGTCCTGCGCCTCCAGCCGGGAGAGCCCCTCGAGGGTGAGCGGCACCTTGTCTTGCCAGTCGCGCAGGCGCGCCGCCGGCAGCAGCGCGCGGGAGAGCAAGGCGGCGCGGCCTTCCGGCACGCGCGAGCGCGCGGTGGGCAGAGCCTGCACCTCCTCCCGCCGCGCGCCGATCTGTGTGAGCAGCGCGGCGATGCCCGCTTGGGCGTGGCTGTCATCCAAGCCGGCCCAGGCCTCGGCCGACAGGCCGGCATCATAGCCGGGCAGGAGCAAAAGCCCCTTGCCGAGCCCGGCGACGGTGCCGGCCAAGCGGCATAAAGCCGGGTTGCCGTCGCGCGCCACCAGCCAGACGCGGTGCGCCGGCGGTGCTTGCTCCCAAGCGGTGTTCTGGGCATCGATCAGCCCGACCAGCCGCGCCGCCGGGTTGATCTGCCCCAGCTCCGCCAGAACCGATGGCCAGGCATGCGTGACGATGCGCAGGAATTCGAGCGTGGTCTGCCAGTGGCTGGCGAGATCGCCCTCCACCAGGCCGGGCAGCGTCTCGGCGAGGTCGATGCCGGCGTAATCCGCCTCGTCCAGCAGCCGGCCGAGTTCCACGGCCAGCGTCCAGGCGCCGGGCAGCCGCACCGGGGCGCCGCGCGCGCCGTCCAATTTCAGGATCAGCCGCGCCAGCAGCGCCTGGCGGCGCATCGGTGCGATGGCGGGCGGCAAATCGAGCCCGCCGCGCAAGGTCAGGGCTGCCTCGTCGATCGCGCCGAGCGCGATGATGCGCGGCAGCAGCAGCGCCTTGTTGCGGTTTTCCTCCAAAAACGCGCCGGCCAGAGCCTGGGCGGCGCGGCGGCTGGGCAGGATGATCAGCCCGTCATGCGGCGCTTCCGGGGACGCCAGCCAGAGCTTTGCCAGCGCCGGCAGGAACGGCGCCTCAGCCGGAAAGGCGCCGATGTTCAAGTGGTATTGCCGACTTCGCGGGCCGCCAGCACGGCATCGGCGCGGGCGAGGTCCTCGGGCGTGGAGAGGTGGAACCACACCCCGTCATGCACGATGGCATCGAGCCGCCCGGACTCCATCGCCCGGTCCCAGAGACAATTCATGCTGAATGGCGGGTTCGGGGCCTGCGCGAACAAACGCGGCGTGACGATCTGCACGCCGGAGAACAGATAAGGCGCCACGTCGCGCTCGCCGCGCCGCTGCAGCCCGCCATCGCGCGGCCAGATGAAATCGCCCCGCCCGGTCTCCGCCACGGCGCCCGCGGCGCGGGCCAGCAGCAGCAGCACGTCCATCCGCTCAGGGTCGAACGCATTTTCCAAACGGCGCAGCGTATCGCTCGGCCCGTCCACCCAATAGCTGTCGCCGTTGACCACGTAGAACGGCGCGTCCGGCAGCAGGTTCTGCGCCAGCATGGCGGTGATGGCGCCGCCGGTCTCCTGCAATTCCACCTCGCGCAGCAGGGTCACGCCGGGATAATCAGCGAGGAACGCCTCCATCTGCTCGGCCAGATGATGCGCGTTGACGATGATGCGGCTCACCCCCGCCGCCTGCAGCCGCTCCAGCAGATGTGCCAGAATCGGCCGCCCATCCAGCGGCAGCAGCGGTTTTGGCGTGGTTGAGGTGAGGGGAAGCATGCGGGTGCCGCGCCCGGCACTCAAAATCACAGCTGTATCAGGACGCATCAAACCACCTTTGCTCGCCGGCCAGAGAAACTTCGCGGCCCCCGGTGCCATGCTCGATCGTCACGCGCAATGCGTGGGGGGGCGTAAGTGGCCCGAGCCGCTCCGGCCATTCCACCAGCACGATGCCCTCCTGCGCCTCGTCCCAGCCGAGCTCCTCCAGCCCCTGATGGTCCGCCAGCCGCCACAGATCGTAATGCCAGACGGTCGTGGCGGCCGTGTCGTAACTCTGAACAAGCGTAAAGGTGGGGCTCGGCACGGTCAGCGCCGGATCGCCCGCCAGCGCGCGGATGAAGGCGCGGGCGAAGGTGGTCTTGCCGGCCCCAAGCGGGCCGGTGAGCAGCAGCACGTCGCCCGGCCGGGCGCGCTGGGCGAGGGTACGGGCGAGCGCCTGGGTGGCGGCGTCGTCGGGGAGGGTGAGGTGCATGCGGGCGATTTTAGAGCGTGATCGGATGAGGTCGAAACAGGAAGCAGCCGCTTTTTTGAAAAAAAGCGGCGCAAAAAACTTTTGCTAAACTGGGCCTGAGGCAGCGACACCAGCACGGCCCAGATTAAAAAAAGTTTTTTTGCTTCTTTTGGTTCACAAAAAGAAGCGCTTCTCTTCGTGCTTGATTGTGAAAGGCCAGTGTGGTTCGTCCGGGGCATGGAAAAACTGATTACCGATGTCGCCATCATCGGCGCCGGCCCCGCGGGCATGTTCGCCGTATTCGAATGCGGGATGCTGAAAATGTCCTGCATGCTGATCGACAGCCTGAGCGAGGTGGGCGGGCAATGCGCCGCTTTGTACCCGGAAAAGCCGATCTACGACATTCCCGGTCATCCGGGGATTGAGGCGGCGGCACTGATCGGCCAGCTCGAGGCGCAGATCGCGCCCTTCAACGCACCGCGCCTGTTCGGCCGCCGGGTGACCGGCCTGAGCGGCACGAAAGGCGCGTTCACCCTGACCACCGATGCGGGGGATGAAATCGCCGCCAAGGCGGTGATCGTCGCCGCCGGGGCCGGGGCGTTCGGCCCGAACCGGCCGCCGCTGGACGGGCTGGCCGCGTATGAGGCGAGCGGGGCGGTACAATATTACGTGAAGCGCAAGGAAGCCCTGCGGGGCAAGCGCGTGGTGATCGCCGGCGGCGGGGATTCCGCGGTGGACTGGGCGCTGGCGCTGAACGGTGTGGCGGAAAGTATCAAAGTGGTGCACCGCCGGCCGAAATTCCGCGCCGCGCCGGAGAGTGCGGCACAGCTCGATGCGGCGGCGGCCCGCGGCGAGATCGAGATGGTGATCCCCTACCAGTTGCACGGGCTGCGCGGCGAAAGCGGGGTGCTGAGCGGTGTTGAGGTCGCGGATCTCGACGGCAACACGAAGTTGCTGGGAGCCGACGTGCTGCTGCCGTTCTTCGGCCTGGCGATGGAGCTGGGGCCGCTCGCGGAATGGGGGTTCGAACTGGAGCACCACCATGTGCGGGCCACGCCCGCGACCATGGAAACCGCCATTCCCGGTGTATTCGCGATCGGCGATATCGTCACCTATCCCGGCAAGCTCAAGCTGATCCTGCAGGGCTTTGCCGAGGGCGCGGTGGCGGCGCATGCGATCCACCCGATCGTCTACCCGGATAAGGCGCTGCATTTCGAGTATTCGACCAGCAAGGGCGTGCCAGGTTAGGGGAAGAGAAGGCTACTTTTTGTGAACAAAAAGTAGCAAAAAAACTTTATTGATCTGGGCCATGGGTATTGGCGCGGACAACGCCCATGGCCCGGCAAAACAAAAATTTTTGCGCCGCTTTTTTCAAAAAGCGGCTGCTTTCCTCAAATCGGCAGCGCGCCGTTCTTCATACGCTCCATGGCGAAGCGCGAGGAGACGTTGCGCAGCGGAATCGCCGCGATCAGCCGCCGGTAGAAACTGTCATAGGCGGCGATGTCCGGCACGATGACGTGCAGCAGGTAATCAACGTCGCCGCTCATGCGCCAGGCGCCGACGATTTCCGGTGTCTCGTCCACCAGTTTCGCGAAGGAGGCGAGCCACTCCGCGGAATGGTCGGCGGTCTCCACCGAGACGAACACCGAGACCGGCAGGCCGAGCTTGTCGGCATCCAGCACGGCGATACGGGCGCGGATCACCCCCGTCTCCTCCATGCGCTTGATGCGCTTCCAGCACGGCGTGGCGGTGAGGCCGACCTTGTCGGCGATGTCGTTCAGCGACAGCGAGGCATCCTGGGCGATCAGCCGGAGGATGGCGCGGTCGATATTGTCGAGGTCGTTCATGATGCGGCAACGGACATGATGGGTTTCTTATGGCCTGGGTTGATGCGGGAAGCGAGGCCGGGAACGACTATTGCGGCAGTGCAAATTACGCGCTAGAGGCGCTCCTGGGTCACGCCCCCCCAATGGGGCGCTTTTCTTCTGTAAGGGAGAGTTTTTATGGCAGATATTTCTGCCGCCGGAAAGCCGGCGGTCCGTCCCGCAAACCCCCGTTTTTCATCCGGCCCTTGCGCCAAGCGTCCCGGCTTCAGCCTGGAAGCGCTGCAGGATGCGCCCTTGGGCCGCAGCCACCGTGCCAAGGGGCCGAAGGCGAAGCTCGCCGAGGTCATCACCCGCTCGCGTAACATTCTCGGCATGCCGGCCGATTGGCGGCTCGGCATCGTGCCGGGCTCCGATACCGGGGCGGTGGAGATGGTGCTGTGGTCGATGCTCGGCGCGCGCCCGGTGGACGTGCTGGCGCATGAGAGCTTCTCCCAGGCCTGGGCGACCGACGTGGTCAAGCAGCTGAAGCTGGCCGATGCCCGCGTGCTGGACGCCCCTTATGGCCGCCTGCCGGATCTGGCCGCCATCGATTTTTCGCATGACGTCGTGCTGGCCTGGAACGGCACCACCTCCGGCGTGCGTTTTGCCTCCGGCGACTTCATTCCCGCGGACCGCGAAGGGCTGGTGATCGTCGACGCCACCTCCGCCGCCTTCGCCATGGATCTGCCCTGGGACAAATTCGATGTCGTCACCTGGAGCTGGCAGAAAGTGCTGGGCGGCGAGGGCGCGCATGGCATGCTGGCGCTCTCCCCGCGCGCGGTGGAACGGCTGCTTAACTACAAGCCGGCCTGGCCGCTGCCGAAAGTTTTCCGCCTCACCTCCGGCGGCAAGTTGAGCGAGGGCATTTTTGCCGGCGAGACGATCAACACCCCGTCGATGCTCTGCGTCGAGGACGCGCTGGACGGGCTGCGCTGGGCCGAGAGCGTCGGCGGCCTGCCCGGGCTGATCGCCCGCTCGGAGGCCAATCTTGCCGCCATCGCCGGCTGGGCCGAGGGCAATGCGCGCGTGCGCTTCCTCGCGGAAGTGCCGGAAACGCGCTCCTGCACCTCGATCTGCCTGGCGATTGCCGCCCCCTGGTTCACCAAGCTAGATGTGGAAGCCCAGGCCAAGGCGGCGAAGGCTGTCGCCAGCCTGCTGGAGAAAGAGGGCGTGGCGCTGGATGCCGGCGCCTATCGCGACGCACCGCCTGGCCTGCGTATCTGGGGCGGCGCCACGGTCGAGACCGCCGACATCGCAGCACTGCTGCCGTGGATCGACTACGCCATAGATATGGTGGCGGCTGAGTTTTAAAGTCTTCTTCTTTTTGTGAACAAAAAGAAGCAAAAAAACTTTATTTATGCTGGGCCATGGGCGCTGGCGCTGATAACGCCCCAGGCCCAGCAAAACAAAAGTTTTTTGCTTCTTTTTTCCAAAAACGAAGCCCTTCCTTAAATCCTCCCGAACGGAGTCCCCCACATGGTAAAAGTTCTGATCAGCGACAAATTGTCGCCCGCCGCGATCGCCATCTTCAAGGAGCGCGGCATCGAGGTCGACGTGAAGACCGGCCTTGCCCCCGCCGAACTGCGCGCCATCATCGGCGATTATGACGGACTCGCCATCCGCTCCGCCACCAAGGTCACCCGCGAGGTGCTGGAAGCGGCGACGAACCTGAAGGTCGTCGGCCGCGCCGGCATCGGCGTGGACAATGTCGACGTGAAATCCGCCACCTCGCGCGGCGTGGTGGTCATGAACACGCCGTTCGGCAACGCCATCACCACCGCCGAGCACGCCGTCGCCATGATGTTCGCGCTGGCCCGCCAGCTGCCGGAGGCGACCGTCTCCACCAAGGAAGGCAAGTGGGAGAAGAACCGCTTCATGGGCGTGGAGCTCACCGCCAAGACCTTGGGGCTGATCGGCTGCGGCAATATCGGCTCCATCGTCGCCGACCGCGCGGTCGGGCTGAAGATGAAGGTGCTGGCCTATGACCCGTACCTCACCGAGGCGCGGGCCGTGCAGTTGGGCGTGGAGAAGGCCGAGCTGGAGACCGTGCTGGCGAAGGCCGATTTCATCACCCTGCACACCCCGCTCACCGAGGCGACCCGCAACATCCTCTCCCGCGAGGCGTTGGCGAAGACCCGCAAGGGCGTGCGCATCGTCAACTGCGCGCGCGGCGGGCTGGTCGATGAGGCGGCATTGTACGACGCGCTGAAATCCGGCCATGTCGCCGGCGCGGCTTTGGACGTGTTCGAGACCGAGCCCGCCACGTCGAGCCCGCTCTTCGAGCTGGAGAACGTGATCTGCACCCCGCATCTGGGTGCCGCGACCACCGAGGCGCAGGAGAACGTGGCGCTGCAGGTGGCCGAGCAGATCAGCGATTATCTGCTCACGGGCTCGGTGACCAACGCGCTGAACATGCCGAGCGTCTCCGCCGAGGAAGCGCCGCGCCTGCGCCCCTATATGGATCTGTGCCGCCTGCTGGGCGCTTTCGCCGGCCAGCTTACCTCCGCCAAGGAGGGGTCGATCAAGCGTGTGCTGGTGGAATACGAGGGCGCTGCGGCCTCGCTCAACCATCGCCCGCTCGGCGCCGCGGTTCTGGCCGGGCTGCTCGGCCCGGTGATGGAAGGGGTAAACATGGTGTCAGCCCCGGTGCTGGCGCGCGACCACGGCATCGAGGTGTCCGAGGCCACGCATGACCGCGTCGGCGATTATCAGAGCCTGGTGCGCATCACCGTGACGACTGAAGGCCTGACCCGCGCCGTGGCCGGCACGCTGATCGGCAATGGAAGGCCGCGCCTGGTGGAGATCAAGGGCATCAAGGTGGAGGCGGATTTCGCGCCGCACATGCTCTACGTCACCAACAAGGACAAGCCGGGCTTTATCGGCCGCTTCGGCATGACCCTGGCCGATGCCGGGGTGAACATCGCCACCTTCCATCTCGGCCGCGCAGCCGAGGGCGAGGATGCGATCTGCCTCGTCTCCACCGATGGCAACACGCCGGACGAGGTGCTTGCCAAGGTGCGCGCGCTGCCGCTGGTGATGCAGGCAACGACGCTGACGTTCTGATGTAGAAGACGACCGGATGGTGCCGTGAGGCGCTGTCCGGTCGTTGGAGTTGGAAAAGGAAATTAGCCGCTTTTTTGAAAAAAAGCGGCGCAAAAAACTTTTGCGCCTATGAGCCGGTGGCGCTGACCCAAGCACGGCCCAGATTAATTTTTTGCTCCTTTGGTCCGTGGTGTTTTCAGCGCCACAGGCCCAAAGGAGCAAAATTTTTGCGCCGCTTTTTTTTAAAAGCGGCCGCTTTCTTAACCGAACTTCAGGCGGCGATGGCCCCGCGGATGGCGGCCAGGGCTGCCTCCCACTGGGCGCCATCCGGGCCGCCGGCCTGCGCCATGGTCTTGTTGCCGCCGCCGCCGGAGCCGCCAACCGCAGCGGCGGCGGCGCGCACCAGCTCCACCGCGCCATGCGCGGCGCTGACATCGTCCGACACCGCGACCGCGATCGCCGCCTTGCCGTCCAGCGTGGAGACGAGGGCGACGACGCCGGAGCCGATCCCTTTCAGGATTTCGGTGGCGATCGGCTTCAGCTCCTTAGGCGCCACGTCGCCGACATGCCGGCCGGCGAATTTCACGCCGTTCACCTCTTCCACCGCGCTGGCGGCAGAGCCGAGGGCGAGTTTTTTCTGCAGCTCGGAGACCTGGCGCTCCAGCCGCTTTTTGTCTTCCTGCAGCAGGGCGATGCGCGCCGCGATTTCCGCGGGCTGCGCCTTCAGCACGGCGGCGGCTTCCGCCAGTAGGCGGTTGGCATCCTCGACCGAGGCGATGGCGGCGCTGCCGGCCAAAGCCTCGACACGGCGGACACCGGCCGAGACCGCGCCCTCCGAGGTGATGCGGAACAGGCCGATATCGCCGGTGCGGGTGACATGCGTGCCGCCGCAGAGCTCGATGGAATAGGCGGCTTTTTCAGCGCCTTTATCCGGCACGCCCATGGCGACCACGCGCACCTCGTCGCCGTATTTCTCGCCGAACAGCGCCATCGCGCCCAGCTTCACCGCCTCGTCCGGCGTCATCAGCCTTGTCGTGACCTCGGCATTCTCGCGGATGCGCGCATTCACCTCGCGCTCCACCGCGGCCAGTTCTTCGACTGTGATCGGGCGGGGCTGGGAGATGTCGAAGCGCAGCCGGTCGGGGGCGTTGAGCGAGCCTTTCTGCGTCACATGCGTGCCGAGATGCCGGCGCAGCGCCTCGTGCAGCAGATGCGTGACGGAATGATGCGCGCGGATGTTCTGGCGCCGCTCATGGTCCACTGTCGCCAGCGCCGGCTCGCCGACGCGCGCCGTGCCGGCTTCCACCGTGCCTAGATGCACGAACAGCTCGCCCAGCTTCTTCTGCGTGTCGGTGATGCGGATGCGCAGGTTATCCGGGCCGGAGATGATGCCGGCATCGCCCACCTGGCCGCCGCTCTCGGCGTAGAACGGGGTCTGGTTCAGGATCACCGCGACGGACTGGCCAGTCAGGGCCTCGTCGGTGGGCTGGCCGTCCACCACCAGGGCGGTGATGCTCGCCTCCGCGCCCTCGGTCGCGTAGCCCAGGAATTCCGTGGCGCCGAGCTGCTCTTTCAGCTCGAACCAGACGCTCTCGGTCGCGGCCTCGCCGGAGCCGGCCCAGGCGGCGCGGGCGCGGGCTTTCTGCTCCGCCATGGCGGCGTCGAAGCCGGCCACGTCCACGCTCTTATGCTCCTCGCGCAGCGCGTCCTGGGTGAGGTCGAGCGGGAAGCCGTAAGTGTCGTAGAGTTTGAAGGCGACCGCGCCGGGCAGTGCGCCGCCTTTGGGGACGGCAGCGGATTCTTCGCGCAGCAGCACGATGCCGCGGTCCAGCATCGAGCGGAAGCGGTTCTCCTCGAGCTTCAGCGTCTCGGTGATCAGCGGCTCGGCGGCGGTGAGCTCGGGAAAGGCCTGGCCCATTTGCCGGATAAGGGCGGGGACCAGCCGGTGCATCAGCGGCTCGGTCGCGCCCATCAGATGCGCGTGGCGCATGGCGCGGCGCATGATCCGGCGCAGCACGTAGCCGCGGCCCTCGTTGGAGGGCAGCACGCCATCGGCCATCAAAAACGAGGTGCTGCGCAGATGGTCGGCGACGACGCGGTGGCTGATCCTGAAATGGCCGTCAGGGTCCTGGCCGGTGGCCTCGGCGGAAGCCAGGATCAGCGCGCGCAGCGTGTCCGTGTCGTAATTGTCGTGCTTGCCCTGCAGGATGGCCGCGAAGCGCTCCAGCCCCATGCCGGTATCGATCGAGGGGCGCGGCAGGGGGTTACGCGTGCCGGGCGGGCTTTCCTCGTATTGCATGAACACGAGGTTCCAGATCTCGATGAAGCGGTCGCCATCCTCATCCGGGCTGCCGGGCGGGCCGCCGGGAATGCTCTCGCCATGGTCGTAGAAAATTTCCGAGCAGGGGCCGCAGGGGCCGGTATCGCCCATTTTCCAGAAATTATCGTCGGTCGGGATGCGGATGATTTTTTGGTCCGGCAGGCCGGCAATCTTTTGCCAGAGGGAGGCCGCCTCGTCGTCCGTGTGGTACACGGTGACCAGCAGCTTGTCCTTCGGCAGGCCGAAATCCTTGGTCAGCAGCGTCCAGGCATGCAGGATCGCCTGTTCCTTGAAATAATCGCCGAAGGAGAAATTCCCCAGCATCTCAAAGAAGGTGTGATGCCGCGCGGTGTAGCCGACATTGTCCAGGTCGTTATGCTTGCCGCCCGCGCGCACGCATTTCTGGCTCGAAGTGGCGCGCACATAAGGGCGCTTCTCCTGGCCGGTAAACACGTTCTTGAACGGCACCATGCCGGCATTGGTGAACAGCAGCGTCGGGTCGTTGCGCGGGACCAGCGAGGCGCTGGGCACGACCTGGTGGCCGTTACGGGCGAAATAATTGAGGAACGTCGCGCGGATGTCGTTGCTTGAGACCATAACAGCGGCATTACAGGCAGACGAGGTTTTCGCCAAGACGCCTGATCGCGTTTGGGACGGGTCATATTGAAGGGAAGGGAAAGGCTTCTTTTTGTGAACAAAAAGAAGCAAAAAAACTTTGCTCCTTTAGGCCATGCTGGTTTCGACGCCACGGGCCCAAAGGAACAAAAGTTTTTTGCGTTGCTTTTTTACAAAAAGCGACTGCTTAAGCCTTAGTCGGCAGCTTCGGCGTCGCCCTCAGCCTCGCCGGTATCGGCGACCATCAGCGCCTCGGAGATGCTGGAGGACTGTTCGCGGATCTTTTTCTCGATCGCGTCGGCCATTTTCGGGTTCTCACGCAGGAACTGCTTGGCGTTCTCGCGGCCCTGGCCGATGCGCTGGCTGTCATAGCTGAACCAGGCGCCGGATTTCTCCACCACCCCGGCCTTCACGCCGAGATCGACCAGCTCGCCCATCTTGCTGATGCCCTCGCCGAACATGATGTCGAACTCGACCTGCCGGAAGGGCGGGGCCAGCTTGTTCTTCACCACTTTCACGCGGGTGTGGTTGCCGGTGACCTCCTCGCGGTCCTTGATCGACCCGGTGCGGCGGATCTCCATGCGGATCGAGGCATAGAATTTCAGCGCGTTGCCGCCGGTCGTGGTCTCCGGGTTGCCGAACATCACGCCGATCTTCAGGCGGATCTGGTTGAGGAAGATCAGCATCGTGTTGCTGCGCGCAACCGAGCCGGTGATCTTGCGCAGCGCCTGGCTCATCAGCCGGGCGTGCAGGCCGACATGGGAATCGCCCATCTCGCCCTCGAGCTCGGCGCGCGGCACCAGGGCAGCGACGGAGTCCACCACCAGCACGTCGATCGAGCCGGAGCGCACCAGCGTGTCGGCGATCTCCAGACCCTGCTCGCCGGTATCGGGCTGTGAGATCAGCAGGTTGTCGACATCGACGCCGAGTTTGCGGGCATAGACGGGGTCGAGCGCGTGTTCCGCGTCGATGAAGGCGCAGACACCGCCGCGCTTCTGCGCCTCGGCGATGGCGTGCAGCGCGAGGGTGGTCTTGCCGGAGCTTTCCGGGCCGTAGATTTCGACGACGCGGCCGCGCGGCATGCCGCCAATGCCCAAAGCAAGGTCGAGCCCGAGCGAGCCGGAGGGGATGACCTCGATCGCCTCGGACGTGCCTTTGGCGCCCATGCGCATGATGGAACCCTTGCCGAAGGCGCGCTCGATCTGCGCCATCGCGGCGTCCAGGGCTTTGTTCTTTTCCATGTCCGGCTTCCTGCTGGTTGGGGTCTCTGCAGCGTCAGATCCCAACTCGGGCGTGCTCAAACGTCGTTTTTGTGTCGATGTCGATACGACCATAACGTGTTTCCTTTGAAATACCAGAGCAAATCTCTGCGCTGCCCGCCCCAGTGCTGGCATGGAGAGAACAAAATAGCAACAGAAAAGTTAACCAATTGTTCGGAGTTTGTTCCTCGGTCCAATTGTATTCATTCGAACCGAAACGCCGAAGTTTTCCTTAGAAAAAAGAAAGTGGCCGCTTTTTGAAAAAAGCGGCGCAAAAACTTTTGGGTTAATCTGGGCCGGCGGCAGTGAAACCAGCACGGCCCAGCTTAAAAAAAAGTTTTTTGCTTCTTTTTTTTTAAAGAAGCCTTTCCTTTCTCTTACAGCGCCCCGCCGCGGCGGCCGATTGCGGCCCCTAAGCGCAGGCGCAGCGAGTTCAGCTTGATGAAGCCGGCCGCGTCCTGCTGGTTATAGGCGCCGGCATCGTCCTCGAACGTCACCATGCGGGTCGAGTACAGAGAGTTCGGGCTGTCGCGGCCGGTGACGATCACATTGCCCTTGTACAGCTTCAGCCGCACCGTGCCGGTGACCGAGGCCTGGGAGGTGTCGATCAGCGCCTGCAGCATGCGCCGCTCCGGCGAGAACCAGAAGCCGTTATAGATCAGCTCCGCATAGCGCGGCATGATGCTGTCTTTCAGGTGCCCGGCCTCGCGGTCGAGCGTGATGCTCTCGATGGCGCGGTGCGCGGCGAGCAGGATGGTGCCGCCCGGGGTCTCGTACACGCCGCGCGACTTCATGCCGACGAAGCGGTTTTCCACCAGGTCCAGCCGGCCGATGCCGTTGGCTTTGCCGTATTCGTTCAGGCGGGTGAGGATCGTGGCCGGCGAGAGTGCCTCGCCATTGATGCCGACCGCATCGCCTTGGGCGAAGTCGATGGTGATCTCGGTCGCCACGTCCGGCGCGTCGAGCGGCGAGATGGTGCGCTGATAGACGATCTCGTCGGGCTCCTGCGCCGGGTCTTCCAGCAGCTTGCCCTCGGAGGATGAGTGCAGCAGGTTGGCGTCGACCGAGAACGGCGCCTCGCCGCGCTTGTCCTTGGTGATGGGGATCTGATTCGCTTCAGCGTATTCAATCAGCCGCGTGCGCGAGGTCAGCTCCCATTCGCGCCACGGGGCGATCACGCGGATGTTCGGGTTCAGCGCGTAATAGCCGAGCTCGAAGCGCACCTGGTCGTTGCCCTTGCCGGTGGCGCCATGCGCCACGGCGTCGGCGCCGACCATCTCTGCGATCTCGATCTGGCGCTGCGCGATCAGCGGCCGGGCGATCGAGGTGCCGAGCAGATACTGGCCCTCATACACCGCGTTGGCGCGGAACATCGGGAACACGAAATCCTTCACGAAGGTCTCGCGCAGATCCTCGATGAAAATCTGTTTGATGCCGAACATCTCGGCCTTCTTGCGGGCGGGCTCCAGCTCCTCGCCCTGGCCGAGATCGGCGGTGAAGGTCACGACCTCGCATTTATAGGTGTTCTGCAGCCAGCGCAGAATGACCGAGGTATCCAGCCCGCCGGAATAGGCGAGCACGACTTTCTTGATGTTCTGTTCCATGGTTCGGCTTCTAGAGCATGAGGGAAGTAGAAGAAAGCGGCCGCTTTTTAAAAAAAGCGGCGCAAAAATTTTTGCTCACCTGGGCCGGTGGCGTTGCAACCAGCACGGCCCAGTTTAAAAAGTTTTTCGCTTCTTTCTTTCGAAAAAGAAGCCTTTCTTTTACGTGCCCGTGGGTCAGGCCTTGGCCTTCGCCTTGCTCCGGGTCAGTGCCTGCACGAGCATTTTCAGGCCCGTGTATTGCTGCTGGAAATAGGTGCCGGAATGCAGCACGTCGGCCGCCTTCGGGTCGCCGGTCGGCAGCCACACATCGGCGAAATCGGCGGTGCGGAAGATGATGTCCCAGATCGGGAACACCGCGCTGTAATTGCAGGAATGATAGCCCGCCGCCTTGGTGGCGTGGTGGCGGCGGTGGAAGCGCGGCGAGACCAGCAGCGGTTCGAACGGGCCGAAGGACAGCTTGATATTGGCGTGGCTCATGCTCTCGACAAATTTCAGCCCCAGGATCAGCAGCGGGAATTGCAGCGGCGGGATGCCGATGGCCAGGCCAACGGCGAAATACCACAGGAAGGAGATGGCCTCATCCAGCAGGTGGTTGCGGTCATCGGACCAAAAGCTCAGCTGCCGCTGCGCGTGGTGCAGGGCGTGCAGCGCGTACCACCAGCGATAGGTGTGGGAGAGCCGGTGCCGCCAGTATTCGGCGAAATCCAAGATCAGCGCGTAGCAGCAGAAGGTGAGGACCGGATGACCGAACAGGAAGGGGAAAATCATTTCCAGGTCCGGCGGAATGAAGCCGGCATCGACGATCGCGCCAGTGAAGGAGGTCTGCAGCTGGTAGAAGACGAGGAAGGTGACCACCGGGATCACGCCGACGCGGGACAGGATGGTGTAGACCACGTCGGTGAAAACCGCGCTCTTGTTCTCCCAACGCTCCACCGGCAACAGCGCCTCCAGCGGCCAGCAGACCGCATAGGTGACGATGACCGCGAACATGCCGTAGACGCAGATGAGGCACCAGTCGAAAGACAGCTCCTCCCAGGTCATCCAGCCAAAATGATAGAGCACCGGCAGGACCGCGTATTGGTCGATATAGCCTGCGATGATGCTGAAAAAACGGTCTAGTCCCATTCTGCGCCCTCTTGGTTCGCGCAACGATAAGCTGCGCGCCTGAAATTAGACGATCGGGACGTGTATTGCGAGGCTCTGTGTCTCGCGTCAGGAAAAGTTCTTGAGGCTGAGTGAAGCAGGAGAGTAGCCGCTTTTTGAAAAAAGCGGCGCAAAAACGTTTGCTCGTTTGGGCCGTGCTGTTGAAACCAGCACGGCCCAGTTTAAAAAAGTTTTTTGCTTCTTTTTTTCAAAAAAGAAGCCTTCCTACAGCCGCTCGGCGGTCAACTCGCTCTTTTTCCGCAGCTCGGTGTTGAGGAAAATGCCGTGCGGCGAGCGGCCGACGGGGATGGTGTCGTAATGGCCGGTCACCGGGTCCATCACCGCCACGGCTTCGGCGAAGCGCAGCGCGATCCAGAGCTTGCCATCCGGGGCGATGCCCATATCGTCCGGGCCGCAGCCGGGCAGGGGGTAGGTGCGGCGCACTTCCAGCGTCACCGGGTCGAGTGCCGAGAGCGAGCCGCCGATGCGGTTGGAGACGTAGAGCACCGAGCGGTCCGGGGCGAGGAAGATGTTATGCGCGCCCTTGCCGGTCTTGACCCGGCGGGTGATCGCGCCGGTCTCCGGGGCCAGTTCCACCACCTCGCTGGCGCCCATCACCGCCACCAGCACCCGGCCGTTCAGCCAGAGCACGCCGGCCGGGGTGTCGCCGACATGCGCCTTCCAGCGGATCGTCATGTTGGTGAGGTCGAAGGAGACGAGCGTGTCGGCGCCCTGCATGGAGTTGAAGCTCCAGCGGCTGTCCGGCGAGAAATCCAGATGGCTCGGCATCGAGCCTGGGGAGAAGCGCTTCACCAGCTTCAGCGTCTGGCCGTCATAGACGTCGACATGGTCGAGGCGCAGCGCGTTGACCACCAGGTATTTCTGGTCCGGTGTGTAGCCGAGCTGGTACGGGTCGGCGAGGCGCACATGGCCGAGCGGTGCGGCGGTGATCGGGTCGACGGCGAACAGCGCGTTGCCGCTGGCATCCGAGATATAGAGTTTCTTGCGGTCCGGGGTCAGCGCCCAATGGCTCGGCTCGCGATAGGTCGGCAGCGTGTTGATCACCTGCCTTGTGTTCATGTCGATGACGCTGACCGAGGCGCCGGCGGAATTCATGACGATCGCCAAAGGCGGCGTGTCGGCGGCGAAGGCGCGGCTGGCGGCAAGGGCGAGAGGCAGGCCAAGGGCGGTGCGGCGGGTGATCATATCTCTGGTCTAGTCGCTTCCCTCGCGGTTGCGAAGACGGCGCTGACTCAGAGAAAGAAAACACTGCTGGTGGTTGCGATTAAAGTATTGTCAGTCGCGGAATGGATGGCGAAGCCGAGGAAGACGAGGCGCAGATATTCGTTATGCGCGGCATTGGTCCCAAGCTGCGCGGTGAGCGGGGAGGTAACGGGGATGATCACTTTTCCGGCACCTACTCCCCAGCCGAATAGCGGCGAGGCGGACAATGCCCGCAGGAAATACGGCCAGACCAGGTTGCGGTTGGAGAGGTTCGCCGCCTCGCCAAGC
The DNA here is from genome assembly GCA_963780465.1 of uncultured Pseudomonadota bacterium. GTDB lineage: Bacteria > Pseudomonadota > Alphaproteobacteria > Acetobacterales > Acetobacteraceae > Acidocella. The sequence goes on from CAWACI010000007.1 coordinate 141,901, forward strand.
TGGGCCAGGTCGATCACGCGGAACAGGGTCAGGAAGGGCCAGAACATCAGGGCCAGGCTGAGCAGGGCGCCAAGGGCCGCCAGCAGCATCAGCCGGCGCTGGATCACCAGGATCGCCACGGCGACCAGCAGGCCGAGCAGCAGCGGCACCCGCGCCCCGGTCAGCAGGATGATGCTGAGGTTAAGCCCGGCGAGCGCCAGATCCTGCCGCCGGTTGCGCTCCAAAAATTCCAGCAGGGCGGCATACAGGCCGACCAGCGCGAAGCCGGCGAGAAACCGCGCACACCACGGGCAGCGGCAGACGCAGGAAACCGAAGGCAAACGGTCCCGCCGAACCCAGCAGGGAGCGGATGGAGGCCAGCGGCGACAGGCCCGGATAGAGCCCGTGCAGCAGGCCGAGCCAGAACATCAGCGCGAACGCGAAGCCCGGATTGTACCGGTCCCGCCGTATCCCGCTGCGCAGCGCCAGCACGGCGGCCAGCAACAGGCCGAATGCCTTCATCGCGCCGATGATGGCCTCGTGCCCGCCGATCAGCCGGTCCAGCCAGCTATCGGGCGAGGTTTCCAGCGCCAGCACCCAGAGGACGCAGGCAAGGCGCGGGAAGCGGACGGTGAGGCCGAGGGCGCAAAGCGCCGCCAAAGCGAGCAGGGCAAGCAGCATGAATCGTTGCATACATGAATAAAAAAGCCGCCGCTTGAGATTTTTGCGATGAATTGCGATGGTGTCGGCCATGATCTTGAACACCATCGTGAACGGCGAGGGACCGCCGGTTGTCCTGCTGCATGGCCTGTTCGGGGCCGCGCGGAATCTTGGCGTCATCGCCCGCGGCTTGAGCGGCGCGGCGCGGGTGATCGCCATGGATCTGCGCAATCATGGCGACAGCCCGCATGGCGCGGTCATGGATTTTCCCGCCATGGCGGGAGATGTGGCGGAGACGATGGCGAGCCTCGGCCTCGCCCAGGCGCGTGTCGCCGGGCATTCCCTGGGCGGCAAGACCGCCATGGCCTTGGCGCTGACGCGGCCGGAGCTGGTCGAGCGGCTGGCGGTGATGGATATCGCCCCGGTCAGCTACCAGCATGATTACGACGATTATGTCGTGGCGATGCAAGGCATCCCGCTGACGCCGGGGCTGACCCGCAGCGCCGCGGAGGCGGCCTTGGCCCCGGTGGTGGAGGCGCCGCCAATGCGCGCCTTTCTGCTCAACAATCTGGTGCTGGGCGCGGCGCCGCGCTGGCGGATCGGGCTGGACGAGATCGGCGCGGCGATGCCGCATCTGATCCGTTGGGACGATCCGCCCGGCGCGCGCCCTTATACCGGCCCGACCTTGTTCCTGCGCGGCGGTGAGTTGCATTATGTGCGCCCCTCGGCGGATGCGGCGATCGACCGGTTGTTCCCCCATGCTGAACGCGAGACGGTGGAGGGGGCCAGCCACTGGCTGCACGCCGACAAGCCGCAGCAGGTCATCGCCAGCCTGAAAGGGTTTCTGCTATGAGCGAGCGTTTCGACACGATCGTGATCGGTGCCGGCATCGCCGGCGCCACGGTGGCGGCCAAGCTCGGCGCCACGCACCGCGTCGCCTTGGTGGAGGCCGAGGAGCAGGCGGGCTACCACACCACCGGGCGCTCCGCCGCCATCTGGATCCGCAATTACGGCCCGCCGGACGTGCGTGTGCTGACGGGTCTCTCCTATGATTTTTTCATGCAGCCGCCGGCGGATATCGGCACTGACCATCTCGCGGTCGGGCGCAAGATCATCTACCTCGCACCGCCGGAGCAGAGCGCGGCGCTGGATGCGCTGCTCGGGCAGAAACTCGGCATCGAGGAGATCGCGCTCGCCGAGGTGAAGGCGATGGTGCCGGCGCTGATCGACGGCTACGCGGTGCGCGCCGGGGTGGAATCCGATTCCTTCGACATGGATGTCGCCGCCCTGCACCAGTTTTTCTTGCGCCGGGCGCGGCAGGCCGGCGGCGTTTTGCTGCTGCGCAACCGGGCCGGGCGGATCGAGCGCAAGGGCACGGTATGGGAGGTGGAAACATCGAGCGGCACGGTGATCACCGCGCCCATCGTGGTGAACGCCGCCGGGGCCTGGGGCGACGAGGTGGCTAAAATCGCAGGCCTGGCGCCGCTCGGCCTGGTGCCCTGCCGGCGCACCGCGGCGATCATCGATCCCGCCCCCTACCAGGTGGAGCACTGGCCGCTGGTGCAGTCCGCCGCGCATGACTGGTATATCCGCACCGAGGCGCGGACCAAGCTGATGGTCACCCCCTGCGACGAGACGCCGATGCATCCCCATGACGTGCAGCCGGACGAGCTGGACGTGGCGATCGGCATCGACCGGATGCAGCAGGCGCTCGACATCCAGGTTCGCCGCGTCGAGCATTCCTGGGCCGGCCTGCGCACGTTTACACCGGATCGCAGCCTGGCCTTCGGCTGGGAGAATACCGTGCCGGGCTTCTTTTGGTGTGTAGGCCAGGGCGGCTACGGCATCCAGACCGCGCCGGCGGCAGGCGCGCTGGTGGCGGCGATGATCAAAAGCGAGGATCCCGGCCCGGCCGGCGCGATCATCCCGGCGATCGACCCGATGCGCTTCCGCCGCGGCTGACGCGCCGATCCGGCTTGGGCAACGACGGCGGAACGCGCTGAGGAAGGCTCTTTTTGTGAACAAAAAGAAGCAAAAAAACTTTGTTATACCCCGACTCTGTGAGAATCCGCCGCCTACTTGCCCTCGGCGGTGGGATCGATTCTTATTGGCGGCATGAAGCGGCAAGGGTTCCTGGATGCTGAATCACGGCGCGACCTGATCGAGTTGGCTCAGGACGGCTCGGCAGCGCATCGCCTGGCTCGGCGTGCCAACGCGCTGGTTTTACTTGATAAAGGCATGAGCTACGCGGCGGTCGCCAAGGTTCTGCTTCTGGACGACGATACGATCCGCACATGGCGTCTTCTGTATGAGGAGGACGGGATCGAGGGACTGGCGAGCTTTGGTTATGAGGGCAGTGCCTGTCGCCTGAATGATGAACAGCAGGCCCAGCTGATCGACTGGATCACCGAGACCCTGCCGCGCTCGACGCGGGCGATTGGCGCCTGGATCGCGGCGGCGTTTGGCATTGAGTACCAGAGCCGCTCCGGCCTGATCGCGTTGTTGCACCGGCTGGGCATGGAGCATCGCAAGCCGAAGGCGATATCGCGCAAGCTCGATCCGCAGAGGCAGGCGGCGTTTATCAAGGCATATGAAAATCTGCTGAACCAACTCGAGGCCGATGAAACGGTGATCTTTGCTGACGCTGTGCATCCGACCCATGCGGTGCGGCCGGTTGGCTGCTGGGCACCGAAAGAAGTGCCGGTCGCGGTGGAACAGAGCAGCGGACGGGACCGCCTGAACGTCCACGGTGCCATCAACCTTGAGACTGGCCAGACCATCATGAAAGATGTGCTGACGGTGGATGCCGCGAGCACCATCTTGCTGCTGATGGAAATCGAAGCAATGTATCCCCGAATGCGATTGATCCACGTCTTTCTGGACAATGCGAGATACCACCACGCAAATTTGGTCCAAGCCTGGCTGGCGCAGCCTGACTGCCGGATTAAGCTCCATTTCGTCCCAGCTTATTGCCCGCATCTCAATCCGATTGAACGATTATGGGGACTGATGCACAGACACATTACCCACAACAAATGCTACACAAGCTTTAGGGATTTCAGCACCGCTATGCTGAATTTTTTACGCCGCGACGTGCCGGAGAACTGGAGTATTTGGTGCGATGAGGTCACGGACAATTTCCGGATCATAAACCCAATAAAATTCCGGATTCTCAAGTGAGCACGGTATAACCTCGGCCGTGCTGGTTTCGACGCCACCGGCCCAGATTAGCCAAAAAGTTTTTGCGCCGCTTTTTTCAAAAAGCGGCTGCTTTCCTGTTTCACCCAAGCCTGGGCCGTGGCGCCGCCGATTGCCGCGCGCTTGACCGACGCCGTGCAGAAACCGCAAAAGTCAGGCATGACTTTCACATTAACGCGGCGATGACGGCCGCGTTCTCCCCGGAAATTTTCGAAACCATCTCGCTTGCGACCGAGCCGGCGACGCGGCGGCAGAAATTTGTCATGGGTGGCATTGCCGTGGCGGCGATCCTGGTCACGGCCGTGGCGCTGTGCTTTGCCGATCTGCCACTGCTGCCGGTCGTCGTTTTCCTGCCGACCTATGGAACGGCGGTGTTTCTCACCGACCTGATGACCGCGGCGCTGCTGTTCACGCAGCTGTACCTCACGCGCCAGCCGGCGCAGGGGTTTCTCGCCGCCGCCTATCTGTTCACCGGCCTGACCGTCGTCGCCCGATTGCTGGTGTTCCCCGGCCTGTACGCGCCGCAGGGCCTGCTCGGGGCCGGGCCGCAAAGCTCGACCTGGCTCTGGTTCTTCTGGCATTGCGGCTTTGCTGCCTTCGTCATCGCCTATGCGCTGGCGCATGGCGCCGCCAGCGAGCGCCGGTTTGGCGGTGCCTCTGCGACCCCGCTGGCGATCGGCTTCGCTGTGGGGACAATCGGCCTCGTTGCCGGGCTGACCTTTCTGGTGACCGTGAAACAGGCCTGGCTGCCGCCGTTGATTGCCGGCCAGAGTTATCGCCTGCTCAGCTTTTCCATCATGGGGGTGGTCGTCCTGGGCCTCACTGTCATCGCGCTGCTCCTGGTGATCGCCGTCACGCGCTGCCGCGCGGTGGGCGATCTTGGCCTGGTGGTCGCAGTGCTGGCCTCGCTGCTCGACGTGGTTCTCACCCTGCGCGCCGGGGCGCGCTTTACGCTCGGCTGGTATGTGGGGCGCATGATCTGCATGCTCTCCGCCGGTTCGGTGCTGGCGGTGTTCCTGGCGCAGGCAACCTGGCTCTATGCCCAGGTTGTCGATCTTAACGCGCGGCTCGCCAATATCGCGCGGCGCGACGGGCTGACCGGGCTGGCCAATCGCCGCTGGTTCGACGAGCGTCTGGAGCAGGTCTGGCGCTATGCGGCGCGGCACCGCTCAGCCGTGGCGCTGGTGCTGCTCGACATCGATTGTTTCAAGAGTTTCAACGATTTCTATGGTCACCTGGCCGGCGATGAGTGTCTGCGCCGGGTGGGCCAGGCGCTCGGGGGCGCGGTCCACCGCCCGGCTGACCTGGCCGCGCGCTTTGGCGGCGAGGAATTTGTCCTGATTCTGCCGGACACGGATATCGACGGCGCCTTTCATGTCGCTGAGCGGGTGCGCCACGCCGTGCGCGATCTTGCCATTCCGCATGAGCGGAGCGAGGTTTCCAGCGTGGTTACGGTCAGCCTGGGCCTGGCCGCCCTGGTCCCGCCCCCTGGCGATGCCCAGCACCAGGGGGGATGGGCCGACATGACCCGCGCCGCCGATATCGCGCTCTACAATGCGAAGCACCAGGGGCGCGACTGCATTGCCGCGGCGCCCGTGCGGAGCCCCGCGCTATAGACGCGTCCCGCGGTGACGCTGCGCATCGCGGCAGAGGCCGGGAAGGGAGGCTGCCACGCCTTGGCGATGCCTCCTACGCGCTTTACCTGGTGCACCCTTTCGTGATGCGCGCCGCGGCGTTGGTCTGGACACATCTGCACCGGCCGGGCGGCGTGGCCGCCTGACCCCGTTGCCGGGCGCCCCGGCTTCGCCCTATCCTGTTGGCATGGTTCGTGAACAGGACATCCGCCAAGGCGAAGTCGCCATCCCCCCGCCTGAGGCCAGCGATGCCGGGCTGGTGTTCATCGGCCGCATCCGCACGCCCTGGACCTCCCGATCGGAGACGCCGCGTCAGGGAAGGCTGGATGGCCCCATCTGCCAGATCGAGATTTTTGCGCCCTGGGTGCCCGCCTTGCAGGGGCTGGAGGCGTTTGAGTGCATCGAAGTGCTGTACTGGCTGCATCTGTCCCGGCGCGACCTGGTGCTGCAAAGCCCGGCCAGCGACGGCACCACGCGGGGCACGTTCGCGCTGCGCTCTCCAGTGCGGCCGAACCCGATCGGCACCTCGATGGTGCGGCTGCTCGGCATCGAGGGGCATATTCTGCGCGTGCAGGGGCTGGACTGCCTGGACGGCACGCCGCTGCTGGACCTCAAGCCCGACCGCTGCAAGTTCTCGCCTCTGGCACCGCCCCAACCGGGCGACTTCGAAACCGCTTAGATTCAAGCGAAGGAGAAGGCTACTTTTTGTTCACAAAAAGTAGCAAAAAAACTTTTTTAAATGTGGGCCGTGCTTGTTTCAGCGCCACAGGCCCAAAGGAGTAAAAGTTTTTGCGCCGCTTTTTTTAAAAAGCGGCTGCTTTCCTTTTATTCCCTAACCCATCTTTGACATGATTCCGGTTATTTTGGAGGATTTTGGCCTGTTCCCGACGAAGAAATGGCGGAAATTCGCCATTTCTTCTGCGGCTGATTTTTGTAGTGCCATAATATTTAGTTTTTTCGTCGATTTCGGTTGATTTTTGCCGATTTCAGAGCGCAGTGTTGCCCCATGTTCATTCGGCGCACCAAGACCCGTAACGGCAAGACCGGAGAAGAATATTTTACCTTTCGGTTGGTGGAGACGGCCCGCATCGGCGGAGCCGTGCGGCAGCACACGGTTTTGAATTTGGGGGCACATTTCGATCTGCCGCAGGCCGAATGGACGGCCCTGGCGGTGCGGATCGAGGATGTGTTGCGCGCTCAGGCATCGCTGGTCACCCCCAGTCCGGCCATCGAAGAGTTGGCCCAACGCTACGCGGCGAGGATCGTCGCCCGCCCCGGAGACCAAGCGGCGGCCGGGGATGGGCGTCCGGCCGCGGCGGATCGGTTTCACGACGTTGATCTCGATACATTGGAGCTCATCCGGCCCCGCCATGTCGGCGTGGAGCATGCGGCGCTGACAACGTTGCGGCGTCTCGGCATCGACGACAAACTGCGTGGGCTCGGCTTCAACAAGCCGCAGATCGCCGCGGCAGTGGGGAACATCATCGGCCGTATGGCTGTTCCGGCCAGCGAGCTGGCGACTCATGACTGGTTGCAACACCGCACGGCCCTGGGGGAGTTGATCGATTACGACTATGAGGGGATGGACCTGCAACAGTTGTATCGCAGTGCCGACACTCTTCTAAAACATCGCGATGCTCTCGAGGCCCATATCTTCGGGGCCACGAAATCCCTGTTCGATTTGAGCGAGACGATCACGCTCTATGATCTGACGAACACCTATTTCGAAGGAAGCGCCGCCGGCATCGGCAAGGCAAAACGCGGCCGATCCAAGGAAAAACGCAGCGATTGTCCGTTGGTGACCATGGGATTGGTGCTCGACGTCAGCGGCTTCCCCAAACGCAGCCGCGTCTTCGCCGGCAATGCCGGCGAGGCCGGCACACTGCAAGAAATGCTGGCGGAACTGGCCGCGCCGAGCGGTGCTACGGTGGTGATGGATGCCGGCATCGCCAGCGAGGCCAATCTCACCTGGCTGACTGAGCAGGGCTATCGCTATGTCGTGGTCAGTCGCAAGCAGACGCGGATCTTCGATCCCGAGAAGGCGATCGAGGTTCCGACCGCCAGAGGCCAGTCGGTACAGGTTCAGAGGGTTCAAGAGGCCGGCCGCAATGAAGTACTGCTCTACTGCTATTCACCGGCACGCGCCGAAAAGGACCGGGCGATCGACACCAAAAAGGCCGACTTCTTCGAGGCAGAGCTGACAAAACTGGCCGCCGGCCTGACGAAGCCCCGCGCCATCAAAGATCCGGGCAAGATCCGCGAACGTATCGGCCGCGCCAAGGAAAAGTACGCCCGCGCCGCCCAGCATTACACCATCGAGCTGACGCTGGACGAAGCCGGCAAGACCGTTACCGCCATCACCTGGAAAAAGGCGCCGAAGGCCAACTCTTCCATGGCCAATCCCGGCATTTATTGCCTGCGCACCACGCTGACCGAGCCGGACGACGCCACGCTATGGCGGATCTATTCCATGCTGACCAATCTGGAGGCGGTCTTCCGCTCGCTGAAAACAGACCTCGGCATGCGCCCCGTCTACCATCGCATCGAGCGCCGGGTGGAAGGCCACCTGTTCATCAGCCTGATCGCCTACTGCATCGTGCACACCATGCGCCTGCAGCTCAAGGCCCAGGGAATCAAGAACTCCTGGGATACCATCCGCGACACCCTGTCGAACCAGGTGCGCATCACCACCACCCTGCAATGCCGCGACGGACGGACCGTTCATGTCCGCAAGGCTAGCCGCCCAGAACCCCATCAACAGGAAATCTACGCCGCACTCGACCTCTCACCCAATCCGGGCGGCACCCAGCGCACCATCGTTTGATCTGCTGCCCCACAGCCCATGAATAAAAGTAGTGCCATACGAGAGCGGGAAAATAACCCATCTATATGATACAAAACAACTTTTGTGAGAAAAATGTAAACCGATCACGCTCTAACAAACTATTTGCGGCCGAAAATGTCGCCCAAAATGCCGCCGGCGATCGCCGCACCGCCCACGCCCTGCGCCGTCGCCACTGCCTGCTCGCCGCCCAGATAGGGCGAGAGCGCGTGGGCGAGGTTTGGCACGGTCAGGCTCTGCAGCCAGACTTTTCCGGGGCCGGTAAGGCGGGCGATGAACAGCCCGTCGCCGCCGAACAGCGCGTTGCGGATGCCGCGCATCAGCACGATGTCAAAATTCAAGCTGTCCTGGAACATGCCGATATGCCCGGGATGCACCTGGATCAATTCACCGGGGCGCAGGTCGTAGACCACGCTCTCGCCGCCAAGCTCGACAAATGCGGTGCAGGGGCCGGAGAGGCGCTGGAGCAAAAATCCGTTGCCGCCGAACAGACCGGCGCCGAGCTGGCGCTGGAAGCCGATGGCAAGGTTAACGCCGGGCGTGCCGCAGAGGAAGCCGTGCTTGTGGATCATCAGGGCAATTTGTTGAAGTCCATATCCTATTGATCCGACGCGATTTTATATGATTCGGTAGTACCTCTGATTTTGAGGTTTGGGCGATGGAGTTGAAGAAGGTTTTGGAACGGATCCCCGATCCGCGTGGTCGGCAAGGACGGGATTACAGGCTTTGGTCGATCCTCGGTCTGATTTTGGTTTCCATGCTTTGTGGGCGGCGGGGCATGAAGGCAGCGTTTCTTCTGGGGCGAAGTCTGACGCACGTGCAAAAACGGCAATTGGGTTTTATGCGTGGCCATACCCCCTGTCACGCGACGCTGACCGAAACGCTGCGCATCCTCGATGCCCAGGCCGTTGCCGATATCCTGGGCGCGGTCGTGCTGGCGGATAACAGTGATGACCGTCATATTGCCATAGACGGCAAGACACTGCGGGCAAGCAAGGATGGAGATGGCCGCGCCGAGCACGTGCTGTCAGCTTTTTGTGGAGGTCTGCAGACGATCCTTTCGCATGAGGCGTCACGCGGCAAGGGGCTGGAAATTCCTGATGCACTGAAGTTACTCGCCCGGCTTGATTTGCGCGACCGGATTGTCACCGGTGATGCGATCTTCTGCCAGAGGGCCATTGCACAGACCGTGGTGGACGCTGGCGGAGACTACCTTCTTCCCGTCAAAAACAACCAAAAGACATTGCGAAAAAATATTGAAACGGCCTTCGCGGAGCCGGTTTTTCCCCCTCGCAACTTTCGATAGCGGCGCCACCAAGGCGCATGGACGTATCGAACGGCGCAAGATCGAAGTGTTGCCGGCCCAAGCCGCAGACATCACGCAGGAATGGCCAACCGTCAGCCAGATATGCCGTGTGACCCGCTCACGCCAACGCAGGGTGAAGGGCGTGTGGCAGGAGCAACAGGAAATTGCCTATCTCATCACCAGCCTGACCAAAGACGAAGCATCGGCTGAATACCTTCTCAACCTCAACCGCAAGCATTGGGGTATCGAGATCATGCATCGAAACAAAGACGTCATGCTCGGAGAAGATGGCTACACCAACCGGCTCGACAACGCACCCCGTAATGTCTTCTCGCTCACCAGCTTCGCTCTCAAAGTCATGCGCTCGGTTTCACGGTCACCCACAAGGGCAATCGAGCATTTCCAGGACAACCGAAGCCGAGCCACACAAATGATCGCAGCAGTTTAATGAATCGCCCTGGTGGATCATGTAGGAATGGCCGGCGGGCACGTCGAGCTGATGGATGCTGCCGGGCATCTTGGCGGCGAACGCCACCATGCCCGGGCCGCCGGTGGCGGCGTATTCGGTCATGAACAGCCCGCCGCCGGAGAGCGCCCGGCCGATGGCGCCGAACAGGCCGCGTGCCCCGGCGGTCTGCGTGGTGGTGTGCAGGCGGATGTTGTCGGTCATCCAGGAAAACTCGCCCGGCTCGGCGATGATCACCTCGCCGGGATCGAGGCCGATCTGCAGCACGGGCATGGTGGTGCCGGTGATTGTATGTTGCATGAGCCGCTCCCGTGGTTGGAATAGGAAAACAGACGCTTTTTGAAAAAAGCGGTTTTTTGCTCCTTTAAGACTGTGCCGCTGAAACAGCGCACGGCCCAGCTTACAGAAGGTTTTTTTGCTTCTTTTTGTTCACAAAAAGAAGTCTTCCTCAGCGCCTGCCGCGCTCAAGGCGTGCGGTGCACGTGCAGCGCTGCTGCGGCGGCGGAAACCTTGGTGATGCCATCCCAGTCCCCGGCGGCGATGGCGGCGCGGCTGACCATCCAGGAGCCACCGACGCAGACCACGTTCGGCAGTTTCAGGTATTTGGGCGCGCTCTCCTGCGTCACCCCGCCGGTCGGGCAGAATTTCAGCTGCGGCAGCGGCGAGGCGAGGGCGGAGAGCAGGGCAGCCCCCCCGACCGCCTCGGCTGGAAACAGTTTGGCGAATTCGTAGCCGCGCTCGATCAGCGCCATCGCCTCCGAGGCGGTGGCGATGCCGGGCAGCAACTGCACCTCGCCGCCCGATACGGCGTCCAGCAACTGGCCCGTGGCGCCCGGCGAGACCGCGAATTTCGCGCCCGCCGCCACCGATTTGTCGAATTGCGCCTCGGTCAGCACAGTGCCGACGCCGACCACCGCCTCCGGCACCTCATCGGCGATGGCGCGGATCGCCTGCAGCCCGGCGCCGGTGCGCAGTGTCACCTCGATCACCGGCAGCCCGCCTTTCACCAAGGCGCGGGCCAGCGGTATGGCGTGCTTCACCTCGTCGATGACGACGACGGGAATGACCGGGGCGAGGCGAAGAATGTCTGCGAGGTTCATGCGGCGTGTCCCATGAAAATGCTCGCACCGGTATCGGCGGAGCTGACGGTGTTGCGGAAGGCGGCAAATAGCTCGCGGCCGACGCCGCTATGCGAGGCGGTGAGATCGGCCTCGGCAGGCTGGCGCGTGACCCAGATCTCCGGCGGCACCTTGACCTCCAGCGTGCCGGCCACGCCATCGACGCGGACGATGTCGCCCTCCTCGATCAGCGCGATCGCGCCGCCATCGGCGGCTTCGGGCGTGACATGGATGGCCGCCGGTACCTTGCCGGAGGCGCCGGAGAGCCGTCCGTCGGTGACCAGGGCGACCTTGAAGCCCTTGTCCTGCAGCACGCCGAGCGGCGGCATCAGCTTATGCAGCTCCGGCATGCCGATCGCCTTCGGTCCCTGGAAGCGCACCACGGCGACGAAATCCTGGTTGAGCGCGCCGGCCTTGAAGGCGGCCTGCACCTCCTCCTGGCTGTGAAAGATCTTTGCCGGCGCCTCGATGATATGCCGCTCCGGGGCGACGGCGGAGGTCTTCATCACCGCGCGGCCGAGCACGCCGTCCAGCACTTTGAGCCCGCCGGTCGGCTGGAACGGTTTTTGGCGCCCACGCAACACGCTCTCATCGCCGCTGGAGGCGGCGGCTGGCACCCATTTTACATGCCGGTCCGCATCCAGCATCGGCTCGGTGGCGTAGGCGGCAAGGCCGGTGCCCGCCACGGTACGCACATCCTCGTGCAGCAGCCCGTCCTCCAGCAGCTCGCGGATCAAAAACCCCATGCCGCCGGCAGCATGGAAATGGTTCACATCCGCCTTGCCGCTCGGATAGATGTGGCACATCAGCGGGGTGATGGCGGCGAGATCGGCGAAATCGTCCCAGGTAAGGGTGATGCCGCCCGCAGCCGCCATGGCGACCAGGTGCAGCGTGTGGTTGGTGGAGCCGCCGGTGGCGTGCAGGCCGACGATGGCATTGGCGAAGGCCCGCTCATCCAGGATCGTGCCGACCGGCGTGTATTCGTTGCCGGCGGCGGTCATCGCCAGCGCGCGTTTCGCCGCCTCATGCGTCAGCGCGTCGCGCAACGGCGTGTTCGGGTTGATGAAGGCCGCACCCGGCAGATGCAGGCCCATGATCTCCATCATCATCTGGTTGGTGTTGGCGGTGCCGTAGAAGGTGCAGGTGCCGGGGCCGTGATAGGATTTCGCCTCGGCCTCCAGCAGCTCGTCGCGGCTGACCTTGCCCTCGGCATAGAGCTGGCGGATGCGCGATTTCTCTGCATTCGGCAGGCCCGAGGTCATCGGCCCGGCGGGGATGAACACGGCGGGCAGATGCCCGAAAGCGAGCGCGCCGATCACCAGCCCCGGCACGATCTTGTCGCAGATGCCAAGGAACACGGCGGCGTCGAAAGTCTGGTGCGAGAGGGCGACGGCGGTGGAGAGGGCGATGACGTCGCGCGAGAACAGCGATAACTCCATGCCCGCCTCGCCTTGGGTGACGCCGTCGCACATCGCCGGCACGCCGCCGGCCACCATGGCGACCCCGCCCGCTTCCCGCGCGGCGGTGCGGATCAACTCGGGGAAGCGCTCGTAGGGTTGGTGTGCGGAGAGCATGTCGTTATAGGCGGTGACGATGCCGAGGCTGGCGCCGTCGCCGGTGCGCAGCACTGCCTTGTCGCCGGGCAGGCAGGCGGCGAAGCCATGCGCCTGGTTGGCGCAGCCGAGCGACCGGCGCTGTGGCCCCTTGCTCGCCGCCGCCTCGATCCGCCGCAGATATCGGGTCCGTGCCTCGGCGCTGCGGGCGGCGATCCGCGCCGTGACGTCGGCGAGAATTTTGTGAACCATGTTTCGGCTCCTCCTTAATTTCTAAAGCCTGATAGGCTTGGCTGGAAACAGGAAAGCAGCCGCTTTTTGAAAAAAGCGGCGCAAAAACTTTTGGCTGGGCTGGGCCTGTGGCAGCGACACCAGCACGGCCCGGTTTAGCAAAGTTTTTTGCTTCTTTTTGTTCACAAAAAGAAGCCTTCTTCTTCTCTGAGACATGACTGGTCCCACCCTAATGACACCAGAAGATTTCCAGGCCCGGCCGCAGCGCCAGCACGGCGCGGACCGGCATTTGCGTCACGTCTCCCGTTGTCAGGGCCTCGGCGAGGGCCGTGCGCTTGGCCTCACCCTCGATATGGAGGACCAGAAGATCGGCCTGCAGGAGCGCCGCCAGCGTCAGCGTCACGCGTGGCTCGGGCGCGCCGGGCGCGCGCATTGTCTCGAGCAGATGGGGACCCGCCAGCGCCGCCGCCAGATTGTCGCCGCCGGGAAAGAACGAGGCGGTGTGCCCGTCTAGCCCCATGCCCAGCACCACCGCCGCAAAGGGCAGTTTTGCGGCGATTTTTTGCTCCTGACCGAGCGTCAGAGGAATGAATTCGGCTGTGGCTGCCGCGTGCTGGAGCAGGTGCTGCTTCACCAGCCGCGCGTTGCTGCGCTCGGATGTCTCGGGCACGCAGCGGTCGTCCACCAAAGTGATGGCGACACGGGACCAATCGAGGTCCTGCTGCGCGAGATGCTCGAAAAACATCACCGGGGTGGTGCCGCCGGAGACCGCGAGCGCGGCTTTGCCGTCACGGGTCAGGCGGGCTTGCAACGCCTCCCGGACCGCTGCCGCCAGGGCCGAAGCCAGAGCGGAGCGGTCCGGAAATTCACGCAACCGATTCGACCCATGTGCGGCCGTCGCGCTCGATCAGCGCGATCGCGGCACTCGGCCCCCAGGTGCCGGCGGTATAGGCTTTCGGCAGCTCGTTGGAGGCGGCCCAGATCTGCAGGATCGGGTCGATCCAGTTCCAGGCGGCCTCGACCTCGTCGCGCCGCATGAACAAAGTCTGGTTGCCGCGCACCACGTCCAGCACCAGCCGCTCATAGGCGTCCGGGTTGCGCACGCGGAAGGCGGCGGCGAAGCTCATATCGAGCGGCACCAGACGCAGCCGCATGCCGCCCGGGCCGGGGTCCTTGCTCATCATGAACAGCCGCACGCCCTCGTCGGGCTGCAGGCGGATCACCAGCCGGTTCGGCTCGATCGGCCCGGCGGCGGGGTCGAACACCGAATGGGGAATCGGCCGGAAGGTGATGACGATCTCCGAGACGCGCTCGGGCAGGCGCTTGCCGGTGCGCAGGTAGAAGGGCACGCCGGCCCAGCGCCAGTTGCCGATCTCCGCCTTCAGCGCCACGAAGGTTTCCGTGTTGCTGGACTCCTGGCCGAGTTCTTCCAGATAGCCCGGCACCGCGCCGCCGGCCGAGGCGCCGGCCCGGTACTGGCCGCGCACGGTGTTGAGCGCGCAGAGCGTGTCATCGTTCAGCGGTTTCAGCGAGCGCAGCACTTTCAGCTTCTCGTCGCGCACGGCGTCGGCGTCGAGCTTCGAGGGCGGCTCCATGGCCACCAGGCAGAGCAGTTGCAGGATGTGGTTCTGCACCATGTCGCGCAGCGCGCCGGCCGTGTCGTAATAGCCGGCGCGGCCCTCCACGCCGAGGCTCTCGGCCACGGTGATCTGCACGTGGTCGATATGCGCGGCATTCCAGAGCGGCTCGAACAAAGCGTTGGCAAAGCGCAGCGCCAGCAGGTTCTGCACCGCCTCTTTGCCGAGGTAATGGTCGATGCGGTAGACGCGCTCCTCGGGGAACACCTTGCCCACCGCCGCGTTGACGGCGCGGGCGGAGGCGAGGTCCTTGCCGATCGGCTTTTCCACCACCACGCGGGCGTTCTCCCCGGCCAGGCCGAAGCGGCCGAGCCGCTCGCAGATACTGCCGAACAGTGCAGGCGCGGTGGCGAGGTAGAACACATGGATGCGGTCGGGATAGGCGGAGAGGGTCTCGGCCAGTTGCGCCCAGCCTTTGTCGCTATCGGCTTCCGCCTGCACGTAGCTGACCCGTTGCAGGAACGCTTCCAGCGCCGGCTCGGTAACTTCCGCCTTCGGCACATGATCCTGGATCGCCCGGCGCGCCTGGGCGGTGAATTCGCCCTCCGGCAGCGCGCCGCGCGACACGCCGATGATGTTCGCCGCTTCCGGCAGTTGGCCGGCGATGTCGCGGTGGAACATGGCGGGGAGCAGCTTGCGCCGGGCGAGATCGCCGGTGGCGCCGAAGACTATGAGGACAAACGGGGAGACGGGAATCGTGCGGCTTGTCATGATCTGGGTATAGCCCTGTGTTCACGAAATTGCGACACGATGTCCGCGTGGAGGAAAGTAGCCGCTTTTTGAAAAAAGCGGCGTAAAAATTTTTACTCCTTTAGGCCGGTGGCGTTGCACCAGCACGGCCCAGTTTTAACAAAAAGTTTTTTGCTTCTTTTTTTCAAAAAAGAAGCCTTCCTCTATCGCCTGTTATTCAGCAGTGGCCGGTTCCAGGTCCAGCGCGTAGCCGGCGGCGCGGACGGTGCGGACGATATCCGCCTCGCCGGGGCCGTTGATCGCCTTGCGCAGGCGGCGGATATGCACGTCCACGGTGCGCGGCTCGACATGGATGTCGCGCCCCCACACCGCGTTCAGCACATCCTCACGCGAGAACACCCGGCGCGGGTGGCGCAGGAAGAACTCCAGCAGGCGGAATTCCGTGGGGCCCAGATGCAGGGTGCGGCCATTGCGCAGTACGCGGTGCGAGGCCGGGTCCAGCGAGATGTCATGGAAGGCGAGCTTGAGCTTGGCCGGCACCCCTCCGGCGCGGCGCAGCAGGGCGCGGACCCGGGCGATCAGCGCCTCGGTGGAGAAGGGCTTGGTGATGTAGTCGTCGGCGCCGGTGTCCAGGCCGCGCACCGAATCCTGCTCGTCGGCGCGGGCGGTCAGCATGATGATCGGCAGGTTGCGCGTCGCCGGGCGGCGGCGCAGCTGCCGGCAGACCTCGATGCCGGACATGGTCGGCAGCATCCAGTCCAGCAGCAGCAGGTCCGGCGTCGCCTCGGTGATACGGGCCAGGGCCTCGCCGCCATCGCCGACATCCTCGACCCGAAAGCCCTGCTTTTCCAGGTTGTAGCGGAGCAGGGTGACCAGTGGCGCTTCGTCTTCAACAATCAGGATATAAGGCTTATTCAGGTCACTCATTGTTCAGCCGTTCTGGTGGTGAGGAAAATAGGTGGAGGTCTGGTCGCCTTTGGGCCGGAAATCCGGCAGCGCCTGGCCGGTGACCGCGTAATAGGTCAGCTCGGCGATGTTGGTGGTGTGGTCGCCGATCCGTTCCAGATTTTTTGCGATGAACAGCAGATGCGTGCAGGCGGTGATGCTGCGCGCGTCTTCCATCATGTAGGTGATCAGCTCGCGGAAAATGGTGTTGTAGAGATCATCCACCATCTGGTCGGCGCGCCAGACGGCGATGGCCTTCTGCGGGTCGGCATCGCCCACCGCGTCGATGCTGGATTTCAGGTTCTGCTGCACCAGCAGCGCCATCTGCCCGAGGCCTGAGAGCGAGAACGAACTCGCGACCTGGTTGATGACCATGCTGCGTTTGGCGATGTTCGCCGCGTAGTCGCCGATGCGCTCGAGATCGTTGATCACCTTCAGCGCCTGGATCACCTGACGCAGATCGTCGGCGACCGGCTGGCGCAGCGCCAGCAGCCGCACCGCGAACTGCTCGATCGCACGCTCCTCGGCGTCGATTTGCGGGTCCATTTCCACCACGCGGGCGGCGAGCTCGGCGTCGTGCTCGAGCAAAGCGGTCGCGGAATCGGCCACTGCCCGTTCCACCAGCCCGCCCATGCCGGCGATCATGTCATGCAGCTTCTTCAGGTCGATCTCGAAGCTGGTGACGATATGCTTGGTCTCATCGGCCATGATCTGTTCCTTTGCCCGTGTCAGCCGAAGCGCCCGGTGATGTATTCCTGCGTGCGGCGTTCACGCGGGGCGGTGAAAATTTGGCTGGAGGGGCCGACCTCGACGAGTTCGCCGAGATAGAAGAACGCCACCTGGTCGGCGCAGCGCCCGGCCTGCTGCATGTTGTGGGTGACGATGATGATGGTGAAATCGCGCTTCAGCTCGTCGATCAGCTCCTCGATCTTCAGCGTGCTGATCGGGTCGAGCGCGCTGGTCGGCTCGTCGAGTAGCAGCACGTCCGGCCGCACGGCGATCGAGCGGGCGATACAGAGGCGCTGCTGCTGGCCGCCGGAGAGGCCGAGCGCGGAGCTGTGCAGCCGGTCCTTCACCTCGTTCCAGAGGGCGGCGCGGGTTAGCGACCATTCCACCCGCTCGTCCATTTCCGCCTTCGAGAGTTTCTCGTGCAGGCGGACGCCGAACACCACGTTCTCGTAGATCGATTTCGGGAAGGGGGTGGGTTTCTGGAACACCATGCCGACGCGGCGGCGCAGTTGCGTGAGGTTCTGGCCCGGGGCGATGATGTTCTCGCCGCCGATCAGCACCTCGCCCTCGGCGCGTTGGCCGGGATAGAGGTCGTACATGCGGTTGAGCACGCGCAGCAGGGTGGATTTGCCGCAGCCGGAGGGGCCGATCATCGCCGTCGTCTGCCGGTCGACATAGTCGATCGTGACATTCTTCAGCGCGTGCGTGGCACCGTAATAGAAATTGAGATCGCGGATGGAGACGCGGATATTGTCCGCAGGTGCGGCTGGAAATGTCCCTGACAAAGCGGCGTCGTGTATCGGATGATTCGCGATTTCCATGTGCGCTTCCATAGGCGGGTTGTGTGACAGTACGATGACGGTAAGATGAAGCTTTTGTGACGGAACAGTTGTTGTCCGATTAAAGCTTGGCCGTAAAGGCGGTCCACCCGCCGGGGGGAAGCGGCCATTCCCATCCTGGCCAAACCGCAAGGCCGGATGTGCCGAACGTGCTGCCCCGAGGCGTCGTCGTCAATGAAAAAAAGTGGGGTCCAGGGGCAGCGCCCCTGGCCTTAAGCCTTCACCACTTTCGGCGGCAGCGCCAAACCGATGGACAGCTCCTTGAGCCGGTTCGCCGGCACCGGGGCGGGGGCGCCCATCATCAGATCCTCGCCCTGCTGGTTGAGCGGGAAGGCGATGACCTCGCGGATGTTCGGCTCGTCGGCCAGCAGCATGACGATGCGGTCGATGCCCGGCGCCGAGCCGCCATGCGGCGGGGCGCCGTAGCGGAAGGCGTTCAGCATGCCGCCGAAGCGGGCCTCCACCTCTTCCGGCCCGTAGCCGGCGATCTCGAAGGCCTTCAGCATGATGTCCGGGCGGTGGTTGCGGATCGCGCCGGAGGAGAGCTCGATGCCGTTGCAGACGATGTCGTACTGGAACGCCTTGATGGTGAGCGGGTCCTGGGTCTCCAGCGCTTCCAGCCCGCCTTGCGGCATCGAGAACGGGTTATGGCTGAAGACGACCTGCTTCAGCTCCTCGTCGTATTCGAACATCGGGAAGTCGACGATCCAGCAGAACTTGAACTCGCCCGCCTTAGTCAGGCCGAGGTCGTTGCCGAGCTTGCTCCGCACGGCGCCCGAGAATTTCGCCGCGTCCAGCTCCTTGCCAGCGGCGAAGAACACCGCATCCCCGGCCTGCAGCCCGCAGGCCACACGGATTTGTTCGGTGCGCTCCGGGTCGAGGTTTTTCGCGATCGGCCCCTGCGGTCCGGCGTCCGAGAAGGTGATGTAGCCGAGCCCGCCAGCGCCCTCGGCGCGCGCCCATTCGTTCAGCTTGTCGAAGAAGCTGCGCGGATTGGCGCCGGCACCAGGGGCGGGGATGGCGCGGACGATGCCGCCGCCCTCGATGATGCGCGCGAACAGCCCGAAGCCGGAGCCGCGGAACGCCTCGGTAACGTCGGAAATGACGATCGGGTTGCGCAGGTCCGGCTTGTCGGAGCCGTATTTCAGCAGCGCCTCGTCATAGGGGATGCGCACGAAAGGCGGCTTGGTGACGCTGCGGCCGTCGGCGAATTCCTCGAACACGCCGGCGATCACCGGTTCGATCGTGTTGAACACGTCTTCCTGCGTGACGAAGCTCATCTCGAAATCGAGCTGGTAGAACTCGCCCGGGCTGCGGTCGGCGCGCGAGGCCTCGTCGCGGAAGCAGGGGGCGATCTGGAAATAGCGGTCGAAGCCGGCGACCATCAGCAGCTGCTTGAACTGCTGCGGCGCCTGCGGCAGGGCGTAGAACTTGCCGGGATGGTTGCGCGAGGGAACCAGGAAGTCGCGCGCGCCTTCCGGCGAGGAGGCGGTGAGGATCGGCGTCTGGAATTCGGTGAAGCCGGATTCGATCATGCGGCGGCGGAACGAGGCGATGACCCCGGCGCGGAGCATGATGTTCTTATGCACCTGCTCGCGGCGCAGGTCGAGGAAACGGTATTTGAGGCGCAGCTCGTCCGGGTAATGCTCGTGGCCGGCCACCTGGATCGGCAGCACGTCGGCGGTGGATTGCACGCCCAGGGTCTCGACCCGCAGCTCGATCGCGCCGGTGGGCAGTTTCGGGTTGCTGGTGCCGGGGGCCCGCTCGACCACCGTGCCGGTGACGGTGATCACCAACTCGACGCGCACCGCCTCGGCGGCGGCGAAGGCGGCGGAGCCGCTCGCGAACACGCATTGGGTGAGGCCGAAATGATCGCGCAGATCGATGAACAGCAGCCCGCCATGGTCGCGCTTGGCGTGGACCCAGCCGGAAAGCCGGGCGGTCTGGCCGATATGATCGGCGTTCAGGGCGGCGCAGGTATGCGAGCGGTAGGCGTGAAGTGTTTCCATGAGGCGGAAAGAAACCGCGCCCTCTTCCCTGTCAAGCCAGGGGGTGATTAAGGGGAGACATGAATGAAACGGACACCGCTTTTATCACCACCACGGCCGAACTCGCCGCCCTTTGCGAACGGCTGGGCCGCGAAGAATTCATCACCGTCGACACCGAGTTCATGCGGGAAAAAACCTATTATCCTGAGCTCTGTCTGGTGCAGCTGGCCGGCACTGCGGATGTCGCGGTGGTGGACGCGCAGGCCAAAGGCATCGACCTCGCCCCGCTGGGCGCGCTGCTGGCCAAGCCGGATGTGGTCAAGGTGTTCCATGCCTGCCGCCAGGACGTGGAGATTTTTCTGCTGCTGTTCGGCGCGGTGCCGGCCAATCTGTTCGACACGCAGGTCGCGGCCATGGTCGCCGGCTTTGGCGACCAGGTGGGCTATGACGCGCTGGTCTCGGCGCTGACCGGCGGGCATATCGACAAGGCGCACCGCTTCTCCGACTGGTCGGCGCGGCCGCTGACCAAGGCACAGGTGGATTACGCCGCGGCGGATGTGACGCATCTGCGCACCGTGTACGAGAAGCTGACGGCGCGGCTGCAAGTCGACGGGCGGCTGGACTGGGTGGGGCAGGAGATGGCGGCCCTGGCCGATGAGAACACCTATCGGGTGGACCCGGAGCGCGCCTGGGAGCGGCTGAAGGTGCGGACCAACAACCGCCGGCAGCTGGCGATCATCCAGGCCATCGCCACCTGGCGCGAGCGCGAGGCGCAGCGCATCAACATCCCCCGCCAGCGCCTGGTGCGTGACGAGCAGGTGCCGGAGATCGCCGCCTTGGCGCCGGACGATGCCGAGGCGCTGTCCAAGGCGCGGGGGATTTCCATGGGCTTTGCCCAGGGCAAGTCCGGCCAATCGCTGCTGGCGGTGATCGCCGCGGCGAAGGCGCTGACAGAGGAGCAGCTGCCGCGCTCGGAACGCCAGCGCGACACACCGCGCGCCAGCCCGGCTTTGGTGGCGCTGCTCAAAGTGTTGCTGAACGCGATCGCCGAGCAGAACAACGTGGCGGCGCGGGTGGTGGCGAGTTCCGAGGACATCGAAGCGCTGGCGCTGGACGAGACCGCCGAGAACCCGGCTTTGCAGGGCTGGCGGCGGGAAATGTTCGGCGAGGACGCGCTGCGGCTGATCCGCGGCGAGGTCGCGCTCTCCGCCCAGGGCAAGCGGGTGAAAATCGTCCCGGTTTAGCAAGGGGAAGGCTGCTTTTTGTGAACAAAAAGTAACAAAAAACTTTTTTGAACGGGGCCGTGCTGGTTTCAACGCCGCAGTCCTAAGGGAGCAAAAGTTTTTGCGCCGCTTTCTTCAAAAAGCGGCTGCTTTTTTGTAAGCCAACGGCAAGTAAGGATTTTCCTTGCGGCGTTTGGATACTCCTTACCCGTAAGGATCTTCCTTGATCGGCAAGGAAAATCCCGGCGGGTTCGGAAACTCGCCGGGATGCGCGGAAAAATCCGGGAAGTTTGCCGAATGTAAAGCATTGGCGCGCAGAACAAGTCGGCAGACCGTTTGGAGCCGGCATTGATCATCAGCAAACTGACCAGCAAGGCGCAGACCACCATTCCGCAGGCGATCCGCGAGCATCTCGGCGTAAGGGAGGGGGATCTGCTGGGCTTCGCCATCGAGGCGGAGCGCGTGTTGCTGCTCAAACCCGTGCCACGCCGGCCGGCGGCGCGCCCGCCAGTGGTTCTGTGAATGGGACAGCGAGACGGATCAGCGCGCCTATGAAGGGCTCTAGGCCGGGTTTCAAGCGCTGGGATGTGGTGAAAATCCCGCATCTGGAGGGCGGCAAGCCGGCCTATCGCCCGGCGCTGGTCATCGTCGCCGGGGAGATTTTCAAGCAGCATGGTCTGCTCTGGGTGGTCATGATCACCAGCGCCCGGCATCGCGGCTGGCCCGGGGATATCGAGATCGAGGATCTGATGACCACGGGGCTGGGCACGCCCTCGATCATCCATACCGCCAAGATCATGACGGTGGAGGCGGAGGGCGCGGAGCTGATTGGCGGGTTTTTGGGCGAGCAGCGGCGGCAGGTGAGCGCCCAGGTGTTTGCGAATATGGGCCTGACCGGGGTGGTTTAGCGCGGAGCAGAAAACTTCTTTTAAAAAAAAAGAAGCGAAAAACTTTTTTTAAACTGGGCCGTGCTGGTTGCGCCGCCACAGTCCCAGAGGAATCAAAAGTTATTTGCGCCGTTTTTTTTCAAAAAAGCGGCTGCTTTCCTGCTTCTCTCCAAGCCTACCAGATGCTGCGCAGCGAAGCGTAGCCGCGCAGAGTCGGGTCCGGCGTGACCAAAGCGCAGCCGCAATGGCGGGCGGTGGCGGCGAGCAGCCGGGCGGCGGTTGCGGCCGGCGGCGTGCCGGGCAGGCTGGCCGCCTGCAGGGCGATGTCATGGTCCACGGGGATGAACCGGGCTTCCGGGATGGCGGCGACCAGGCCCAGCCAGGCGGCGGGCTCCATGCGCAGGACCAGGCGTTTTTGCGCCGTCAGCCGGTCGATCTCCCAGGCCGAGACGCAGGAGAGCAGGATCGCGCCGCCCGGGCGCTCGAGCTCGATGGCCGCCAGTGCGGCGGTGGAGAGCGCGCTGGCGCGGCTGACCCACCAGATCAGGCTTGGCGTGTCCAGCAGGATCATGGCGCCTCTCCAGCCGCGCTGTCGGCGCTTGGATCGAAGTGCAGCACACTGTCGCGCAGCCGCTCCAGCGGGTCGGTGCGGCGTGGCGCGTAGGGGCGGATTTCCAGCCGTGGCGCGCCGTTATCGGTAATGACCAGGGGCTGACCAGGGGCCTCGATCTCGCGGAACAGGGCCAGAGCGCGCGGCTTGAATTGGGATTTGGAGATTTTTTGCATGGCGTGACCATGGTCATACGGCCATGGTCATTAAGGAAAGCTTATGAAAATGCGATGACTTATAAAAACACAGCGCAAAACTTACAGCCGGGCCAGCGTCTCCGGGTCCGCCACGCCGGCAAAATATTTGTCCAGCGCCTGGGCGAATTCCGGCGCGCTGGAAATTTTTCCGAACAGCGTCATGCAGGAGCGGAATTTCGCCGCATCGATGGGGCCGAGAATTTGCACAGCACTCTTGTCCGGCACCGCCAGGAGCAGCCTGGTGCATTCCAGCAAACGCGGGCCGAGCAGCGGATGCGCGAGATACGCCGCCGCCTCGGCGCGCCCGGAAATGGCGTAACGTTGCGACATCGCGCTCATGCCCAGCCCGGCGATCTGCGGAAACACGAACCACATCCAATGCGAGCGTTTGGCCCCGGCGGCGAGTTCCGCGCGCACCTGGGCAAAAACCGGCGCCTGGGCGGTGACGAAGCGTTCCAGGTTGAACGGATCCATCGGGTTTAGCCCTGCTTTGGCAGCAGCTTGTCGTCGATCTCCGTGGCGCGGCGCAAAGCCGGGCGGTCTTTCAGCCGCTCCCAATAGGCTTTGAAAGCCGGGCGCTTGTCGATCGAGCCGAAGCGCAGGCCGAAGCCGATCTGCGAGCCGAAATAGATATCGGCGGCGGTGAACAGCTCGCCGGTGAGGTAAGGGGAGTGGGAGACGGCGTCTTCCATCACGTCCATCACCGCCGCAAAGCTGCCATAGCCACAGAAGGCGGCCTTCTCCGGCGGCACGACGAAGCCCAGATGCTGGTTGGTGATGGCGGCCTCAACCGGCCCGGCGGCGAAGAACAGCCAGCGGTAATAGGCGCCGCGCAGCGGATCGGTACAGGGCGGGGCCAGCCCGGCCTCGGGAAACGCATCGGCCAGGTAGGCGATGATGGCCGCCGTCTCGGTGACCACGGCCTGGCCATGCTGGAGCGCCGGGACCTTGCCCATCGGGTTGATCGCCCGGTACGGGTCCTGATGCATGGCCGGGCCGTATTCGATGATCTCCGTGCGGTAGGGCTGGCCGATCTCTTCCAGCATCCAGCGGACGATGCGCCCGCGCGACATCGGGTTGGTGTAGAAAACCAGCTCCATCTGACGCTCCTCGATGTTTTGGGAGGAGCTTAGAGCGTTAGCGGGAGACAGGAAAGTAGCCGCTTTTTTGAAAAAAAGCGGCGCAAAAAACTTTTGCTAATCTGGGACTGTGGCAGCGCAACCAGCACGGCCCAGTTTTAAAAAAGAAGCCTTTCTTCCTAAATCACTTGGCGCGACAGTGGCATGGTCATGCAATGCACCGAGCCGCCGCCGCGGGCGAACTCGTCGAGCTCCGGGTCCAGCACCTCGATACCCTCGGCGCGCAGGGCGGCGTTGAGCCGGGTGGAGTGGGCGGGGGAGATCACCCGCCCGTCGCCGAGCGCCAGCAGGTTGCAGGACATCGCCATCACCTCCTGGTAGCTGGCGCGGAGGCACTGGATCTGCCGGGCGGCGAGGAAGCGCTCAAAATCCTCGCCCAGCACGTCGATACAGGCGACTGCCAGGTGCGGCGTTGCCATGCAGAACAGCACGTCCAGATGCAGAAAATGCGCGGCGAAGGGGATGAGCTTCACCTCCCAATCCTGTTCCGCGAAGAAACCAGCGAACTGCCTTGCGCCTGCCTCGGTGGTGCGCATGCCGGAATGGCCCAGGAGCAAAAGACCGGGGCGGACGATGTGGATATCCCCGCCCTCCACCGTGCCGGCGGTGGCGTATTTATAGAACCCGCCATAAGCCGCGTGGAAATCCAGCAGCGAGGCGTATTCGCCGCGGCGCTGCGGCATCGCGAGCTGGGTGAGGACCGGGCCCCAGGGCGTGGTCTGCGAGGAATCGCGGGTGTAGACCTGATAGGGCAGATGCGGTTCCGGCGCGGTGTAGTGCAGCGCGACCCCGGCCTGGGTCAGCGCCGCCTCCAACTCCCGGTACTGCGCCTGCAGCCGGGCCGGGTTATTCGCAGCGCCCGTCGCCAACGTGGCATGAGCGACGGCGTTGGTGTCGATCCAGTGGTAATGTGCGGGCCGGCAGAGCAGGACGTCGGTGAGACGGCCGGTCTCTGACGCGACCCGCCAGCGCATGGTTTATTCTGCCCGGGCGCGCAGCATGTTCTGCGCCACCAGCGCTTCGGCGATCTGCACCGCGTTCAGCGCCGCACCCTTGCGCAGATTGTCGGAGACGCACCAGAAGGCCAGGCCGTTCTCCACCGTCGGGTCCTTGCGGATGCGCGAGACATACACCGCATCCTCGCCCTTGCACTCGATCGGGGTGATATAGCCGCCATCGCTGCGCTGGTCCTGCAGCACCACGCCCGGCGCGTTGCGCAGGGCGGCGCGTGCCTCGTTGACGGTGATCGGGTTCTCGAACTCGACATGCACCGCCTCGGAATGGCCGATGAACACCGGCACGCGCACGCAGGTGGCGATGACGGCGATGTTCGGGTCGAGGATCTTCTTCGTCTCGACCGTCATCTTCCACTCTTCCTTGGTGGCGCCGTCCTCCATGAACACGTCGATCTGCGGGATCACGTTGAAGGCGATGTCCTTCTGGAACACTTGCGGGGTGTTACGGTCGTTGACGTAGTGCACCTTGGTGTTGGCGTGCAGCTCGTCCATGCCTTCCTTGCCGGCGCCGGAGACCGACTGGTAGGTGGCGACGACGACGCGCTTGATCTTGAACTTGTCGTGCAGCGGCTTCAACGCCACAACCATCTGGATCGTCGAGCAGTTCGGGTTGGCAATGATGTTGCGTTTGCGGAATTGCGCGATCGCCTCCGGGTTCACCTCCGGCACCACCAGCGGCACGTCCGGGTCCATGCGGAACTGCGAGGTATTGTCGATCACCACGCAGCCGGCCGCACCGGCACGCGGCGCGTGGATCGCGGAGACCGAGGCGCCGGGGGAGAACAGGCCGATATCCCAGCCGGTGAAGTCGAAGGTTTCCAGGTTTTTCACCGTCAGGACCTTGTCCTCGCCGAAGGAAACCTGCTGCCCGGCGGAGCGGCCGGAGGCCAAAGCGGCAACCTCCGAGACGGGAAAGTTCCGCTCGGCGAGGGTTTTGAGGATCTCGCGTCCGACCGCACCGGTGGCACCGACAACCGCAACCCTGAACGACATGGTGAAAACTCCGAAATAAAAAAGCCGGGGGCTGAGGTAGAGCCAAAGGAAGTTCAAGGCAAGCGGAAGGCTGGATTGCCAAGGCGGATTGGCTCTGGCAGCCTTGCCGTAAACGAAAAGGGACGGGGATGGCAGCGAGGCTGATGGCGGAAACCCATGGCGCGGTGCGGCGCCTGGTGCTGAACCGGCCGGAGCGGCTGAACGCGCTGGACGCGGAACTGCTGACGGCGCTGAACGACGCTTTTGCCGCCGCCGAGGCCGACCCGGCGGTGCGCGCGGTGCTGCTGACCGGGGCCGGGCGGGGCTTTTGCGCCGGGGCCGACCTGCTGCAGAATCTTGGGGACGGCGCGCCGGATCTCGGCCAGATGATCGAGACGCATTACAACAAGCTGGTGCGGCGCATGCGCGGCATGGGCAAGCCGATCCTCTGCGCGGTGAATGGCGTGGCGGCGGGGGCGGGGATGAACCTGGCTTTGGCGGCGGATATCGTGGTCGCCGCGCGCTCGGCGAATTTTACCCAGGCCTTTATCCGCATCGGCCTGATCCCCGATGCCGGGGGCACGTATTTTCTGCCGCGCCTGGTGGGCGAGGGCCACGCGCGGGCGCTGGCCATGCTGGGCGAGACGCTCACCGCCGCGCAGGCCGAGGCGATGGGGCTGGTGTGGAAGCTTTTTGACGAAGAGGTTCTGGCCGCCGAGGCGCTGGCGCTGGCGACCATTCTGGCAGAGAAGCCAGCCGGCGCGCTGGCGGCGACGAAGCGCGTGTTAGAGGCTTCGCTCGGCAATGGTCTGGACGCGCAGCTCGCTCTGGAGCGCGACACGCAAGGGGAGCTGGGCCGCAGCGCGGATTTTGCCGAAGGGCAGCAGGCGTTTGCGGAAAAGCGGAAGGCGGTGTTCAACCGGTGATGTGAGTGACAGGTTCAGGGCAAAGCATGTTGCAGCGAAGGGAAGTGCTTCTTTTTGTGCACAAAAAGAAGCAAAAAAACTTCTGTGAGCTGGGCCGTCCACGGGCTGGACCCGTTCACGTCCCGTTATGTGTGGTTTCCCCTGGGGGCCGATCTCGCCTGGGACACTTCGGTTCCGGCCGCCTCGCTGTTCGCGCTCCCGCTGATGTTCATCGGCGGCCCGGTCTTCGCCTTTAACGTGCTGTCCGTCACGGCGCCTTCCCTGGCCGCCTGGACGATGTTTCTGCTTGCGCGGGAGCTGACCGGCGACTGGGGGGCGGCGCTTTTTGGCGGCTACATATTCGGCTTCTCCGCCTACGAGCTGGGCGAGCTGCTCGGGCATCTGAACCCGATATGATTGCCCTGGTGCCGGTCGTGCTGCTGCTTTGGGTGCAGCGCTTCCGCGGCGCATGGCGGCGCGGCGCGTTCATCGCCGCTTTGGCGCTGGTGCTGCTCGTGCAGCTTGGCATTTCCGAAGAAATTCTCGCGACGCTGTGTTTTTTCGGCGCGGTGAGCTGGGTGATTTTCTTTTGGCTGCTGGAGGACGCACGCGCCGCTCTGTGGCGGCTGGCGCTCGAGATCCTGCTCGCCGCCGGCGTCACCGTGCTGCTGGCGACGCCGTTTCTGCTGGCTCTGGTGAGGGGCGCCGCGGAGGTTCCGTCGCTGCTCAATATGGTCGCGTTGTTTTCCACCGATGCCGTGAATTTCCTGCTGCCGACCGATCTGATGGCCTTGCCCGCGCATGGCGTGGCGCTGGCCGCGCGTTTTTCCGGCAATACGTCCGAGCAGGGGGCGTATCTGGGGCTGCCCTTGCTGCTCCTGCTGGGGTGGTTTTTCCGTCGCCGGCGCGGCAATCCTCTGGTGTTTGGGCTGTTCGTGATCATGCTGGGGCTGGCTTTGTGCAGCCTCGGGCCGGTGCTGCAGGTCGGGGGCGTCAAAACGCAAATCCCCGTGCTCTGGGGCGGGGCAGTCTGGCTGCCTTTGCTCAAAGCCGCGCTGCCCGGGCGCTTCAACATGTACGTCGCGCTCTGCGCCGGGCTTGCGGTTGCGCTGTTTCTCGCCACGCCGGGACGTTTGCCGGTGCGCCTGGCACGCCACGCGGTGGCGCTGGTCTGCGTGCTGAGCTTGCTGCCGCGTTCCTCCGCCTTTGCCTGGACGCAGTGGCCGAGCCAGGGTTTTTTCGCGCCGCAGCATGTGCGCGCCGTGCTCGGCGACAAGGCGAATGTCATCGTCCTTCCTTACGGCGGCATGGGGCCGGGGCTCGAACTGTCCTATTGTAATCTGTCTAAATATGTAAGATTCTGGCCGACATGGAAAGGTTTGTAGGTATAGGCGAGGCTGCGGCGGCTCTGGGAGTGTCGATAACGACACTTCGCCGCTGGGAGGCTTCCGGCAAAATCACTGCTGAGCATACGCCCGGCGGTCATCGGCGCTATGACCTGTCCAAGCTGCGCCCGGAGCAATTCCGGGCGGCCAGCGAAGGCAGCCCGGAAGACCGTCGCCTATGCCCGCGTTTCGAGCCACGACCAGAAGGACGATTTAGAGCGCCAGAAGCAGGTTCTGGAACTTTATTGCGCCCGGCAGGGCTGGACATTCGAAGTGATAGCCGACCTTGGATCGGGCATGAATTACCGCAAAAAGGGCCTTAAAAAGCTGCTGGCGGCGATAATTGGCGGCGATGTTGGACGGCTGGTGATCGCTCACCAGGACCGGCTGCTGCGCTTTGGCGCGGAACTTGTGTTCGCCATCTGCGAAGCCAAGAACGTCGAGGTGGTGATCCTCAACCAAGGTGAGGACACGACTTTCGAGGAAGACCTCGCCAAAGACGTTTTAGAAATAATCGCAGTTTTCAGCGCGCGGCTCTACGGCTCGCGCTCGCACAAAAACCAGAAGCTACTGGACGGCGTGAAGCGCGCCGTGGACGAAGTCCGCATCTTGCTGATTGCTCACCGCGTCGCCCTGGACCCGACGAATGTGCAGCGGACCTATTTTGCCCGCGCATCCGGCACGGCGCGCTTTGCCTGGAACTGGGCGCTGGGCGAATGGAAGCGGCAATACAAGGCACGCAAGGACGATCCAAGCCTTCCATCACCGTCCGACGCGAGCTTGCGGCGCAAGCTGAACAGCCTGAAGCGGGAAGAATTTCCGTGGATGTTCGATGTTACCAAATGCGCCGCGCAGGAAGCTATACCGTGCTCACCTGAGAATCCGGAACTTTATTGGGTTTATGATGCGGAAATTGTCCGTGACCTCATCGCACCAAATACTCCAGTTCTCCGGCACGTCGCGGCGTAAGAAATTCAGCATAGCGGTGCTGAAATCCCTAAAGCTTGCGTAGCATTTGTTGTGGGTAATGTGTCTGTGCATCAGTCCCCATAATCGTTCAATCGGATTGAGATGCGGGCAATAAGCTGGGACGAAATGGAGCTTAATCCGGCAGTCAGGCTGCGCCAGCCAGGCTTGGACCAAATTTGCGTGGTGGTATCTCGCATTGTCCAGAAAGACGTGGATCAATCGCATTCGGGGATACATTGCTTCGATTTCCATCAGCAGCAAGATGGTGCTCGCGGCATCCACCGTCAGCACATCTTTCATGATGGTCTGGCCAGTCTCAAGGTTGATGGCACCGTGGACGTTCAGGCGGTCCCGTCCGCTGCTCTGTTCCACCGCGACCGGCACTTCTTTCGGTGCCCAGCAGCCAACCGGCCGCACCGTATGGGTCGGATGCACAGCGTCAGCAAAGATCACCGTTTCATCGGCCTCGAGTTGGTTCAGCAGATTTTCATATGCCTTGATAAACGCCGCCTGCCTCTGCGGATCGAGCTTGCGCGATATCGCCTTCGGCTTGCGATGCTCCATGCCCAGCCGGTGCAACAACGCGATCAGGCCGGAGCGGCTCTGGTACTCAATGCCAAACGCCGCCGCGATCCAGGCGCCAATCGCGCGCGTCGAGCGCGGCAGGGTCTCGGTGATCCAGTCGATCAGCTGGGCCTGCTGTTCATCATTCAGGCGACAGGCACTGCCCTCATAACCAAAACTCGCCAGTCCCTCGATCCCGTCCTCCTCATACAGAAGACGCCATGTGCGGATCGTATCGTCGTCCAGAAGCAGAACCTTGGCGACCGCCGCGTAGCTCATGCCTTTATCAAGTAAAACCAGCGCGTTGGCACGCCGAGCCAGGCGATGCGCTGCCGAGCCGTCCTGAGCCAACTCGATCAGGTCGCGCCGTGATTCAGCATCCAGGAACACTTGCCGCTTCATGCCGCCAATAAGAATCGATCCCACCGCCGAGGGCAAGTAGGCGGCGGATTTTCACAAAGTTGGGGTATATCATCGACCTTGGCGGCGCGTTTCGCGCTTTTTTCGAGAAGCGTGCCAAATACCCCAGGTTCAAGAAGAAAGGCGCGCGGGATAGTTTTTGCGCGGCCAATGAGGCGGGAACATTTCGCGCCGATGGTAAGCGCATCAAACTGCCCGTAGTCGGCTGGGTGCGGATGCGCGAGGACGTGCGGTTCTCCGGGAAGGCCAAGCGCGTCACCATTTCCCGCGAGGCCGACCGCTGGTTCGCTTCGATTATGGTCGAGACGGACGATATCCGCCCTACGATGCAGCCGTTGGCGGCCGTGGGCGTCGATCTTGGCATCACGGTCTTGGCTACGCTGAGCCAGGGCCGCCTATCCATGGGCCAAAGGCGCACAAAGCGATTCTCCAGCGTCTACGCCGTTCCAGCCGTGCACTGTCGTGCAAGAAACGCGGCTCGCGCAACGCGGCCCGCGCCCGCCGCCGCTTGGCGCGGCTGCACGCCCGTATCGCCAATATCCGCCGGGATGCCACGCACAAGGCCACGACGATGCTGGCGAAGACTTATCGCCGTATCGGCATCGAGGATTTGAACGTGCGCGGGATGGCCCGCAATCGTCATCTCGCGCGATCAATTATGGATGGCGGTTTTTTTGAGTTTCGCCGCCAGCTTGAATACAAGGCGCGGTTTTATGGCGCGACCGTCGTAGTCGCGGATCGTTGGTTTCCATCGAGCAAGACTTGTTCTTGCTGCGGCTTGGTTAAGGCCAAGCTGGCGCTGTCGCAGCGGATTTTTCAGTGCGACGAATGTGGATACGAGGCTGGGCGCGATTTTAACGCTGCCAGGAACCTCGAGAATGTGGCCGCGAGCTTCGCGGTTTCAGCCTGTGGAGAGGCTCGCTCTGGCGCGGAGCACAAGCCCCGCGTGAAACGAGCCTCGAAGAAGCAGGAACCAGACAACAAGCTCGCCGCGTAGCTTTAATCAGCTACGGGCAGGTTTGTGTAGGTTCTGGAGAGCGGCTTGCCTGGTAGTTGCAGGCGCGGATGGGGTTTACCCAATCCGCCGGCTATGTCGGCTTCACACCGAAATCCGAGGCGCTCTGGCCGGTTCTGGCGGAGCTCGCCAAAGGCGTGCCGGAGCCCGATTTCGCGGCAAATCTCACCGGATACTGCCTCATGCACGGCGTCGACGACATCCTGATCGGCGCTGGCACGCCGCCCGCTTTGCGGCAGGCGATTACCCGGCTCGGCTGGCCGCAGCGCGAGGATGACGGCATCACCATCGTCACCGTGCCGCCGGCATCCGCGACGCGCTACAGCTACATTCTCGGCGATTACTGGCCCGAGGCGCCGTTGGGCTGGATGGGCCGCCGGGTGCAGATCGACACCAACCTCATGCCCTCGGTCCTGCCCCTGAGCGGGATCGGTGAGTTCCGCCCTGTCACCGTGACGATCGATGGTCTCGGCCCTAGACAGGTTTATAAGATCCTGCCGGGGGCAACCAAAACCATCGCGCTGCCGGCGCATGTACAGCTGACACTCAATGCCGGCCCGGTATTCGATCCGGACGTCAGGCTTCACAACGGCGATCATCGCCGGCTCTCGCTCTATCTGGGCCTGAAGCCCCCAGCGTCCTGAAGTAAGAGGAGAGGAAGGCTTCTTTTTTGGAAAAAAGAAGCAAAAAACTTTTTTTAAACTGGGCCGTGCTGGTTTCAGCGCCATAGTCCCAGTTAAGCAAAAGTTTTTGCGCCGCTTTTTTCAAAAAGCGGCATCTTCCCCATTCCGGCACCTACATGAACGAGACCGGGTCGATATCCACATCCACCCGCACGTTTTTGGGGATATCGGTGCGCGCCAGCCAGTCGCGCAGGAGCTTTTGCACCGGCACATGGCGCGCCGCCTTCAGCAGCAGGCGGCGGCGGAAGCGCCCGCGCAGCAGGGCGAACGGCGCGGGGGCGGGGCCCAGCACCGCGGTGCCGGGTTCTGCGGGGGCGCTGCGGGCGAGGGTGCGGGCGGTGGCGTCGGCCAGTTTTTCGTCGGTGGCGCTGATGATCAGCGCCGCCAGCCTGCCGTAAGGCGGCCAATGGCCGGGGCGGCGCTGTACTGCCTCCTGCGCCAGGAATTCCGGCAGGTCCCCGGAGAGCAAGGCGGCGATGACCGGGTGCTCGGGCGCAAAGCTTTGCAGCAGCACGGTGCCCGGCGCCTCGGCGCGGCCGGCGCGGCCAGCCACCTGGTGCAGCATCTGCACCGTGCGCTCGCCGGCGCGCAGATCGCCGCCGCCCAGGCCAAGATCGGCATCGACCACGCCGACCAGCGTGAGATGCGGGAAATGCCAGCCTTTGGCCACCATCTGCGTGCCAATGATCAGTTCCACCTCGCGGTCGGCGATGGCTTGGGCAGCAGCGGCGGCTTGTTTGGGCCCCTGGATCATGTCGCTCGCCATCACCAGTGTGCGCGCCTCGGGGAAAATCTGCGCCACCTCCTCGGCGATGCGCTCCACCCCGGGGCCGATCGGCACGAAGCTCGCTTCCGCCTCGCAGGCGGGGCATTTGTCCGGGAGGCCGACGCCATGGCCGCAATGATGGCAGATCAGCCGGGATTGGCTGCGATGCTCGACCAGCCAGGCGGTGCAATGCGGGCAGGCCAGGCGGTGGCCGCATTGCCGGCAGAGGGTGAGGGGGGCGTACCCGCGGCGGTTGAGGAACAGCATGCCCTGTTCGCCGCGGGCCATGGTCTCACGCAAGGCCGCCACCAGCACGGGGGAGAGGAACATGCCGCGCTCGGGCGGGTGCGCGCGCAAATCGACGGCGCGCACCGTGGGCATGGCGGCACCGCCATGGCGGGTAGGCAAATCAAGCTTTTTGTAGCGGCCGGCGGCGACGTTCTCCACGCTCTCCAGGCTCGGCGTGGCGCTGACCAGCACGCAGGGGGCGCCGGCAAGGCGCGCGCGCAGCACCGCCATGTCGCGGGCATGGTACATCACCCCGTCCTCCTGCTTGAAGGCGCTCTCATGCTCCTCGTCGACGACGATGAGGGACAGGTTGGGGAAGGGCAGGAACAGTGCCGAGCGCGCGCCGACCACGACATTGGCCCGCCCCTCCGCCACCGCGCGCAGAGTCTCACGGCGTAAAGCGGGGGTCAGCTCGGAATGCCAGATCGCCGGCGGCGCGCCGAAGCGGCGCTCGAAACGCTGCAGGAATTGCACAGAGAGGGCGATTTCCGGCAGCAGAACCAAAGCCTGGCCGCCTTGGCGCAGCACTTCCGCCACCGCCTCCAGATACACCTCGGTCTTGCCCGAGCCGGTCACGCCGTCCAGCAGCGTGACGGAAAATGCGTTTGCCTGCACATCCGCTTGCAGCGCCGCCACCGCCGCAGCTTGCGGGGCGGAGAAGGCGGGCGGCGGCAGCGCGGGGTCGGCGCCGCCAAAGGCGAATTTTTTCGCCCGCACCGGGGGAGCGACAAGCAGGGATTCCTTCAGCGCCAGCGCCAGCACATCGCCGCGCTCGGCCAGGGTGTAATTTGCAACCCAGTCGATGAACTGCATCAGCTGCGCCGGCAGCGGCGGGAATTCCAGCACCTCCGCGACCGGCTTGGTTTTCACCGCCTCGTTCGGCGCCTCGTCCCACACCGCCCCCACCACCATTCGTTTGCCCAAAGGCACCCGCACCAGCGTGCCCGGCGGCAGCGCTCGACTCGGCGGCATAGGTGAAGGCCGCATCGAACGGATAGGGCAGCAGCACGCTGAGGCGGGTGGTTCGGCTTTGGGCATCCATGCTACATGCTTGGCACAGACAATCTCGTACCGGAAAGCGCACATGAAATTCTTCGTCGATACCGCCGAAATTTCCGAGATCCGTGACCTGGCCGCGACCGGCCTGCTGGACGGGGTGACGACGAATCCGTCGCTGATCGCCAAATCCGGCCGCAAGATCACCGAGGTGATCGCCGAGATCTGCGATGTCGTCTCCGGCCCGGTGAGCGCCGAGGTGGCGGCGACCGAATACAGCCAGATGATGAAAGAGGCGGACGTACTGCGGCGCATCGCCGATAACGTCACCATCAAGGTGCCGCTGACGCCGGATGGCCTGCGCGCCTGCCACACGCTGAGCCAGGACGGTGCGATGGTGAACGTGACCTTGTGCTTCTCCGCCGCCCAGGCGCTGCTGGCGGCCAAGGCCGGCGCCACGTTCATCTCCCCCTTTGTCGGCCGGCTCGACGATATCGGCCAGAACGGCATGGAGCTGATCGCCGATATCGTGCAGATCTACGCCAACTACCCGGCGATCAGGACCGAGGTGCTGGTGGCCTCGATCCGCAACCCGATCCATCTGATCGAGGCGGCGAAGCTGGGCGCCGATGTGGCGACCATCCCGCCCGCCGTGATCCGCCAGCTCTATGCCCACCCGCTGACCGATAAGGGGCTGGCGGCATTTTTGGCCGATTGGGCGAAGACCGGGCAGAGCATTGCCTGACCCTGGGCTGAGCAGGCAGGCAAGGATAGGGCTTCTTTTTTGAAAAAAAGAAGCAAAAAACTTTTGCTAATCTAAGCCGTGCTGTTTCAACGCCACCGGCCCAGCCCGGCCAAAAATTTTTTGCGCCGCTTTTTTCAAAAAGCGGCTGCTTTCCTTCAACTTGGGGAGCGGGAGTGATGGCCAACGATCAGGTTCTGGCCTTGGAATTTCTGGCCTGGCTGGGCGGCGAGCGCCGCGCCGCGCCCAAGACGCTGGAGACCTATGGCCGCGACATCGTGGCGTTTCTCGCTTTCTGCCAGGCGCATAACGGGGGCGAGCCGGACGCGGCGGCGCTGGGCGCGCTGCGCGCCGCCGATATCCGCGCCTGGGTCGCCGCCGAGGCACAGAACGGTGCCGGCAACGCCACGCGCGCCCGCAAACTCTCGGCCATCAGAACTTTTTTCCGCTTCCTGAAAAAGCGGCACGGCGTGGACAGCACCGCGCTGGCGCTGGTCGGCCGGCCGCGCGCGAAGCGGCCGCTGCCAAGGGCCCTAAGCCCCGACGATGCGCTGAAAATCGCCGGGGAGATCGGCGAGGCGAGCGATACGGCGATGCAGCAGGCGCGCGACGAGGCGCTAATGGTGCTGCTCTACGGTGCGGGCCTACGCATCAACGAGGCGCTGTCGCTGAACATCGGCGACCTACCGGCGGCGGATGACGCGCTGCGCGTCACCGGCAAGGGGGGCAAGCAGCGTATCGTGCCGCTGCTGCCGGCCATCCGCACCGCACTCGCCGCCTGGCTGCACCTGCACCCCAGCCGCGCCCCGGACGCGCCGCTGTTCCTGGGCGTGCAGGGCAAGCGGCTGAATGCCGGGGTGGTGCAGAAAATCCTCCGGGACTTCCGGCGGCTGAACGGGCTGCCCGAACACGCCACGCCGCATGCGCTGCGGCATTCCTTCGCCACGCATCTGCTGGCAGGCGGCGCGGATCTGCGCTCCATCCAGGAACTGCTCGGCCATGCCAGCCTCTCCACCACGCAGCGCTATACGGATGTGGAGACCACACAGCTGATGGCGGTCTGGCGCAGCGCGCATCCGCGCGCGGGGCGTTGAGGGGCGGAGCGGCTCGGGCCAGCATGGCCGGCTGGCGGATTAACACGTTTTATAGCTCTGGCCCGGCCGGATGCGTGCATAATGGTCTTGTATTGCCTTGCTGGATCAAATGGGCGAAAATATCCCAACGATACAGATAGGATTAATGATAATTCAACCGGCCTATGCGGTTTCGGGGCTTCTTGTGGGCCTGCTGGTCGGCATGACGGGGGTGGGCGGCGGTTCGTTGATGACGCCGCTGCTGGTGCTGATGTTCGGCTTCCACCCCACCACGGCGGTGGGCACGGATCTGCTCTTCGCCGCCGCAACCAAAACCGTGGGCACGGCAATTCACGGCGCCGGCAAGACGGTGGACTGGCGCATCGTTGGCCGGCTCGCCTGCGGCTCGGTGCCGGCGACGATCATCTGTCTCGCCGGCATCGCGTATTTTGGCGTAAGCAGCAAAGGCGTGACCAACGCCATTTCGCTCACTCTGGGGGTGGCGCTGCTGCTCAGCGCGGTCAGCCTGCTGTTCAAGGCGCAGATCACGATGTTCGTCGTCCGCCGCTACCCCAGCTTCGGCACCGAGGCGTCGTATAAATACACCATTGCCATGGGTTTTATCCTCGGCATCCTGGTCTCGCTCTCCTCGGTCGGGGCGGGCGCGCTCGGCACCGTGGCGCTGATCATCCTCTATCCCCGCCTGCCGCTGGTCACCATCGTCGGCTCCGACATCGCCCATGCGGTGCCGCTGACCCTGCTGGCCGGGCTCGGCCACTGGTATCTCGGCACGGTGAATTTCACGCTCCTGGAATCACTGCTGGTCGGCTCCATCCCCGGTATCATCGTCGGCAGCTACACCGCGCGCTACGCGCCGGACGGGGTGCTGAAAACGGCGCTGGGGATCATCCTGGCCGTGGTCGGCGGCAAGATGCTGGTCGGGTAGGGAAGAAGAGAAGAGAAGAGGAAGCGCTTCTTTTTTGAAAAAAAGAAGCAAAAACTTTTTTAAACCGGGCCGTGCTGGTTTCAACGCCGCCGGCCCAGCCCAGCCAAAAGTTTTTGCGCCGCTTTTTTCAAAAAGCGGCTGCTTTCTTTCCGGCCAATAAAAAACCCGCCTCCCGAAAGGGCAGGCGGGTTTTTTTGTGGAAGGCAGAAATCTAGCCGGCGGCGTGGTGCGGGGTGATGCTGTCCACCATTGCCTGCGCCGAGATCAGCCGGTCGGAGGCTTCGCGGTAAGCGTCACTGTCGGCGATGTCAGTCGCGTCATAGGCGGCCTTGGCTGCGGTCAGTGCGGCCTGGGCGGTGGCCGGGTCGAGCTCTGACTGGCGGATGATGGAATCCGCCAGCACCGCGCATTGCGTCCCGTTAACCTCCGCGAAGCCGCCGGAGACGAAGAAGCGGTCGGTGATCTTGTCGTTCTCGTAGATATCCACCAGCCCGCCGCGCAGGCTGGTGATCAGCTTCGAGTGGCCGGGCAGGATGCCGAGATCGCCCTCGGTGCCCGGAATCACCACCATGTCGACGTCGCGCGCCAGCAGGAGCTTTTCCGGACCGATGATTTCCAGCGCGAGGGGCATGGTTGCTCCTTAGACCTTCGCGGCCATGGCTTCGGCCTTCTTGATCGCATCCTCGATGGTGCCAACCATGTAGAAGGCGGCTTCCGGCAGGTGGTCGTATTCGCCGGCGACGATGCCCTTGAAGCTGCGGATCGTGTCCTCGACCTTCACGAACACGCCAGGCGAGCCGGTGAAGACTTCCGCGACGTGGAAGGGCTGCGACAGGAAGCGCTCGATCTTGCGCGCCCGGGCGACGATGAGCTTGTCGTCTTCCGACAGCTCGTCCATGCCCAGGATGGCGATGATGTCCTGCAGGGACTTGTAGGTCTGCAGGATGCGCTGCACGTCGCGGGCCACCTTGTAGTGCTCCTCGCCGACGATGCGCGGGTCGAGCGAGCGGGAGGTGGAGTCCAGCGGGTCCACCGCCGGGTAGATGCCCTTCTCGGAGATCGCGCGGTTCAGCACCGTGGTCGCGTCCAGATGGGCGAAGGTGGCGGCGGGGGCCGGGTCGGTCAAGTCGTCGGCCGGCACGTAGATCGCCTGCACCGAGGTGATCGAGCCCTTCTTGGTGGAGGTGATGCGCTCCTGCAGCGCGCCCATGTCGGTGGACAGGGTCGGCTGGTAGCCCACGGCGGAGGGGATGCGGCCCAGCAGAGCCGACATTTCAGCGCCGGCCTGGGTGAAGCGGAAGATGTTGTCCACGAAGAACAGCACGTCCTGGCCTTCCTGGTCGCGGAAGTATTCGGCCATGGTCACGCCGGAGAGGGCGACGCGGGCGCGCGCACCCGGCGGCTCATTCATCTGGCCGTAGACCAGCGCCACCTTGGAACCCTCAGTGTCGTGCTCGTTCAGCTTGATGACGCCGGCATCGACCATCTCATGATACAGGTCGTTACCCTCGCGGGTGCGCTCACCGACGCCGGCGAACACCGACACGCCGCCATGGCCCTTGGCGATGTTGTTGATCAGCTCCTGGATCAGCACGGTCTTGCCGACGCCGGCGCCGCCGAACAGGCCGATCTTGCCGCCCTTCAGGTACGGGGCCAGCAGGTCGACGACCTTGATGCCGGTGACGAGGATTTCCGCCGAGGCGGATTGTTCCTCGAAGCTCGGCGCGTCGCGGTGGATCGGCATGCGGCTGGTGGCAGCGACCGGGCCGCGCTCGTCGATCGGCTCGCCGACGACGTTCAGGATGCGGCCCAGCGTGCCCGGGCCGACCGGCACGGAGATCGCCGCACCGGTATCGGTGACCTCGGCGCCGCGGACCATGCCGTCAGTCGTGTCCATGGCGATGCAGCGCACGGTGCGCTCGCCGATCTCCTGGGCGACTTCCAGCACCAGGGTGCGGTCGCCGACCTTGGTGGTCAGCGCGTTCTGGATGAAGGGAAGCTCGCCCTCGAACTGCACGTCGACGACAGCGCCGAGGATTTGGGTCACGCGACCAGTGTTGTTGCTTGCCATGTGTCTCTTACCTTAAACGGCTTCAGCGCCGGAGATGATCTCGATGAGTTCTTTGGTGATGTTCGCCTGCCGGGCGCGGTTGTAGCTCTGCGACAGCTTCTTGATCATTTCGCCGGCATTGCGCGTGGCGTTGTCCATCGCGGTCATCTGGCTGGCGTAGAAGCCGGCATTGTTTTCCAGCAGCGCGGCATAGATCTGCACCGCCAGATTACGCGGCAGCAGCCGGTCCAGCAGCGTGCCGTCATCCGGCTCGACCTCGTAGCTTTGCTCGTCTTCCGCGTCGTTGTCGTTGGCGGTCGGCGGGGCGGCGGGGATCAGCGGCGTCGCCGTCACGGTCTGGGTCATCACCGACTGGAAGCGGTTGAAGACCAGCGTGCAGACGTCGAATTTTTCGTCCCGGAACAGCCGGATGATCTCGTTCGCGATCGCCTCGGCATCGGTGAATTCCAGCGTCTTCCTGCCGACGAAATTCTTGGTCCCGATGATCTTGTCGCCAAGGTCGCGGCGCATCGCATCGTTGCCTTTGCGGCCGAGCGCGAAGATCTTCACGCTCTTGCCCTGCGCCTCCAGCGCCCGCGCTTGGTTGCGGACGTTGCGGATGACGTTGGAGTTGAACGCGCCGGCCAGGCCGCGATCGGCGGTGACGGCGAGCAGCAGATGCGTCTGCGCCCGGCCGCTGCCCACCAGCAGAGCCGGAGCGTTGGTGTTGCCCGCCTCGGCGGCGGCGAGTGCCGCCATCATCTCGCCCATGCGCTTGGCATAGGGGCGCGAGGCCTCCGCCTGCGCCTGGGCGCGGCGCAGCTTGGCCGCCGCGACCATCTTCATGGCGCTCGTGATCTTCTGCGTGGATTTCACGCTGTTGATCCGGTTGCGGAGGGTTTTTAAGCTGGGCATGGCTTAACCGAACGTGCGGAGAAGATTCTCGATGAAGGCGATCAGGCTCTTCTCGGTCTCCGGCTTGATCTGCTGATCATTGCGGATTGCCTCGATGATGCCGGGCTCGCGCGCCTTGATCTCGGAGAGCAGATGCGCCTCGAACTTGCCGACCTGGTCGACCGGCAGGTTGTCCAGGTAGCCGCGCGTGCCGGCGAACACCGAGATCACCTGCTCCTCGACGGCAAGCGGCTGGTATTGCGGCTGCTTCAACAGCTCGGTCAGGCGCGCGCCGCGGGCCAGCAGCTTCTGCGTCGCCGGGTCGAGGTCGGAGGAGAACTGCGCGAAGGCCGCCATTTCGCGGTACTGCGCCAGCTCCAGCTTGATCTTGCCGGCCACCTGCTTCATCGCCTTGATCTGCGCGGCGGAGCCGACGCGGGAGACGGAGAGGCCGACATTCACGGCCGGGCGGATGCCCTTGAAGAACAGTTCGGTCTCCAGGAAGATCTGGCCGTCGGTGATTGAGATCACGTTGGTCGGGATATAGGCGGAGACGTCGCCGGCCTGGGTCTCGATGACCGGGAGTGCGGTGAGCGAGCCCGCGCCGAACTCGTCGGACATCTTGGCCGCGCGTTCCAGCAGGCGGGAGTGCAGGTAGAACACGTCGCCCGGATAAGCCTCGCGGCCCGGCGGACGGCGCAGCAGCAGCGACATCTGGCGATAGGCGACGGCCTGCTTGGAGAGGTCGTCATAGGCGATCAGCGCGTGCATCGCGTTATCGCGGAAATATTCGCCCATGGCGCAGCCGGTATAGGGCGCCAGGTATTGCATCGGCGCCGGGTCGGAGGCGGTGGCGGCGACGACGATGGAGTATTCCATCACGCCCTGCTCTTCGAGCGTGCGCACCAGTTGCGCCACGGTGGAGCGCTTCTGGCCGACCGCGACGTAGATGCAGTACAGCTTCTTGCCCTCATTGGAACCAGCGTTGATGGCCTTCTGGTTGATGATGGTGTCGATGATCACTGCGGTCTTGCCGGTCTGGCGGTCGCCGATGATCAGCTCGCGCTGGCCACGGCCGATCGGGATCAGCACGTCGATCGACTTGATGCCGGTCTGCATCGGCTCGTGCACCGACTTGCGCGGGATGATACCGGGCGCCTTGGTCTCGACTAGGCGACGCTCGGTGGCGTTGATCGGGCCCTTGCCGTCGATCGGGTTGCCGAGCGCGTCGACGACGCGGCCGAGCAGAGCCTTGCCGACCGGAACGTCGACGATCTGGCCGGTGCGGGTGACGGTGTCGCCCTCGCGGATCTGCCGGTCATCGCCGAAAATCACGACGCCGACATTGTCCATCTCGAGGTTGAGCGCCATGCCCTTGATACCGGCGCCGGGGAACGACACCAGCTCACCGGCCATCACGTTGGTCAGGCCGAAAATCCGCGCGATGCCATCGCCGACAGAGAGTACCTGGCCGGTCTCGGCCACGTTGGACTCAGTGTCGAAATTCGCGATCTGGCTCTTCAGAATTTCGGAGATTTCGGCTGGGCGGATCTCCATGTCAGGCTGCTCCCTTGAGAGAATAGTTGAGCCGGTTAAGGCGAGACTTGAGGCTGGTGTCGTAGAGCTTGGCGCCGATCTTCAGCACCAGCCCGCCGAGCAGGCTCGGATCGGTGTGTTCGCGTAAATGCACATTGCCGAAGCCGGCCTCGGTGAGGCGGGCACGCAGCTGGTTGCGCTGCAGGTCGGACAGGGTGTGCGCGGAGGTGACGTCGGCGACGATCTCGCCGCGCTTGGTCGCCACATAGGCGGCGAAGCCGGCGATCAGCCGCGGCAGGTCGCGCAGGCGGCGATTCACGATCACGACGTTCACGAAATTGCGGATGACAGGCAGGAAACCCTGGGCGGCAAGCGCCTTGCCCAGCACCGGGGCGGCCTTCGCCGCATCGGTGAGGGGATTGCCGACCAGGCGGCGCAGATCCTCCGATTTCTGGATCAGGCGGCCGAGAGCGGCCATCTGATCGACGACGTCGTTCAGGATATTCTGCTCGAACGCCAACGCGTAGAGCGCGGCCGCGTAGCGGCCGGATAATCCTGTTTCACCAGTACCCGTGATGTCGACCAATGATGCTGCTCGCCTGCTGTTTTTGCCGTGATTCCGGCCCGCGGGGCCATATCGGGCCGGGCAGTAACATAGCGTTGCTGGGCCAGCAAGGCCGAACCGGCCTGCGCTGGCGGGCTGCGGCGAGATATCGACGATGCAAGCGGTTTCACCCGATAAATATAAGAAAAAAATGGCGGCCGGCGCCGGTGCGCCGGCAAGGCAGAAAATTCCATCGCCGCTCTTGCCTTCGCGCCAGCCGGGGATGAAAAAGGTCAGGCATATTCACGGAAACGTCCATGTCACCCGATCAACAAGTCGCCCATCTGGAGGGCGCCGGTCGCGTCTATTCTCATGCCGAACGCATGCGCGTGGTGTTCGGGATTCTCACCTGCCTGATGCTGGCGGCGATCGACCAGACCGTGGTGCTGCCGGCGATCCCGCAAATGGCGGCGAGCCTGCACGGGGTGGGGCATCTCTCCTGGGTGGTGTCGGCCTATCTGCTCACCGCCACGGCGACGACGCCGATCTACGGCAAGCTCTCGGACCAGGTGGGGCGACGCGCGGTGCTGCTCCCGGCGCTGGTGTTTTTTCTCTTTGCCTCAGTGGTCTGCGCACTCTCGACCTCGGTGCTGATGCTGATTTTCGCGCGTGCGCTGCAGGGAATCGGGGGTGGGGCGCTGCTGGCGGTGTCGCAGGCGGCAGTGGCGGATGTGATCCCGCCGCGCGAGCGCGGAAAATACCAGGCCTGGTTCGCCGCGGTGTGGACGGTCTCCTCGGTGGCGGGGCCGATCGCCGGCGGATTCGTCGCCCAGAATTTGACCTGGCGCTGGATTTTCTGGTTCAACGTACCGCTGACGCTGGTCGCCATCGCGCTGAGCGCCCGCGGCCTGGTCGGGCTGAAGCCCGCCGGGTTGCGCAGCCGGATCGACTATGTCGGCGCGTTGCTGATGATGGGCAGCGTTGCCGCCATGCTGGTCGGCCTGAGTACCGGCGGGGTCGATGTTCCCTGGCTGTCGCCGGCCGAGTTCGGGGTGTTTGCGCTCGCGGCGGTGATGTTCGGCGTTCTGGCGGTGCAGCAGCGCCATGCGGCCTCGCCGCTGTTTCCCGGCGCGTTGCTGGCCCGGCCGGCTTTCCGGGGCGTTCTGGAAGTCTCCTTCGTCAATTCCGCCGCCATGTTCGGGGCCATTTTTCTGCTGCCGCTGATGCTGCAATGGCTCTACCGCCAGGGCGCCAGCGCCTCCGGGCTGGAGTTGGTGCCGTTTTTGTTCGGCACCACGGCCGGGGCCTATGTGGCCGGGCAGATCACGCGGCGTACCGGGCGCAGCCGCCTGGTGCTGGTGGCCGGGCTCGGCGCCTCGGCGGCCGGGTTTTTCGCCCTGGCATTGGCGCCGGGAGCGGGTACATTGCTCTACCCGATCTGTGTCTCCGGGGTGTTTGGTTTTGGCATCGGCTGCGTCATGCCAACCTCGCTGGTGCTGGCGCAAAGCCAGGCGGCGCGCCGTGACATGGGGGCGGCGACCGGCACGCTGCTCCTGGTGCGGGCGATGGGCGGGGCGTTCGGCGCGACGCTGGTCGGCGCGCTGCTGGCGCTGGCGCATCCCAACCTGTCCCAGGGCTTCCGGTTCGGCTTCTGCGCCTGCGCGGGGCTGCAGGTGGTGGCCACGGTGATATCCTGGCGGATGGAAGAGGTGGCCCTGCGCAGCACGCTGGAGAGCGCGCCGGCGGGCAAGGCTTAGGAAGTTAAGAAAGTAGCCGCTTTTTGAAAAAAGCGGCGCAAAAACTTTTGCGCCTATGAGCCCGTGGCAGCGACACCACCACGGCCCAGTTTAATAAAGTTTTTTGCTTCTTTTTTTCAAAAAAAAAGTCTTCCCTTATTTATTCGTTGGCGGGGTAAACCGCCATCAGCCGCTTCTGCTGCCGCCAGAGCGCCAGCAGTTTGAACGGGCTGAGCGGGCGCAGGCCGCGCTTGCGCAGCGCAGCACCGATGCGGAAGGACTCGCCGTAATGGAAGAACTGCGCGGCATAGGCTTGGCGGATGGTCATTTGCGGGTCCCAGATATGG
Organism: uncultured Pseudomonadota bacterium; assembly: GCA_963780465.1. Lineage (GTDB taxonomy): Bacteria > Pseudomonadota > Alphaproteobacteria > Acetobacterales > Acetobacteraceae > Acidocella. Next base: position 185,619 of record CAWACI010000007.1, read on the forward strand.
GTGGCCTCCGAGCCGCTGCCGTTCAGCTCGATGATCTTGAAGTTCTTGCCGGTGCGCAGATCCTCGAGCGACTCGTAGCGCAGGTCGATGCGGGAGAAATGCAGCTCCGGCATATCCTTGGCGATCTCGTCGATGCGTGCGCTCAGCGCCGGGGTGACGATGTCCTGCCCGTCCTTGAAGGTTGAGCCGCGGCAGTGGTTGCCGACGAAGACCAGCCGCACCGTCTCGCCGCTTGCCGGCACATGCTCGGCCTTGGCGCCGATTTTCGGCAGGATGAGGTTGGAGACGGCGTTCAGCCGCGCATCGGCGGCGACCAGGGCGCGCACGGTGGATTTGCCGTCGCCCATCACGGTGGGCGGGAATTTCAACGTCACCGAGGTGATGCGGCCGACCGCCTCGTCCGGATGGCGGATATAGAAAATTCCGGCCTCGCCCTCATAGGGCACATAGGTTTGTAGCTGCAGCGCGGTGGCGCGGGGGAATTCGGCGAGATAGGTGGCGAGTTGCGCATCGTCCCGGACGATGCGTACGCCGACGCCGTTGCAGCTCATATCCGGTTTGGCGACCAGCGGGTAATCCAGCCCCGCTTTCGCCATGGCCGCGCGGGCCAGAGCGAGGTCGTTGCCGTCATTATGGCCAGAGGTGGTAACGGCGGCGAAGCTGGCGATCCATTGCCGCGCCACCGGGCCAGCCAGGTCGAGAATGCCGTTTTTGGATTCGCCGCAGAGGCCGCCGGCGTCGATCCGGGGGTTGGCGAGCGTCGGCAGGGTGATGCTGCCATAACGGATGGATTTGATGATCCAGAACGCGACCACAGGCGCATAGAACAGCCAGCCTGGCCAGAATTCGAAGAACGAGACAGGGCTTCTGGATTTGCTCCGGGTGGCCGCGTAGCCGACCGCTGAGCGAAGGGTGGCGCGGAGCGTCGTTTCGCTCATGAACTCGTCCTCTTATCGTAGATGCGCGTGGCAAAACGTCCCACCATCACCAAGCCTATAAGGAATATCGTGAGACCTGCCCAGCGCCAAACGCCCAAATAATGCATCATCAGCGCGCCAAGACGCAGGCTGACGTAGAACAGCCCGGAGGTCCAAAGCAGGGTGGCGGCGATGGCGGCAAGGGCGAAGCGGCCGAGCGGCGCGCGCAGGAAGCCGAGCGTGGTGTAAGTCGGCAGGCGCAGCCCGGGGATGAAGCGGCTGACCAGGACGAGTTGCACGACCCGCTGGCGGACCCAGTCGCGGCCGATATCCTGCCGGCGCTTCGGCACCAGCCTTGCGGCCCAGGGATGCGAGGCGGAGAGGCCGCCGAGCCCGTACAGGCCGAGGTCGCCGAGCACAATTCCCGCATAGAGCGAGCACAGCGCCAGCGGCAGGGATAATGCGCCGGTCGCCACCTGCATCGCGGCCAGGAGCGTCGCCGCGTCTTCCAGGATGAAAGTGCCGATCACGATCGTCGCCGCCTGCAGCGGCTTGTTGCCGGAGGCTGCGGAGAGCAGCTCCGTGAATTCGGATGTGATCATGGTGGCTCACATAGGCAAAACCGCGCCGTACCTCAAATCGGTTTTTGGCGCGCAGCACTCTGGCATGCCCAAGCCGATCCGGCCCGGTGCAGGTCGGGGCGCGGAAATGGGCCGGTTTTGGCGTTAAATGGCCTGGCCGGGCCCGGCTCCGTTGCTTAGGACGCGAAGCGGTCCGGCGTGGCGCGCATCGCCAGATGGTCGGTCGAGGGGGCGATGACGTGGCAGGAGGCGCCGCGCGCCGCCAAAGCGTTGCAGGTCTCGTGCGCGGCGGCGAAGGTCAGCCCGGCGAGCTGCGCGGTCCAGAGGGTGCGGCCGTGGCGCTCGACTCGGGCGACGCGGGCGATGCCGACGCCGTGCAGATGCTGGGCCTTGAGCGCCTCGAAGCGGGCCAGGCTCATGCGCGCGTAGAGGCCAAGCTGCGCGGTCCAGCCGCCGCTTTCGTCCAGGCGTTCGTTGCGCGCCAAAGCGAGCGGGGCTGCCTCGCGGCGCTGCCGCGCGGCAGCCATCCGCACCGGCGCGGCCGGCGCCGGGAGGCGGGCCGCCTGTGCCGGCTGGTTGGCGGCGATGGCCATGTTCGGGCCAGGAATATGCCCGCCAAAGCCGCTATCCAGCATCGCGGTCATCGCGTCGTAGCTGGTGCCCCAGCTCGGCTCGTGCAGGGTGACGCCGATCAGGACATGGCCGTCGCGCTCGGCGCTGGTCACCAGATTGTGACGGGCGAGGTCGGTATAGCCGGTCTTCATGCCGGTGGTGCCGGGATAGAGTTTCAGCATGCCGTTATTGCTGTAGATCGTGCGGCCTTCGAAATTGAAGCTCTCGACCTCGAAAAACTGCTGGTCGTCCGGATCGTTGACGACAATGTCCCGCGCCAGGATCGCCAGATCGCGCGCGGTGGTCACCTGGTTCGGGTTGGGCAGGCCGGAAGCGTTGGCGAATTCGGTCTGCGCCATGCCGAGCGCATGGGCCCGCAGCGTCATCATCTGCGCGACGCGCGCCTCGGATCCGCCACCGAGATACTCGCCGAGCGCGGTGGCGGCATCGTTGGCGGACATGGTGGTCATTGCCAGGATCGCCTGGCGCACGGTGATGGTGCTGCCGGGGCGCAGGCCAAGCTTGACCGGCTCGACCGAGGCGGCGTGCAGCGAGACCGGGAGTGGCGTGTCCAGCGTCAGCTTGCCGTCGCGCAGCGCCTGGAAGGCGAGGTCGAGCGTCATCAGCTTGGTCAGGCTGGCGGGGTAGCGGGGAATGTCCGCCCCGCTCTCGGAGAGGACGCGGCCGGTGCTGGCATCCATCAGCAGCGTACTGGGGCCGGGATAGGTGGGACCGAAGCCGGCGGAAGGCGGGGGCGCCTCGGCCGCTGGCGGGCGGTAGGCCGCGTGATGGTAGATATGATGGTGAAGGTGGTGGCGAAGCTCGGCGGAAGCGGGGTGGGGGCTAAGCCAGCTCGCCGCGCACAGGCCGAGCGCCGCCGCCAGTTTTGTTCCGCGCCTTTTCATCCCAGCCACCATACACGCCATCCCGCGAATAACTGCACCGATCTAGACGTTCCGCTGATATCGTGTCCAGCTAAAAACGCGATCTCGTCCCCAAAAAAAACAGAAGTTTTAAGGGGTTAAGCAGTCTTCCCAAGGCGCGCCCGGACCGCCGCCGCAAGTGCCGATCCGGCATTCTCTAAATAGGTAGAGGTCGGGCTACAGCAAGGTCATTAAAAAGCAAGATTATCGCAACCTGAAGGTGCCGAGCCGGAAATATGTTGCAATCCGGAGAATCTTGGTGCGTTGCACAAAAGAAACGTTGACTGGGTAACACATCTTCGTTATAAGTCTTATGCTGCACTGCGGTAGAAAACCGCTATGCTCGAAGGGTTGGAGCCGTGCAGTCCTTATTATCCTAAAATAGGAGAGCATAAGCGTATGAGCAGCACTAAATCCAAAGCCGCCGAGACCGCCATCGACCAGACTGCCGACGTTGCGAATAAAGGGTTCGACAAGACCCTGGTGGCAATGAAAGACGGTATGGAGCGGGCTGCTAAGGGGCTCGAGACTTCGCAGGTGAAGATCAAGGAAAACATGGAAAAGGCGATGAAGACCGCCGAGGAAATGATGGTGTTCGGCCAGGGCAACGTGGAAGCCCTGATGAAGGCTAGCCAGATCTATGCCGCTGGTTTCCAGGATATCTCCAAGAATTTCGCGGCATCGAGCAAGGCCTCGCTGGAAGAGACCGTCGCCTTCACCAAGTCCCTGATGGGTGTGAAATCCGTCAAGGAAGTGGTGGATCTGCAGACCGGCTTCGCCAAATCCTCGATCGAAAAGGCGGTGTCGGAGACCAACAAGCTGACCGATGCCAGCGTGAAGCTGGCCGAACAGGCGATCGCGCCGATCACCGCGCGGATTGCGCTGGCGGTCGAGACGTTCGGCAAGGCCAACTAAGGCGCCTGGCCAGAGCGCCGGGGGCGGGGGTAACGCCCGGTCCTTTGCGCGCTCAGCCCTGTCGCACCACTGGAAGCCGGCCCGGCAACGGGCCGGTTTTTCTGTTTGCGGCCAGGCGTGGCTGTCAATTTAGTGTTCACGATGTGATGTTTTTTTGCCCTGACGAAAAATCGCTCTTTCACATCCGGCGACGCATTCGATATGCTTATTTTAAGAGACGGGATTTGCCCGGCGATCCTCATCCCTGGGGGCAGTGGCACGGACCGGACAAAGTTTCAGGATGCTGATGATGAGTGAGAACGACAAGCATAGAGGTACCGAAGGGCCGAATACCGGCGTGGTGGTGAAGCCGCGGCCGAAGACCCGCAAGCCGACCATGTACAAGGTCCTCATGCTGAACGACGACTACACGCCGATGGAATTCGTCGTTCACGTTCTTGAGCGCTTCTTCCAGAAATCGCGCGACCAGGCGACGCAGATCATGCTGCATGTGCACCGCCGCGGCGTCGGCGTCTGCGGCGTCTACACGTATGAGGTCGCGGAGACCAAAGTGACTCAAGTCATGGACCTGGCGCGCCAGAACCAGCACCCTCTGCAATGCACTATTGAGAAAGAATGACGCTGTATTGCCATAAAGCGTCCCTATGTTGCGTGAATTGGGGCTGGCGCCGTCCGGTCAGATCCCAAATGATGATGAAGTCGCCGGCCGGGCAGGCTGCTGTATCGCCCGGACATAAGAGCGCCGTTAATCGGCGTGAAGGAACGGTTTAAAGCTATGCTCTCTCGCAATCTTGAACAAACTCTGCACCGTGCTCTTTCATTGGCCGCCGACCGGAAGCATGAATATGCGACGCTCGAGCACCTGCTCCTGGGCCTGATTGACGACGCCGATGCCGTCACGGTGCTGCGCGCCTGCGGTGTCGACATCGACAAGATCAAGAAAGACCTCACGGAATTCCTCGATAAGGACTTGGCCGGGCTGGCCACAGACCGCGCCGGCGATCCGAAGCCGACCGCCGGCTTCCAGCGCGTCGTGCAGCGTGCCGCCATCCATGTGCAGTCCTCCGGCCGCGATGAGGTGACCGGAGCGAACGTGCTGGTGGCGCTGTTCAGCGAGCGCGAGAGCCATGCCGTGTATTTCCTGCAGTTGCAGGACATGACCCGTCTCGACGCGGTGAACTTCATCTCGCACGGCATCGCCAAGTCGCCGGGCAAGTCGGCGCCGCGCACGCCCAACGGGGCGGCCGAGCAGAGCGAGCCCGACCGCGAGGAGAAGAGCACGCCGAAACGCGGCCAGGACGCGCTCTCCACCTATTGCGTCAATCTCAACAAGAAGGCGCAGAACGGCAAGATCGACCCGCTGATCGGCCGCGAGCAGGAGATCGAGCGGACCATCCAGATCCTCTGCCGCCGCACCAAGAACAACCCGCTTTATGTGGGCGATCCCGGCGTCGGCAAGACCGCGATCGCGGAAGGCCTGGCGAAACGCATCGTCGATGCCGAGGTGCCGGAAGTGCTGCTGAACTGCACCATCTTCGCGCTCGACATGGGCGCGCTGCTGGCCGGCACGCGCTATCGCGGTGATTTCGAGGAACGGCTGAAGGCGGTGGTGACCGAGATGGAGAACGCGCCCGGCGCGATCCTGTTCATCGACGAGATCCATACCGTGATCGGCGCCGGCGCCACCTCCGGCGGGGCGATGGACGCCTCCAACCTGCTGAAGCCGGCTTTGGCCCAGGGCACGCTGCGCTGCATCGGCTCCACCACCTATAAAGAGTTCCGCAACTATTTTGAGAAAGACCGCGCCCTCGTGCGGCGTTTCCAGAAAATCGACGTGAACGAGCCGTCGGTGGAGGATGCGGTGAAGATCCTGCGCGGCCTGAAGGTCGCGTATGAGAAGCACCACAAGGTCCGCTACACCGATGACGCGATCCGCGGTGCGGTGGAACTGGCGGCGAAATACATCAACGACCGCAAGCTGCCGGACAAGGCGATCGACGTGATCGACGAGGCGGGCGCGGCGCGGATGCTGCAGCCGGAATCCAAGCGGCGGAAGACCGTCACGTTGAAGGACGTGGAGGACATGGTCTCCAAGATCGCCCGCATCCCGCCCAAATCCGTCTCGGCGGACGACAAGGAGGTGCTGCGGACCCTGGAGCGTGATCTTAAATCCATGGTGTTCGGCCAGAATGCCGCGATCGAGGCGCTCTCGGCGGCGATCAAGCTCTCCCGCGCCGGCTTGCGCGACAGCGAGAAGCCGATCGGCAACTATTTGTTCTCCGGCCCGACCGGCGTCGGCAAGACCGAGGTGGCGCGGCAGCTGGCGGCGACCTTAGGCATCGAGCTCACCCGCTTCGACATGTCGGAATACATGGAGCGGCACTCCGTCTCGCGGCTGATCGGCGCGCCGCCCGGCTATGTGGGCTTTGACCAGGGCGGCCTGCTGACCGATGCGATCGACCAGCACCCGCATTGCGTGCTGCTGCTCGACGAGATCGAGAAGGCGCATCCGGATCTGTTCAACATTCTGCTGCAGATCATGGATCACGGGAAGCTCACGGACCATAACGGCAAGAAGATCGATTTCAGGAATGTCATCCTGATCATGACCACCAATGCCGGGGCGGCGGATATGGCGAAGGCCGGCATCGGCTTTGGCCGTGCGGTGCGCCAGGGCGAGGACGAGGACGCGATCAAGCGCATGTTCACCCCGGAATTCCGCAACCGCCTGGATGCGGTGATCCCCTTCGCCGGGCTCACCCCGGAGATCGTCGGCCGCGTCGTGGAGAAGTTCGTGATGCAGCTGGAAGCGCAGCTGGCGGACCGCAACGTGACCATCGAGCTGTCCTCGGCGGCCAAGGAATTTCTGGCCGAGCGCGGTTACGAGCCGCTCTATGGCGCGCGGCCGCTGGCCCGCGTGATCCAGGAGCTGATCAAGAAGCCGCTGGCCGAGGAGCTGCTGTTCGGTAAGCTGGTGAAGGGCGGTTCGGTGAAGGTGACGCTGAAGGACGGCGCGCTCGCCTTTGAGGTGACCGAGGCGCAGGTGCCGGCGCTGCCGCGGCCTGAATCGGAAGGCGATGACGGTTCCGGCGAGAAGTTGCCGGAAGAAGTCCAATAAGTTTTTGCGCTCCCCGCCGTCCGGTTCCCTGGGCGGGGGGGGGCTGGTGTTGTGCTAGCGGCATCGATAGTATCGGTGCGATGTCGGAACAAGACGTAAAGCAAAACAAAACCTGTTCCTGTGGGTCGGGCCTGCGGCATTTGCGATGCTGCGGGCTCGATCTTTTTGCGCTGAGCCCGGCCGGGGCGAGCGATGTTTTGCTGCCGCTGCTGGCCCAGGCGGAGGCGGAGTTTTCCGCCGGCCGGGAGGAGCTGGCGGCGGACCGGGTGCGGCACATGCTGGAGCTGGCGCCGGGCCGCGAGGAGGCGCTGCTGCTTCTGGCGCGGATCTGCCGGGCGCAGGAGCGCAAAACGGCGGCGGAGGTGCTGTTGCGCCGGGTGCTGGCCCTGAACCCGAACCAGCTTGTGGCAACCGGCGAGCTGACCCTGCTGCTGCTGGAAAAAGCCGCACTGGCTGAGGCGGAGGAACAGGCGCGCAACGCCGTGCGCCTCGCCCCGCGCAATATCCGGGCGCAGCATCTGCTCGGCCTGGTGCTGACCGAGGCGAACTGGCCGGCGCCCGGGGAGTACCATTACCGGCGGGCGATCGAGCTGACGGCCGGGGCCGGCGAGAACAAGGACCCGATCCTGTTCGCCAATCTCGCCTGGAACCTGAAATGCCAGGGGCGGATGGCGGAGGCGCGGGAATTTTATTGGCAGTCGCGCGAACACGGCGCGCCGGCCTTGCAGACATTTTTGGGCTTCGCGAAGCTGGAGGAAGCCGACCGCAATTTTGCCCAGGCGGCGGCGCTGCTGGACGAGGCGGAGCAAGCCTATCCGGGCGATGCGCAATTGCGCATGGCCCGGGCCACGGTGCTGGCCCGGCAGGGGGAGACCCAGGCGGCGCTGTCGCTGTTGGCGCAGGCGCCGGTGCTGGGGCCGCATGAATTGTCGGAAAAAGGCCGGCTGCTGGACCGGCTGGGTTGCTACGATGAGGCCTTCGCCGCCTTCGATACCGCGAAACAGCCGGTGATCCGTGTCGTGCGGCATCCGTTGGATGTCGTGCTCTCGGTCTATGCCAATCATCTGACGCACGGGTTTCATTGCGCGGCGGCGCTGGAGAGCATCGCCCGGCTGGTGGCGGAATTGGTGGCGCATTACCGCCACGTGCTCGAGCAGCGTTTTTTGCTCCTGCGCTACGAGGATTTTTTGCAGGACCAGGAGGGCAATGTACGCAGGCTGCTCGGCTTCCTGGGCTTGGAGTTCGACGAAAACTGCCTGAAATTTCATGAAAACCGGCGTTATGCCCGCACCGCGAGCTATGCCCAGGTGACCGAGCCGCTCTATCATCGCTCGTGTTATCGCTATCGGCATTATCTGCCCCACCTGGAACCGGTGATCGGGCTGCTGGCGCCGGTGATCGAGCGGTTGGGCTATCACGTGGAAACGCAAGCGGGAGACTAAAAATGTTTCGGCAACCCTTCACCATGGCGATCCTGCTCACGGCGGCGGGGATGGTGCCTTTTCTCGTGCTGGGCGCGGTCGTGCTGCTCGACCCGCTGGGTTCGCGCACCGCCATCCAGGTGCTGATCAGCTATGGCGCCGTGGTGCTGTCTTTCCTCGGCGCGGTGCATTGGGGCTTTGCCCTGCGGGACACGGCGCATCCGGCCGGGGGAGAACCGCTCCCCCCGGCGGTGCTGGGCGCGGAGCGGCAATTGCTGGTGTTCGGCGTGGTGCCGGCGATCATCGGCTGGGTCGCGCTGTCGGTGGCGCTGCATTTCGCCGCCCCGGCGCTGGCGCTGTTCCTGCTCCTGGTCGGGTTTTTCATCACCATCGTGGTGGAAACGATCGGCCGCGGCCGCAACGTGGTGGCGAGCAATTACCTCGCGCTACGCTGGGCCGCGTCGATCGTCGTGCTGGTGGTGCTGCTGGTCGTGCTGTTCGCGGTGCTGTCCGGAATGCGGGTGGGGTAGGGCTGATAAGTTTAAGAACAAAGGAAGCTGCCGCTTTTAAAAAAGCGGCGCAAAATTTTTTGTTCCTTTTGGCCTGTGGCGTTGAAACCAGCACGGCCCAGGAGCAGAAGAGTTTTTTTTGCTTCTTTTGGTTCACATAAAGAAGCCTTCCTTTTCCCTTAGCCTCAGCCCGCCGCCTTCACCGTGAACCCGGCGCCTTCGATCGCCGCGATGAAATCCTTCACCTCGCCGCTGCCGCCGATGACCACGCGCTTGGTCTCGAGGTCGGCGGCGACCGATGCCGTGGCGTCGATGCGATGCACAGCATCGGTGATCGAGGTGACGCAGCCTTTGCAGTCCATGTTGGGGATGTCGAATTGGATCGGGGTGGAATGAGCCATGATATGCTCCTGGGGTGAGGGGTAACTGACTGCGTGGCTGGTAAAGGTTCCCATGGCGGGAAGGTCAAGGCTTGACCTTCCCGCCATGGGAAGCTCGATAACCTTGCGCATGGACCAGTCAATCGCACTCAAAACCATCGATCTTTCCATTTCAGGCATGACCTGCGCCAGCTGCGTGGCGCGGGTGGAAAGGATGCTCAGCCGCGTGCCGGGCGTCGCGACCGTGGCCGTGAACCTCGCGACCGAGAGCGCGCATCTGCTGGTCGCGCCGGACATGCCGGTCGAGACGCTTGTCGAGGTGATCGGCCGGGCCGGCTTTGCCGCCAGCCCACGCGCGCAGGGCAAGCCGCAGACCAGCCATCGTGAGGCCTGGGAGCTGCTGGTCGCCGCCCTGCTCGCCGCGCCGCTTTTTGCCGACATGATGTGGCCGGTGAATGGCTGGGTGCAGCTGGCGCTCGCCACGCCGGTGCAGTTCTGGTTGGGCGCGCGCTTCTACCGGGCGGCCTTCAAGGCGGCGCGCGCCGGCTCAGGCAATATGGATCTGCTGGTGGCGCTCGGCACCAGTGCGGCCTACGGCCTGTCGCTCGCCGAATTATTTTTGCACGGGCCGCTCTATTTCGAATCGGCGGCGGCGGTGATCACGCTGATCCGGTTCGGTAAATTCCTGGAAGGCCGCGCCAAGCGCGACGCAGCACGGGCGGTCACGGGCCTTGCGAAATTGCGGCCCGATGTCGCGCATGTGCCGGGGCGGGGTGATTTGCCGCTGGCGCTGGTGACATTGGGCGAGGAGATCGAATTGCGGCCGGGCGAGCGCGTGCCGATGGACGGGGTGATCCTGGCCGGCACCGGCAGCTTGGATGAGAGCCATCTCACCGGCGAGAGCCTGCCGGTGACGCGCCAGCCCGGCGAGGCGGTGCTGGCCGGGGCGCTGAACCTGGATGCGCTGCTGCGCGTGCGGGTTACCGCCGCGGCGGGCGAGACTTTGCTGGACCGCATGGCGCGGCTGATCGAGGCGGCGCAGGGTTCCAAGGCCCGGGTGCAGCACCTGGCCGACCGCGTGGCCGCCTGGTTTGTGCCGGTGGTGGTTTGCATCGCTTTGGTCACCTTCGCAGGCTGGAGGTTTTCCGGCGCGGCGGTGGACGTGGCGATCATCGACGCTGTTTCGGTGCTGGTCATTGCCTGCCCCTGCGCGCTGGGGCTCGCCACGCCGGCGGCGATTCTGGCCGGCACGGCGGCGGCGGCGCGGCGCGGGATTTTGGTCCGCAACGCCGATGCGCTGGAGCAGGCAGCACAGGTCGATCTGGTCGTGTTCGACAAGACCGGAACGCTGACCGCCGGCAAGCCGCATCTGACCGAGGTGATCGGCTTCGGCCTGGACGCGGCGGTAGCGCAAAACATCGCCGCGGCGCTGGCGGCGGCGGACACGCATCCGCTGGCCGTGGCCCTGCGCCAGGAGGGCGTGGCCCCGGCCGAGGGGCTGCGCATCGCCCCGGGCCGGGGGGTGGAGGGCGTGGTGGACGGGCAGCGCTATATTCTGGGCTCGGCCGCCTATGTGCGCGACGCCGGCGGCGCGGTGCCGGAAGCCGACGGGGCGGCGAGCTGGTCGTATCTGGCCACCGGGGAGGGCGTGTTGCTGGCGGGGTTTGCCTTCACCGACACGCTGCGCGACTCCTCGCGCCAGGCGATCGCCGCTTTGCGCGACATGGGCTGCGAGGTGATGGTGCTCTCCGGCGACCGCGAGGCAGCGGTGCGCGCCGTGGCGGCCGAGCTTGGCATTGCCCAGATGGTCTGGGGCGCCAGCCCGGCGCAAAAACTCGAGGCCATCCAGGCGGCGCGACGCAGCGGCAAACGTGTGGCGATGGTGGGCGACGGCGTGAACGACGCTGCGGCCCTGGCCGCCGCCGATATCGGTATGGCGATGGGAGCGGGGGCGGATGTCGCCATCGAGGCGGCGGATATTTCGCTGCTGCGGCCAGAGCCGGTGCTGGTGGCCGAAGCGCTGGCCCTGTCGCGCCGGAGCTGGGCGGTGCTGCGCCAGGGACTCTTCTGGGCGATGATCTATAATCTGCTCGGCATTCCGGCGGCGGCGTTCGGCCTGCTAAGCCCGACCCTCGCCGGCGGCGCGATGGCGGCCTCCTCGGTCTGTGTGCTGGCCAACGCGCTGCGTCTGCGGCATTGGAGGGGCAAATGAGTCTCGTCACCATCAAGGAGGCCTCGGCGGCCAGCGGCGTCTCGGCGAAGATGATCCGCCATTATGAAAGCATCGGGCTGATTTCAGCGCCGGTGCGGGCGGAGAACCGCTATCGGCATTACAGCGCCAGCGAGGTGCATGAGCTGGGCTTCATCCGCCGCGCCCGGGATCTGGGGTTCTCCATCGACGATATCCGCCAGTTGCTGACGCTCTGGCGTGACCGGGGGCGGCCCTCGGCGGAGGTGAAGGCGATCGCGCTGCGGCATATCGCCGAGCTGGACGAAAAGGCGGCGGCGCTGGCGGCGATGAGCCGGACGCTGAAACATCTCGCCTCCCACTGCCACGGCGATGACCGGCCGGATTGCCCGATCCTGGATGCGCTGGACCGGCCGATATAAGCAAGCAGCCGCTTTTTTGAAAAAAACGGCGCAAAAAACTTTTGCTCCTTTGGGCCGGTGGCAGTGAAACCAGCACGGCCTAGAGGAACAAAAAACTTCTTTTTGTTCACAAAAAGAAGCGCTTCCTTTTGCTGAGGTGTAATTCGGCCTAAACTGATCCTGCTCCAGCGTGCGGCGCACAGGGGCTCATCGCCCTGATTTCTTGACTTTCCGGTGCTTTTTGCGTTACGGGGGCGACCATGAGGAGCGCGATTGCGCTATGCGCGCCTGGGCGCGCCCTAACAAGAGACGAACGGATCCAGATTTTTGTCAGATATCCCTGAGAGCGACGCGGAACAGAACGCTGTTCCGCCGGCGACGACGCAAGACAGCGACATGCAGCAGGCCACCGCCCCGACCGGGACCGCCCTTAAGGAAGCTGCGGAAGCTGATGTTGCTCCGTCGGAAGCTGAGCTGCTGCCGGAAGCCGCCGAACAGGTGATGGAAGCGGCGGCCGAGGCCGAGCCGGAGGCTTCGGCCGAAGAGAATGCCGACGCTGACGAAGATGTGTCCGAACCGGCAGAAGCCGAAGAGGCGGAAGCCGAGGATGACGGCTTCGCGCCGCTCGGTCTCTCCGAGCCGATCCTGCGCGCGCTGCACGACAAGGGTTATCTGCGGCCCACCCCGATTCAGGCACAGGCGATCCCCTCGGTGCTGATGGGCCGCGACGTGCTGGGCACGGCGCAGACCGGCACAGGCAAGACCGCGAGCTTCACCCTGCCGATGCTGGACATCCTCTCCGGCTCGCGTGCCCGCGCGCGCATGCCGCGCTCGCTGATCCTGGAGCCGACGCGCGAGCTGGCGCTGCAGGTCGCGGAAAATTTCGTGCAATACGGCAAACACCTCAAGCTCAACCACGCGCTGCTGATCGGCGGCGAGAGCATGTCCGACCAGAAGGACGCGCTGACCAAGGGCGTGGACGTGCTGATCGCCACACCGGGTCGGTTGATCGATCTGTTCGAGCGTGGCGGGCTGCTGCTGACCGATGTGCGCGTGCTGGTGATCGACGAGGCCGACCGCATGCTGGATATGGGCTTCATCCCCGATATCGAGCGCATTGTCGCGATGCTGCCGCGCACCCGGCAGACGCTGTTCTTCTCCGCCACCATGGCGCCGGAAATCCGCCGCCTGGCCGATGCGTTCCTGAGCAACCCGAAGGAGATCACCGTCTCCAAGCCGGCTTCGGTGGCCACCACCATCACCTCCGGCCTGGTGCTGGTGAACGAGCACGACAAGCGCGAGGCGCTGCGGCGGCTGATCCGCTCGGAAGACGTGCAGAACGCGCTGATTTTCTGCAACCGCAAGCGCGATGTGGACATTCTGCTGAAATCGCTGCTGAAGCACGGGTTTTCCGCCGGCGCGCTGCATGGCGATTTGGCGCAATCGGTGCGCTTCGCCACGCTGGAGAAGTTCAAGGCGGGGGAATTGCGGCTGCTGGTCTGCTCGGATGTCGCGGCGCGCGGCATCGACATTGGCGGGCTGAGCCATGTGTTCAATTTCGACGTGCCGCATCATGCCGAGGATTACGTGCACCGCATCGGTCGCACCGGCCGCGCCGGCAAGGAAGGCCGCGCCTTTACCATCGCCACGCCGGATGACCGGATGGCGGTGGAGGCGGTGGAAAAGCTGATCGCCGCACCGATCCCGCGCATCGAAATTCCCGGCCTGGACGTGGTGGAATGGGCCGAGGGCGATGGCCGCAGGGGCCGTGGCCGCGGCCGCGGCAAGCTGGTGAAGCCGACCCGTGGCAAACCGGCGGAAGAGACGCGCGAACGCGGCGCCAGGCCGCCGCGCGAGGAACGGGTGCGCGATGAGCGGCCGCGCGGCGAGCATCGCCGGGACGAGCCGCGCCGCGAGGAGACCCGCGACCGGGAGGAACCGCGCCGCCGCGAGCGTGATCGTGACCGCGACCGGGGCGACCGTCATGACCGCGACCGTGGTGATAGCGGGCCGCCGGTGCGTGGCTTCGGCAACGACGTTCCCGCCTTCATGCTGATCCGCCGCCGTGGCCCGCTGAAGGCGATTCTTGACGAACCGCTGGAAAGCGAGGACGAAGATCAGGCAACGACAACAAACGGGGAGGACATAGCTGCATGAACGATGCCGCAAGAACTGAGGAACTTTCGCGCCGCAAGGGCAAGTTCATGCAGTTTGAGTGGCACGATGCATTGCGGCTGGATGACCAGCTTACCGAAGACGAACGGGCGATCCGCGATGCGGCGCACGATTATTGCCAGGAGAAGCTGCAGCCGCGCGTGCTGCAGGCTTTCCGGCACGAAAATTTCGACCGCGCGATCCTCAGCGAAATGGGGGAGATGGGGTTTTTGGGCGCGACGCTCGATTCCCATGGCTGCGCGGACGCCTCCTACGTCGCTTACGGGCTGATCGCCCGCGAGGTGGAGCGGGTGGATAGCGGCTACCGCAGCGCCTTCTCGGTGCAGTCCTCGCTGGTGATGTATCCGATCTGGGCGTTCGGCTCGGCGGAACAAAAGGACAAATATCTGCCGAAACTGCGCACCGGGGAATGGGTGGGCTGCTTTGGCCTGACCGAGCCGGATGCCGGCTCCGACCCGGCTGCGATGCGCACGCGGGCGCGAAAGGTCGATGGCGGGTTTCTGCTGAGCGGCGCGAAAACCTGGATTTCCAATTCACCGATCGCCGATGTGCTGCTGGTCTGGGCCAAGGACGATGCAGGCGAGATCAGGGGCTTTTTGCTCGAGCGCGGCACTGCCGGGCTGGAGACGCCGAAGATCGAGGGCAAGTTCTCGCTGCGCGCCTCCATCACCGGCATGATCATGATGCAGGATGTCTTTGTACCAGAAGGTGCCATGCTGCCGAACGTCAAAGGCCTGCGCGGCCCGTTCTCCTGCCTCAACAATGCGCGCTATGGCATCGCCTGGGGCGCGCTGGGGGCGGCGGAATTCTGCTTCCACGCCGCACGGTCCTACACGCTGGACCGCAAGATGTTCGGGCGGCCTCTCGCGCAGACCCAGCTCGTGCAGAAAAAACTCGCCGATATGCAGACGGAGATTACGCTCGGCCTGCAGGCGGTGCTGCGCCTCGGCCGGCTGATGGATACGGGCGAGGCGGCGCTGGAGATGATCTCGCTCTGCAAGCGCAATTCCTGCGGCAAGGCGCTGGAGATCGCCCGCGTGGCGCGGGACATGCACGGCGGCAACGGCATTGTCGACGAGTATCACGTGATCCGTCACATGCTGAACCTGGAGACAGTGAACACCTATGAGGGGGCGCATGACGTGCACGCGCTGATCCTGGGCCGCGGTATCACGGGGCTCTCGGCGTTCTGACGATGCCGCGGCGCGGGCAGGGGCGATGACCGGACACGTCACCGCCTTCGGCCCGGATTTTCCGTTCGCCTATGATGATTGGCTGAAGCATAAGGCCGGCCTGGGCAGCATACCGGACACCGCGCGCGGCGCGGAGGTCGCCATTATCGGCGGCGGCCTGGCCGGCATCATCGCCGCCTATGAGCTGATGAAGCTCGGCTTCAGGCCCGTGGTGTATGAGCAGGGGCGGCTGGGCGGACGGCTGCGCTCGCAATCGTTTCAAGGTGCTGAGGGCATCATCGCCGAATTGGGCGGCATGCGTTTTCCTACATCCGGGCGTGGCTTCTACCATTATCTCGACCTGATGGGGCTGGAGACGGCGCCCTTTCCCAACCCGCTGGATCCGGCGAGTCCGAGCACAGTGATCGATCTCGAGGGCGAGATTTCCTACATCGAGGGTGAGGGCGGCGCGCCGCCGGTGCTGCGCGAGGTGGAGGCGGCCTGGGAAGCGGCGCTGGAGGATTGCGCGGATTTTTCCGCCCTGTCCGCGGCGATCCGCGAGCGCGACGTGGCGAAGATGAAAGCGATCTGGGACGCGCTGGTCTCGGTGTGGGATGAGCGCACGTTTTACGATTTCGTTGCCAACGCGCCGTCATTCCAGAAATTGTCGTTCCGGCATCGCGAGATTTTCGGTCAGGTCGGCTTCGGCACCGGCGGCTGGGATTCCGATTTTCCTAACTCCATGCTGGAAATTCTCCGCGTGGTGGCAACCGGCCTGCATGAGGGGCAGCGCCTGGTGGTGGGCGGCGTCGAGCAATTGCCGCGCCGCCTGTGGAACCACAGGCTGGACGGCGTGTCGCTGAACGCGCTGCATGGCGGCGCGCCGCGCCCAGGCGTGGTGCGCCTCGCGCGCGCCTCGGCGGACAAGATCGCGGTGACCGATCGCTGGGGCGATACGCGGCTCTACGGCGCGGTGCTGGCGACCTGCCAGTCCTGGCTGCTGACCACCTCGATCGCCACCGACGAACAGTTGTTTTCGCAAAAGCTGTGGATGGCGCTGGACCGGACGCGCTACATGCAGTCCTCGAAAACCTTCGTCATGGTCGACCGCCCGTTCTGGCGCGAGCGTGACGCGGGCAGCAACCGCCACCGCATGAGCACCACTCTGTCCGACCGCCTGACGCGGGGCACCTATCTGTTCGATAACGGGCCGGACCAGCCGGGCGTGATCTGCCTGTCTTATTCCTGGATGTCGGACGCGATGAAGGTGCTGCCGCTCTCGGCGGACCAGCGCGTGAACCTGATGCTCGGCGCGCTGGAAAAGATCTACCCGGATCTCGACCTGAAACAACACATCGTCGGCGATCCGATCACGGTGTCGTGGGAAAACGACCCGGGGTTCCTCGGCGCTTTCAAAGGCGCGCTGCCCGGGCATTACCGCTACAACCGCCGCATGTTCTGTCATTTCATGCAGGAGAAACTGCCGCCCGCCGAGCGCGGCATTTTTCTCGCCGGCGACGATATTTCCTGGACGCCGGGCTGGGTGGAGGGTGCGGTGCAGACGGCGCTGAACGCGGTCTGGGGCATCATGCATCATTTTGGCGGCGCGACGGCAGCGGAAAATCCCGGCCCGGGCGATTTGTTCGACCGTATCGCGCCGTTGGCGCTGCCGGATTAGGAGGAAGGGAAGTGCTTCTTTTTTGAAAAAAAGAAGCAAAAAACTTTTGCTCAACTGGGCCGTGCTGGTTTCGCTGCCATCGTCCCAAAGTAGCAAAAGTTTTTGCGCCGCTTTTTTCAAAAAGCGGCTGCTTCCTTCTTCCTGCCTAAGCCTATAAGCCTCTCCATCATGTCTCATTGTGTTCATTTCGGCATTTGCGGCGGTTGCGCCGTGGATGACCGCCACGCCGTCGATAAATTTTCGCTCCTGCAAAACGCCTTGGCGCGCGCCGGATTTGTGTCAGCGCCGGTCTCAAAGCTGGTGGAGGTGCCGCCCGGCACGCGGCGGCGCGTGGACCTCGGCGTGACGCGGCGCGGTGCGGAAATTTCGCTCGGGCTGCACAGAGCGCGCGGTACGGAGGTGGTGGACATGCAGGAATGCGTGCTGCTGCGCCCGGAAATCCTCGCCCTGCTGCCGCCCTTGCGCGTGCTGCTGCGCAGCCTGGAAGCGTTGCGCCGCGCCGGATCGGTGGTCATCAACTGGCTCGATGACGGGCCGGATATTCTGCTCCGCATGGATGCCGCCTTCACCGGGCCGGACAAAACGAAAATCATCGCCTTCGCCCGCGCGCAGACCGGCTTGCGGATCAGCATCGCCACCGACACCGACGAGCCGGAACCGGCGATCATCCTGGCGCCGCCGGTGATCTCCTTCGCGGGCGCAAAGGTTGAGCCGCCGCCAGGCGCGTTTCTGCAGGCGAGTGCGGAAGGCGAGGCGGCGATTGTCGCCGCGGTGCTGGCCGGGCTGCCGAAGCTCACCAACAAATCCCGCATCGTCGAACTGTTCGCGGGCTCCGGCACGCTGTCATTCCCGCTGGCGCAGCACGCCCGCGTGGAAGCCTATGAGGGCAACGCCGCCGCGGTGGCGGCGCAGGACAAGGCAATTCGCACGCAGAATTTGGCCGGGCGCATGAGCATTGCGCTGCGCGACCTGCATCGCCGCCCGCTGCAGCCCGCCGACATGGCCGGCCGCGCCGCCGTGGTGCTCGACCCGCCTTTCGCCGGTGCGGCGGCGCAGATGCGCTTTCTCATCGCCGCCAATGTGCCGCGGGTGATCTATGTGAGCTGCAATCCCGACGCTTTGGCGGCCGATGCCGCGCAGTTGCACCGCGCCGGCTACGCCGTGCTGAACGCAACACCGATCGATCAGTTTCCGTATTCGGAGAATACAGAGAGCGTGGTGGTGTTCGGGAAGCGAAAATAGGGGAGGGGAAGCAGCCGCTTTTTGGAAAAAGCGGCGCAAAAACTTTTTGCTCCGCTGGGACTGTGGCGTTGAAACCAGCGCGGCCCAGTTTACAGAAGTTTTTTGCGCCGCTTTTTTTCAAAAAAGCGGCTGCTTGCCTGCTTCGACCTGCGCCGCAGCCTGAACCTCCAAGATCCTCGCGCCGCAGCGGAGCAAAAAATCCGCCGTCTGGTCGAGCACAGCCGGCTCGCGTGTCGCGTCGGCGGTGTCGCCTTCGGGAATCCAGATGATCGTCTCGTAGCGTGCGCGGGTCAGCAGCACGCGATAGGTGTTGAGGCGGAAATCCCGCGCATCGGCGTTTTTTGTATTTGTCCAGGTGGAGCCGAGGAACCTTCGGACCTGCCACGTGCCGTTCCAGATCAGATCACCGCCCCAGCACAGGCCGACATGATCGAGCTCCAGTCCCTGGCAGGCGAACTGCGTGGCCGGGATTTTGAGCGCTTCGGAGGAACGGACATCCGGCCAGCGTTTGAGAAACCAATTGGCGATCGCGGTCTCGTCGAGATGCGGAAAATCCGGCCAGATACCATCCGCGACCAGCTGCCGTGCTCCGGTGCTGCACACCAGCCCGGCCCTGCGCTCGCCGCGCGCCGATGACTTTAACCCGCGTCTCATCTCTGGCAGCGCACGTGTGATGAAAAACGGGATACCAGCTTGTGCCAGTTTTTGCGCTTCGGTTACATCGCCGCGCAGCACCGCATCCACCCAGCCGGCGGCGGCGATGGAGCGGATCTGCCGCACCGGCACATCGAGATGCAAAACGGGATTGATGCGCAGCTGCGTGGGCGGCTCTGAAAACAGCAGTTGCCGAGGCTCTTTGGCATGCAGCACGCCGGGCGCGGCAATGATCTTCCAGTCCGGCCGCGTGCCGAGCGCGCGCCCCCATTCGCTCAACCCGGCCTCGCCGGTATTGATCTCCTGGCCGTTGCCGACCAGAGCGATAATGACCGCGAAATCATCATGCTTGCGCATGATGTCGAGAAACAGAGCCGCCTCGCTGTCGTGCAGGGCGAATTTTCGCGCGCCATAGGCGGCGTCCCAGGCGCGTTGCGCTTCGTCGAAGACGATCACGTGCTCATGCGGCGGGGCGTCGCGGTGGACATTATCCTTGATGAACGCGGTCAGTGGCTGGATCGCGGATTTGGCTTTTCGCCGTTCCGCGCTGAGTGTTTTGCCGCCGTTTTTTGCGGCATCCAGCGCCAGGGCTTCGCGTAGCACGTGTACCAGGGGAAGATTACCGGTGAGGAACGCGGCACCGGTCTCGGCGCCGAACACCGCGTTCAATCCGCACAATGTTTTGCCCGCGCCGGGAATACCGGTGACGAACAGGATCACATGCCCGCCATCCTGCCGTGTGCGGGCGACCGTGCTCAGGATCTCATCGGTCGTGTTGGTGAGATTGTGAATTTCGGCGCGCGTGGCTTTGATGTCGGCAACGCCATGCTTCGCGTAGAGCATGGTGGCGGCTTCGACGATGTTTGGGATGGGGCGGTAGGGCGCCAGCTCCCAGGCATCGATGTCGATGGCAGTGCGGGGCAGCTGGGCGGCGATGGCGTGCAGCAGCGAGGCAAGCGTGGTGGCATTCGCCTCGAAAACCTCAGGTACCTCATGCCAGAGCAGCGGTAACGCCTGCGGCGCGGGCATGGCATCGGTGGCGATGAGGACGGGAATGATCGGAACATTCCTGCTTCCGGCATGGAAGAAATGAAGGTCGAGGGCGTAGTCCTCGACCTGCCGGCGCGCGGTCTCATCGAATTTTTGCGCGCCGATTTTGAATTCAAGCACGAAGATCGCGCGGTCCGAGACGAGTACGGCGTCCAGCCGGCGCCCCAGCCGCAGCAGCGGGTATTCAAGCAGGAGACGCTAATGCCGCGGCAGGGCAGTGGTGGCCTGCGCAAGCAACTGGCTCTGCCGGTGCCAAGTCGGGAGCTGTTCGATGTAATTGATGATGTGCGACTGCATGGCGCAGGAGGCCAGGCGTTCAACGATCGCCTCGCTTGGTTGGGACGCAAAAGCGGCCAGCGTATCGGACCACCATGCCCGGGACCGATCCGCGTTTGGCAACCAGGAGGTATCGTCCATGCAACGATGCTGCCAGGCCTACCTCATTCTCGCAACCCTGGCATGCGCTGGCGCCGCGTTATCCCTGCTTCCAGGGCAGACCTTCGCTCTTCCACCCGGCCACCGTGCCGCGATGGCCGCGGGCGTCCTGCGGGCCTTCGAAACCGTCTTTTACGTTATAGACGTGCTTGTAGCCGGCGGCCTTGGCGGCCTCGGCGGCGGCGATGCTGCGGGTGCCGGAGCGGCAGAGGAAATACAGATGGTCGTTATGGTCCAGATTGGTCTGGGCCAAAGCTTCGAGGAATTTCGGGTTGGGCTGCATCGAGGGGAACAGCAGCCACTGGACCAGCACGGGCTGTTTGCCGGTCTGCGTCAGGTCGGGAAGGCCGACAAAACTCCATTCCGCATTCGTACGGACATCACACAGCGTCGCGGTCGGGTTGCTCATCAGGGCCTCCCAGACCTGTCGCGGCGCCACATCTTCGATCATATTATCCCCCGAGATCGTTCTATTGGACGGTTGAGGCTAGCATAGCGAGGACAAGAGGCCATGGGAACAGGATTGGACGGGTTGGCGGGGGCGATCGGGAATACACCCCTGATCCGGCTGAAGAGGGCTTCCGCGGCCACTGGTTGCGAGATTTTCGGCAAGGCGGAGTTCATGAATCCGGGCGGTTCGGTGAAGGACCGGGCAGCCCTGGCGATGATCCAGGCCGCCGAGCAGGCAGGCGCGCTGCTTCCGGGCGGCACCATTGTCGAGGGCACCGCGGGCAATACCGGCATCGGGCTGACGCTGGTGGCGAACGCGCTGGGGTATAAATGCATCATCGTCATGCCGGAGACGCAGAGCCAGGAGAAGATCTCCTTTCTGCGCATGATCGGCGCAGATCTGCGCCTGGTCCCGGCGAAGCCGTACAAGGATCCGGGCAATTACGTGCACGTGTCGCGGCGCATCGCCGAGGAGACCGGCGGGTTCTGGGCGAACCAGTTCGACAACCTGGCCAACCGCGAGGGGCATCGCCTGACCACCGGCGCGGAGATTCTGGCGCAGACCGGGGGGCGGGTGGATGCCTTCACCTGCGCTTGCGGCACCGGCGGCACGCTGGCCGGGGTGAGCCTGGCGCTGAAGGCGCAGAACGCGGGAACCAAAATCGTGCTGGCCGACCCGGAGGGCAGCGGGCTCTATGGCTGGGTGAAGACGAACGACCTGTCGATGAGCGGCAGCTCCATCACCGAGGGCATCGGCCAGTCGCGCGTCACCGCGAATCTGAGCGGCGTGACCATCGATGACGCCGTGCGCATCCTGGATGCCGAGGCGCTGGAGCAGATTTTCGATCTGCTGATCCATGAGGGGATCTCGGTCGGCGGGTCCTCCGGCATCAATGTCGCGGCGGCGATCCACGTGGCGCGCGATCTCGGGCCGGGCCATACGGTGGTGACGATTTTCTGCGACGGCGGCGCGCGTTATCAGAGCAAATTGTTCAATCCGGAGTTTCTGCGCAGCAAAAACCTGCCCGTGCCGGCCTGGCTGTGAGCGACAATCCAGCACTGCTGGATGCCGAGGACCTGCTGGCGGGCTATGCCAGCGGCGCCTTCACGCCGCTGCACGCGCTGCAGGCGGTGACCGAGCGCATCGCCCGGCAGAATGCCGGGATCAACGCCTTCGCGGTGATGAACCCGGGCGCGCTCACGGCAGCGCGGGAGAGTACGGCGCGCTGGGCGGCGGGCACGCCCTGCGGTCCGCTGGACGGCGTGCCAGTGACGGTGAAAGACCTGATCGACGTCGCTGGCCTGCCGACGCGGCGCGGCAGCAAGACCACGCCCACCGCGCCGGCGCAGCAGGATGCGCCTTTGGTGGCCGCGTTGCGCCGCGCCGGGGCGGTGATCACGGCCAAGACCACCACCACCGAATATGGCTGGAAGAGCCCTGGCGACTCCCCGGCCAGCGGCATCACCCGCAATCCGTGGAACACGACGCACACGCCGGGCGGCTCCTCCGCCGGGGCCGGGGCGGCGGCCGCCGCCGGGTTCGGGCCGCTGCATGTCGGCACCGATGCCGGCGGCTCCATCCGCATCCCCGCCGCCTGGTGCGGAGTGGTCGGGCTGAAGCCGAGTTTCGGCCGGGTGCCGCAATGGCCGCTGGGCGCGTTCGGCCCGGTGGCGGTGGCCGGGCCGATCGCCCGCACGGTGCGCGACGCGGCGCTGTTGCTCTCGGCACTGGCGGGGTTCGACCCGCGCGACCCGTTCTCGCTGCCCGAGGCGCCGCGCGATTTCAGGGCCGGGATCGAGGACGGCGTGGCGGGGCTGCGCATCGGCATTCTGCGCAATCCCGGTTTTGCCGCACCCGTGGACGCTGACGGCCTGTCGGCCCTGCAAACGGCGCAGGATGTGCTGGCCGGGCAGGGGGCGGTGCTGTCTGAGCTCAATGTCACGTTGCCCGACAGCTCCGATATTTTCGTCAAACTCTGGGGCGCGGCGCTGGCGCGGGTGGTCGGCAGCTTGCCGGAGGCCAGCCACACGCTGCTGGATCCCGGGCTGCGCGACGTCGCGGCGCGCTACCGGAATGTCAGCGCGCAGGATTTTCTCCAGGCCGAGGCGCTGCGCGTTGAAGCCGCGCACGCCATGGCCATGCTGGAGGTGGACGCGATCCTGTGCCCCTGCGTGCCGCATGCCGCCCCTCTGGCCGACGCAAAGCTGCCGGACCCGGTGGCGGCGCTCTGCCAGCATTGGGCGCCCTGGACATTCCTGTTCAATCTGACCCGCCAACCCGCCATCTCCCTGCCGATGGGGGTGAACGATGCCGGGTTGCCGCTGGCGGTGCAGATTGCCGCACCCCTCTATCGTGACGATGTTGTGCTCCGCGTCGCCAGGGCGGTGGAGCGGGCGGTTTAGGAAGGAAAGCACTTCTTTTTTGGAAAAAACTTTTGCTAGAGCGTGATAGGATTAGGTTGAAACAGGAAGAAGCCGCTTTTTGAAAAAAGCGGCGCAAAAACTTTTTGCTCCTCTGGGACTGTGGCGTTGAAACCAGCACGGCCCAGTTCAAAAAAAAGCGCTTCCCTTCGGTTCGACATGACTTGTCCCAGACCGCTCACGCTCTAAACTGGGCCGTGCTGGTTTCGCTGCCACCGGTCCAGCCCAGCCAAAAGTTTTTGCGCCGCTTTTTTCAAAAAGTGGCTGCTTCCTACACTGAATGATCCCGCGCCACCCGCACGCGCTCGACCCGCCTGCCGTCCATCAGCAGCACCTCGAATTTCCAGCCGCCGAAAATGATCGCGTCGCCCTTGCGTGGCGGGCGCTGCAGCAGGGCCAGGATCAGCCCGCCCAGCGTGTGGTAGCTGCCCTCGCTGGGCAGGTCCGGCAAATGCAGCCGTGCCTTGGTCTCGTCCACCGGTGTCAGCCCGTCGAGCTCGAACGTGTCGTCCGGCTGTTCCGGCACGCCCTCTTTCGGCCCGGCATCCTCGGCATCGCCGACGATCGCCTCCAGCACGTCCGCCGCGGTCACAATGCCCTCGAAGCTGCCATATTCGTCGAGCACGATGGCGACGCCGAGCACATCGGCCTTCAGCCGCTCCAGGGCTTCCAGAGCCGAAACTGAGTCGGGTATCGCCATCGGCTGGCGCAAGGCGGCGGCGAGCGAGAAATCCTTGCCGTCCAGCACGCGGTCGAGAATGTCTTTCGCCTGGACGATGCCGGTGACGTTGTCGATCGCGCCGTCGCAGACCACGAAGCGCGAATGCGGGGCGGCGCGCAAGGCGGCGATGATGTTCGGGCGGGGTGCTGTGCGGTCGATCCAGGCGATTTCCGTGCGCGGGGTCATGATGGCGCGCACCGGCTTGTCCGCCAGGCGCAGCACGCGTTCGATCATGTCACGCTCCTCGGTCTCCAGCACGCCGGTCTCCGTGCCTTCCACCAGCATGGCCTTCAGCTCCTCCTCGCTCATGGCCCGGCGGTCGTCCGAGGCCGGGCCGAAGGCGATGAGGGTCACGCGTGTCGCCTGGCCGAGCAGCCAGACCGCCGGGGCGGCGATGATGGCGACGACGGAGAGCGGCTCGGCGACCGCGGCGGCCACGCGCTCCGGATGGCGCAGGGCAAGCTGCTTGGGCACCAGCTCGCCGAACACCAGGGTCAGGAAGGTGATCAGGACCACGGTGATGAACAGCGACAAAGGCGCTGCATAGGGGGCCAGTGCGGTGACATGGCTGAGCGGTGCGGCGAGATACGCCGCAAGCTGCCGGCCGCCGAACACGCCGGTCATGATGCCGACCAAAGTGATGCCGAATTGCGAGGCGGGCAGGAAACTTTGCGGATTATCCGCCAGCACCCGCGCCTTGCCCGCCCCCCGCACGCCGCGCCGTTCCATCAGCGTCAGCATCGCCCGCCTGGCGGAGACCAGCGCCAGCTCCGCCAGGGAGAAGGCGCCGTTGATCAGGATCAGGATGGCAAGGACCAGCAGGAGCAGAACAAGATGCATGCGCCACTCCTAACTTGTTTCGGCACAAAAAACAGGGCGGTTCCGGCCTTGAAAATCAGTGATTTGCCTTGTTTGGGCCACAAAGGCGCCCAGCCGATGCCGCACTGATCGATCATAGATCGAAACAGACGGGGCTCGTCCCGCCGTTTTTGGACCCGCGCCATGACGCATCACTCGCCAATTCTTCGCCAGCCGGCGAATGTCTCCACCCGCAAGACGCGCCAGGGCTGGGCCAGTGCCAGCTCCTGGGCCGCCGCCATCGGCGCCGGGGTGATCGCGCTCGGGCTCTGGGCAGGTGCCAACCGCCCGGTGACGGATATCGCCCCCTATCATGGGGAGATAGGCGGCTATGCGTTCTCGCCGTTCCAGCAGGGCGAGAGCCCGCAGGACGGCGCCTATCCGAGCCCGGCGCAGATCAAGTCCGATCTCAGCCTGGTGGCGCGGCACACACATAATATCCGCACCTATACGGTGCAGGGCGATCTCGGGCAGATCCCGGCTTTGGCCGAGGGCATGGGCCTGAACATCACGCTCGGCGCCTGGCTCGACCGTCACCCCGACGCCAACGCCAGGGAGCTGGCCAAGGTGGTGCAGGTGGCCAATGCCAACCCGGACGTGAAGCAGATCATGGTCGGCAACGAGACGATCCTGCGCGGCGACACCACCGTGCCGCAGCTGATGGCCGAGATCCGTGAGGTGCGGGCGCACACAAGCGTGCCGGTCTCCACCGCCGAGCCCTGGCATGTCTGGCTGCGCCACCCGGAACTCGCGAATTCGGTCGATTTCATCACCGTGCACCTGCTGCCTTATTGGGAGGGTGTGCCGGAGGCGATCGCCGTGCAGGATGCGATGCACCGCTTCCAGCAGGTGCACGACAAATTCCCCAACAAGCGGATCGTGATCGGCGAGATCGGCTGGCCGTCCGACGGGATCGAGATTGGTGCGGCGCGTGCCAGCACCGTCAACCAGGCCCGCTTCATGCGCGACTTCTTCAACCTCGCGCAGAAGGAGCACCTGAACTATTTCGTGATGGAAGCCTTCGATCAGCCCTGGAAGACCAGTTTCGAGGGCCGCGCCGCCGGCTATTGGGGCATGTTCACCCTCGACCGCCAGGCGAAATGGTCGCTGACCGGGCCGGTACAGAACCATCCCAACTGGCTGCTCTACGCTTTGGGCGCGACGCTGCTGAGTCTGGCCGCCACCATGGCGCTGCTCTCCCGCCGGCCTGACATCCGCAGGCCCGGCAAACTCATCTTCGCCGGGCTGGTGGAAGGGTTCGCTGCCGCCATCGCCATGCTGCTGCTGCTGATGGGCGAGACGTACCTCTCGCTGAGCGCCGCCGCGGTTTGGGGCGGGCTGGCGTTGGGGCAGGGGCTGCTGCTGGTCCTGCTCATCGCCGACAGTTTCGACCTGGTGGAGACCGTTTTCGGCCGCGTGCGGAAACGCCATTTCGAGCCGATCCCCGCCCCGGCGGGTGCAATGCTGCCGAAAGTCTCGATCCATCTGCCGATCTGCAACGAGCCGCCGCAGATGGTGTGCCAGACGCTCGATGCCCTGGCCGCTCTGGACTATGAGCGCTTCGAGGTGCTGGTGATCGACAACAACACCGCGGACCCGCATGTCTGGGAGCCGGTGGCCGAGCATTGCGCCCGGCTGGGGCCGAAATTCCGCTTCTTCACGCTCGGCAAACATAAGGGATTTAAGGCCGGCGCGTTGAATTTCGGCTTACGTGAGACCGCGCCGGATGCGGAGATCATCGGCGTGATCGACAGCGACTATGTCGTGCAGCCGGACTGGCTGCGCTGCATGACCCCGGTTTTCGCGGAGCAAAAAATAGGCTTCGCCCAGTCGCCGCAGGACTACCGCGACAATGACGGCAGCCTCTTCAAGCGGCTGATGTTCTGGGAATATGCCGGGTTCTTCCATGCCGGCATGGTCACCCGCAACGAGCGCAATGCGATCATCCAGCACGGCACCATGACGCTGGTGCGCAAACAGGCGCTGCTGAACGAGAACGGCTGGGCCGAATGGTGCATCACCGAGGATAGCCAACTCGGCCTGCGCCTGTTCCGCGCCGGGTATGAGGCGGTCTATTCCAAAAAGAGCTTCGGCAAAGGCGTGATGCCGGATGATTTCGCCGCCTTCCGCAAGCAGCGCTACCGCTGGGCCTATGGCGCGATGCGCATCGTCCGTGCCAATGCTCCCGCTTTGTTCAACCCGTTCAACCGGGAACTCACCCTTGGTCAGCGCTGGCATTTCATCACCGGCTGGCTGCCCTGGTTCGGCGATGCGCTGGGGCTGGTGTTCCTCGCCATGGGCCTTGCTTGGTCGGCCGGGCTGATCCTGGACCCGGTGGGCTTCGAGTTCCCGATCGCTTTGTTCATGCTGCCCTCGATCGGCCTGTTCGTCTTCAAGATGGTGCAGATCCTCGCCCTCTACGCCAACCGCGTGCCGTGCGGCCTGGGCGACCGTATCCGCGCCGCAGTGGCGGGGCTGGCACTCTCGCACAGCATCGGCAAGGCGGTGTGGAAGGGGCTGTTCACCAACCGTATGCCCTTCCTGCGCACGCCGAAAATGGACCACGCCCCGGCTTTGGTGCAGGGGCTGGTGATGGCCAGGGAGGAGTTTTTGCTCCTGCTCCTCACCTGGGTGGCGCTGCTGGGCGTGGGGTTCGGTCATCACTTTGCGACGCTGGAAACCAAGCTCTGGTGCGCGGTGCTGTTCACCCAGTCGCTGCCCTACCTCGCCTCGGTCGGCGTCTCCATCCTCGCCGCCATGCCGTCCCGGGTCGCGAAGCCCGTGCTGGCGCCTGCGCCGGTCAAGGCGCCGCAGACGGTGCGCCTGCCCGGCCTGCATCACGCCGCCGGCGACTAGCGCGAAAGGTCTAGGACAAGGCTTCTTTTTGTGAACAAAAAGAAGCAAAAAAACTTTTTTTAAACTTGGCCGTGCTGGTTTCGCTGCCACGGGCCCAGCCCAAGCAAAAGTTTTTTGCGCCGCTTTTTTCCAAAAAAGCGGCCTCTTTCCTGTTAACGGACCGCGCAGGGCAGGGGCGCGTTTCTTTTTCCTTGCGGCGCGGCGCACAACCTGGGCATAAGGCCCGCGTTGATCGCGAATGCGCGACCGGGTTCCCCGGCCTTGGCGGTCAATTTGCTGTTAGGGGCGGGAACGCCTCTCGGGCATTTTCTATCCCCGTCCATTCCAAAATCGCGCGTGGATACCGGACAATACCGCTTTCGAACTTTGTTCCTAAGCGCCGGA
This sequence comes from uncultured Pseudomonadota bacterium, assembly GCA_963780465.1. Taxonomy (GTDB): domain Bacteria; phylum Pseudomonadota; class Alphaproteobacteria; order Acetobacterales; family Acetobacteraceae; genus Acidocella. The sequence goes on from CAWACI010000007.1 coordinate 213,680, forward strand.
GACGTTTGTTTATGACTGACCAAATCACTTTCGAAGCCCTGGGCTTTGCTGCGCCGATCCTGCAGGCGCTGACGAATAGCGGCTTCAACAACCCCACGCCGATCCAGGCGGGCGCCATTCCGGCCAGCTTGTCCGGCCGCGACGTGCTCGGCATTGCCCAGACCGGCACCGGCAAGACCGCCGCTTTCGCGCTGCCCATCCTGCAGCAGATGGCCGCCAACCCGCTGCGCCCGCGCCGCTTCGCCACCCGCGCGCTCATCCTCTCGCCCACCCGCGAGCTCGCGGTGCAGATCGAGCAGGAATTCAAGAAATTCGGCACCGGCCTGGCACTCAACACCGTGCTGATCGTCGGCGGCGTCGGCCGTACCGGCCAGGTCAACCGCATGTCGCGCGGCGCTGACATCGTCGTCGGCACGCCGGGCCGCATCTGCGACCTGATGAGCACCCGCAACCTGCTGATCGACCAGTGCCAGTTCTTCGTGCTGGACGAGGCCGACCGCATGCTCGACCTCGGCTTCATGCCGGACATCCGCAAGGTGGTCGCGGCCCTGCCGAGCCGCCGCCAGTCGGCTCTGTTCTCCGCCACCATGCCGAAGGAGATCACGCATCTGGCCGAGGGCCTGCTGCGCGACCCGGTGCGCGTCACCATCCAGGCCGTCGCCTCCACCCCCACGCGCATCGACCAGTCGGTGCATTTTGTGGACTCCTCGGGCAAGAAGTCGCTGCTCACCAGCCTGCTGCGCGAGCCGGAAATGACCCGCGCCATCGTCTTTACCCGCACCAAGCGCGGCGCTGACCGTGTGGCGTTGCAGTTGAACGCGGAAAAGATCACCGCCGCGGCGATGCACGGCAATCTCGGCCAGAACGCCCGGCAGCGGGCGCTGGACGCGTTCAAGGCCGGCACCGTGCGCGTGCTGGTGGCGACCGACCTTGCCGCGCGCGGCATCGACGTGACCGGCGTGTCCCATGTCATCAACTACGAGCTGCCGAACGAGCCGGAGAGCTACGTGCACCGCATCGGCCGCACAGCGCGTAACGGCGCTAGCGGCATTGCCGTGGCCTTCTGCGATGCGACCGAGCTGCCTTACCTCAACTCGATCGAGAAGCTGACCGGCGTGAAAATGGAAGTTGCCAGTGGCACCCGCCCGGCGCACGCGCAGCCGATGAAGAAGCCGCAGCGCCACCCGGACATGGTTGTGCGCAAGCCCAAGCCCAAGCGTCCGCAATACCAGGACAAGCGCGCTTCCCGCGCGGCTTAAGCGGCCAGGCAGAAAAGTGGCCGCTTTTTGAAAAAAGCGGCGCAAAAACTTTTGGCTAACTGGGCCGTGTTGTTGAAACCAGCACGGCCCAGTTTAGCAAAGTTTTTTTGCTTCTTTTTGTTCACAAAAAGAAGCCTTCCCTTTTTTCGCTCCGAAAAAGTTTCAGTTGCGTGAAGAGTTTTTTCGCGCTCTGTCGTCTGTGATCCCGATCGCCTAGGTTGCGCGCCTGTCGCAACCGGGGGCCGGCTATGAACATTCTCCATCTCAGCGATCTGCATCTGCGCCCTGAAGGCATGATGGCCTATGGCGTTGTCGATAGCCATGCGCTCGCGCAACGCGCCTGCGAGGCCATTGGCAATCTCGCCGTGCGCATCGATGCGGTTATCATCACCGGCGACCTCGCCGATTGCGGTTTTGCCGAGGAATACCAGCGGCTGAATGGCATCATCGCGCGGCTGAAGCCGCTGCCGGTGTTTGTGATCCCCGGCAACCATGATCGCCGCGAGGAGATGCTGGCGCATCTGCCCGGCCTGCCGCAATCGGGCGGGTTTATTCAATACGTGGTCGAGGATTTCCCCGTCCGCCTGGTGATGCTGGACAGCGTGGTGGCCGGCGAGACGCATGGCGAGCTTTGCGCGCAACGCCTCGCCTGGCTGGAGCAGACCCTCGCGCAACATCCGGAACGCGAAACCATGCTGGCGCTGCACCACCCGCCTTTTCTCACGGGCGTAAAACAGTTCGACGACATCAACCTGCGCAACCATGAAGAGTTCCGCGCTTTGGTCGCGCGCCATAAACAGGTCACGCGCATCATCAGCGGCCATCATCACCGCATGATCGTCGGCAATGTCGCGCAGGCCATCGGCTTCGTCGCCCCTTCGATCGCCTATCAGTTCATGCTGACCCATGATGCCGGCATCGAGATGGGCTTCACTCTCGAACCTTCGGCCTTCCTGCTGCATTCCTGGTCGCCGGAGCAGGGGTTTGTCACGCAGAGCGCGTTCGTGGAGCCGTTCCCCGGCCCGTTCCCGATTCTGCTGGGCGAGGATTATCCCGGCCGCGTGCCAGCACCGCCAGAAGCCGTTTAAGCCATCATCGCGAGGACAAGATGTCATTCGAAGCGCTCGAATCGCCGAAACTGCGTTCCTTTCACCGCCGCCTGACGATCCTCTCCGCGGCGGGGATGTTCCTGGACGGGTTTGACCTCACGGTCATCGCCGTCGCGCTGCCGTTTTTGGTGAAAAAATGGGCGATCGGGCCGGGGCTTTCCGGTGTCGTCGCCGCCTCCGCCGTGGTCGGCATGTTTTTCGGCGCGCTGCTGCTCGGCCACCTTACCGACCGGATCGGCCGCAAGGCGATGTATGTGGTCGACCTTGTCTGCTTTGTGGTGTTCGCCGCCCTCACGGCTTTGTCGCAGAATGTGTGGGAGTTCATTGCCTTCCGCTTCCTGCTGGGTGTCGGCATCGGCGCGGATTACCCGATTTCCTCGACCTTGCTGGCGGAATTCGTGCCCGCTTCGCGGCGCGGCGCGTTCGTCACCGCGGTTGGCTCCAGCTGGTTCCTCGGCGCGGTCTGCGCCTATCTCGCCGGCTACCTGCTGCTCCCGCTCGGGCCCGATGCGTGGCGCTGGATGCTGTTTTTGGGTGCCGCGATCGCGCTGCTGGTGATCTGCTTCCGCGCGGCGATTCCGGAATCGCCGCGCTGGCTCGCCGCGCAAGGCCGCCACGATGAGGCCGGAAAATTGCTGCTGGCCTTGAGCGGCGAGACAGGCAGCACCAGCGCCGAACCGAAGCAAAGCTGGGCCACGCTGTTCAACCCCCCCTTGCTGCGCCTGACGATTTTCGTCGCCGGGTTCTGGTTCTTCTACGATGTGGCGTTCTACGGTATCTCCATCTACACCCCGACGATCCTGAAGAATTTTACCGCCGGCTCGGCCAGTACGGCCTATCTTGGCTCCGCCGCCGTCGCCGCGCTGGGCCTGCTCGGTGCTGTCATCGGCGTGTTCCTGGTCGATGGCTGGGGCCGCCGGAAGTTGATCATTTTCTCCTTCGCCGGCTTGACTGTGCTGCTGGTCGCCCTGGCGCTGGAGCCGAAACCGGCGCTGGTGATCTTGGTGCTGCTGTTCGGTCTCGCCACGCTGTTCGCGAATATGGGGCCGGGCGTGCTGAACTTCGTCTACCCCACGGAGCTTTTCCCCACCGGCGTGCGCGCTGGCGCAACCGGTTTCGGCACCGCCGTCAGCCGCGTCGGCGCGATCCTGGCCATCCTCGTCTTCCCGCATTTTGTCCATGACTGGGGCCTGCAGGCCGCCCTCTGGCTGTTCGTCTTCACCTCGGCTTTGGGGCTGGTCATCTGCATCGCCCTGGCGCCGGAGACGAAGCGCCGCACGCTGGAAGAGATCAGCCGGGAGCATGAGGCGGCGGCGCTGCTGGGCGGCGCGGAGGCCGTGTCTCCGCGTTAAAGGCTGATAGGCGGAGGTTAGGCAAGCGGCCGCTTTTTTTGAAAAAAAGCGGCGCAAAAATTTTTGGCTTAACTGGGCCAGTGGCGGCGAAACCAGCACGGCCCAGTTAAGCAAAGTTTTTTTGCTTCTTTTTGTTCACAAAAAGAAGCCTTCCTCTTCTCGCCGCCTTTCGCTCTCATGTTGTTGACAGAAGCCGCGTTCGGCGGCGAAGTGGCGGCACTCAATGGGAGGTTTGCCGATGTCCGCAACGCCTGATCTGACACATCTTCAAGCGCATGTTCTGGCCGCGGAAATCGCCGCGCGGCGTCTCTCTCCGGTGGAGGTCATCGACGCGGTGATCGCGAAAATCAGCGCGCGGGAGCCGCAGCTGCATGCCTTCGTGGAGACCTATTTTGCCGATGCGCGGCTGGCGGCCGAAGCGGCGGACAAGGCGATCCGCGCCGGCCATGCGGCCGGCCCGTTTCATGGCGTGCCGATCGCGCTGAAGGATCTGGTCGAGATGGAAGGCCGGATTGCCACCGGCGGCTCGAAAGTCTGGGCCGGGCGGCGGGCCACCCGCACCGCGACCCTGGCGCGGCGGCTGATTGCCGCCGGCATGATCGTCGTCGGCAAGACGCATACGGTGGAATTCGCGCTTGGCGGCTGGGGCACCAATGAGCATATGGGCACGCCGCACAACCCGTGGGACGCGCGGACGCATCGCGTGCCCGGCGGCTCCAGCAGCGGCTCCGGCGTTGCGGTCGCCGCGCGCCTGGTGCCCTGGGCGATCGGCACAGATACCGGCGGCTCGGTGCGGCTGCCGGCCTCGTTCTGCGGCGTCACCGGGCTGAAGACGACGATCGGCCGCATCAGCACCTATGGTGTGCTGCCGCTGAGCCCGACGCTCGACACCCCGGGCCCGATCACCCGCTCGGTCGAGGACGCGGCATGGCTCTACCAATTGCTGCAGGGCGAGGACCGGCTGGACAGACTAACGCTTGGTCAGCCGGGTGCCGCGCCGTTCACGACGTTGCGGCGCGGCGTGCGCGGGCTGCGCCTGGCGCGGATCCCTGAGAGCGAGCGCGAGGGCACGGCGCCGGAAGTTCTTGCCGCCTACGACCAGGCGCTGGAGACGCTGGCGCAGGCGGGCGCGGTGATCGGCACCATCGAACTGCCGAAGGCATTTGGCGATTATACGCTGCTGACCAGCCAGATCATGCAGGCCGAGGCGTTCGCATTGGTGGGGCATTTGGCGGCGGACCGGACGTTGCCGATCGATGCAAGCGTGCGCGACCGCGTTATGGCCGGGGCAAAAATCTCCGCCGCGGATTATTTTAACGCGCTGCGCGCGCGCGAGGCGTTGCAGGAGGAGTTCGCCGTTGCCTTCCGCGATTTCGATGCGATCCTGACGCCGACCACACAGGTGGCGGCGATCCCGGTGGAGAGTGTCGACCAGTTGCGGATGCCATCGCATTTCACCCGTTTCGCGAACATTCTGGAACTATGCGGCCTCTCCGTGCCGAACGGCTTTACCCCTGAAGGCCTGCCGACCTCGCTGCAGATCGTCTGCCGCGGCTATGACGAGGATACCGCGTTGCGCATCGGCTGGGCGTATCAGTCGCTGACCGATTGGCATGAGCGTGTGCCGCAGGGATGTTAGAGCCTGACAGGCTTAGGTTATAAAAAGGTAGCAGCCGCTTTTTTGAAAAAAGCGGCGCAAAAAACTTTTGCTCATCTGGGCCTGAGGCGGTGAAACCAGCACGGCCCAGATTAACAAAGTTTTTTTGCTTCTTTTTGTTCACAAAAAGAAGCCTTCCTTTTTGTTTAACTAGTGTTTGGCCGAAAACTCAAAATGCCTGCGTTAAACGGTACGTTTTCTAAAATTTTCGGTTCGAAGAATTTCTGATCTGATGTAGCATCTCCGGTAATTTTTGACGGCTGGACTTCGGTTCTACCCATAGAAATGGGTTGGCAAACCGTTCTGGCAGAGCAAAACCGGCAAATCTTCGTTAGGCGAAAATTGCGCAAAGTCATCAATACTCAAATGATGTTTGGTCAGACGGACATCTCCTCGATCGTTTTTGACCCGAAGTCCCGCGATGATATCCCGCAACTATTACGCGGGCTGCAACACCTCTACACGGATCCGCAATTACGTGAGCGGGTCTTCTCGGTCCTTGCAGAGATCCTACCCGTGCGCAGCCGCGGGGCAGGCAAGGCCAGCCGGAAGACGGGACGTCCCGGCATGGAGCAGTGGAAGATCCTGGTTCTGGGCGTGCTCCGGTTGGGGTTAAACATCGACTATGATCGGGTTCAGGAGTTGGCCAACCAGCACAGCACTCTTCGCAAGATGCTTGGACACAGCGATTGGTCCGACGAGAGCCACTATGAATTGCAAACACTGAAGGATAACCTGCAGCTGTTCACCCCCGAGTTACTCGACCGGATCAACCAGATCGTTGTCAGTGCGGGTCATCAGACGCTAAAAAAAAGCCCGGACGAAGGTCTAGAGGTGCGTTGTGACTCTTTTGTGGTAGAGACGAACGTCCATTATCCCACCGACATCAACCTGCTGTACGATGCCATTCGCAAGACCGTGGAGAGTTGCGCAGAACTCTCTGAGACGCATGGACTGCCCGGGTGGCGCCAGAGCGCCCACCTGATCCGCAAGTTCAAGAAATCTCATCGCCACATCCAACAGCTGAAGCATTCAACCGGCAAAGATGAGCAGAAACGCCTTGCGAAGCAGGACGAAATCCAACAAGCGCATCGGGCCTATCTGGAACTGGCGGCAGACTACCTGGAACGGGCACGCAGCCTGCGCGCGTTGCTCGTAGAGCAGCCTTTTCTCAGGTTGGTTTTCCTGAGCGCACTCGATGAATATATCGGGCACGCCGAGCGGCAAATCGAGCAGATCCGTCGTCGGGTGCTGCTGGGCGAGGCCATCCCGCATGGGGAGAAGGTCTTTTCTATTTTCCAGCCGCATACCGAGTGGATCAGCAAGGGCAAGGCAGGCGTGCCGATGGAATTGGGACTGCGCGTCTGCATTGTTGAGGACCAGACGAGGTTCATTCTGTACCACAAGGTGATGGAGAAAATCAGCGACGAGCAGATCGCGGCGCCGATCGTGACAGAGACCAAGGAACGCTTCGGCCAGGTTGTGACCTTCAGCTTCGACAAGGGATTCCACAGCAAGGCCAACCAGGCTCAACTCACGGAGAGCCTGGATTTACTCGTGCTTCCCAGGAAGGGCAGGCTGTCAGCCCTGGACAGGGCAAGAGAATCCGAGCCTGAGTTCATCCGCTTACGTCAGCAGCATTCTGCCGTCGAATCGGCCATTAATGCGCTGGAGGCCCACGGCCTGGATAAGTGTCCGGACCACGGCATTGTAGGGTTCAGGCGTTACGTCGCCCTTGCGGTGGTTGCGCGTAACATTCAGCGCCTCGGGGCTGTACTCCGGCAAAAAGAGGCCAACCGTCATCGAGGACCTTACAAAAAAGCAGCGTAGCCTGCATGAGGAAAGGCGCAATCGGGAGCGTTGAGAGACGTGCGCCTCAAACTCGCCTCGGTGTCGGCATGTTTAGAGAAATTACTTGATTCTTTCCTGATCATTTAACAATTTCGTTGTGATGCGCCGGAGATCACACCAAAAATGCAGATGACGGCGCTGCGCGCTAAAAAAAATTCAGAGTTTTCTGTCAGGCACTAACTAAAAGCGCCTGACGCCCAGCTCCGTTGCCACCGCGTGCAGGCGCAGATCGGTCGGCTCGGTCGGCACTTCGGCAAAATGCTGGGCGGAGAAGGCGCAGCCGAGGCGGAAGGCGTGGGGCAGCGTGGCCAGGCTGCGGTCGTAATAGCCGCCGCCATAGCCGAGCCGGTTGCCCGCGTCGTCGAAAGCCAGCAGCGGCACCAGCAGAAAATCCGGGCGCACGATCTCGCCGGTGGGATGCATGGTGTTGAACCGGCCCGGGAGCAGCGTATCTCCCGGGCGCCAGGCGCGGAACAGCAATGGCAGGCCGCGTTTGGGCGTCTCCGGCAGGCAAAGCCGCTGCCCCCGCGCGGCAAGGGCATCAAGGAGGGGCAGAATATCGATCTCATGCGCCATCGGCCAGAAGCCGGCGACGATGGCGCCCGGCGGTGGCGGCAGCTCGCGCAGCACATGTTCGGCGAGGCGCTGGCCGAGTGCCGGGTCGCATTCACCGCGCAGCGCGATCGCCAGCGCCCGCTGTGCCGCCTTGGCTGCGGTGATGTCCATCATGGCGCGGTCAGTCGGAACTCGATCCGGCGGTTCTGCGCGTAATCGGCCTGGGTGGTGCCGGGGCTGAGCGGGTTGTTCGAGCCCATCGCCGTGGCGGCGATCCGCGGCTGCGGCACGCCGTCCTTCACCAGCAGGTCCAGCACCGCCAGAGCGCGCGCCGAGGAGAGGTCGAAGTTGGAATGATAAGGCCCGCCGGTGATCGCCTGCGCGTCGGCATAGCCGTCGACGCTGAGGATCCAGTTCACGTTCGGTGGAATCTTCGCCGAGATCTCTTGCACCGCCTTCGCCACCTGCTCGATCTCCTTCTGCCCGGCCGGGGTGATCTTCGCCTGGTCGACGTGGAACAGCACGTCGCTCTCGAACACGAAGCGGTCGCCGACGATCTTGATGTTCGGCTCGTTCGCCAGCGCGTCGCGCATCGCGTGGAAGAAGGCGCTCTGGTATTGCTGCAGCTCCTCGACCTTGCGGGCCAGCGCCTCGTTCAGCTGCTTGCCGAGATCGGCGATCTGCACGTTCTCCTTGGTGTCCAGCGTCCGCGCCGCGTCGAGCGCCTGCGCCAGCACCTGCAGCTGCAGCCGCATCGCCGCGATCTGCTGGTTCAGTAGCGTGATCTGGTCCTGCTGCTCCTGCGTGAGTTTCTGCTGCTCCGCGAGCTTGCCCTGGGCGAAGGTGAGCTGTTGCTGCAGGCCGGGCCCGGCCTCGCTGTCCTGTTGCGCCTGTGTCGCCATCTGCTCCTGCAGCGCGGTGATGCGGCTGGCCGCAGAACTGGCCTGCGTCTGCGCGTCGGAGAGCTGGGACTGCAGCCCGGCCTCCTTGTCGTTCAAGGCGGTGATGGTGCTGTTGGCGGTGGCGAGCTGCTGCGTCAGTCCGGAATTGGCCGCCTGGGCGGCGGTGAGTTGCGCGTTCAGCGCCGCCAGCTCCTGCGCCAGGCTGGCGTCCTTGGTGGTCTCCAGCGACAGGCTTTGCGACAGTTCGGCGATCTGCTCGCGCAGGCGGCTGATGGTGTTGTCGCTGCCGGTCAGGGCCGAGGAGAGAAACGCCTCGGCCAGCACGAAGACCAGGAGCACGAAGATGGTAACCATCAGCAGGGTGGAGAGCGCGTCCACATAGCCCGGCCACGCCTCCAGCCCGTTGCCGCCGCGGCGGTTTCTCATGCGCGGGTCTCGTCGCGCATCACCGTCGCCACGGTGCGGGTGAGGAGTTTCAGGTCGCTGCGCAATTCGGCAAGACTCTGGCTGCGGCCCTGCTCGCTCTCGGTGAGCAGTCGGGTCAGCAGCAGCTCGATATTGCGCAGATGCGCGCGGGCGACGTCGTCCTGCCCGCTCTGCTGCTCGCCAAGGCGGGTGAGGGCGGGACCGAGCGCCACCTGCGCCTCGGCCAGCTTCACCATCAGCTGGTGATTGGTGCGCAGCGTGTCGGCCAGGGTGCTCATGCGCTCGTTCAGCGCCACCAGCGCCGCATTGCCCTGGAAGCGGCCTTCCTCGCCGCGCGTCAGCGTGCGTTGCAGCGCCTCCATGTTCTCCGCGGCCTGCTCCAGCAGCGCCTGCACATAGACCGGCACCGAGGCCTCGCCGTCATGGCCGAGCGCGCCGGTGGAGAGCCGGGTCAGCCCGGCCAGCCATTCCTCCAGCTCGTTGAAGAAGCGGTTCATCGCCTGGCCGGCGGTGAGGTCCAAAAACCCCAGGATCAGCGCGCCGGAGAGGCCGAACATCGAGGCCGAGAAGGCGGTGCCCATGCCGGCCAGCGGCTTGGCCAGCCCGGCCTTCAGTTGCTCGAACATCGCGTTCACGTCGCCGCCGGAGAGGCTCATGCCGTTGATCACCGCCGCCACCGAGGACACGGTGTGCAGCAGGCCCCAGAACGTGCCGAGCAGGCCGAGGAAGATCATCACCCCGGTGATGTAGCGGGAGAGCTCGCGGCTCTCATCCAGCCGGCTGGAGATGCCGTCCAGGATGGTGCGCATCGCCTGGCCGGAGAGGGTGATGCGCCGCTCGCCATCGGCGCGGCCGTGCAGCATGCGGGCCATCGGCGCCAGCAGCAAAGGAGGTGTCTGCTGTTCCAGCTTCTGCCGCGGGCGGCGGAAATCCTCCACCCAGGCGGCCTCGGGGTAGAGCCGCTGCACCTGGCGCAGGTTCCAGAACACGCCGAACGCCTCGACCACGGCGATCACCGAATTAATCACCGGATTGGCCATGAAGAACGGCGCCAGCTGCGGCGAGATCGCGGCGGCGATGCCGTATACGACGAGGCAGAACAGGATCATGCGGATCAGATAGCTGGTCGGCTTGGTCATGGGTTCAGCCCTGCCTGGATTTGCGTGGAGTCAGGTGCACCGCCGGGAGCGGCGCCCAGCGCCCGTGGCACGATGTTCGGCGAGGCGACGCCGCAGGCCGTCAGCGCTGCGCGGACAGCCATAGCACGGGACAGCGATAAACGCATGGCGGCGGAGGCGTCGTCAGGATCGGCCGGTGCCCGCGCATCCACCGCGATCGGTCCGGCGATTTTGCAAAATGGCGCCAGGCGCGCGGCGGTGCCGGGCGGCAGCGTGGCGCTGCCGGCGGCAAAGACGATGCTGACCGGGCCGGGCGGCGGCAGGGGCTTGGGTGGTGCTGGTTGCACCGCTGCCGGCGCCGGGCGGGCGGTGGCCGGCGTTGCGGCAGGCGGCACGGCAGAGGGTGGCGATGGGGGCGGTTCGGGCAGGACGGTTGCGACGGTGCGCCGGTGCCAGGCATGGCTGCGATAGGCGGTCTTTTCCGCCGCGTGCACGGCCGGGGGCGGGATCGGGGCCGGCGCCGAAACACCGGATAACTGCGCCAGTGCGGCCGGGTTTACGCTGACCTGCGCGGCCAGGGCGCCCGGTGCAAGGGACGCCGCCAGGATCGGGATGAGATAAAATTTCACCCCGAAACCATAGCGTTAACCTTTGGCGGCGGCCAGTCCGTCCTGCACGACTTCGAGCAGCCGGGGATGCAGGTTCGGGTTGGCGGCCACCACGGTGTTCGCCACATTGTCCTTGCCTTCAGCATCGGTGGCGTAGCCGCCGGCCTCACGCACGATCAGCATGCCGGCGGTGATGTCCCAGGGATGGATGCCGCTTTCCCAATAGCCCTCGTAGCGGCCGGCGGCGACCCAGGCGAGGTCCAGCGCGGCCGAGCCGAAGCGGCGGATGCCGGCGACCTGCGGCATCAGCGTGCTCAGCGTGCGGGCGAAGGAGAGCCGGTTGGCCCCGGAGGTGACAGCGAAGGGAATGCCGGTGGCGAACACCGCGTCGCGCATCTCGCGCCGTGCGGAGACGCGCAGCCGCTTGTCGTTGACATAGGCGCCGACACCTTTCTCCGCCCAGAACAGCTCGTTGTTCACCGGCGAATACACCACGCCGGCGACGATCTCCGAGCCGCCATCCGGCAGCCGGCGTTCCAGCCCGATGGAGATCGCCCAATGCGGCATGCCGTGCAGGAAGTTGGTGGTGCCGTCGAGCGGGTCGACGACCCAGCGCCAGGCCCATTTGTCACTGCCCGAGGCGCCGCTCTCCTCCATCAGGAAGGCATAGCCGGGGCGGGCTTTTTCCAGCTCCTCGCGCAGCGTCTGCTCGGCGCGCAGATCCGCCTGGCTGACGAAGTCGCCCGGACCCTTCATGCTGACCTGCAGGTTCTCGACCTCGTTGAAATCGCGCAGCAGACGCTTCGCCGCCTTCTGGGCGGCCGCCTGCATCACCGTCATATGCGCCGAGAGGCGTGGCATCATGGGAGTTGGTTCCTCAAAATCACGAACGACCGGCCGCAGCCGGTCGCAAAAGGGCCGGAAGAAGTCTCCCGGCCGCGGGCTCAGCCTTTGGCGCGTTCCACGTAGCTGCCGTCCTCGGTGCGGACGACGACCTTTTCGCCGGCCTCGATGAAGGGCGGCACCAGCGTCTTCACGCCGTTGGAGAGTTTCGCCGGCTTGTAGGAGGAGGAGGCGGTCTGCCCCTTCACCACCGGATCGGCCTCGACGATTTCCAGCGTCACATGCGGCGGCAGGGTCATGGAAACCGGGTCGCCTTCGACCAGGCCGACCGAGACCGGCATGTTGTCCTGCAGGAAGGGCAGGGAATCGCCCAGGATGGCGGCCGGGACGATGAACTGCTCGAACGTCTCGCCATCCATGAGGACGAGATTGTCGCCGTCGGCGTAGGAGTAAGTGTAGTCCCGGTCTTCCGTGGTCAGCCGCTCCACCGTGTCGGCGGTGCGCCAGCGCTCATTGGTTTTGTTGCCGGTTTTCAGGTTGCGCATTTCCACCTGAATGAAGGCGCCGCCCTTGCCGGGGGTGATGATCTGCTGCTTGAGCACCGTCCAGCGGTTGCCTTCGTGTTCGATGACCTGACCGGCGCGGATGAGGTTAGCCTGCTGTTTCATAAAACTCTGCCTGGAAATGGGACTGCGTTGCGAAGCCGGGGCTTACGATGCTGTCGCCCGTTCGGCAAGTCACTGCGCTGTCATTCCGGGGGCGCTTTGGGCCGGGCGGCACCGTGTGTGCGGGTGCGAGAAGAAAAACCGCTTGATTAACAAGCGATTCAACATCCCCGCCGTAAGTTTCCTCAACTTTAGGGTGTATCCAGGCCACGATGGCGGTCCAGCGAGGGTGTGATGGATCGCAAAGCGCGCCGCGCGGCGGCGGAAGAGCCGACGAACGAGAGGGTGGAACACAGTGCAAGTGCAAGAGAGGCCACGGGGCTGAGGGCAAGGGGCGTGGCGGGCTGCCTCGCCGTGCTGCGGGCGGCCATTTCCTGCGGTGTGGGGCTGGTGCGCCCCGCCGCGGCGCAAATGGTGATCGATACCAGCGGCACGCAGACGATCGATCTGACCGGGCCGGTCCGCCCGGTCAGTATCACCGCCGGCACCACCATCGCGGTCGCCAATGGTCCCGTCATCGCCGCGACCGGCACCCCCTGGACGCTCGGCAATGCCGGGACCGTGCGGGCGAGCAACGGCGTCGGCATCGATCTAGCCGCGGGCGGGGCGGTGAGCAATCAGGCCGGGGGGAGCGTCACCGCGTCCAGCTATGGCGTGCGGGTGAACCAGGCGGCGGGCCGTGTCAGCAACAGCGGGGCGATCGCCGCCGGCTATGACGGCATCAGCCTCAACCGCGGCGGCAGCGTGATCAACCATGCCGGGGGCACGATCAGCGGCGGGCATATCGGCGTGTACACCGGCAACAGGCTGGGGCAGGTGGTGTCAATGCCGGGCTGATCACCGCGCAGCGCGGCGACGGTGTCTCGCTCTATGCCGGCGGCAGCCTGAGCAATCTGGCCGGGGGGCGGATCATCGGCGGCTATTCCGGCGTGTATGCCGGGTCGGACGGGTCCTCGGTGCGTAATGCCGGGCTGATCAGCGGGCCGGATTTCGGCGTGTATCTGACCGGCGCCAGCCATGTGACCAATACCGGCAGCATTGCCGGTGGCATTGATGGGATTATCGATACCGGCAGCGGCGGCGTCATCGACAATGCCGGCACCATCAGCGGCGGTGTCACCGGCGTAAAACTTGGCGGCGGCAGCACGCTGAGCAATGAGGCAGGCGGGTTCATCGGCGGCGGCACGACCGGGCTGCTTGTGACCGGCAGCGGCAGCAGCATTTTCGATGCCGGCACCATTGCCGCACCGGGGGCTACGGCGATTGCGCTGGCGGGGGCGGATGATCTGGTCTTGGAGACCGGTGCGGCGATCGATGGCGCGATCGATGGCGGCGGTTCGGCCAGCCAGATCCTGCTCCAGGGAACCGGCAGCCTTGCCAGCCCGGTGCGCAATTTCGGCGCCGGGAGCCGGCTCACCGTGGCGGAGGGGGCGGATTGGACGGCGTCCGGCGCGTGGACCATCGGCTCGGTCGTGAACCAGGGCGTATTCCAGCCCGGCATCAGCGGCACGCCGCTCAGCCTGACCGGCAATTTCACGCAGGCGCCCGGTGGTACGCTGCGTGTGGTGGTCACGCCCAGCGGCACCACGCGCTTTAACGTCACCGGCAATGCGCAGCTGGGCGGCACGCTGTTTTATGTGCTGGCGCCCGGCAGCTACCAGCCGCGCCAGGTGACGTTTCTCGCTGCCACCGGCAGCGTGACGGGCGGTTTTGCCGCCGTGGGCATCGTGCCGCCGGTGACAGCCGCCGCCAGCACGGCAGGGACTCTTGCGCCCGCTGACCCACCAGCAGATCCACCCGCCGATCCCCCAGGCGTCCTGGCCGCCGCCGTCATCGGTCCCACGGCGGCGCTCCTGGTGACGCAGGATTTTACGGTCGCGCCCGGCGATGCGGCGCTGTTCGCGCAAGCCGGGCAAGCGATGGCGCTGGATGGCGAAAGGCTGAGCGGGGCGGTGCTGGACCATGCGGCCGCCCCTTCCGGCTGCGCGTCGGTGCTGCCGGGCGGTGCCGCGCGCAGCCGCAATCGGCGGCGGCGTTCACCGACGCGCTCTGCGCGGCTGGCGGCTGGCTGGCGGCAGCCGGCACGCGCCAGGACGCCTCGTCCTACCGCGCGACCGATGCCGGCTTCCTCGCCGGGATCGACCGGGAGGTGGGACAAGCGGGCACGCGGCTCGGCCTGGTGCTCGGCTATGACGAGGATTTTCTCGCCGACCAGCAGGGCGGCAAGGCCAAAGCCGATGTGTTGCGCCTCGGCGCCTATGCCGTGCAGAAACTCGGCGTGTTTATGCTTTCCGCCGATGTGCTGGACGGCATCGCGACGTTGAACACCACGCGCAACACCGGGGTGGGCGCGGCGGAAGGCGAGACCAACGGCAACGTGCTGGCCGGCGCAATGCGGATTTCCACAGCCCTGCCGCTGGGCAATTTTTCGCTCCTGCCCGCGGCAGGGCTGCGCGTGGCGACTGTATCCCTAGGCGCGCTGCAAGACATGGCGCAGCAGGTCGCGTTCGACGTCACCGCCCAGCAACCCGGCAGCACCAGCCTGCGCCCGGATCTGAACCTGACGGTCAGCCGCGATGTCATCCCCGCGACGCAGCTGGTGATCCGCCCCAGCCTGTTGGTCGGCGTCGAGGACGAGCTGGGCGATCCCGGCCAGGCGGTCAGCGTCGCTGCGGCCGATGGCACCGTGTTTGCCGCCAGCGCCCCGGGGCTGCGCGGGGCGCCGCCGGCTACCAGGCGGAAATTGCCGGGCATTGGTCGGCGCAGACGGTCGAAGCCGGGTTGCGGGTGGTCTTTTGAGGAAGAGAAAGAAAGTAGCCACTTTTTGAAAAAAGCGGCGCAAAAACTTTTGCTCGTTTTGGCCCGTGGCGCTGCAACCAGCACGGCCCAGATTAACAAAGTTTTTTTGCTTCTTTTTGTTCACAAAAAGAAGCGCTTCTCTATGCCCTAAAGCGGAATTTTTCCCAGCCCGCCGGGGCGATCAAAAATATAGGTCGGTAGCGCCGTGCCGCTGATATGGCCGCGTAAACGGCTAAGAATTTCCCGGCCGCGCTCCGGCGGCACATGGAAGCGCGCGGTGCCGGGGGCGGCGTCCAGCTGGTGCAGGTAATAGGGCTTGATGCGTATCCGCAGCATGGCACGGAACAGCTCTCCCAGCGCCGTTTCGCTGTCATTCACCCCGGCGAGCAGGACGGTCTGGCCGAGCACCGGGATGCCGCGCCGCTGCAACAGGCGGATCGCAGCTCCCACCGAAGGGGTGAGTTCGCTGGCGTGATTGGCGTGCAGGCACAGGAAGAGCGGGGTTTCGATGTCCAGCGCTTCCGCCAGCGCGGCGGTGACGAGCGAAGGGTCGGCGACCGGCACGCGGGTGTGGATGCGCAGCACCTCGATATGCGGGATCGACCCCAGCCGGCGCAGTATCGTGCCGAGGCGGCGGGGTGAGAGGATCAGCGGGTCGCCGCCGGTGAGGATCACCTCGCGGATGCCGGGCTGGGCGGCGAGATAGGCGTAGGCGGTCTCCAGCGCCGCGTCGCCCAGCACGCCGCCATCCGGCCCCACCTGTTCGCGGCGGAAACAGAAGCGGCAATAGACGGGGCAGGCGAGCAGCGGTTTGAGCAGCGCGCGGTCGGGGTAGCGGTGCACGATGCCGGGGACGGGGGAGAGCGCCTCGTCCGCCACCGGGTCGCCGGTCTCGTGCGGGGCGGTGATCAGCTCCGCCGGGTCGGGGATGAACTGGCGGGCGATCGGGTCGCCGGGGGCGGCGATCAGCGCCTGCAAGGCGGGCGGCACGGCGATGGCGTAGCGCGCCGCCACCTGCTCCAGCGCCGGGCGCGAATCCGCGCTTGCCAGACCCGCTGCGATCAGGTCTTCAACACGGCGTAGCGTGCGGCTGGGGCGAGGGTGACCATCCGGCATGCGGGTCGTGTAGAATGGGAGCGCATATGTCTCAAGCCTGGGAAAATCTGGCCGACCGGATGCCGGCGCTGCGGCGGCGCGCGTTGCTGACCCAGGCGGTGCGCGCCTTCTTCACGGCGCGCGGCTATAGGGAGGTGGAAACCCCCTATGCCGTGGCGGCGCCCGGCGAGGAGGTGCATCTGCGCGCGGTGCGGGCGGGGGAAAAATACCTGAACACCAGCCCGGAATTCTCCATGAAGAAGCTGCTGGCGGGCGGCTCGGGGCCGATTTTTCAGCTGGCGCGGGTGTGGCGCGACGAGCCGCACAGCCCGACGCATGCGCCGGAATTCACCATGCTGGAATGGTATAATCTGCGCCCGGACCTGAACGCGCTGATGGACGAGACCGAGGCGCTGCTGCGCGCCGTGCTGCCGCCGGTGATCATGCGCAATGGGAGCGCCATCAGCCTGGAAACATTCGAGCGGATCACGGTGGCAGAGGCGTTTTTCCGTTATGTGGGGGCTGATGTGCTGGCGACCGAAGGTGACGCACCAGCGCTCGCCGCCGCCGCCGGAACCAGGCTGCGCGAGGGGGAGGGGTGGGAGGATCTGTTCTTCCGCCTGCTGCTGGAGCGGGTGGAGCCGGAGCTGGGGCGGGAGCGCCCGAGTTTTCTCACGCACTGGCCGGCCTCGCAGGCGGCGCTGGCGCGGCGTGACCCTGCGGATGCGCGCGTTGCCGAGCGGTTCGAATTGTTCTGCGGCGGCATGGAACTGGCCAATGCCTTTGTGGAACTCACCGACGCGGCGGAGCAGCGCGCACGCTTCCTTGAAGATCGGGCCCGCCGGCATGTGCTATATGGTAACGATTGGGAACTGGATGAGGCGTTCCTGGCCGCTGTTGCCAGGCTGCCGCCCTGCGCCGGCATCGCACTCGGCTTCGACCGCCTGGCGATGCTGGCCTGCGGCGCATCACGGATTAGCGAGGTGCTGTGGCTGCCGGGATGAACATTTCGTTCTGGCACCTATGTTGGCTGTTAGGTTGGTAGAACATAACATTCCACGAGGCGTTTCATGCGTCGCAGTGCAGTTCTTTCCCTCTTCTTCCTGGCCTTGGCGGGATGCGCCACCGGGCCGAGCCTGCAGAGCCGTATGGCGGCGTATATCGGCGCCAACGAACAAACCCTGGTGCAGCAGCTCGGCGTGCCGGACAGGCAGATCACCGTCAACGGTGTGCAATATGTCGCTTATAACTGGCGGCGCCAGGCGGCCTATACGGGCGCCTATATGGGTGGCTACGGCCCCTGGGTCGGGCCGTATTATGGCGGGTTCTTTCCCTCGGTCTATGAGGCCGGCCTCTCGCCGCAGATTGTCATCTATTCCTGCGAGGCGACGTTCACGTTGCTGAACGGCAAGGTGTTGAGCTTCACTCTGCGCGGCAATGATTGTTATTAGAGGAAGGCCGAAAGTAGCCGCTTTTTTGAAAAAAAGCGATTTTTGCTCCTTTAGACCGGGCCGCTGAAACAAGCATAGCCCAGATTATAAAAATTTTTTGCTACTTTTTGTTCACAAAAAGTAGCCTTCCTTGTTGCCTAGGCCGGTCGGGTCTCTTCCGCCTGGCGGATGGCGCGCAGCATGGCCTGCACGCCGGAAGCCGGGCCTTGCGCGTGGTTCCACACCGCGCCGACCACGGCCAGAAACTCGGCGCCGGCCTGCACCAGCGGCGCACAATTCCCGGCGGTGATGCCGCCGATGGCGACGCAGGGGATCTCCATCACCTCCGCCCAGAGGCGCAGGGTCTCGATCTCCGCCATTTCCGGCGGCTCCTTGGTGGCGGTGGGGAAGAACGCACCGAAGGCGACGTAATCGGCCCCGGCCTCGCCGGCCTCCATCGCCAGGTGGCGGGAGTTGTGGCAGGTGACGCCCATGGTCAGATCGCCGAGGATTTTCCGCGCCTGCGTGGCCGGCATGTCGGTCTGGCCGACATGGGCGCCGTCGCAGCCGAGTTTCACCGCGAGATCGGGCCGGTCGTTGAGCAGGAAGGCGACATCGCGCGACTGCACGACCGGGCGCAGTTTTTCGATGGTTTTTTGCAGTACGGTGTCCGGCACGTCCTTCAACCGCAGCTGCACGGCGGCGATATCACCCGCATCGAGCGCAGCCGCGAGCTGATCCTCGAATTTATCGGGAAGATTTGGCGGCGTAATGAGGTAAAGCCGACAATTTGTTTCAGCCATAGATTTTACTCGTTCTGGAGCGTGGTAGGTTTGAGCGGAGATAGGGAAGCAGCCGCTTTTTAAAAAAAGCGGCGCAAAAATTTTTGCTTGGGCTGGGCCTGTGGCGTTGAAACCAGCACGGCCCAGTTTAGTAAAAGTTTTTGCTTCTTTTTTTCAAAAAAGAAGCGCTTCCCTCCGCTTAAACGCGACTTGCCTTACTGACCTTGATAGATCTCGATGATCTTCGCCAGCATGGCGAGGGCTTCCTCGCGCGGGCGCTGGAAGGTGTTGCGGCCGATGATCGAGCCGTTGGCGCCGCCGTCGCGCAGGCCGCGGATTTCCTCGTACAGCCCGTCAAGGCCTTTCGATTCGCCGCCGGAGAAGACGACGATGCGGCGCCCGCCGAAGCAGGACTGCACGACATGCTGCACGCGCTTGGCCAGCGTCGAGCCGTCGATATTGGCGTAGGATTTCTTCGCCGCTTCCAGGGAGACCACTTCGGTCGGCGGCTTCACCTTGATGATGTGGGCGCCGAGCAGGGCGGCCATATGCGCGGCATAGGCGCAGATGTCGAAGGCGGTCTCTGCGGCTTTGTCCAGGTTCGGGCCGCGCGGATAGGACCAGATGACGACGGCCAGGCCCGCGGCCTTGGCTTCCTCGCCCATCTCGCGGATTTCCTCCATCAGGTCGAAGGCGAATTCACTGCCCGGATAGATGGTGAAGCCGATCGCCGAGCAGCCGAGGCGCAGCGCGTCGTTCACCGAGCCGGTGAGGGCCTGGTTCTTGTCCGTGGCGAGCGAGTTGGAGGAGTTGACTTTCAGGATGGTCGGGATCGCGCCGGCGAAGCTGCCGGCCCCGGCTTCGATCATGCCGAGCGGGGCGGCATAGGCGGAGAGGCCGGCATCGATGGCCAGCTGGAAATGGTAATGCGGGTCGTAGGCGGCGGGGTTGGGGGCGAAGGAGCGGGCCGGGCCATGTTCGAACCCCTGGTCGACGGGCAGGATCACCAGCTTTCCGGTGCCACCCAGTTTGCCGGCCATGAGGATGCGCGCGAGGTTGGCCTTGGTGCCGGGATTATCGCTTTCATAATGCGACAGAATCTTTTTAACCTGCTCCGTGATTTGCATGGGACCCCTCTGTTTGAACCAAGGCGGATGTAACGCATGGCCGCGAGCCTGTCATCCGCCGAGCCAGGCGGGAAGACGCCGAAACGCCCCGGATTGCGCCAGATCGAGCGCCGGCGGGGGGTGATCCAGCAGAATCGCGCCTTGCAGGGCAGCGATTTCGGCCA
This sequence comes from uncultured Pseudomonadota bacterium, assembly GCA_963780465.1. Taxonomy (GTDB): domain Bacteria; phylum Pseudomonadota; class Alphaproteobacteria; order Acetobacterales; family Acetobacteraceae; genus Acidocella. The sequence continues at coordinate 233,422 of CAWACI010000007.1, forward strand.
CCGTTGCGAAACTGTTCTGAGGAGCGCGCAGCACGATCCCGTGCAGGCCGAGCCGCAAGGCCTCAAGCGCGCGGCCGGCGGCGTCACCGCAGTCAAAAAAACTATTTTTTGAGGCGCCGGCGGTATCGGTCAATATTTTCCACCACAGGCAACCGGCATAAAGTGCTGCACAAGGTGGGGACAGCAAGGTGACGCGGCGCTGCTGCCCGAGGACATGGCGCGCCTGGGAAAGGTCATGAATGATTACCGCCGGTGAAATCTCTGTCATGGACTTTAACTTGACCTGCCAACGCCGTGTGGGCTTCAATAACCGTTATGCCCGAGTTTGAATCCGAAGACGAAATCCTGGACCGCATCGAGGTCGCGCTGCGCAAAATCGCGACCATCGCCCAGGCCCCGAAACCGGCTACCGGGCGGGAGATCGACCGGGAAGCGCTGGCGCAGTCGCTGGACATGCTGATCGCACGGTTGCGCGCCGGTCTGGAGCTGAGCAAGCCGGCCGATCACGTGACGGAGTAAACGCCATGGCGCAAGTGACCATTCGCATCAACGGCTATGCCTACACCGTCGGCTGCGAGGACGGCCAGGAACCGCATCTGGAACGCATGGCTGCGGAGATCGAGCAGCGCGTTAACAGCATCAAGTCGATCGGCGGGCAGTCCGGCGAGGCGCGGCTGCTGATGCTGGCGGCATTGCTGCTGGCCGACGAGCTGCACGATCTGCGCCAGGGCATGAAGGTGCCGGCCCCAGCACCGGAGACGAATGACAGTGAGCGCCGCGCAAAGCTGCGCCGCGTCGCCGCGCGTGCGGAAGAGATTGCAGCCGACCTCACGGACGCCTAAACAAGGTTCCGGAGCTGCCCGGTTCGTCAGGCAGATCATCCCCAGGGCCGTTAAGCATCTCCCTCGGGAGCTGGCTCTGCCCGGTCCATTGGTCCGGGTAACTGGCGCCCACCTGCACAAGCAGGCCTTGGGAGGATGTCAACGCCAACGGCCAGGGCGGCTCCACGTATTTTGAAGCAGCCGCTTTGTAAAAAAAGCGGCGCAAAAATTTTTTGTTAATCTGGGCCTGTGGCGCCGAAACAAGCAGGGCCCAGTTTAGCAGAAGTTTTTTGCTTCTTTTTTTAAAAAGAAGCTTTTCTCTTCGCTTAAGCTTCAGAGCCCGGCGAGTTCGCGGAACTCGTCTTCCGAGAGGATCGTTAGCCCCAATTCGCGGGCTTTTTTCTCCTTCGAGCCGGCATCGGCGCCGACCACCACGTAGTCGGTTTTTTTCGACACCGATTCGGTGACTTTCGCGCCGAGCGATTCGGCGCGGGCCTTAGCTTCGGGCCGGGCCATGGTGAGCGTGCCGGTGAAGACGATGGTTTTGCCCGCGAGCTGCGAATTGGCCGCGGCGGTGCTCACCACATCCTCGATGGTCAGGAAGGTTTCCAGCTCGTCCAGCGTGTCGCGGTTGTGCTGCTCGGCGAAGAAGGCGGCGAGGTCGGTGGCGATGGCCGGGCCGATGCCGGAGATCGAGCCGAGCTCCAGCCGGGCGTCGGAGCCGATGACGGTGGCTGCCTCCATGCTCTGCCGCCAGTTGGCGTAGGCGCCGTAATGCCGGGCGAGGAGCTTGGCGTTATTCTCGCCGATGCGGCGGATGCCGAGCGCGAAGATGAAGCGCGGCAGGGAGATGGTTGTTTTGGCGCCGATCGCGGCGGAGAGTTTCGCGGCGGAGACCGGGCCCCAGCCTTCGCGCTTGGCAATTTCGGCTTCGTGGTCGGGGAGGCGGAAAATGTCCGGGGCGGATTTGAGCAGACCGGCCTCGAAAAATTCCACGATGGTCTTCTCGCCGCAACCGTCGATGTCGAAGGCGCCGCGCGAGCAGAAATGGATCAGCCGTTCCGTCACCTGGGCCGGGCAGGTGAGGCCGCCAGTGCAGCGGCGCACCGCCTCGTCCGTGTCGCGCACGGCGATGCTGCCGCAGACCGGGCAATGGGTGGGGAAGATGTAGGGGGTAGTGTGCTCCCCCCGGCGCAACACGCCGAGGATTTGCGGGATCACGTCGCCGGCGCGCTGCAGCTCCACCGTGTCGCCGATGCGCACATCCTTGCGGGCGATCTCGTCCTCGTTATGCAGCGTGGCGTACTGCACCAGCACGCCGCCAACATTCACCGGCGCCAGGCGCGCGCGGGGGGTGAGGGCGCCGGTGCGGCCGACCTGGATCTCGATATCCTCCAGCACCGTGCTGGCGCGCTCGGCGGGGAATTTCCAGGCGGTGGCCCAGCGCGGCGCGCGGCCGACGAAGCCCAGCCGGGTCTGCAGGGACAGATCGTTGAGTTTATAGACCACGCCGTCGATGTCGTAGGGCAGGCCGGCGCGGTCGAGGCCGATCCGCTCCTGGAATGTTTCCGCCTCGGTCTCGGCAATTTTTTGCGAGAGCGGGTTCACGGTAAAACCCCACTCCCGCAGCGCCTGCAGATACTCCCAATGTGTTTTTGCCACGGGCGTGGAGGATTCTCCTTGGGCGTAGGCGAACAGCGAGAGGGGGCGTTTGGCGGTGACCGACGGGTCGAGCTGGCGCAGCGATCCGGCGGCGGCGTTGCGCGGATTGGCGAATTTTTTCTCCTGCGATTCGTTCAGGAGCAGAAAATCCGCCTTGGTCATGTACACCTCGCCGCGGATTTCGATGAGCGCGGGGGCGGAGGCGGGCAGGGTGCGGGGCAGGCTCTGCAGCGTCAGCAGGTTCTGCGTGACGTCCTCGCCCTCGGTGCCGTCGCCGCGCGTGGCGGCGCGGACGAATTTGCGGTCCTCATAGGTCATCGAGATCGACAGCCCATCGATCTTCGGCTCGGCGACAAATTCCAGGGCGGTGTCGTCGAGGCCGAGGAAGCGGCGGATGCTGGCACAGAATTCGGCGAATTCCTCTGCGGCGAAAACGTTGTTGAGCGAGAGCATCGGCACCGCATGCAGCACCTTTTTGAACCCCGAAGCCGGTTTCGCGCCAATTTCCGCGAGCACTTGCGCCGCCGGGGCCAGCTCCGGATGCGCGGCCAGCAGTTCGTCCGCCTCGCGGCGCAGCGCGTCGTAGGCCGCATCCGTCATCAGCGGTGCGTCCTGCGTGTGATAGGCGGCGTCGGCGGCGGCGATGCGCGCCAGCAGCGCGTCGAAACGGATTTTTGCGGTCATGGGGGCAGATATCAGGTCGCGGGGGCGATGTTCAATCGCGGAAGGAAGGGGAAGGAAAGCAGCCGCTTTTTGAAAAAAGCGGCGCAAAAACTTTCGTTAAACTGGGACTATGGCGCTGAAACCAGCACGGCTCAGTTTAAAAAAGTTTTTTGCTTCTTTTTTCCAAAAAAGAAGCTCTTCCTACACCGCGAGCAGGCTGGCGGCGGCGTCGCGGGCGGCGTCGGTGATGGTTTCGCCGGCCAGCATGCGGGCGATCTCCTCGCGCCGTTCGGCCGGGGCCAGCATTTCCACGGCGGTGACGGCGCGGTCGCCTGCGACGCGTTTGGCGACGCGCAATTGCGCCGCGCCGCGCGCGGCGACCTGCGGCGAATGGGTGACGACCAGCACCTGCACGGCTTCGGCCACGCGGGCCAGGCGCTCGCCGACGGCGGCGGCGGTGGCGCCGCCAATGCCGGAATCGACCTCGTCGAAGATCAGCGTGCCGACCGAGGCGCCGCCGGTGAGCACGACTTTAAGCCCCAGCATCAGCCGGGAGAGCTCGCCGCCGGAGGCGATCTTGTCCAGCGCGCCGGGGGCCTCGCCGGGATTGGTGGCGATCAGGAATTTGACGCCGTCTGCGCCGCGCGGGCCCCAGTTTGCCTCCGGCAGCATGCTGCGTTCGACGACGAAACGGGCGCGTTCCAGTTTCAGCGGCGGCAATTCCTTCGCCAGGGCCTGCATGAGCGCCGTACCGGCCTGCTCGCGGAGGCTAGAGAGGGCGGCGGCGGCCTCGACATAGGCGGCGCGGCGGGCGGCGGTCTCGCGGGTGAGGGCGGCGATGTCGGCGGCGCCGCTTTCCAGCGCTGCCAGCCGGCTGCGCAATTCGGCCAGAAAGGCGGCGAGTTCAGAGACCGGCACGCTGTGCTTGCGGGCGGCGGCGCGAAGCGAGAACAGCCGTTCCTCGGTGGCCTCCAGCGCGCGCGGGTCGTCCTCGGCATCGGCGGCGAGGCGCTGCAGCAGGTCGTCGGCCTCGGCCAGGGCTTCCTCGGCGCGCTCGATCGCGGCCATCGCGTCAGCGGCGGGGTGCGTCTCCTCGCCGGGGGGGCGAGCTTGGCCAGCGCCCGGGCGGCGGCGCGCAGATGCGCGGCGGGGCCGGAGGCGCGGCGGTCTTTGGGCGTCAGCTCGGCGAGGGCGGCGGCGATCGCCTCGGCCCGGCGCTCGCCCGATTGCAGGCGCTGGCGCTCGGCGGCCAGCGTCTCCTCCTCGTCGGGCAGCGGGTTCAGCCGGGAGAGCTCGTCCACCGCATGGCGCAAAAAATCTTCCTCGCGCGCGGCGTCCTCGATTTTCTGCTCCGCTGCCTTCAGGCGTGCCGCCACGTCGCGCCAGGTTTTATGCGCGGCGGCGGTGGCGTTGCGGGCCTCGGCGGGCACGCCGAACGCGTCCAGGAGACCCAGATGATTGGCGGGATCGGCGAGGCCGACCTGCTCGTGCTGGCCCTGGACTTCGATGAGCAGGCCGCTGAAATTTCGCAAAAATGTCACGCTGACAGGCTGGTCGTTGACCAAAGCGCGGGAGCGGCCGTCGCGGTTGACGATGCGGCGGAGAAAAATATCCGTCCCCGAGTTCGAGCCCATGCTCACCCAGCAGGCCGAGCGCCGGATGGCCGGGGGCAACGGAAAAGGCGGCGGCGACCACGGCCTGTTCGGCGCCGGAGCGGATCAGCCCGGCATCGGCGCGCGCGCCCAGAGCGAGGCCCAGACTGTCGAGCAGGATCGATTTGCCGGCCCCGGTCTCGCCGGTGAGCGTCGTCAGCCCGGCGCCGAAAGAGAGGTCCAGCCGCTCGATCAGCACCACGTCGCGGATCGAGAGGCTGTTCAGCACAGGAAATAGCCGCTTTTTGTAAAAAGCGGCGCAAAAACTTTTGATGTCCCTGGGACGGTGGCAGCGACGCCAGCACGGCCTAGATTAATAAAAGTTTTTTGCTTCTTTTTTTCAAAAAAGAAGCGCTTCTCTTCTCTTTCCCTTAAGATGATTTGTCCCAAACCTGTCGCGCCCTAGAACAGCCCATGGGATTTGTGCGGCGCGGCGTTGGTGGCGGCAGCGGTGTTCTGCACCAGCCCGTGCGCCTTCAGCTTGGCATAAGCCGTCTGGTACCAGCTGCTGCCCGGGTAGTTGTAGCCGAGCACCGAGGCGGTGCGTTGCGCGGAATCGGTCAGGCCGAGATCGAGATAGCATTCCACCAGCCGTTCCAGCGCCTCGGGCGTGTCGGTCGTGGTCTGGTAGCTGGTCACCACGTCCTGGAAACGGCCGATCGCGGCGGCGTAGAGATGCTGCTTCTCGTAGAAGCGGCCGATCACCATGTCGTGCCCGGCCAGGCGATTCTGCGCCAGGCGCAGTTTGATGCGCGCGTCGCGGGCATAGGCGCTGTCGGGGAAGCGGGTGGTGACGTCGCTCAGCGTCTGGATCGCCTCGAAGGTGGTGGTCTGGTCGCGCTGTACGTCGTCGATCTGCTCGTAATAGCAGAGCGCCTTCAGGTAGTAGGCGTAGGCGATATCCTGGTTTTCAGGGTGCAAGGCGATGAAGCGGTTCAGCGCGCCCAGCGCATCGTCGTAATTCTGCTGTTTATACTGGGCGTAGCCGGCGAGCAGCTGGGCATGCGTGGCCCAGCTGGAATAGGGGTAGTTTTCCTCGACCTGGTCGAACGAGGTGACCGCCTGGCCGTATTCCTGCTTTTGCACATGCGCGACGCCCTGCTGGTAGAGGACATCGGCCGGCGGTAAGGTGCCGCCGGTGGCTGCGTGCGGGTGATGACCGCCGCCGAAGACGGAGCAGCCACCAAGCCCCAGGAACAGAGCGAGCATCGACGAGCGGACGAAGCCGGAGGAGAATTTTGTCATTGCGATCGGCTTATAGCAGTTAAAATGCGTGTGCGAAGCGTCCTAACGCGGTGTGCAGCGCCGCCGTCCCGGCGCCGGTGCGATTTGCACGCGCCGCCGCCGGATTAGGTGGAAATGCTTGACTTCCCTTGGCGGAGGTCTAAGACACCGGGCATTCACTTCACCGGACATCCCTGCGACGCGCGGGGGTGCTCTAGTCGTTGCCCCTGAATTGGGCCGCGCATGCCCCGCGGGATTTCCCGCCCTTTAAGGACATATACAGCCACATGGCTTCAACCTCCCTTCGCCATTCCGATGCTCCTGCCTATTCGGGCGCCGATGATTTTGCCGCTCTCCTGGATTCCTCGCTCGGCGCCAATGCCGGGTTCGAAGGTTCCGTCGTCTCCGGAAAGGTCCTCCGGATCGATGATGATTTCGTGATCGTTGACGTCGGGCTGAAGAGCGAGGGCCGTGTGCCCCTGCGCGAATTCGCTCCCGTCGGCGCCAAGCCGGAAGTCAATGCCGGCGACATCTACGATCTCTATATCGAGCGCTACGAAGACAAAGACGGCTCGATGGTGCTGTCGCGCGAGAAGGCGCGGCGCGAGGAGAGCTGGACCCAGCTCGAGAAGGCCTTTGAGGCGCAGACCCGCGTCAACGGCGTGATCCATGGCCGCGTCAAGGGCGGTTTCACCGTCGATCTCGGCGGCGCGACGGCGTTCCTGCCGGGCAGCCAGGTCGATATCCGCCCGGTGCGCGATGTCGGGCCGCTGATGGGCATGTCGCAGCCGTTCCAGATTTTGAAGATGGACCGCGCGCGCGGCAACATCGTCGTCTCCCGCCGCGCGGTGCTGGAAGAGACCCGCGCCGAGCAGCGCTCCGAGCTGATCCTCGGCCTGAAGGAAGGCCAGATCCTCGACGGCGTGGTGAAGAACATCACCGATTACGGCGCGTTCGTGGACCTGGGCGGCGTCGACGGCCTGCTGCATGTCACCGACATCGCCTGGAAGCGCATCAACCACCCGGCCGAGGCCCTGGTCATCGGCCAGCCGGTCAAGGTGCAGGTCATCCGCTTCAATGCCGACACGCAGCGCATCTCGCTGGGCATGAAGCAGCTCGAGGCTGATCCGTGGGAAGGTGTGGATGCCAAGTACCCGCCGGGCATCAAGGCCTCCGGCCGCGTCACCAACATCACCGATTACGGCGCCTTCGTGGAGCTGGAGCCGGGCGTCGAGGGTCTGGTGCACGTGTCCGAAATGTCCTGGACCAAGAAGAACGCGCATCCGGGCAAGATCGTCTCCACCAGCCAGGAAGTCGACGTGGTGGTGCTGGATGTGGATGCCTCCAAGCGCCGCATCAGCCTCGGCCTGAAGCAGGTGACCCGCAACCCGTGGGAAGAGTTCCAGGACGAGCACCCGATCGGCTCGATCGTCGAGGGCGAGATCCGCAACATCACCGAGTTCGGCCTGTTCGTGGCCATCGGCGCGGAGATCGACGGCATGGTGCACATGTCCGACCTGTCCTGGGAAGATGCCGGCGAGACCGCCATTGCCAAGTTCAACAAGGGCGAAGTGGTCAAGGCGAAGGTGCTCGACATCGACGTCGAGAAAGAGCGCATCAGTCTCGGCATCAAGCAGCTTGAGGTCGATCCGGCCGCTGGCGTGCTGGACCGCGTGCACAAGAACCAGATCGTTACCTGCGTGGTGACGGCGGTGCAGGCGAACGGCATTGAGGTGAAGGTGGACGACGTGCTGACCGGCTTCATCCGCCGCGCCGAGCTGGCGCGCGACAAGGCCGAGCAGCGCTCCGAGCGCTTCGCGGTCGGCGATACGGTCGATGCCAAGGTCACCGCGGTGGACCGTGCGGCCCGCAAGCTGCAGCTGACCATCAAGGGCAAGGAGATCGACGAGGACAAGCAGGCGATGACGGAATACGGCTCGTCCGACTCCGGCGCCTCGCTCGGCGACATTCTGGGTGCGGCCATCCGCCGCCGCAACCAGCAGACCGAAGAGTAAGTTTTTGCAGCGCCGGCCGGCCCCTTCCGCAGAGGGGTCGGTTACGCGCCGCGAATGCTTTTGGAAAAACCCCGGTGCCTCGGCGCCGGGGTTTTTTGTTGCTTCCGGGGCTGGTATGCGAGGCGTGGGTTTAGGTGGAAACAGAAAGAGGCCGCTTTTTTGAAAAAAAGCGGCGCAAAAAACTTTTGGTTGAGTTTGGCCGGTGGCGTTGCAACCAGTACGGCCCGGTTTCTTTTTTGCAAAAAAGAAGCGCTTCTCTTCGCTCCGATTTAACTTATCCCAAACCGATTGCGATCCACGAATATTACGGTATTGTTGTGAGTTTTGTGCGGTTTGTGCAGCCGGCGCGCGGTAAAAAAACGCGTGTTCACAAAAGGTTATTGACCAAGTTATATCGTCCTGTCATCGTTGGGGCCGCTCTGGAGAGTTTTATGACACGATCGGAATTAATCGCCGGGTTGGCGGAGGATAATCCGCATCTGACGGTGGCGGATGTCGAGCGCATCGTCGCGGCGTTCTTCGACGAAATGACCGGCGCGCTGTCGCGCGGCGAGCGGGTGGAGCTGCGCGGTTTCGGCGCGTTCACGGTGAAGCGGCGCAATGCCAGGTCCGGGCGCAACCCGCGCACCGGCGAGACGGTGGAAGTGGCGCAGAAATCGGTGCCGTTTTTCAAGGCCGGGAAGGAGTTGCGGGAACGCATCAACAAGCCCATGTCTACGCCGACGGTAAAGAAGAATGGCGGAGTAAAAAGCTGAGACTAATCAAAACGATCATCGGGTTCCTTGTGATATTGGTGCTGATGGTTTTTCTGCTCTCCAATCGCGGGCCGATGGAGATCTCGTTCTGGCCTTTTGGAACGGTGGCGGAGCCGCCATTCGGGGGCGTGGTGCTGGCGACGCTGGCGGTCGGGTTTTTGCTGGGGCTGTTGTTCCATCTGCCGTCGCGCTTGTCGGCACAGCGCCGCGCCAAGCGGGCCGAGAAACGCAATGCCGAGCTGGAGGCACGGCTGACGCCGGCCGGGACACAAATACCATGACAAAACGGTTGATCGCGGCCATCGATACCGCGGATAAGGCGCAGGCGGCGGCGATGGCGCGCGCCGTGGCGCCGCATTGCGGGCTGGTGAAGCTGGGGCTGGAATATTTCCTCGCCAACGGCCCGGCCGGGCTGGAGGCCGCATCCGGCGCGCCGGTGTTTCTGGACCTGAAGCTGCACGACATTCCGAACACGGTGGCGGGGGCGGTGCGCTCGCTGCTGCCGTTGCAGGTACAGATGCTGACCGTGCATGCCGGCGGCGGCGGGGCGATGGTGGCGGCGGCGGCGAAAGCGGCGGCCGAAGGGCAGGTGCGGCCGAAAATCCTTGCCGTGACCGTGCTGACCAGCCTGGATGCGGCGGCGCTGGCGGAGACCGGCGTGGCCGGTGGCACAACCCAGCAGGTGCTGCGCCTGGCGCGGCTGGCGCTGGAAAACGGAGCGGACGGGCTGGTCTGCTCGGCGCATGAGATCGCGCCGTTGCGCGACGCGTTCGGCGCGGCACCGATTTTGGTGGTGCCGGGGATCAGGCCGGCGGGCAGCGCCACCAATGACCAGGCGCGGGTGATGACCCCGGAACAGGCGGTGACGGCGGGGGCGGATTACCTCGTGGTCGGGCGGCCGATTTCCACCGCGCCGGACCCGGAGGCGGCGGCGGCGGCCATTGCGGCGTCCATCGCCGGGCTGCGCTGAGGCGCCCCGCAGCGGGGCGGGTGGGAAAATGAACGGCGCAAAAGTGAAAATCTGCGGCGTGAACAGCGCGGCGTCGTTCGACGCCGTGGTGGAAGCCGGCGCGGATTTTCTGGGCTTCGTGTTTTTCCCGCCATCGCCGCGTTTTGTGGCGCCGGCTCAGGCGGCGGCGCTGTCGGCCCGGCATGTGGGGGGACCGCTGCGCGTCGGGCTGTTCGTGAAGCCGGACCCGGCGGAGATCGCCGCGGTGCTGGCGGAAGTGAAGCTCGATATTTTGCAGATTTACGCGCCGGTGGCCGAGGTGGCGGCGCTCAAGGACAAGTTCGGCCTGCCGGTCTGGCGTTCCGTCGGCATCGCTGCGGCAGACGATTTCCCGCAGGACCATGCGGTCGACGGCTATGTGGCCGAAGCCAAGCCGCCGCCGGGGGCGACGCGGCCGGGCGGCAATGCGGTGCAGGCGGATTGGGAACTGCTGGCGCGCTGGCGGCCGGAGACATTCTGGCTTCTGGCGGGCGGTCTGCGGCCGGGCAATGTGGCCGAGGCGCTGCGCATCACCTCCGCCCCCGGGGCGGATGTGTCATCCGGCGTGGAGACGGCGCCGGGCATAAAATCCCCGGCGCTGATCCAGGAGTTTGTCGCCGCGGTGCGGCGGGTTGAAATAAGAAAGTAGCCGCTTTTTGAAAAAAGCGGCGCAAAAACTTTTTGCTCTTATGGAGCCCCTGGCAGCGAAACCAGCGCGGCCCAGATTAACAAAGTTTTTTTGCTTCTTTTTGTTCACAAAAAGAAGCCCTTTGCGCTGCTTTTTTAAAGCGGCTGCTTAACCCGCGTATTTCCGCACGATCGGGGCGATTTTTGCGGCAATGCGAGCCATGCCTTCTGCGTCCGGGTGCAAAGCCGGGCGGGGCGGGGTTTCGCGCGGGTCCACGTACAGGCTGGCATCGGTCTGGCCGTTCTTCATTAGCAGCGGGCCGACATTGACGAAGCTGACGATGGGATCGGCCGCGTAGCGCCGCGCCAGGGCGGCGTTGATCAGCCTGGTCTGCTCATCGACCCAGGGGGACCGGATCGAGGGCAGCACGCCCAGCAGCAGAATATGCGCGGCCGGCAGACGGCGATGGGTGATTGCGACCACGGATTCGATCCCCGGCACGGTCAGGTCCGCGCCCCAATGCACCCGGCCGAGATTGTTTGCGCCGATCAGGATGATCGCGAGTTTCGGGTGCAGCCCGGTGACCTGGCCGTGGTCGAGGCGCCAGATCAGGCTGGCCGTGGTGTCGCCGATGAATCCGAAATTCAGCGCGTGATAGGGCGCGTAGTAGTGCTCCCAGACCGGTGCCACATCGTCGTAGCCGTGCGTGCCCTGGCGCTGCCAGTACTGGGTGATCGAATCGCCCAGCCAGATCACCTGGGCGTCCGGGTGGGCCTTGGCGGCGGCCAGGGATTGCTCGAAGCGCAGCCGCCACCAGGGCAGGTCGGTGCGGCCGATCGGCGCCATCGCCAGATTAACGGCGGGATGTGCCGCTGCCTGATTAGTGGCGGCATGCGCCGCCGGGGGCAGCAGCAGGCAGGCGGCGAGCAGGAGTTTTTTCATCAGAACCCCATCAGCAGCAGAAGGAAGCTGCCGGCGCCGAAAATGGCGCAATACCACGCAAACGGCTGCAATGCCCAGCTATCGTGATCGCGGAAATAGCGCATCAGGAAGGCGGTGCTGGCGAAGGCGACGATGCCGGCCACCACCGCGGCGAGCAGCGACAGGCCGAACAGCGCGCGCAGCTCATGCGCGTGCAGCAGTTTCGGGATTTCGATCACTGCCGCGGCAATAATGATGGGGGTGCCCATCAGAAAGGAGAATTTGGCCGCCTCCTCATGCGCCACGCCGCGGCGCAGGCCGCCGACGATTGCCGCACCGGAGCGGGAGATGCCGGGGAGGAAGGCAAGGCACTGGAACAGGCCGATGATCAGCGCGTCCATGTTGCTGAGTGTGGTGCTGCGCTTGGCCACCTGGCGGCGCAGCCGCTCGCCCAGCAGCAGCAGCCCGGCGTTGGCGATGAGGAAGATGCAGGCGATCAGCGGGCTGGCGAACAGATGCGCCACCGGCTTTTTGACGATGACGCCGACGATGACTGCCGGCAGGGTGGCGATGATCAGCCGCAGCACCAGCCGGCGCTCGAGCGTGTTTTCCGTCTGGTAACCGAGGCCGAGCACGCCGCGCAGCATGGCCAGCCAGTCCCGGTAGAAATAGATCAGCATGCCGATGGCGGTGCCCAGATGCAGCATCACGAGGAAGGGCAGGAAGCCGATGCTGGCCTGGTCGACGCCCCAATGCAGCAGCGCCGGGACCACGACCGCATGGCCAAGGCTGCTGACGGGGAACAGCTCACTCGCGCCCTGCAGGATCGCGAACAGGATGGCGTGGAGAAAACTCATGAAGAACTCCCTGAAATGAACATGGCAGCAAGGCCATACCGCCTTGTCTGTTGCATTGCAGAATTCACGCTCTCAGGTAAGCCGACGATCATGAATATTTCTCAAAAAGCAGGACCATCCGCGGGGATGGTCATGCTGCTGGCGTCTGCCTGCGGCATCGTTGTCGCGAATATTTACTACGCGCAGCCGTTGATCGGCATGATCGGCCCGGCGATCGGGTTTGGGCCCCGCAATGCCAGCATGATCGTCAGCCTGACGCAGCTTGGCTATGCGGCCGGGCTGCTGTTGCTGGTGCCGCTGGGCGACCTGGTGGAGAACCGTTTGCTGGTGGTGTTGACCATCGCCGCCTCTATCCCGGCGCTGCTGCTGGCGGCGGTGGCGCATGATGGCACGGTGATGCTGGTTGCGGCGGCGCTGATCGGCCTGACCTCGGTGGCGGTGCAGATGCTGGTGCCGCTGGCGGCGCATCTGTCGCCGGAACATATGCGAGGCCGCGTCGTCGGCAATGTGATGAGCGGGCTGCTGGTCGGCATCCTGCTCTCCCGGCCGATCTCCAGCGTGATCGCCGATTTTGCCGGCTGGCGCGCGGTGTTCCTGATCTCCGCGGCGGTGATGCTGGGGATGCTGGTGCTGCTGCGCTTCAGCCTGCCGCACCGGCACCCGAAGGTGAACCATCATTACGGCGAGCTGCTGGCCTCGCTGTTCGCGCTGCCGGTGCGGATACCCCTGTTGCGTCAGCGCGCCGCGTATCAGGCCAGCGCTTTTGCCGGGTTCTCGCTGTTCTGGACCGGCGTGCCGCTGCTGCTGGTGCGGGAATTCCATTACTCTCAAAGTGGCGTGGCGCTGTTCGCGCTGGTGGGCGCGGCCGGGGCGCTGGCGGCGCCAATGGCGGGGCGGCTGGCGGATCGCGGCTTTGCGGTCGGCGGCACGGTCTTCGCGCTGGTTTCCATCACGCTTTCCTTCCTGGTGGCGCTGCTGGGCGGCTGGATGCATTCCGTCATCGTCCTGGCGCTGAGCGGCGTGCTGCTCGATGCGGGGGTGCAGACCAATCTCGTCTTCAGCCAGCGCAGCATCTACACGCTGGCGCCGGAAATCCGCTCGCGCCTGAACGGCATGTTCATGGCGATTTTCTTTGTCGGCGGCGCCGCCGGGTCGGCCATCACCAGCCCGGTTTTCGCCCATTTCGGCTGGGCCGGGCTGTGCGTGGTGGGCGCGGTGCTGCCGCTGCTGGCGCTGGGGTATTTTCTTTCGGCGCGCTCCCGATAGAGCGCGAGCGCCGGGCTGGGGGATCATGACGGCGCGTGCCGCCTGCGTGATCCTGCGGCCTTGGCGGGGGAGGGGGAATTGCGCCAATCATTTGCCGGCTTGGCTGTCGATGTCTGTTAAGTTAATTCTTGTTTCGTTAACAAAACGTTGTCTTGCAGTTACGGAAGTAATCACATACGGGCGGCGCAACGACAGGCGAGGCGGTTACGGATGGGGTTGGCGAGAGGCGCCGTGCACGGCGCGACTTGGAATTTTGCCACAGTCCTGGCGGAGCGCAGCTTTGGCTTTTTGATTCTCGGGCTGCTGCTGCGCACCATTCCGGCCCGGGTGGTCGGGCTGATCGCCATCGCCTCGGCGATTTCCGATCTGGCGCGGATGGTCTCCAATAGCGGCGCGGGTGAGCAGGTGCAGGCGCATCCCGGAGACCGCGCGGTGGAGGCAGGGGCGTTCTGGTCGCAGAGCCTGGCCTCGCTAGGCTTCATGGTCATGCTGTTCCTGGCCGCGCCCTGGATTGCCGACCTCTACGCGCAGCCTTCGTTGGCCCTGGTGCTGCGCATCATGGCGCTGAATATTTTTCTCACCTCGTTCGTCATCGTACCCTCGGCGCGGCTGAGCACGGCATTCCGTTTCCGGGCGCTGGGGCTGATTTCCCTGGGCAGCACCGTGCTTGGCGGGCTGGTGGCGCTGCCTTTCGCTTTTGCCGGGCATGGGATCGACGCGCTGATCTATCAGCGCATGGTCGGCATCGGCTTTTATGCGTTGGCGGCGGCTCTGGTGGCAGGCTGGCTGCCGCCGCGCCCGCCCTCCTGGCCGGTGCTGCGCGCGAGCTTCCGCTTCTCCTTCCCGCTGATGCAGGCGGCCTTCGTCGATTACATCGCGGTCACCGGCTATGTGATGCTGGTGGGCTTGCGCATCTCGGTGGCGGATCTCGGCCGGTTCCGCATCGCGCAGCGGCTTGTCGAGGTGCTGCAGGAAGTTGCTTTTTTGCCGGCACGAAAAGTGTTCATGCCGGTGTTTGTCGCCGTGCGCGGCGAGCCGGAGCGGCGCTATGAGGCGATGCGGCAGATGCTCGATCTCCTCTCCATGATCATTTTTTGTGTCAGCGCCGTATGCGGCGCGGCGGCGAAGCCGATCGTGCTGCTGATGTTTGGGCCGCAATGGCAGGCGGCGGTGCCGGTATTCGGCATCCTGACGCTGATGACGCCGGCCGCGGCGCTGTACAGCGTGATCAACCCGCTGCTGACGGCGGTGCATCGCACCCGGCTGGTCTCGTATTTCGCCTGGGCGAATGCCGCGACCATTGTGGCGGCAGCGTGGTTTGGCGCGCCGTTCGGGCTGCAGGCGCTGGCCTGGGCGCTGGCGGGGCGGGGCGTGCTGGGTGTGGCGCTGTTCGTGGCGGCGCTGAAACTGGGGCTTGAGCGGCCGGTGGGGCCGTTGCTGAAAATGCTGGCGTTGCCCTGCCTGGGACTGCTGGCCGCACGGCTGGCCGCGGCGGCGGCGCTGGCCGCAGCACCCGGGCTGGGGCTGGTGGCGCAATTGTTGCTCACCGGCGCGGTGGCGGCGGCGGCGTTCTGGCTGGTGGTGCTGGCGGCGGCGCCGGCGCGGATCGTCGGCATGACGTTGCGGCTGCAGCGCGCGTTTGTCGGCCCGCGTCCCGCCTGAGCATTATTGCTTGTCGCGGCCTGGGGTTGCTGGTTCAATGCAGGAGACATGATGGATGATCCCGCGCCGTTCCTGCTGCTGAAACCGAACCGCCGGCGCGCGCCGCTGGTGCTGACCTCGGCGCATTCCGGGCGGCGCTACGATGCGGCCTTTCTCGCGGCATCGCGCCTCGATGCGGTGGCGATCCGGCGTAGCGAGGACAGTTTCGTCGATGAGCTGTTTGCCGCCGGGCCGGATCTCGGCGTGCCGCTGCTGGCGGCGCAGTTCCCGCGCGCCTATTGCGACGCCAATCGCGAGGCCTGGGAGCTCGACCCGCTTATGTTCGCCGACGCGCTGCCCGACCACGTGAATACCCGCAGCCCGCGTGTGCAGGCGGGGTTGGGGACGATCGCCCGGATCGTTGGCAGCGGCGAGCCGATCTATGCGGCGAAGCTTAGCTTTGCCGAGGCTGAGGCGCGAATCGCACAATGCTGGCTGCCTTTCCATGAAGCGCTGGCGGGGCAGATCGACGAGACGGTGGCGCTGTTCGGGACCTGCCTGGTGATCGACTGCCATTCCATGCCGAGCCTGCCGGGACGCCATGCGCCGAAGGCGGATATCATTCTGGGCGACGCACACGGCACCAGCTGCGCGCCGGCCTGGATGGATTTTCTGCACGCGACCTTGGGCAAAACGGGCTTTCAGGTGCGGCGCAACGACCCTTATGCCGGTGGCTTCATCACCCGCCATTATGGACGGCCGCGCGAGGGGGTGCACGTGATCCAACTCGAACTGGCGCGCGGGTTGTACATGAACGAGCGCAATTTCACCCGCACCCTGCAATTCGCCGAGATGCAACGGCATATGACGGCGCTGCTCGCCGCGGTGATCGATGCGCGGGCCATATGGCAGAAGTTCACGCCCGATCTCGGTGCCGCCGCCGCGGAATAAAAAAGCGCGCCATGGCGCCGCCAAGTTCAGGGAGGAAACGTCCAAGAAACAGGAGAGAAACTCATCCTGCAAAGGACATTTTTGGAATAAATTGGCGAGGCGTGGCAAGAAAAAAATTTGCACTGCAGCAAGGTTTACAATGTTTCTTGCGAAAAATCATCATTGATATCAATGGTTTTTGATGGTTTTGTGCTGTGTTGCAACGGCAGATTGCTGGGCTGGGAATGCGCTGACGCATAGGAAGAGGCTTTACCTAAGCGCCGCCGCCGCTTATGAGCCTTGTCGTACGTCGGCATTGCTGGCGATGCTCGCGGAGGGGTGGCCGAGAGGCTGAAGGCGGCGGTTTGCTAAACCGTTATACGCTGTCAAGGCGTATCGTGGGTTCGAATCCCATCCCCTCCGCCAAACTTGCAGTAAATCACTGCACTTTTTTAAAATCCCCCCGGTCGTCCAACCGTTGAAATAAGCCTCTTTTTGACCGTCTGAATGACGTTTCCAACAACACTTTCAGGGCAATCAACAACAATTTGACAACAAAAAAAGTTGTCAGAGCCAGTAATTTCCGGTCGTCTGACCCCTCAAATGTCGGAATCCCTACGGATGAAGGCAGTTTTGACCATCACGGTTTCGTTATCGTAAATTTTCTATTCTTGGGTTCCGGGGCGCAATGGCACTGCTGCCGGTGCCGATGCCGTGGGGGTGTGTGGAAACGGGCAAGGGTAGGGAATGGTTGGTCGGGGGGTTGGTGATGCCCCATTATGGTGTTCCATTTAAGGATTGGACCTGTAGTGCCCCTTAAATTTGGTGGACAGGGGCAGCCAGGGCTTTCCGGTGCCTCTTTATTGTTCTCGCGCTGATATTAGAGTGGCATTACCACGAAGTCGGTCATTTCCCAGGAGCCGCGAGATTCAGAAATCCTGTCGGCTTTCAGCGCCGCTGTTTAGCCCGACAGTTGAGAGCCTGGTGAATACCAAGCTGAATACCAGGCTCCGAATCGCGGACACGCTCTGTCGGCGAATCGGAGAGTAATTTCAGGCGGATGGTGCATGTCCAGGTCCGCGCAGACTTTAGGGGCGGAAGCGGAACGCGTCGCAAAAAGCGCTCTAATGGGTCTGGACAGCTACCCTTTCCAAATGCAATCAATAACATGAGCAAATGCTTAACTACAGGATATGTTGTGACCGGAATATTTCTGACGCGACGCATTGAAAAATATGCCTTATTTTCAGCCGTATCCTGTCTGTGTCTTTCATCCTGCGCTCCCTCGTCTATCGGCGGGATGCCAACTCCCCAGCCGTTATATACACAGGCGCAGACAATTGGGTTGGAAGACAGCGACCGGATAAGCCGTTTTCAGAGACTCGCTGAAGCTGATGGGATTGAGCCCCCAACAGTCGAACAAATTTATGCCCCCGCAGGCACTGTGCCGGGCGCTATTGGACCGGTTCCGGTTGTAAGAGTCTCCTTTGATGAAGGTGTTTTTTTCGCCAGCGGTCAGGATACGCCCCTGCCTGGAGCACTCGCAGTAATCGATCTCATCGCCCAAAACATGCAACGGGACGTTCCTGATGCGGCACTGACGATAATTGGTAACACTGACTCTGTCGGAACTGACGCCTACAATGATAATTTGTCAGAACGGCGAGCTATTCATGTAATGAGAACTCCTCACTGAGGATGGTTTGGATCCGCTTCAAATGACGACAGTAGCAATCGGCGATCGTCAGCCGGTGGCGCCAAATGATACCCCCGAAGGGCGAGCAAAAAATCGTAGAGTTGAATTTCTGATTTCTGCGAGCGTTCAAGCAAACCTTGCGGCAGTTCAATACCAAAAGGTCGACCCAGATTTCCTTAGAATGAGTGACAACCGGGTAAGCGTGGCTACTGTTGCCCCCACAACCGTCACAGTTTTGCAGTCGCACGTCATAACGGTTGCGGGAGTGGCTAAAATAGGCTTGCTGCCAGTCGGACCTATGCAAATCGAACCAGCGAGCGCGGCTCCTGGTAATATTTCTGTGCGGCAACTTGCGCCTGCACCAGATGTAAGCCTGCGCGATCTTCAGCCCGTGTCCCAAGCAAACTTAACAGACATCATTGTTAAATAAGCCGTATAAAAAGGGTCTTAGTATGAGTGGTACAGACGTATTAAATGACACTTCGGGGCAGCAAATTGATGAGTTGCGAATTGCAGCTGGCTCCATAAAGAAATATAGTGAAGAAGTCACGCCGTTGCGACCGGTTTCTGATCAAGAGCTCTCCGTAATCGTAAAAAATGAAATTGAGCAGCGGTCGATAATGCTGGATAAGGATGGTTTAATATCGGGCATACGAAACATCCTTTATGGTCGCATTAAAGAATATATGCAGGATTTTTCGAACGAAAAGCAGCATTTCAACGCAAAATTCCAGCCGTTTCAGTCTCAAATTGAAGATTTTGAGAGCATTCCCGGTAAGATAATTGCTCTTGCGTCTGAGGCAGATGAGAAGATTTCTGTAGAAAAGAAAAAGCTTGATACCAATCGAGTTGGAGAAGATTACCGCAATACACAGGCTCGATATAACAGTCAGATCGACAGGCATGCATACCGACCGAACATGAAAGCGGTCAGTGCGCGGTTCCCCTTTGATGTAAACCCAATTTATCTGATCATTATGCTTCTTCTTGGAACGGCTGAATGGTTTATAAATTACGATACCCTGTTTGAGTTTTTTGGTATCCCAATTATCGCAATCGGCGCAACGCTAATTCTGGCACTTTGCCTTGCCGTGATAGCACATCAACACGGTCTCGACCTTAAGCAATGGAAGAAAAAATTTGGTCCGGGAGTTGAAGGTCACAATCGTCCATACGGCATCTTTGTCCTTGCGACCTTAGGGTTGGTTGGTCTGATTACAGTCACAGGATGGATGCGTTACCAATCCCTGATGTCGGTGGTCCAAAGCCAAAATACCGCAAACATCATTGGAACTCAGTATAGCGTTCAAATTGACCCACAAAGAGAAGTCATTATTAGTTTGGGAGCGAATGCGTTAGCCTGGCTTGTGGGTGTATTCATCAGCTATTTTGCACACGATGCGGACCCGGTCTATGTTCATACAGCCGTAGATTTTCTAAAAGCTGAACGCAAGTATCAAAAAAAGCGTGCCGAATTTGAAAAAATTGCAAATCAGATAAAGCATAATTACGCAGAAAAAATTGAGGAAGAGAAGCACCGGCTCCAAAAATTTGAGACGTCAACAACCCTTCGAG
Organism: uncultured Pseudomonadota bacterium; assembly: GCA_963780465.1. Classification (GTDB taxonomy): domain Bacteria; phylum Pseudomonadota; class Alphaproteobacteria; order Acetobacterales; family Acetobacteraceae; genus Acidocella. Next base: position 252,716 of record CAWACI010000007.1, read on the forward strand.
ACGCAATCAACTTGCGTAACCAAACAAATCAATACGAGGATAGTTTTAGAGAGCGAGCCAAGACCTTTTTTGTCACGCAATACAGCCGGTTTAGATCGGATTTGCTTCGATCACTCCAAAATCATCCCGAAGTCGTGCTCTTTAAGAACGAGCGAGGCAACGCAGTTCCGATATCCGTAAATGATTATCAGATGCTGGCATTCAATATTTCCGACGACCACCTCCTATCCTCAAATGCTAAGGCTTAGACAGTGCATATCTCGTGGAAGCGATCTTCCGATCAAACTATCAGTTCGCGCAAAAGCGAAAGAGTTATTTTAGCCGGCTTCAAAGCTATCGTGTTTTCGTCATCAATGTTTTTCGGTGTTGCAGCTCACGCCCAAACAGCGCAACTATTTGGTTCGACGGGGCTGGACCCAAGCTTCTGTCAGCAGAAGACGTTTCGTCAAACGGTAGTCTATGTTGATGATCTCACAATTCAGCAGGGAAAAACAGATTGGGCGAATGACTTAGAGGGGAAGCTGAGAGCGACATTGACGCCGGGAGAGCGAGTTACCGTCGTAGAACTCTCGCCCGCCGAAGGAACCAGCCAAGAGATTTGGAGCGGGTGTTACCCAGACTACTCGGCGGAAATGAAAGCGAAAATCGCAAAGAAGACGTATATTTTTACAAGCAATCCTCTAAATGGATTAAAAACCCAACAGGGCTTTTTCCTGAATGGTTTTGGAACAGCAATCACTCAAGTGTTCACGAATGCAGAAAAGGAAAGCCATCCTTCAAGCGTCGACGCAACACAACCACCGAAAGATGAATTGATTGAAGCACTCGCTTCGGATGGAGCCCGCTTTTCTCAAAGCCCCGAGACGATAAGAGCAATCGTTTATTCGAACCTTGCTCAAAACAGCAGCCTTGGAAACGTCTTTAATAAAGGAGTGATACCGCCGACAGATGTTGGACAGAAGTTAGGAACATATTTCAGGAATAGCGTCTTTTACTTCTTCGGTGTTGGAGCAGGGGTCAACAACGACGAGACATACCTTGCTGATTCCAAAAGCTTTTGGAGTTCAGTGATGAATTCTATGGACGCTCCCATTGAAGGCTTCGGATCAGACCTAAATGTGCCGAACGAAGTTCCAGCTGCGACGTATCAATATGCGTTGAGCCTTAATCTAAATGGCAATCAGCTATTTGGAAAAGCTTCCGTTCTTACAGACGAGGATGGAAACTTAATTGACAGTTGGGTCGGCATTAGTCGGCTCGCATTAGTTGGCATTTCAGGAACATTTGTTTGTTCGGGTCCGAACAATTCAGACTGCGCCCTGAACGCCACCACGAATGGTGGGCTTACGACAAAAAGCGCTTCCGAAGACCTTCTACTGAACGGCAATGATAGTTCGTCACTTAAAGGAACCGACGGCGTTCAAGGCGCCCTAACCTTTCCAATAACAGCCACTCTCAAAAATTAACGTGTTCGAGACAACAATAGGAAATTAGAATGCAAATTACTTCATGCTTGGGGCGTCTTACGTTGGCATCGGCGCTGTTGTTGCCAATCGCTTTAGGGGGCTGTGCCCAGCAATACGCTACACCTCAACAGGCTGCCAGCAATGCGTGCTCTGCCTTTGGAGCTCGTGCGACATCGGGCGCGCTTATTGGTGGGCTGGCTGGTGCTGGCACTGGGGCGCTCATTGGTGGTTTGGCGGGACACAGTGCAGGCGATGCGCTCATTGGTGCCGCTGCCGGGGGCTTATTTGGGGTCATAGCTGGCTCCGCTGTCGGTCATAATCTTGATCACCGTGACTGTGCCGCGGCGCAACTGGCATTACAGGAGATTGGTAACGCCCCGACAGGTCAGCTAATCCCATGGAGTGACCCAGCGACCGGAAGCAAAGGCAGCTATATGGCTACCGCTGCTGAATACACTGATCCAACGTCTGGGTTAATCTGCCGTCGTGTTTCGAACAGCTACTATCTAAACGGTCACCAGCCTGTTGTTGGAGACACTGGGAACACATGCCGAGCTGCAAATGGTGACTGGACCATGCAGCAAGCTACGCCGCGCTCAGGAGCTGCCGTATAACTGTTTTCTGAGGACGTCACGCTCAACGTCGTCGGTGCAATGCAGAAAGGTAACGCTTTGCACCGACGACGTTGGGTAACTGAAAGCTGGGTTGTAATGGCGAAAAAATTACCAAGATAATCGCCGCGATATCGACCATTCTCGCCAAGAGCATCGCATTTATGGACGCATTATCCGCTGCCCCGAGCACTTGCCAATCGGCGTCACTTACGGCGCCTCCTGATTCCGAACATGACTGCAGAGTGCTTGATTTACCAAGTGATGCTGACTTTAGCCCCCACTAAGATCAACTTGATTGTGGAAAGATGATTTATGTAAAGCCAAATGCTGGTGTTACACCTGTCGTCCAATTCATAGAGGCGGCACAGGGGCAGCTGCTAATCAACAATTACTATCTTGACGATGCCGACGTCTTGCGTGCGATATCGATTGACGTTCAAAGGGGCGTCAAGGTTTCGATCGTGATCGCAGGTAATCCATATGACTTAGTGAAAAATGTGGAGAAAGAAAAAGCAGCCCTGTTACGGGCTGGTGCTGTCGTTCATATAGCCCCACCGCAATTCGAGGATCATAGCGACTACCACGATTTTGATCACGCCAAATATGCAGTAGCGCGGAATGGTGCGCTGATTGGCACAGCCAATTGGGATTTTTCAGCATTCACGCGGAACCGAGAATATATCTACACAAGCCAAAATCAAACTATCATCCGTGCTTTGACCACGATGTTTAGAGCAGATTTCAACGGAGCCCCCCCTCCAAATATATCCTTGGTTGCCCCGGATTTGGTTGTTTCACCCGGTTCGGAAGATCGGCTTGTCGCAGCCATCGAGCAGTCTGGAGCGATTGAAGTGGAGACAGAGGAGCTTGGAACTGACCGAACCGTTTTGCGGGCATTGGAGTCCAAGGGCAGCGCCGCAGAGATCATCATTCCGCCGGACGGTGGGAAGCCACGTGTTTTGTCCGAGCTTGCGGCGGCTGGCGTTCAAGTGAGGAAGATCAAAGGCATCCGCATGCACGCCAAAATGATTATTGGCAGCCAGGTCGCCTTCATTGGATCTGAGAATTTCACAACCACGTCGCTGAAATATAACCGAGAACTCGGAATTCTCCTCAACAACTCCGCTGACATGAAGCCTCTATCAATGACTTTCCAGATCGACTGGGATAACGCTCAGTAGATTACTTGCCGCTATAGACGGTATCGGTCGCCCTGCGGCAACAGACCCAGAAATCCTATATACCGACGCCCGGTTTTAGTCATATCCGCGAGGCTTCGCACCTCGCCGCGCAGCTTGACGATCTCTTTTCTTGTGCCAGGCTGTTGAGGTGCGTTCCCTTATATTCTCGTCGTCACGGGCTTTTTCTTATGCCTTCCCGTTGCTGTTCGGTGCTCGCTTAAACTGTCAGCCATCACTCTATAGGCGCCTGCAATATCCAGGTCCACGCAGCTATGAGGTTCTTAGTATCTTTAGCGAAGCTTCTCATTTTAGATCGTTTGGATTAACAACAGCGCCGCTGCTGATCAGTTGGTTCAACGCCGTCTGGCAGTCCGACAGAGATCTAAAAAAACTGGCGCTATAATGGTCGCCATTGTCATTAGTGAACGAAAAATCCACGGAAAATACTTTTCCAGAACCATCCCGATTTTCATTGATCGTTGGGATAATACCTTTGTCGACGCGAAGATACTCGACGAAATCGGCTGGTGACATTTGATCAGTGCAAGTGGCGTCAACATGGTCGACCGAATACCACACGGACGCAGGAGCCGTTTGAGCAGGGTCAGAAGGCGCTGCGGGGGCAGGAGGAAGAACCTGCATAAGTGGTGTAGGAGCGGTTTGGACCGGGTTAGAAGGCGCTGCTGGAGCCGAGGGCACGGGCAACGGCGCCGGTGAAAGAGCCTGCATGAGTGGCGCAGGCATCGCAGCGACGGGCTGGGTAGGAGCATTAAGAGCGGCGATCGTCCGATTGATCACCGAACCCAATTCTTCAGTCAGAATGAACGTGCCATTCGTCAGAAGTAATTGATAGTCAAATGATGCCGTTCCGATGGAGCGTTGATTACGCTCGGCGCTGGACACATCCCAGTTGATGATGCCGGTGGCGTGGCAACTGGATGTGGCGGCATTGCATGTCACATTGAGCGACCCGGGCTGCAATGTATAGTTTCTCACGGTCCAGCGTTTTGCAAAAGCAAATTGCTGCTTCATGTATTCAGCATGCGAAATAGAGCTTCCGTAGAAAACTACAGAATTCCCTACCATCGAATTCATGAATGGAAGAGTATTGTTGTCGTCATTGGAAATTTTTGACCAGACGGATTGCATATAGCTTGTTGCCTGATCAGTCAGCGTGTCTGCTTTCGCAAAATTAGGCAGAAGCATTAAGATGAAGGCAACCCGAACACTCTTCTTCAGCACATCCGACCTCATTAAATTGAAGATTATCGACCTGTTTACCGGGGGGCGTCCAGAAAAGCCCCCGCTCTATGCCCTTGATTTGTCCGAAATATACGGAACCGGAATGAATAATCGAACTATGCCGCCATTGCCAATACCCGATAGACTGAGGCTCTACTAACGCCAACCTGTTTGGCGATGTCAGTTGGCTTTACGCCTTGGCTGCGCAACTTGACGATAATCAACTCTTTGCGCCTGGCTGTGGGCGCCCGCCCCTTGTATTTCCCTTCTTCGGCAGCTTTCTTGATGCCCTCGCGCTGGCGTTCGAGCATGAGTGCCCGTTCAAATTCAGCAATAGCCCCCAAGACCGTCAGCATGAGCTTGGAGGTGGCTTGAGTGGTGTCCAGTTCCATCCCCCCCATCGACAGGATGCGCAGTGCCACGCCGCGCTTGCTGAGCTGTTCAACGATATCGAGCAGATCACGGGTTGACCTCGCCACGCGGTCTGGCTTCGTTGCCACGAGGGTATCCCCCTCCCGAACAAATCGGAGTGCCTCTTCAAGTTTATCGCGTTTGGCAACCGATGAGACCTGTTCGGAAAATACCCGTTCACATCCCGCTGCCTTGAGGGCTTCGAGCTGGGCTTCCAAACCGGCACTCTGTGTCACCGTCGATGTGCGAGCATATCCCAAAATCATCCGATGTCTCATTAAAATTATTAACATGGTGATAACATGGCGTCTCAATTTGTCAAACAACTTCTGTGAGACGCCAGAGCGCCGGAAATCCGGTCTCACTGATCCCTGGTCTATTGGGACAAAAAACAACGTGTTTTTGTCGGTAACGCGGGGGCAAAGTCCGGCATATATACCGAACTCAGATGTGGCTCTAATCTGCCGATCATCAGCAATAGTGTTTTTGGGAAGTTATAATGGCGTCTCGTTTTTACAGGCGAACTGTCGTGAGTGACATCGAACTGATGGAGGCTATGAGCCACGCGGAACTAACCCGTTGTCTGGTAAAGTGGGGACCCGACTATGTCGGGAGGGGGTCCTGGTCTATTCCGAAAACGCGAGAGAGCGTTCCGTTTGAATTGTTTCATGTTCAGGAGCTATAAGATGAGGTGCTTCATGGGTCGAAATATACTGTTGTCGGCGCTCTTTTTAGCTTGTCCGACCGTAGCACTTGCCGGACAATCCATTTCAAGTCCTTCTCAGTGCATTCTCGATCATTTGCAGAATGTATCAAGTGCTCTGGCGGGAGTAGTTCGCTATAATTGTGTTCAACAATATATCAACTCTAATCAGAACAATCTCGTTCCCATCAATGCACGTCCAAACGAAAATTCCGGTATAATAATCGGAAATTTATAATATTTTCCGGCAATGGTATCTGCCAATTCGTCGATCATTCAACCGCATATCCAGCTAATGATTTATAACGATACTGCAGCAACAGTTGTTTCTGGAATTATTCATATCCATGAGAAATTAGGTAACGACCCAGGGATGTATTACCGAATGGTAGCCGATTATCCAATCTTACCTTCTTCGTCGGGCTATCTGACAGCAAACGTCCTCGCGAATGTTTCTTCGCAGGCGGTATTTTTTAACGATGTTCGGTATGATTTTACAGAGTTTCAAGGGATACCGGCAGGAAAGTAAGTGATTCAGATATAGCCGATCTATCCTTTAAACACGGTGTTTCGATGGTAGTTTAGGTAGATTGCCTGTTCTGGTAGAAATTTGCCGACATTTGTAACGTTATGGAGAGACCATTGTCTGAGCGTCACGGCGTCGAGCGAAGAGGAAATTTTGATATTCCCATCGTCGTCGAAGCTCATTAGTCCTGCGTCGAATAGCCGATCAACATGAGGTGATAGCAGGAGACCATTACATCCATCGAGCTTCTCCCGATCCGAGGATTTAGCCCATGGCTTGATATGGCTCGCAACCAAAAGCCGCGGATCGTTAACACCGGTGATCCGACACGCTTTTTCGTTTAAACGAACATTAGCCTTGAAAATTCCCTGCCCCCGGCGAGATAACACAAGTTGCTCTTTCTGCGTAGCGCCGATGTCAGTTCGTCCTGCAAGGGCAGCCTGTTCTCTTTCGGCTTCGACTTCATCATCAACGTCGAATTGCCTGCTGAAGTCTGACACATTCAGACCGAGCTTTCCGAATATTTGGGAAATAAAAACCTCAGATATTTCGGCGAGATAGACGCCCTGATTGCCGTTGCCATTTGGCTGAAGGGGCGAATATTTTTCTGCCAAGTATGGCGTCAATTCGCCAATGAAATCCTTGGGACGAACAGGGTTGGAGACCTCCGTGAATTCAACGGGCACCAACCACCCTTGGTTATGCCACTGATTGCCCGCTGAACCGAAGTTCGGCTTTTCAGCAGTTTGTGCTCGCCCCTTTGCAACGCCGACAGCCTTAATTTGCGTATCGCAGAAGGACACGATCAGATCGCCCGGTTGGACGAGTTCCATATTATCGTAAAAGCGGTTTCGGCGACCATCCTTGTTGGCTTTAGGCGACCAGAGAAAACCGCCTTTCACCTCGGCTTTGTAAGTCTGATTTTGATTTACCCACCAATACCGCACTTTTGTCGCCTCGTTCTTGCCTGTATGCCCGTGCCTCTCATTACCGTTAGGCTACCCAACGCGTCCAGGGGGCACTACCCTGATGCTACCGCGACCGCTGGGTAGCCGATGGTCAAAGGTCAGATAAGGTTTTAACCCACTGCGGCACGCCTTGAGCTGCCGTCGCCTCGATAACCGTGTCGAATGCTGCATTGGTCATACGCGACGTTCTCGGCATTCTTTCGAGTGTCTAATAGCTCAGTTCTATTGCGATATCGTCTGGATTACCTGCGACAGTCCAGGTCTTTCCATCTACTAAGATAATGGTTGTCTGAGTATCGCTGTGACCGTGACGATGAAGGTATGAAACATTGGCTGGGTTGATGAATATTTCTCTGCGGTCATTCATTTGGTCAACATGCAGCTTAACAAATACAGGCAAAATTTCCTCCTTCGGCTTTTTCTAGTTCGTGGGGTAACCCACGAGGTTAGTATACCATGACGGCAAGGCTGCTACGCAGATGCCTGTCACAACGGAAACAATGATAGATAAGATCATAATTTCCGCCGTGATGTAGGCGTCATCCTCATATAGTGCCGACGGCGATCTCCGCGCGTGATATCAGTGGGGCTACGATGTTTGGCGCTTGATATTCAGAAGCGGTTTCACGAACGGGTTTGTTTCTTTAATTCAGAAGCCTTCACGCAAATGTATTGTTGTTTCAGAATTATCACGTGAGCTATCGTTATATTGCGAGGTGCCATTAATTATTCTTGACATTTTGATCCAGATAACATAGCCAAATTTGCCCCAAAAAACTTGGCGCTACGTCTGTGCCACCTGCGGCACACACTTCACCGTTAATTTTTACGGTATCATTTTCCAGGCACATGTATGTGTCCGGTTACGCTCGTTCGTTTTTTAGGGTTTTTGAAATTCCAAGATCAACAAGGAGTTTCGTTATGAACAAATTTCTTTTGGAAGCAGTGTTTTCCGTGGTTCCAATGACGGCTTTTGCTGCTGGCTCCGCGACGTCATCCAGCACACCTGCTGACCCACCAGCAGCGACCTGCACGGCACATGACCTTCTTGAGCAGAAAATGGAAAACGTATACAATACGCAGTTCCCGCTTAATAATTGTAATCCTGTCAGCGCTTCGACAGCGGGAACATCGGCGAGCCAAATCGGTGGCACAAGTGCTGGCAATCAAGAGTTGCCTAAACAATAATAGTCGAACACTGAAACGAAACTGGAATTTTTAGCAATACTCGGTGCATGGGGTCCCACGGGAATTCTTCCCGTTCGCTGTCTTGCGCCCATAGGTTGATTACCTGGCTTGCAGCGTCATAGTCGGCAGTGTGCATTGCCCTCTGAGTAAATGAGCCATCATGGACCGCGCGCGCCTCACCACAGCCCTTGCCATTCCTTTACGCCAAGGGGGTATCCCGCCGTTTCGATCTCAAAGGACTTCAATGAACGGCATATGCTCAGATTGCGCGAATTCACTCCAAGCATCGGAGAAGGATCGGGCGTTGGCTTTGATACCGCAGCGCGCAAGCTCTTGAACGATATGCTCGCGTCCAACTCTTCCAGCGTTTGATCCGTCAGAATAGGTGAATTCATCAATCGACCAAGCCCCATTTTGTCCTGCCATCAGCGATATGACGGCTTCAAGGTTGCCGTCGTCAAAGAGAAGAAAGATTGAATTTCCGGTTCCGAGCGCAATTTTGTATTTCGCCAAGCAAAGGCAGTTTCTATGTCGTAGTGCAATTGATGTGAGCTCTTTTGCTGTGCGAATGAGCTTCAACTGCGATGGGAGATTCGTAAACGTATGTGGACTCACACATCTATCGAACCAGCTCTCCAGAGCCTCTACCAGCTCTTCATCTGATCGTTTTGCGCGGATAATTTTATCGGCGTTATCAGGAATTACCCCAGTCTTCCGACAAGCTTGAATGACATCGTGAAATGCCACGCCACGCTTGATTTTATGGTGCAATGCGCGATGTGCAGAAATTACCAGCGGATCGAGGTTCAGCTTCGTCGCTCGCACAATAAACTCAATCATCTCACCATCGATTTCGTCTGCTTCAACGAGGACATCTGCGAGTTCGGGAACGTCAACGAGCGAGATCAGACGTTCATAGAATAGTGGCTTCTGCGCCGAGCTGCCACATCTGCCCAAAATCCTGAATATCCTATCGGCTGTGCGAGGCAGGCATTCTCTGAGCAGGGATTTTGGGTCTGCCAGCGTTTACAGGGGCCTATCGTACAGTCACAATCGGAAGCCGGGGCTGGTGCCCGCCTGCCTGACGGCAGCCCGGTCGAACACCTTAGACGATCCGCAACGAACACGCCGCCGTTTACGCGCGGATTCTGACCGCCGTTAACAAGGCCGCGCAACGGAACGAAACCGCGGCGGCTCTCGGTCTCATTCCCGTTGGCGTGTTCGAGCGGGACCAAGCAGACGAAGTCACGGATACGATCGAATCAGAACCCAGGACGGTCACGGCTTAGAATGTCACTGTTTAAGAAGCGGTCGCCTGTGTTTGCACGCGTGGCGTGGCGGGCCTTGGGCCGGAAGCCGGCCGGGGGAACAATCGCCCGCGGTCCTATGACACCCCCGGTGTGACCTGGTTATATATGTATGCCATTCCACACCAGGGGTGTCACAGGACACCCATAGTACGACTGGTCGCACTGCTTTTGTCGATAACGCCCCTTCGGGGACGTTATCGACGAGCTCTGCAAAAGCGGGGAAGCAGTGCCGGGCGGCATATCACAGAGATGTCCGCTCAAAATGCGGATCCGACGGAAGCCGGCCAGGGATACCGATTTGATGCCGGCCACCGTTCCGATTTGAAGCCGGCCACCATTCCGATTTCATTCCGGCCACCTGCCGGGGTTTTTCAGCGTTTTTGGTTAGGTCAGCAACTCGGGCATTTTTCTCCTCGTAAGCCACCACGGGGAGGACTGAATGCCGGCAAAGAGAGAGCTGACGATGCGGCAGATACGGCAGACATTACGGCTGGCCCAAGAGGGCGTCAGCGCGCGACAGATTGGGCGTACGCTCGGTGTCGCGCGCAGCACGATCCAGGATAATCTGAAGCGAGCGCAGGTGGCTGGGCTGGCTTGGCCGTTGCCGGCCGAGCTGACCGACGCCGTATTGGAGGCGCGGTTGTTCGCCCGGAATGGCGCGGCACGGGGCGTACGCCGTCGTATCGAACCAGCCTGGGGCGAACTGGTCTGCGAACTCAAGCGCCCCGGCGTCAACCTCATGGTGCTGTGGGAAGAATATCGCGCGGTTCATCCGGATGGGTACGGTTACAGCCGTTATGTTGCGGCCGCAGTTATGTTGAGAAGTGCCCGCTCAAGCCGGGGCAATGGGTGGGCTCCCCGGCTTGAGCCGCAACATAAATTCTGGCTGCGCTGCGGTTAGAGGGCGTTCAAGAACGCCATCAGGGACGGCAGCGTGCGCTGCTGAACCTTGGTTTTCAGGTCGGAGATGTCGACGCGAGCAAGCGCCTTCGCTTTCATTTCCATGTCGACCTCGGCGTAAATGTGTGTTGTATCCAGCGACACGTGACCAAGCCACGCACGGATTGTGTTGATATCGACGCCGGCGCGTAGCAAATGAACAGCGGTCGTATGCCTGATCGTGTGAGGGCTGACACGTTTAGTCGCCAGCGAGGGCACCTTCATGCTTGCGACTTCTGCGTACTGGGTCACGAGCCTGTGGATTCCGAACCGCGTCAATGGCTGGTTGACCCTGTTCAGGAAAACCGCGTCGCTTTTGCCCCGATCAGCGATCAACCTGGAAAGCGACGTTGCGGTAATCGGCCATAGCGGACAAGTCCGGAACTTATTCCCCTTGCCGTGTAATCGCACTGACGGTTGCGCGCCCAGCTGTAGGTTGTCGATGGTCAACTTCGCGGCCTCGTCGGCGCGGGCGCCGCTATTGTACAAGAACAGGAGCAGAGCGTGGTCCCGACCTCCGAGCAATGTACGACGATCCGGTTGCGCCAGCAGGGCATCCATCTCGGCCTTTTCAAGATACCCGATCACGGTTTTGGCGGTCTTCTTGAACGGCATCGCTCGTATTTCTGCGCCCCAAGCTACATGCACTGGTGAACGCATGCCGATAAATCGTGCCAAGGAGCGTATCGTTGCAAGCCTTTGGTTGCGGGTGACGCCGCTGCATCGACGATCTTGCTCCAGGTGATCGAGGAATTTTCGGATGACGGACGGGGTGAGATCTTCAACGGTCATGCGCTCAATGGCATGACCGCCAAGTTTACTGGCAAACGGCAGTAAGAGCCTCAAGGTATCGCGATAGCTGACCTGGGTGTTCCGGGACAGATTGCGTTCGGCCACCAGATGTTCAAGGAGGAACCGGCGAACCCAAGGGCCCAGAAGCATCTCATTCTTCATGACCATCCCCCCTCGCATACTGGGCGAAGCGCTGGCTGGCCGCCTGCAGAAGTTCGGGCGTCATTTGGAGATAGCGCTGGGTCGATCTGATATCGATATGACCAAGGTAAGTCGCGAGTTGTGGGAGTAAACGCTGGACGTCCTGGCCCGAGCGATACCATGCGACCACACGGTGCACGGCCGCCGTGTGGCGAAGATCGTGAAGGCGCGGAGGCCGCGGTTCGCCGATCGGGCACTCGATACCGGCGGTACCTCGCACATGCTGGAACATGGTGATGACGCGCGGATAGCTCCAACCTCGAGTACCACGCGAGGCGAACAGCGGTGACGCTTTCCCATTTGGCATTGGCAGAAAACTACGGCGTTCGATATGTGCGGTCAGTTCGCCTGTCAGCTTCGGTCCGATCGGAACCAGACGAGTCTTGAAGAATTTGGTGCAGCGAACGGTAATGATCTTTTCGACGAGATCGACGTCCTGCAAGGTCAAGCTTAGGGCCTCGCCGATACGAATGCCAGTTCCATAGAGGAGCAAGAGCAGTGTACGGTACATCGCTGGTACGTGCCGGCTGTGGCCAGTTTGCAAAATCTCTGTGGCTTTCAGCAGTCGCCGCAGTTCGTCGATTGAATAGACGTACGGTGTTTGCTGCGGCGGCAGCTTCGGCACAGCAATCGGCAGAGGCGAACCATCGACGTATCCCCGGCTGATGGCGAACTTGTATAGGCCGGTCAGCACCCTGTATTTGAGGGCCCATGTCGCAGTCAACACACCACCTCCATTGAGGAATCCGATGATCGTGTCGGGAGTTATCTCCTGGATTTGTCGATCGCCCACTTCTCGGCTGAAGCGACGGAGCAGCTGCCCCGCGGAATCAAACCGCATGCCCAGTGACCGTTGCCGGGTTAGATAGGCGTCCACTATATCGGCCAACCTCATAGGACGTCCCCTAAGTCGAAGGCGCCGACCTGTCGTAGAGCCGCAATGTTCACCTTCGCGTAGGTGCTGGTTGCCGACGTGCTGCGGTGTCCCAGGTGGTCGCCGATCTCCTTGAGGGTCAATCCTTCGGCCAGCAGACGAACCGCGCAGGCGTGACGCAGCGCATGCCCGCCTCGATGCACCGCTTCAATGCCGAGTGCGACGAATCGTCGATTGGCGACGTCGAAGATGCTGCCCGCCTTTAAAGGCCGGCGAGGCGCCTGCATGCGGAGGAACACTTCCGGGCAGGATGACCGCGGGCGGACCATATCGATGTAACGGGCCAGCGCCTCAGCAACCGTCGGCAACAAAGGATAGACCTGGGGTTGCCGTCGCTTCAGCCGAATGAGCCCGAGGGTCCGCCCAGCCCAGTCGATTTGGTCGAGCCGCAGCGCGGCAACTTCGCCACTCCGCATGCCATAGAGAGCAAGCAGCAGCAGGATTGCGCGATCACGGATATCCCTTGGCTTGTCCATGTCGATATCGGCCAACATTCGCTGGACGTCTGACCAATCCGGGGCATACGGCAGAGACGCTTGCTGATAGAGCCGAGGCCGACAAATCAATTCCGCCAAACGGGCCGAGCACCATCCCTCCTGGGCCGCGTAGCGCAAAAATGCGCGCAGCGCTGAGGCTGTGTTCGCCATCGAGACGCGTGCCCAACGCCCGGTTCCCTGGGTTACGAAATAGTTGTCACAGTCCTCGGGTCTTAGGTCCCCGAGGAGTTTCTTCGCTTGTTCGCACCAACGCAAGAATTTCCTCGTCGTTCGACCCAGTTGCTCCACCGTCGACGGGGTAAAACCGCGCTCGTCGCGCATCCAGGCAAGATACCGGTCGAGTTGGCTCTGGTAAGAAAACAGGACGACGGGTTCACGCCACCAGCCAAGGAACCGCAGCCAAGGTCGCCCGATATCGATGACTCGCCGCGCAGCACTCGTCACGCCGTGACGGTTCTGCCGCTCCTGCGCAATAGGCATCAACTCCGTCATGCCGACGCCCTGGTTGGCATTCGGGCCGAGGTGACGCGCGATCCACAGGAGTTCGTTGCGTTTGATCCTCAGGACGCCCGGCCTCGCTCCATGTGCAGCACAGTGGTGCAGATAGCGGGCGCGCTCGTCGGCGAATGGTGCGTCTTGAAAGTGTTGATCGGCATCGATGCTGGAAGAAGGTAGATGATCCATGGCGGACTCCCAAAAAGAGAAAGGTCCGCCAGCCGAAGCCCCGATTTATGTTGCGTCAAGCGTGCCAAAGCTTCCAGCAGGCAACGAAAATGACGCCCAAAAGCCACATAACTACGACCGCAACATAACGGCTGTTGGACGAACCCGCTTCGCGGGATTGGTGGCATCGCCGATGCTGTTCCCGTGACCCTGGGCTCGCAGGGGCTGCGCGGTTTGGAATTCATGAAGGGTATCGAGTGCGCCACCATATTGGGGCTGCTTGCAGCACACCTTATCTTGGAAAGGAGCAATTTGATGGCAGTGCTTCGTCAACGCATGGCTGAGGACATGCAGATCCGTAATCTCTCGCCTCTGACGCAATCATCCTATCTTCAGCAAATTTCGTCGTTCGCCCGGCACTTCGACAAGTCCCCAGCTCTTTTGGGACCTGACGATATCCGGTCATACCAAGTCTTTTTGACGAATGAGAAGAAGCTGGCGCCCAAATCAATCCATGTTTGCGTGTCGGCGCTGCGGTTCTTCTACAAAGTCACGCTCAAGAAAGACTGGGAATTCGATGAGGTCATCCCGGCCCCCAAGCCACCCAAAACGCTCCCCATCGTTCTCAGCCCGGCAGAGGTCCTGCTGTTTCTCGGCTGCGTTGCCAGCATCAAACATCGCACCATCCTGACCACCTGCTATGCTGCGGGCCTGCGGATATCCGAAGCCCTTCACCTGATGCCGAGTGCGATTGATCGGCAGCGGATGGTGATCCGGGTTGATCAGGGCAAGGGCCAAAAGGACCGCTATGTCATGCTCTCGCCCAAGCTGCTGGAGACGCTGGTCGATTACTGGCGGCTGGTGCGGCCCAAGGAATGGTTGTTTCCTGGAGGCATCTCTGGTCAGCCCTTGACCAGAGATGCCGTGAGCGACGCCTGTCGCGTCGCGCATCGCCGATCGGGTCTGACCAAACCGGTTACGCCCCATTCGATGAGGCATGCCTTCGCAGTCCATTTGCTCGAAGCCGGCACGGATGTGCGAACCATTCAGCTGCTGCTCGGTCACCGCAGCCTGGCGACAACGGCCCAATACCTGCGCATCGCCACCAGCAAGGTTTGCGCCACGACCAGTCCGCTGGAGTTGCTGCCGCATCCGGTTCCCCTTGAACCGCCCCGCCCGGCGCCAAAACACTTCTGAGCGCCGGTTGAATGTCCCGCTCGGGCCCGGAAGTGGCGGATGTGTTCCGCCGCTACGGTGACGCGTATCGAGAGCATTACGGCCTCTCTTTATCCAAGGCACAGCGTTCCGCTATGACCGCAATCGCGCGCTGTCGAACGGCGGCGCTCGGCGGTCATGTCGAGCAGTGCGATGCGTGTGGCGAGCAGCGGATCTCTTATAACTCGTGCAGGAACCGCAGTTGTCCAAAATGCCAATCGTTGGCTCGCGCCCAGTGGCTGGAAGACCGTCAAGCCGAACTGCTCGACACTCAGTACTTCCACGTCGTTTTTACCGTGCCGCAGGAAATCACTGCAATCGCCTTTCAGAACAAGGCCACCCTCTACAATATCCTGTTTCAGGCGACCGCCGAGACCCTGCGCACGATTGCCGCCGATCCCAAGCATCTTGGCGCAGAGATCGGCTTCTTCGCTGTGCTTCACTCCTGGGGGCAAAATTTGTCCTTTCATCCCCACCTGCATTGCGTCGTGCCGGGTGGTGGGCTGTCACTGGATGGAACCCGCTGGATCTCATGCCGCACTGGGTTTTTCTTACCCGTACGGGTTCTCTCGAAACTGTTCCGTCGGCTATTTCTGCAGGCTCTGGAAAAAGCATACGACGCCGGCGAGTTACAGTTCTTCTCGGCACTGCAGTCGCTGCGCGAACCGGTTGCCTTCCGGCGCCACCTCGATCCCGCTCGCCGGACAAACTGGATCGTCTACTCCAAGCGGCCGTTCGCTGGCGCGCTCCAGGTCTTGGACTATGTCGGACGCTATACACACCGCGTCGCCATCTCCAACAATCGCCTGTTCGACATCGAAGACGGACAGGTGCGCTTCCGTTGGAAGGACTATCACGCCGGCAGCCAGCAGAAAATCATGACGCTGGCCGCTGACGAATTCATTCGGCGTTTCCTGATCCATGTTCCTCCCCACGGCTTCCAGCGTATTCGCTACTATGGCCTGTTCGGCAATCGCTACCGCAACGAAAAACTCGCCCGCTGCCGCGAACTCCTAGGCATGACAAAGCCCGAGCCGCCGCCGACAAAAACAGACAACGACACAGACTACCGCGAGAAAGTTGAACACCTCACCGGCGTCGACCTCTGGGAGTGCCCGGCTTGTCGCCTGGGCCGCATGGTTTGCATCGACGTCCTGAGGCCGATCACACCAGTCCCATCAATCATCGACACATCATGACACAAGACAGTCGCTGCCTCACCACTAGTCCCGCTCAAACTTACTGGCTCCGACCAAGCCACTGCGAAGTTATGTCCGCGGCGCGCTCCAAAGCCTTCAAGGTGCGCTTCCGGCAGTCGCCAGATTACCCGTCAACCGCCGATCTCTTCCCTGACGGACGGTCGCATCAATTACCCGCAACCCTGTCCTCGAGACATTCCCGGCCGCCACGACCCGCCGGTCAGATTCAATCCCCATAGCACCACCATGGTGCCGGCGGCTTCGTCCAACACGTTTTTAGCTCACCTGCGCGGACCCAACCGAAACGCTGTCATTTCCCGCGTCGGTGAGCCGCGCAGCTAAGCTAAAAACGCTCTTCAATATGTTGGCAACAACATATCAGCCAATTCTGTGATCTGATGAGGGAGTTCGAGGCCAGGCTGTCGCCGGTCATGCGCCAGGAACACCGGGCCGGTGACAAGGTGTTTGTCGATTATTCCGGCAAAAAGATCGGCGTCACCGACCCGGTCACGGGGGTGGTGCGCTTTGCCGAAATTTTCGTCGCGGTGCTGGGGGCGTCGAGTTTTACCTACTGCGAAGCGACCTGGACCCAGACGCTGCCTGATTGGATTGGCGCCCATGTCCGCATGTTCCGGTTTTTCGGCGGGGTGCCGCGGCTGGCGATTCCGGACAATCTGAAGTCCGGCGTCACCAAGACATCGTTCTACGATCCCGAGATCAATCTCAGCTACGGCCGGATGGCCGCGCATTACGGCGTTGGCATTCTTCCCGCGCGACCAAGGCGGCCGAAGGATAAGGCCAAAGTTGAGGCCGGGGTGCGCTTTGCCCAGAGCTATATTCTGGGCCGGTTGCGGCGGCAGACGTTCTTCTCCCTGGCCGAGGCCAACCAGGCGATTGCCGGCATGGTGGCGCGGATCAACGATCACATCATGCGCCGGCTTGGGGTCAGCCGACGGCATCTGTTCGAGACGATCGAGCACCCGGCTTTGGGTGAGCTGCCCGAGACGGATTACGAATTCGCCGAATGGGGATTTGCCCGCGTCTCGCTGGATTATCATGTCGAGGTCAGCGGCTTTTTTTACTCGGTGCCGCATCAATTTATCCGCCTCCAGGTAGACACCCGGGCGACGGAACGGATTGCCGTTCTTCATCTTTGCCGGGCTGATCATGGAGAGGGGCGGAATCAGCCTGCGCCTCGTGCGTTTCGCGATGGCGCTGGTCGGAGGTATGCGCGGCGGCCTGCTGCAGGTCATCGTTGTCACGATCTACCTGGTTGCCGGTGTTTCAGGATCCAAGGTCGCCGATGTGGCGGCGGTGGGGCCGGTCGTCCGGGGCGAGCTCAAACGCCAGGGGTATCGCGAGGCGGACGGGGCGGCCGTACTCGCCGCCGCGGCCGCCATGAGTGAGACGATCCCACCAAGCATAGCCATGCTTGTGCTTGGCTCGGTCACGCCGATCTCGATCGGCGCGCTCTTCATCGCCGGCCTGATCCCTGCCGCCGTGATCGCACTCTGCCTGATGGCGCTGATCTATGTCATCGCGCGCCGCGGGCCCGAGCGGGATCTGGGGACATCACCCGGGCAACGCCTGAAGGCTGCGCCCGGCGCGATCCTGCCATTGATCATGCCGGTTGCGATGGTCGCCAGCATCAAAGGGGGCATCGCGACGCCGACGGAGGCGTCATCGCTCGCGGTGGTCTATGGGATCGTCCTGTCCGCGCTGGTCTACCGTGCCTTGTCGCCGCGTCAGATGCTCAATCTCGCGGTCGAATGCGGGAGCGTTGCGGGGATGGTCCTCTTCGTTCTCGCCTCGGCCTCGTCCTTCGCCTGGGTGCTGACCGCGGCAAACCTTCCCCAAGAGCTGATCGCCCTCCTGAGCGGGCCGCATCAGAGCCGGCTGATCTTCATGGCAGGGTCCGTTCTGCTGCTGATTGTCATCGGCTCGCTGCTTGAGGGCTTGCCCGCACTGATCATTCTGGCGCCGCTGCTCCTGCCGATTGCAACCGGCATGGGGGTCGACGCGGTGCAGTGCGGTATCGTCCTGATTCTTGCCATGGGGGTCGGCGCTTTCATCCCGCCTGTCGGCGTCGGCTTCTACGTCTCCGCTTCGGTCGCCGGCAGCGATCTTGAATCCGCGGTCCGGGCCATGGCGCCCTATGCGGTCGTGCTCGTATGCGCTCACATGGGGAACTTCGCGTCAACTATTTTTTGCCTCCTCGCTATTTGGTGTGGGTAGCGGCCCAGGTTGAGCCACCCAACGCGCATCCCTTTGTTCGATCGCCAACCATCCCTCCGTCCGATCTGCGCATCTTGCAGGTGCGCCGAGCACAGCGGTGGTCAAGGGTGGCCGGAGGCCACCGCCGCGTCAGCGGCGGCTTGCCCTTGACCGGCGCGAGCACGGCGACACACTCGGCGCCCTTGGGACGCAGGGGGGATCGGGCTGCCGGTCAAATCACAACCTCAGAGCGATCATCTGCCTCGTCGCCGGAAGGCTCGAACTCAAGCTACCCACGTGAAACAGCGAGGAGCCTAATTTTTATGAGCAAATTGATCCTTCTCTAATTTTCGGTATCCGAGGCAAGAGCCCGTTAACTTGACGCAGCTCGTCTCCGAGCACGATCAAACTCACATTCGGTCGCCGTTCATAACGGCCGCACCACTATCCCGCTTGCGGCGGGCAAGGGGCTCAAGAGGATGAAACCATTCTGTGCTAGCGGCATTTTATGCCATGCGCATGCTCGGTGCATCCACCTGGATCCGCCGGGATTATAAGCTGGTCCCGGAAGATTTCGAGAGTCAGTCCGGCAGATAAGGATTAGATTGTTTTCATAACGGCTCCCTCAATCACGACACCGACGGTCACATATTTCCAAAGCGCCACCAGCAGCTTGCGAGCAAGTGCAACGATAGTCCTCTTTTTGAGGCGACCGCCGTTCAGACTGACGCGCTCCAGAAACCAGCAGGTGAGAGCGGAGTCCGGCTGATGTCGTAGCCAGAGCCAGGCGAGCTGGATCATGGTAGCTCGCAATCTTGGATTGCCCGCTTTTGATACGCCCTGCTCCCGATCGATTGACCCGCTCTGCCAGGGTGTCGGAGCAAGGCCGGCGTAGGCGGCAATCTGCCTTCGGTTGGCAAATTGACGGTACAGACACTCAAACCAGAGGATGGTTGCCAATTCCTCGCCAACGCCTTTGAGACCCAGCAGCAGCGCCGGTGCTGCCGTAGTGACGTGCGCCGACGCCAAGGTTTCATCTCGTTCGTCCTCAACAGCCTTGATCTGATTAAGTAACAATTCAAGTCGATCCAATTCACGATTGATCTGGGATTTGAGATGACATGGCAACTCATGACCATCACCGGTCCGGAGCGCATCAAGCCGTTGTCGCCGGTCCCGGCGCAGAGGCTCATAGCCAGATACACCCTGACCAAACAACAATCCTTTGATTCGGTTGACATGGCGAACCCGCTCGTTCGTCAAGGCCCGGCGTTCGCGTGAGATGCGCCGCCGGTCTTCATCCTCTCGCGTCGGAACAGAAACCATCGCGCAGACCCGTGGCTCCCCCCGCTTGTATGCAAGCAGCGCTCGCAGCAAGGCTTCACCATCGATCTTGTCGGTCTTTGCCCTCCGCCGGCGACGCGAGGTGGCAATCGAGGCCGGATCGACAACGTAGCTTTCAATTCCTTCGGCTTTGAGAACGCGATGGATCCAAAATCCATCAAGACCGGCCTCTTGGATCACGACGATCGGAAATTGTTGCCCAGTTCGGGAACGCGCCCGCTCCTGAACCGCCCGAAATCGGTCAAGAAGGCCGGAGATGTTGCCTGCGCACACCGTATGCTTCGACATCTTCCCTCCGGCACCAGGCGAGAGCGATGTGATCAGCCAAGTCGATCGAACTCAATTCCAGTGACACAAAAATTGCGCCAAGATCGGTACGGATAGTGGCCACCGTTTGGGGCCTTTCAGCTGTAATCGGCATCTGCGTCTCCAAGGAGTGGGGGGGGTAAGCGACCTCACTCTGCCAGAGCATCGGCCACTATCCACTCCCCATGGGATCTGTCCTGCTGATTGCTTTCGTGCCGGGCATTACGCTGGGCGTACCGGCGCTGTTCAGCGGGCGTTGAGGGAAGTGGCCGCTTTTTAAAAAAAGCGGCGCAAAAATTTTTGTTATGCTGGGTCATGGGCGTCGTCACCCACAGCGCCCATGACCCAGCATAACAAAGTTTTTTGCTACTTTTTGTTCACAAAAAGCAGCCTTCTTTTTGCTCGCCTGAGACGTTCAGTCACGCAGGCAGCCTGTGCCGACGGCCTAAATATTAGGCTGAAATGGTCCGGATGATAAAAAATGTTACTTCTTACCGCACGAAATAGTGCGTTGTGTGCATTTTTTTCGGTCGATATGGTTGAACTTGCTATTTTTGTCTGCAGTGCTCGTGTCTTTGAGATCGCGTGGCGATTGAGGGGCGCACTTTGATCTTGTTGCCTGTGCCAGCCCGCGCCTGCGTGCTGGCACAGGAAGTTCTAGGATAGGCTGTTATGAACATAGATGATCTGGACACGCCGACGCCGGTAATCGACCTCGATTTGGTCGAGCGGAATATTCACCGTGCGCAGGATTACGCGAACCGGCATGGCATCGCCCTGCGCCCGCACATCAAGACGCATAAGCTTCCCGAATTTGCGCATTTGCAGCTGCGTGCCGGGGCGTGCGGCATCACCTGCCAGAAAATCGGCGAGGCGGAGGTGATGGCCGATGCCGGGATCACCGATATCCTGATCAGCTTCAACATTGTAGGGCGGGCCAAGCTGGAGCGGCTGCGCAGCTTGGCGCGGCGCGTCAGCCTCAAGGTGGTTGCCGATAGCGAAGCGGTGCTGCGGGGGCTGTCGGAAACATTTGCGGGCGAGGTGCAGCCTTTGCCGGTCCTGATCGAATGCGATACCGGCGCCGGACGTTGTGGCGTGGCGACGCCGGAAGCGGCCGCGGCGCTGGCGCAGCTAGTGACAGCGCTGCCCGGGATCAGCTTCCGCGGCTTGATGACCTATCCGCCGAAACATCGCCTGCCGGAGGTGGCAGGCTGGCTCGAGGCCGCGCGGGCGGCGTGCCGGCGCGCCGGTGTGGACGTGCCGGAAATCAGTTCCGGCGGCACACCCGATCTGTTCCATGCACATGAACAGAAGCTGGTTACGGAATACCGGCCTGGGACCTACATCTATTCGGACCGGTCGCAGGTGGAGCGGGGGCACGGCGCGCTGGAGGATTGCGCGTTGCGCATCGTCGCGACGGTGGTGTCGCGGCCCGCTGAGGATCGCTGCATCATCGATGCGGGCTCAAAGACTTTATCGTCGGACACGCAGGGGCTGAGCGGGTTCGGGCATATCGTCGAATACCCGCAAATCGGCATCGTCGCGCTGAGCGAAGAGCATGGACATTGCCATGTGCCGCCCGGCTCCAAGGGGCCTGAAGTGGGCGAGCGGGTGACGATCATCCCCAACCATGTGTGCGTGGTGACGAATCTGTTCGATCGCATTCCGGCGGTGCGCAATGGGCGCGTCGAAGCGATGTTCACGGTGGCGGCGCGGGGCAAGGTGCAATGAGTGAAGTTGAGGCGCGGCTGCGCGCGCTGGGGCTGACGCTGCCGGAGCTGCCGAAGCCGATCGCGACCTATGTGCCGTTCGTGCGCACCGGAAATCTGCTGTACCTCTCAGGCCAGACGCCGCGGCGTCCGGACGGGGGCTATTTTTCCGGCACCGTCGGCGGCGATGTGGGGCTGGAGACGGCGCAGGCGCACGCCCGCCATGTCGGGCTGCAGCTGATCGCGGTGCTGCAGAAAGCGACCGGCGATCTCGACCGGGTGGTGCGGATCGTCAAGCTCTTCGGCATGGTCAATGCGGCGCCGGGGTTCCGTGACCAGGCGAAGGTCATCAATGGCTGTTCGGATCTGCTGGTGGAAGTGTTCGGCGAACGCGGATGGCATGCGCGCTCGGCCGTCGGCATGGGCAGCCTGCCGCATGACTGCACCGTCGAGATCGAGCTGATCGCTGAAGTTTCCTAGAGTTTTTGGTGAGGATCGAGGGTGAATAAACGTGGAGTATCAAAATGCGGATGAACGATAGTCCGAGCGCGCTCGTCATGACGCAAATCGAAGACCTTATCGGCCGCAATGTCGGCCGGGATATTGCCCGCATGAAGGCTTTTGCCCAAGGCGGCGTTGAGCGTGCGGCGCGCTCGATCATGGAGACGTCGAAACCGCATGTCGGCATCGTCACGGGCTTCTTCATTCGCCACGCCGAACCGCCGTCGCCGGAGACTGACGGCCTCGGAGGTGCTGCGCATTTGGCCGCAGGGCTGCTGAATGCCGGTATC
Source organism: uncultured Pseudomonadota bacterium (assembly GCA_963780465.1). Classification (GTDB taxonomy): domain Bacteria; phylum Pseudomonadota; class Alphaproteobacteria; order Acetobacterales; family Acetobacteraceae; genus Acidocella. Next base: position 275,129 of record CAWACI010000007.1, read on the forward strand.
CCGGTGACGCTGATTTCAGACGCGCCCTGCGCGAAGGCCGTCTGGGCGCTGAGCACGGCGATACCCGGTGCGGTGGATCTCGAGATCGTGTCCATCAAGAGCGAAGCGGTCTGCAAATTGCGGGACAGGCTGGCCCAGGCTCCGCAGCCGCTCACCCACCTCATCGCCATCGAACGCGTGGCGCCGGGGTCTGACGGCAAGCCCCATCGCGAGCACGGATGGGATATGACGGCGGAAACCGCCCCGCTCGACCTGCTCTTCGATGACGAAGGATGGAGCCCGCCATGGACGACCATCGGCATCGGTGATGGCGGCAATGAAATCGGCATGGGCGTCTTGCCGCCGGAGATCGTTGCCAACGACATCCCGAATGGTGGTCTGATTGCGGCGAAAACGCGCGCCGATCACCTGATTGTCGCGGGCGTTTCGAACTGGGGCGCTTACGGGTTGCTGGCCGCGATGGCAGCTCTTCGCCCGGATCGTGCCGCGGCTCTTCTGGCGCATTTTACGCCCGATATGGACCGTCGGTTTCTTGAAGCCGCGGTTTGGGTCGGGCAGGCGGTCGATGACAGCCGGCCTGACCGCCCGGGCAAGCCTCAGATGAGCGTTGACCGTCTGCCGGTCGAGCGTCACGCGGAGGTGATCACTGCGTTGAGGTCTATCGTGATTAAGTAACACTACAGCATGATCTCTTTAGAAGGGATCATGCTGTAGCCTTTTTGATGAGGGCGATTCACGTTTTAGTTCCGCGCAAAGTGCGCGAACCTAAAACGATCGCACTCTAACGGCTTAAGTACATTACCCAGCACACGGCACGTACTTCATAAAAAATTTCAAAATGATGTCTTCCTATTCAACAGTTTTAGCTGAAGGAGAGATGCGTGAGCGTGTTCGATGTGCATGGAGATGGTCCTCTAGGAGTCGGCCATATTGAGAGGTCCACGGTGACCAAGGTCATCCGGCGGATCATTCCTTTTCTGATTTTTTGCTATTTCGTGTCGTATCTCGACCGGATCAATGTCGGGATGGCAGCCATCACGATGAATAAGAGCATTGGCCTGTCACCGGTTGCGTATGGGGCTGGGGCCAGTATCTATTTTCTGGGCTATTTCCTGTTCGAGGTGCCGAGCAACCTGATGATGCAGAAACTTGGTGCGCGCGTCTGGATTGCGCGCATCATGATCAGCTGGGGTTTGGTTTCGGGGGCCACGGCCTTCATCGTCGGCCCTCATTCGTTTCTGGCCGTGCGGTTTTTGTTGGGCGCCGCCGAGGCTGGATTTTTCCCCGGTCTGGTCCTCTATCTGTCCTGGTGGTTCCCGGCAGCGTACCGCGCCCGGATCACCGGCATGTTCATGGCCGCGATGCCGATCGCGGGGATCATCGGCGCGCCCCTTTCCGGGCTGCTCTTGGGGCTCAATGGCCGTCTCGGTCTACAAGGCTGGCAATGGCTGTTCCTCGTCGAGGGGCTGCCGGCCGTCATGCTTGGCTTCGTCGTGCTGCGGTATCTGACGGATCGCCCGAAGGAGGCGGCATGGCTGCGTCCGCAGGAGCGCGACTGGCTCGCGGCGCGGATGGAGGATGAACGGCGCGATGGTGAGAAAAAGGACTTCCTGTCGATCAGGAAAGCCTTCGTGAAGCCGCAAATACTCGCGCTGAGCGTCATGTGCTTTGGCGCCAACATCGCAAATTACGGCTTGACGCTGTGGCTGCCACAGATCGTCAAAGCCTTTGGTGTCAGTAACCTCGAAACGGGATTTATCACCGCCATTCCATCGATCTTCGCTTCGATCAGCATGGTCCTCTGGACCAGGAGCGCGGATCGGACCGGCGCGCGCGTTAACCACATCGTCGTGGCGGCATTCTGTGCTGCGGCGGGCCTGGCGGTTTGTGTCGTCCTGCACAATCCGGTGGCGATGATGGCGGCGCTATGCTTCGCAAGTGTTGGCATCTATGCGCTGATCGCGACCTTCTGGGGCTGGGCGCCGACTCTTCTCGCGGGGCCCGGGGCTGCGCCCGGGTTGGCGATCATCAATGCGATCGGGGCGTTGAGCGGTTATGTCGGTCCATTGATTTTCGGTTGGATCAAGCAGTCTACGGGTGACTTCAGTCTGGCGCTGCTGGCGCTCGCGATGGGGCCCGTATTGTCAGCTTGCGTCGCGCTGGCAGTCTTTCGCGCGACGGAGGTGGGCCAGAATTTGTCTTTCGGGACAAAAGATCCGGCTTGATCCTGTCTGCGTAAAACGCGTGGAAGGAAAAAGCGGCCGCTTTTTAAATAAAGCGGCGCAAAAACTTTTTTATTGAAGCTGGGCCATGGGCGTTGTCGGCGACAATGCCTATGGCCCAGATTAATAAAGTTTTTTTGCTTCTTTTTGTTCACAAAAAAGAAGCCTTCCTCTTCGCTTGCCTTTGGCACGTAGATTGCTACATTCCGATTAAGAAACTTTAGTTTGGCTAACGTCCGTGCGTTTTTCGATGGTTGGCGCAAGACGTTGGGTCCCATTATGAGCAGAAAGTAGGCAGATGCTTGATTCGGCTGAAATTTATAACGACACGCGAAAAACTAAGCTTGCCATCGATATTGGGGGGACCTTCACTGATTTCGCTTTGGAGCATCGCGGCCAAATGTTCACGGCGAAGGTGCTGACAACGCCGCAGGCGCCCGAGCAAGCTGTTCTCGCGGGCATGGCGAGCATCCTTGCAACTTCCGGTATCGCAGCGGAGAAAGTCGATCTCCTGATCCATGGGACCACATTGGCGACGAATGCGGTCATCGAACGCAAGGGCGCGCGCACGGCCTTGGTGACGACCGAGGGGTTTCGCGATGTTTTGGCGATGCGCAACGAAAGCCGTTACGATCAATACGATCTGAACATCGTTCTGCCGGAACCGCTGGTGCCGCGGCATTTGCGGTTCACCGTGCCGGAGCGGCTCGATCATCTTGGCCGTGTGCTGCGCCCGCTCGATGAGCAGGCGGTGCGTGATCTCGTTCCCCGGCTGCGGCGCGAAGAGGTTGAGAGCATCGCTGTCGGGTTTCTCCATGCCTTCGTGAATTCCGCGCATGAGCGCCGTGCCGCGGAACTGCTGGCCGAGGCGATGCCGGATGTACCGATCTCGCTCTCCTCTGAAGTATCGCCGGAAATGCGGGAATGGGAACGTTTCTCCACCACTGCGGCGAACGCTTATGTGCAGCCGATGATGGCACGCTACCTGCGGCGGCTTGAGAGCGGGATGCGCGAGATGGGGCTGCATGCGCCGATCTTTCTGATGCTCTCCGGAGGCAAGCTCACCACCATCGAGACGGCCTGTCGCTTTCCGATTCGTTTGGTGGAAAGCGGTCCGGCCGGTGGCGCGATATTTTCAGCGACGATCGCGCGCGAGGCGGGGCTCGAGCGTGTGCTGTCATTCGACATGGGTGGGACCACCGCGAAAGTCTGCCTGATCGACGATTTCAAGCCGCAGACCTCACGCAGTTTCGAGGTTGCGCGGATCGGCCGGCTGCGCAAAGGGTCGGGATTGCCGCTGCGCATTCCGGTGATTGAGATGGTCGAGATCGGAGCCGGCGGCGGCAGCATCGCCAGCGTGGATCCGCTAGGGCGGGTCGCTGTGGGGCCGGAAAGTGCAGGTGCTGCACCGGGGCCTGCCTCCTATGGCCGTGGCGGCACCGCGCCGACGGTGACAGATTCGAATCTTTTGCTCGGCCGCTACGACGCCACGGCTTTTGCCGGTGGCACGATCATGCTCGATGCCGCAGCGGCGCGCCGGGCGCTCGATGAACATGTCGGCGCCAGGCTGGAACTCTCCTCCGGGATGGCGGCGCTCGCCGTCGTCGAGATCGTCGACGAGGCCATGGCCAATGCCGGGCGCGTGCATGCGATCGAGGCCGGCACCGCTCTGGCCGGCCGCACGCTGATCGCCTTTGGAGGTGGCGGCCCGGTTCATGCGACGCGGATTGCCGAAAAGATGGGCATGGACCGCGTGCTCGTGCCGAACGGGGCGGGTGTCGGCAGCGCCATCGGTTTCTTGCGCGCGCCGGTCGGGTATGAGGTGGTGCGGAGCCTGTATCAGCGGCTCAACGCGCTCGATCTGGCCGCGGTGAACGCGCTGCTCGAAGATATGGCGCGGGAGGCCAGCGAAGCGGTGGCCGCCGGCGCGTTTGGCGCGAAAACGGTGCAGACGCGCATCGCCACCATGCGTTATGTCGGGCAAGGGCACGAGATCCTGGTGGCGCTGCCGGTAAGGTCGCTGGTGCCGGAAGATGCGGCCGCCATCATGCGGGACTACGAAACCGCCTATGCGCGCTTCTACGACCGGCCGGTGCCCGGCTCAGAGGTGGAGGTGCTGAGTTATATCGTCACGGTGGAAACCGAGGCGCCGCCGCCGCAACCGCCGGATACAGCCGTCACAGCCTACACGGCGGAAGCCCAGACCTCGCGCGTGGTGCGCGACAGTGCCTCGGGCGTGGAAAGCGTCTGGCCTATTTTTAACCGCTTTGCGCTTGAACCGGGCGCGACGATGCGCGGCCCTGCGATCATCGCCGAGACCGAGACGTCGACGCTGCTGGGGCCAGGCTGGCAGGCCGCGGTCACCGCGCAAGGATGGCTGTCGCTCACGCGCGCAACTTCGGAGCTGGCATAATGGAAAAAGCTGAGAGCCAACTCGCCGCGATCCAGCGGCAGGTGATGTGGAACCGGCTTATCGCCGTGGTGGAGGAACAGGCGCAGGTGATGATCCGCACCGCCTTCAGCACCACGGTGCGCGAAGCCGGCGATCTGTCCGCGGGCGTGTTCGATCTGCAAGGACGCATGATGGCGCAAGCGGTCACCGGCACGCCGGGGCATGTGAACGCGATGAGCGAAAGCGTCGGACATTTTCTGGCGAAGTTTCCGGCCGACACGATGCGGCCGGGCGATCATTTCATCACCAACGATCCGTGGCTCGGCACGGGTCACCTGCACGACTTCACCGTGGTCACGCCGGCATTCCATCGCGGGCGGATGATTGGCCTGCTTGCCAACACCGCGCATGTGATCGATGTCGGCGGTCTTGGCATGGGACCCGACGGACGCTCTGTCTTTGAGGAGGGGATGTATATTCCGATCGTCCGTTGCTTCGAAGAGGGCAAGGCGAACGAGACGGTCTCGACATTCTGCGCGCCGGCACGAGGCTGCCGGTCGAGCTGGAGGGCGATGTCTATTCGCTTTGCGCCTGCAACGACGCCGGGGCACGGCGCCTGACGCAGATGTTGGAGGAGTTCGATCTCGACGGGTTGGAAACGCTGGCCACGTTCATTTTCGACAGCAGGCGACGGGCCACCGAGGCGGCATCGCGCCCATTCCGCCCGGTATCTATGCCTCGACGATCTGCT